>NZ_JHYI01000006.1 GCF_000621445.1 Alkalihalobacillus bogoriensis ATCC BAA-922 | reverse complement strand
AAAAAGTAAAAGAAGTTACCACACCAAATAGTTCGTTTAAAGGCTTCGGAAAGTTGCATATCATAGATGGTTCTTGGTAGTGTTGCAGTTGTGAAACCAGTGGGAGAAAAACGTTCAAAAACCGTAAAGTATAAAAACCGATAAAACTTAAAAATTTTGGATAACGAGTGGCTTAAATACTGCCCCTTCAACTTTTTTTCTCATTTCTCATAAAGTTTGATGTGAAATTTATACATATTTTCTATATTTTTAAATCAAAGTGAATCTGGATTAATATTCTTCATCAATTGTGGATATATTTGCAAGGCCAATGAACCAATGTCCGATAGCTTTTGATAAACCTTCCATTTGGGCAATATAGACGAACGTATGTCCGCCAGAATGGTGATTATAGAAAAAGTGACTCATCAATGGAGTCACTTTTTTTAAAAGATATGAAAGTATGGTCTAGCAGTGAAGATTTGAAAGTTTATTCTATAAGAAAAGACGCTCCGCGTTTTTCTTATATTAATATGTTTTAATGACGTTATAGAATGTATCACGCTCAACAGGTGTTTTTCCTGCTGTTTTGATAAGGTGAATTAATTCATCTCTCGTAATTCCTTGAGTTGTTAATGCCCCAACAGAGTGAGAGATTCGTTCTTCAATTAAAGTTCCATGAATATCACTTGAACCAAAAGTAAGCGCCATTTGTGTCAGTTGAACACCGATGTTAATCCAATATGCTTTAATGTGGTCGAAGTTATCAAGCATTAAACGACTGATCGCTAATGTTCTCATGTCGTCATAAGCTGTTGTACGGCGTTTCCAGCCGGCATTAATGCTTCTCGGTTGCATCGCAAGTGGGATAAATACCATAAACCCGTTTGTCCGATCTTGCAATTGGCGAAGTCTGTCCATATGGATTAAACGTTCTTCTAAAGTTTCAATTGAGCCATATAGCATTGTAGCATGCGTTCGTAAGCCTAGTCCATGAGCAATTTCATGTGCTTCTAACCATTGGTCTGTTGATGCTTTATCAGGACTCATTTTCAGGCGATATCGTTCTGTTAAAATTTCTGCACCGCCACCAGGCATCGTATCTAAGCCTGCTTTAATAAGTTCCTCAAGCACTTCTTTCATAGAAAGCCCAGAAATACGAGCAAAAAACTCAATTTCAGCACCAGTATATGCTTTTATCGTACATGTAGGATAATGCTTTTTTAAAGTGCGAATGGTATTTAAATAATAGTCAAATGGAACTTCATGATTATGTCCACCTACAATGTGAAATTCACGAATGTTTTCACTCCAGCGTTCTTCAACATAAGCAAGGAGCTGTTCTTCGTTCATCGTGTAAGCTCCATCTTCACCAGGCTTTCGTTTAAATCCGCAAAATCCACAATTCGCTTCACATACATTTGTAGGGTTAATGTACATATTTTGAATAAAATAAACATGATCTTGGTTTTTCTTCGTGTTAACTTGGTTAGCTAGTTGGGCCACTGCCAATAAATCAGCGTTATTATACAAATAAAGACCATCTTCAATGGAAAGCCGTTCACTATGGTTAATTTTCTCTGTTATTGCATTCATCCTTTGGTCAAGAATTAAAGATGACATGATTTTCCTCCCTTGTAAAAAAAATATATGTTTTCGTTTACTTTTTCATAAATAATATTCCATTTTTAAAGGAAATATGGTAAAATCCTTGACAAACAAGTAGTTTTTCTTTAAGGGAAAAATCACTTCTCTATTTCCTTTATTTATATTTACAAAAGATTATTACATTCTTCTACTATACTATCAATTGTTACAAATAAATGAAAGAGAGAAGTTCCGATTACCAAAAAAGGTTTAAATATGGTAGAGTATTGGGTATATTAGAATTTATAAACACTTATATTAGTTAAGGGGTGATAATAGTGGTCAACCGTTCATACTGTGAAGATTGTTTAAAGCAAATTGAGCAATTAAGAGAAAAAATGATTGAAACAGCACTAGTAAATGGCATGAATCACCCACTTGTATTAAAATACAGTCAAGAATTAGACAAAAAACATAATGATATGTTACCCAAAAAAGTAGCTAGCCAATAAGGACGATGACGTATAAATTGGGTAGCTTATTTTCTTGAGATATTTTTTTTGAACCAGTACAATAATAATATAAACAATGCAATTACACAAAGAAAGGAGAATGTGTAATGATAACAATCACAGAAGCGGCTGCCGAGCGAATTAAAGTGATGATGGCTGAAGAAGAAGACGATGTCATGCTTCGTGTTGGTGTTAAAGGCGGAGGCTGTAGTGGTCTTTCGTATGGGATGGGGTTTGATGCAGAAGCCAATGATGATGACAAACAGTTTTCGATACATGGGTTAAATGTTGTTGTTGATACTGAAAGTGCTCCAATATTAAACGGCGTTGTCATTGATTATAAGGAAAACATGATGGGTGGAGGATTTACAATCGACAATCCAAATGCAATTGCCTCATGTGGATGTGGAACATCATTCCGAACGGCCACGAATGCGGGCACACCTGAAGACTGCTAATTATAAAGGCAAGTGGGAATAGTCCTACTTGTCTTTTGTATATTTTTAAATTTATCTCATATCTGGAAATGAATAAAACAAAAAAGCTGCCGAAATTTTCGACAGCTTAGTAAACAAGTGGGACATGTCCCACTTGTTTTTTTAAAACATACTTGAACTATGCCCTGGTTGGAGTTTTGCATCAGGATCCATATACGATTTCGCATTGTTCACCGCTGTTGGTGCTTCACCAAAACCAGTTGCAATCAATTTTACTTTTCCTTCGTAAGTGGCTACATCACCAGCTGCATAAATGCCTGGGATATTTGTTTCCATTTTTGAATTAACAATAATGGAGTTCCGTTGGATATCAAGTCCCCATTCTTTAATTGGACCTAACGAAGAAACGAAACCAAAGTTAACGATAACAGCGTCAACATCTAATGTTTCTTCTTTATCACCTTTAATTTCTTCAAGAACGACTTTATTAATTTTTTCACCATCACCAATTAATTCTTTGATCGCGTAAGGAGTTTGAACATTTACCTTTGATTGGTGCAATAACTCAACACTATGTTCATGCGCTCTAAATTTATCACGTCGGTGAATAAGGGTCACTTTCTCTGCAATTGGCTCTAACATTAAAGACCAGTCTAAAGCAGAATCACCACCGCCACAAACTAACACTTTTTGACCGGCAAATACACTTAAATCGCTAACAAAGTAATGAAGGTTTTTTCCTTCATATTGACTAGCGCCATCAACTTCTAAACGGCGTGGTTGGAAAGCGCCAGCACCAGCTGTAATAATAACAGATTTGGAATAATGGACTTCCTTGTCTGTTTTTAATTCAAAAACGTTATCGTCACGCTTTTCAACTTTTTGCACGGATTGCTCTAGCACGATCGTTGGATTAAATTTATCCATTTGTTCCTTTAAGTTATCGACTAGTTCTTGTGCTCGAATTTTAGGAAAGCCTGCTACGTCATATATGTATTTCTCTGGATATAAAGCAGAAAGCTGACCGCCAAGCTGTGGCATGCTTTCAATGATTTTTACTTTTGCTTGTCTCATGCCACCGTAAAAGGCGGTAAATAATCCTGTTGGACCGCCACCAATAATCGTAATATCATACACATTTTGTTCAGTCATTTTTGCACCTCCGACAAAGTTCTGATAATCCTCTTCTATTATAGTCGTAAAGCATTGGAAATGAAAGCAGTATCAACCAATGATTTTTCTTGTTTTGCATCATAAGATTCCTTACATTCCAATTTATTTTTCGGATAATCGTCCGTATTTAGAGAAAATTAATGTTAAAAGTATTGAAAAAAAAATGTAAAAAGACTAATATAATAAAAGCGGATTGTGAATATTTTGCGACATTGTTTCATTTTTATTATCATAGGCACTAATTTATTCAAGTACGTGAAATAAATCACAAACTAATTGTGAACAAATTTGTCAAATTATCTCACAAAGAAAATATTAAAAGATGGAAGTGATTCGATTGAATAAGCCTAGAATTGTCATTTTAGGAGCGGGTTATGCAGGATTAATTACAGCAGCAAAACTTAAAAAAGAGCTTGGTTACAACGAAGCAGAAATTACACTTGTAAACAAACATGATTACCATTATCAAACAACATGGTTACACGAACCAGCAGCTGGAACAATGGATCCGGAAAAAGCACGTGTCGAAATTAAAAGCGTACTCGACACAAACCGTGTTCAATTTATTAAAGACGTTGTTGTAGAAGTGAAAACGGAAGACAAAAAGGTCGTATTAAACAATGGAGAACTTGAGTATGATTATTTAGTTGTGGCTTTAGGGTCTGAGCCAGAAACTTTCGGAGTTCCAGGTGTATTCGAACATGCATTTAGTAAATGGACAGTGAATGGCGCTCGTCAAGTTCGAACTCATATTGATTATATGTTCTCTAAATATAATAGTGAAGATGAAAAACGCGATGAGTTATTAACATTTGTTGTAGCTGGTGCAGGATTTACAGGTATTGAATTTATTGGTGAATTAAGTGAACGTGTTCCAGACCTATGTGCAAAATATGATGTGCCAAAAGAAAAAGTAAAAATGTATGTCATTGAAGCAGCACCATCAGCATTGCCAGGATTCGATCCAGAGCTAGTTGAGTATGCGATGAATTTACTTGAAAGTCGTGGGGTTGAATTTAAAATTAGCTGTCCCATTAAAGAAGTGGTTAAAGGTGGAGTCGTTCTCGCAACAGGCGATGAAATTAAAGCAGAGACAGTTGTTTGGGCAACAGGAGTTCGTGGTAGTTCGATTATTGAAAAATCAGGGTTTGAAGCAATGCGTGGACGTGTGAAAGTAGAACCTGATTTACGTGCACCTGGACATGATGATGTATTTATTATTGGTGACTGTGCGTTAATTATCAATGAAGAAATTAACAGACCATATCCTCCTACAGCACAAATTGCCCTTCAACAAGGGGAAGTATGTGCTTATAATTTAAAAGCTTTAATTAAAGGGGAAGAAACGAAAACATTCAAACCTGAAATTAAAGGAACAGTTGCGTCTCTTGGTGGAAGTGAAGCGATTGGCCTTGTATTCGGGAAAAAGCTTTATGGTACGAGCGCAAGCTTTATGAAAAAAATGATTGATAACCGTTCATTGTATATCATTGGTGGACCTGGTCTTGTCTTGAAAAAAGGAAAAAGCCCACTATAATATGAAAAAGAACCGAGAGAATTGCCTCTCGGTTCTTTTTTTCTTAAAAGATAAGAAAGATAAAAATTTTGGTGTAGCAGTGAAGCTTTGAAAGCTTTTTCAAGAAGAGCGAAGGCTCCGCACTTCGCTTGAAAGAAAAGACGCTCTCGCGTTTTTCTTAACTAGAAAGTTTTTCTTTTCAAAAACGTAAATCCTTGGTATATTATCAGAAAGTTCAGATAAAAGGAGTGGTAGGATAAAATGATATACCGAAGATTAGAAATTCGAAAAGGACAGTGTCCATATTGTTTTGGGGTTGGTTATTATCATTTAGTTGTTGGCGGGACAGAAACATGCTTATCTTGTCTCGGTAGCGGCAAAAGCAATGTGAAGTAAGACACCCATCCTTCGTAGTTTTCACAAAACGTTCACGAACATTGTCTTATTCTTACACCTCATTGTTGACGCTTCCGCTAGGATTGAGTAAACTATTCAATGATACGGGGGTGGAGCAACCATGATGAGTTTGCCACAGTTAATTATATCAATTATGCTGTTTTTAATATTATTTTTTGGAATCGGCTTTTTATTAAACATGATTTTAAGGGCTACTTGGGTTATGGCCATTGTTTATCCAATCATCGTCATTTTAATTGTTGATAATGTTAGGTTTTTTGAATATTTCACAGCCCCAATTTCTTCTTTCCAAGCGTTAGGGCATGATTTAGTAGCGTTACAACTTGTTGATTTAGTTGTATTAACAAGTGGATTGATTGGAGCTATTTTATCAGGGATTGTTATTAAAATGTTAAGAAATCGTGGGTACCAAATGTTTTAACAAGACGAGAGACTCGGTCTCGAAAAAGTGTTACGGACATGTTATCCGCTATTTCGTCATAAACGCCTTTTTTAAGTATCGTTACGGTCATCAGTTCCGTTACTTCAACTAAAATGCGGTGAAAGTAACGTGTTTTCTAAAGATAACGGAACAGATGTCCGATAGAGTGTGAAAACTATAATGATTTAATCAAATAGCGGAATGGATGTCTGTTAGCAACAAAGAACACTACTAATTTTCAGTAGTGTTTTTTTAATTTTTAAATAAACAGAAAATTTTAACTCCTCTTTATGAATAATCTTTGCCATTTTTGGACAGGATTATTTCTGTGAGAGGAGTGAAGAAAATGGAAATCGCGAAAAAACTATTTCGCAGAATATTAATGACAGGATTATTTTTTGTCGCATTGTTTACTACTTTTTCAACGTTATCAGGAGTGAGTGCTGCTGAATTATCAAAATGGATGCCAAATGAACAACATAATTTAATGAGACCAATTGAACCGTCAACTGTTGAACATATTGAAAAAAAAGAGGTGAGTATGCATCGGAAAGAACTTTCATTTGCTGAAAGCCAAGAAACATCGATTTCTCATGAAGTGGTCGAATCCGAACCAGTTTCGTTAGATGAGGCGATAGATTGGAGTCAGTATCCATCTAGTACTGTGGTCGCTACCGGATACACAGCTGGCATTGAGTCGACTGGGAAAACACCTGACCACCCGGCATATGGGATTACATTTTCTGGTGTGAAAGTAAAACGTGATTTATACTCTACAATTGCGGCTGATATTACAAAATATCCGATCGGATCAATACTGTATATTCCTGGATATGGGTATGGTGTAGTGGCGGATACTGGGTCTGCAATTAAAGGTAATAAAATTGATTTGTATTATGAAACTGTAGCGGACGTTTTTGAGAATTGGGGTAAACGTGAAGTGGAAGTATACTTAGTGAAAAAGGGCAATGGAAGTTTAACAGAAGAGGATTTAGTCAAATTAAATGAAAATGAAGCTGTTCAAGTCTTTCGTGAACAAATGTCGTTTTAATAAAAAATATGCATGAATTTTCTAAGTCACTGAAAAATTTATTTTCAGTGACTTAGATATTATTCAAGCGTGTTTTTGTGTAATAACGGATCAGTTCCATCAAACGGAGGAAATCTATTTGGGTGTAGAATAGCTGCGACTTTCTTTAATCCAATTAGTAAGCGTGGAGATGGTCTGCAAAAAAACGGTTCTTCTAATATGTAAATGTTTTTCTTTTCGATTGCTTGAAGTGTCATCCATTTCGGTCGTTTGTAAACAACATCTAGATTTACCTTATTCGTTTGCACACCAACCCAAACGAGACAAATATGCTCGGGGTTTCGTTTGTACACGTCGTCCCAGTTTGTTTGTACGCTGGCGATATTTTCGCTTTCAAAAATATTCACGCCACCGGCTAATTGACTAATTTCAGTAAGCCAGTTTTGTTTTCCTGGTGTAAAAACAGGCTTTGGCCACCATTCCCAATATACAGTCGTTTTTTTTACGTCTTTAGCAAGGGTTTTATAGTCAAGAATGATTTGTTTAAAGCGTTTGAAGAGTTGTTGAGCGCGAAGCTCACACTTTGTGTACTGACCGACAAGGAGTAAATCGTCCGCAATTTCATCTAATGTGTTTGGGTTTAATACAAGGTGTGGAATGTTTCTTTTTTGTAATTCTTCAATATTTCGTTCCATTCCAGGTACACTTAACGATGCTAACACAAGGTCTGGCTCAAACGATTGTAACCGGTCCATGTCAATGTGAAGGTCAGGTCCGAGACGAGGAAGCTGATTCACTTCACTTGGCCAATCAGAATAATCATCGACAGCAACGAGCTTTTCTGTCAAGCCTAAATAACCTATTAACTCGGTGTTACTAGGGCAAATTGAAATAATCCTCAAATCAATCCCCCCCTGTTACGTTAGAATTGCGTAAATAGTTAAAGATAAAATAATCCCTAATAACCCACCAAAAAACACCTCAATTGGCTGATGTCCAAGTAATTCCTTTAGTTCTTCACGCTTTTCCATTTCTTCTTTTTTCGGCCATGTTTTTACTTCTTCCACTAACTTATTAAAATCACCGACAAGTTGATTTAATACTGTTGCATGATAACCAGCATGTCGACGAATGCCAGTCGCATCAAACATGACAATAATGCCAAAAATCGTGGATATTGCAAATAGGGGGGAGCCTAACCCTTCCTCTAATGCAATCGCGGTAGAAAGTGCCGTCACCGCTGCTGAATGTGAACTTGGCATTCCACCTGTACTTGTTAAGAGTGTCCAGTCTAACCTTCGAGTCGCTAAAAATGCGAGTGGTACTTTAATGAATTGTGCAAATCCGATTGAAAATAAAGCGGCCCATAGCGGGAAATTATCAAATAAATCCATAAGAATGATGCTCGTCCTTTCTTGGTAGAAGATAAAATGCGAAATAAAGTATACTTAGTTTATGCGATCTTCCATCTTGCATGCGTGAAAACCATTATGTATCCTTACCCGTTTTTTCATAAGAATAAAATTAAGATGGAATGATGAGTGTTTAAAGAAAATTCCTTTACTAAAAGGAGGAAAACTATGTGTGAACCACCATATCCAAGTGAATACTATGAGTTTTTTATCAAGTTTAATGAAGGCGATTATTATACATGCCATGATTTACTTGAAGAAATTTGGATGACTGAAAAAGACAATTATTTTTTAAAAGGATTATTACAAATGACTGTTGCTATCTATCATTATGAGTATGGAAATTTAAGAGGTGCCAGGCTTATGATGCAAGCAGCTCATCATTATATTCAGTCGTATCGGCCAAAATTCTGGGGAGTGGATCTTGAAGAAATTAATGACTTTATAAAAACGTGCTTGTCTATTATACCACAGGATGTCGAGCGTGTACCATTTGAAGATGTAGAACAATTACCGAAATTACCAAGTTTGGCTTTGTATCTTCATGAGGAAGAAGGAAGTTGAGGGATTACAATGTTTACTGTCAGTCAAAACAAAAAAAGTATTGAACATATTGAACATCATATCATCGGATTATATGAAACCCAACCGACCTCATTGTCTTTTTTGGAACAATGGAGTGAAAACGAAGGATTCAAACGATTAATAAAAAAGAAGCAAATTCCATCAACATACGGTGCAATGACTTCGGTTCTGTCAGAAGAAGGAAGAATGTATTATTTTATTGGGTTAGGAAAGAAGAAAAATGAACAGACGATTCCAAGCATACGAACAGTGATTTCTACTTTTTTTAAAGACCATCATAACTTAATGTATTGTGATTTTGTGATTTATTTGGATACGTTTCTTCTTTGTGAAAATGAAGTGTCTCAACTGGCTGAAGTCATTGTGACTTCTCGGTTTAAAATACATGATTATAAAGAAAAGACGAATAAAGTGGACAAAAATCTTAGCCATATTTACATTTTGACGGATTTAAATAAAAGTGAAATGGCAAAACAGTTGAAACGAGGAGAAGCTATCGGTGTCGGCGTTAATGAAGCAAGGCATTTTATGAACATTCCTGCTTCATTACATCGTGTCAGTGACATAATTCATAAAGTCGAGGTTTGGAAGAAACAGTCCGAGTTTGAAGTCGATGTGCTAAATCAAACGGATATCGAGGAGCTTGGGATGGGAGGACTTGTATCTGTTGCTAATAACTCGGGTCAATTGCTGTGTATTTCATATACTGGCTGTGAGCATCCATCACCTCATATTGGTCTTATTGGTTGTGGAGTAATCGAATTAGGACAGCCTTTACGTAAAGTGGGAGCTGCCATATGTATAGCGGTGTTATGCATTCTTTCAACCTTGAAACCTAAAGTAAATGTTTCTTTAATCATGCCGGTATTATCAGAAACGAAGAGTTTAATTGAAGGAGAGATTGTCTGTTCTTATCAAGGAAAAACAATTGAAATTACAAATAAAGATGAAAAAGAAAAGTTACTTTTAGCAGATGCGATTACGTTTGCGAAGTTGAAAGGGGCTGCTCAGGTTTGTTCGATAGGGAGTGGTCAGGATGAGATAGGGGAAATGTTAGGTGATGAGATTATACCTATGTTTGTAAATGATCAAAATTTGCAAAAACGACTGGAACAAAGTGCTGAAAACGCAGGTGAAACATTATGGGCATTGCCAAATTATAAACCGTATCGAAAACTCCTGAAAACAAGTCATCTTGCAGATGTAACAAACGGAAATGGTGCGAAAGCAATTTCATTAACGACAGGCTTATTTTTACAAGAGTTTGCGGAACAAACGCCGTGGGTACATTTTAACCTAGAAGCGACAGGGTGGCGTAAAGCTGGTGGAAGCGATAGTGAAGAACAAGGTGGAACAGGAAAGCTAGTTCGTACATTAGCGGCAACAATTTTGTCAATGACACAAAACGAATGATAAAGAACGATTTTAAGGATGAACAAGATGGCTTCAAGGCACTTGTTCATCCTTTTTTGGAGGATATGGAAAAATACATTAGAACAGAGGAGGATATGGCAATATTCGTAATGTTAATTTCTTTCAGCCTGTCATATTCTGAGATATACGCTCATACGCTTGTATAAGGAGTTTGTAATCTTTACCTAATTTCAGTACCATATTTAGTAAGTAGTGTTTAAAAGGCACCATATTTCACGTCAAAACTACCAAGAAGGAGGCTTAGTCATTGAATGTTATCCATACGCTGGACCGTTACCTTATGAAATTCGAAGAGATTATCTTAAGCTACTCCATCATCATCATTTCCATTATGGTTGTTGGAAATGTATTATCTCGTGCTATAACGGGTTCAAGCTGGCCGTTCGCATATGAAATTAGTGAATTTTCAGTAGTGCTAGCTACATTTATGGGAATTAGTTATGCTGCAAGAAAAGGTCGACATATTAGTATGTCTGCATTTTTCGATATGGCTCCATTCCGTATTCGAAAGGCGATGGCTATTTTCATACCTTTTGTTACGGCCATTATTCTTTTTGTATTAGCCTATTATGCATACGGATATTTGGACAATGTACGTGGCTCAGGAAGAACAACAGCTGCACTACAAGTACCGGTGTATTTATTTTTATTATTCGTACCAATCGGGCTAGTACTAGGTGGGATTCAATATTTACGTAATATGTGGATAAATATAAAAGAAAAAGATGTCTATTTAGCCACAGAGAAAAAAGATTACTCGTAATCTAGTGAAATGAAAACTAAAGTATAGAGAGGAATAGCTTATGATTGCGACATTATTAATTCTTATGATCGTATTGCTTTTGCTAGGCTTCCCAATGATGATTCCTCTAATCGCTGCACCACTCATCGTTGTCATCATATTCTTCCCAAATGTTGACCCAATCTTTATGGTTCAACAAATGCTCCAGGGGATTTCACCCTATGTGCTATTAGCGGTTCCGCTGTTTATCTTTGCGGCTGATATTATGGCTACTGGAAAAACATCGAAACGGCTACTAGATTTTGTAGGTTCTTTCGTGGGACATATGCGTGGGGGCTACGCGATTACTACCGCAGCTACTTGTACGTTGTTTGGAGCAATTTCAGGTTCAACACAAGCGACAGTTGTCGCTGTTGGGAAACCGATGCGTGAGCGAATGTTAAAGGTCGGGTATAAAGATTCAAGTGCAATCGCCTTAATCATCAATGCGAGTGATGTAGCATTGCTTATACCACCGAGTATAGGAATGATTATTTACGCACTTGCTGCACCAGGTGCATCTGTTAGTGAATTGTTTATGGCAGGCATTGGACCAGGTATATTAGTATTCCTAATGTTTGCAATATTCAGTTGGTTTTATGCAAAAGTAAAAAACATTCCACTTGCTGATAGAGTCGGTTGGAAAGATAGAGCAACGTTTTTGAGAAAAGCCCTACTTCCATTAGGGTTTCCGGTTATTATTGTTGGGGGTATCTTTTATGGAATCTTTAGTCCGACAGAAGCAGCCGGTATATCTGTATTATATGCCATTATATTAGAAGTGTTTATCTATCGTTCTATTAAAATAACCGAGTTACCAAAAATTGCGTTGTCAACTGGATTAGTAACTTCGGCTGTATTTATTTTAGTTGCTGGTGGCCAGGCGTTTTCGTGGGTTATTTCTTATGCGAGAATCCCTCAAACTGTTGCTGAAGCCGTACTATCCTTTGATCCTACAGCAACTCAAATCTTATTTATCGTAGCCATATTTTTCTTTATTGGTTGTATGTTTGTTGATCCGATTGTTGTTATATTAATTTTGACACCGATTTTTTACCCAGTAGCGATGCAAGCTGGTATTGACCCCATTCATTTAGGGGTAGTAATCACGTTCCAAGCTGCACTAGGTTCTGCTACACCACCATTCGGGGTTGATATATTTACCGCAAGTGCGGTGTTTAATAAGTCTTATCTTGATGTTATTAGAGGAACACCACCGTATATTGTTATTTTAGTTGTTTGTGCAATATTGGTGATATTATTTGAAGAAATTTCACTTTTCTATCGTTTCTTTACTGGATAAAAGGTGGATTTCATATAAAAAATTGTACAATGGGGGTATTTGATGTTTTTCAAAAACAAAACGTTTTTAATGTTCATGTTAATCGCCGCTTTTAGTATGATCCTAATGGCTTGTGGAAGTGGTGAGCAAACGGATGGTTCCGTTGACGGAGAAACTCCGGAAGAAAGTGGCTCACAGGATGATAGTAGTGGTGGAGATGATGCTGTTTCAGATGAAACATATCACTGGAGATTTGTGACTGAAGAAATGGAAGGGCAAGTTCAATATGAATATGCCAAAGAGTTTGCTGAGTTAATTAATGAGAAGTCAGATGGAAGAATTACGATGGACCCGTATGAGTTTGGTGGGTTAGGAAGTGAAGTTGACCAAGTGGAGCAGCTTCAAAATGGTTTAGTTGAATTTGCGATTGTTTCACCAGGCTTTACAGGAACAATGGTAACAGAAGGTCAAATTTTTGCTCTTCAATTTTTGTTTACAGATGATTTAGAGTTAAACCAGGAAATTTTAAATACTAGTGAAGCATTAAACACTCATTTAGCTAGTATTTATGAAGGACATAACATTAAACCTTTAGCATTTTGGCATGAAGGTGCAATGCAGTGGACTGGGAATCGTGAGCTTCGCACGCCAGCTGATTTTAATGGTTTTAAAATGAGAACACAAGAATCACCGTTAATTATGGAATCGTATCGTGCTTACGGTGCAGACCCAACGCCAATGAGCTGGGGTGAGCTTTATACATCATTAGAGCGTGGCGTAGTTGATGGACAAGAAAACCCAATTTTCTTTATTGAAGATGCTTCTTTCCATGAAGTACAAGATCATATGACGATTTCTCGTCACAATATTTATGTAGCGATGACAACAGTAAATCCTGATTTCTATAACGGATTACCAGAAGACATTCGTGCAATTGTTGACGAAACAGTAGAAGAAATGCAAGTTCGTGCATATGAATTACAAAAAGAACAAAACGAAGCTTTGCTTGATAACATCATTAACAATGATACACATCCAACAGAAGTAATTGAATTAACAGAAGCAGAACGCGATGAGTTCAGAGCACTTGCTATGGACGTTCACCAATATTTCTTAGATGATATCGTTGGCGAAGAAGGAAAAATGATTTACGACATGCTAAAAGAAGAAATCGAAGCCGCAGAATAATAGAAAAACCTAAAAGGTCGTACTTAGACCTTTTAGGTTTTTTTCCATTGAGGAGCGTAGCCGTTGCCTGTTCTTATGTCCCATTCAGTAGGTTTCTGAATGGGACAAGCAACGAGAGGAGCGACGAAGGTCGTACTTAGACCTTTTAGGTTTTTTTCCATTGAGGAGCGTAGCCGTTGCCTGTTCTTATGTCCCATTCAGTAGGTTTCTGAATGGGACAAGCAACGAGAGGAGCGACGAAGGTTTTATGAAGGAGTTTTGTCCAATAGAAAGGTACTATTGGACAAAAGCAGAGCAAAATCAAAGAGAAGTGTCTAATAGAAGAGCTCTATTGGACAAAACAAGAGCAAACTCAATAATAAGTGTCCAAAAGAACACTAATAAAGGACAATCACTTCTCTTTTTTTGCCATTGAGAGATGAAGGTCGCGTATTCTTTTTCATTCACTTCCCTAAAAGTTCAAAAAAGTCTCATATTTTGAAACTATTTTGCTCAGTCAAACGTCTAATATAGAGAGTAGGAATGCAAAATGGAGTGAAAACGATGAAACAAAAATTTGGAGTGCTGTATATTTGTTTTTTTATTTTAATTGCTGTGTTATCAGCTTGCCAAACTGGAAAAATTGATGAACAACAAGTGCTAAATCACTATTATGATGTGATTACAACGGCTCAAAAGTTGTTTGAGAATCATGTTTATAATGGAAGTGTGTATTACAATGAAAACATCCAAACGATAGAGGATGTCTATGCATTATTAGGTGGAAAAGTAACCGAAGATGGAATGGAACAACTCGTCGATCGGTTTTTTATTGAAGAAGAAGGGAAACTCGTTTATCGGGATAAATACCAAACATACATAGAAGAAGAAAGCCTGTATACAGCTACTCCAGAAAATCCAAGTCGCTATTATGAGTCTGTTCGACAAACAATTTTAAATCCTGGATTACAAATCGTTACTACACAGGACGTTTCAATTACAAGGGATGGCGAATATGTTGTACTCGAAGGAACAGACTTACCGATTTACTTTTATGAAGAAACGACGTTGTCGAAGGAACAATACAAACGATTCGGATATCCTCCTTCTGACAAGTTATCGATCTCTTTTATTTTTATAAAGCAAGGAGATAACTATTTGTTGGAAGAATACAAAGTGGAAGGATAAATTCTAATGTTTCTCTTTTTACAAGGGAAGTAATTGAATCAGTGTTCTTCCTCCATAGTCATGAATTTTTCAAGTAATATTGGATAAAGTGTCCATGTTTACTATATAATAAAAAGGGAAGTGTATTTGTAATATCGTTTTGTAAAGGAGCTAATATGAAGCAAATCCGTATTGTTACCGATTCAACAGTAGATATGCCGAAAGAAAAGATTAAGGAATACGATATCGAGGTTGTCCCTCTATCTGTCACAATTGATGGTGAATCTTATTTAGATGGAGTTGACATTACATCGAAGGAATTTATTGAAAGGTTACCTAATACGACTGATATACCGAAAACATCACAACCAGCAGTCGGTACGTTTGTCGAATTATACGATAAGCTTGATGCTGATGGCTATGATATTATCTCGATTCATATGACATCTGGAATGAGTGGGACGTATAGTTCAGCAAAAAGTGCTTCAGAATTAACAAAGGCAAATGTGACGGTAATTGACTCTCAATTTATTTCGCAAGCCCTAAGTTTCCAAGTTGAAGAAGCGGCAAAAATGGTACAACAAGGGAACTCAAAAGAGGAAATCGTCGAATACTTACATGAAGTGAGAAAAAATACATCCCTTTATATTATGGTCGATACGTTAGAGTATTTAACAAAAGGTGGCCGTATTGGAAGAGGAAAAGCGTTAATTGGCTCTTTATTAAAAATTAAACCTGTGGCTTCTTTAGCTGACGGTGTGTATACTCCCGTGAATAAAGTGAGAACACATTCTCAATTTATTAAGTATATAGTTCAGCAGTATGAAGAAGAAACAAAAGGAAAAGTAGTTGCTGGAATCGGGATTGCACATGCTGCAGCACGTGAACTAGCGGATAAAGTGCTAGATGCTTTACGTGAAGTAAATCCATGTGATAGAACGAATATTGTTGATACTACACCTGTCATTAGTACACATACAGGTCCTGGTGCCATTGCAGTCATGTATTATACAAAATAAAAGAATCCCCAAAGGCGAATCTTTGGGGATGTCTTTTATTTTACAGCGTCTTTTAATGCTTTTCCTGGTTTAAATGCAGGTGTTTTGCTAGCAGCAATGTCAATTTCCTCACCAGTTTGAGGGTTGCGTCCTTTTCGTGCGGCACGCTCACGTACTTCGAAATTTCCAAACCCGATTAACTGAATACTTTCACCTTTTGCTAGTGTTTCTGTAATTACTTCAAAAACTGAATTAACAGCTGTTGTTGCATCTTTTTTTGTCATTTCAGAATGTTCAGCAACGGCATTGACAAGTTCTGTTTTATTCATTGCTTAATCCCTCCCACGGAATCTATGATTTTAGTAAAGCCTAAGCTGATAACAGGTTGGGCGGATTTTTGTGATTTTATACATGAAATAGTATCTTTTTTTAAAATCATCTATTTTTAATGCCTATTACTAGATGAGAGAGGGAAAAACAAGTGTCAATATTTCGAAATGTGTAAAATTCTAAAGTATTATATAAATTTAATGCTAAAATTCGGGATTGTTTCTATAATAGTATAGGAAATAGAAAATATAGAGAGAAAATTAAGAAAATAAGGAGGCTTTACATGAAAGAGAAAAATAAAAGGGGATTTGTCGTTCAATCGTTGGACGTAGTAGAAAGAGTTGGGAATAAACTTCCACATCCGGTCACGTTATTTGCCATTTTCGCTCTTTTAGTTATTTTATTTTCAGCTTTATTATCTGGAATTTCAGTAGAACATCCAACAAATGAAGGCGAAATCCTTGAAGTTAACAATTTATTAAGTGCAGAAGGAATTAAGTATATTTTTACGAGTATGGTTGCTAACTTTACTGGGTTTGCTCCATTAGGAACAGTGTTAGTGACAATGCTAGGCATTGGGATTGCTGAGCGATCAGGTTTAATTAGTGCAGGACTTAGAGCACTAGTGACATCTGTGCCAAATCAACTCATTACAGCAGCATTAGTCTTTGGTGGAATTATGTCAAGTATGGCTGCTGATGCTGGTTATGTTGTGTTAACACCGCTTGGAGCCGTCTTGTTTGCGGGATTAGGACGTCATCCGCTAGCGGGTCTAGCAGCTGCTTTTGCTGGGGTTTCCGCTGGTTTTAGTGCAAACTTGTTATTAACATCTCTAGATCCTCTATTAGGGTCATTAACACAAGAAGCCGCTGCAGTCTATGACCCAGTTTATGCTGAAGGCATGAACTTTGCGATGAACTATTTCTTTATGATTGCCAGTGTGTTTGTTCTTACGATTGTTGGAACATTAGTGACAGAGAAAATCGTTGAGCCACGTTTAGGTAAATATGAAGGTGGCGTCACTGAATCTGTTGATGGTGTATCTGCAATTGAGAAAAAAGGATTATTAGGAGCTTTATTTGCATTTCTCGGAACGATTGCGATTTTATCGTTATTAATCGTCCCTGAGTGGGGCCCATTACGTGGTGAAGACGGAGCAATTATTCAATCACCGTTTTTCTCATCTCTTGTACCTGTCATCTTAATCTTATTTTTTGTTCCAGGTTTTGTGTATGGTCGCATTACAAAATCAATTAAAAACGATAAAGACGTGGCAGACCAATTGTCTGATACGATGGCAACGATGGGGGCATACATTGTCCTTGCATTTGCTGCAGGTCAATTCGTAGCGTATTTCACACATACAAATTTAGGGATTATTATGGCTGTATCAGGAGCTGAATTTTTAGAAAATACTGGATTCACCGGTATTCCTTTAATATTAACGTTTATTGTTGTTGCTGGGTTTATTAATTTATTTATTGGAAGTGCATCAGCAAAATGGGCGATTATGGCGCCTGTATTTGTACCGATGATGATGCAATTAGGCTATTCCCCTGAGCTTACTCAGTTGGCATATAGAATAGCGGACTCGACTACAAATGTTATTTCACCATTAATGCCTTACTTTGCAATTGTTATCGCTTTTGCTCAAAAGTATGATAAAAAGGTAGGGATTGGAACTTTAATTTCAACGATGATTCCATATTCTATTGCCTTTACAATTATTTGGGTGATTATGTTAGTAGCTTGGATGTGGCTTGGGATTGACCTTGGTCCAGGATCACCGATTTACATGCCAAAAAACTAATCAATATTTATGAACCTCCAATTTTTTGGAGGTTTTTTTCTTGTTCTCATAATAAAAAAGGGCGGAAATATATTTATTGCATTCACACAGTAGATATGTTATTGTTTTTTCACGAAGAAAAATGACTGTAAAACCATTTTGGTCAATCGTTTAAAACAGGAGTGGAGAACATGATAAAGGAAGAGCTTAAAGCAGTTGTAACAAACAAGAAATTGCTTATCCCAATAATTGCCGTCATCTTTATTCCCGTATTGTACAGTGCCATGTTTTTATGGGCATTCTGGGATCCGTATGAAAAACTTTCTGAACTTCCTGTTGCCGTTGTGAATGAGGATAATGGAAAAATCATGAATGGGGAAAGGGTGATGATTGGAGAAGATATAGTCGGAAAATTAAAAGAAAGTGAAGACTTTCATTGGGAATTTGTCTCTGCAGCACAAGCTGAAAAAGGTATGGATGAACGATACTATTATATGACTGTAACGATACCAGAGACATTTACAACTAATGCTTTAACCCTAGACAACCCAACTCAAGCTCAATTGGAATTTACAGCGAATGAAAGTGTCAATTTTTTATCTGCGCAAATTGGAGAGACCGCCATAGACCGATTAAAAGCTGCTGTTTCAGCGGAAATTACGAAACAATATGCAGAGGTTATGTTTGATAAGGTGAAAATAGTAGCGGACGGATTGGACGAGGCAAGTGAGGGTGCTAGCAAAATTGCGAGTGGAACAAATGACGTCCACGATGGTGTATCAGAAATGAATCGTCACCTCGATACATTATCATCATCGACGTTACAGTTTTCTTCCGGATTTACAAAAGCTCAACAAGGGTATGGGGAGCTTCATAATGGACTTGATAACCTAGAAAAGGGAACAGCCAAGCTTTTAGAAGAGCTCAAAAAAAGCGTGCCTAATGTAGAGGCATTGGCAAATGGAACAACTGAATTGCAAACACACGTCAATACTCTTTCAAAAGGATTAGGTGAGTTGCATGGTGGTTCTGCTCAACTTGCTACAGGTCAAGAAAAAATGGTTGATGGAGTAGAGACTTTAGCAACACATTTACAATCTGTAGAAGAAGGCTTAGAGGGAGCGACACAAGCTTCTCAGCAGCTTGCTACACTAGTCAATCAAATTGCTGAGTCTAAAGGA
This sequence comes from Alkalihalobacillus bogoriensis ATCC BAA-922, assembly GCF_000621445.1. Lineage (GTDB taxonomy): Bacteria > Bacillota > Bacilli > Bacillales > Bacillaceae_F > Bacillus_AO > Bacillus_AO bogoriense. The sequence goes on along the minus strand of NZ_JHYI01000006.1, from coordinate 436,515 downwards.
AACGCAGATCCGGCTCTGTATGAACAAACGGTTATGTTGTCAAAAGGGTTAGCTTCTTCTTTAGAGCAAGTAAAAGCAGGACAGCAGCAAATCAACGAAGCACACCAGCAAATTGTTGAGAAACAAAAAGAACTATTGGCAGGCACACAAACATTATCTGAAAATATGAAAAAAGCAACTGACGGAAGTCAAGCTATAGCTGCAGGAATGGAAGAAGTACAAGAAGGAACGAAAACACTTCAAACAGGTTGGGGAGCTGTCATTGAAAACGTTGAAAAACTCCATGATGGAGAACAACAATTAGTAAAAGGAAGTCAGTCTTTTGAAAAAGGGTTCAGTCAGCTTTCTGCAGGGGCTAATGAACTTGCTACAGGAGCAAATAAGCTTTCTACTGGTTCGAATCAACTAGTAGAAGGAATGAACCCACTGATAGACGGAACAAGTGAGCTAGCAACAAAGCTAGAAGATGCCGCACAAGAAGCAGCAAAAACAGAAGGAAATGAGCAGTTGTATACACAATTTGCCGAACCGATTGTCGTTGATGAAAAGAAAGGAAAAGAAGTACCGAATTATGGAACAGGCTTTGCACCATACTTTTTATCACTCGGATTATTTGTCGGTTCACTATTAATATCCATTGTATTTCCTTTACGAGAGCCACCAGTCAATCCGAAATCAGCACGTTCTTGGTTTTATGGGAAACTTGTAGTGCTCGTCCTAGTCGGCTGTATTCAAGCTGTTATTGCAGTTTCCATTCTTTTATATGGACTGCAACTCGAAGTACAAAGTATTGGGTATTTCTATCTCTTTTCTATTATGACAAGCATTACGTTTATGGGCATTATTCAATGTTTAGTTACTCTGTTTAAAGACCCTGGTCGTTTTATCGCGATCGTCATTCTAATTCTTCAATTAACGACAAGTGCTGGAACATTTCCACTCGAGTTAATTCCAAATGCATTGCAATGGTTTCATCATTGGTTACCGATGACATATACCGTTTGGGGTTATAAAGCGATTATCTCAAGTGGGGACTTCGCGTTTATGTGGCAAAACATAGGGATTCTTATACTATTTATGTTCCTTATGTTTGTTGTGACACGGTATTACTTTTCGTTAATGTATAAACGTCGATTTGCTGGAATTGAATAACGAAATGGAGCACGAGGAAGGAAACAACCTTTTTCGTGCTTTTTTTATTGGAAAAATATGAAAAGGTCTCTTGATTACGTATTATAGTTCGATTATAATCGAACTATAAACTAATTCGATAGGAGTCGAACAATGGACATTCAGTTTTTTTATCACCCGATTAGTGAACTTATGATGAGTTTCGACGCATTTGCAGATAAGCCATCTCATAAAAAAATTGACAAGGGTGTTGCTTGGGCGAAAGAAGTATCTTCTCTTGTTGATGGAGAATTCATTATGGCGATTCATAGAAAAGATATTAAGTTAAAGCTTACGGCGTTAACAGCATTTCTATCCATTTCTCCTGAAATTGAAAAAATGTCGATTCAAGAAGTGTTAGATTGGTTAAAGGACGTTCCAGAGGAGAAATTACTTGTTGTTGCATATGAAGCATGTGGGAAAGAAGAGAAAATCGAGTATATTAAACAAATTATTCCTTTACTAGAAGAATGGAATCGACTCTATTATTCTACCGTTAATCCTAATATCGATACGGCCTTAAAAGAAAGTGCTATATTAGGGCAGAAAAAAATCGGAACAGAAGATCCGTATATGTTAATTGAGACTTTTACAAACGGAATTGATATAAGAGAGGCAACAGAAATTCAAAAAGTCGTCCTCATACCACAATATCATTATGCGCCAGTTGTGTTATTTAATCAGTTTCGTGATTTTACGTATTATTTATATCCAGTCGATGTTAATATCAACGCAAATGCCGGGCCATCCGCAAAGCTACTCCGAAAAACGAGAGCGTTGGCCGATGAAAATCGACTTCTTATTTTGCAATTTATAGCTGAAGAAGAACGGACTTTTACCGACATAAAAAAACATATAAAATTGGCCAAAAGTACCGTGCACCATCATTTAATTACATTACGGGCATCAGGGTTACTTACTCTTGTCCGCACAAATGAACAAACCAAATATCGGTTACGACAGGATGGAATCGCTAAGTTGGAAGAACAGCTTACTTCGTTTCTATATAAATAATAAAGTGGAGGATACAATATGGTACCATTGTATAAAATGAAAGCATTTGTCGCGATTTGGATCGCTCAAGCAGCTGCTGCATTAGGAAGTACGTTCGCCGTTTTTATTATCTCTTGGCTAATGTATGAGCTTACTGGATCGAAAATGGCGATGGGGATGACGTGGATCACGTTTATGGTTCCGAGCTTATTGACAGGTCTTTTTTCAGGGCCGTACTTAGATAGAATCAATCGAAAATATGTAATGATTTTTTCGGAATGGAGTCGTGCGGTAGTATTTTTAATTCCATTGATTTTATTACCACTTGGAATGCTTGAAGTATGGCATCTTTACTTTGTTACATTGATTATGGGAATTGCTGAACCACTGTTTCGCCCTTCAAGTATGGCTTATGTTGCTCAAATTTTACCGAAAGATAGATTGATGAAAGGGAACTCTCTGCTTGAAGGCACAATGCAAATGATGATGCTAGTTGGTCCTGCCCTTGGCGGTGTGTTAATGGCTAGTTTTGGTGCGAGTACGGTTTTGATTATTTTAGTTAGTGCTCTTGGTGTATCAGGATTTGTTTTATTGTTTATTCCAAACGAAGGCCAAATTAAAAATACAAAAAAGGATCCGTGGATCGTGCAATTTAAGGAAGGTATTCGTTTTTATCGTTCGTTTCCTGTTTTGTTTTGGATAGGAATATTGTTAATGGTAACCAATTTCAGCTCAGGCGCAGCTCAACCGATGTTTTTGCCGTATGTGTTAGAAAACTTAAATGGGAACGAAACGCAATATGGTCTTTATATGTCGGCGTTCCCAGTCGGAATGCTGTTAGGGTCGTTTGTGACAGGAATAGTGAAACAACCGAAAAACCTTCGGAGAGTGATGTTAGGCAGTTTAACGGTAAATGGTGTTTTCTTAGGCTTACTAGGCTGGACATCAAACTTTTGGGTCGCTGTTGCTTTAACAGTATGTACCGGCTTTTTCGCGATGGTCTTTACAATTAACAATACGACGTTTTATCAAAAACGTGTCCCAGATGAGGTGCGCGGTCGTGTGTTTACCGTCCGTACGTTATTAGCTCAAGCGGGTATTCCAGTTGGGGCCGCTTTAGGTGGTATATTTGCAGAAGTGTGGAGCTTAACAGCGTTATTTACGGTGCTCGGCCTCATTGTATTAGTAGCCACAACGATCGCTTGGAATGCCAAAATCTTTTATCATTTAAATGATGATGTCCCTGAAGAAAAAAAGATTAGCCCCTTACAACCGGCAGTAGGAAAATAAAAAAAGCGCCTTGTCGCGCTTTTTTTTAGTCCATTTAATTCTAACGGACATTGGTTCCGCAATTTTGAGCGAAAATAGTGTTTTTTAGTTGCTATCGGACATCTGTTCTGTTAGTTCATTAAAACATGGAGTTTGAGGCCGGTATTTCGAAAAATAGCGGAATAGATGTCCATTAAGTTTGATAAACACTCATTTTTCAAAACATAGTGGAATACATGTCCGATTCGAATAAAGAGTATTAAACAGGTCTTTTTGAATGTTTTATATTGTAGACCGTGGCATTGATTTCTCCACCTACGACTAAAATCATCCCACTTAAATAAAACCAAAACATTAAGATGATAACCCCACCTAGACTGCCATAAGTTGCTGAATAATTTCCGAAGTTTGAAACGTACGCTGAAAAGCCTAGTGATATTAATTGCCAACTAATTGTAGCCGTAACTGCGCCGATAATGACGATTTTAAATGGAATATGCTTATTTGGTGCAATTTTATAGATGAGCATTAAGACCGTAATCATAACTATAACACCGATGACCCAACGAAGGCGATTCCAAAAAGAAAATACAGTGTCTGGGATGTGAAGCAGTTCGTTCATCGTTTCTAATATAACATGTCCGAAAACAGGCAATAAAAGAGTGACGAAAAAAACGGTAACCATTGCAAGAGTCATTAAAATGGACATGGCCCGAACTTTAAAAAACGATCTTGTTTCATCAATATTATGTGCGCTATTTAGGGCTCGAATTAAAGCATTCATCGCATTAGACGCCGACCAAATCGTTGCCAATATCCCGAATGATAATAAACCACCTTGAGGTTCGCCAACGACTTCGAGAATTGTAGTTTTAAAAATATCTGCTAAATCAGGCGGCGCATAATCGGTTACAAATGAGTATAGCTGAGCACTGTCGATTGGTAAGTATGGAAGTAAGGCTAATATAAAAATGAGTAGTGGAAAAATCGATAGCATGAAGAAAAAAGCAAGCTGTGCAGCCCAATCCATAATCGGGTCTTTTTTTAATTGTTCATATAATTCTTTACCAAAATGGAGCGAGCGATTTACCATAAAGGTCTCCTTTACCGTGAATGAAATGTTGTTTTTATTATAACTATAAGATTCCACATCTTATTAGAATTAAACATCGAGTTCCTTATCACATTACTAGTTTTTTATTAACTGAACATGGTACGATAAAAGACAGAGAATAAAAAAGGGAGGAAAGGAACATGAAACAAACGTTTCACGCAAAAGAATCACAAACATTTTGGCTTATCCTAATGATGTTTGCGATAGTGAATTTACTTTTTCTAGAACACCGTATAGCGGTTTTTCCATATGTCTTTCTCGTCGTCGTAGTCATCGCGTTGTTTTTGTCATATGAACTTGTTGTTGAAGAGAAGAAACTAACATTATTTATGAAAGTGTTTGGTAAAACCGTCATTACGAGAGAGCTAGAGCCAACTAATATAAAAGAAATGTATTTCATCTCGTTTGGAAACAGCTCGACGGTGTTAATTAAATTAAAAAAAGGACTTCGTTGGAGAATTACAAAGTTTAAGCCCGATTCATTTATGGACGAGTTAGAATCCTTTGCAAACCGTCATTCGATAAATACACAGGATATTAATCGAAAGAAAGAAAAGACAACAAAAGGACAATCTTAATAGACGGTATCTGTAATATCAAGTATACTGAACTTAAATTGAAAAGGAGTGATAAATATGCCTTCTGTAGAAAGTTTTGAACTTGATCATACGATAGTGAAAGCACCATTTGTACGCCATTGTGGTACTCATAATGTTGGGACTGATGGACTTGTTAATAAATTTGATATTCGTTTCTTCCAACCAAATAAGCAGGCGATGAAACCAGATGCGATTCATACATTAGAGCATTTACTCGCTTTAAATATTCGTCGTTTTGCAGAGGACTATGACCATTTTGATATTATTGATTTATCACCAATGGGCTGTCAAACGGGATTTTACTTAATTGTTAGTGGAAGCCCGGAAGTTGATGAGATTATTGATGTTTTGGATAAAACAATGAAGTACTCGATTGAGTTAACGGAAGTACCTGCTGCCAACGAAAAACAATGTGGACAAGCGAAACTCCATGACTTAGATACAGCGAAAAAGCTAATGGAACATTGGTTAACTCACGATAAACAATTTTTGAAAGAAGTATTCTAACTAGAAAACGCCCATACATAGGGCGTTTTTTTCGTACGGACATGTATTCCGCTATTTCATGAATTATAGTCGATTTTCGTTTTTATCGGACACCTTTTCCGCTATTTAGCAAAAAATCCATTGAAAAATCACCGTTTTCATACAATAAGAGACCAGGTGTCCGTTAGCACTTGGAAAACAGTATTTTTTCTTCAAGTAGCGGAACAAATGACCGTTAAAAAAATTAACGGCTTCCTCTTTTAGAAATCTCAGCGATAAGGTGTTCTGATGGGCTAATTTTTGCTTTTAACACTTGTTGCATATAGTCAAGAGCAGATTCGTTGGCGATTTTATCATTTGAAGCGACACAGTCACTTGGAACGTGGATTTCATAGTTCCTCATATAGGCATCGTTAGCCGTAAATAGTACGCACATATTACCGGCTACTCCTGTAATGATTAAGTGGTCGACTCCTAAATGCTGTAGTAAGATTTCGAGCGGGGTTGAAAAGAATCCAGAAAATTTTGGCTTCAGAATAAAAAAATCGTCCTGTTCTGGTGTTAGAAGCTTCGCAATTGGTTGACCGCGGACTTTGTGATTTTGGCAATGGTCGACTAAATGGCGAAAATCAGATTGCCATTGTCCGTAATTATCATTGACGTAGATAACGGGAATGTTTTGCTCCTTACATGTTTGCTTAAGCTTTTTAATTTGCTTAGCAGCAGGTAGGGCATAAGAAAGGAGAGCATCACCATGTTCAAATTCAAAGTCATTGATTAAGTCAATTAGTAGCAAGGCATATTGTGAAGGCATTGTCATTTGCTCCTTTTTGTTAAATAAGATAAAGGTATCATTCGGATGAAACATTGCATAATAGTGAAGAATAAAGTGTAAAAAACTAGTTCAGAATTTTTAAAAAGTATTTATCAATTTTACAGTTTAATATGATATTATAGACGGAACAAAAACAATACATACACCTGTGAGGGGTCTTGAAAGGGGACATCATCATGGATTATAAAGAAATAGAAGTATTAACGATAATAGAGGAAAATGGGCGCATCTCCATTCCGACTTTAGCAAAGATGGTGGATTCCACAGAAGAGGAAGTTGCAGGAATCATTCGCCATTTAGAAGAGACAAAAGTCATTCTTAGCTATTCAGCTGTCATTGATTGGAGTAAAGTGAATGATAATGAGAATGTCACGGCAATGATTGATGTAAAAGTAACACCACAGCGAGGTGTCGGCTTTGATGAAGTGGCAGAACGAATTTATCGGTTTCCAGAAGTGAAAGCACTTTATTTAATGTCAGGTGCTTATGATTTACAAGTTGTTATTGAGGGAAAAACAATGTCTGAAATAGCACGATTCGTTTCAAGTAAATTATCGACATTAGATTCAGTTATCTCGACAACGACACATTTTCAGTTGAAAAAATATAAGCATGATGGTGTTATTTTTGAAGATGGAGAAGATGAGGATAAAAGGATTGTGGTGACTCCATGACATATTCAACAAAAACAGAAAATCGGTTATCAAAGACGGTTCAATCGATTCAACCGTCTGGTATTCGTCGTTTCTTTGATTTAGCATCAACCATGGACAATATCATCTCTCTTGGTGTAGGTGAACCCGATTTTGTAACACCGTGGAACGTGAGAGAAGCTAGTATTTCTTCGATGGAACGCGGATTTACGGCCTATACAGCGAATGCGGGTTTGTTTGAACTTCGAAGTGAAATCGCAAAGTATATGAAAAAACAGTTTTCAGTCCGATACGAACCAGAAAATGAAATTCTAGTTACAGTAGGGGCAAGTGAGGCAATTGATTTAGCGCTTCGTTCAGTCATTAATCCTGGCGATGAAGTGATCGTTGTTGAACCAACCTTTGTCTCTTATGCTCCGATTGTTTCATTGGCTGGTGGTGTCCCTGTTTCTATTGGAACAAGTAAAGAACATTCATTTAAATTGACAGCGTCTCAATTAGAAAAGGCGATTACACCAAAAACAAAAGCGGTCATGTTATGTTTTCCGAATAACCCGACAGGAGCGGTTATGACTGAAGCGGAATTACGCGAAATTGCAACGGTCATTGAACGCCATGATTTGCTTGTTTTATCTGATGAAATTTATGCAGAATTATCTTACGACAGTGAGCATTATTGCTTTTCAAGGTTTTCGGAGATGCGAGATCGGACAGTTGTGATTCAAGGGTTTTCAAAAGCATTTGCGATGACAGGATGGAGATTAGGGTTTGCATGTGGACCGCCTGATATTATTGGTGCGATGCTTAAAATCCATCAATACACCTTGATGTGTGCATCGACACTTGCACAATATGGTGCACTAGAGGCACTTCAAAATGGGATGGAAGACGTCGGGCGTATGGTACAAAGTTATCGCCAACGAAGAAATTTTGTTGTGAAATCTTTTGCAGAAATTGGATTGCCATGCCATACTCCAGGTGGGGCGTTTTATGCTTTTCCATCGATTGAGAATACCGGGTTCACTTCAAATGAGTTTGCAGAAAAGCTCTTAATGGAAGAACGTGTAGCGGTCGTACCTGGAAGTGTATTTGGAGCAGGAGGAGAAGGGCATATTCGCTGCTCTTATGCGACATCCATGGATAATTTAGAAGAAGCGATTAAAAGAATGGCCCGTTTTCTAGAAAAGCATAAAAAATAAAAGTCGGACGTTATGTCCGTCTTTTTTTTTTCATATAAGAAGTAAAAAAATATTGGTATAGCATTGAAGCTTTGAAAGAAAAAAAGACAGAGCAATGAAAGCTCTGTCTTCAAAAAGGGGGAATACTATATGGTAGTACAGTTATTGCCAAAATGTCACTCGTTTAAACATAAAAGTTGAATGATTTTCAAAGTTGTAATTCATCCTATAAAAAAGTATGGTATACATAGTAACTATTTAGAGGAGCGAAAAACGGATGGAAACGAATTTTTCAAATTATGGACTAGCGCCATTTCTAGAAGAGGCTTTAAAGAGCCAGAATATAACGACACCAACAGAAATACAGCATCAAGTCATTACTGAAGTCATGGACGGGCAAAATGTTATTGCCAAATCACAAACCGGAACGGGAAAAACATTGGCCTTTGCTTTGCCGATGTTATCGAAAATAAATGAAGCTAGTAAAGAGATGCAAGTGTTAATTTTGGCGCCAACTCATGAATTAGCGATGCAAATACATCAAGTTATAAAAGAATTGACAAAGGATACAGCTTTGATTGTCGATGCATTTATTGGAAGTGCGAATATAAATCGTCAAATGGAAAAACTAAAAAAGCAAAAACCACAAATTGCGGTAGGGACACCTGGAAGAGTGTTGGAGCTTGTTGAAAAGAAAAAATTAAAATTACATCAAGTAAAGTTTGTTGCTGTTGATGAAGCAGACCGTCTTGCCCAAGAAAAACCACATTGGGATACGGTCGTTCAGCTTTTAAAGCGAGTCTCAAATGAAAGTCAGTATATTTTTGTTTCGGCTACAATGGCTGATGACGTGCAAAAGAAAATTGCTGACGAAGTGCCAACTCCGGTTTATTTATCGGCTGGAGAGGGTATGGTTATTACAAAGGATGTTCAGCATACGTATGTTGTTTGTGAGGAACGAGATAAAATTGATTTGGCACGGAAGTTTATCATTAATATCCCGATTAAAAAGGGGATTGTATTCGTCAATCATCTTGATAAAGTCAATGAAACCGCTGATAAACTGAAATATAAAGGGGTAACGGTCAAAGCGCTTGCATCTGATCGGAATAAAGAAGAGCGAGCAAAAGCATTGAAGGCATTTCATGACGGTGAAATCCATGTTCTCGTTGCCTCAGATGTTGCAGCGCGTGGATTAGATGTAGATGATGTCACACATATTATCAATCTACAATTACCAGTTGACGACCAAGCGTATGTTCACAGAGCAGGGAGAACAGGACGAATGGGAAAATCAGGTGTTGTTTTGTCCCTTGTGGAAAAGCGTCAAATGTTTATAATTGAAAAATTTGAAAAAGCATTAGGGATAAAGCTTGAGGAACTAATCTATAAGCAAGGGAAACTGCATGCAAAGGCATGACATAAGCGCTTAGGAATGGGGCTTGCTTTTTGCTTTATTGGTCTAAATGTGATAGACTATGTAAGTTAAAAAAATGTTAGGAGATGTTTTGATGGTAGCAAATTTAGAGGTTGGCAGCATCGTTGAAGGAAAAGTAACGGGCCTTAAGCCATTTGGTGCATTTGTTGCACTAGATGAGAATAAACAAGGGCTTGTGCACATTTCTGAAGTAGCACACGGATATGTAAAAGATATTAATGACGTCTTAAAAGTAGGAGATGAAGTAAAGGTTAAAATCATGTCAGTTGATGAGGCGAGCGGGAAAGTATCCCTTTCCATTCGTGCAACTGAACCGGCTCCAGAACGTCAGGAACGTCCAAAACGTCCGGCGGCACCAAAGAAAAGCTTTGACAATAAGCCAAAAGCTCAAACTCAAGGGTTTAATACACTTGAAGACAAGTTGAAAGACTGGTTAAAGCAATCAAATGAAATTCACGCTGATTTAAACAAGCGTGCGAAAAAATAAAGAAAAAGAAGAGACCCAATAAGGTCTCTCTTTTTTTATTGATATAAGGGTTAGCGCTGTGTTTCTGGACTTCTTTCAAGCTCTTCATCGGGCTTAAAAAGAATAGAAATACAATATAGTCCAGCTAGTCCGACAAGGGCATAAATAAATCTAGAGAATCCAGCTGCTTGTCCGCCGAAAATCGCAGCTACAAGGTCAAATCGGAAAAATCCGATAAGTCCCCAGTTAATTGCGCCAATGATGGCAAGTACTAAAGCTGTTCGTTGAATGCCGCTCACAACATTCACCTCCGTTAGCTAAAGGATTAGCACATGATGTGCTTCTTCTCTTAGAATGGATGAAATCGGATAAAATATGCATAATTCTAATTACCAAAGTTAAACAATTGGCTTTCGGAGTCAAGTTTCTTTACATTGTTTTTTCAGATAGGACATAATAAAAACAAAGAAAGGAAGTGAATGAAATGAATTCATTTGTATTTCAAAATCCAACAAGATTACGATTTGGTAAAGACCAAATCCAAGAGCTAAGTGAAGAAGTTTCCCGTTATGGTAACAATATTTTGCTCGTTTATGGCGGAGGTAGTATTAAGAAAAACGGTTTATATGACGAGGTTATCAATGAGTTAGCGAAAAGTAACACTCGTGTTTTCGAATTAGCGGGTGTCGAACCAAACCCAAGATTAACAACTGTACATAAAGGCGTTGACATTTGTAAAACAGAAAACATTGATCTTGTATTAGCTGTTGGAGGCGGGAGTGTCATTGATGCAGCAAAGGCAGTTGCCGTTGGAGCTAAATATGATGGTGACGTTTGGGACATTATTTCAAAAAAAGCAACAGCCACAGGAGCATTACCGATCGGTACGATCTTAACGTTAGCCGCGACAGGCTCTGAAATGAACGCCAACTCTGTCATTACAAAATGGGAGACAAATGAAAAGTTAGGATGGTCAAGTCCTTATTCATATCCTGCATTTTCAATCCTAGACCCAACTTATACAATGACGGTTCCAGAAGATCAAACCGTCTACGGTGTTGTCGACATGATGAGTCATGTACTTGAATCTTATTTTCATCATGATACAAATACACCACTACAAGATAAAATGTGTGAATCGATATTAATAACCGTAGTGGAAACAGCGCCGAAGCTGTTAGAGAATTTACAAAACTATGAACACCGAGAAACGATTATGTATTGTGGGACAATGGCGTTAAATGGTGTTATTCAAATGGGAGCAAGAGGAGATTGGGGTTCCCATCGAATTGAACATGCTGTATCTGCAGTGTACGATATTCCTCATGCAGGTGGCTTGGCGATAATCTTCCCTCACTGGCTTCGTTATTCTTTACATGAGCGAAATATGGAGCGTCACGTTCAATTAGCGACACGTGTATTTGGCGTTGACCAAGAAGGGAAATCAGATGAACAAATCGCCTTAGAAGGCATCGAAAAACTATCACAGTTTTGGGTTGGTTTAGGAGCCCCTGCACGCCTTGCTGATTATTCCATTGACGATTCGCAATTGGATCGATTAGCTCAAATAGCAACAGCATCTGGTCCGTTTGGTAATTTTAAATGGTTAGAAAAAGAAGATGTGAAACAAATTTTAACTCATGCACTATAAGGGGAAGAGTAAGTCTTCCTCTTTTTTTCATTGCTCGGTCGGGCAATTACGGCTAACGGACATCTGTTCCGCTACTTAGTGAAAAACTAGCTTTTTATCGAGTCGTTCGGACATACGTTCCGTTATTGTCCGAAAATAATGGAGAAAAACCCTGAAAAAAGGTAAATAGCGGAACAGATGTCCGAACGATCCTCATAATCTAATCCCGTGATTTTTCAGACATAGCGGAATAGATGTCCGTAACAATATAAAGTCTGTTTAAAATCAAAGGTAGTTTGGCAAAATAAACATGCTTTCGTAAAATTGACACGTTTATTTTGCAAACTTTGCTTGAATTGTCCGAAGCAATTTTATAAAGTTGAATAGGGTACTTAGTATAGAGGAGGGGTCGAAATGACCAAAGTACGTTTTGATTACAAAAAAGCTTTACCATTTTTTGAACAACATGAAATTGACTATCTTCAACCCGCTGTGACAGCAGCACATGAGGCTTTGCACAATGGGACAGGAGCGGGAAGTGATTTTCTAGGATGGATCGAGCTACCGAACAATTATGACAAAGAGGAATTTGCTCGCATTCAAAAAGCAGCTGAGAAAATTAAAGCGGATTCTGATGTGTTACTTGTTGTCGGTATCGGAGGTTCATATTTAGGGGCTCGTGCGGCAATCGAAGCATTACAACATTCGTTTTATAACACACTTCCAAAAGAAGAGCGTAAAACACCGCAAATTTTCTTTGTTGGGAACAATATTTCATCTACATATGTAAAACATTTACTGTCATTACTTGAAGGAAAAGATGTATCTGTGAATGTTATTTCTAAATCAGGAACAACGACAGAACCTGCAATTGCATTCCGTATTTTCCGCGAATTTTTAGAAAAGAAATATGGACAAGAAGAAGCGAGAAAACGAATTTTTGCGACAACGGATAAAGAAAGAGGCGCATTAAAAACGCTTGCTAATGAAGAAGGCTATGAGTCTTTTGTCATTCCTGATGATGTCGGTGGTCGTTTCTCTGTGCTTACTGCCGTAGGACTGTTGCCAATTGCGGTGGCTGGCTTAGACATTGAAAAAATGATGAAAGGTGCACAAGATGCAAGCAAAGATTTAAACAATCCAAGCCTTGCTGATAACGAAGCATATCAATATGCGGCTGTACGAAATGCTTTATATAATAAAGGGAAAACAATTGAACTTATGGTGAACTATGAGCCACAGCTTCATTTCTTTTCTGAATGGTGGAAACAATTATTCGGAGAAAGTGAAGGAAAAGATCAAAAAGGAATTTTCCCTGGAGCTGTTGATTTTTCAACTGACTTACATTCGATGGGGCAATATGTCCAAGATGGCCGACGTGACCTTTTTGAAACGATTATCAATGTCGAAAATGTAAAAGAAGAAATCGTCATTGAAGAAGCCGCTTCTGATTTAGATGGGCTCAATTATTTAGCTGGAAAAACAATGGACTTCGTCAATAAAAAAGCATTTGAAGGAACAATGTTAGCTCATACAGACGGTGACGTACCAAACTTAATCGTAAACGTGCCTGAGCTAAATGAATATACATTCGGATATCTCGTTTATTTCTTTGAAAAAGCATGTGGGATGAGTGGGTATTTACTTGGAGTGAATCCGTTTGACCAACCAGGAGTTGAAGCATATAAGAAAAATATGTTTGCTTTACTTGGTAAGCCTGGATTTGAACAAGAAAAAGCGGAATTAGAAGCTCGTTTAAAATAATTGAAAAACATGCCTAGCGTAAATCGTTGGGCATGTTTTTTCATTTATCGGGAATTCTATATAGGAGAATGGGTGAAAGGATGAGCGGGATGATTCAACTACAATCACAAGTCGTAAATCGAGAATTTCTCTTATATGATTTAGAAAAAAAATTAAAACCATTAGGATATGTTATCGGTGGAAACTGGGATTATGACCATGGATATTTTGATTATAAAATTGATGACAATGGCAGTTATATCTTTTTTCGACTTCCTTTTCAAGCAGTCGATGGGGAGCTTGAACAAAAAGGGGTCCGGGTTCGTTTAGGTCAACCATTTGTTCTTGCGCATAAATATCAAAGAGGGCTTGATGATATGGTAAAAGACCCTAATCCATTAGTAAATCAATTTTCTGAGCCGCAAGATGAAGATGCGTCCCTTCAAAAAAAATATGTCGATATCGCTTCAAATGTTGTCCGAGAATTAGAAGCAACTATTTTGTATTAGACCGAGTGGTGCACTCGGTCTTCTTCTTGTTTGCCTCCTCTTTGTTTGTTAAAATAATAGTAACTAACGGGCGGAAGGGCGAGCGAAATGAATGCGATTTTTTTTGCTTTAGCGATTTTTATTGGATGGGTCATTTTTGATTACTCTAAATATAAGCAATTTAAAAAAGAAAATATATATGGTGCTTTGTTTATAGCGATTGTCGCAGGAGTTGCTTGGTTTTTATTAGATATTGTTTTTGCCTTGACGTTATCTTAATTCGTCCGTATAATTGAAATATTGACGCAAGTCACGGGGCATTAGCTCAGCTGGGAGAGCGCTACGCTGGCAGCGTAGAGGTCAGCGGTTCGATCCCGCTATGCTCCACCATACATATTGTAATAACGACGCGGTTTCTCACGATAGTGAGAAGGTGTGTCGTTTTTTATTTTTGCTCCACGTTCACAGAAATTCACACTTATTCGGTTTTCATTCTTGTCTTCTCCATTTCCCCTTCTAACGAATCAACGGCTTCTTTGTCTACGTTTGCCCATAAATGGCCATAGTATCGATAGGTAGTTTGGATGTCGTTATGTCCTAACCGTTTCTGCACAATGCTAGGATTGGCCCGTCCGAATAGCATACTGGACTGCGTATGGCTCAGATCAAGAAACGTAATGCGTCGGACCTTGACTTTTTTCATGAGATTGTATAACTGTCGTCTAACGTTCGATCGATTATGATATGCGCCATCGCTTTTGGAGAAAACGAGATCCAATTCTTGGTGAAAATATTCACCAAAACGTTTTTTCATTTTTTCCTGAGCCAGTTTGTGTTCCTTTAGTTTTTGGACCAAAAGCTTCGATAAGGAGATGTTTCAAAAGCTGCCTATCAAGTTACGCAATTGCTGTATTAGATGAAATTGAAATTCCTAAGCACAATTAATCATAGGAAAGACATTAGCAAAAGTGATTTCAGTATGAAATTACGATGTTAATGTCTTTTCTTTTGGTTTCATAACTGATTTTAAAGTGCAAACTGGGTATGATAGTGTTATAAAAAAAATAGAGGAAAGGATGCTTTAATGAAAAATCTGTTCACAATAGGAGAAATGGCAAAACTTCATAATATGACTATGAAAACACTGAGATATTATGATCAGATTGGATTACTAGAGCCAAGACAAGTTGATACTAGTAATGGATATAGATATTATTCAACCGAACAGTTTGAACAACTAAATACGATTCAGTATTTAAAGAAATTAGGATTTTCTTTGAAGGAAATCAAGGGTCATCTAGACCATAGGGATATTGGAGGTTTCTTAGATCTATTGGAGAAGCAAAAAAAATTAACAGAGCAAAAAATAAACGAATTAGAACAAGTTAACCGTAGATTTCAAAATCGTATTAACGATATTAAATTTGCTCAAGAAATAAAGGAATTAGAAAAAGTGAAAATAGTAGAAATAAACGAGAGGCAAATAGTGAGGTTGGTGGAAAAAATCCATTCAGAACCCGAGATGGAGGTTTCATTGAGGCAATTAGAGAATTTGGCAAACATGAATTCCTCGATTTTTATTGGTGGTGTCGGCCTTACAATAGATGTAAATGATATTAAAAATAATAAGTTTGATAAATATAACTCTATTTTCATCTTAACAGAGGAAGAAGATATCCAAAGCCCATTAGTAACCACCTTTCAAAAAGGGACGTATGCTAGCATTTTTTACAGGGGAGATCATAATAACTCATCTCAGTATTATAAAGTTTTACTAGATTATATTAAAGAGAACGATCTTCAAATAATAGGGGATGCCATCGAAAGAACTATCATTGACCATTACATTTCAAAAAGCAAAAAAGATTACCTGACAGAAATACAAATTCAAGTTAGCTATTGACCTTCCCCTTACAGGAAGGTTTATTATTTGTTCTGTTGCTCGTAAAGGACATATGACTAACACAAAAAGGAGAGATTGGAATGACAACTATAGACAATAAGGTTTGGTCGCTTTCGTTTATTTTCGTAGTGATATCCAATGCCTTAGTTTTTATGATTTTTGAAATGCTATTACCGACTCTTCCCTTATTTGTCACAACTTTAGGTGGGGGAGCAAGTCAGGTTGGTTTAGTAACAGGTATTTTTATGTTATCAGCTATTCTCATTCGCCCATTTGCGGGAATGCTTGCAACGAAGTTTGATAAAAAAATTCTTTTAATTTTAGGTATTGTCATTATTGCTCTTTCTACAGGTGCCTATTATCTCTCTAGTAACATATCGACGTTATTATTTATTCGTTTGATCCATGGGGCTGGATTCGGTTTAGCAACCACTTACTTTGCAACACTTGCTGCTGAAATCATTCCTAAAGATCGTCGAGGCGAGGGAATTGGCTATTTTGGTGTTGGAGAAACAGTAGCCATCTCTGTAGGTCCAATGATTGGGATTATGACACTAGAATTATATGATTTTCAACGATTATTCTTTGGAGGAATGGGCGTTCTCTTCCTAGCTGTTATCATGGCTATTTTTATAAAAAGAGCACCTAAAGGAAAAGAGTTAGATAAACAAGTGAGTGGGAAATTTAAACTATTGGAGAAACGAGTTCTGTTTCCTGCGTTGCTCATCCTTTTAATTGGAATTGCCGCAGGAGGAATTATGTCTTTCTTTTCTTTATACGCAATAGAGAAGGATTTTACCCAAGTAGGACTGTTTTTCTTATTGATTGCCGCAGCAAGTTTTATCATTCGTTTACTATCAGGAAAGTTATTTGATAAGTACGGGCCGTCGATTATCTTAATTCCAGGCTCTGTTTTGTCCATTATAGGATTGGTTATTCTGTATGTAGCAGTCAGTGATAGCATGTTTTTAATCGCAGCTACCTTTTATGGATTTGGTTTTGGTGCCATTTTTCCAGCTGTTCAAACGTGGTGCATGAACTTAGTAGAGGAACATGAACATGAGGATGCTATGGCTACCTTCTTCAACTTCTTTGATTTAGGAATTGGAGGTGGCTCCTTTATCCTAGGTTTAGTAGCCACAGTCACATCTTATCAAACTGTATATCTTACTGCTTCAATTGTATATGGTATGGTGCTAGTTATTTATGTTGTTTATGTTGTTGTCAAAGGAAAACCCAATAAACAAAAAAGTATCCAAGTGGATAACCAAGCAATCTAGAAAGTGTCATAAGGGTTAAATGGGGTGCGGAAGTTTGGTAAGGAGACAACTAAAGTATAAAGAAATGAGGATGGTAGCTTGGGAAGTACAGTGACTTCTAGGGGAGAAAGGCAAGGGTGTGAATTCAGAATTCTGACCATTAGAAATCTTTTGTCTCACCCTCAACGACCTTTTTGTCCTTATCATACTACCGCGCCTTATTAGAGATCATCTACTTTTGTATCTGAATAAATGGCTATTAGAATGACTGATTTTTTGTCTCCAACGTTTTTTACCATATGTGGAACACTTGCATTCCAACTAAAAGAGTCGCCTTCTTCTGCGATAATTGAGTCTTCTCCTTGTTCAGCAAGTACTTTCCCCTCTAGTACTAAATGAACTTCCTCTCCTTCATGTGCATGGGGTTCATCTTCCCCGATGGCAAATCCAGGTGGAGATTCAACGATCATCATTCGTAAAGGACCTTTTGACGTGATATGTTCAATGTGTAAATTTTTTAACGACGAGCTTCTTCTATCATCTTTTCGAACGACACGCATGTGCTGTTTTTTTTCTAATAATAGGTAGGGCAGTGGCACCTTCAGAAACTCTGCTATTGTATTTAAAGTGTTAATGGAAGGTGACGTATTGTTGTTTTCGACGTTACTTATAAAGCCCTTCGATAGCCCGGTTCCTTCACACATTTGTGCGATCGTAATTTTTTTTCTGTTTCTAATTGAACGAATTTTGGACCCTATATCCAACCTATTCACCTCTATATGTTTTCTTTTAGGAAACTTATGTTAATAATAGCAAAAACATTGACAGTCTACAAGTCTATTGTTACTATATAGAAAACTAATATTCTTATCGTGAAACAAATGAGTTGCTTTTATTTTTGTGCTTTGGTTTTTGAATATGAATATTTTATTCTTATTATGCTTCCTTTCACATAGATTAAGGCGCCAACTGTTTAGAACATTGAAATGAGAGGGGGAGCATTAACGGATACGAATAAGATATTGGTTTGAAATAATTTTCTATTACTTTAGGAGGAATTATAATGATAAATAAACAAGATATTGGTGCACTATTACTACGAGTGGTTTTGGGGGTTATTTTTATCGGACACGGTGCAAGTAAATTTCAAGATGGTATTGGAAATATTGCTGGGTGGTTTGATAGCATTGGATTGCCTGGATTCTTGGCTTATATCGTAGCAAGTATTGAGTTAGTTGGTGGAATTGCGATGCTTCTAGGTTTGGCCACACGTATCATAGGGGGACTTTTTGTCTTAGTGCTTTTAGGGGCTATTGTGACAGTACAATTAGCTACAGGTTTTATTGGAGGTTACGCGTATGATCTTGTGTTACTGGCAGTATCTGCGTATTTCTTATTAAACGGAAGTAAGCTCTATTCTTTAGATTATTATATTTCAAAGGCAAGAAACAAATAATAAAAGGGCTCAGGCCTATCGGGTGAAAAAGATGAAAAATATGAGATTTATTTCAATAATAATCATTTTTACTATTATAGTGGTACTTTTTTTATTTCTAAATAAGGAAGGACACAATGAAGAAATGACTATGGAAACTTATTCAGGAATCATGGAACCTAGAATTGGATATGTGGAGCTGCAAGTCTCTGACTTAGACCGTTCTTTAACTTTCTATCAGGAATTAATCGGGTTTCAAGTACTAGAAAGAGATGAAAAAACAGCAAAACTTACAACAGATGGAATGGTACCGCACCTTTTATTAAAAGAAGAGGAATCATTTGTTGAGCGACCATTAAAATCAACCGGTTTGTATCACTTTGCAATTGTCGTGCCTACTAGAGAAGATTTAGCTTTATCCATAGTACATTTACTGGAAGCTGGATATCCAATACAGGGTGCTTCAGACCATCAATATAGCGAAGCAGTTTACCTAGCAGATCCTGATAGTAATGGAATAGAAATATATGTGGATAGAGATTCTGAACAGTGGGAAAGAGACGGTAAAGGTGGTTATGTCGGAGGTACTGCGCCATTAGACGTTGATGATTTATTCGCTGAAATAAAGGGAAGTACATGGAGTGGATTACCTAGCGGAACAAGAATTGGTCACATGCATTTACAGGTATCAGATATAGAAGAGTCCGAAACCTTTTATGTAGAAGGACTTGGACTAGATATTGTGGCCAAGGATTCCCATATGCTTTTTGTATCCAAAGATGCATACCACCATCATATAGGGATGAACACTTGGTCAGGAAAAGGGTTACCTGCATCTCCGGAAAATGCATTAGGTTTAACTCATTTTACTCTCCATTTTACGGAAGAAGAGTATGACCGTGCAAAAGAGAATCTAGGCAGGCTAGGATTCAATTTTAGTGAGGACAATCAAGAAATTACTGTTGAAGATCCTTCTGAAAATACAATTAAAATTAAAATCAAAAACTGATATGGGTGTTTTCGATTTTATTTATATGAAAAGACATAATGATTAATGGTTTCTTCCGAAGCTATTAAATGGTGAATACACTTGCGTGGATAAGTGAATAAAAAACCTGTATTTAAAATTACTGTGTAATTAAGATATAGGTTTTTTATTTAAGAATGAACCGTTATGCAGCAAACAATGGCAATATAATTGATAGGTGAGAGAAAACACTAGTTTTTAAAAAGTGGATTGGAAAGCACTTAAAATGGTCACTTTAAGGGAAGGTTGTAAAAATAATATTAAAAAACCCTGACTCATCCTTAAATAATCTAATCACAAAGGAGAAGCATTAATATGCAAACAACTTATGATTCTAAAGTTATTTCTGTCCTAGAAGATAAAATTCAGCTAATTGAAACAGATAAAGGGTCAATTTATCTAGTAGGTCCGATTCGACTTCCTGTTAGTTTGGATAGAGAAACAGTCGTATTTCAATGGTATTGCTGGTTAAATTGTGACGAAGTAACCGCAGATTACGAAGGAATTATTACTAAGCTAGCGTCTGCAAATTTAGCTGAATTACAGCAATCGAGTGTTTTAGTATATGGAAATCTTGCAAATGCAGATGAAGCAATCATTAGAATGCATTCTATCTGTCATACCGGTGACATATTCGGTAGTAAACGCTGCGATTGTGGCTTTCAATTAAAACTGAAGAATATTGTTGAACATGGAACAGGTGCTTTATTTTACTTAGCAAATCATGAAGGAAGAGGGATTGGTCTATTTAGTAAAGCTATGGCCTATATTTTACAAGAGAACGGGCTTGATACCGTGGAAGCTAATGAAGCTCTTGGCTTTGTGGATGATTCTAGAAACTATTCAGATGCCATTCAAGTTCTAAAGGCACTTCGTTCAAAACCAGTTACGTTAATGACAAATAACCCTAAAAAGTTGGAAGCTTTAAAAAGTGCTGGGCTTACAGTATCAGAAAGAAAACCATTGTGGGGGGATGTTTCCGAATTTAATGAGAAATATATTCAAACTAAAATAAGCAAATCTGGTCACATAGTGGCTGAAGGGACATGTTGTAATGACTAGAATGAATTATTTGGAATTCCATTATGAAAGTGCTAAAATCTTATCAGTGCTATTTAGAATGAATTAATATGGATTAGTAGGGAAAGTCCTGTTACTTTACTTGCTATAATAGTTACACTATTGTTGTTCTGTATCAGTTCCAGTTACCTTAATCCACTCTTTTTCCATTTACTGCTCAGTACTAGGATACTGTTCAATAAAGAATGATATTCCTCAAATTGGCATGGTTTCAGAATTCCCAGCAAAATGCTTAGACAAAGATAAAGTTAAGGATACCAGGAATGTCGATCGTTTTCCCGTGAGAAAAAGGAGGAAATAAAGTAATTCATTAGAATTATTGAGATGTATGCCTGTTAGTTTAATACGTTTATTTATGTGAACTGACCACGTGCATTCACCCAAAAACTTCACAAAAGTTCACATTTGATTCTAAAATGGCCTCTTTTCGTAAGGTTAACCTTAAAAATCCCTATTTTAAGCCGTTTTCCCATACTTTATTTTCTTAGGTTGACTGGCAGCATAGAGGTCAGCGGTTCGATCCCGCTATGCTCCACCATACATATTGTTTATAACGACGCGGTTTCTCACCATGATGAGAAGGTGTGTCGTTTTTGATTAGTGGTTAGAAAGGCTACAATAAAAATTGAGCAGAAAAGTAGTTTTATCTAAAGCGAAAATGCAACTCATTTTGCAGTATCGTTAGAGGAAGGACGTTCTCGTTAATAGAATTTTTATAATAAAAAGTGTCGAAAGTTACTGGTACAAGTGAACGGATAAAAATATAAAGTGACTGTTACACAAGGACACTTTTTGAATTGAGGCGATAAGATTGAAAAATACATTAGAAATCAAAACATTTGTTTCAAACCACATTCCTGAATGGGGATATTTATCGAAGGTAGAGGAATCCTATTTGCCGATCGACCACCCTTTAGCTGAAATGGCTGCAGTAAAGTTGCTAGAGTATGAGGAAGATTATTTACCTGGTTACTTAGAAATAAAAATTAATGGAGAGGTACTATTTGAACGGAAAGATATAAAATTAGGTCCTCCCTTGGAGCTTGCTCCGGTTGATACGGAAACAGATGATGTAGTCTCTGCATGGTCGAGCTTTCTAAGAATCCTCCATAAAAATGCAAAAGACACCAGTTATAATATTGAATTAATAGGAATTATGGATAATTTAACGATTAGTAAAGAAAAGAAGGGGTATCAGTTTGTTCTAACGGATGATTATGAAAATATATTAAGTGAATCTGATGTGTTTTTAAAAGAGGATTTATTGGTTGCAATTGCCGTTGGAGTTAAGCAATTTGGGGAATTTACTACTAAAAACACGCTAAAGTTCGGCAAGGAGATTGGGATTGAGATACTGTTAAGTGATATTAAAGATTTACTCAAAGATTAATCCTTTAAATAAAAATTAGCTATCTCTACTTTTATTTGTAGGTCCATAAAGACCTCGTTGGAACAGAGTGCCGAGGAGATAATATTTATCGTGCTGCCTTTAATCAGTTACGACAAAGTTTCTCGGCATCTAAAGAGACTTTTTTTTTGAATCTTTCCTCAGTATACCTTCAAACATCTATACGAAAAAACACTACAATGCCTCTGACGGGATTCGAACCCGTACTCCTTTCGTAAGCATAGGTTAGGGGGAACACGCTTCCCTACGGAATTTCACCGACAGGAGTTCCACCTGTCTCAGCTAGTATGCTTTTCGGTGCTTCTGAAACCCTTACCTTGCGACCCGGTGCTACAATTGTTTTCCGGCGCTCTTCCCTTCTAGAGCTACAGAGGCGTTAAATAAATTATATTCCGAGTGATTGTAAAGAATCAATTAAATTATTCGTTCTTATCTGGTAATTTTTTGTAGTTTAGTTTACAATCCTTATATAAGAGACGTATTAGGAGGGATAATTTATGCCACTTTTCTATGTAATCTTATTTTTTGTAATTATATCTACAGGAATTCAACTAGTTCAATATAAGAGTAACAAATCACATTTCCACCTAAAATTTCTTACTGTTTCACTTGGTTTAGGTCTTGTAATAGGTTTGATAGGCATGTCATTGATATTGGGAGAACAGTCATTTATTTTTATTGGCTTAGGTCAACTATTATTTACAGCTTCATTAATCAGTATTATCATTTCTTTAGTTTTAGATCATTTTCTAAAGCCGATAAAACAGGAAGTTTGATAAGCGACTCTAAGATAACGTAGACGAACAACCTATACAATTCAGAGAACATATATTGTCCCTGAATTAAAGACTAAATTGGTGTAGGGAAAGAATATGGTAATGTAAGTTTTATAAAAAAAAGCAGTAGAAGGGACTAGCCCACCTACTGTTTTTTTTAGTTATTTTCTAACTGCTTTAAAAATGTAATGAACAGGGCTACATCCAATACCTTCTCTTAGATACGGCTCCTTGTACTAGTATTATTGGGTAACAAAACAACAAATGATTTCTCCGTTTTATTTTTTTGATCAACATATACCCTTCCATGGTGAATTTCGATTATCTTTTTTACAATAGCTAACCCTAAACCATTTCCACCGATTTTCCTATCCCTCATACGATCTACTTTATGAAACCTACTAAAAATACGGTCTTTTTCTTCCGGTGGTATCGGTATTCCATTATCTTTAAACCGTACTTCGATATACTCTTGTAACGAGCTTACAAGGATACTAATTTTTCCACCTTGAGGAGTAAATTTAATTGCATTCGACATGAGGTTGATCCAAACTTGGCTCATCAAATCTTCTTGTGCAAGTAGCAATGTTTTGTCTGCATTCATTTCAACTTGAAGATTTTTTTTTGCCCACTGAGGTTCTAACGCAAATACAGTCCGGCGGATTTGCTCTGATATATCATACTCAATAGGCGAATAGTTGTGTCTATCAGAATCAAGCACAGTCAATTTTAATAAATGATCACTCAACCTAGAAAGTCTATCACTTTCACTCTGAATAATCGTTAGTGCTCTTTGTCTATCCTCTTCAATGATGTCGCCTTTTAGAAGCATAGAAGAAAATCCTCTTATTGAGGTTAATGGCGATTGAAACTCATGTGATACGTTCGCTACAAACTCTTGTCTTTCTTGTTCTAAATGACCTAATTCATTAGCCATCTGATTAATATTTTCAGACAAACTACCCAATTCATCTTTACGTGTTGTTGGTAAGCGAACATTGAAGTTTCCCATCGATATTTCCTTTGCTACTCTTGTCACTGCGTTCACAGGTCTTACTAAATAACGAGTGGCTACGAGTACTAACATTATTCCAGTTATTAAGATAAGGCTCAGAAGAGTTAGTAACTCTAGAAGATCGCCTTCTGGATAGTCATCGGTTATTGTCATGTGATAGACAGTCCCTTCAAGATTCCAAGGGACTGTATAAGCTGTCATAGCCAAATCACCTTGATTTAATTTTGTTTCTTCTGTTAGGTTAAAGGTTTGAATATGATTCGTCTCTGGTTCTACCAATTGTATTGACAAAGAAGAAGCCTTTGATAAATTTTCCATAAAAGTTTGAAAATCGTTTGGCTGAGTTTGTTCATATAACTCGAAGATTAACTCGGCTTTTTCATGGAAAATTTGTTCTTGGTCCTGACTTACTTTTTCATAAAAGATAAAGAAAGTCACAACTACACTAAAAACTACACTAAATATCAACACTCCTAAATAGATACAAACAGCTCGTACATATAATGTTTTAAACATGTTTAGTCTCCAACCGATAACCTAGCCCTCGAACAGTCACAATTTCAAAGTTGTCGGTCAGCTTTGAAAAGCGTTCTCTCAACCGCTTTACATGAACGTCGACAGTCCGCTCATCTCCTTCAAAATCAATTCCCCACACATGTTCAATTAATTGCTCACGCGTTAAACCACGATTAGGATGGGCTGCTAGTTTAAACAGTAAATCGAACTCCTTAGGTGGTAGTCTTATAGACTTTTCACCAACCCGAACAACACGCTCTCTATTCATATATACATTTCCAATTTGTACAGAATAACCATTTTCCATTCGAAACCTCCGTAATAATGCCTTGATTCTATATTTTAATTCTACTGGGTCAAATGGCTTTACTAAATAATCGTCTGTACCTGACTGAAAGCCTTTTATCTTATCTCCATTTGTTCCCTTCGCCGTCAGCATAAGGACTGGGATGTCATAGTATTGCTTTATTTCACGGCAAACATGCAATCCATCCACCCCTGGGAGCATAATATCCACAATAGCAGCATCGATGCGCTCACGGTTTATAATGAGGAGAGCTTCCGTTCCACTTTCTGCTTCGGTGAGGTCATAACCATCTACACGAAGCGCTAGCTTTACTAACTCTCTAATATGTGGGTCATCATCAACAACAAGCAATCTACTCATAAAGAATTCCCCTATATCATTTTTTTGAACTAATGACTCTTTTCTTTTAACTGCTCATCAAAGAAGTGTTGCAAAGCTTGATTAATTTTTGCTAATAAAATTGGGTCGTATTCAGCTAAATCAAGAAATTGAGAGTACAACATAGCGTCTGAAAAGCTAAGGTGATCAGCTTCTTCAAAAACAACTGTGACTCCTTTATTTTTTAGTGCACTTTCCCTTCGCTTTCTTTCGTCTGCAGCAAATTCAATAGCCCACTCTGGATATTCAGCTTTTGGTACAGGATCCCCGCCTTCCTTATCAAGAAGGATCATTTCCTCAGAACCAGCTAGGAGCATAAGAGGATGAGCAAGGCCTTCCTCGATTAGTGGTCCAAAGAAGAAGCCATCCATGTTGGCTCCTGCGATGATTTTTGGCTCAAGATTCATGACCTGAGCTGTTGTAGCACCTCCGAAAGAATGACCAAACATGCCCATACGTGATAAATCTAGGCTTCCTGTCAGCAGTCCGTGTGGGTCGTTTTCATTGATTTCTGTAATTTTTTCAATCGCAAATAAAGCATCTTCTACCCATATTATTATTTCCTCGTCGATAAGCTCATTCTCTTCTGGCAAGCTCATATCTCCTTTAGCCACTCGTCCTCCTGGAAAGACTGTAGGGATTTCCGAATGGTAGGGATGTTCGATACCGAATACAATATAACCTTGACTAGCCAATTCTTCTATTATACTTGTATACATATAGGGAGAAAAGCCAAATCCTGGTGAAAATACTAACACAGGAAATTGTTCTTTTTCTTTTGAGAGGGGCGCATCTGAATACGAATGATTTTCCGCTTGAAGCCAAGAGTAGAGGGTCATTCGTAAATCTATAGAAAGATTTTCACCTACTCTTTTTGTGTCCTCTGAATCTAAAGCATAGGGAGCTTTTCTAGCGTCCTTATCCAACTCAGCTGGATACCATACCCGAACCATCAGCTCTCGGTGGTCAACGGGAGGATCTGCGTAAGGTTCCTCTCGATTTGAATCTACCCAATGATAATTGGTTACCCCCACGGCATAAGGTCCTGTTGGTGCAGGAATTTTTATAATTGGGAAAAAATAAAGGGTAACGAATAATGTAGCAGTTAAAAGTAACGTACCTATACCCCCAACGGATATTCTTTTCCATAAACTCGGCTTGAAATCTAATGATTTCTTGTTTTTCATCATACTAATAACAACTCCGCCGCCAATTAATACAAATACTACATAAAGCGGGATAAGCTGAAATCTAAGGCCTTCTACCATTACATGGAGAATGAATAAGACAACTCCAAGTACAA
This sequence comes from Alkalihalobacillus bogoriensis ATCC BAA-922, assembly GCF_000621445.1. Taxonomy (GTDB): domain Bacteria; phylum Bacillota; class Bacilli; order Bacillales; family Bacillaceae_F; genus Bacillus_AO; species Bacillus_AO bogoriense. The sequence goes on along the minus strand of NZ_JHYI01000006.1, from coordinate 410,046 downwards.
CTAAAGCTACACTCTTTTTGTTATTCGTCCATAAACGAAACACATATCCATACACCATCAACCCAGTCACAATAAACAAACAAATTTCGAACAGTTTCATCGTCTATTACTCCCTTCCATCTATTTCATAAAGAGAATAACAGAGGAATATGAACAACAAATGAACAACGAAGATATTTTGTTTATCCTAAAATAAATAAAGGAAAATAGCTAAACTAACACTCTAATGGTACAACAAAAAGTGTATTGACAGTAACTTGTTTGAACACGCCAATTTCTCGAACTATAATAAAGGAAACTAGAGAAGGAAGGGCTCAATCATGGCGAAGCATAAAATTTATACAATGAGTTTTGCAAACGTCTATCCCCATTATGTAGCAAAGGCAGAGAAAAAAGGTCGGACGAAAACTGAAGTAGATGAAATCATCTGTTGGTTGACGGGGTATAGTCAAGAGCAATTTGAAGCACAATTGGAAAAACAAACAAATTTTGAGACTTTTTTTGAAGAAGCCCCCCGACTGAATCCTTCGCGAACGTTAATCAAAGGTGTCGTCTGTGGTGTCCGTGTAGAAAACGTTGAAGAGCCAACAATGCGAGAAATTCGCTATCTAGATAAGTTAATTGATGAGCTGGCGAAAGGAAAGGCGATGGAGAAAATATTACGAACATAATGTGTGTTTCATCTTTGCAATAAGTGGGAATTTTAAAGGAAACGATTAGTGGAGGGAATTATGAAGCATCAAGAGACGATTTCAAACATGACGTTGGAACAAAAAATTGCTTTATGCTCTGGTCAATCTTTCTGGGAAACTAAAGAGTTCAGAGAATTAAGCATACCATCATTGTTTTTAAGTGATGGGCCTCATGGACTCCGCAAACAAGAAGGGGAAGGGGATCACCTCGGACTGAATTCCAGTGTAGCAACAACATGTTTCCCAACAGCAAGTGCAGTGAGTGCTACATGGGACGTGGAGCTTATTACAAAGATGGGGGAAGCGATCGGAAAAGAAGCGGTTAAGCTAGGTGTGAATATTGTGTTAGGACCTGGAACGAATATGAAAAGAAATCCACTTTGTGGTCGTAATTTTGAATATTTCAGTGAAGACCCTTTTCTTTCTGGAAAACTATCTGCCGCTTGGATTCATGGCTGCCAAAGTACAGGGACAGGTGTATCGTTAAAACATTTTGCCTTAAATAACCAAGAGCTAAAGCGAATGACAACGGATGTCATTGTTGATGAACGTGCGATGCGAGAATATTATTTGCCAGCTTTTGAAATCGCGGTGAAGGAAGCAAAACCGACAACACTCATGTGTGCCTATAACAAAATAGAAGGTACATATTGCAGTGATAACAAAAGATTACTCCATACTATTTTACGAGAAGAATGGGGCTTTGATGGAGCTGTGATGACGGATTGGGGCGCTATGAATGATCGGATTGATGCGTTCAAAGCCGGTCTTGATTTAGAGATGCCGAGTAGCAAAGGCAGTTTTGACAAAAAAGTAAAGGTAGCTGTTGAAAACGGTAGCCTTGATGAGTCTGACATTGATAACTGTGTGGACCGACTCCTCACGTTGATTGAACGAACGACAAGGCAAAAGAGTGGGGCTGTAACAGAAAATGTGTTTGAGGACAATCATGAATTGGCAAGACAAATTGCGCAAGCCTCTGGTGTGTTGCTAAAAAACAATGACATTCTCCCGTTAGAAAAAGAAGCGAAAGTAGCGATCATTGGAAAATTAGCGGAATCCCCGAGATACCAAGGAAGTGGATCATCCCAAGTCACTCCAACAAAACTTGTCAGCTTACTTGATGGAGTTAAAACTTATACAAAGGATGTCTCTTTTGCAGAAGGATACACGATAGAGGATCATGTCGAGGAAGCTCTTCAAGATAAGGCTGTGACCCTTGCGGAAAAAGTAGATGTTGTCATCCTATGTATAGGACTTACAGATATATTTGAAAGTGAAGGCTTTGACAGAACACATATGCAAATTCCACAAAATCAAATTCAATTATTACATGCGCTTTCTGAAGTGCACACGAATATCGTTATTGTTGTTGTCGGGGGCAGTGCGATTGAAATGCCATGGGAAAAGAAAGGGAAGGCCATTCTTCATATGCAACTTTCCGGCCAAGCTGGGGGACAGGCGGCAGCTGATTTGCTATTCGGTGCTGTCAATCCGAGTGGTAAATTGACGGAAACGTACCCATTAACATATGATGACGTCGTTAATAGTACCTATTATCAAAAAAATCCAAGACAAACGCCTTATTTGGAAAGCATGTATTGTGGCTATCGGTATTTCACATCGGCTAACAAAAAGGTGAGATATCCGTTTGGGTATGGATTGTCCTATACATCTTTTGACTATTCCGAAATGAAAATACAAAGAAGTAACAAGGGAGAAATGACGGTAACAGCTACTATAGAAAATACAGGACAACGGGCAGGCCATGAAGTTGTTCAGTTATATGTTTCTCCACAAACAGTGGGTGTTTATCGGCCGAAACGAGAATTGAAAGGTTTTGCTAAGCTTTATCTTGAACCTGGGGAAAGTAAAGAGATTGCCATACAATTAGATACGAGGAGCTTTGCTATTTATGATGAAAGACAATCAGACTGGGTTGTAGAAAGTGGATCGTACCTCCTTCAGCTTGGAGCGAATTGTGAAGATATTCGATTAGAAGAAAACATAAAGGTAGACGGAGTTAACCCGGTGCGAAGTGACTGCAGTGACTGGTACTATACGTTACAAGGAGAACCAACAAAAGAGGATTTCTTAACGATACATGAGCCATATCCAGAATATGTACCGAAAACAAAAGGAACATACGATTTATCAAATTCGATAAATGAGATGAAAGAAACAAGTTTAGTATGTAGGTTAATCTTCAAAGGGATAGAAAAGAGAATTGCGATGCAAACCGGTGGCGAAGTCGATTACAAAAATCCTGAGTTTAAAATGCTAATGGATACATCATCCGATCTTCCTCTGAAAAAAATGCCATTGCTCGCACCAGATCAAATGTCATTTCCTGTTGTTCATTTTATTTTGGATACAGCTAACGGCCAGTTATTTCAAGGATTAAAGAAGTTAATAAAAAAACAAGTATAAATAGATGCGTCTGACCCTATTTCGTGAATACATTGGGGGCAGGCGCTTTTTAATTGAGTATGGAGCGGAGAAGGTTAGCTTTCTATTGAAATTTCTTTTATAAGTGAAGTTTGCCTTCCAAAATTTAACTGAAACGTTTATGATTAAAGTGAGAATCGGATTATAAAGGAGAAACGTATGAAGAAGCTCCCGAAAAAAATAGATATACTTTTTAAAATGTTAGTTGTCGTCATTTTACTTTTTGTTATTTTTGTAATCGAGTCTCACAAAGAAGTAGAAGTTTCTGAAGGAAATGAAGATAGTGTTAATCATAAACAAGTAGAAACATTAGAAAAAGATATAGTTTTTGAGTATTTACCGATGACAATGCGATTAGATGAAGGGTTATTTAATTCAAATTTAGTCTATTCTCACATATGGTCAAGTTTTGTAAATAAGTTAGAAGAGGACAGGTTACTAACGAAAGCTTATAATCCAAGATTTCAGTTTCTAGAAGGAAATGAAGAGGATGAGTTTGTCGTTGCTGCTATTTTCCACGTGTTATTAGGAGAAGACATCGAACAGACAAATTGGGGTAATATTGAAGAGAACCGAACCGTACTTGATCTAGTTTGGAAATTGTTCATTTCTAAGAATCAAGATGACACATATACATTAGAAAAAATTGAATGGGACACGAATAAATTCATTGGTCTTCCTTCTGTTCAAGATAAAATAGAATATGAGACTGAAGTAGGGTTAAATCAGAAAGAAGATTTGTTTCGTTATGAAATTGTAGAAGACACATTAAAAGTTACATATAATGACGGTGGAGATTGGTTAGATGTACCTGTTGAAATTTCAAGATTGTTTGAAGGAGACTATAACGGGACACAACATGTTTTAATAGAGGGTAGTTATGTCATAAGTCCAGAGAGAACAGCATTTGTAATCGGTGGAGATCAAGAGCTACGATTATTACTAACAAGAAATCAGGGGGCGACATGGGAGGATATTTTTATAACAAGGGAAATACCAGGGGTACGATTGCGTTTGCTTGGGTTCACCTCTGAAGACGACGGGTATTTAATTGCCACAGGTTACCGTACAATGACAGTGGAAGGACACATTATATTTAAAACAAATGACGGCGGATATTCTTGGTATAAAGTCACACCTACTAGTGGAACATCTCTCGTTACGAACGGGAATTTTATCAATAACGAGTTAGGTTATCTTTCTTTTGGTTATGTGCTTTATCGAACAGATAATGGAGGAGAAAGTTGGCACGAGGCCGACGTTAGTATCCCGGAAGAATTTAAAGAAGTATTCACTGTTTATGATGTCCCTATTTTTAACGGAGATTACGGTGTCCTTTTAGTAAATCAAGGACAAGAAGGAGATTATTTAGGTGGCACGGTTGTTGCTAAAATGATTTCAAATGATCAAGGACTAACTTGGTCATTCGACGGATTGGTTGATATGGATGGCTTTTTTAGTCAAGATATGATGCAGAATTATTAATTGGTGATTTATAAACAGAGTATTGTGGGAAAGGCTATGAAACGATAAAAAATAGTAGGTTCTTTTCTTGTCATTTCCGTAACGGACATTTATTCCGCTATTTCGTGAAAAACCCCCGTTTCTCAATTTGTATCGGGCACCTGTTCCGTTAATTGACCAATTTAAGGACGGAAAACCTCATTTTTACCGATTTAGCGGAACCAATGTCCGTTAGCAACTGACAAACGTGACTTTTTCTAGAAATAGCGGAACAGAAGTCCGTAAGAACTTCAAGCTGCCGATACATGATCGACAGCTTGAAGTTCTTTTTTAAACAGAAGAAACAATATGTTGTAAAGTTTCGTTAAGCTCTTGTTTATTCCCTCCACAATAAAAAGCGGTGACTAAATCATAGCCTGTATTCTTATCGATTTCAAAACAACGGTGTGGGCCCATATCATAGACAAACTGACGTTGTTCCTCGCCTTTCCACGCATCTAGGACTTTAAATTGTCCTAAGTCAAATAACTCCCGAGTTCCGCTTTGCGCTAATTCCATAAACTCTTCTCTTGAGACTTCTCTTAGTGCCACAAGTTTTTTGTTCATTGTATTTTAAACCTCCAGTAAAATTAACATTAGACCATTATTATAAAACGTTTTGAATGAAAAGTCGTGTGAAAAGATTGGAACTGCTTTCAATATGGAAGGCGTATTAACACTCTCATCCTGCGTTTGAGGCAGATACGATTGGACACTGTACAAGGCTAGCGCATAGTTTATGAATAAAGATGATTGATTTTGTTTAAACGTAAATATAGAAGGTAGGTGAATTCCTTGGCAGAAGAAAAAGTGGTCATCAAAATTAATGATAATGGCTCAATCCGAGTGAATGGTGATGTCGAACTCGTTGATGGTGAGGGCAATCCATTTAAAGTAGGAAAGAGTTTTTCTCTTTGTCGCTGTGGTCAATCGAGTAAGATGCCGTTTTGTGACGGAACACATAAAACGATCACATTTCATAGTGCACCAAGAGCAAAAGAATAAATGATAAAAAACCTCGGCATGACGATTTAATTTGTCTCCTGAGGTTTTTTGTATGTATAAAGTGAATCCCGACGAGCAGCAATAGGAAAGTTACAGCTCAAAAATACATTTGACTAAAAAAGGAAATATTGTTATTATTTTTATAGACCGACAGTCGGTCTATAAACGGAGGTATGAAAATGCGTATTGTTAAAAACCCAGAAGAAAGAAGAAATGAAATATTAGATGAAGCTGAAATTCTTTTTACAACAAAGGGATATTCGGAAACGACAATTAAAGACATACTTGATGCGGTAGGGATAGCGAAAGGTACGTTATATTATTACTTCAAATCAAAGGAAGAAATTATGGATGCCATTGTCATGAGATTTATAAATGCCGGAGTCGAAATGGCAAAAGCCATTGCAGAAGAACCGAGTATGGGAGCGCATGAAAAAATAATGAGCATTTTAATGGCGCAAAAGCCAGATACAGGAAGGAAGGCAGAGATGATCGAGCAATTGCATAATGTCAATAATGCCGAGATGCATCAGAAAAGTTTAGTTGAAACGATTCATTGTCTGACGCCAAAACTGACGGATGTTATAGAACAAGGTATTAAAGAAGGAACATTTCAAACTCCGTATCCTAAAGAAACCGTAGAATTTTTATTAGTGTCGTCCCAATTTTTATTTGATGAAGGTATTTTCCAGTGGGAACCAAATGAACTAGCAGAAAAGGCGGTCGCGTTTATTCATATTTTAGAAACGACGTTAGGGGCTCAAAAAGGGAGCTTTCACTATGTGTTAGACGTTCTTGCTCAATCTCATACTGAAGTAGGTGATTCGAATGAATAAAACGGAAATCGCAATAAAAGTATCTGAACGATCGGGTGTGCACATTGAAGATTGCATTAAAGTGATAACAGAGATGGAAGAAGTGGTAAGTGAAGAATTATCTAAATCGAAAAATATGACAGTAGCATTAGAGCAAGTTTCTCAAATTCTACGACTTTTTACAGCGAAGGGGTGAACTGGAATGGACAACATTATAGTCGTTGAAGATTTTGTTAAATCATACGGAAACTTTAACGCTGTGAATCATGTTTCTTTTACTGTGGAAAGAGGAAGTATATTTGCTTTTTTAGGGCCAAATGGAGCAGGAAAAAGCACAACAATAAATACACTTTGTACCATTGTTGATAAAACATCAGGGACTTTACTAATTGATAACATGGACATTAGTGTAAAAAAAGATGCAGTGCGTAAAACAATCGGTGTTGTGTTTCAGGATGCGACGTTAGATGTAAAAATGACAGTCGAAGAAAATTTGAAAATGCACTGTTATTTTTACGGGATTAAAAAAGAACTGATTCACGAACGGATAACGTTTGTCCTTTCCATTGTTGATTTACTAGATTGGAGAAAAGCCATCGTAAGTAGCTTGTCAGGTGGGATGAAACGAAGGGTAGAATTGGCGAGGAGTCTTCTTCATTTTCCAAAAGTGTTATTTTTAGATGAGCCGACCACAGGTCTTGACCCACAAACAAGAGCTCATATTTGGGACTATATTTGTAAACTTCAAAAAGAAAGAAACATGACGATTTTTCTTACAACTCATTATATGGAGGAAGCAGAAATTTCCGATAAAGTAGCGATAATAGACAAAGGTAAAATTATTGCATTTGATACACCAGAACACTTAAAGAAACAATATACAAAAGACAGGGCGAAAATTATATCCTCTCAGCCAGAAAGCTTACAAGCACTGTTACAATCAAACGACCTCCCTTATAAAAAAGAAGAGCAAATTTTCTACATTGAGATAGCAGTTTTGGCAGTCTTGCTCGATATTATTGCAAAACATAGAGAGCTTATCCAAAGTATTGAAATTAAAAAAGGAACACTACAAGATGTATTTCTGGAATTAACAGGAAGAGAAATGCGGGAAGGGGTCATGAAATGAGGGTCATTTATGCCATATGGCTTCGTCATGTGAAATTGTTTTTTCGCAATCGAGTACAACTTGTCCTTATCGTCATTATGCCGTTTTTCTATATGTATTTATTAAGTACAATCTTTCAAAGTGTGTTTATTGAAAACCCAATGTATTATGTTTTAACTGGGATTATCATGATTGTTGTTTTTCAAACATCGTTAAACGTCTCTACTACTACGATCGATGACATTGTTTCTGGTTATATGAAAGAAGTGCTAGTTAGTCCAGTCAAGAGAGGATATATTGCAATTGGTCAAATCTTGTCATCTACTACGATTGCCACATTTCAAGGAATCATCATCTTAGTTTTTGGTTATTTCATAGGATTAACCTATCATTCTATCCTTACTCCCATTTTTACAGTTGTGTTTATGATTTTCACTGGTCTTGTTTTTTCAGCCTTCGGACTATTCGTCGCCACTTCAGTAAAGAATGCACAGACCTTCCAAATAGCCACAGTAGCGATTACTACGCCCATTACCTTTTTGTGTGGTGTTTATATTCCACTTAGTCTTCTACCAAATGCATTACAAGTCGTTGCTTTATTTAACCCAATGACGTATGCGGCTGCTTTTTTTCGAACGTTAAGTTTGGAGAAATTTTCTCTAACGACAGAAGAGTTAGTAGCAGAACAACTTGCTTTTCAAATCAATCATTTTATCATTACTCCACAAATGAGCATCCTGTTTATTGTCATCTTTGGGATTACATTTTTTATTCTTGCTACGTTAGCCTTTACAAAAGTAGATTTTACTAACATTCACCGTACTGGTGGAAACAAAGATATATTTCAACAATAGTTTCGGAAACCAATAAGCTGAGGTGCGAATATGCTGCAAAAGCTAATAAAAAAAGATATAACACAAAATAAAGTCATTCATATCTCTTTGTTTACTTTCATCCTGTTGTCCGCCATTCTTATGTCAAGTGGTGTTGGTATCGTATTGAATGTAAGCCAATCGAACGAACAATTAGTGACAAAAGCGAAAGCACCGGATTTTGTTCAAATGCATGTTGGAGAAGTAAACCAGGCTATGATTGATGAATGGAGTATTGCCAATCCACTTGTTCAAGAACAACAAACCGTAGAAATGGTCAATATTAATGGGTCTGCATTATTTTTAGGAAATAGCCATACCCCAGAAAGTAATAGTGTGATGGACGTTAGTATCGTGAAGCAAAATCAAGACTTTGACTTTCTCGTAAATGTGGACAATGAAATGGTTGAAATCGAAAAAGGTGAGATTGGCGTACCGATTTTTTACAAAGAAAAAAACCAAGTACAAATCGGGGATACAGTTATAATTCGAGACGGAAAAATAACAAAGCAGTTCACGATCGGCTATTTCATTAAAGATTCACTTATGAACCCAGCGATTATCCATTCCAAACGTTTTTTAGTACATGATGATGATTTTGAAGAATTACGAAATACAATTGGTGAAATTGAATATTTAATTGAATTTTCATTGCATGATAAAAGTCGAATCGCTGATTTCCACAGTATGTACCAATCTTCTCCATTACCGCAAACAGGGCCAGCTGTCGATATTCATTCTATTATGTTACTTTATACCGTATCTGATGGTATGGTCGCCATGCTTCTTATTGTTGTTAGTTTTCTAGTCATTGTCATTGCTCTTCTTTGTACACGACTTGTTATTGTCGCAACGATAGAAGAAAGCTATAAAGAAATAGGAGTTTTAAAAGCGATAGGAATCAAGCAGAGTGATATTCACAAACTTTATTTGTATAAATATGTTTTAATTGCCGGTGTTGCTTCTGTCATTGGCTTTAGTGTATCTATCGTCTTGCGTCCGTTTCTCATCCAAATGATAGCAAGTTCTGTTGGGGAGCCTACAAACCGAGTCATCATTGAAAGTATAGCTTTTCTTTCCTGTTTATTCCTCTTTCTTGTCGTTGTCCTATTTTGCCGTCTTATGGTTGGCAAATTCAAAAAAATATCTGCCATCGATGCACTTCATGTTGGAACACTAGGTGGAAGTGTGAAAGGAAAGCGTAAATCTATCTTTTCACTTAGAAATAATAGATTTATTGATGTGAATGTTTTTATCGGAATTAAAGCGGTTGTAAGCCGAGCAACGCTGTATGTTCTCTTAGCCTTTGTTTTTGTTTTAAGTACAATGATGATTTTAATTCCGGTCCATGTCTTAAATTTGATGCAAGCACCAACAGTTACAAGTTATATGGGAATCGGAAAAAGTGATGTTCGCATTGACATCCAGTATTCAGAAGATATGAATGAACGCTTTCAAGATATCATCGAAAACTTAGAAATGGATAATGATATTTCTCAGTTTTCTCCTATGCTGACAAGTCAATTCAAAGTGAAAAATAATGATGGTGTGTTTGAAAATATCAATATTGAGTCAGGGGACTTTTCGATGTTTCCACTCCAGTATATGGAAGGAGATGCTCCAACTATAGAGAACGAAATTGGTTTATCTTATTTACTTGGAAAAGAGCTAGAAAAGAAAGTAGGAGACAACGTTATCATTGAAACAGCTGGAGGAGAACTGCATTTGACTGTTAGTGGGATTTACCAAGATATAACTCATGGAGGCCGGACAGCTAAAGCGATGTTACCGGTTCGTCTTGAGGAAGTCATTTGGTCTGTTATCAATATCAATGTTAAAGATGGCGTTCATATTTCACAAAAACGTGCCGAGTATAGTCGCTTGTTTTACCCAATAAAAGTCACGAGTATTGAAGAGTATTTGCACGAAACATTGGGAGAAGTTATTGCACAACTAAGAACAATGACCATGATATTCATTGTTGTGGCGACATGTCTAACCTTTGTCATTACTTTGTTGTTTATGAAAATGCTGCTCGCAAAAGAAGCTTCACAAATTGATATTATGAGAAGCATCGGTTTTTCTAAATATCAAATCCAAGTGCAATATGTTACACGAATTATGACAATTTTCGTTTTAAGTCTCTTAGTTGGTATAGTCGCATCGAATACATTCGGTCCATTTTTAGTAAGTAGTATATTGTCATTTATGGGTGCAGCAAAAATTGAATTTATCATTAACCCATTCCAAACCTATGTCTTAGGACCATTTATACTGCTGGCAACTGTTATCACAGCTACCGTTATAAGTATACAAACGATCCGAGCAACAAAAAAATAGAAGGGGAGGTAAAAGGATGAAAACCATTTTACGAGCGGAAGAAGTTACGAAACGCAGCGGGGATACTACAATTTTAAATCGAGTAAATATTGAAATCAAAGAGGCAGAATGTGTGGCTGTGATGGGGCCATCTGGCTGTGGTAAATCAACGTTACTGTATAATATAAGCGGAATGGATGTCATAACTGAAGGCTCAGTGACATTGATGGAACAGGAACTTTCTACTCTTTCGGAAAAAAAGCTCTCACAATTGCGGCTGCATAAAATGGGGTTTGTTTTTCAACATATCCATCTTTTGAAAAACTTATCACTTATGGATAATATTGTGCTGCCAGGATATTTGGCTAAAAACGAAAGTAGAACAACCATTAATAAAAGGGCAATGGAGCTCATGGAAAAGATGGGGGTTTCTCATCTTGCCAATCATGATATGACGGAAGCCTCGGGAGGTCAGTTGCAAAGAGTAGCGATTTGTCGTGCATTAATTAATAACCCAGCCATTGTATTTGCGGACGAACCGACGGGAGCATTACATTCAAAATCGACAAATGAAGTTATAGACTTGTTAGTTAATGCCAGTCAGTTAGGGACGGCGGTTCTCCTTGTCACTCATGATGTGAAAGTAGCGGCTAAAGCAAATAGGGTTTTGTTTATGCTAGATGGAGACATTGTTGGGGAGACGCGTTTTACAAAAGATGGCGATCGAGTCGAAAATCTTAAAGAGAGAGAGGCTACATTAACGAAATGGTTAATGAAAATAGACTTTTAAAGATTAGTAGGGCGTAACTCGAAACAATCGGACATATAATCCTTTATTTCGTGAAAAAGAGTGGGTTTTGGAATGTTATCGGACATCAGTTCCGTTAAGAGGGTGATTTCGAGATGTAAACTTGCTCTGGTAAAGCAAATAACGGAACAGAAGTCCGAACGGAATCTGAAAACAGGGTAAAACCTTAAAATAGCGGAACAAATGTCCAAAACGAATGAAAGGAAAGAAGCCTGGCAAGAGATTATGCCGGCTTCTTTTCTATTTTCCTACAATGCAAGTCGGTACGTTCGAAGCCGTTTGTTGCCACTGGCAACAGTAATGATGTTTTCATTAAGAAGGTGTTGCAATATTCTTCTAGCATGGCGATCGCTAATATTTAAATGGTTGGCTATTTCTATAGGGCTAAAGGGCCTAGGGATTCGTCTAGCATAGCGGATAATTTCTGCTTCTTGCGATGAAAAAGTCGAGGGTACTTGAATGGATATGAATTTTCCAACAAAAGCTAACATAAGTTGTCGGCATAGTTCAGGTTCTTCCTTGATGGATAAATAAGCAATCGGTAAAATCGTCCATCCTTCCAATGCCAGTAAAGAATGACGCCAGCATAAATCTTTAAAGCGGGTCACATTAATATCCCGAGCATGGGGGCCGTAGCCTTGGATTTCAATACAACCTTTTGCACCGCTTCCAGGCAAATATGCTAAGTCTAAATAGCGATAATTGTTATTATAATCACGCACCTCCCACTCTGGATAAAGATGATTGAGATTTCCGAAAGTCGGAAACCAAATGGTACGGAGAAATTCAATTGTCCCATGACCAAGCCCTTTTTCTAAATACTCTCGACGACGTTGTTTTTTTTCGTTAAGAATGTTTTCTTGATGCCACTGTTCTAATAAAACTTCAAACTTTACCACATCATTCACGTTCCTTTCGAATTGAATTTGTTAAGTGGAGAGAGTTTCTTAAGGTGAAATTGATAAATGAGAGGGGGGAGGAAAAACTATCGGACATTTGTTCCGCTATGTTGTAAAAAAGAGTGGATGTTGAAATGTTAACGGACTGATCCTCGCTTGATAACACGCCATTTTAGTGCTGTTTACGGAACAGAAGTCCGTTAAGCATGGAGAAGGCAAATTAACAATGAATAGGTTGTCATGATTCACTATATAAGGAAACATGTCTATCAACAAGACGAACTGCTCACATTTTTGATTATCACGTATATGAATATTTTGCTACGGCTTTTTAAATGCTATAAATAAGCGTTTTTGTAAGGGGAGATCGCGGTGGATTTACATTTCGTGTGGAAAGCGGTTGTTATCGTTATCGGCGGTGTATTAATATTACGGCTTGCCGGTCGGAAATCAATTTCACAATTAACTGTCGCTCAGACGGTGATGATGGTCGCTGTCGGTTCTTTGATTATTCAACCGGTCGGGGACAGGAATATTTGGATTACATTACTCATTACTTTGTTACTTGTTCTCACTCTCCTTTTGATTGAGTATTTAGTGCTTAAATTTGATAAGCTTGAAAGTTTTCTTTATGGTAAATCAGTTATTGTTGTCGAGGACGGAATCCTTCACGAAGAAAATTTACGGCAGCTACGTTTAACGGTAGATATGCTTGAAGTGCGATTACGACAGCAAGGGGTCCAGCATGTAAGCGACCTTCAATGGGCAACAATCGAATCAAATGGGCAATTAGGATATATGTTAAAACCAGCAAAGCAATACGCAACAAAAGAAGATATCGAAATGCTTAAATCTATGATTCAAGCATCAAGCTCTGTGCCACTCGATTACTCATTTACGAAGAAAAAAGAAAGAGATAATGTTTTTACAGAAGTAAAAAATAAAGCTCATCCTATCTCACCTCCGAAACAATTGAAATGAGGGAAAACATGAACGGAAGAAGAAAATATCAAAGATTTGCAATAGTTTTTGGAAAATGGGTTTTTCTTGGAGCAATTATCGGTGCTATTGTGGGATCGACAACAGCATTATTGTTAGAGATGAATGATTTTTTAGGGGAAGTACGAGATGGAAGTAAATGGGTTATTTATTTCCTGCCGCTAGGAGGTCTTATCATTGGATATATGTACATGAACTATGGGAAAGTTTATGCAAACAATAAAATGAATGATGCGGCGGATCTGAATAATTTAGTCATAGAAGCTGTTCACGGAAAGAAAACAATTATGAGAAGAATGGGGTTCATTGTTTATATTGGGACATTTATTACTGTTTTATTTGGAGGCTCTACTGGACGGGAAGGAGCCGCTGTTCAAATGGGCGGAAGTGTAGCTGAAGCAGTCAATCGTTTTTTTAAAGTTCCACCGATTGACACGAAGTTGATTTTAATGAGTGGTATTAGTGCAGGGTTTGGTGCGGCATTTGGAACACCGATTACAGGAGCCGTTTTTGGGATGGAAATGGTTGCGCTAGGGAAGTTGAAATTTGAAGCCGTTGTACCGTGTGTTACGGCTAGTTTTATCGGACATTATATAACAGAGAAAGCATGGAATGTTGAGCATGAAAAGTTTCTATTACAAACTATTCCCCAAATGTCGGTTACAACTGTAGTAAAGGTTATTGTATTATCAGTTTTGTTTTCACTTATAAGCCTTGCATATTGTCAATTGCGGCATTGGATACAGAAATGGACGGAAAAAATATTTCAAAAAAATCATATGAAACGAGCATTTGCTGGGGGGGTGGTCATTGTAGTTTTAACTTTGATACTTGGGACAACGGATTATAATGGCCGAGGATTAGATATGCTTGAACAATCCTTTACTGAAGAAGTTCCACCGTTTGCTTTTCTGGCAAAACTACTCTTTACAGCCATTACACTTGGTACTGGATTTGTTGGTGGAGAAGCGATTCCACTATTTTTCATGGGTGCAACATTTGGAAATGCACTTTATCCGTTCCTCAATTTACCATTATCTTTTTTAGCCGCTTTAGGAATGATCGCTGCCTTTTGCGCAGGAACGAACACACCAATTGCAGCGTTTTTGTTAGCCTTAGAAATGTTTGATGGACAAGGTGTAGAATATTTCTTTGTTGCATGCATTGTAAGTTATTTATTTTCCGGACACCATGGATTATGGCCGGTACAAACGATGTTTGAACCGAAAAGTCGATTGTTTAATATTGAAAATGGACAAACAATTGGACAAGTTGAAAAAAATAAATAATAAATTTGAACAAGAAGAGAATAGAAAGAGGAGGTGTCTTTCGTATGAAACAGAAACAAAGGTTTGAGCGAAACTTTTTAATCGTTACAACAGGAATCTCAATTTTGTTATTGCCTTTTGCTATTTTTAAACGTTCGTTTAAAGATTGGATGATCGTGTTTCTAGTAGGCTGTGCGGGAAATACGATTATTGATCGTTATTTTGTGTCGAAAGGGTATTTAAAATATAAAGTAAGACCTCTATCATCGAAGTTTTCAATCCATTTGCCTTTTGATACTATTCATTATCCGTTAGCTTTATTGTACTTTAATCAATGGACTTTAAATAGCAAGCCATTCGGAATACTAGTAAAGCTTTTAGTTGTGATTGTACCCCAACTAGTAATTGAAATGATTGCAGAAAAAAGGACCGATTTAATCACATGGAAAAAAGGGTGGAAGTGGTACCACTCGTTTATCGGAATGGCTTTGAAGTTTTTAATTTGTCGAGCTATTATTGCAGGTATCCGTGTTTTAAATACGAAGAAAGTTTCAATTTAATGAATTAAATGCTCAGCGATGTAAGTTCAGCAGTTTTACATTATGGTGTAGTAGCCACGGTACACAATGATTTCCTTCGTGTTAGGGTCAGACTTCTACACTTTCTTAACGTTGTTTCGTATAATAGACGTACTGATATTGGAATGGGAGACAGTACGGTATGAAAACTCAACAAGAAGTAGAAGATTTCATCTATCATTCATATTTACGAGCACGTCCGCATCTTATTCATGAAGAAGATGAATTCGTAAGGAAACCACAGTTTACTCGAACATTGCTTGATGAAATCGGTGCACCTGATCAAGGTCAAAACATTATTTTGGTGACAGGGAGTAAAGGGAAAGGGTCAACTTCTCGATTTATTTCCTCTTTATTAAGTTATCATGGCTATAAAGTAGGGTTGTTTACATCACCGCATTTAGTTGACTTCAAAGAGCGGATTCGAATTGATGGTAAAGCAATAGACGAGACGGATTTCATCAAGTATGCTCTAAAAATAAAAGCGAGTGTCGAAAAGATTGAACAATCATTGCCACCTTCGGAATATCAAGGACCAGTTGGGATTACATTGGCGATAGCACTCTTACACTTTAAAGAGAAGCAAACCGATTATAATGTCATCGAATGTGGCAGAGGGGGTGCTTTTGATGATACAAACGTCCTTTCAAACGAATGGGCCGTTATTACCCCGATTATGGAAGAACATATGAAACAGCTCGGTCCAACCCTTCCCAATATTGTTAGACATAAGCTCGGTATTGTTAAAGAAGAGACAAAGTTTGTTTATGTGAACAACCAACGAAAAGATGTGCTTCGGCAAATAAAAGAGGTTATGACAAGAGAACATGTAACATACAGTGGGACTCATTTTAGTGTGGACAATATTTCCCTTTCACCAGAAGGAACCATGTTTGATGTCAACACAAAAGCGAGACGGTACACTAATATTACAGTTCCATTATTAGGAGAATACCATGCTAGAAATGCGGCATTGGCTGTGGCGTTATGTGAAGATATCGTAAAAAAGAAATTGGACCTTTCCACAGTTCACGAGTGTTTTTCCAACATCATTTGGCCAGGTCGATGTGAAGTTGTTGGCCAAAATCCTGTTATTTTGTTGGATGGAGCAATTCATCGTGAAGCAGCGATATATTTACAAGATGTAATGGATGTACTGAAGGAAAAAAAAGACCTCGACGTGATTTCCATCGTTAGTGTTCCAAAAGATAAAGATTATAAAGGAGTAATGGAAGTCGTTTCTCGCTTTTCGAAAATGCTCATTGTGACAACACCTGACAAAAGTCATCTTGAATTCCCGACAGAGGCGATTCAAGATGCGAAGGCTGTTTTATCTAATAGTATAGAATGTTCTTCATTAGAAGAGGCGCTTACTTTCGTTACAACAAAGGAGCAAACCGATATTGTTCTTGTTGTAGGAACCCAAACGTTTATCGGAAATGCAAAACGACTTCTTGGTCAGTCATTACTTGATATTGGTCGATAATGGTGAAAACGATGTAAAATCGCCTCACGATAAACATGAGCCACTTCGTTTTCAACAGACGGATTCGCTTTCACATACTCATCCATCATTACTTGGTCGTTTACTTCAATGACACGTAAACCATTATTAGTATGTAAGATGTCAATCGAACAAAAATCTAATTGTAAAGCGGTCGAGGCTTTTTTGGCCAGAACCGCTAAATCAGCTTGTAAAGGCTTTGCTATCGCTACAGGTTTGGCGCCGCCGATTAAATTATGTTTCCAAGTTGTTGTCCTTTGTTTTCCAATAAAGAGTTTTGGCTGTTGAAAAAGAGTAATGATACGGTATTCATATGTAGCTTCATAAAACGGGCTAATCGCTACATTATATTCCAAAGAGAAAATAGTATTTATTTTTTGGTCTAGTTCTTCAGGCACGTCAATTTTATAAACATGGTTTCCTTGAGCCCCGGTATCAGGTTTGACAACGACTTTTTGATTCCACTTAGAATACCATTGACGACCTTGATGAATAGGGTCATCCGTTGCAAAGCGAGAAAGTGTGTTTCGCAAAAATACATGTTCAATAGCAGGAACCTTATGTGCAGCTAAAACGGAATAGGTTGCTGATTTACTTTGTGCAATTTTCATTGACGCACTGTTATTTAATCCAATTTCTACATCATGCATTAAAAAAGAATCATTGTCTTTTTGAGCAACATAAAGGTAATCTGGAACGATTTCTTTGAAGGTGACACCGTCTTTTTGTACAGATTGTTGAATAAGAGATAAATATCGTCTTGTCGTCATTACTTTTAATCCTTTCCAATGGTTATATTCCTTTTCGAAAGTGAAAAAGATCCTGAAATTCACATTCCCTTCATATTTTCCTTGTAAAATAACAAGAAGATTAAATAAGGATGAGCAAATAGAGGCAGGAATTTTCTATGGGAACGAGAATTAGTTAGTTGAGAGGTGAAAAATATAATGAATTTAAAGGCACTATATTCGAACCGTACGAAAACAAATGAAAATGAGAAACCACAAACGTCCATTTCACAAATTATAAAAAAACTACAAAGTCAGGGCATTAATGCAGAAATCTGTAAAAGAATTCCTATGGCAGGGCAAAACAATTGTTAACGGATAACTAACAATTGTTTTTTTATCTTCTTATAAGAAAGGCAAATCTTGTTTTAGCAGTGAAGCCTTGAAAGAAAAGACGCTCCGCGTTTTTCTTATGGTAATGGTTGACATGAAGTTGTAATATGTATTTCGGGTGTTAAAATTGTCGATGGAGCAATGGGATTCCCGTTAGCAACCTCAATAAGTAAATCGCATAAAGTCGATGCGATTGTATCGAGTGGAACACCTACAATTGATAATGGAACATCTAAATCTTCTTTTTGAGGAATATTATCATAACTAATGATAGAAATGTCATCTGCAATATGCAAATCCATTTCATGAACCGCACGAAAAACCCCTCTAGCTAAATCTTGGCTTCCACTAATAAAAGCGGTAGGACGGTCAGCATTAATAATTGTTTTGGCTGCTAAATACCCGTCGTATTGGTCCAGACCTGTAATTGGTAGAAGTGAATATTCATAATTGTCAAGATTAGCTTCTGATATTGCTTCTTTAAACCCTGCTACTTTTTCTTCTTGAAATAAATCTTCTGAAGTTAAATTTCCAATGTAAGCTATTTTTTTATGGCCAATATTACGTAAATAAGACACGGCAGCTTTTATCGCAGCTTTTCGATTCACATCAACGGTCGGATATTGTTTTGTCGATCCTGCAATTCCATATGTTATTACAGGGACGTTTGTTTCAATGGAATCAATATAACTTGTCTCATCAAAGACTAATATTCCATCGACTTGAAAGCGACTAAATGTTTTAATCGCATCTTTCAGTGGGTTTATTGAAATTAACGTTGTATAGGCATGTTCTTCTAGTTTTTGATTTATAGCGGTAATTAAAGCTGAATGGGCGACTCTTTCAACTGTTGGCCAAACAATTCCAATTGTGTTTGATTTTTTAGATACTAAACTTCGTGCGGCTACATTTGGTTGATAGCCAAGTTCTGTCGCGATTTTTTTGATTTTTGCTTTTGTTTTTGGTTTTACGAGTGGGCTATCAAGAAGCGCTTTTGACACAGTAGAGTAACTCACACCAGCAGCTTTTGCTATATCTTTAATCGTAACGGACATAAGAACCGATTCCTCCTACTATTAAAATAAACAACGTTGTTACAGTGGATTATATCATAATTTGAGTCAAGAAAAACTGTATTCGCTAAGGAATACAGTTTTTTCGGTCATATGGTTACGGCGGTTTGTCATGACATGTCAATGTCTATTGAAAAACAATACATTTCATTGACGTTTTTTTTAGCATGATACATTGCTTTATCAGCTAGATTTAATAGCGAATCAACATCGTCCCCATCTTGGAAAGCAAGACTAATACCTGCACTCCCATTGATAGATATAGCAGTGTCCTGGTAATAGAATGGTTGCTTTATACTTGATAGGACAGTTTGAATGGTTGTTTCTATCATTACCCTATTTTTTTCACGTAGGATTATGGCAAATTCATCTCCTCCCATTCGGATTGGTATAGCATCATCTGGAATATTCTTTTTCAATTGGAAAGAAACATGCTTAAGTGCCGCATCCCCAGCTGCATGACCATAAGTGTCATTGATCCATTTAAACTTATCTAAATCAAGTAAAACGATTGCGATTATTTGATTAGGTTGAGGTTTGTCTTGTAAATAGGTGTTTATTTGTTTATGGAACAAAGCACGGTTTCCTAGACCCGTTAGCGGATCCTCGTATGCTTGCTTTTTCAATTGGTTTTCATAAAGTGTTTGGCTAGTTATATCTCGTAATACTAAATAAATATAGCTTTCACCATCAAAATCAATATAACTTGAACTTGCTTGAACGATGATATCTAGGCCATCTTTATTGTTAATTGTAAATGGAACTTGGAATGGCAAATTTTGAAAAAAAGCGTTGTTAAGAAATTGAGACAATAATTTTCTTCCCTCTGGTTTTAAAAGAGTAGAAAAAGGTTGTTGAAGGATGTCCACTTTCTCTCTACCTACCATGTTCAAAAAAGCTGAGTTTGCTTCTTCTATCTTTCCCCTTTTATTTATAAATACGATTCCATCTGAACTCATTTGAAAAAGCAGTTCAAACCGTTGTGAAGCTGTAGTGAGAAAATCAAATTTTACCATCGCATAGCGAATCGTTATGGCCCAAATAATCGAACTATAGCTAGAAAGGGAAAGTAGAGAAACTCCTAATTGTACTCCGATATAAATAATAAGGCCCGTTATCAATAAATAAATAGTTGTTAGAAGTGTCCCCTTATAAATGACGGCAAGCCTTTTTTGAAAAGTAAAACTGTAATGTTGTGCTTTTGACTTTTTTACTCCTAACACTAACAAAACCATATTCCATGCGAGTGTATTAATACCTGTTATGAGAATGATAATTAACAAAGCTGGGCTTGATAACTCTGTTCGAAAGCCATTATTATTTTCGTGAATATTGACGGTATATTCAGTTGGAAAGAGTAGCATTAAAAAGATTCCAAGTAAAGGCGCTAAAAAGACAAAGTGAAACAACCAATGTAGTGAAATTTTACTAACTTTTTTAAAAAAGTAAATAGATAATATCATAGCTAAAAAAGCTGGAATATATTTAAAATAGACGATAAATACTTCTGCATCCTCTATAGAAAGCAGTGCGATATGATAGTCTGCTAGGAAAATAAAGCTAAAAAGTAACAATAACAAAGAGGTTAAACGGTGAAACGAGTTGTATGGAGAGCGAAGGAACACTTCAGCTGCCATCGCAAATAAAAAAAGAAAGGGAATAAAGCTCATAAAAAAATGTGATTGCATTATTACTGCTCCCTATGTATATTTAGTATTAATCATTTTACTATAAAACTATAAAAGTGAATAGTCTAAAAGACTTACAATATTTATAGAAAAATAGTATTATTAGGTATTTATTGTAATTTTAGTAACCTATAATAATTAGAATTGAATTAGAAACTAGTAATATGTATAATGAATAAGTAGTAAAAAAAGATTATATTTCATAATGAAAATTAATTTGTATCTTCTTGATCATTGTTTAAAGTTTTAAATAGAAACTAAATGATGAAGTTTTATAGTGTAGAAGGAGAGAAGGAGAACAGTCATGGATAAATCGTCAATTATCGGAATTATATTAGGGGTATTAGCAATCGTATTAGGAATGGTTTTTAAAGGAACTAGTTTAATGGTGTTAGTGAATCCAGCAGCCATTATGATTATTGGTGTTGGAACTGTAGCTTCTTTATTAATTGCTTTTCCAATGTCTGAAATAAAAAAAGTACCTAAACTATTTAAAATATTATTTACTGAAAAAAAGCAAGCAACACCACAAGACTTAATTCAACAATTAGTTGAGTTAGGAACGGTTTCCCGTCAAGAAGGAATGCTAGCACTTGAATCAAAAGTGAAAGAAATTGAAAATTCGTTTATGAAACAAGCGATTCGCATGATTTCTGATGGGATGGACCCTGATTTTATCCGCAATGCGTTAAGTGAGAAAATTGAGTCGATGCGGCAACGTCATAGTTCAGGAGCACAAATTTTTACACAAGCAGGGACATATGCACCGACATTGGGGGTACTAGGAGCGGTATTAGGGTTAATTGCTGCCCTAGGGAATATGGACGATACGGAAGCATTAGGACATGCGATTGCAGCGGCATTCGTGGCGACATTGTTTGGGATCTTTTGTGGTTACGTGCTTTGGCATCCATTTGCAAATAAGTTAAAGCAAAAATCAAAACGTGAGGCATTTGAAAAGTATTTGATTATTGAAGGAGCAATTTTAATTATTGATGGAGTGTCACCAAGACAAATCGAAGAAACGTTAAGCATGTATTTAGAAGAAGGTGCACAAGAAAAATTATTGCAAGGAAGTGAAGCATAGATGGCTTCCAAACATAAGAAAGGACATGATGAGGAACATGTAGATGAGTCATGGCTTATCCCTTACGCTGACATGTTGACGTTATTATTAGCTCTTTTTGTTATTTTGTTTGCGATTAGCCAAGTAGATGCTCAAAAATATGAGGAAATAAAAGTCGTTTTGTCAGATGCACTAGGTGGAACAGGGAGTATGGAAGGTTTAGGTGACTTTGAAGAAGGCCTTGGTGGCGGTGAGGGGACAGCTCCAGAGCAACAGACTGAAGAAGAACAAGAACAAGAAGTCCAAAATACAGCTACAGTTTGGGATGACTTAGAGTTGCTGAAAGAAAGACTCGATTCCTATATTAACGAAGAAAATTTAAATGAGCAGCTTTCAACAGAAATCACACCGGATGGATTAATGATTATCATTCATGATGAAATTATGTTTGCTCCAGGTGTAGCCGTTTTAAAACCGACGGCGAAAAAAGTGGTGGTTTCGTTAGCTGATATTTTAGCACAAGACCCACCGTTGCATATTCGTATATCAGGGCATACGGATAACGTCCCAATTAATAATGCTTCGTTTCAATCAAATTGGGATTTAAGTGCTGTTCGTGCTTTAAATGTGATGAATATCTTTCTAGAAAATGACAACATTAAACCGAAGCAATTAAGTATAGCTGGATATGGAGAGTATCAACCTATTGCTACAAATGATACTCCAGAAGGTAGAGAGAAAAACCGTCGTGTCGAAGTGCTTGTATTACCAAAAACAGAGGAATAAAAACGAGTAGGTTTCTGCTATGGTCGCCATTCATAGCAGAAACTTTTTGTTTGTTTTATTTTGGATAAAATCAATTGACCGAGAGTAATCAACTCGGTATAATTACAAATGATAATCATTATCAGTTTTTGAAGGTAAGATAGTATATAAATTTTGGTATAGCAGTGAGGCTTTGAAAGCTTATTCTAGAAGAGCGAAGGCTGCGCACCTGCGCGTTTCACCCCAAGAAGAGCACTTGGAGTTCACTGTCAAAAGCGGCAGGGCTCCGCACTTCGCTTGAAACGAAAAGCCGCTCCGCACTTTTCTTCTATTACAACAAAAGGATTGAACGTTGAATGACGAAATATAAACAAAAAGAACAGTTGCGTGAAAGAAAATTAAAATCTCGTCCTCTAGTCGCATCCTTGATCTTAGTTGTAGGATGTGTGGCGCTTTTATTTGGAATTGCGACTTCAATTTCTTTAGGAGCAGCAGATATCGATTTAAAAACTGTGTGGGACGGTATTTTTCATTTCAATCCCGAATTAATGTCCCATCAAATTATACAAGAACTCAGAATTCCCCGTGCTCTTGCTGCTGCTTTTGTAGGTGCATTTTTAGCAGTGTCTGGTGCAATTATGCAAGGGATGACGAGAAATCCATTAGCAGAACCATCCATTATGGGAATTACAGCAGGTTCCGCTTTTATGATTGCGATTGCATTTGCTTTTTACCCAAGTACCTCATCTGTTGGTTTAATGATTTGGTCTTTTGCTGGAGCTGGAATAGGTGCCTCCCTTGTTTTTCTAATTGGGATGTTTTCAAAAGGGGGCTTAACCCCTGTGAAAATGGCGTTAGCTGGAACTGCTGTTGCGGCGATGCTTACATCTTTTTCAACAGCCATTGCGATCCATTTTCATGTCGCGCAAGATATTAGTTTTTGGTATGCAGGTGGGGTAGTGGGAACTCAATGGTTTAGCATTCATATTATCATTCCTGTTGCCGTTATCGGGTTATTGCTAGCGTTTGCTATATCACCTTCTATTACCGTATTAAGTCTAGGAGAAGATGTGGCAAAAGGATTAGGACAACGGACAGTCGTGGTAAAAATTGTCGGGACGATTGTTGTGCTACTTTTAACAGGAGCAGCTGTATCAATAGCCGGAACAATAGGATTTATTGGTCTAGTTATTCCTCATATTACGCGTTTTTTAGTCGGTGTCGACTATCGGTGGATCATTCCTTGCTCTGCTTTACTAGGAGCGCTCTTACTCGTTTTAGCGGATATCGGAGCGCGGTTGGTGAACCCTCCTTTTGAAACACCGGTCGGGGCAATTACTGCTCTGATTGGTGTTCCCTTTTTCCTTTATCTCGCACGCCGAGAAGGGAGAGGATTTTAATGAAACAAAAAAAACCGTTATTCATAATGACTGTCATTGCGCTTCTCATAGTCGTTACATTTTTTATTAGTTTAAATCTTGGTGTAATTCGAATAGCTCCATTCGATGTCATAAAAACATTGTTTGGTAATGGAACAGAAAGAGATGCACTAGTTTTGATGGAGTTTCGTCTCCCGCGTATGGTCATTGCGTTATTGATAGGAGCAGGGTTAGCTGTTTCAGGTGCGATTTTACAAGGGGTATCTCAAAATGGGTTAGCCGATCCAGGGATATTAGGAATTAACGCCGGTGCAGGACTTGCGGTTGTTTTATTTATATTTTTCTTTCAAGGTACACATACGGCGCTAGGACTTTCATCTATCTTTGTGATGCCTTTTTCAGCATTAGTTGGTGGATGTTTAGCTGCTTTTCTAATTTATGTGTTAGCTTGGAAAAAAGGCGTGACACCAATCCGGTTAATTTTAGTTGGAATTGGAGTAAATGCGGCGTTTGGGGCTGCTTTAATTGTCTTTCAGTTAAAAATGAACCCAAGAGATTTTATGCAAGCGACAGTATGGTTATCAGGAAGTATTTGGGGTACGAACTGGAAATTTGTCCTTGCGATATTGCCATGGATCCTTATTTTTATTCCATTTGCGATGTTTAAAGCACGTTATTTAAATATATTAAATTTAGGAGATTCAGTTGCGATTGGATTAGGTGCCGCTGTAGAAAAAGAACGAAGAAAGCTATTGTTTATTAGTGTGGCGTTAGCCGGGTCATGTGTCGCAGCAGGTGGGGGAATTGCTTTTCTTGGTTTAGTCGCTCCACATTTAGCAAGGAGACTAGTAGGACCAAAACATGAGGTATTACTTCCGGCCTCAGCTTTAATGGGGGCTTTGTTACTATTAGTTGCTGATACAATCGGGCGAAATCTTTTAGCCCCATCTGAAATTCCAGTTGGGCTTGTTGTTTCCGCTATAGGAGCACCGTATTTTATTTATTTACTGATGAAAACAAATTAATGCTAAGGGAGATTGAGGTATGGGAATGTTAATGACAGAGCAATTAGGAATTTCTTACGGTGAAATCGAGATTGTAAAAGACTTAAATCTAACTATACCAAAAGGTCAAGTGACAACGATTATTGGTCCGAATGGTTGTGGAAAGTCTACGATTTTAAAAACAATGTCCCGTATTTTAGAACCGAAAAGAGGCGCTGTTTATTTAGATGGGAAAGCCATTCATAAAACACCGACAAAAGAAATTGCACAAAAGATGGCGATCCTTCCACAAACACCTGAAGCTCCTAGTGGCTTAACGGTTTCTGAACTTGTCGCGTATGGTCGTTTCCCTCACCAGCGAGGATTTGGCCGATTGAATAAAGAAGACAAGGATATTATTGAATGGGCGCTTCACGAAACAGGGATGATTGAGTTTTCAGATCGACCGATAGAAGCCCTTTCTGGTGGACAACGACAACGGGTATGGATTGCGATGGCGTTAGCCCAAGAAACAGAACTATTATTATTAGATGAGCCTACGACATATTTAGATTTAGCACATCAGCTTGAAGTTCTTCAATTATTAGAGCGATTAAATCAACAACAAAACCGTACCGTTGTTATGGTTATACATGATTTAAATCATGCTGCTAGGTTTGCACACTATATGGTCGCATTAAATAAAGGGAAGATAATGAAAGAAGGGTCACCAGAAGAGGTAATGACAGCAGAGGTATTAAAAGAAGTATTTACGATTGATGCGGAAATTGTAAAGGACCCAAGAACAGGAAAACCAGTTTGTTTGACATACAATTTAATTGAGCAAAAAACAAATGAAAATAGTAAAGAGACATTAGCCGCTGCTTATGCGTAAGGAGGATCTTATGGAAATCGAACAATTATCACCAGTAGCCGAAGTTGTGAAAGGAAGAAGAACGATCCGTGAATTTAAACGTGATCGAGTCCCTCTTGAGCTCGTGAAACAACTGTTACAATTAGCTGCTTTTGCACCAACCCATGGGATGAGAGAACCATGGCGGGTTATTCTATTCGTCGATAAAGGAGTTCGTACTTTTGCAAAAGCGATTATTGAAGAAACATATTCACCGGAAGAACGAGAAAAAAAGGGAAGTAAAATGTATGACTATTACACAAATATCCCTATGCACCTTGTCGTTGTCATGAAACAAGACCCAAGGCAAAAAAAGTGGGAAGAAGACTTTTCGGCAACATCAGCCTTTATTCAAAACTTTCAACTATTAGCATGGGAACAGGAGATTGGGGTTGTTTGGAAAACAAATCAATACAATTTTGACCCGAAATTTCACGAAGCGATTGGTGTACTCCCTGGTGAAAAAATCATCGGAACATTGCATATAGGCTATTTTGACGAAGTGCCTAGACCAAAACAAAGAACGAGTATTGAGGAAAAACTAACGATTATGGATTCTGAAAAACATTAAATAAGGTGGGAGATATATGGGAGACTTTGAAAATCTATTTTATCGATTTATAACGATAAAAGAGTTTAATTGTCTCGCATTAGCAGATGAAACAATTCAGTTTGCACATTGTAGTTTTGCTTTATTTTCAAGTGGAAAGGGAATCGTTCAACGGGGGACAAAAACATTGGAGGTAAAAACAGGGGATGGTTTGTTTTTATCTCCAAATGAAACGATAGAGATTAGTTGTGTCGATACTCTCCATCTTTACATACTAGAGTTTGATACGATTTCCCGAGCAGAACAGGTGGAAAAAGGAATAAGCAAAGCAAGGATTGTTAAAGTGAATTATTTGGCGACGGTTGTTTCTTTATGTGAACAATTAACTAAAATACAATCGGAGATACGGTACCCTTCTACTTATTTTAAAGAACAATCATTGTTTTTTGAATTGATGTACAGAATCGTAAGTGAAGGGGAAACAGAAGCGAATATCATGACGAAAACGCTTCAAGTGACAATTGATTATATGGAAGCAAACTATATGAATGACATTAAAGTAAATGAACTACCTGCAATGGCAGGCTTAACACCGAGTTCATATTGTCGCTCAATAAAAAAAAGAACAGGCTATAGTCCTAGTTTATTGCTAGCGAATATAAGAGTAAAGCATGCAAAAGAACGATTAGAAAAACAGTCAACATCATTAAAAGATATTGCTCAAAGTGTTGGATTTCAGGACGAGCTTTATTTTAGTCGTGTCTTTAAAAAAATTGAAGGCGTATCTCCGACGATCTATAAAAAAAGAAATCAAAAACGTATTGCCGTTGTCAGTCATTTGTTTCTTCAGGATCATTTATTAGCTTTAGGGATTATCCCTGTTGCCGCACCGAGTTTTCCTAGTTACTATCAAACGGTTTCTGGTTTTCCGACTTATTTGCATCAGCAATTAAAAGGAACAGCACCGTTAAATCTAGAACGAGAACTTATTTTAGAAGATGTAATAAAAACAGAGCCGAATATGATTATCCATATGAACTTACAACACCACCAAAAACGAGTGATACAATGGAATCAAGCCGATAGTGACCATGTATTTTTGGATTGGTTTTCTTCGTGGACGGATTATCAAACAAAAATCGCTAAGCTCGTGAACAAGGAAAATGAAGCCGAAGCAATTATGACAAAAATGGATACGTTAGAAAAACAAGCAAAAGATTCATTAAAAGATGTAACAAGAAAAGGAACATGGGCAGTGATTCGAATTATTGCAGGTGATGTCCGTTTATACGGTATTGATGGCCATGCCCTAACCGAATTGTTTTATCATAAGCTTGGTTTTCTACCAGCTAATGGATTATCGCATCAGAGCTATATTAGTCACGCATTAGAACAATTAGTGATGATAAACCCAGACCGAATTTTAATCATATGGAGTAGTCAACAAGACGTAAACATGGTAAAAAAACAACCGCTTTGGCAACAAATAAAAGCTGTAAAAGAACAACAAGTATATTGGCCAAAAAGTGAAGAATGGGATCCTTGGGGACCAATTGGAAGAAATAAATGCATCTCTGAATTTGTTGATTATTTCAAAGAGACAATGGTGTCCATGTAATTCAGACAATAGAGTCTATAGTAATTAAAGAGGCTATTTTTTATAATAAGACAATGATAATGATTATCATATTCATTGTCTTATTATTTTAAGTGGAGGGTCATAAATGAAAAAGGTTCTTGTATTACTATTGTTATTATTGAGTATCGTCCTCGTAAGTAGTGCGTGCTCAAATTCTGCAAATACTGGTGAAACAGAAGAAAAAGAACCAGTCGCGGCAGAAGAAACACCTCAAGAGGAGCCAGAAGAGCAACCAGAGGAAGAAGTAGAAGAAACTGAGCGTGTAGTCGAACATATGAAGGGTGAGACGGCTGTACCAGCTAATCCTGAGCGAGTGATTGTTATCTCTCACGTATCATGGGAAGGTTCGTTGTTATCAGTTGGGGTAAAACCAATTGCCGCTATGACATTTGATGATGAATTTGCGCCTCATTTAGCGGACAAGCTTGAAGGAGTAGAACCAATTCCGTTTGATAATGAAGTAAACTTAGAGAAACTTCTTGAGTTAGAACCAGATTTGTTAATTGTAAGTGACCGATTTGACCAAGTGTATGATGAACTATCTAAGATTGCTCCAACGATTATGATTGAAGTTGGTGGAGACTGGAAAGAAGATCACTTAAAAACAACAGAAGCAGTTGGAAAACTAGAAGAAGGCCAAAAAGTAATTGAAGAGTTAGATGAGAAAGCAGCGGAAGCAAGCCAAAAGCTTCAAGAAGCGCTTGGAGAAAAGACAGTTATGGCATTATCGATTAATAAAGAGGATATCCGTGTGTTTGGACGTACAGACCATGCGATGAACAACTTGTTATATGATGACTTAAAGTTAAACCCATACGATGGAATACCTGAAGGATTTGGTGAAAATATTTCATTAGAAGGACTTACGGTGTTTGACCCAGATTATATGCTTGATATTTCTTACTTTAGAGATACGGATTATTTCAGTTCTGTCATGGACAGTGAAGTTTGGAATAACTTGACCGCTGTAAAAAATGACAATGTTTACACATTGCAAAACAACTGGGGATTCTGGGATCCAATTGAAAGAGCAAACGGAATGGATGAAATTGTAGAGCTGTTTGTTAAATAATAAATGGAAAACAAGCTGTCGAGATTGAATTCGACAGCTTGTTTTTTCTAGCCGGTGGTGTTTTTGGGATAGGTCAAACGGACATCAGTTCCGTTAATCATCGAAAGAATAGGCTTTTTACATTTCGTTCGGACAGAGGTTCGGTTATTCGTCCAAACCAACGACGAACACACCTCAATATTTGCATATAGCGGAACAGATGTCCGTTAACATTTAAAAAATGAGACTTCCTAGTAAAATAGCGGAACACATGTCCGATACGAGTAGGGACCTGTTAGTTGTTTGAAAGAACGTCAAGAACTAAGTCTAGTTTGTTAATTTCAGCATACGGTTTGTCGTCTGTTCCTCTTTGATGCCCACGGTGGTTATACCAAAGGGCTTTCCAGCCTAATTGAGAAGAGGGAACAATGTCATTTGTCCAATTATCGCCAACATATACGAGGTCTTCATGGTCTATCTTTAATGTTTGCGCTGCATGTAAAAAGATTTGTTTATTTGGCTTTGCGACTCCAACTTCATCAGAGATAAAAATGAACTCTCGCTTTACATAAGGAAGTATTCCTAATGTTTCTATTTTCGCAAATTGATGTGGACCTGGACCATTTGTGAGCACGCCAACTTCATAGTTTAATGATTGGAGGGCAGAAAGAAGCGGTCGGAGTTCAGGAAACGGTTCGATATTTGCTTGGTTTCTTTCATAATGTTGTTGAAAAAGCAGAGCTTGTTCTTTTGTCATTCCTAATTGAAAGTCTTCAAACGCTCGTCGCACTCGTTCGATTCTCAACTCTTCTAGTGTCAATCTTCCTTTTCCATAGTCATCCCATAACAAGTCACTATAATAGCGTGAGCGAATATAAAGGGGTTGTATTAAAGATAGTGGAACAGATGTCATCCCAACTGAAAAAAGGGCATCAGCAAATGGTTGTTGCTGATCATACATTGTGTCATCAACATCAAAAAGAATCGCTTTGTTCAAGGGAACGTTCCTCACTTTCCATATCATTTAAAAACTTCAGGATCGTATAGCGCTTTCGAATATGATGGGCTTCTTTTAGGCTTGTTTGAAGAAGTGCCTCATCAATACCAAGGGATTGAAGGGTAGCTTTATTTCCGATAAGTTGTAAATTCTCTTGGATCGATTCCACAGGTGGCAAGGATTCTAGCAATTGGATGATTTCTTCTTTATGTGTTGATAGTTTCTCGTAAATATTAGAGTTTATGCCATAAGATAAATGGAGATCGTTTTTCAAAAACTTGAGCATGCTTGTTTGATAAAGGTCTAAAATGATTTGTGTAGACACGGCTACTTTTGCTCCATGTAATACTTGGCGTTTATTCTGTTTTATAAATTCCATTTCCCAGTAATGAGAAAGATGGTGTTCGGCACCAGACGCTGGATGAGATTGTCCGAACAGTAACATTGCACTTCCTGATTGAAGCAAAGCCTCCATTAACGTTCGAATCCCTTTTTCTGTTCGGTTTGCAATCTCCTTAGTATTAGCAAGACAACCTTCAAGTGCTTCTTTAGTCATTGTAGCTACAGTAGGACAATATGGTTCGTCTGCAATAAGATGACCGAATTTCCAATCGACTAAAGACGTTAATTTTGCGAGCATGTCACCATATCCAGCACAAATGAGATCAGTCGGGCTATTCATCAAAACAGACATATGTCCAAATAAAGCGATTGGTCCGTGAGTTTGATAAGTTTTCTTTTCTCCTCGTTTTATTAAAGGAGCCCCCATCGAATTAAAGCCATCAACAGAAGGGGCAGTTGGAATAGAAATAAACGGTTTATCCATTTTATAACTGATAACCCTTGTAATATCATGAATGGTTCCAGAGCCAACGGCAAGAAATACGTCTGTCTTTTTGTCTGCTTCAATAAAAACGTCTGTCATTGAAGTTGCATCAGCAGCGACATCTCCAAGTTCGTTTGGTTGAATCGTACATATTGTCACGTTGAATGTCGGATTCCTTGAAAGTAATGTATGTAATTCTTGTCCAGCAATGTCATATGTGTTGTGGTCACAAACAAGGAAAATATGATGAAATGATTTTTCCTCAAGAAAGGCTGCACACAAATGAAAAGCGTCATAAGAGAGCGAGAGGGCTTCCATCTGAACAGGATAATGAGGAAGCCCACAAGAACAATCTTGTACAGATAATTCATTTGTTGAAAATGAGCTCATATAAAAACCTCCTAAAATGAGTAGGATAAAAAACTACTTTTATCTTATCATGAAAATAACAATAAAAATGAAAATAACATTATCATTTATTGTTATTTATTATTGTTTGTTGTTGTGATAAAGTGGAAAAGTAAAGTGAAAAAGTAGGAGATAAAAGGATGTTAGGACCGAATCGAAGAAAACAGATTGTTCAACTACTTAGAGAAAGAAAGCAAATTATCGTAAAAGAAATCGCCGTTGAACTGCGTAGTTCTGAAGGAACAATTAGAAATGATTTGAAAGTGTTAGAAAAAGAAGGATTTCTTGTACGGACACACGGAGGAGCTGTCCTTCCACCACAATATGAGGAAGCATTTTCATTTCAAAATCGGACGGAAGAACAATTAGAAGAGAAACAACAAATAGCGAAAATGGCTTTTTCTCAATTAAAAGGAGCCAATTGCATTATTATCGACGCAAGCTCGACAGGATATGAGTTAGCTAAATTACTTCTCCATGTAAGTCATTTAACAGTCATTACGAATGGTTTAGCTACCGCTCAATTGTTAGCGAGTAATCCGAATATTAATGTCATTGTGATTGGTGGGATGGTGAGACCTAATAGTGTTGAAATGGAAGGTTTATTAGGAAAAACGATTTTAGCACAACTCCATGCGGAGCTTCTTTTTATTTCTGCACATGGCATTTCACTGGACCATGGAGTGACGGACTTTAGCATACAGGAGGCAGAATTAAAAAAATTGATGGTTCAAAACGCGGATAAAGTCATTGTCTTAATGGACCATACAAAACATGGAAGGAAATCATTAGTGACGTCTATACAACTAGAGGAAGTAGACGTAGTAGTGACAACTTCGAAAATTGATCCGATGTTTAAAATGAAATTAGAAGACAAAGGAATCGAAATAATAACAAACTAATGTTTGTAATCAAGCAAAAACAAACTATACTATGTATATATCGCTTATGGTAGGAGATGAAGATTATGGTACAAGTTATTAAAAAAGAGTTTGGTCAGCTTAATGGTCAAAAAGTAACAGCGTATATATTGAAAAATAACAATATGGAAGTCACTTGTATTGATTATGGTTGCATTATTACAAGTGTTAAAACCCCTGATAAAGACGGAAATGTCGAAGAGGTTGTATTAGGGTTTGATTCGATTGATGAATATGTACAGCATTCACCGTATTTCGGATCGATTGTTGGTCGAGTAGCAGGAAGAATCAAAGAAGCAGCATTCGAATTAAATGGAAACACCTATCACTTACCAAAAAATGATGGGAACAATCATTTACATGGTGGGGGCAAATGGGATAAGCTCATTTGGGATGGAAGTGTGCTTGAAAATGAACAATACCCAACCGTACAATTTACATATACAAGTCCGGCTGGAGAAGAAGGGTATCCTGGAACTGTAACAGTAAAGGTAACCTATTCATTAACGAATGATAATGAACTCATCATTTCGTATCATGCAGTAACGGACGAAGATACAATTATCAATTTGACGAATCATAGTTATTTTAATTTAAGTGGAAATGCAAAACAGGATATCCTTCAGCACGAGTTAACAATGGATAGCGATTATTATTTAGAATTAACAAATGAACTGTTGCCAACAGGAAAGATTGCACCTGTCGATGGAACAACATTTGATTTCCGTTCAGGAAGAAAAATTGAAACGGGTGTTCGTTCTGAAAGTGAACAGCATCTCCTAGCTGGAAAAGGCTATGATCATCCATTTCAATTATCTAAAACAAAAAAAGCAGAAATTCAACTTGTTGAAGAGCAGAGTGGTAGAGTATTAACAATGACAACGGATGAACCATTTGTCGTGTTATATACAGGAAGTCAAATAAGTGACGACTTTACAATTCGTGGAGTGCAGGCAAGAAAATATCTTGGTCTTTGTTTAGAAACACAAGGAGCACCAGATGCGATCCATCATCCATCACTCCCGTCAATTGTATTAGAAAAAGGGAAAACTTATGAACGCAAAACCGTGTATGCGTTTCATACGAAATAAAACGAGCCATTAGGCGTAATAGCTAAGCTAATAATGTAAATGAATGTTACATTGTAGCTAGGCTTTCCCTCTCCTTTTTTGTTCGTAATAAGGAAAGGGAAAGCCTAGTTTTAGTAGCGCTGTATGGATAGAGGTGAACGAGTTGGAAACAAAATACAATAAAGTAAAACAAGATATAAAATCAAAAATATTAGACGGAACCTATTTGCCAAATCAAAAAATAAATTCAGAAAATGAACTCATGAAGCAGTTTAATGTAAGCCGACATACGATTCGTATCGCCATTGGGGAATTAGTCAATGAAGGATGGTTATATCGTGAACAAGGAGCCGGAACGTTTTGTGCAGAGCGAACAGCGGAAGTGAGTACTAGCCATCCGACAATTGCCATTGTCACGACTTATATTTCTGATTATATATTTCCATCGATCATTAGAGGAGCAGAATCGTTTTTACGTGACCGAGAATATCAAATTAGTTTGTATAGCACAAATAATGATTATTTGAATGAAAGAAAAGTGTTGGAAACGATTATTTCGCAAAACATTAGTGGGGTTATTATTGAACCAACGAAAAGCGCGTTTTCAAATCCGAATATTAATTATTTTTTTAATTTAGAACGTTTACATATCCCATATATCATGATTAATGCCTATTATGATGAGCTTGAACCGCTACGCCTCATTATGAATGACGAAAAAGGTGGATATCTTCAAACTGAGCATTTACTAAAATTAGGCCATACAAAAATTGTAGGTTTCTTTAAAACAGATGATATTCAAGGAATAAAACGCATGAAAGGCTATGTGAAAGCCCACCGTGAATACGGCGTGCCAATTGATCCGAAAAACATCATTCATTATTATAGTGAAGAAAAAAATGATAAACCACTTACTGAATTGAGAAAACTAGTAAAAGAAAAGGAAAGTCTTCCAACCGCGCTTGTTTGTTATAATGATGAATTAGCATTGAAAGTATTAGATGTGTTAAGAGAGCATTCGATTCGTGTCCCTGATGATATGTCTATTGTTGGTTATGATGATTCTTTTTTAGCGACAGCATCTGAGGTGAAATTGACATCGATTAAACACCCGCAAATGGAAATGGGTGAAAGTGCTGCAAGTATGATGACTACGATTCTTGATGAAAAATTAGGTAACCGTAAAAAAGATAAAAATCGAACACCTGTTGAGTCTATTCTTTATGAACCAGAACTCATCGTGCGTCAATCAACAAAATCCCGATGATTTTAAATCATCGGGATTTGTTATTAGTAAAGCTTTATCAATAGAGATTCGTGAGCTTGTAATGAATAAGAAAAGAAATCAGTCATTTCACCTAAATCTTGTTGTTCCCAAACATTTCGCACAAGTTTAGGAGAGGTATAGCCTACTTGTTGTAAAGAAAAGGATAAAGTCTCGGTTTGTTCCCCGATATTAAACAATGCCACATATGTATGCCCATCATAGTCATTGGCTGTCCAAATCCGTTTGTTTCCGTTTTTATAAAGCAAACGATTGCTGTGACTTGCTTTATGTAAGGAGAGCACTTCTTTATTTGTCAACAATGAAAGGGTCCAGTCGTCATTGTCACGAAGTTCGCCACCAAACATAAGTGGAGAGCGAAAAATCGACCATAATGTCATCATTGTTCGTTGTTCTGCTTTGGTAAACCGTGTCCATCTGTCAGCACCGCCGCCATCAACGGATCGAATTCCGATATGGCCAAGTGGAAGCATATCACAATCAGGCCAATTTCCAGGCGAAACAAATTTTTCCCATTCTTCACATCGATCAAACATGTTAAGTAATAG
This sequence comes from Alkalihalobacillus bogoriensis ATCC BAA-922, assembly GCF_000621445.1. Taxonomy (GTDB): domain Bacteria; phylum Bacillota; class Bacilli; order Bacillales; family Bacillaceae_F; genus Bacillus_AO; species Bacillus_AO bogoriense. Next base: position 374,946 of record NZ_JHYI01000006.1, on the reverse strand, counting down.
TGGCCATTGGTCCCAGAAGTCATCCGTCATTCGCCACATATTTGCATTGTCTCCTAATTCCTTTGCATACTGTATAGGAGCAGGACCAGGAGAAAGGCTTAAAACGATATCTCTGCCACATTGGTCAATCGCATTGCGAATAAGTTTGATTTCCTCTAGATGTGTATCGTAAAGTTTTGATGCTGCGATATCATCGACTTTCACAAAATCAACTTCCCACTCCGCATAAAGATTAAATAAAGAATTATAGTACGCTTGTGCACCTTCTTTTGTAACATCTATACCGTACATATCCGTATTCCAAGGGCAAATTGAGTTCGGGTGGGCGATATCGCGTGCTGTTATTGTAGTACCTAAAATTGCTCTGTTTTCATGAACAGCTTGTCTTGGGATTCCACGCATAATATGAATGCCAAATTTTAACCCAAGAGCGTGAATTTTATCTGCTAATGGTTTAAAGCCTTTTCCAGAATGTGAGGAAGGGAATCGATTAACAGCAGGCTGTAATCTAGAATATTCGTCCATTTCTAGCGGTGCAAAGGCATTATAAATAGATGAACGAGCGGTAGGTTCATACCATTGAATATCAACAACGACATATTCCCATCCAAACGGTAATAAGTGAGTTTTTAAATATTCTGCGTTCCCAATCACTTCTTCCTCTGTCACGCTTGCTCCATAGCAATCCCAACTGTTCCACCCCATTGGCGGTGTTGGTGCAAACTGCTTATGTTTCATTTTTTTTACCTCCTCCGATTCATTGTTTCCTAGATAAATGGTTGACATGGTAAAAAGTAAATTCTATCATTGTTAATATAAATAATTAATATTTATATATATATTAATTATAAAAGAAAGAGTAAAGAAAAGAAATAGGGGATCGAGTTGTACAAAAAGAAAGTAGAAAACACGAGGGGGAGAAGCAATGAAAAAAAGCAAAGTGTGGCTTCTAATTGGTTTTAGCGTATTATTGCTAGGTGTCATTGGGGGAATAGTTCTAGGAGGACAATCAGCAAGTTCAATAGAATACCCAGAACCTCCAGATGAAGCATTAAAAGAAAAAGTGAATGCGAACATTATTCATAACGAAAATAAATGGACGACAAATAATACACATGATGGAGAGATTATTAAAGTGGACGATACGTATTATGTGTTTTCAACGGACTATAAAGTCGCTGGTGAACCAACGCCAGGAATTATGGTACGGAAGTCCACAGATTTAATTCATTGGGAATTTATCGGTAGAGTATTTGAGAGTGTTCCAGAAGAGGCACGAGAATGGACGAATGGAGCATCAATATTTTGGGCTCCAGACGTAGTTGAAATGGACGGAACTTTCTATTTATATTATTCTGTTTCCGAGTTTGGAACGAAAAACTCCTATATTGGTTTAGCGACAAGTGAATCAATTGAAGGCCCTTGGCAAGATGAAGGAGAAGTGTTTAAAACAACAATAAGTGATGATTATAAAGTCAACGCGATTGACCCAGGAATTATATTTGATCGTGACGAAAATCCTTGGATGGTTTTTGGTTCGTACCAAGGTGGCATTTTTATTACAGAACTAGACCGCAATACTGGGAAGTTAAAACAACCTGGTGATGAAGGGACACTGATTGCCAACCGTGGAAGTCAAGATCATCAAGCGTTAGAAGGACCAGCTATTATCTTTAATGAAGATACCGATATGTTTTATTTAACAGTTTCATATGGCTGGTTAGAAGATACGTATAATGTTAGAGTCGGAAGATCAACTGATATTACAGGACCTTACACCGATTATAATGGCAATGATTTAGTGGATATTCAGACGAATACGGGTTCACCTGATGTCGGTACGAAAATCGTTGGTCCGTATATGTTTGACAATGATTCGGGATGGCAAGGAACGGGTCATAATGGTTTGTTAAAAGATGGAGACGATTATTTCCTTATTCATAATGCAAGAGCAGGTCATGATATATTTTGGTCTCATCTTCATGTAAGAAAAATGGTTTGGACAGAAGATGGCTGGCCAGTAGTTTCACCACAAAGATATGCTGGGGAAGTTGAGCAGCCAATATCTGAGAAAGACGTTGTGGGGGAATGGGAGAAGATTGTAGTTGACCGACTGTTTGATGATATGAGAAGTTCAAGAGCATTAACACTTCATAAAAATGGTAAAGTAAATGATACGGACGGGGAAGATTATTGGGAGCTTTCTGGAGATAACACGATAACGATTTACGAATCAATCGGAAATGGTGAATTTATGACAACATCTGCGATTGTGTTACCGGCGTGGGATTGGGAAAATTGGAATGAAACGATTGTATTCACAGGACTTGATGATACAGGAACAGCAATTTGGGGGAAAAAGGTAGAATAATAAGGTGTTCGTTTCATTGTTTGTTATGTATTGGACATTTAATTTTAGTCTGATAGCGGATAATATGTCAGAAAGGGAGAGGATTCAATGTGTTGGCATAGGCTTCCCGGTGCAAGGGGACACACGATCCGCTATTGTAAGAATAAGTAACGTTTTTTGAAAGTTAACGGTCAACTGTTCCGCTAAATCAGCAAAATGAGAGGAAACTTTGCCGTTTTTAGGGCTAATAACGGAACAGATGTCCGATAAAAAATGAAAAAGTGGTGCTTTCTGTTAAATAGCGGAATACAAGTCCGATAGCTATAAACGCCAAATAAAATAAAAGCGACTCATGTTATTCTGAGTCGCTTTTGTTTTCGTTATAGGCTTCAAACTGTTGTTCCATTTTTTTGAATGATGTTAATGATGACGACATGACAATAAAAGCGAGGATACTCCCAGATAGAAACGGCAATGCCCCCGGAAATGATAACAATAAATAAATAAGAATAAACGTAGTAAGCACGTAAGCTATGGTGCGGAAAGGTTGAAATAATCCTATTGTCAGAGCCATCTTTAAATAGTGAAAAAGAGGCAATTGAAAATGAACAAAAATAGGAAAGAAATGAATGACAACAACAATATATAAAAACGATAGTATGACAATGCCTATTAAAAGAATGAAGCTAAGAGTAGTATCCAATGTGATAAGAAAACTAAAGTTTACGTATAAGATAAGTGCTATCAGAAGTAAAATGAGTCCTAATCCATTTAGTTTTAGAAAGTCTTTTTTATAATAAGAGAAAAACTGAGGAAATAATGGTTTATCCCGTTCTCCTAATAACCACTTGCGCATGACTGCAAACATTGCAGCTGTTGCTGGCATGAAGCCGAAAATTACTCCTCCTAATACTGAAAATAAAATCCATAGAAGGTTTATATACGTAAATCTTACAAACCAAGAAAAAACGACGAGTAGTTTGCTAGACCATCCTGTGCCTGTTTCCACAATGTTTCCCCCTTTTTTTACAATAAGAAAGTATAAAAATTTTGGTGTAGCAGTGGAACTTTGAAATCTTATTCTATGACTTTCATTCTATATCATAACATGAAATACAATAGATTAACATTTATATTAAGTATAAGTTTAGATTGATAAGGTTTAAGACAACAACATTCTAACGGTATTATTGTAATCGAAATTTTCTGGAAATAAAAAGGTATATTTGCTACACTTAGTTTGTGGGATGTCTGAACAAAGTGGATTTTTGTAAGCGATTGCAAGCTTTGTTTTTTTCATTTTCTTAAAAGATAAGGGGGAATGAAAACATGTTAAATCAAGTTGTAATAGTAGATGATGAGTACTTTGTAAGAAAAGGGATTATAACACTTGTGAATTGGGAAGAATGCGGTTTTCAAATTTGTGCAGAAGCAACTGATGGAGAAGATGCGCTTAACGTCATTAAGAAGGTAAAACCAGACTTAGTTATAACCGATATTCGTATGCCTGTACTAGATGGCTTGGAATTAATTGATCTCGTGAAGCAACAAGAAACAGTAACAAAATTCATCATATTAAGTGGTCACAATGAGTTTTCTTATGCACAAAAAGCAGTTCGGTATGGCGTACATGATTTTCTTTTAAAGCCAATCGATAAAACGGAGCTAGAAACGACATTGAAGAAATTGTCACTCGCTCTTGAGGAAGAAAGGAAAGTGAAAGAATACGAGCAAGAAGTAGTGTTAGAGACATTATGGGGACATTTGTTGTCAGGAACTGTATGTCAACTCCATTTGGAACAAGCAAATGTAACATACTTACGTTGCGCTACAAAATTTGCTTATATGATTGTTGAAATAAATGACATGGCATATAACCCAATGGAACGGTCAAGCAATGAATTAAAGAAAAGTTTACTTAGACTAACGGTTTCAACGATTATAACGAAAGGGACTGTTTGTATGAAAGAACATGAAGGAAATCGGATCGGGTTCATTCTTACGGATTATGGTGGTCACAGCATAACGACGCTGGCAAAAAAAATACAAGAAAAAATACAACTTCAAGTTCAGAAATGTATTACAGTATATGTTGGCGTTGTAGTTGACCATATAAACCAATTTTCGAGCTCGTATGAATCAGCTTTAAGAAGTTTGCAATACAAATATGTGTCACCAACAAATGAACCGATATTTTATGAGAAAGTAAAAGATAGACGGGTAACTAGTATTGAAATGGAGGACCATTTCATGAACGCACTTTTAGAATGTATTGAAGAAAACAATAATCTTTTAATTCGAGAAAAAATAAATAACATCTTTCATGAATTTGAAACAAATCTTTATTCACCAGAAGCGGTGAGAGTTGCTCTAATTCGCTGCAAAAACAAAGCAATAAAAACGATTAGAGGGATGGGCGGAACGAGTGAAGATTTACAAACAATGGAATCCCTTGAAAATGTAAATTATTGTTCTTTTACTTTACTACAAATAAAAGAGGTCTTTTCTCATTTTGTATTTGAAGTGACTACATATATAGGAGAATTAAGAAAGGAAAATGGGAAAAGCGAGATAAACAAAATAAAAAGCTATATTGATCGAAACTTTCACAAAAGTATTAGTTTGAAAAGCATTGCCACTACGTTTTATATGAACCCTGTTTATATGGGGCAACTTTTTAAAAAGACGTACGGTGTATATTTTAAAGACTATCTTTTAAGTCTGCGGATTCAGGAATCTAAAAAATTATTAAGACAAACTAATTTACGAGTATATGAAATTGCTGAAAAAGTAGGATTTAAAAGTGCAGACTATTTTGTGACTCAATTTGAAAAATTAGAGAAAGTAACTCCTACCGAATATCGTAAATCACTTAACAAATAGTGGGGTTTATATTAATGAAAATATATAGTTTCCATAATGTCCTACTCAAACATAAGCTACTGCTTATTTATTTCCTATGCGTTTTCATACCTATTCTACTAACAAATATTGTTTTTTATCATGTCACAATCAATCATGTAAAAAAACAAAAAATGCATGATCTAACATTGGCATTTCAGCAAATCGAAGCTGATTTTATTCATACAGTTGACGAGGCTATTGGTGTTTCCACAACAATTTATACGGATAGTATCCTCCACCAGTTTCTTGAAAAGGAATATGAATCACCAATTGAATATATAAACGATTACGAAACGATTTTTAGAAACTTTAATAAATACAGTCCGGTTTATTCTTCAATTCAACAAATCACATTTTACACGGATAATGAGACGATGTTGTTTGCTGGTGGCATTGAAGAAATTATAAAGGATGAAGAAACAAGGCCCTTTTTCAAAGAATTGTTCTCAGTAAACGAACCATATCCTACGTTAAAAAGGGATGGTACTACAAATACGTTTAGTGTCGTTAGAGAGTTAAATTACTTTCAACAAAATGAAAGAGAAAAATATGTGAAAATTGATTTGAACTTTGAGATGATTCAACATGCAATGGAAAATGCAACGTTTCAGGGGGAGCTTTACTTACTAAGTGATAGACAACAAATTGAATACAGTACGAACCAAAGTAGCACATATAAGCAGTTACATCATTTGCTTTACAACAATGACCGAAATAAGGAGACAATCATATTTGAGCGAGAATTTGATTTGAACTATTTATCTAATTGGAAACTAGTAGGGATTGTTTCAGAGAAAGCGATAATAGAAGAAGTTCAACATTCTCGTAAGTTCATTTTATATTTAGTAGCGATTAACTTTTTTGTTCCTTCTTTTATTATTATGTGGATCTCAAGTTCGTTGCATACTCGTATATTACGGATATTGCGTCATATGAAACGGATGAAAAATCAAAATTTTGAGCTAATTCCAGGTGTTGAATATCAAGATGAAATAGGTCAATTAACAACGGAATTTAATAGAATGTCAAAAAAAATCAATGACCTTATTAACGATGTATATATCGCAAATATTCAAAAGAAGGACCTTGAACTAAAGAGAAAACAAGCACAGCTTAGTGCGTTACAAAGTCAAATCAATCCGCATTTCCTATTTAATGCTTTAGAAACAATAAGAATGAGGAGCTTATTAAAACAGGAAGAAGAGACAGCGAATATTATTCAGAATATGGCTAAACTACTCCGTAACTCTATTTCCAACGGGAAAGATTGGGTGACAGTAAACGAAGAATTAATAATTGTGAAGAGTTTTCTGGAAATTCAACAGTATCGTTTTGGAGAAAAATTATCCTATCAAATCTCGATTGATGATGAATGTAAAGATTGGCAAATTCCATATATGTCGATCATTCCGTTTGTTGAAAATGCTAGTATTCATGGAATTGAGCCTAAAAGAGAAAAGGGTACAATTCAGATTGTAATTAAAAAGAAGAAACATGGGATAGTATGTACAATTGAAGATGATGGGGTTGGGATGGAAAGCGGTCAACTTGAACATTTAGTAGATTCGTTGAAAAGGAAAGAAGAGATGACAGATAACATCGGAGTAAAAAATGTATATTACCGATTACAACTATTATATGGGGAAAGATTTGGTTTTAACATGTTAAGTTCATTAGATAAAGGAACAAAGGTCGAAATTTATTTTCGGAATAGGAATGAAACATAAAGGCTAAGGTTTTGAAAGAAAATACTTTAGTTTTTAGGGTCACAGTTCAGTAAAAACGAAGGTATAATGTAAGCACTTACAGGTTGAGGTTACAAGATTGGGTAGGGGTTAAGTAAAATGAAAATCGGTCGTTTAAAATTAAGTATTGTATATGTATGCTTATTGCTTGTAGTCGGTTGTCAAAATAAAGAATCATCTGACCTAGAAGCTACAGATGAACAGCCACAGTGGACACCTGTCACGTTTACGTACTTTAATGCGGTCACAAATGGCCAAAATATCTATTCAAATATGACAACGTTAGGAAAACGGTTTGAAGAGGATACAGGAGTCAATATTAAAGTCGAATATCCATCAAATGATCTTGATACAACAATTGGTGTTATGATTGCCAGTGGTCAATACCCTGACATGATGAGTCCAGATGTGGCGATAGACAAAATAATGGAAGCAGATGCATTTATCCCGTTAAATGACTTAATGGAAGAGCATGCTCCAAATCTAAAAAAAGTGTATGAACCATACTTGGACTTGATGACACATGAAGATGGAAATATTTATTTTATCCCTTTTGGAGCAAGTCATGGCTTTTTGGCCAACCCGGATATTGACCAAGGTGCTTTTTGGATTCAAAGAGGCATATTAAAGGAATTTGGATATCCTGAAGTAATAACGCTTGATGAATATTTTCATTTAATTGAGTCCTATGTGTCGAAATATCCAGAAATAAACGGTGAGAAAACAATTGGTTTTACTGCTTTAACGAATGATTGGCGTTTTTTTGCGATGACAAATCCACCCGCTCATCTTGCAGGATATCCGAATGATGGAGATGTCATCGTGAATATGGAGACTTTTAAAGCAAGTGTATATGGAAATAAAGAGATGACGAAACGATATTTAAAAAAGCTTAATGAAATAAATGATAAAGGATTGTTTGATGATAAAGCATTTGTAACAACGTATGAAGAGTATTTAGATACAATTTCTTCAGGGAGAGTGCTCGGCTTTTTTGATTATCGCTGGCAGGTCGGGCAAGCATTTAACTATTTAAGTGCAAAAGGGGATGATGACAGAGAATATATGGCCTTGCCAATTGTTTTTGACGAAGGTATCAAGGATCAGTATGTGGACCCGCCTTCCTTTAATTCTAACCGTGGAATAGGAATTACAAAAAGTGCAGACGACCCGGTGCGCATAATGCAATTTTGGGATTATTTAATGGAAGAGGAAAATCAAAAGCTAATTTCATGGGGAATTGAAGGAGAAACATATGAAGTGAATGAAGACGGTCGTTATTATCGAACGAAGGAGCAAATGATGAAAATAAGTCAAGAAGAGTTTAAAGAGCAATTCGGGATTTCCATATTTGAATGGTATTGGCCTCGTGGAGCGGGACTGTTTCCTGATGGAAATGCTTGGGAAGCGAGGCGTCAGCCAGAAGTAGCCATAGTAAATTACACAAAAGAAGAACAAGTTCTACTAGAGGCTTATAATCTTGACGTATTTTCTGATCTTTTTGCTGAACCGAAAGAACGACCATGGTTTCCGGCATGGAGTGCGCACATTGAACCAGGTTCTGATGCTGCGATTTTTAAAGAACAAGCGCAACGGCTACAAAGATTGTGGTATCCGCAATTAGTATTATGTAAGCCTAGCGAATTTGAAGGAAAGTGGGAAGAATACGTGAATGAATATGAACAGTTAAATATTGAAGCCTATGAAAAAGTCATGAACGAGTTTATTTCACAACGGATCGAATGGAGCAAGGACAGGAATTAGCCTAAAGGGAGGGGAAATTGTGACTGTACAGCATTTAAAAAGAACAGAAGGGTATAAAGCTTGGTTAAGGTATGATAGAATACAGGACCAAACATGGCTATCGGAAAATAAAAAATGGCTATCTTCAATTACGCTCTTAGAAACATCACCAATTATTGAATCCGCAAAGAGGGAGCTTGTTGGAGCATTTTCAGGTTTGAACGGTCAGAAACCGACTGTGTATACAGAACATCCAAAAATGCCTACGGTTGTATTAACGACCATTGATCGACTAGATAAAACATTTGCCTTTTCACTTCATGACGATGGTTATATCATTCAAACAAAAGATTACAACGGGACGTCTTCTATCATTATTGCTGGAAAAACGGATAAAGGAGTACTGTATGGCAGTTTTCATTTATTACGGTTTATTCAAACAAGAACAAATTTAAACGATTTAGACCAAATTGAAAATCCGAAAAATCGTTTACGGATGATGAATCAGTGGGACAATATGGATGGTAGTATTGAGAGAGGATATGCTGGTAGTTCTATATTCTATGAGAATAATACGATTACGAAAGAGAAAGAAAGAATAAAAGATTATGCAAGACTGCTTTCGTCCATTGGAATTAACGGAATATCCATTAACAATGTAAATGTTCATAAAGTGGAAACAAAGTTGATTACAGAGAAATGGCTACCGGAAGTTGCAGAAATGGCTACTATATTTAGGCAATATGGAATCAAGACATTTTTAAGTATTAATTATGCGAGTCCAATCGAATTAGGTGGACTTTTAACAGCCGACCCGTTAGATAGTGAAGTACGAGCATGGTGGAAAGAAAAAGCAGTAGAAATCTATCGGTATATACCTGATTTTGGCGGGGTTGTCGTAAAAGCAGATTCGGAACATCGACCAGGTCCTTTTACTTATGAGCGCAATCATGCTGATGGGGCAAATATGTTAGCTGAAGCGTTTGCGCCTTTTCAAGGTATTGTTATTTGGCGATGCTTCGTCTATAACTGCATGCAAGACTGGCGTGATCGTAAAACAGATCGAGCGAAAGCTGCGTATGATCATTTTAAACCACTAGATGGTCAGTTCCATAAAAATGTATTGCTTCAAATTAAAAATGGACCGATGGATTTTCAAGTTCGTGAAGCAGTTTCCCCTTTATTTGGTGCAATGAGTGATACAAACCAAATGCTAGAGCTTCAAATTACACAAGAGTATACAGGACAACAAAGACATGTTTGTTATTTGCTTCCACAGTGGAAAGAAATACTGGAGTTTGAGACTTTTGCAAAAGGAGAAGGTTCGCCAATTAAGCGAATTGTTGCTGGGTCAACGTTCAATAATGAATTAAGTGGAATTACAGCTGTTTCCAATATTGGTGATGATTCAAACTGGACTGGACATCAACTTGCACAAGCAAATTTATTTGGGTATGGACGATTAGTATGGAATCCAGACCTATCTGTAGAGGAAATTACAAACGAATGGGTACGTGTAACATTTGGTAACGATTCAGAAGTTATTCAGAAAGTGACGACAATCCTTTTTGAATCGTGGCCCATATATGAAAGCTATACATCTCCATTAGGGGTCGGTTGGATGGTCAATCCAGATCATCATTATGGGCCAAATGTGGATGGGTACGAATATTCGGTATGGGGGACTTATCATTATGCAGATTGTTATGGGATCGGTGTGGACCGAACTGTAAAAACAGGGACAGGTTACACTGAACAATATTTTAAAGAGAATAGAGATTTATACGAATCTCTTGATACATGTCCAGATGATCTTTTATTATTTTTTCATCATGTTCCTTATACGCACAAGTTACAATCAGGTAAATCAGTCATTCAACACATTTATGATACCCACTTTGAAGGGGTTGAACAAGCAATCCATTTAAAAGAGCAATGGGTTTCGCTAATGACTAAGATTGATAGTGAACGATACGATAATGTTTTACAGCGTCTTGAAGAACAAATTGAGCATGCGAAAGAGTGGCGAGACATTATTAACACGTATTTTTTCCGCAAATCAGGAATCAAAGATGAAAAACAAAGAAAGATTTATTGAGATAATAAAGAGCAATTTGGAATGATTCAAGAAGCGTTCTAAATTTGCTCTTTTTTAAGACGGTGAATAAAAATGGAGGATAAAAAATGGAAAGACAAGGGGTAATGGGAAGCTTTTATCAAATAAGTGAATGGGTGACACGATTCGCTTATCTTAATTTGTTGTGGATTTTCTTTACTGTAGTTGGACTCGTTTTTTGGGGGATTATGCCAGCGTCGGTTGCGATGCTCACCGTCATTCGTAAATGGTTAAAAGGGGATAAAGAGATTCCAATAGGTAAGCTTTTTAGGACCACTTACAAAAAAGAGTTTGTTAAAGCGAATGCTCTAGCGTTGTTATTATTTGTTAGTGCTTATATATTATTTATAAATTTTCAACTGCTAGTGCAGTTTACTGGAGTCCTGCATAGTATTTTCTTTCTTTTTTTGGTGATGGCAACATGTGCTTATATTCTAATGTTATTTTTTATAATTCCTGTTTATGTCCACTATGATTTACCGTTTTATCAGTACATCAGGCAAGCTTTTCTTATAAGTTTATTAAGTCCATTGGTCGTTATGGTAATGGTGATTATGTTATTGTCTGCCTATTATTTATTTATGTTTATCCCTGGATTAATCCCGTTGTTTGGTGCAAGTACAGTAGGGTTCATTTTAATGGGAGTTGCGTTTTATGGGTTTAAGCATTTGGAAGTGAAACGAAAAGGGTCAGAAATAAGCTATGAATAAAAATTTGTGAAATTGTAAGGTCATTGAGAAGGTAATTCGCCTTTTACAGTGGCCTTTTTTTAGTTTTTGCTCATTCGCTAGATTGTATCTGTCAAGAGTGTTTCATGAATGTAAAACATCTATACTTCTCTAAGTATGAACTATATTTTACTTAGTTTTCTTTAGTTTCGTCCATTCGTATAATTTATGTATAGATAGAAGGACAGAGTAGTTGATTTAAATAATGTAACCGTTTTCTAAAAAGGAGAAGGGTTCCACACGTTGCGAAAAAACATAGTAAAAAGTTTTGATTTTTGATTGGGGGGATGCCAAACTCTGAACTAGCTTTTATAAAAAGTGTGAAATTATACTTAAATTTAGGGGGAGAACAAATGAAAAAATCATTATCTTTGCTTTTGTCTCTAGTAGTAAGTGTTGGTATTCTGGCAGCTTGTTCAAATGAAGAAGCTGACTCAGATCAAGTTTCAGAGGAAGACGGTCCTGTTACGATTACAACTGCACGTGTACTCGATGATGGAACCGTTTTTAAAGATGGGGAAAATGTTCATGATAATGTTGTAACAAGATGGGCAGAAGAAGAACTAGGAATAAAATTTGTTACAGAGTGGACGCAACCGAATGATGAACAATTCAATACTCAATTGCGTTTAATGATGTCGTCCCGTGAGAAACTGCCAGATGTTTTTCTCGTCTCAAATAATAGCATTAAGGCAGATTTAATAGAATCAGGACTTGTACGGTCAATTGATGATGTCATTGAGGAGCATGCTACTCCGAGGATAAAAGAGTTGTTTGAAAGGTTCCCCGAGGCCTTTTATCCGTCAACAAATGAAAATGGTGAGATTTTTGGGGTTCCACGATACTCTGGAGGTAATGGATCAGACACACTACTTTGGATTCGCCAAGACTGGCTAGACAAATTTGATTTAGAAGCTCCTGAAACACTAGAAGAACTAGAGCACATTATGGAAGTATTCGTTCATGAAGACCCGAACGAAACAGGAAGAGATGATACGATAGGGATTACCTTTGCTGCCGGAGATCAAGGATTCCGTGGAGGAAATATTGCGGATTCAGCTTGGGTATTCGGCGCATTTGGAGATTATGTCCCTGGGAACTGGAGCCAAGGAGAAGATGGTTCTCTTGTATATGGCTCAATCCAACCTAATGTGAAAGATGGACTTGCTAAAATTAATGAATGGTATGAAAAGGGGTACTTAGCCACAGATTTTGCCATTTTAAGTGCAGGCGATGCACAAGAAAGCTTTATTTCAGGTAGATCTGGAATAATGGCAGCACCACCATGGGCACATGGCTATCCAATTGGTGAGATTGAACAAGTAATTCCGGATGCTGTTGTCAAACCATTTCCACATGTTACAGGACCTAATGGTGATGCAGGCCGCCGTGGCGAAGGTTTAATAGTAGGATCTTTCTTGTTTAACAGTGAGTTTGAATATTTTGATAAATTCTTTGAGTATTGGGATACGATATTAGGTTATCCATTAGGAGAATCCGACCATTTCCCTTATGGATTGTTTGAAGGATACGATTATGTAATGAAAGATGGTGAGCCCATCTATAATATTGCTGAATTTGAAGAAATAACAGGTGAAGACCATGTTGATCCAGGCCGATATTTCTTGCCAACTAATATCCCGACTATTCCATATGAAATGTATGGGCTATTAGAAGAGTTTCATGAAACCGGTAGAGACCCTGTCAATGGGTATGAAGCGAACTTGGCTGGACGTCACCCTGATTATATTGAAGCGGCTGCCATCGTAAATAAGCAAAATGATATTCGAATTGTAAACGAATTTTCTGGACCACCGACAGATACAATGAGCTCTAGATCAGAGCATTTGGAAAGATTAGAAGATGAAACATTTGTTGATATTATTTATGGAAACAAGCCAATAAGTACATTTGACCAATTTGTTGAGGAATGGCTAGCTTCTGGTGGAGAAACGATCACACAAGAAGTAAACGAGTGGTATGACTCCGTTCGAAACTAATTGAAGGATATGTAAACTAAAAAGGCGCGAATTGTTTTCGGAATATTCCGATTTATACATTCGCGCTTTCTTTAAAAGCTTAGAAAGCATAAAAATTTTGGTGTAGCAGTGAAGCTTTGAAAGCTATTTCAAGAAGAGCGAAGGCTCCGCACTTCACTTGAAAGAAAAGACGCTCCGCGTTTTTCTTAACTAGGTATTTTGTTTATGGATTGGAGGGGAAGGCATGGAGAGTCAGCAAGTCGTCCACAATCGGACTAATAGCGTTACGAAGCAATTAAAAATAAAAAAGCAAAAGCAAAAGTGGGATTTGAAAAGAACATGGCAGCTTCATGTACTAGTAATACCTGCATTAGTGTTAGGGCTTATTTTTCAATACGGCCCGATGTTTGGGATTATTATGGCATTTCAAGATTTTAAACCGTGGTTAGGTATTACAGGTTCACAATGGGTCGGACTTGAACACTTTCGTACGATGTTTGAATACGATTATGCAAGACAAGTAATCTGGAATACGATTGTCATTTCGGTTTTAAAGATTATTTTTGGGTTAATTGTTCCCATTACGGTAGCCTTACTATTAAATGAGATGTACAAGATGGTCATTAAACGAACGGTTCAAACGATTATATATTTGCCGTATTTTTTATCATGGGTTATTTTAGGCGGTATTTTACTAGATTTACTTTCTCCGGATGGAGGTCTTGTCAATCAAGTCATTGGATTCTTCGGTTTTGATCCGATTTTTTTCTTAGGAAGCAATGACTGGTTTCGAACTACTGTGATTATAAGTGATTTATGGAAAGAAACCGGGTTTAATACAATTGTATTTCTAGCAGCAATTACGGCTGTAAATCCTAGTTTATATGAGGCAGCTGTTGTTGATGGCGCGAACCGTTGGAAGCAAACTCTTTATATTACAATTCCAGCCATGCTACCGATCATTATTGTAGTTGGTACATTATCACTCGGAAATATATTAAATGCAGGCTTTGACCAAATTTTTAATCTTTACAATCCACTCGTCTATCAAACGGGAGACATTATTGATACGTATGTTTATCGGGTTTCGTTAGTAAGTGGTGACTTTAGTTATGGTACAGCTGTTGGATTGTTTAAATCTGTTATCAGCTTAGTTCTTATCATTATCGGCTATCGCTTTGCCTATAAATACGCAAACTGGAGAATTTTCTAGGAAGGAGGAGACGAAATGCGTGTCTATAAAACGAAAAGCTATATGGTTTTCACTTTATTTAATTATAGCTTTCTCATCTTAATGGCTATACTTTGTATTTTACCTCTTGTGCATATTTTGGCGGTGTCACTAAGTGGAAGTGGAGCAGCAGCAGCAAACATCGTTACATTTTGGCCGATCGATTTTACACTCGATGCGTATCAACGAACAATTGGGAATGATAATTTTATTCGTTCGTTTTTGATTTCTATCCTTCGTGTTGTAATTGGAACAGTAATATCAATGGGAGCACTGTTATGTGCAGCTTATGCTCTTGCTAAATATGACCATGAATTTAAAGGTCGGAAAATTTATGTTTGGTTCTTTATCATTACGATGATTTTTAATGGCGGTTTAGTTCCAACTTATATGGTAGTTACAGGTCTTGGTTTAACAAACTCGATTTGGGCCCTAGTTTTACCTACAGCGATAAACGCCTTTAATTTAATATTATTATTAAATTTTTTCCGAACATCTGTACCAAAGTCATTGGAAGAATCCGCTACAATCGATGGAGCTAATCATTTTCAAATTTTCCTTAAAATTTATTTACCTATTGCGGTGCCAGCGATTGCAACGGTTTCCTTATTTACAATGGTGTTCCATTGGAACTCATGGTTTGATGGCTTAATTTACAATAACGATGCTAGAAATTACCCGCTACAAACTTTCTTACAAACGATTATTGTTCAACAGGATTTTAGCCAAATTACCGATGCGGAAACATTGCGGAACTTATCTCAAAGAACAGTCCAATCTGCACAAATTTTTATAGCGGCATTACCAATGTTAATCGTTTATCCATTTATTCAAAAATATTTTGTGAAAGGGATTGTTTTAGGGGCTGAAAAAGAGTAATGAAGAATGGGGATGGAGGCTTTATGAAAAATATTATAGTCGGAACAAGGAAATCAACCTTTAAGAAAAATTGGAAGTTTTGTGTGGGAACCGGACGTTTAGGTTTAGCGTTACAAAAAGATTACTTGGACCACCTAAAGTTAGTACAAGAGAAAATTGGGTTTCAATATATTAGAGGTCACGGACTGTTACATGATGATGTCGGCATATATAGAGAGATAGAGGTGAACGGTGAAATACGTTCCTTCTACAACTTCACATACATTAACCGAATTTTTGACTCTTATTTACAGCTTGGAATCAAACCGTTTGTGGAAATAGGTTTTATGCCTAAACGGCTAGCATCGAGTGAAGAAACTGTTTTTACGTGGCAGGGAAACATTTCACCACCCAATGATTACAAAAAATGGAGTGAGTTGATTACTGCTATTATCACACATTTTGTTACTAGATATGGAATTGAGGAAGTACTTACGTGGCCTTTTGAAATATGGAATGAGCCAAATCTCGTAAATTTTTGGAAAGATGCCAACAAAAAGGAATACTTCAAGCTGTATGAAGTAACAACAAAGGCGATTAAGCAAGTTCATCCTAATATTCAAGTCGGAGGACCAGCTATATGTGGTGGGTCAGATGAGTGGATCGTGGAGTTTTTACAGTTCTGTCATGAGAAAAATGTCCCCGTAGATTTTGTATCCCGTCATGCTTATACCTCGAAGTCACCAAACAAAGTGACACCAGATTATTACTATCAAGAACTTGCAGAGAATGAAAAAATGCTAAATGAATTTAAAAAGGTCAGAGAAATCATTGATGCTTCACCTTTTCCTCATTTACCTTTTCATATTACAGAATATAACACTTCTTACAGTCCCATTAATCCGGTACATGATACACCACTTAATGCAACTTATCTTGCTCGGATACTTAGTGAAGGCGGTGATTATGTTGATTCGTTTTCATATTGGACATTTAGCGATATCTTTGAGGAACGTGATGTTCCTAAAGCGCAGTTCCACGGAGGGTTTGGCTTAATTGGGCTCAATGAAGTACCGAAGCCGACGTTTCACCTCTTCGCTTTTTTTAGCCTGCTTGGGGAAGAGCAATTGTACCGAGATGAAGAAACGGTAGTGACAAGGAGAAAGGACGGTTCAATTGCACTTGTTATTTGGAATCTAGTTATGGAAAAGGGCGATGGCTTTCAAAAAGAAGTGACAATTGAAATCCCAATTGTTACTGGAAAGGTGTTTATAAAGCGACAAACCGTCGATGAGAATTATGCAAACCCATGGAAAGTTTGGAAGGAATTTGGTCGCCCGCGGTTTCCGAGTAAACAGATGGTTGAAACGTTCAAGCATGCTTCGGTGCCTCTTATTAGAACGGCTCAGAAAATAAGTGAGGACGATAAACTAACGATTACGATTACACTAACGAAAAATGAATTATCAATGATAGAATGTATGCCGATTCATGATGAAAGTGATTCATATATTGGTTTGGATGATTCCCTAATCCCCTCGTATTCATAAATGGTGATGTTGTTATCCTCTTAAACTACGATAATAAAGTTGAAGTGCTGGTGTAGACATAAATAAATAAGATGGAAGTGGGAAGGGGGAGCGATTTAATGAGAATGGTATTTCGCTGGTTCGGAGAAGGGAATGATTCTATTCCGCTAGAATATGTGAAGCAAATTCCTGGAGTAGAAGGAATTGTTTGGGCGCTTCATGATATTCCTGCTGGTGAAGAATGGCCGATAGAACGAATCGTGCAAGTAAAACAACAAGCAGATACACATGGATTCCATATTGATGTTGTTGAAAGCTTGAATGTACATGAGGATATTAAATTAGGCCTTCGGACAAGAGAGAACTATATTGAAAACTACAAAAATACTTTAAAAAAACTAGCAACTGTTGGTGTGAAAGTCATCTGCTATAATTTTATGCCGGTGTTTGATTGGACACGGACAGATTTATATAAAGAGCTAGATGATGGTTCGACAGCGTTATTTTTTGAAAGTGAAAAAATAAAACATATTGACCCAAGGGTCCTCGTCAACACGATTGCAAAAAACTCTTCTCGTACTATGCCAGGATGGGAACCTCGTCGATTACAATCTTTAACACGTTTGTTTGAACAATACAAATGTGTAACAGAAGAAGACTTATGGGCGAATTTAGAATATTTCTTAAAGTGTATTATTCCTGTAGCTGAAAAGAATGGAATAAAGATGGCGATTCATCCAGACGATCCCCCGTTCTCTGTGTTTGGGTTGCCAAGAATTATAACCAACAAAGAAAATATTCAACGGTTTTTAAAACTTGTTGATCATCCGAATAATGGACTCACTCTATGTAGTGGTTCATTAGGAGCAAATCCGAAACTTGATGTAGCAGAGATGGTAAAGGAGTTTGCAGACCGTATCCATTTTGCACATATCCGAAATATAAAGGCATACGAGAACGGAGATTTTGTTGAAACTTCTCATCGCTCAAAAGACGGAACAGTAGATCTTATTAAAGTGATGAAGGCATACCATGATATAGGTTTTAAAGGGTATGCTAGACCAGATCATGGCCGTCATATTTGGGGGGAGAGTTGTCGACCAGGTTACGGTTTATATGACCGTGGGTTAGGAATAATGTACTTATGGGGAATATGGGACCTGCTTGAAAGACAAAAAGAGGAGGGAATACCATGTTAACTATAAACAAAAACCTTAAAGGAAAAGTGGCCGTTATTACGGGAGGAAGTGGAGTATTATGTGGTGCTATGGCGAAGGAACTTGGAAGGCAAGGTGTGAAAGTAGCCATATTAAATCGACAATTAGAAAAAGGTCAAGAAGTGGAAAAGGAAATTCAGGAAAATGGGGGAAGCGCATACGCTGTGTCTTGTGACGTATTAGATGTAAATAGTGTAAAAGAAGCAGAGCAGTTAATTACAGCCAAGTTTGGTAGTTGTGATATTTTAATTAATGGTGCAGGTGGAAATCATCCAGATGGAACAACTACGAATGAGACATTCAAAGTCGATGACCTTCAACATGCTGAAGTGAAGACGTTTTTTGATTTAACTAAGGATGGATTTCAATTTGTTTTCAATCTAAATATGATTGGCACGATTATTCCGACACAAGTGTTTACTAAACAAATGATACATCGTGATGGAGCAACGATAATTAATCTATCATCAATGAGTGCTCCTTCACCGATGACAAAAGTACCTGCATATAGTGCAGCTAAAGCGGGGATTGATAATTTTACAAAATGGTTAGCTGTTCATATGGCTGATGTTGGTATTAGAGTGAATGCAATTGCTCCTGGTTTTTTTCTTACTGACCAAAATAAAAGGTTGTTGACGAATGAAGATGGCTCACTAACTGAAAGAGCATATAAAATTCTAAAACATACCCCAATGCAAAGGTTTGGCAAGCCAGAAGACTTGCTCGGAGCGTTGTTATGGCTATGTGATGAAAATATGTCAGGCTTTATATCGGGTATTACAGTTCCAATTGATGGGGGATTTTTGGCGTATTCTGGTGTGTAATCTAATTTTGGAATTGACAATTTATATAGAAAAAACAGGCTGTCGATAAACAATCGACAGCCTGTTCGTATTTCGTGGTGAAATGATAAGTGATAGCCATAGGTTTGAGTATGTTGTATTTGTAAAATAACAGACCTATGTCAGTGGCGTTGCAAATATATCTCCAGGTTAAATCCATTTACAAAAACGCAATTTTGGGTGTGCACTTTTAGGATGTTCCACCGCACTATAACAATTAAATAAAGGGGAATTTGTGACTGTACAATAAAAAAGGGTTATAGTTCAAATTTAATCACATTATTAATTGTGTAACTATATTACTATCTGTACTGTCCTTCCCTCTCCCTTTACTTCCTCAGTCATAAAATGGCTATTTTTAATATTAATATTTTTATTAACATAACATTTCCCTTATTAGTAGTTGACTCAAAACCAACTATTTAATTAAACATATAGTCATAGTGAAAATCAAGAAAATAGAGTAATAAATGAAATTGGATTTAATGTTGTTACAACAACTATGTTTCCGTTTACAATAAAATGTAACGAGTTTGTGAAATAGCATGAATAATAGTAATAAAAATATTAAAAATGAATTGACAACAGAAATATTAATAAATATAATAATAATTAATAAAAGTATTTATTATTGAAAAACAATAATACATTTCAATTTTCACGATTGCTATCATGGGACCGATATGTTGCTTTTTAATAAGCCCACCATAAATTGGGCTGAACAGTGCATGGACAAGTTTATATAATGACGATTGTAAGCGTACCCAACAAACGGAAAGAAATATCTGTGCTAAAATGAAATCCCTTTCAAGTTCATTTTACTATAAAAAGATCACGATTTAGTATTGAACATGGTAGATTAGTAGTATCATATTTTATAACGGATGTATGCTTTTGCAATATTAAAATGTAAAGAATATTTTAAATAGTTAATTTTTATAGGAGGTGATGACCCGGACGTTAACAAGGTCACTCAGTAAATAAAGCGTTTACAAGGAAAATTACAAAAAGGGGTGTAAATTATGAAGAAAAAAATGATTGCAATGTTGGTAGTGTTATTATTAAGTAGTATAGCTTTAATCGGTTGCTCAAATAACTCTAGTACTGATGGCGAAGGAGATTCGTCGAAAAAGGATAAAGTAGATTTAACGGTTAATATTTGGGCGCAACCGCATGAAGAAGAAATTTATAAAACAATTATTGCAGATTTCGAAGAGGAAAATCCTCATGTAAATGTAGAGTTTGTTGTAACACCTGGAGATGACTATTCAACAAGATTACAAACGTTAATGGCTGGGAATCGTACACCTGATATTTTCTATGTTGGTGGTGGAGATGTAAACTTTTACGTTGATACAGGACGAGTTCTTGATATCACAGACTTAGCCAATGAATCAAATGTGTTAGATTTAGATAATATGTGGGAAAGTGGAATTTCTAGATATACAGTTGATGAAAAAATTTATGCACTTCCAAAAGATGTAGGTCCGTTTGCATATGCATACAACAAAGATTTATTTGATGCTGCTGGATTAGAATATCCTAGTAGTACAGACCCTTATACTTGGGATGAGTATATCGAAGTAGCAAAACAATTAACAGTTGACCAAAATGGTAATACTCCAAATGATGCTGGGTTTGATTCAAGAAAAGTGAAACAATATGGTGCTGGATTCTGGTGGATTGAGCCAGCAGTTTATTCAAATGGAGCACACTGGTTAAATGAAGATGCAACAGAAATTACAATTGATGACCCTAAATTTATCGAAGCACTTCAATATGTTGCTGATTTACGTTTAGTTCACAATGCAGTACCTTCACAAGAAGCAGAACAATCAACAAACAGTTATTCTAGATGGTTAAATGGAGAAGTTGCGATGTTCCCTATGGGACCTTGGGACCAAGCGGCATTCTGGGAGTTAGATTTTGAATATGATTTAATGCCTTGGCCTGCAAGCCCTCATACACGTGAATCAAAAACATGGTTAGGTTCATTAGGATTTGCTGTATCGGCTTCAACAAAGCATCCTCAAGAAGCTTTTGATTTAGCAGCTTATTTAACGGTCGATGAAGATGCACAACGTAATTTAATGGAGCGTGGTGCACAAGTTCCTAACTTAATTGATATGGCTGAAAATGAATATTTAGAGCTTGATTTTGCTCCAGAAAGTAAACATGTATTCCTAGACGTTATTAAAAATTCATCTCAACCACTTCCTCATGAGTTAACGTATGACGGTGAATGGTTCGATTACTTTAGTCAAACTGTTGTGGATGTTTATGAAGGAAGAAAAACAGCTGAGGAATATGTACATGAAGTGAAACCGAAACTTCAAGAATTGCTTGATGCTTCTATTCAAAAAGCTGAAAGAGCAAAAGCAAATCAATAATATCGATTAACTGGTAGAGGGTATGAAAGCAGGGTTACCTGTTTTCTACCCTATTACCGATTATACGTTCGATAATCAAAAGAGGTGGTGAGAAGATGAATTCACAAACGAAAAAAGAGAGCCGAATAGCTTATTTATTCATCTTACCGATGGTTATCCAATTTGTCATATTTACATCAGGACCAATGTTGTATTCGATGTATATTAGTTTAACGGATTGGAATATTTTACAATCAGCTAATTTTGTCGGCTTAAGTAATTATGTTTCTATTTTTAATGATTCACGTTTTTATCAATCATTATGGAATACAGGCGTGTATTTATTAGGTGTTCCAATTGGTCTCTTTCTTTCATTAATTATTGCAATTTGGATGAATCAAGGTATTAGAGGAACTTCGATTTACCGAATGATTTATTATTTACCAGCGATTTCTTCCATTGTAGCGATTACAATTTTATGGCAATGGATTTATAATACGGATTATGGTTTAATGAATTACTTCCTTGGGTTCTTTGGTATTGACGGACCGAACTGGATTGGAAATGAAAAGTTTATTAAACCTGCGATTATCATTATGGGAATTTGGAAAGGTATCGGGGTTACGATTATCTTTTATTTAGCTGCCCTTCAAAGTGTTCCGAAAGCTCTTTACGAAGCTGCTGAAATTGACGGAGCAAACTTTATTCATAAATTCCGATATGTCACAGTACCGCTTATTACACCGATTACGTTCTTCTTAGTCGTAACAGGAATTATTAATTCATTACAAATTTTTGTTGAAATTCAAATTATGGTTCCAGACGGTGGAGCGAACTATGCTGCGGCTTCGATTGTATTCTATTTATGGCAAAAAGCATTTGTTTACTATGAAATGGGTTATGCGAGTGCGTTAGCTTGGGTCTTAGGATTTATTATGTTTTTAGTAACGTTTATTCAATTTAAATTATCATCTAGATGGGTACATGAATAGGAGGGTGAGTAGACATGTCTAATCCAAAGTTAAATGAAAATAAAGAAGTTCGGTCGATGACAATCTCGCAAACAGCTGGAAAACGATTAAAAAATCTACTTGCTCATATCTTTTTAAGTACGGGCGCAGTATTCATGATATTGCCTTTGATTTGGATGATATCAACTTCATTAAAAACAAACCGGGATACATTAATTATGCCGCCAAAATGGATTCCAGATCCAATTGTTTGGTCAAAGTACGTTGAGATTTGGGAAAAAGCGCCATTACATCTTGGATTTTTAAATAGTTTGACGATTGCCGTTCCGGTTATTGTTATTGGTACTTTTACGACAAGTCTAGCGGCTTTTGCGTTTGCGAAAATGAATTTTGCTTATAAACAAACAATCTTTTTAACATTATTAGCGACAATGATGATTCCATTTCCAGTTATTATGATTCCACAATTCCTTGTGTTTTCACAAATTGAATGGATTGATACATTTTTACCGCTAATTGTTCCAGCGATGTTAGGAAACGTGTTTATGTTATTTTTCTTACGACAGTATTTAAATGGGATTTCAAATGAATTAATTGATGCAGCGAAAATTGACGGAAGCTCATGGTTTGGGACATATTGGAAAATTATCTTACCAATTATTCAACCAGCAATTGCTGCTCAAGTTATTTTATGGTTTATGGGTGTGTGGAATGATTATTTAGGACCGCTCATTTACATTTTCTCTCGTGAAAAAATGACGATTCAATTAATGATTGCAAACTTTAATGCTTATTATGCGATTCAAAATGATTTCCCGCTTATTATGGCAGCTTCTGTAGTGGCAATGTTACCAATTATTATCGTATTTTTCATTTTCCAACGACAAATTATCGAGTCAGTTGCTGTTACTGGAATTAAGGGATAAAGTATACCGGCTTTTATATTCTTTTTACCGATTAGCATAAAAAGTGTGTAAAAGCCGTAGCATGGAATAGAAAAGTAAAAAGTTAGTATGGAGTAGGGTTTTTTTTGGACTATTAATTAATAATTATGTAAATTAAATAATAAATACATTTTGTTAATAGGAGAGATGAGTCATGACAAAACAACAATATGCGAATCCAGTTATAGAGCAAAGAGCTGATCCATGGGTATACAAACATTCTGATGGATATTATTATTTCACAGCTTCCGTTCCTGAGTATGATCGTCTTGAAATAAGAAGGTCTAAAACGATTCAAGGTCTGAGAGAAGCTGAACCAGTCGTTGTGTGGAGAAAATACGATGTAGGTCCGATGAGTGCCAATATTTGGGCTCCTGAAATTCATTATATTGATGGGAAATGGTATATTTATTTCGCTGCAGCGAGAACAGCTGAAACAAATGAAGGTCTTTTTGATCATCGTATGTTTGTGCTAGAAACAGATGCAGAGAATCCGTTAGAAGGTGAATGGGTAGAAAAAGGCCAAATAAAAACAAAGTGGGAATCATTTGCCCTAGATGCAACAACGTTTGAGCATAATGGTGTACGATATTTAGTTTGGCCTCAAAAAGACCCAGACATTGTAGGGAACTCTAATCTTTATATAGCAGAAATGGAGAATCCTTGGACTATTTCTACTGAACCTGTTATGATATCAACACCAGAATATGACTGGGAAAAAATTGGGTTCCTTGTCAATGAAGGACCTGCTGTGTTAGTGAGAAACGGGAAAGTCATTATTGCTTTTTCTGCAAGTGCGACAGACTTTAATTATTGCATGGGACTTTTATATGCTGATGAAAATAGCAATCTACTTGATCCAGCTTCATGGAAGAAAACAGAAAAGCCTGTTTTCCAAACAAATGAAGAAACAAGTCAATATGGTCCAGGGCATAATAGTTTCACAGTTTCTGAAGATGGTACAGAAGATGTTATTGTGTATCATGCTAGAAACTATAAAGAAATTGAAGGTGACCCATTGTATGATCCAAACCGACATACAAGAGCACAAGTGTTCACATGGGGAGAAGATGGTTTACCAGTTTTTGGTGTGCCACTAGCGGATAGTCTTCCAGTTCGAAATTAGTAGAACAAACAGGTTGCTATAGTTGGAAGGATGATGACGATGACAAATGTAAAAAAAGCTAAAATGGTCATTGATAAAGACTTTACAATTTCACAAATTGATGAAAGAATTTATGGTTCGTTTATTGAACATCTTGGCCGTGCAGTATACGGGGGAATATATGAACCGAATCATCCATTAGCTGATGAACAAGGGTTTCGTCAAGATGTAATTGAACTAGTACAAGAGTTGAACGTGCCTATTATTCGCTATCCAGGGGGGAATATGGTATCGGCGTATAATTGGGAGGATGGTGTAGGGCCAAAAGAGGCCCGTCCACGCCGTTTAGAGTTAGCATGGAGAACGATTGAAACAAATGAAATTGGCACAAATGAGTTTGTTTCATGGGCAAAAGCAGTCAATGCTGAAGTGATGATGGCTGTAAACCTAGGGACAAGAGGCATTGATGATGCGAGAAATTTTATAGAGTATTGTAATCATCCTAGTGGAACATATTGGAGCGACTTAAGACAAAAACATGGTTTTAAAGAGCCGCATAAAATAAAAACATGGTGTCTAGGCAATGAGATGGATGGACCTTGGCAAATTGGACATAAAACAGCTGAGGAATATGGCCGATTAGCTGTAGAAACAGCAAAAGCAATGCGCCTTGTCGACCCAACGATTGAACTTGTTGCTTGTGGTAGTTCGAATACAGCAATGCCTACTTTCCCACAATGGGAAGCCACAACGTTAGAGCATACGTATGATGCAGTGGATTATATTTCTCTTCATCAATATTATGGAAATCGAGATAATGATACAGCAAACTATTTAGCTCATTCTCTTGATATGGAGCATTTTATAAAAACGATTATTTCGACATGTGATTATATTCAAGCGAAAAAACGAAGCAAGAAAAAAATCAATTTAAGCTTTGATGAATGGAATGTTTGGTATCATTCGAATGAAAGTGACCAAAAAATTGAACCTTGGTCCATTGCGCCTCCACAACTGGAAGATGTGTATAATTTTGAAGATGCCTTACTAGTCGGAACGATGTTATTAACATTCTTACGCCATGCTGATCGTGTGAAAATGGCGTGTATGGCGCAACTTGTCAATGTCATAGCTCCAATTATGACAGAAAACAATGGTCGTGCCTGGAAACAAACGATTTTTTATCCATATGCACATGTATCTACATTTGGTCGTGGTGTGTCACTTCAGCCTGTAGTATCATCACCGTGCTATGATACAAAAGATTATACAGATGTCCCTTATTTGGATTCTGCTGTTGTTTATAATGAGGAAGCAAAAGAAGTCACTATTTTTGCAGTTAATCGTCATCTTGAAGACGACCTAGATTTAACTGTTGATGTTCGAAGTTTTGAAAACTATCGGATCGTCGAGCATATCGTGCTTGAACATGATAATATGAAAGCTGTCAATACGGCAGAACATGAAGAAGTAAAGCCGCAACATAACGGACAATCTTTATTGCAGGATGGTGTGATTACAGCCCGGATTCGAAAGGCTTCATGGAATGTAATTCGCTTAGCAATGCAACAATAGGAATACTCAGTTTAAAGCTGTCGAGAGTGAATCGACAGCTATTTTAAAAGATAAGAAAGTAAAAAAAATTTGGTGTAGCAGTGAAGCTTTGAAAGCATTTTCAAGAAGAGCGAAGGCTGCGCACCTGCGCGTTTCACCCCAAGAAGAGCACTTGTGGTTCACTGTCAAAAGCGGGCAGGGCTCCGCACTTCGCTTGAAACGAAAAGACGCTCCGCGTTTTTCTTATTGTATATGGTAGTTAAGCGGCCATGAAAACCGTTATCTGTGTACATTGCTAGTGTTTTGGAACGTTGTAGGACACAGGAGCCGTTAATCATAATATATCGCTAGGAATAGACTTGCTTTTGCGTTAATAAGTGCTCCTGTGGCCGCTAAAAAACAGAAACCCGTATCATGTTCACAAATAACGGCTGCTCTGACCGCAAAAATGAGAAAGAAAAGAGGCCACTGAAAAAGGAACATTTCCTTCTCAGTGGCCATTTGTCGAATTAGACTGTTTTTGTATAATAGAGGCGGAAAATGATATCTTGGTTGTAATTACCAAAGTTTTTTCCGAAAATAGTAACACCACCAACGTTTTCTGAATTTTCATCGACGGCAAGCTTAAACGTCCACTGTTTACTGCGAATATTTAAGTCATCAATCGTCACCTTTGAAATTTGTTTACCGTCAATAAATGTGCCAGAGGAATTAATTTTCAAATATTTTAATAATCCATACTGGTTAACAACACGTGGCCACCATTCAGGTGTATATTTTCCAAGTCTGTCACCAAAGTCTCCTGGACTGGTCCATTTTCCGAGGTCAACACCATTTAAAGAAAAGCTAATGTCAGATGGCCAATTTTCACGAATAAAAGGAGCCTCAGACGAAAGTTCTAAGGAGATTTCTAATTCTGTTGGGTTTTCTGTTGTTAATAAAAAATTAGGTACTTTATATTCAATAAAACCTTTACTAAACCACAAAATTTTTGCATTGACACGTTCTGGGTCAAGAAAATAGCGAGGTTCGTCAAACTCTCCAATAATATGGTCTTTTGTCGCTAAACCACAGGTTGGCTCAACATCAAAATCTGTATAATGGCCAACTGAAAGCTCTGTTTCATGGTAGTCTTGTGATGCTGATTGTTGGGATGGAAAAACAATGGTGATGTTTTCTACATTTAAGATACATAGTTTTTGTACACCAGCTTTTCCCGGAATCATCTCAGTCCGAATGATTCCTGCTTTTTCTAACTTTTTTATGTGCATGGTCATAATCGCACTACTTAAACTGACTGCTTCTGCCAACTCTCTAATATTCATCGATTTTTCAGACAAACAATTTATAATAGCCAATCGGACATTACTTGCCAATGCCTCGTAAACGGGAAGAGAGTTGTTGGATATATCTAACTTCATAGGTATCCCCCATACTTCACTGTAATATTAATATATATATTAATATTATCATACAACTTCATTCTAAATGAAACAAGTTTTTTGCATATGGGGAAATTATATTTTGAATTTCTCAATTTCACCTTGTAATTCAAGGGCGACTTTTGCTAATTCTTCACTCGTTGCAGTTACTTCTTGCATGATTGCAGACTGTTCTTCCGTAGCGGCAGATACACTCTGTGCATGGTCATCATTTGTAAGGGCTATCGTTTTGACACCTTCAACAATTGTTTCCATCTTAGCTGCATCAGTCAGTATAGAATTAATAAATTGGTCGGTTTCTTCAGCTTTTTTTGTTACGTCTTCAATGGAGAGAAAAATGTCCTTAAATGACTGTCCGGTTTTTTGAGCTAGTTCTAGTCCATGTTTTGTCGTTGTCGTACTCTCATTCATAGCATTAACGACATGATTAATATCTTCTTGTATATCAATGATTAATGATTTAATTTGGAATGTCGCATGGCTGGATTGCTCTGCTAATTTACGAACTTCCTCAGCAACGATAACAAAACCTTTTCCATTTTCTCCAGCTCGAGCTGCTTCAATCGCTGCATTTAAAGCTAGTAGGTTAGTTTTTTCTGCAATTGATGTAATCAGTGATATAATGTCTTCGATTTTTCTAGACTTATCGTTAAGATTATCGACTGTTGTAGACGACTGCTCGACTTGCTCATGGATAGTGTGCATTTGATTCATGACGTCAGTAACATACAAATTTCCTTTTGAAGAAAGGTTTGATGTATGAACGGCATTATCTTTTACGTCTTTCACATTAGCTGAAATCATATCAATGCCTTCTGTAATGGTGACTGTCATTTCGTTTAATACTGTACTTGATTTTCTTTGTTCAGTCGTGTTACTTGCCACTTCTTCAATGGAAGCTGAAACTTCTACAATCGATTTACTTGTCTCTTCTGAGCTAACAGAAAGTTCATTTGCACTTGAAGCAACGTGATTAGAAGTTTGGGTAATAGTATAAATCGTTTGCCGTAAATTAAGAACAGCTTCATTGTAATGTCTCCCAATTTGTCCAATTTCATCCTTTGTCTTAACATCCACAGTACTAGTTAAATCACCATTAGATAAACGTTGGATGCCTTCAACGATTTGCCCGATTTGTTTTGTCATCCGTGCACTAAATAACACGATAGTTAAAAGTAGAAGTCCACTAACAATGGTTGTAATTGTCAATGCTTTATATAATAATCTAGTTACTGATGCATATAATTCACTCGCCGGAGCAAGCCCTATAAGTTTCCAATTAGTTGTAGGAACAGTAGAGTAAAAACTTTCCCATGTTCCATTATCAATAGTAAGAACAGCTTTTCCTTCTTTATTATTCCCCATTGTTTGAGATAATGGAAAGTAAAATTCATCGTCCGCTAAATTCCCATTCATTACTTTTTGTTGATCTTGATGAGCAAGAAATTCCCCATCCGAGTTAACTAAAAAGAAATATCCGGATGTTTCAAATGTTTGACTAGCGACGAGCTCTTGAATGGTGGAGAGGTCATAATCTGCTGTTATCACACCTAAAAATGTTGAATCCGCATAGATAGGAAATGTAGCTGTAATTAATGTAATATTAAGAGATTCATCAAAATAAGGCTCTGTCCAGGAGATTTCGTACTCAGAAGACTGCTTCCCTAATTCATACCAATCGGTGTTGTGAAAATTGTAAGACGGATCTTCGTAATCTTCTGTGTACACGACTTGCTGACCTTCTTTGTAAACGTAAGGACCGAAAAATTGCTCGTTGCCAATCGTATTAGGTTCTAGCCATATACCTATACCAAATGTATGTTCATTTATAACAACGCTATTTTCTAGGAGATTCTTAACATCTTCTTTTTGCAAGGAATCATATGTTGTGCTGTATATAGCTTCAATAGATTCAATCAAACGTGTATGGGCAGTGAATTCATGACTCATCTGTTCTTCGATGTAATGTAACTCATTAAGAACACGTATTTCTGTAATGGAAGCAATCTCGTTTTTTGAATCAATATAACTTAAAGTTGATAATGCTATAGTAGAAATTAAAATAATTGGAACAAAAACAAATAGCATTTTTAATCGTAAACTTGTTTGGATTTTTGAAACAAGGTTCATAATAAACTCCTCCTCTACCGTAAATTCGACATTTTTCAACATGATACTTTCATCCTAACACAAAAATATTATACTTTTATATAAAAAGTTTTGTCGATAAACGTTTTTGGCTGTAATTTATGTAAAAAAATTGAAAATCAATGTTATGTAAAAGGTTCAAAATATTCATGAACGACTATACTTCTTACAAAAGGAGGAATAGAATTGTTGTTGGTATAATGCAAAAATATTTGTCTTTTCGCAATAAAATTATCCATATACATAGCAAAAATATGCAAGATCGTATATAATTTCATAGCGAAATAATATACGAGTGATGTATATAAGCAGTGCATTGCACATTAGTAAAGTGGCATGAAATTTGCATAAGATAAAAGATATAAATAAGAAGAAAAAAGAGAGGGATTTCATCATGAAAAATTTTAAACAAGTGTCCATTATTGGTGTACCGATGGATTTGGGACAAAAGCGACGTGGAGTGGATATGGGACCAAGTGCAATGAGATATGCGGGCCTCATTGAAGAAGTGGAGGCATTAGGATATGAAGTGAAAGATTTTGGTGACATTAGCATTAATCGGTCGAGAAGTGATACAGAAGAAGGCAACTTACGAAATTTAAAAGAGGTTATTCATGCAAGTAATGTGCTTCAACAAGAAGTTGAAAAAATTGAGGACAATGGAAATTTCCCGCTAATTTTAGGTGGCGACCATAGTATTAGCATTGGTTCCATTGCTGGCCTATGCAAGCGTCATGAGAATTTAGGGGTGATTTGGTATGATGCCCATGTTGATCTAAACTGTGCGGAAACATCTCCTTCAGGTAATATTCATGGGATGCCATTAGCTGTTAACCTCGGAATTGGACATCCGGAATTAACGAATATTGGTGGATTTTTACCGAAAATAAAGCCTGAAAATATTGTCATTGTTGGTGCTCGTTCCATTGATGAAGGTGAAAGAGAGTTAATTAAAGAAAAAGGCATTAAAGTATACACGATGCATGAGATTGATCGTATGGGTATGACAAGAGTCATGGAAGAAACAATTGAGTATTTATCAAGTCGGACTGATGGGGTCCATTTAAGTCTTGATCTTGATGGAATTGACCCAACGGATGCGCCTGGAGTAGGAACACCGGTATTAGGTGGGATTACATATCGTGAAAGTCATTTAGCACTTGAAATGCTAGCAGAGTCTGAAATTATCACATCAGCTGAATTTGTTGAAGTAAACCCAATCTTAGATAATCGCAATCAAACGGCAAATGTCGCTGTTGCATTAATTACATCATTACTAGGAAAAAAACTACTATAACCACATATAGTAGTAGAAGAAATGAATAAAGGGGGAACGTTTATGGCAGAGGGGAAAGGAAAAGAGAAACAACCAGTTGCTATTAGTGGAAAAGCATATGTGTGGTTCATTCTTCCATCATTGATTGGGATTTTCTTGTTTATGATTCCGATTCAGTATGATGACAGTATTACGATTCCAGTTGCTATTTTAGCTAATGAATTGAAAGCGTTACTCGGAGAGAGTACTCCGTATATTGTTACGGTTATGTTATTTTTTGTATCCGTCATGAGTATAATTGGAACGGCATTAAAACCAGAGTCTCTTATGAATCGTCCGTTTTTAAAAGGACTATTTATCGTCCACCCAGCATGGGTTGTCACTCGGGTATTAGGGTTTATTTTTGCAACGATGACTGTATTTGAGTGGGGACCAGAAGCGGTTTGGTCTGAATATACTGGTGCAATTGTAATGAATGATCTTATTCCTGTACTGTTCACAATTTTCTTATTTGCTGGTTTGTTTTTACCTCTTTTGTTAAATTTCGGTTTACTTGAACTGTTTGGAACGTTATTAAATAAAGTGATGCGTCCGTTATTTACGTTGCCTGGACGTTCTTCAGTTGATTGTATGGCATCATGGATGGGTGACGGAACGGTCGGAATATTATTAACGAATAAGCAATATGAAGAAGGATTTTACACAAAACGTGAAGCGGCTGTTATCGGAACAACGTTTTCTGTAGTGTCGATAACATTTAGTATCGTCATTTTAGAATACTTAGAGTTGACGTCGATGTTTTTACCTTTTTACTTTACAGTTGTAGTAGCTGGGTTTGTAGCTGCGGTTATTTGCCCGAGAATTCCGCCGTTATCGCGAAAACCGAATGAGTATATTGTTGAAAACAAAGATCGACCTCAAGAAGATAATGCAAAAAACGGGGAATCCCTTTTAAAAGTAGGCTTCAACAAAGCCGCCTATCGTGCGCAAAACAATGAGGGGATAGGCAAAACGATAAAAGGTGGGTTCCAAAACGTTCTTGATATGTGGCTCGGTGTTATTCCAATTGTCATGGCTGTTGGTACAGTTGCGTTAATATTTGCTGAAAATACACCGCTATTCCATTATTTAGGACTCCCGTTTATCCCATTGCTTGAATGGATGCAAGTACCACATGCAGCAGAAGCTGCACAAACAATGGTGATCGGATTTGCGGATATGCTTTTACCTGCCATCATTGGGAGTGGCATTGAAAGTGAGTTCACTCGATTTGTTATTGCTTGTGTATCGATTACACAATTGATTTATATGTCAGAAGTCGGGGGACTTCTCCTTGCGTCAAAAATCCCAGTCCGTTTTCTCGATTTAGTCATTATCTTTTTGCAACGAACACTTATTACATTGCCGATTATCGTAGGAATGGCTCATCTTATTTTTTGGCTGATGTAAAGGTAGGAGTGTCACAAAGAGAATGCTTTCTTTTTGTGACACTCTTTTTTGAAAGATAAGAAAGATAAAATTTTTGGTCTAGCAGCGAAGCTTTGAAAGCTTATTCAAGAAGAGCACTTGGGGTTCATTGTCAAAAGCGGGCAGGGCTCCGCGCTTCGCTTGAAACGAAAAGACGCTCCGCGTTTCTTAGTTAGAAACGTATCGGACATTTATTCGTTATCCTTTATTTAAAATTTATAGCTTAGATAATATAATGATTCCACCTAGTGAAATGGACGAAAGCCACTCGACTCCTGCGGGAAAGAGAGTGGCTGTAGCGCAATGGAACAAATATGTTATTTGAGCAAACTAAAAGCTGGATAAGATTATCATGTGGATATATTTTCAACGCCATTGAACTGACGTTTGTTAAGCAATACCTTGTTGTAAATTTGTATTATTTTGCTCGAATGTGAAGGCGTTTCATTCGATATTGAAGAGCTTGGCGACTTAACCCGAGCTCTTTTGCTGTGTTTGTAACATGATATTTATGGCGAGCAAGTGCTTTTTTAATAAAATACGTTTCTGCTTCATGAAGATAGTCTTTTAACTGATATCTTGTTGTTAGCTCCTCATTAACATCAATAGAAGAATGTACTGAAGATGTGGCTTCTTTTGGAATGGATTTATTCCGAAAATGAACGGGTAAATGGGCCAAATTTATTGTTGTATCGTCAATGACGAGATTCATAGCTCCTTCAATGACATGTTCGAGTTCTCGTACATTCCCAGGCCAATCGTATTCTGTAAACAACTGCATCACTTCTGGATGAAGTTTGTCGACATTCATTTGGAAAAGATGATTATATTTTTCAATAAAATGAGAGGCGAGCAAAGGGATATCTTCTTTACGCTCTCGTAAAGGCGGAATAAAAATAGAGACTACACTTAACCGGTAATATAAATCTTTTCGCAATCGACCGTTTGCAATAGCTTCAATTGGATCTTCATTAATCGTTGATAAAATCCGAACGTCTACTTTCCGGTCTATTGTATCTCCGACACGACGGATAACCTTCTCTTGGATAGCGCGTAATAGTTTCGCTTGTAACATTGGACTTAATGAATTAATTTCATCTAGAAATAACGTGCCACCACTTGCTTCCTCAAACAAGCCAGGTCGTTCTAACGCACCAGTAAACGCGCCTTTTTTTGTCCCAAATAAAATACTTTCAATAAGCGTATCAGGGATAGCGGCACAGTTTTGAGAAATAAATGGAGCAGAAGAACGTTCACTTCCATTATGAATGCTTTGGGCAAATAGCTCTTTCCCTGTCCCTGTTTCACCAATAATTAAGACAGAGGAAGGAGTTCTTGTAGCTCGTTTTGTATGTTCAATTACTTCTCGTATAGAGGGGCTTTTTCCTATAATACTATCAAAGGTGAATGTCGTATTACCTTTTTGTTTGATGTTTTTCCGTATTAATCTCTCTAGGTTTGTAACATCTTTTGCTATTTCTATCGCCCCAATTAACTGATCTTCATAGAAAATAGGGAAAGTATGGTTCACCGTTGTAATTTCTTTACCTCTATGGTTGAAATACGTTTGCTTAACATTTTTTCGTGGGCGTTTTTCTCGTAATACATCTAATAATGTACTTGTTTCTCCTTCTTCAAATGTAAACACATCTAGGAAGTGCTTATGTAAAACATCCTCTTTTGAGAGAGATTCAATATCCATCATTTTGCTATTATAAATGACGGTTTCTCCTTTAGCGTTAATGACGTGAATCCCGACATCAACTTCGTTTACAATCGTATTATAAATATGATGAAGATGCTCATTGGCCATTTTTTCTTCAATCACAACTTACTCCCCCTTTATCTTAGTTACTAGTGTAATAGGAACAAGTTATGAGAGCAAATATATTTTTCTATTATTAACGCACTAACTTGTAAAACGAAAAAATATTTTTCGGTTTTTAGGAAAAATTATCAATGGATTCGAAAAAAAAACTTGCGTAACATAAATCGGCTGTGAAAAAAACAGGGAAATAGCATGTTGGCATAGTTTTTGCATTAACTATAAGTAAATCAAGAAATCGCCACGAGTATGGAGGAGGAATTAAAATGACATCATCAACATCAATTATTAAACAAACGGAAACATACGGTGCAAATAATTATCATCCACTCCCAATAGTAATTTCAGAAGCAAAAGGAGCATGGGTAACTGATCCAGAAGGAAATAAATATTTAGATATGTTAAGTGCTTATTCTGCGGTGAATCAAGGGCATTGTCACCCAAAAATTATAGAGGCGTTAAAAAATCAAGCCGAAAAAATTACATTAACATCACGCGCTTTTCATAATGATAAATTAGCCCCGTTTTATGAGAAAGTATCTACTTTAACGAAGAAAAACATGATACTCCCGATGAATACGGGTGCAGAAGCAGTGGAAACTGCAGTCAAAGCAGCCAGAAGATGGGCATACGATTGTAAGGGAGTCCCTGATAATGAAGCGCAAATCATCGTGTGTGAAGATAATTTCCACGGGAGAACGATGACAGCTGTATCCCTTTCTTCAAATGAAGAATATAAAAGAGGATTTGGGCCGATGCTTCCCGGGATAGTAGTTATTCCTTACGGTGATATTGAATCATTGAAAAAGGCAATAACTCCAAATACAGCTGCGTTTTTAATTGAGCCTATTCAAGGGGAAGCAGGTATTATTATTCCACCTGAAGGGTTTTTAAAAGAAGCTTATGAGGTATGTAAACAAGAAAATGTACTATTTATAGCAGATGAAATTCAGTCTGGGTTAGGTCGTTCAGGGAAATTGTTTGCATCAGATTGGGATGGCGTTGAGCCTGATATGTATATATTAGGAAAAGCACTCGGTGGTGGAGTCTTCCCCATTTCCGTTGTTTGTGCGGACCGTTCTATTCTTGGTGTATTTGAGCCTGGTTCACACGGATCAACATTTGGTGGAAATCCGTTAGCATGTGCCGTTGCGATTGCTGCACTTGATGTCATTGAAGAGGAAGACCTTGTTAAACGATCGTTTAATTTAGGAAGTTATTTAAAAGAGAAGTTAAAACAAATAAACAATCCAATCATTAAAGAAGTTCGTGGTCGCGGTTTATTTATTGGTGTTGAATTAACTGTACCTGCTAGAAAATATTGTGAACAATTAAAAGAAGAAGGATTGTTATGTAAAGAAACACATGAAAATGTTATCCGATTTGCCCCACCTTTAGTTATTAAAGAAAATGATCTAGAGTGGGCAATTGAAAAAATAACAAAAGTTCTTGAAAAATAAGAGGGATTACAACAAGAAACCGACAAGAGAAAACAGCATCGTTCATTTTCTAGTAAAAAGAGGAGGAAAGAAATGGATTGTTTTCGTACGGTGGCTAGTCTTGCAAATGGAACAGTAGAAAAAATATTAGTGAAAGAAGGATCTTTTGTGTATGAGTGGGAACCGTTATTTCTCATCCGCACGAAAAATGGAACGTCCTATGAAGTAAAAATAGGAGCGAGTGGTGTCATTTCAAAAGTAAATGTACATGAAGGAGATTCGATTATTTCTGATTATACATTAGCGGTTTTAAAAGAAGATGCACAACCTGTTGGGTGTGACTAATAAAAATAAATATAAGGAGGAGAAACGATGCTGCCAGTGTATAAACATGAACCATTCACAGATTTTACAATAGAGGAAAACATACTTGCCTTTAAAGAAGCGCTTCAACAAGTGGAAAAACAATTAGGGAAAGAATATCCTCTGATTGTCGGCGGGGAACGAATTAGGACAAAAGAGAAGATTACATCCATTAATCCATCGAATAAAAATGAAATGATTGGCACGGTTTCTAAAGCCAATAAGGAAATTGCAGAAAAAGCGATCAAAACAGCAGAAAAAGCGTTTCAGTCGTGGAGAAAAGTCACGGCAGAAGAAAGAGCGAATATTCTTGTTCGAGCAGCTGCCATTATTCGCCGCCGCAAACATGAGTTTTCAGCATGGCTTGTAAAGGAAGCGGGGAAGCCTTGGAAAGAAGCAGATGCGGATACAGCCGAAGCGATTGACTTTCTCGAATATTACGCTAGACAAATGATTGTATTACAGTCGGGTAAACAAGTAAATAGTCGCATCGGTGAACATAACCGCTATTATTACACCCCTACTGGAGTGTGTGTCACCATTTCACCTTGGAATTTTGCTTTAGCTATTATGGCGGGTACAACTGTAGCTCCGATCGTAACAGGAAATACAGTGTTGTTAAAATCAGCAAGTACGACTCCAGTTGTTTGTGCGAAGTTTGTGGAGGTTCTTGAAGAAGCAGGGTTACCTGCTGGAGTCGTGAACTATATCCCAGGTAGTGGTGCAGAAGTGGGCGATTTCCTCGTTGATCATCCGAATACGAGTTTAATTACGTTTACTGGTTCGCGTGATGTCGGTGTAAGATTGTACGAAAGAGCTGCCGTTGTTCACCCAGGCCAACAACATTTAAAACGTGTCATTGTTGAAATGGGAGGAAAGGATACCGTTGTCGTAGATAATGAAGCAGATCTTGATTTGGCTGCACAGTCTATTGTAACGTCGGCGTTTGGCTTTTCCGGTCAAAAGTGTTCAGCGGGATCGCGGGCAGTTGTTCACGAAGATGTGTATGACGAAGTATTAGAAAAAGTCATTGCGTTAACGAAGGAGTTAACGGTAGGGGAACCGACTACAGGTGACATGTATATGGGTCCTGTTGTTGATGAAGCGGCATTTACGAAAATTATGAACTATATTGATATTGGCAAAGAAGAAGCACGTCTTGTGGCAGGTGGAACTGGCGATAGTAGCAAAGGTTACTTTATTCAACCGACTGTATTTGCTGATGCAGATCCAACCTCAAGAATTATGCAAGAAGAAATATTCGGACCTGTCGTTGCTTTTTGTAAAGCAACAAGTTTTGAGCATGCACTAGAAATTGCCAATAATACGGAGTATGGGTTAACAGGTGCGGTGATTACAAAAAATCGAGCTCATATTGAACAAGCGAAAGAAGATTTTCACGTTGGTAACTTATATTTTAACCGCAATTGTACAGGAGCGATCGTTGGTTATCATCCATTTGGTGGCTTTAAAATGTCCGGAACTGACTCAAAAGCAGGTGGACCAGATTACTTAGTCCTTCATATGCAAGCAAAAACAATATCTGAAATGTATTAGAATATAGCCAAGTCCTTTTGAAAAAGGGTGACTTGGCTTTTTATATTCTTATAGAATTTATAGATGGTTATGGTGTAAAAAGATTTACTATAATGTGAAAAGACAGTAACCTGCATTCATTAAATAGAATTGAGATATAGTCTTTTGTTTCAAATAGTTATGGGACTCTGAAATCGATCCTTTCTAACCATTTCTTTTTTACTATAAGAAAAAAGGGGAACTTTTATTGTTATTGTTTGGTAATTAAAAATTTCAATATACACGGTAAATAATTATGGTAAAATAAAGGAGTGCTTGTCGTTTATTGTAATAATATACCGAATAATATTTTATATATAAACTAAAAGTGAATGAAAATCACATGGAGACAAGGTCTAAATACCTATAAGGAATAGAGGGCAGGTCATACGAATGAACAAGAGTAAAAATAAATATATACTAGGTGCTATCTTTACATATATTGTACTATATTATTTGCTCCTTGTTTTCGGTGATGTTGAAAATTGGAGCACCGTATTTTCTCGTAATCTTTTTTCGACAATCGCTCCACTTATAGCTGCGATATGGTTATGGCTGGCATCAAAAAGAGAGAAATCAAAACAACGGTTATTTTGGTTGTTTTTGGCTATCGGCTGTTTTCACTATTTTATAGCAGAACTATTTTGGATGTATTATGAAAGCTATTTACAAGTGGAAGTTCCGTTTCCTGGCTTACCAGATTTGTTTTATAAGCTACAAATCTTCTTTTATTTACTGGCATTTTCATATCTTGTATGCTTCGATAACAAAGTGTTTCTTAATGTCCGGTACGTATTTGAAGTTTTGATTATTATGGTTGTGGCGGCAACGTTTAGTTATCATGTGTTTATTAGGGAATTAATTCAAGACCCTGATTTAACTGGCATGTTTTTATTCGTGTCTATAGGTTATCCTATCGGAGACCTTCTTTTATTTTTTAGTATTCTTATTCTTTTTCTGTATTCTCAAAAAACTAAAATTCAAATTGTTCTTGTTATTCTATTTATCGGGATAGCGATACAAGTTGTAGCTGATACTAGTTATATGTATTTACAGCTAACAGGAAACTATGAAACAGGCAGTTTTTTTGATCCGTTGTTTACATTATCATTGCTATTAGTAGGTTATGCTAGTTTTTTTCATCAGCAATTAGTAGAAGGCGTTTCAGAAAAGAAGAGTGTGACACACTCCTTTACAAAAGTTCAAATAATTGCTCCCCTAGTAAGTATTGTTTTGTTATTAATGGTCGTTATCGTGAATCAAAATACACGAGTAACATCTTTAACAGTAGGTTCTTATATAGCAATAATGTTAGTGATTATTCGGCAATTTCTAATATTAGTTGAAAATAAACATTTTTTAAGGAAGTTTAACGAACAGAACAAAGAGTTATCCCTTAGTGCCCAGCACTATCGTTCGTTATTTGAATATCATCCAGACCCGGTTTTTTCGTTAGATGTAAAAGGGAGATTTTTAAGTGCTAACGAAGCATGCGCAAAACTGACGGGTTATTCGATAAATAAATTAGCCGGACAATCGATAGGAACAATTGTTGCTGAAAGTGAACTGGAGAATGCTTCCTATTATTTTAAAAAAGTACTTGAAGGGAAACCACAATATTATGAAGTACCGATAAAAGATTATTTTGGAAATGTGCATCATGTAAACATTACACTTGTTCCCATTATTATCGATGAAGAGGTAGTCGGCGTATTTGGAATTGGGAAAAATATAACAGATTTTAAGCGTACAGAAGAAGAATTAAATTTTCTTGCTTACCATGATGTACTTACTGGACTACCAAACCGCTTTTCGTTTGAACAGAGCGTAAATTTGGAATTGGAAAAAGAATACCTAGTTGGTGAAAAACTAGCTGTGTTATATATGGATGTTGACCGGTTCAAAATCATTAATGATACACTCGGTCATGATGCAGGGGATGAACTTCTTGTTGAGATGACAAAACGAATTCAACGAGTTTGTAAGGAAGACTATACTCTTGCTCGGCATGGTGGAGATGAATTTGCCCTATTAATTTGTCAGTTTCAAGATAAAGCTGTCATTGAACAATTGGTTAAAAGGATTATTAATGTGTTAAGTAAGCCGTATATTATCCGAAAGCATGAAATTTTTGCTACCCCAAGTATTGGAGTTGTTGTTCACCATCATGGTGAGCATAATACTTCAGTTAGCTTATTGAAAAAAGCAGATATCGCAATGTATGAAGCGAAAAGTGAAGGGAAAAGTCAATATAAAATCTATGATAAAACAATGGAAATCCAACCGACCCATAAATTTGTCATTGAAAGTGACTTGCACAAAGCATTACGAAATAAAGAGTTTCTCTTACACTATCAACCACAAATTGATACGAAAAGAAACAAAATGTATGGGGTAGAAGCGTTAATTCGATGGAATCATCCAACATTAGGTTTACTTGGACCAGCCCATTTTATCGGAATTGCCGAAGAAACCGGATTAATCATTCCGATTGGTGAACGAGTGATGCGTGAAGCTTGTGAACAAGGAAAACGTTGGCATGACTTAGGTTGCCAGTTGAAAGTTTCGGTGAATTTATCGCCGCTGCAGTTTAAGTCAAGTCAATTAGTTAAGATGATTTCAACAATACTAGATGAAACAGAATTTAATCCGATGTATTTAGAGTTAGAAATAACAGAAGCTGTAGCGATGACGAATGTTGAAAAGACAATAGCAAAATTACAGGCTATACAAGAAATGGGGATTAAAGTTTCGATAGATGACTTTGGAACAGGATATTCATCCTTATCCTATTTAGGGAAGCTCCCAATTCATACTTTAAAAATTCCCCGAGAATTTGTTAGAGAGTTACAACAAGATAAAGCGAGCAAAGCGATTGTCGATTCCATCATTACATTAGCGACTAATTTACAATTAGACTTAATTGCTGAAGGTGTTGAAGAAGAGGCTCAAAAACAGACGCTTGAACAAATGGGTTGTACTTGTATGCAGGGATACTTGTTTAGTAAGCCATTGCCAAGTCATGAACTATTTAAATCGCTTGAGTAACATCCTTTTGAAATATAAAAAAGAAGTGATTCAAGGAGGCCACTGAATACACTTCTTTTTTCATAGAAACCTGAAGAAACCATTTAAGCTCATTCTCATTTTTAGTATAATAAAACATACTACTATCGATAGCCTGATATGTCATTCTTTTTAAAGAAAGGTTTTACCTAATGAGACATCCAAAATCAAAATTAAAAGAAACAGCGAAAATGGTTCTCGAACTAATGAAAGAAACACTTTCGGCAAGGTCATTTTTTGTTGCTAGTACAAAAAATGAGCGATTTGTTATATTAGATGTAATTAATGAAGAAGGAGGATGTACCATTCCTCATCCTTTTCATTCTTCGATTGAAATGTCGTATTGTAGTATGGTTGTCTCGAGTATGAAACCTTTGTTAATTAAAGACTCGTCGAAATCGCTGTTAGTGAAATCGATGAAAGTAACGTCTGATTTTTCGATTGGTTCTTACTTAGGGGTTCCTATTACAATTGAAGACGGAACAGCATTTGGTACGCTTTGTGCATTAGACCCTAGTCCAAACGCCTTATCAGAGCAAGACATTCCAATACTACAACGTTATGCTAATTTAATCGCAAATTCGATTGAGTTAGAAGAGGCGTTTGACAAATTAGCAACATATGAAGAAAAAACAAAAAAAGAATTAGATTTGGCTCAACGAGTTCAACAATCTGTGATGAATAAACCTTTGGATACAGAAGAAATAAAAGTAGACTATGTCTATAAAGCATCTGCCCATCTTTCTGGTGATTTATGTGCTTGGTATGAAATTGAAAAAGGTAAATATGGTGTGATTTTATTAGATGTAATGGGGCATGGGGTATCTTCTGCTTTAATTGGGATGGCGATTCGTCCCGCATTAGAGTCAATTATCAAGGAAGTAGGGGAACCTTATGCCGTGATGAATCAAATAAACCGTCTTATTCTTAACTTGTTTGATGAGGAATCTACATTTTCCTCATTTGTTACAGGGATTTATTTAGTTGTGAATATGCCGTTACAGCAGGTTGATTTTTTAAATGCAGGACATCCTCCTGGTATTTTAAAAGATGAGTGTGGAGCTATTTTTCTTGAAAGAGGAACCGTACCCTTAGGTATTCAATCAACGATACCGAATCAAACGAGGACGGTTCCATTTGGGAAAAAAGGTGAAATATTTTTATATACTGATGGTTTATTAGATATGTTGTATGAAGAAAATAAAAATACAGTAATAGAAATAAAAGAAAAGTATGAACAGTTAGTCAATGTAAATGCATTAGGTTTCTTCTTAGAGCAAGCACAAGCTAGTGAAACAATAAGTGATGATATATGTATGATCTCGATATTGACAAAGTAAGCTGAAAAAGTATCCGCTCTGTGAAAAATGGATACTTTTTTTTGTTGTTATCCTTCTAACGTAACTGCTATACTAACAAAAAAAACAAGTAGGTATAAAGGACAGAGGTGTTTTGTAATGTCTCGTAAAAAAATTACAATGCAGCAAATTGCAAATACAGCGGGAGTCTCAAAGTATGTCGTCTCAAAGACATTAAATGGAAAATCGGGAGTGAGCGAAAAAACGAGGCAAAAGATTTTATTTGTCGCCCAGCAATTAGGGTATTTTAAACAAGCTGAACAACAAACACAGGATGAGAATGGAAATGACCACTCGGCTTTTGTTATTGTTGTGATTCCTGAGCGTGGCTATCAACATGAATCGCAGTATTGGGGAAGTATCATTGAAGGGTTATCACAAGAAGTTTCCGAGAGGCAATGTGGGCTCGTTATTATAAATCAAGACCAGAAAATTGAAGGAATGATTCAAACGAAAGGTTTACTTGGCATAATAGGTGTCGGTAAAATTTCCTCAGAAAAACTAGTGGATTTTCAGCAATATAATGTACCGATTGTCCTTATTGACCATGAAGAACCTTTGATTAAGGCGGATGCCGTTTTTACAGATAATTATGATGGGATTTATAAAATGACAGCGCATCTTCTGACACTGGGCCATGAAAAATTGGTATTTGTCGGTGATACATCATTTTCTAAAAGTTTTTATGACCGTTGGCTAGGGTTTCGTTCAGCAATGGAAAAAGCAAATTTAACTCAAAACAGTGAAGATGTAAAAATTGAGATTCCTTATGACAATTCCCTTTCTAACAATTTTGAAAAGTGGGTACAAGAAAGAAAAGCTGGTGATGGCATTTTTCCAACGGCATTTGTTTGTGCAAATGATGATATTGCAAGTAAAGTGATGAAAACATTGCAACAATTCTCATTTCAAGTACCAGAAGATTGCTCGGTGACAGGATTTGATAATTTGGATATCAGCTTATATACAAATCCGCCATTAGCAACAGTACATCTGTTAAGGGAGTTATTAGGGAAGCGGGCCGTATCAAAATTGATTTGGCGTAAAAATCATTTGCCATATCCCGCTGAAAAAATTGTCATTCAAGGAGAGTTAATGATAAGATCATCCATTAGCGCTCCGAAATAGAAGCATCATTATTTATAGGACGGCCACCGATAAAAGAAGCTTTCGGTGGCTTTTTTAAATGATAAGAAAGAAACGAAAAGACGCTCCCGCGTTTTTTTTAATAGATAAGATAGTGATCTAGCAGTGAAGTTTTGAAAGCTTATTCAAGAAAAGCGGGCAGGGACCGCACTTCGCTTGAAAGAAAAGACGCTTCGCGTTTTTCTTAATTATTACGGAAGAGATGAATGTTTTACATTGTCAAATAGAGAGTAACGATGTTATTATTTAGTTAGTTAAAATAACAAAAATGATAACAATAATAACAAAAACTTTTGGGGAACCTACTAAATATAATAGTATTAGAGGAGTGTTTTTCATGCGTACCATCGATTTAAATGGACAATGGAAGATGAAACAAGCGGATTCAGATGAGTGGTTAGAAGCAATTGTCCCTGGTTCAGTTTTTTCTGAACTGTTGAAACATGGAAAAATGGAAGATCCCTTTTACCGTGATAACGAGAAGTTTGTGTATGAAATAGCTCAAAAAGATTATGAATACGTTAGAAAAATTGACATTGATAAAGGTTTTTTACAGCAAGATGAAATTACATTATGCTGTGAGGGATTAGACACATTAGCAACCATATCGATAAATGGAAAAGGTGTTGCAACGACGAATAATATGCATCGCATATATGAGTTTGATGTTAAGAAGTATTTGCAAGTGGGAATAAATGAAATCCATATTTACTTTGCCTCTCCAGTGCAATACATAAAAGAAAAACAATCAGAAAGCTATTTATGGGGTGTACCTGACGCAATAGAAGGGTTCCCTCATCTACGAAAAGCTCATTATATGTTTGGGTGGGATTGGGGACCGAAAATTCCAGATAGCGGGATTTGGCGGTCAATTTCTTTACGAGGTTATGAAACAGGAAAAATTGACGATGTCTATATGACTCAACACCACTCTTCCGGCCAAGTAACATTACAGACGAAAATAAATATTACAACGTATCGCCCTTCAACTGTTACAGTAAGTGTCGAAATTATTGGTCCGAACGGCGATGTTATTAGCAACGAGACAGCTCCGATTGAACAAGTAGAACAACTCGAGACGGTAATAAACGACCCAAAGCTATGGTGGCCAAATGGATACGGTCTAC
This sequence comes from Alkalihalobacillus bogoriensis ATCC BAA-922, assembly GCF_000621445.1. GTDB lineage: Bacteria > Bacillota > Bacilli > Bacillales > Bacillaceae_F > Bacillus_AO > Bacillus_AO bogoriense. Next base: position 330,529 of record NZ_JHYI01000006.1, on the reverse strand, counting down.
AACCGTTGTATAAAGTTGTGATCGCGCTTTACGAAAATGAGAAAAAAATCGATAATAAAACGTACACGATTGGATTACGAACGATCAAAGTAAAACAAGAACCTGACCAGTGGGGGGAAACATTTGAATTCGAAGTTAACGGAATTTCGATTTTTTCAATGGGTGCAAACTATATACCCGAAGATAACTTAATTTCAAGAGGTTCTAAAGGGAAAACGGAACAACTTATAAAAGATTGTGTTGATGCCAACTTCAATACGATTCGCGTATGGGGTGGAGGTTATTATCCTAACGATGAATTCTACACATTATGTGACCAATACGGACTCATTGTTTGGCAGGATTTCATGTTTGCTTGTGCTGTTTATGAATTAACGGATGAATTTACAGAAACGATTATTGCAGAAGTAGAAGATAATGTTAAAAGAATACGGCATCATGCTTGTCTCGGAATATGGTGTGGGAACAATGAAATGGAAGAAGCGTGGGTAGGGTGGGATTTCCCTAAACCACCAAAGCTGAGGGTGGATTATATAAAGCAGTTTGAAATGATTTTCCCTGATTTAATGAAAAAATTAGACCCGCAAACATTTTATTGGGCTTCTTCGCCATCATCAGGAGGAGGTTTTGTAAAGCCGAATAGTCAAAATGAAGGTGATGTCCATTATTGGGATGTATGGCATGGATTAAAACCTTTTACGGAATATCGAAAATTTCATTTCCGGTTTTGCTCGGAATTCGGTTTTCAATCTTTCCCTTCTTTAAAAACTGTGAAGTCGTTTACAGAGCCTTCTGACCGTAATATTTTTTCTTATGTTATGGAAAATCATCAAAAAAATGGATCAGCAAACGGGAAGATTTTGTTTTATTTGTCGGAAAACTTTTTGTATCCAAAAGACTTTTCTTCTTTATTGTATGCTTCACAAATTCTACAAGCAGAAGCCATTAAATATGGGGTTGAACATTGGAGAAGACACCGCGGTCGATGTATGGGATCTATCTATTGGCAACTAAATGATTGTTGGCCAGTGGCGTCTTGGTCCAGTATTGATTATAACGGACGCTGGAAAGCATTACATTATTTTGCGAAAAAGTTTTATGCGCCAGTGTTATTATCTGTTTTAGATGAAGCAAATACTATGAGCTTTTACGTGACAAACGATAGAACAGAGGAAGTTCATTGTACAATTCATTGGTGCTTGAGAAGAAATGATTCAACGATTGTCGAGCAAGGAACAGTTACAGCAACAGTTCCCCCTTTGTTTGCAAAGCCATGTGAGTCGATGACTTTTCATCAGCTTTCTTTAGATGAAATGAAGCAGAATCATTATTTAGAATATAAATTAATGTATGACGGAAAAGTGCAAGGACACTCGACTATTTTATTTACAAAAGTTAAACATTTTCAATTTATAAATCCAGAAATTAAGGTGAATATAACTGAAACAGAATATGCGTTTGTGATAACGATGCAAACAGAGACATTTGCTAAATATATTGAGTTAGATTTACATGAAGCAGATTGTATATTCAGTGATAATTACTTTGACTTATCTGCTAGTGAAACGAAAGAAATTGTTGTGTTAAAAGAAAAGATGAATCAAGTCATGGATCTTAATATGTTTAAGAGTCAATTAAAAACACGTTCGATTTATGACCTTGCAACAATGGAGTAGCCTTTTGTTCAGTAAGTAAAGGTGGGGGGATGTAGAATGTTTGCAATTGGAATTGATATTGGCGGCACAAAAATTGCTATTGGCATCGTTGATTTACAAGGGGAAATAAAAGCTAAAGTAAAAATCGCAACTGATAAAACAAAAGACCCGAATGATGTCTTAGTAGAAATCAAACAACAAACAGAGAAATTAATGGAGTCCGAACAAACTTCGTGGCAAGCGATATTGGGTGTGGGTATTGGTGCACCAGGACCTATTAATAAAAAGAAAGGGATTATCGCTTGTCCTCCGAATTTACCGAAATGGCGTAATATTGAAGTGGCTGCTTTTTTCGAAAAAGCATGGAATGTTCCGATTCATTTTGAAAATGATGCGACAGCAGCTACATTAGCAGAAGGGCGATTTGGGGCTGCTCAAGGGCACTCGAACTATATCTTTGTCACCATTAGTACGGGAATCGGTGCAGGGTTATATGCAAATGGTCAATTGATTAGTGGAGCATTTGGAAATGCAGGGGATGTCGGTCATATTGTATTGGATCAGTCGAAAGGAACTTGTGTGTGTGGGCAAAAAGGTTGCTTTGAATCGTTAGCTTCAGGAACTGCCATTGCAAGGAGGGCAACAGAACGATTAGGACGAGACCTTGATGCAAAAGAAGTTTTCGCTTTATATGATGAAGGACATGAAGAAATGACAGCTTTAATTCAGGAAACATTTGAGTATATTGGGATCGGTCTTGTGACCCTTATCAATATGTTTGAACCGGAAAAGATTGTCATTGGTGGAGGAGTGTCATTAGTAGGTGAACCGTTATTTTCAGCTGTTCAACAATATGTTTCCAAATATGCGTTAAGTCCATTTGGCCGGAAAACAAAAATTGTTCCGGCCGGATTGCAACAAGATGCGGGGATTGTTGGGGCTGCTTCCCTAGTTTTGAACGAACGTAGTTGAGTGCAATCATTCTGCGATAACAGTAGAGTCAACCAAAAAATATTGGCATTTTTCGACAAAATCATGTAAAATAATCAAAGAGAAATATATGAAAAACGAATAATGACAGGCTGACTATAGGGAAGGTTACTAATGCAGATGACGAATCGACTTAATTCCGGATACTCTTTTATCGTAGTTTTTATCTTAATTCTTCTGTATATCGTGTGGAATTTGATGACAGTGCAATCACCTTCTCTTTTGTTGTGGGGCGGATTTAGTTTTCATCTTATTGCGTCTATCCTTTCATTTTGGTGGCTATATGCCACATATTTGCATACGGTTAGTCTATTAAAATATTGCTGGCTTCTTTTAGCCCTCTCAAGCCTCTTGTATTTTTTAGGGATTGTAGCGTGGGGGCTATTTGACAATTCTTCATATACCATTTTCTCTTATAACCCAGCTCAGTTTCTATGGATCGCCCATACACTTTGTTATTTAGTTGCTCTAATTATTATTGTGTATTATAAAAGAAATTTATTTCGAATGTATAGGGTATTATTCGATTCATTAATTGTTATGGTTATTGCCACTACAATTAGTTGGACATTTGTTATTCAACCGCTCATGGACTATAATACAAGTCTTGCTTTTCCAATTGAGCTCGTATTTCCAATTATAGATTTAGGCATCTTGTTTGGTGTTTTAAGTTTATCATTTTCAACAGTAGTATTTCGAACAAAGACAACGGTTGTTTTAACGTTAGGTATGCTTATGAAAATTATTGCGGATACAATATATTCTTATGAAAAACTATCAGGTATTTACCAGTATGGTAGTATGGCAGAACCTTTATGGGTGTTATCCATATTACTCATCGGGCTAGCAGGGGTGTGCTTTAGACAAAAGATAGAGGAAAGAAAACCGTTAACAGATAGTTCTTTAAAGAAGCAAATGTATAAGCAAAGTATTCCCTATGTCGGTGTGATTGGTTTATTTGCTTATGTTGTTTATTATACAGGTGGAATAGATAGTATCGTTTTTGGTTTATTCGTTAGTATTATTCTCATTATTGTAAGGCAAGTTATTACAGTGGTGGAAAATGAAAAGTTATTTAGCAAATTAAATCTATTAAATGAACAATTAGAATTAAAAGTAAAACAAAGAACAGAACAATTAGAAAAAACGTTAAAAAGTGTAGAATTTATGGCTTACTATGACATGCTTACGAAACTCCCAAACCGGAGACTATTTGAAGATAATGTAGCAAAAGCAATTAAAGCTGTCGACGGGAAACTAGCTGTGATGATATTGGACTTAGACCGATTTAAAGTGATTAACGATACATTAGGACACTCTGTTGGCGATCTACTTTTAAAAGATGTAAGTGACCGGTTAAAAAATGTATTAACAGAAACTGCGATTTATCGAATTGGTGGGGATGAATTTGCTATTGTATTAGAAAACGTTGAGATAGATGACGTTAAAAACACCGCATTAACGATATTAGAACAAATTTCAAAACCATTTTTTATATACGACCGCGAACTACATATTACTCCAAGTATAGGGATCTCGATAAGTCCTGATAATGGTTCGGACTGTGAAACGTTACTAATGCACGCGGATACAGCCATGTATAAAGTGAAAGAAAAAGGAAAAAATCATTTTCAGTTTTACCATGATGATATGAAAAATAAAACCCGGCTTGATTTAGAACTTTCGCTAAGAAAGGCGATTATGAAAAATGAATTTGTTTTACATTACCAACCACAAACATCGATTAAAACGGGTGAAATTATCGGTGCGGAAGCATTAATTAGATGGAAACACCCGAAAAAAGGGATGATTTCGCCTTTTACATTTATTCCTTTAGCTGAAGAAACAGGTATGATTTCTGTGATAAGCGATTGGGTACTTAAAACGGTTTGTAAGCAAATTAAAACATGGCAAGAAAATGGGATAGCCCCAACAAAAATTGCCATTAATATTTCATCCAATCAGTTTCAACAGCCTGATTTTGTTGAATCCATAGCAAAGGTCATTGAGGAAACGGGTGTAAGCCCAAAATATTTAGAATTAGAAATAACAGAAAGTTTAGCAATGGACAATACAGAAAATATTATGATGAAATTAGCGCAGTTAAAACAGATGGGGATTCAAATTTCCATTGATGATTTTGGAACGGGATATTCATCACTTCGTTACTTAAGTCAATTTCAAATTGATAAATTAAAAATTGACCGTTCGTTTATACATTCCGCAGAATTTAGTGATAAGGATGCTGCGATTGTAAAGCTTATAACTGTCATGGCTAAAGGGTTAAATTTAAAAGTGATTGCTGAAGGGGTAGAAAAACCTCAACAAATTGAGTTTTTAAAAGATATAGGATGTGAAGAGTTTCAAGGATATTATTTAAGCCCGCCATTACCGATCGATGAATTTGATTCGTTTATTTCTAATAGGAACAGTGAGTCCTAGCCTGTCGATATAGACAGGCTTTTCTTTTAAATTATTGGTTCACACGAATAAGTCTCTACATGAACATCCAATGTTTTCTATATTCCACCATTTTTTTACACTGTTTCTTCACCACTTCTTAACAATTTGTTCATATTTCGTTCAACTCTATTGATTATTATAAAGAGAGGAGTGCAACAAGAAAACACTTCATAACAGTGATGAGGGTGGATGAATACAAATGGCCGGTCCAAAAGTGTTGATATTAACTGGAAGTTACGGAAATGGGCATTTACAAGTAACAAAAACACTTGAAAAAACATTCAGAGAAAAAGGGATTACAAACATTGTAACTTCTGATTTGTTTTTTGAAGCACACCCATTAATTACAAAGGTTACGAGATATTTATATATTAAAAGCTTTACTTATGGTCAACGAATTTATGGTGGTATTTATTATGGAACTGACAAGAAAAAGAACAGTTACATTACGAAAGTAACTCGTCGTCTAGGTATGGAAAAGCTTGATGAAATTGTTCAACGAGAAAACCCAGATATTATCGTGAACACCTTTCCGATGCTTGTTGTCCCCGAATATCGAAAAAGAAAAGGTACTCTTATTCCCATTGTCACAGTTGTCACCGATTATTGCGTTCATAAACATTGGATTCATGAAGAAGTCGATACGTATTATGTTTCCACAAATGAAATTGTCGAGAGGTTAAAAAAGAGTGGGATTTTACCACAAAAAGTGAAAGTTACCGGTATCCCGATTCAACCTTCTTTTGAACAAAAAATCATGCAAGAATCATTTTTGAAGACATTCCATTTATCTAAAACCAAACCGATTATTTTAATTATTGCAGGAGCTTTTGGTGTATTGCAAGATATAGACGAAGTTGTACAAGAAATTCGAAACTCCAATGACTGTCAGGTTGTTGTCATTTGTGGGAATAACAAAAGATTAAAACAATCATTAGATTCCTCCTTTTGTTCGGATAATGATGTAAAAATAATTGGTTATTCGAATGAAATTGATAATTGGATGAGTGTTGCTACCGTGTTAGTAACAAAGCCAGGTGGAATAACATTAAGTGAAGCATTAGCTGTTCATGTGCCATTAATTTTATTTGGATGTGTACCTGGTCAAGAAACTGAAAATGCCCTTTATTTTAAAAAGAAAGGTATTGCTGAAGTTGTCGATTCAAAAACAGAATTAATAAATGAAATAAATGAAATAGTGATGAATGATTCAAAAAGAAAAGAAATGAAACAAAGAATGGAACAGTTATATAAAGGAAGTGCGGCCAACATGATTTGTGATGATATTGTTGAAATGCTTTCTTCTCCTTCTGTTCAAACGACACCATTAGTAATAGATCAAACATATGCTGAAACCATTAGTTAAAGATAAACCGTTTTTATTGCTAGTTTTTGTGTTAACATTATTAGAATTTGTACGTGGAGCAATTATTATTAGTTATTTACCTAGCCTAGCTTCTAGTCAATTGATTTCTCTTACGTTTATAGGTCTTGCGATTACATTGCATTTCGTGAGCGATGCTGTCACAAATATCGGGATTGGATTTTTTATGAAAAGACTAGGTGTTAAATTAGTAATGCATAGTTGCTTTTTTCTTATGGTTGTTTCCGTATCGTTATTTTTCTTAACACCTTCAAATGGACTTATGATTTTTGCAGCCATTGTTCTAGGTTTAGGTATATGTCCGCTATGGCTAGTTGTATTAACAAAAGCAAGTGGGAAAAATCGCGGCAAAAACATGGGCTTCGTTTATTTTGGTTGGCTTTTTGGTATTGCTACAGGAACAATATCGATGAATGTCATTAGCACGTTGCAGGTCGACATGTTAGGATTTTTTGTACCTTTTTTGCTTCTTCTAGCTTGGTTCATTTATAGTAGAAGTGACACAAAAAAGGTAGAAATTAAACAAATGAATATGAAAACAGAGTGGCAAGGGCTCATTCAATTTGTGAAAAAAAGTAAGATTGTTATTCCAGGTGTTTTATTGCAAGGAATGGCTATGGGAATGCTAATTCCTATATTGCCTTCTTTTGCTATTGAAGAACTACATTTAACTGAGCCGCAATATGTGGTTATGTTGGTGGTTGGTGGGCTGTGTGCGATTGTTTTTTTAATCCCTATGGGAAAATGGGTAGATATTGTAAACATTAGAATTCCAATCATCATTGGTTTTAGTGTATTTGCTTTGTTTTTATATTTATTAACAACAAGTGATACACTTTTATTTACGACGATTTGTGTTATTGTAATTGGTATTTTTTATGCAATGTTACTTCCAGCCTGGAATTCATTTCTCGCGGATTTTATTCCCAGTTATATTAAAGAAGCGAGTTGGGGGTTAGTATCTTCGTTACAAGGCATAGGTGTGATGGTTGGTCCCCTTGTAGGTAGCCTTTTAGCTTTAGGAAAAAATACAGAGGTTACAATAACAATAAGTGCATTATTATTAGGACTAACGGCGCTATTTTATTTTGGTTATTTTTCTGTTTTCGCACGGATAAGAAGTTAGTAAAGATAAATCAAAAGAAACCTAGCGAACAGCTAGGTTTCTTTGTCGTTCTTTTTTAAACATATAAGAAAGTTAGAAAAATTTGGTGTAGCGTGAAGTTTTGAAAGCTTATTCTAAAAGAGCGAGATCTCCGCACCCGCGTTTTTCTTTATCCATCTTCTTAAGAGAGTTACTTTTGCTCAGCTATAGTAGAAGTGGCTTTTGTATCACCAACTAGGCGTTTATCGAAAATAAACGGACCAAATGGAATAATCGAAGCTATTCCTGCAAGAAAGACTTTTTGAAAACGCCATCCTGCTGCAAAAATCATATAAACGACAACTAGCATATACAACACAAAAAGCCCGCCGTGGATGGCACCGACAACAGTTACAGCCATTGGATAATCAAATCCATATTTTAATGGCATGGCGACACCTAGTAATAGTAAATAGGAAATAGCTTCAAAAAAAGCAACGACACGAAAACGATCTTCAGGAGTACTCATCGGTATCCCTCCTTGTTATAGTCATGTTTCTATTATACCAAGATAACGCTCAATAAAAAGTGAAGAAAACATGAAAAATAGGTTATCACTGTGAATATAGTGTTTTTCCTTTTTTCTAATAATAATCCTTGTCCTAGTTTTTTATTCTTAGAAATGGTAAAATATGACCTTACCTTTATCATAGTTCAAATCGGATAAAAGGAGAAAACGATGAAAAACGAAATTACGGTTAAAGTGAAACCAAGATTTATAAAAAAGTATAAAAGTGGCTTTCCGCTTATTATGAAAGAAGCTATTGATAGTAAGGGCCAAGAGATGAAAGAAGGTATGATTGTCACCTTAGTGGACGCGCAGCATTCGTTTATAGGGAAAGGGTATGTCGGAAAGCAAAACAAAGGCTTTGGTTGGATCATAACAAAAAATCCAGAAGAAGCTATTAATAATGTGTTTTTTAAAAGAAAGTTGGAACAGGCTTTTGTGAAAAGAAAATCGATGTTTATTGATGAGGAGACGAATGCCTACCGAATTTTTAATGGTGAAGGGGATGGGATTGGTGGCCTTATCATTGATTTTTATGATGGATATTATGTCATCCATTGGTATAGTGAAGGCATTTATGCATTTCAAAAAGAAATTGTAGAGGCCATACTCCAGCAAGTTAATTGTAAAGGGATTTATGAAAAAAAACGCTTTAATACTGGTGGGCACTATATCGATGGAGATGATTTTGTTGATGGGACACCAGCTCAGTTTCCATTAATCGTGAAAGAAAATGGAGTGAATATCGCAGTTGATTTAAATGATGGAGCGATGGTAGGAGTATTTTTAGATCAACGAGATGTCCGTTTTCAAATTCGAAAAACGTATGCGAAAGATAAAGAGGTATTAAACACGTTTTCTTACACAGGTGTATTTTCTGTAGCAGCTGCAATAGGCGGTGCGAGGAAGACAACAAGTGTTGACCTAGCGAAAAGAAGCTTACCTAAAACGATCGAGCAATTTAGCGTAAATGATATTGATTATGAGGAGCATGACATTATTGTAGAAGATGTTTTTGCTTATTTTAAATATGCTAAACGCAAAGAAAAGAAGTTTGATCTCATTGTCCTTGATCCCCCTAGTTTTGCACGTTCAAAACAAAGAAGATTTAGTGTGGCAACGGATTATACAGCTTTGTTAGAAGAAGTACTAGCAATTACAAACGAGAATGGGATGGTTGTGGCTTCTACGAATTATAGTGGTTTTGGGATGGAGAAATTTAAGGGATTTATCAACGAAGCATGCCAAAACCAAAAAAGGAAATATTCCATTGTTGACCAATACTCGCTTCCAAAAGATTTCAAAACACACCCTCAGTTTAAAGAAGGAAATTATTTGAAAGTGGTGTTTATTCAATTGAAGAATTAAAGAAAAGCAATCAGAATCATTTAAACATTTTTCTGATTGCTTTTCCTGTTGCTCTTCCAACTACTCTTCTTCCCATTCTTTTCCCGACTTTTCCTCTTTTAACAGCGTTTACATCACCTAGAAGACGGCTTATCTTATATAATGTTCTTCGAATTCGATTTATGTTCATAAATAATTTCCTCCTTTCGATGGATTTAATATTGACAGGACAAGTAGCACAACTTAAAATAAAGTCGAAAGCGCTTTCGGTACAAGTGAGGAGTTAAAAGATGCCAACGATTTATGACATAGCCCAAAAAACAGGCTTTTCTATAGCTACTGTTTCAAAAGTATTAAATAATTATACAGATGTCAATGAAAAAACACGAAAAAAAATTCTAGATACAGTGAATGAATTAGGTTACTTACCTAATGCGAATGCTCGTTCATTAACAACAAAGAAATCTTGGACGATTGGTGTTGTTTTTGTAGAAGCGTTAAATATTGGAATGAAGCATCCACTTTTTAGTGGTGTTATTGAAAGTTTTCGAAAACGAGTGGAACAAAGTAGTTATGATTTATTGTTTGTCTCACGAAATATTGGCAATGAGAAAAAAAGTTATTTAGAACATTTTCGCTATCGTGGGGTTGATGGAGTAGTGATCGTTTCTCCATTAAATTTTGATTCAGAAGTGCAAAGTTTATTGGAATCTGATATTCCTACTGTTTTTATTGATATGCATAGCCGTGAAGCGAGTGTTGTGTTTAGTGATAATCGTCATGGAAGTGAATTGGCAGTAGATTACTTACACTCGTTAGGGCACCGAAAAATTGCTCATATTGCAGGACATAAGAAAACATTTGCTGGTGAAGAACGGTTAAAGGGCTTTTTAGAAGCTTGTCAAAAGCATCATCTCGACATCACAGATGAATACATTGTAAACGGTGGTTATTTTGGTTTCGAAGGTGGAGAAATTGCAATGAAAGCATTACTTTCATTGGAAGATATGCCTACAGCAGTTTATGTAGCGGGTGACTCCATGGCATTAGGGGCAATAAAAGTTGCCAACGACATGGGATTAAAAATACCTGAGGATATTTCAATAATTGGATTTGATGATATTGACGTTGCGAAATATACGTCACCATCATTAACAACGATAAAACAAAATACAGACATGATCGGAACCCAAGCTGCGGATTTGTTATTACAGCAAATCAATGAAAAATCAAAATTAACAGTGGCGATGACCATTCCCGTAGAGTTAGTGAAAAGAGATTCTTGTGGGGAAGCGAAAAAGTAGAGGCTTTTTCGCTCATATTTCCGAAAGCGCTTCAGATTATTAAAAAATTGTATGCGCTTTATAAATTAATAAATAAGGTAAAAGCGCTTTCGGGAAAGTTAAATTTAAATCAAAGTTTTTTACTTTTAATGGAAAATATATAGTTCACTCAACTTTAAAGCAACAAACGATGCGACAACAACGTTTTAATAAGAATAGTGGAATAAAGAAAGAACATGCTAGTTACAAATGAATCTAATATGAGGTGATTCCAATGCCAAGGAAGATGAGAATAGTGGAGTCGAATAAAAACCAAAAAAAGAAGTGGGAAGAAAAAGCGATGATTACGTTTGTAAATCAATCGGTAGATGACAAACATGTTGTGTCTTTGAATCCTGACCGTACATTTCAACAATGGATGGGATTTGGAGGAGCTTTTACCGAAGCAGCCGCGTATAGCTTAGCTCAAATTTCACCCCGGCACAGGCAAGAAGTGCTTGACGCATATTTTGATAAAAACATTGGCTTAGGCTACACATTAGGTCGAACTCATATTCATAGTTGCGACTTTGCATTGGAAAATTATACATATGTGGATGAAGGGGATAAAGAACTGGCGTCATTTTCAATTGAACGAGAATGGAAATATGTCATTCCTTTGATTAAAGAGGCTATGGCTATAGCTAACGAACCATTAACCATTTTAGCTTCTCCTTGGAGTCCGCCCGCATGGATGAAAACGAATGGAGAAATGAACAATGGTGGGAAACTAATCCCTGAATATCGCCAAGTTTGGGCGAATTATTATGTGAAGTATATTAAAGAAATGGAAAAAGCAGGAGTGCCGATTTGGGGAGTGTCTGTTCAAAATGAACCTGAAGCTGTACAAGTATGGGATTCGTGTATTTATACAGCAGAAGAAGAACGTGACTTTGTAAAAGACTTTTTAGGGCCTACCCTACACAAGCACGATTTAAGTGATAAACAGATTGTCATTTGGGATCATAATCGTGATGTCATTGTAGAAAGAGCGACAACCGTATTAGAGGATCCAGAAGCAGCCAAATATGTTTGGGGTATTGGAAATCATTGGTATGTATCAGAGGAGTTTGAGAACCTATCAAAAGTGCATGAAGCTTTTCCTGATAAACATCTTTTATTTACAGAAGGTTGCATTGAAGGTGGTGTGAAAATAGGAGAGTGGCATACAGGAGAAAGATATGCCCGTAATATTATTGGAGATATGAATCATTGGCTCGAAGGGTTCATTGATTGGAATATTGTGTTAGATGAAAAAGGTGGCCCTAATCATGTGGGGAATTATTGTGATGCACCGATTATTGTCGACACAAAAAAAGATGTTGTTTATTATAACAGTTCTTATTATGCTATTGGGCACTTTAGTCGTTTTATTAAACGAGGAGCAGTCAGAATTGAGGTTGATTCAAATGTTCCCAATATATCGATAATAGCATTTAAACAACAAGATGAAATTGTCGTCGTTGTATTAAATGAAACCGATAAAAACGAAAAGCTAATGTTTTCCATCGACGAGGAATCAGCAGAAGTCATAGTGACAGCGCATTCAATTGTGACATATGTGATTCATTAATGGAGGGGTAATGATGTATTCACTTAATAATGATCGTTCGTTTGAAATTAATCAATATCAAGAACTTCCGCCTTTTTCGAGCTTTTTACCTGGTATCGCGGGTGTTGACGGGATTCCAATGTGGGTATTTTACGTTAGCCGCGGTCAAGGGATCGCAAGCTTTGGTATTCAAGATAAAAATAAGGCTATATCAGAATTTTATCCAGCCGATAAAGCCTATCAAAATGTGTTTCTTCATGGGTTTCGAACGTTTATCAAAATTCAGCATGACGACGATATGACGATAATTGAACCTTTTTCTGCTTCCGATCAGTATGGGAAGGAAAAGATGGTCATTAACGAAAATACATTAAAACTCATTTACGATAATGACAAGTATGGATTCACTTTAGAAATCGAATATTTCATTTTGCCTCACTCCAAAGTAGCAGCCCTCGTCCGTCATGTGAAATTGAAAAATGGGGGACGAACAAGACGTTCATTTGAACTATTAGATGGAATACCGACGATATTACCTAGTGGAGTGTCTAATGCAGCTTATAAAGAGCTCGGTCATACATTAAAAAGCTGGTTTGATGTGAAAAACTTAGAACAAGGCATTCCTTTTTATACGTTACGTGGGAGTATGGAAGATTCAGCAGAAGTAAAGCAAATCAATGAAGGAAACTTTTATATAAGTATGATGGTTCAAGGAGAAAAGTTGAAATATAGTACACCTATTGTTGATAGAGATGTTATTTTTGGTTCAGATACTTCCATGCAATTTCCTAAAAAGTTTGCTAACCATTCTATCTCACAATTACTTGAACAAAATCAAGTCACAACAAATAAAGTATCTTGCGGCTTTTCGCCTTTTGCCTTTGAACTAGAGGCCCAAGAGGAAATCGAAATGTATACGACTATCGGACATGCCTCGTCATTACAGATCGTTCAATCTTATGTTAAAGAAGTGATGACACAGCCTTATTTAAAAGAAATGCAAGAAAAGGCAAGGAGCATGACTGAGGAGATTGTAAATCCAATTGAAACAGTAACGGCACAGCCTGTTTTTGATGCGTATTGTCGACAAAGTTTTTTAGATAATGGACTGCGAGGCGGGTTCCCGGTTGTATTTGAAAAAGGAGAGAAAAAGAAAGTTTTTTATCTGTATTCAAGAAAACATGGCGACTTAGAAAGAGATTATAACTTTTTCTCTATTAGTCCAACGTTTTACTCTCAAGGAAACGGAAACTACCGCGACATCAATCAAAACCGACGATGTGATATCTTTTTTGAACCAAAAGTGAGTGATGCTAACATTAAACAATTTATGAGTTTCATTCAATTAGATGGGTATAACCCACTTGGCGTAAAAGGAGTTCGTTACAAGCTGAAAGAGTCCTTCTCTTATTCAACTTATTTTTCTGATACTGATGTTGAGAAAGTAGAAGCTTTCTTTCAAGCGAGTTTTACACCGGGGGAGTTAAAGCACTTTATTTCCGATCATAGCATTGAATTAAAAACAAACTTCGAACAATTTTTAGTCGATGTCCTCCTTAATTCGGAAGAACAGTATCAGGCAGAATTTGGTGAAGGTTATTGGATCGATCATTGGACGTATAACTTAGATTTAATTGAAAGTTATTTAACGATATATCCGGATAAAGTGAAAGATTTATTTTTTGAACGGTCTTATTTGTTTTTTGATAGTCCAGCTTTTGTGAAGAAACGAGAAAATAAATATCAAATCACGAATGAAAAGCTTCGTCAATATGAGGCGATAGCTAAAGACAAACAAAAACTTTTACAAGCGTCCTCAAATGATGGTGCATTATGGGTGAAAACAAAATATGGACAAGGTGAAAAGTATCAAACAAATTTGTATTCAAAGTTATTTTTGCTCACCTTAATCAAAACAGCGACTTTGGCTCCATATGGTTTAGGGGTTGAAATGGAAGCCGATAAGCCCGGATGGAATGATTCTTTAAATGGATTACCAGGGATGTTAGGGTCTAGTACATCAGAGCTAATGGAAATTAATCGTCTAATCGACCTTTTATTAAAGGTAAATGGAAATTATGAAGTTCACTTACCGATGGAAACTTACGAGTTTTTAAAAGGAGTACTATGTGCAATAAAAAAAGTTGATGAAGCTTCTGATGAAAGTGAGCATGCGTATTGGAACAAAGTGACATCATTACGAGAGAGGTATCGTGAGTCAGTAAGATACGGTGTCCTTGGCGATGAAATTACGCTTTCCTTTGAAGAGGTAAAAGTAATGTTAGTTCTATTTAAAGACCGTGTGGAAACCGGAATTGAACGTGTTCATAGTTATAGTTCGGATTTACCTGCTACTTATTTTTATTTTGAACCAATTCAGTCTTCGATTTCTACGCTCGCTTTGGATGAAATAAAGTGGAAGCCTATTCCGGTTGTCCCGTTCTTAGAAGGTATTGTTAAATGGTTAAAAGTGACAAAATCGAAACAGGAAGCAAAAGAAATTTATGATAAAGTAAGAGCTTCTGACATTTACGATAAAAAATTAGGGATGTACAAAACATCAATGTCTATACAACATGAGCCAGATGAGTTAGGAAGAGCTAACTCTTTTACTCCGGGTTGGCTTGAAAATGAATCGATTTTTTTACACATGGAATATAAGTATTTACTAGAAGTGTTAAAAGCCGGTTTAGCGGAACAGTTTTTTGAAGATATGCAAAAGGCTATGATACCGTTTTTGGACCCAGAAATGTATGGAAGAAGTATTTTAGAAAACTCATCATTTATTGCAAGTAGTGCAAACCCGGATCCTTCTTTACACGGGAGAGGTTTTGTCTCTCGATTAAGTGGGTCGACGATTGAATTCTTGAATATGTGGTTTGTCATGATGGCAGGGAAGACCCCTTTTATTTATGAAAATGAAACGTTGACGTTAACCCTTACACCGACATTACCAGATTGGATGTTTACAGAAAAGGGAGAAGTCACATTTACTTTTTTAGGACAATGTCAAGTAACCTATATTAATCCAAAAAGAAATGCGACTTTTGGTAAAGAGGCTGTCGTCCCGTATAAATATGAATTAGTCTTTCACAGTGGTGAGGTAGGAGTCGTTGAAGAGAAAACGATAAAAGGACAGTTAGCGGCATCGGTACGGAGTGGAGAAGTGAAACAGATGAAAGTCTATCTTGAATAACTTTAGAAAATGGGGGGATGCCTGAAAAAAGGCGTCCCCAAAAGAAAGAAAATCGAAAGCGCTTTACACTTTAATGAAAGGAGGAATTGTAAATTAAATGAAGTGTTGGTGTAAAGACACTATACAGTTTTAATTTGAAAGGGTTTACAATGATGAAGTTGTAGTAAATCTTGGAGACTACCATTATATTATGGAGGGGAAATTATGTGTAAAAAGTGGTTTAGTTTATTCCTTATCTTTTTATTAATCAGTTCTAATTTTAGTAGTATGTTAACAAATGCTGCCGAACGAACCATAGATGAAAATGAAACTACAAATCTATTTTATTTAGTGCGCCATGATGATAGGAAGTTGCTTTCTGCAGATAAAGGCACAGAAGATGTAGAAGAGATAATTCCCAAATCGCAAGAGAAAATTTCTTACTTACTTGAAGGGGTATATGGTGTCCAAAACGACTTAGAACACGCAATTTCTGAGTTGTCTATAACAGGTTTAACGTCGGGGTTGGGTCTTGATGTCAGTGTGTCCTATGATTTTAATGGGGATGGGCAGTGGGACCGCATAGAGCAAACAGCACCAAATGATGTTATGGCAACGAACGCTGTCTATGATGAATATGAACAATTTACGAGAAACCTATTAGAAATTGAAGGAGACGCACTTTCGCCATTAGAAAATGGAAGAATTCAAGTCGATGTCTGGATTCGCTTTGGTGATGGGGATGCCCTTTTGAAAATGGGTAACGATAATGAGTCTTCAAAAGTGATGTTACCTTATACGATTACGACTTTATCTCCCTCAGAAGATCAGGAACAGCCAAGAGAGGATCATGAGGTAGAAGAACCGATTCATGAAGAACCTCGCGATAACGAGCAAGGTGAAAATGAAGGAAGAGACGAAGATGAAGAACATGAACAAAATGATGATTCAGGCTTCGTGGATGGAGAATGGAGCTTAACATGGGAGGATAATTTCGAAGGAGAGGAGTTAGACCTTTCAAAATGGACAATTGACACAGGAAATGGCTTTGTTCAACCAGATGGAACATATGTACCAGGATGGGGAAATGAAGAGCTTCAATATTATCATGAGAACAATGTAAAAGTGGAAGATGGACGTTTAATATTAGAAGGACGGAAAGAACAAGTGTCTGATAATAGAGGGACTTATCAGTACACTTCAGGGAAAATTCACACTCAAGGGAAATTTAGTCAAAAATATGGAAAGTTTGAAGCGAAAATGAAGCTACCAGCAGGTCAAGGATATTGGCCGGCATTTTGGATGATGCCGGAGCATGATGTTTATGGTGGTTGGGCAGCATCTGGAGAAATTGATATTATGGAAGCCGCTGGTGGTAGATTAGACCATATCGGTGGAGCAATTCATTACGGTGGTCAATGGCCAAATAATACGTATACAGCGAAAGATTATTATTTTCCGGAAGGTCAAGATATTACAGACTTTAACGTATACTCAGTAGAATGGGAACCGGGGGAAATTCGGTGGTATGTGAATGGAAATTTATATCAAACATTAAATAATTGGAGTTCGACAAGTGCTGGAAATCCTGCACCTTTTGCATACCCTGCACCGTTTGATCAAGAGTTTCATCTTATTTTAAATTTAGCCATTGGTGGATGGTATGGAGGAAACCCAGATGCAACAACACCATTCCCTGGTCAGGTGGAGGTCGAATATGTCAGAGCCTATGAGCTAACAGGAAGAGAATATCGGGAACCTGTCCCTCCAGCCTTTGAAGTAGAAGACTTACCAAGTGATACGAAACAACCTAGAAATGGAAACTATGTGTATGATCCAACGTTTGAAAATGGATTTACAACAATTCGTAACAATACGGAAATGAATAGTCAATGGGATCAGGACCATTGGAATTTAGTTTTTATGAGTGATTTTAACGGAAGTGCTCAAGCGTCTGTTGAAGATGTGGCTGGTACACGTTTTGCCAAAGTTAATGTTATAAATGGTGGAAGTCAATCATATGCGGTGCAATTAATTCAAAATATTACACTTGGAAAAGGAAGATGGTATAAGTTAAGCTTTGATGCGAAATCAAATCAAAACCGAACGATGAATGTTAAGTTGGGAGCAGGACCCGAACGAGGATATACGGGCTATTCACCAAGTCCAAACTTTGCATTAACAAATGAAGTCCAATCTTATGATTTAGTATTTCAAATGCAACATGACTCAGATGCTTTAGCGAGATTGGAATTTAATCTTGGGTTAAATACGAATCCGGTGTGGATTGGGAATGTTGTACTAGAAGAAGTTGAAGCGGTTGATCCATATAATGAGAATGGTCCCAAATCACCTTTAAACAATGGGAATCACGTGTACAATGGTACATTTGACCAAGGAAATATCGACCGTATGACATTTTGGAACTTTATTACTAACGATGGAAATGCGAGAGCTTCCGTTAGCGAGGAGAAAAGGGAGTTACATGTTGCGATTACAGACGGTGGCTCGTCAACTTCTGCTGTTCAAGTTGTTCAAAAAGGAATGAATTTACTTGAAAATGATGAGTATAAAATTACATTTGATGCGAGAGCAAGCGGTGATAGAGAGATTGAAGTAGCGTTATTAAGTCAAGATGGTGAAGTAAACTATTCAAGTTCACAGACTATCAATCTTTCTACAGAAATGGAAGAGAAAAGTTTTACTTTTACAATGCCCCATGTCACTGATGTTGAAGGACAGCTTGTTTTTTATCTTGGTGGTAACAACCATGATGTGTTTTTAGACAATATTAAAATGGTACGTTTAACGAATAACAATACGAAACTATCTTTAGATGATATATTTCCATTAAAAAATGGTGATTTTGCTTCCGGAATAAACTATTGGACTGGTCATGTCCAAGGTGACCACGAAGGTGGAACGTCAACAGCGTCTGTTTTTATTGAAGAGGAAGCAGCGAAAGTATCGATTCAAAACGAAGGATATGAACCATGGCATGTCATGCTCATGCAAGAAAATATAAAGCTAAAGCCAGGAAATACCTATGTCGTGCAATTTGATGCTCTTTCGTCTGTTGCTCGTGACATGGAAGTAGTCGTTGAGAATGCAAGCTATACAAGATTTTTTAATCAAAAAATAGCTCTTACAACAGATGTTCAAACGTATCAGTTTGAATTTGAAATGACACAAGAACAAACGACTGGTCTTAAGTTTTTACTTGGACGATTAACAGGGAGTTCAGCGATTGGACACGATCATGAAGTGATCATTGATAATGTTCGTTTAGAAGTGAAAGGTGAAAGAGAAAAAGCATTCCCATTAAAAAATGGTGACTTTTCTGAAGGGATCGAGCCGTGGAAAAAACACGTACAAGGTGAACATGACCAAGGGAATAGCTCAAGTGCGACAGTAGAGGTTAGTAATGAACAAGCGAAAGTAAGCGTAGCAAATGTTGGAATTCATCCTTGGGATGTACAATTATTTCAACCAGAATTGTCTTTACTAGCAGGAAAGGACTATGTTATACATTTTGATGCTTCCTCTTCGGTGAATCGTAAACTTGAGGTTGTCATCGATAATGGGGCTCCTTCTTATCATCGTTATTATGAGACGATTGTTGATCTTACACCTTCATGGCAAACCTATAGTTATGAGTTTGAAATGCCTGTAGATGATAGCGTAAGCTTACAATTTTTACTTGGAAATGTGGCTGGTCAAGGAAGTCTAAATGCTCATGACGTCTTCTTTGATAATGTGCGTCTAGAAAGAAAGGGAGCAAAAGAAGCACTGACAGGTGTGACAGAACCAGATGATGAATCTCCATCAACTCCTTCTGAACCAGAAGAACCGAGTGAAAAACGTTGGAAAGAAGTTGGCGAGAACTTAATCATCGATGGCGGATTTGATACAACAGTCAACTTTGGCGTGGCGCCTGATCAAATTGTTCCAGGCTGGAATATTTTTAATATGGGGATGCATGAGCAATGGGCTGGTCTTGCAGATTTCTCGGTTGAACAGGGGAAATTAAACGTCGATGTGAAGCAAGTAGGTTGGGAATGGTGGCATATTCAACTCTTGCAAAACCCGAACGTGACAGCTGGTATGTATAAAATTCAATTTGACATGAGTTCTGAAAAAGAGCGAGAGGTGTCGGTTGAATTAGCGGGTTCACCCATTCAAACATTTACGGTTACAAATGAAATGCAAACATTTGAGACTATCGTAGAGGTGAGTTCGGATGGTGTTCGCCAAATTATGTTTGGGCTAGGAAGAAAAGGCTCAGACCGAGAGTTAACAACACCATATTCAATGGTTCTTGATAATGTAAGGCTCGTTCAAGTAATTGAAGATACTGATTCACCAGGAGAACAACCAAAGGGACCTTTTGTCCCGTCTGAAGATGGACATGTTGATATCCCAGTAGAAAGCATTATTCAAAACGAGACGGTTGATATTTTAATGAATAATGTGAATAAAGTTATTCTAAGTCAAGAAATTATTAACGCTTTACTAGAGAAACAAACTAATATTCGTTTTATGAAGGAAGAAGATAATAGCCATGTTGTTGAAGTGACAATTCCAATTGGAAACTTTACACATTCTAGTGGAGCAGTTGAATTTACAATGGAACAGCTCTTAAGTGAAGGTGTCAATGGAGAATTGGCAGTTAGCGATATTTTCAAATTCTCATTAACACAAGGAGAAGAGCCAATTTCATCGTTTGAAGAAGGAAATGAAGTTACACTTTCTTTTAAAGTCACTGAAGATGTAAGTGAAGCTCAAATCTTATACTTCAATGAAGATGATCAACAATGGGAAGAGATATTTGATGGCGGCTCTTACGAGGAAGGCTACATTACCGGAGCAACGAATCATTTTAGTATTTTTGCTGCTTTTGAAGTGACAAATGAACCCAATCCTGGAGACGGTGAAGATACGGATAATGGAGAAAATCCAGGTACTGGGGATGACACGGATAATGGAGGAAGTCCAGGTGTAGGGGATGACACAGATAATGGAGGAAGTCCAGGTACTGGGGATGACACGGATAATGGAGGAAGTCCAGGTACTGGGGATGACACGGATAATGGAGAAAATCCAGGTACTGGGGATGACACAGACAATGGAGGAAGTCCAGGTGTAGGAGATGACTCTGACAATGGCGATAGTTCAGGAGAAGCACCTAAGTCAGATAAAGATAATAATAAGCTCCCGAAAACGGCAACAAATGTAATGAATTGGATGGTTGTAGGACTTTCCATGTTACTCATTGGTTTTGCTATACTAGTCTATCGAAGAAAAAAAGCTTAAAAAACAATAATAGTGGCCACTAAAAAGAAAGGACTCTTTTTAGTGGCTTTATTAACATATAAGAAGCATTAAAATTTTGGTATAGCAGTGAAGCTTTGAAAGGTTATTCTAGAAGAGCGAAGGCTCCGCACTTCGCTTGAAATGAAAAGACCCTCCCTCGTTTTTCTTATTTTATTACGGACATACATTCCGTTATTCCTTGAAAAACTAACGGTTTCCTTATCCGTTCGGACATCAGTTCCGTTATTTTACTATAATTAGAAGAAAAGAGGCTGTTTTGCTTAATAGCGGAACGTATGTCCGAACGAGTTGGAAAAAGCGCTCCAAAACGTAAAATAACGGAACATATGTCCGAAGCGATCGGAAAGTTGGAGTATCGGGGAATTTATAAGCTCTATCTGGCTACACCCATAAAAAAAGAAGAGACACAACCAAAAGGAAATTACGCCTTTTGGTTAATGTGTTCCGCGCGAGGCCAGCCACAAGAAAAACAACTTGTGGCTAAAACCCGTCCTTGGCTTCACTCATAAAAAAAGAAGAGACACAACCAAAAGGAAACTACACCTTTTGGTTGTGTCTCTTTTATAAAAAGAAAAGGGGGATAGACAAGAATAATACTTATCTAGAAATAGCATGGTCAAAAAATAGAGTGGGTAAACCTATTTTTCTATATTTTTTTGAAAATGGTATGATTTTTTTTTGTTTTCATAGAGTAGTTATAAGATAAGTAGATTAGGGGGAACGTGAAATGGAAGTGAAGATTTTGAATGATTCCAATGGAAAGGTTTTGAAATCTTATGAGCTTGAAGATCCTATTCCGTTTATTGAATTAATTCGGAAAGCTGGTGGTTTACAATATCGAAACTGTACGGACCGGTTAGTGAAGCCGAATTTTTATTTTTATCGTTATTTAGGTTGTGATTATTTTGTGGATATTGATGATGAGGAATGTGAACAATACGTTATGATTTATGTTTGTAAAGAATAGGAGGTGTATTCATGGGTGATTGGAATGAGCAAGCAAGCAGAAACTTAAATCTACCAAGGCCACATCAGGAATCGAATAAAGATATCGCAAAAAAAATGGTAGAAGCGGATATTCAAGATGAAGTTAGCCGCGATGCTCGACGACTAGGGAAAAAATAAAACATTCGCTCATGAAAATCTATTTTCATGAGCGAAATTACTGTCATAAGTAGAAAAAAAAGGTATAGTAGAAGAAAAAGGGAAGGCAGGGTCAAAAGTGAATGAGCAAGAAGCACAAGCACTATTAAACCAACTTCGAAACGGTGAATTACCTGAAGTCGAAATTACAAAAGAGCATTTTTTACCTTTTCGAGCTGTGTTAGTTGAGCAAGAAGATAGAGAACAATTTGTTGGACAAGCACAAAAAGGTGGATCTGTTCGTTATTCTTACATAAAAACATCGGAGCAATAAAAAGGACGGTGAAATGATGGTTGATTTTGATAATATGATAAACCGAGTTGGAACGGATTCCATGAAATGGGACGGTGTTGATAAATTATATGGTGGGGAAGGGTTATTACCACTATGGGTTGCGGATATGGATTTTAAAGCTCCAGAAGCGGTTCTTGAAGCGCTCAGAAAAAGAGTGGACCATGGCATATTCGGCTATCCTCATAAACAAGCATCATTGGATGAAGCGATTATAAATTGGCTTTCAAGGCGATATTCATTTCCGGTACAACCCAATGAAATTGTATACACATCAGGAGTTGTTCCGGCTATTTATCAGATTATTCAAGCCTTTACAAAAACTAACGAAAAAGTTGTTATTCAACCTCCTGTATATTACCCATTTTTTAAAGTTGTTACAAATGGTAATCGACAATTAATTGAAAACCCGCTAATTTATGATGGACAGCGTTATAAAATGGACTTGGACCATTTAGAATCCATCATTGATGACCAAACAAAAATGATTATATTATGCAGTCCTCATAATCCAGTAGGTAGAGTCTGGTCTAAGGAGGAATTAACTCGGCTTGCTGATCTTTGTATAAAATATAATTTGCTCATTGTCTCTGATGAAATACATGCCGATTTAATTTTTTCTGGTCACACTCATACATCGATGGCGACATTATCTGAGGAAATTGCAAATCGAACATTTACATGTTTGGCTCCTAGTAAAACCTTTAATTTAGCAGGAATCCAAGCATCTTACGTAGTGATTAAAAACCAATCATATAAACGGAAGTTAGAACAACAGTTAGGAAACGAATTTTTGAACATGACGAATAATTTTAGCTCTGTAGCTATGGAAGCGGCGTATCGAAACGGGGAGCCTTGGTTAGAAGAGTTACTGCAATACCTTGAAAATAATGTCACAACGGTTAAGCAATATGTAAAAGAATTCATGCCAAAAATAAAAGTTGTTGAACCAGAAGGAACGTATTTAATGTGGTTAGATTGTACAGACTTGCAGTTATCTTCTATGGAGAGAAAAAAGTGGCTGCGTGATAGCGGAAAACTTGCATTAAGTCATGGTATCGTATTTGGAAAAGAAGGAGAAGCCTTTGAAAGAGTGAACATTGCTTGCCCAAAACAAACATTAGTCGAAGGATTAGAGCGCTTGAAAAAAGCTTACGACGAAAAGTTCTAAAAAACAAAGGATATTAAGCTCTTGTATATAATTGTATTAAGTAAGGAAAAAGATGGAGTTGAAAGTTGCCATGACAAATAGTCATTTTATTGAAGAATTATTAGTTGAGTTCCAAAGTAAATTACATCGTGACCTAACTGAAAAGGAAAAAGAATTTGTTCATTGGATCCATGAACGCCGCCTAGAAGATATGTATAAGCGGATGAAAAGTTCATAAATGGTAAAGTGAATAAAAAAAGGGAAAGCTATGGAGAGAAAGACAGGAGGCGATGTGTGTGAAAACGTACAGGCTTTTTTCATTACGTGTATTTGAAGGTCACGAAAACGGGGTCACTCAAAAAAATATTCCAATTGAAAATGGTCTTATCATTGATGTGGAAGATGGTGACAAAAAGTGGCTTGTCGATGCTATATTTGAAGAGACAGATGACTTTTCTCCAGTAGAAGGACAAACCCTTCTTATCGAAGTGGTAATTACGAGTAAAAATAATTACCCTGCGACAATGGTCGTTGATGTAAAAAAAATAACGACATTATCAACGAAAAAGAGTTTTTTACTTGAAGGTCATATGGCAATAAACCGCGATGAAATTATTGAGTTGATTCTTCAAGGGATTGTAGAAGAGGGAATTTCTGGAACAGCATTATTAAATGAATTCAAAAAGAGAAAAGGTGAACGGGGCGAAGCAATGCAGCGCATCGTTGATAATATTTATAAGCAAGTTGAATCCCAAGGGAAAATAACAGGGTCAACACAATAAATGGATTGAAGGGTGGTGGACACGGTCAAGAAAGACCGAGTAACCATCCTTTTTTAACCTTTACTGGATGGTATCTCAATCGTATAGAAACCTTAGGATTATCTATACTAAGATTGTTACATGAAAGTGAGGGAATCGTGATGGAAGAGAAAAAAACATGGGATTTAATCTCTATTGCTTCAATTCCATTAGTTATGACGCTCGGTAATTCAATGTTAATTCCAGTGTTACCTGCAATTGAAAAAGAATTAAACATTTCATCGCTACAAGTTAGTATGATTATTACTGTTTATTCCGTTGTAGCGATTATTTTAATTCCGATTGCTGGATATCTCTCAGACCGGTTTGGACGAAAAGCTATCATCCTTCCCAGTCTTATTATTGCCGGTATTGGTGGCTTAATTGCGGGTTTTGCTTCTTGGCAAGCGGAATCCCCTTATTTCTTAATTATTGTCGGTCGCTTTTTACAAGGAGTAGGAGCAGCTGGAGCATTTCCAATTGTTCTTCCGTTAGTAGGAGATGTTTTTCAAAACGAAAGTGAAGTGAGTAAAGGGTTAGGTGTTGTCGAAACATCAAATACATTTGGAAAAGTGCTTAGTCCGATATTAGGTGCAGCGTTGGCAACGATTATATGGTATATGCCCTTTTTTGCTTTTCCTGTATTTTGTTTGATTTCATTAATTATGATGATTTTTCTTGTCAAAACACCAAAGGCAAAAAAGAAGCCTGTTGCATTTAAGGAATTTTTGCATTCGATTAAAAAGATTTTTAAAAATGAAGGCCGTTGGTTATACGCTATTTTTATTATTGGCTGCATCTGTATGTTTGTTATTTTTGGGGTGCTCTTTTATTTATCCACTATGCTTGAAGATGAGCATGGGATTGATGGGATTAAGAAAGGGATTATTTTAGCGATCCCTCTTGCGGCACTTTGTTTATCCTCTTATATAACAGGAAAAGGAATTGGGGAAGAAAAAACAAAGATGAAATGGATGACAGTTTTTGGCTTGAGCTTATTAACGATATCGGTTTTCTCGATTTCGTTTTCAAAGGATATTTATATTTTACTTACAGCCTTGTTTGCGAGCGGTATTGGCATTGGGATTGCTTTACCAAGTCTTGATGCTCTCGTAACAGAGGGAATTAAAAAAGCGCAAAGAGGGACTATTACATCAATCTATAGTAGTATGAGGTTTTTAGGTGTTGCATTAGGTCCACCTGTATTTGCTTTATTAATGAAGGCCTCCCATGCTTTATTATTTATTTCAAATACTATTGTATGTTTAATTGCGGTTATGATTGCTTTGTTTGCAATTAAACCACAAGAAGGGGAATAATTAGACATTTACAGTTGGGGTGCTAAAATAAAAGAAAAGCGAAATAAGGGTGTAGGAAATGGACCATTTTTATGATGAATATAATCACAATGTAACGTTAACCTTTGAATCGGAAGCGTTGGCAAAACAACCTGGTCATGTTTGGGTCATTTGTCGCTATAACAATCAATGGCTTTTAACAAATCATGCAACTAGAGGCTTAGAGTTTCCAGGTGGGAAAATAGAAAAAGGGGAGCAACCGAAAGAAGCAGCGACTAGAGAAGTATGGGAAGAAACGGGTGCCAAAATTAAGTCGATCCAATACATTGGACAATATACGGTTTCTGAAAAAGAAAGGACCATTATAAAATCGATATACTTTGCTATGATCGAATCGATTGAAAAAAAAGATACGTATTATGAAACAAACGGCCCAATCTTGCTTGACGAAATACCAAATAATATTAAAGAACAGGACCAATTTAGTTTCATTATGAAAGATAAGGTATGGCAAAAAACGAAAGATAAAATTGCGTCTTTAGTTAAGGGTAAGGAAGAGTTAACGTGAATGATGGGACTCTCATAAAAAAACAACGAATTCCCTCTCCACATGCTGCTATCGATTTATTTATGGTTACTTATATAAGTAGTGGTTTACAAGTGAAAGGATATCTGGCAGAACCACAGACAAATGAGGTTCTACCTGGTCTTTTATATTTACGTGGAGGCATTAAACGTGTCGGTATGGTTCGTAAAGCGAGGATAATTCAATATGCAGCCTCTGGTTTTATTGTGTTTGCTCCTTTTTATCGTGGTAATCTTGGTGGAGAAGGACAAGAGGATTTTGCTGGATATGACCGAGAGGATGCGATTAATGGCGGTCGCCTATTATTGCAACATGAAAGAACGAAAGGTCTTCATATTATCGGATTTTCAAGAGGCGGTGTCATGGCGTTATTCACTGCCATGGCGTTACAAGAAGCAACCTCTGTTGTGTGTTGGAATGGTGTAACCGATATGAGGTTAACGTATGAAGAAAGAGTAGATTTGCGGAAAATGATGAAGCGTGTAATTGGAACACCAACAAAATACCCTGAAAGATATGATTGGCGAACTCCATTAAGGACAATAGAAAATATAAAGGCACCCGTATGTATTATCCATGGATTGCTTGATGAGCATGTGTCCATAGAACATGCTTATCGATTGGAACAAGCATTAACAGAGAAAAGGAAACAAGTGGAAACGTGGTATTTTCCTTTATTTACTCATTATTTCCCCGAACCGGATAATCGAAAGTTAATACGAGATATTGGAAGTTGGATGAAACAACAACCGACTATAGAAAGAAGACACTAAAAGTGGAAACAGCCACCTTTTTAGTGTCTTTTTTAAAAGATAAAAATTTTGGTATAGCAGTGAAGTTTTGAAAGCTTAGTCTAGAAGAGCGAGTGCTCCGCACCTGCGCGTTTCACCCCGAGAAGAGCACTTAGGATTCACTTTCAAAAGCGGGCAGGGCTCCGCACTTCGCTTGAAAGAAAAGACGCTCCGCGTTTTTCTTAGCTTTTTATAATTATTATGAAACGAACACGTCAAACTTCTTTAAATGCAAATATAGCCGTTGTTATTAATACAGTGGTGAAGGACAAAACAAGGAGAAAACGAAGCAAAAGTGTCCTTCATAAAAGCGATGAAGGACAAAACAAGGAGAAAACGAAGCGAAAGTGTCCTTCATAAAGGCGATGAAGGACAAACGAAGGAGAAAACGAAGCGAAAGTGTCCTTCATAAAGGCGATGAAGGACAAAATGAGGAGCAAGCGAAGCAAAAGTGTCCTTCATAAAGGTGATGAAGGACAAAAGAAGGAGAAAACGAAGCGAAAGTGTCCTTCATACAAATGGGATGGGTCCCCTGGAGAGAAGTGTCCAATAGAAGGCTTCTATCAGCTATGTTTGATTAGTGTGTCATGAAAAGGGAAAGATACCTTTTGATTTAATGGATGGTGGCAATCCGATGACACCACCAATGCTTTCCTGTGAAACTTGTAGAGGAGAAATGTATCCTGAGTATGATAAAGGGGTACATGGAGTAGAGTACAGGCTTTCAGATTTGCAGGAAAAAAAGGACTGAGTGAGGTGGGTTTCCTCACTCAGTTTTTCTTAAAATGAGGGAGTATAAAAATTTTGGTGTAGCAGTGAAGCTTTGAAAGCTTATTCAAGGAGAGCGAAGGCTGCGCACCTGCGCGTTTCACCCAATAAAAGCACTTTGGGTTCACTTTTAAAAGCGGGCAGGGCTCCGCACTTCGCTTGAAAGAAAAGACGCTCCCGCGTTTTTCTTATTGTGGTCCTGCTTTTTTTATTGATTCACTTACTTGGTTAAATTTCTTAAAGTTGTCTTTAAATTTATACGTTAGTTCCTTAGCTTTTTTATGATATGCTTCTTTATCACTCCAAGTCGACATTGGTTGTAAAATAGCATCTGGTACTCCTGGACAATGAGTAGGAACATGGAGGTTGAAATATGGTTCGACTGTTGTTTCTGTCGAGTTAAATTCACCATGTAAAGCTGCTTGGATCATTGCTCGAGTATATTGTAAGCGAATTCGTTCACCTGTACCATAAGGTCCGCCAGTCCAGCCTGTATTGACAAGAAAAACTTGAACATTATGCTCGGCAATTTTTTTCCCTAACATTTCTGCGTAATCCTTTGCTGGTAATGGTAAAAAAGGTGCCCCAAAACATGTTGAAAATGTTGCTTCGGGTGAAGTGACTCCTCTTTCTGTCCCTGCTAGCTTACTCGTATAACCAGATAAGAAATGGTACATCGCTTGTTCTTTCGTTAGTTTACTGATAGGCGGTAATACCCCGAACGCATCAGCCGTTAAAAAAATAATGGTTGTTGGGTGTCCTGCAATACTCGGAACGAGAGCATTTGGAATAGACTCTAGTGGATAGGCAGCTCTTGTATTTTCCGTTAACGAAGTATCATCATAATCAGGTTCTCCTGTTCTAGGGTGGACGATAACATTTTCTAAAACCGAACCGAATCGGATTGCATTCCAAATTTGTGGTTCTTTTTCATAGGAAAGATTGCTGCACTTTGCATAACATCCACCTTCAATGTTAAATACACCATTCGCAGACCAGCCATGTTCGTCATCACCGATTAATTGTCGTGTAGGATCTGCTGATAACGTCGTTTTCCCAGTACCAGATAATCCGAAAAATAAAGCGACATCTCCTTCTGTGCTAACATTGGCTGAACAGTGCATTGATAAAACATGCTGTTTCGGTAGTAGATAATTCATTACAGAAAAAATCGACTTTTTCATTTCCCCTGCATATTCAGTCCCGCCGATTAATACAATTTTTTCTTCAAAAGATATAATAATGAAGGCTTCAGAATTTGTTCCGTCAATGGATGGAGATGCTTTAAATGTCGGTGCACAGATAACAGTAAACGGTTCATTCGCTTTCGGATTTGAAGAGTGACGAATAAAAAGCTGCCGCGCAAATAAATTGTGCCATGCAAACTCGGTAATGACAGAGATCGGAAGTTGATATTTAGAATCGGCTCCAGCATATCCAGTTGATATGAAGATTTCTTCTTGTTTGTTTAGATGATCCATTACTTTTTCGAATAGAGCTTGAAATGTATCTTTTTCCATTGGTTGGTTCACAGAACCCCATTCAATATGGTCTTTCGTTTCTTTTTCGGTCACAATAAATTTATCTTTTGGCGAACGTCCAGTGTATTTACCTGTATCTACACGGAGGGCGCCTGTTGAAGTTAATGAACCTTCATTTCGAAAAAGTGCTTTTTCAACCAAAGCAGAGATTGGTAAATCATATAATGCATTATTAAATCGTTTATTTGTCTTTATTGCAGATTGAATCATACAAGAACCCCCCAAAAAGGTTTTAATTTTGTAATTAGTATAACACATTAAAATGAATAGTCCATACTATATTATTGTTTTTCTTTTTATATGTGCATGACAATAGGAAAAATGAAGTTAAAGTTCCTAAATGATAAGATCATGCATAAGATAGTGTTGAAGGAGGGGATTGAATGGAAGGTGTGACAATGTTGGATTTAGCAACAGTGGCTGCTGTTGTTGCTGCATTAGTTACTGTAATTGGTAACGCATTTTCCATTGATAAGAAATATCGGGCATTACTTGCCATTGGTATTTCTTCAATACTATGGTTTATACCTCGTGAATGGGGAAATGAATTACTTGTCGCACTCGTCATAGGGTTAACAGCAAGTGGTGTTTATAGTCAAGTAAAACCAAGAGATAACCAAGATGAGCTGTTACGAATGAGAATTAGAGAAGAAGTTCGTCAGGAAGAAGAACAAAGAAGAAGAAATGATTTCGACACACCGTATTAATAGAAATGGTATGTTTTTGAGGATGTCAATCGGTAAAGGTTGACATCTTTCACTAACTACGATATGATATGTCGCGAACGGAACTCTTATCCCGAGTTGGTGGAGGGACAGGCCCGAAGAAACCCAGCAACCAACACTTCTGTTGCTTCAGTTGTGTAAAGGTGCTAACCTGCAAGGCATTTGCCTTGAAAGATAAGAGGCGAAAGGTGATGATTTCAACCCTTTTCCTCATAGGAAAAGGGTTTTATGGTTATACACTGACACGTTTTAAGCTCACAAAAGTGGGAATGAGTGCCGTATCAAATTTTAGTGCATCCTAAGAAGGAACGTTTCGACTTTCGATGTGCAAAGGAGGATACTGTTTTATGGGAGAAAAGAAAAGACGTCGTTTGTTTACATCTGAATCAGTTACGGAAGGACACCCAGATAAAATTTGTGACCAAATTTCCGATGCAATTTTAGATGCAATTTTAACAAATGACCCAAATGCTCGTGTGGCTTGTGAAACATCTGTTACAACTGGATTAGTACTTGTTGCTGGAGAAATTACAACAAGTACATATGTCGACATTCCAAAAATTGTTCGAGAAACAATTAAATCGATTGGGTACACAAGAGCAAAGTACGGCTTTGATTATGAAACTTGTGCAGTATTAACATCGATTGATGAGCAATCACCAGATATCGCTCAAGGTGTGAACCAAGCTTTAGAAGCAAGAGAAGGGTCCATGACTGATGCAGAAATTGAAGCAATTGGAGCAGGAGACCAAGGGTTAATGTTTGGTTATGCTGACAATGAAACGGACGAACTTATGCCGTTACCGATTTCTTTAGCACATAAGTTAGCCCGTCGTTTAACTGAAGTGCGAAAAGAAGAAATTTTACCTTATTTACGTCCGGATGGAAAAGTGCAAGTTACTGTAGAATACGATGAAAACAATACTCCGGTTCGGATTGATACGATCGTTATTTCTACTCAACATCACCCTGAAGTAACGCTTGAACAAATTCAAAGAAATTTAAAAGAACACGTGATTTCTTATGTTGTACCTGAGCATTTAATTGATGAGGAAACGAAATATTTCATCAATCCAACAGGGCGTTTTGTAATTGGTGGACCACAAGGTGACGCAGGATTAACAGGCAGAAAAATTATCGTTGATACTTATGGTGGCTATGCTCGTCACGGTGGGGGAGCATTCTCTGGTAAAGATCCGACTAAAGTAGACCGTTCTGCAGCATATGCTGCACGATATGTTGCTAAGAACATTGTAGCCGCTGGTTTAGCTGATAGATGTGAAGTTCAATTAGCATATGCTATTGGAGTAGCGCAACCGGTATCGATTGCGATTGACACGTTTGGTACAGGGAAAGTAAGTGAAGATACGTTAGTTTCTCTTGTGAGAGATAATTTTGATCTTCGTCCAGCTGGTATTATTAACATGCTAGATTTACGTAGACCGATTTATAAACAAACGGCTGCGTATGGACATTTTGGAAGAAATGACATTGATCTTCCTTGGGAAAGAACGGATAAAGCGGAATTATTAAGTCAATTAGCGCTATAAACTGTTATAAAAAAGTCTCATTCTTATATATAAGAATGGGGCTTTTTGTTTCTAAAAGACAAAAAGCGTACAAAACCGAAGAGAAGTGTCCAATAGAAGGGATTGGACAAAATAAGAGCAAAACCGAAGAAAACTGTCTAATAGAAGACTTCTAAAACAAAGCAAAAAGAGTTACTAAAGGTTTGGTAAAAAAATGATGAACCCTTAAACAAATAATTTATAAAAAACAAACCAATTTCTTTGGAATTTTCGGTCATTATAACTATAGTGAGTTTAAAGATTTTATGTTATAATCTGTTACTAAGACCAGGTAATAAAAATAGGGGTGACGACATTGTATAAAGCAGTTGTGTCCGGTACAGGTTCCTTTGCTCCACACAAGAGGTTAACTAATTTTGATTTAGAACAAATGGTGGAAACTAATGATGAGTGGATTGTAACAAGAACAGGCATTTCAGAACGGAGGATAACAGAAGCAGATGAAACGACGTCGGATTTAGCGTTTGAAGCGGCAAAGCGAGCGATTGCTGATGCTAATCTTCAAGCTGAAGACATTGATTTAATTATTGTTGGAACGGTTACCCCAGACTATCCATTTCCTGCGGTTGCTTGTCAATTGCAAGAGCGACTAGGGTGTCGTGAAGTCGGTTCATTTGATGTAAATGCGACTTGTGTTGGTTTTATTACAGCATTACAAATTGCTGAGATGTACATCAAAGCGGGAAAACATCGACATGTTCTCGTAGTAGGGGCAGATACTTTATCGAAGCTAACGAATTATACAGACCGTTCTACTTGTATTTTGTTTAGTGATGGAGCAGGTGCATTTGTCCTTAGTAGGTCGGAAGAAAAAGCTGAACATAAAGGAGTTATTTATTCTGCCATCCATTCAAATGGTGAACATGTAGAAGCATTATATGTTCCACACGGTGGAAGCAAACACCCCTACTCTGAAAGCTATGAAAAAGGCATTGCAATGGATGGGAGAAAAATCTTTAAGCTTGCGGTTCAAGCGATGTCAAAAACAGTGAAAGATACATTAACAGTAACAGGATATGAACAAGATGAAATAGACTGGATTATTCCTCATCAAGCTAACCAGCGTATTATAGAGGCGGTTGCAAATCAACTTGAGTTTCCACTAGAAAAAGTCATTTCGAATATTAAATATTATGGAAATAATTCATCTGCAACTATTCCTTTAGCTTTTGACCTTGCAGTAAAAGAAGGAAGGATAAAACGAGGAGATCTTGTCATGCATACGGCATTTGGAGGTGGCCTTGTTTGGGGTTCACTATTGATGCAATATTAATAGGATGTTCCAGAAGGTTGTTATCCTTTTGGAACATCCTTTTTTTAAAACATATAAGAAAGCAGTGGAGCTTTGAAAGCTATTCTAGAAAAGACGCTCCCGCGTTTTTCTTAAAAGATAAGAAAGTACAAAAATTTAGTATAGCAATGAAGCTTTGAAAGTTTACTCTAGAAGAGCGAAGGCTGCGCACCTGCGCGTTTCACCCCAAGAAGAGCACTTGGGGTTCACTGTCAAAAGCGGGCAGGGCTCCGCACTTCGCTTGAAAAGAAAAGACGCTCCCGCGTTTTTCTTAATGTTATGCGAATTGAACTTGTGATTTTGAGTTGTAATAGACAAGCTCATATTGTTGAAGAAGATTATCAAAGATACTTTCCCAAGATTGTGTTTTGGCATAGGCTCTCGCTTCGTAACTCATTTGAAGGCGCTTGCCTTGATTAGCAAGGAGTTGCTCGATTGCAGAAATAAACGAGGATGCATTTTTTGCCTCACAAACCATTCCAGTTTTATGATGTTGAACAATTTCTCTTACCCCGCCAGCATTTGCTACGATGGCTGGAGTACCTGAAGCTAAAGATTCTAACACAACATTGCCAAATGTTTCAGTAGTAGACGGGAACACAAACAAATCTGCAACTGCATAAATCGAGGCGAGATCCTTTCCTTTAAGATAGCCAGTATATGTGACGTTTTCACTGAATTCTTGTTTCATCTCAGGTAACATTGGACCGTCACCAACATAAATCCAATGAATTTTATCTTTGAGTGGTGTAGGAATTTTTACCATGATCTCTCGCATTGTATCTAAATCTTTTTCAGGTGCCATACGCCCAACATATAATAAAATAAATTTGTCCTTGATTTTGAAACGCTCATAAATGGAGTTGTCTTTTTGCTGAGGTTGAAATTGATTACAGTCTACACCTCGTGTCCATAAATCAAGATTAGAAAATCCTTTTTGTAATAAGTGAGTTTTTGTTTCGTGAGAGGGTACAAAGGTTTTGGAAAAGTGAGAGTAAAACCAGCGTAAATATTTCCAAAGCCATTCGGACATTAATGAAAGTTTGTAATATTTTAAGTAGTGGTCAAAGTGAGTGTGGTAAGAGCCAACCATAGGGATGTTTAATTTTTTGCCGTAGTGTAATCCGCTTAACCCAATGTTAAATGGAGTTGTAATGTGAATTAAATCGGGTTTAAATTCGTTCATTTGCTGGCGAATAATAAATGGATTAGGGACCGCCATACGGCACTCTGGATATAAGAAAAATGGTAAGCTGAAAAATGTTTGGATGTTTGTGCTAAACAAATCTGTTTTTTCGATACATTCGGGTACGAAAAGTTGGTAAGCGACATTTCTATGTTCAAAATGGTTCACGAGTCGCTGTAATGTTTTTGAAACTCCATTTACTTGGGGAGCGTACGTATCAGTAAAAAGCGCTATTTTCATTTGCTCAACCCTCCTAAAACAGGTTAAATACTGTTTGACATAAATAAACGATTCCAAGTGCACTGCTTGTTCCTAACAAAGCTCCTGCTATAACGTCAGACGGATAATGAAGACCTAAAACGATGCGGGACAGTCCAACAAGGATAGCCAAAGGTAATAATATTACGATTGTGAATGGGAGAATGAGCATAAATGGCGTTGTGACCGAAAAAATTGCTGTTGTGTGTCCAGATGGAAAAGAGTGGTCTTTAAATGGGTTGTCAACAACATTTGCATTAGGAAGAACAATATATGGACGTAATCGGGGAATCCCTTTTTTTATAATAGAAACAATAATATGACTAAAGACAAGTGATACTGCAGAAGCAATTGCCAATGGACGAATGATTGGATTATTAATTAGGCTTAAAATAACGACGGAGAGAATTGTTGCTGTTGCTCCCCCAAGGTGAGTAATAGTCCCCATCATTTTAAAGAGCAAATAAGAGCGAATTTTTTCATTACATAGATAAAACAAATGACAATCTGTTTTGTACAACCATGCTTTTGAACGTTCCACCAATATCCCCCGTTTCTTTGTGAAATTATCTCCTTTTTCTATGTTAATCGTAACATGCAAATGTTTTGAGAATATCAAGGCATTGTGAAAATTGTGAAAATGAAAAGTAAAGAAGTCTTAAAAGAATTCTCGAAAAATTTACGTGATTAGACAACATTTTTAGGTCTAAACTAGAGGTGAGAGATCGGGGTATAACATTTTGATGCGCAAAAAAGCTGTCGAGCTAATCACGACAGCTTAACATTCATTATTTTGTTTGCAAGCTTTTGTAGTACTGACCTTTTTCCACATATTCTCGACGAATCCGGGCCATATCTATTTTATCTTCTTCATTTAGTTGACGGACAACTTTAGCAGGGCGACCAAAAGCAAGTGAATGTGGAGGAATCGTTTTTCCTTGTGGAACAAGACTCCCCGCACCGATAAAAGCCCCTTCCCCAATTTCTGCTCCGTCTAGTATAATGGAACCCATACCAATAAGGGCGTTCTTTTTTAATGTGCAGCTATGTAAGATTACTTGATGTCCAACGGTAACATCATCTTCTATAATAAGAGGATAAGCAGGACTTTGGTGAAGAACACAATTATCCTGAATATTAACACGGTCTCCGATTTTCGTTGGAGACACATCACCTCGTATACTTGTATTAAACCAAATACTTGAATGTTTACCGATTGTAACATCGCCTGTTATCGTCACATAATCAGCGATAAAGGCAGAGTCTGCAATGAGAGGAACATGATTTTTATATGGATAGATCAACGACCAACACCCTTTCTGACAAATTCTATGTTAAGTGTAGCAAAAGAGAGGGAAAAAGAATAGGAGAGAATGGAGTTAGGGGGAAGTACGATGTGGAAGTGGGAAGTTGAACAACCACGTGCTGTCATTGTGATTGTTCATGGAGCAGGTGAGCATCATGGTCGATATAAGTGGTTGGCAAAGAAGTGGAATGAATTAGGTTGTAATGTTATTATGGGTGATCTTCCTGGTCAAGGAAAAACAAGAGGAAAGCGTGGACATATCCAATCTTTTTCGCAATACGTAGACACTGTTGTTTCTTGGTACAATGAAAGTATGAAATATGATGTTCCGATTTTTTTATTGGGACATAGTATGGGTGGACTCGTTACGATTCGAACTGTCTTGTCAACGAGAATTCATGTACAAGGTATTATTTTATCTTCGCCTTGCTTAGGACTGGCCAATCCACCTTCGAAATCAAAGCAGTTATTAGCAAAAACGTTTCATCGAATCACACCACAAATGCTAGCAAAGTCCGGTGGTGATAGTCGTTATGGAACGAGAAATGAAGAAATACGGGAAGCGTATGTGAAAGATGAACTACGCGTTACAAAAGTATCTTTACGATGGTATCAGGAACTACAAAAAGCCATTCGAAAAAGTATGGAGGAAGCAGAGTCATTTCCAAATATTCCGTTATTAGTTTTACAAGCTGGGGAAGACTATATTGTAAGTAAATATGCAGTACAGAAATGGTTTGATTCTATATCTATTCAAGAAAAAACGTACAAAGAGTGGGAAGGATTATATCACGAAGTGTTTAACGAGCCAGAACGTGGGGATGTCTTTCTTTATGCAAGTCAATTTGTTAATTTACATCTATAAATCGTAAAGGAGGTTGCTTTAGTGACGGTGCCAACACAACCATGGACATTAATGTATAGTATATATAAAGATGTCATACCAAGTGTACATCATTATTTACAAGGTTGGAAGCAGAAAGCAACCGACATTCCAAATGAAGAACTTAGGACACAAGCATTAATGAGTATTCAAACAAAAACGTTTCATTGTGAAGGTGGCGGAATTTATGGGTTGCTCGGACAAGAACGAAAGGAAGACGTTATACGATTTATTGTTGCTTATCAAACGATAAGTGATTATTTAGATAATCTTTGTGACCGAAGCACGTCCTTTGACCCCAATGATTTCCGTGCGTTACATGAATCAATGCAACATGCCCTACGTCCTGGTACACCAACAGTTAATTATTATCGGTATCGTCAGGATCAAGATGATGGAGGCTATTTGCAAGCGCTGGTTGAAACGTGTCAAGAAGTAGCAAGCACATTACCATCTTTTCCTAAAATTTTTCCCGTTATTTCCGAGTTATGTGATTACTATTGTGACTTACAAGTTTACAAGCATGTAAAACAGGAAGAGCGAGTTCGATTGTTAGAAAATTGGTTTGCCAAACACAGTCAAGCATTCCCACAGATGAGTTGGTATGAGTTTTCTGCATGTACTGGCTCGACATTAGGAATTTTTTGCTTAGTTGCATATGCGCAAAATGAATTCCTGACGAACGATGACATAAAGAAAATTAAAGAAGGCTATTTTCCTTGGGTACAAGGGTTACATATCTTACTGGATTATTTTGTCGACCAAGAAGAAGATAAACAAGGAGGGGACTTGAATTTTTGTTTTTATTATGAGTCCGAAAAAAAATTAATTGATCGCTTTCGTATCTTTGTTGACCAGGCAAATGAAAGCATTAAAAGACTTCCGGATTCAAAGTTTCATCACTTAATAAATAAAGGACTACTTGCTATTTATTTAGCCGATGAAAAAGTTCAAACACAAAAGTCAGTGAAAAAAACGGCGAAACAATTTATCCGTTTAGGCGGAATGTCGACCTTTTTCTTTTACGTAAATGGCTGGATTTATCGAAGAAAGGGATAGAAACTTCTTGTTTCTATCCCTTTCTTTTTTCAATGGCCACGATAAATGGTGGATTGTTTTTTTGGTTAATAAATTCATAGTGGAGAACATGTGCTTGTTCTTGTGGAAGCCGTTTTACAAACGAGACGACATCATTTTTTTCTTCTTGTCCTTGTTGATGACCGTGATAAATGACGGTTACGATAATGCCACCAGGTGCCATAATATCAAGCAATGCTTGAATCGCTTGAATCGTCGTCACTCCGGTAGTGACAATAGTTTTGTCGCCGCCTGGCAAATAACCAAGATTAAAGATCGCCCCTTTTACTTTCCCGTGAAGCGAAGAAGGAATAAAGTCTTTAAGTTTTTCGTGCCCTTGACAAAAAAGATGAACAGGTGTGTTTATGTTTTCTTTGTTCAACCGCTCTTTTGTTTGCCTTATGGCTGCTTGTTGTATGTCAAATCCATATATTTCTCCTGTTTGTCCTACAAGAGTTGAGAGGAAAACAGTATCATGTCCATTGCCAACTGTACAATCGACGGCAATGTCTCCTTCTGATAAACAAGATTGAAGTAAAAATCGAGCAAACGGCAAGATGCCTAACACATTCATGGAAGCTCCACCGTCTCTTTTTTATAAAACTTTCCTTGCCAAGAATCCCGTCGTTCTAATTCAGCCTCGATTGCATTTAATACTTCCCATTTTTTTAAACTCCACATCGGACCAATCATTAGATCAGCCGGTCCATCTCCAGTTAAGCGATGAATGATCATTTGAGGCGGTAAAATTTCAATTTGGTCTACGACAAGGTTAACGTATTCTTGAAAATCCATAAATTCCACTAAGCCCTTTTCATATTGCTTGACCATTGGAGTACGCTTCATTAAATGAAGGAGGTGAATTTTAATGCCTTGCACATCGAGTTTTGCGACTTCCTTTGCAGTTTGTAACATCATATCCGTTGATTCGAGTGGAAGCCCATTAATGATATGGGAGCAAATTCGGATATTGTGTTTTCTTAATTTATTTACTCCATCGATATAACATTGATAGTCATGCGCACGGTTAATAAGTAGGGCTGTTCGTTCATGGACCGTTTGAAGTCCAAGTTCGACCCATAAATACGTTCGTTTATTTAAATCGGCTAAGTATTCGACGACATCATCAGGTAAACAGTCGGGTCGTGTCGCAATCGATAAACCGACGACACCTTCTTGTTCTAAAATGGCTTCAAACATTTCTTTCAGTTCTTCTACAGGAGCATAAGTGTTGCTATACGCTTGAAAGTAACCGATGTACTTTCCTGTTTTCCATTTTTGATGCATTTTATCTTTAATTGTATGAAATTGAGTAATGACATCGTCTTTCCGGTCCCCTGCAAAATCACCAGACCCTCGTTCACTGCAAAACGTACAGCCACCACTAGCAACCGCTCCATCTCGATTTGGACAATCAAAGCCACCATCTAGTGGCACTTTAAAAACTTTTTCACCAAATTCATTACGTAAATGGTAATTCCATGTATGATAACGCTTGTCCCCGAAACGGAGTGGGACAGGTTGGTTTTGATTCACTTTACATCACCTTTCTTAACGAATGAAGAATAGGAAAGCTCGGTGTTTACTATATCATAAAAGCGTAAGGATCACGAATGGAAACACTAGTAAAAAAAGATTGCTATTTCAAGGTGAATTGCATACTATTTTACTTAGAGAATCGAAATAAGAGAAAAAGAAGAGAAAAAATAAGGGAGAGGTCATTTGTGCCAAAAGCACTGTGGTTGTTAGTCATTGGAATGGTTGTCAATGTAACAGGTGCTTCTTTTATTTGGCCGTTAAACACAATTTACATGCACCAAGAGTTAGGCCAATCATTATCGGTTGCTGGTCTTGTCTTAATGTTGAACGCGGGTGCAGGTGTAATCGGAAATTTAATAGGAGGCCATTTATTTGACCGAATAGGAGGCTATAAAACACTCTTATTTGGGATTAGTATTACAATGGGAAGCGCCTTTGTGTTAGTGTTTTTTCATAGCTTTTATTATTATGTTGCATTGCTTATGTTTCTAGGTTTAGGTGCGGGTATGACATTTCCTGCTTTATATGCATTTGCGGGAACAGTCTGGCCTGAAGGAGAAAGAAAAGCATTTAATGCCATGTATGTGGCCCAAAATGTTGGTGTTGCACTAGGAACAGCATTGGCAGGGGTTGTGGCCTCAGTTCGGTTTGATTTTGTATTTTTTGCTAATGGTCTAGTGTATGTCCTTTTTTTATTGCTTGCGATTTTTGGGTATAGGCACTTGCAAGTGAAAACAGAAAAGCCAATTTCAACGAACATCTTCGAACAAAAAAAGAAAAAAACACAACGGACAGGGTTATATGCGCTTTTAATTTTATTGAGTGGATATTTAATATGTTGGGTTGCTTATGTACAATGGCAGTCAACGATTTCGGTTCATACACAACAGCTTGGGATTAGTTTAAGTCAATATAGTATTTTATGGACGATTAATGGGTCGATGATTGTTCTCGCTCAACCGCTACTTTCTTTTTTTATAAAACGTTGGGTTCACACGCTAAAAGCCCAAATTTATACGGGACTATTTATCTTTATGATTTCCTTTTTTATTTTATCGCAAGCCGAGCAATTTACAATGTTTATTGTCGCCATGGTTGTTTTAACCATTGGAGAAATGTTTGTTTGGCCCGCGATACCAACGATTGCCCATAAGCTTGCACCAAAAGGAAAAGCGGGGTATTATCAAGGGATTGTCAATAGTGTAGCAACGGGTGGACGGATGATAGGTCCATTTTTGGGCGGGGTCTTGGCCGATTTGTATAGTATGACGATTTTATTTTATGTTTTAATTGTGTTATTTTCGTTTGCGTTTATTTCGACAGCTTGTTATGATATTCAACTAAAACGGTTGAAAAAAGCAGAACAAACAAATTCGATTTCTTTTCCTTCATAACCCGTAGCGAAGGGCTGATTTCCTTGTATGTTTGAAAAAGATTTTGGCAAGAATGCTAGAAGAGTCTTGACATCAAATCGACAAATTCTTAAAATAACATGTATTGAGACTTTTGAAAACACGTAAATATGAAAAAAACGATGAAGAGGAGTAGTAATAGTTTGTTCCCTTTTTAGAGAGTTGACGGTTGGTGAAAGTCAATGAGGAAACACTATGAACTCGCCTTAAAGTTGTGATGGTGAAAAAAGTAACCGTTGCCGTTTGCCGCGTTAAGGTGTAAGAGTGAGTGTAGCGGCAAGGTCGTTATACTAATTTGGGTGGTACCGCGGGAATAACATTGTTGATCAACCTCTCGTCCCTAACGAAAACGCTAGGGGTGGGAGGTTTTTTATATATTTTTTTAAATGTCAGTTGTACATATTTGAAATATAGGAGGAATGACAAAATGTCGTATTCACATACAGAAATTGAAAAAAAGTGGCAAAACTTATGGGAAACAGAAAAAACTTTTAAAACGGTAGATGACGAGAGTAAACCGAAATTTTATGCGCTTGATATGTTTCCATATCCATCAGGTTCAGGTTTGCATGTCGGTCACCCGGAAGGTTATACAGCAACCGATATTTTATCGAGAATGAAAAGGATGCAAGGATACAATGTTCTTCATCCAATGGGATGGGATGCTTTCGGATTACCCGCAGAACAATACGCACTTGATACGGGGAAACATCCACGTGAGTTTACAAAAGCCAATATTGATAACTTTAGAAGGCAAATTAAATCATTAGGGTTTTCTTATGATTGGGATCGTGAAGTAAACACAACAGACCCGAATTATTATAAATGGACACAGTGGATTTTCATCCAATTATATAAAAAGGGGTTAGCGTATATTGATGAAGTGTCTGTTAACTGGTGCCCTGCGCTTCGTGCTGTTCTTGCGAATGAAGAAGTCATTGATGGGAAAAGTGAGCGAGGAGGACATCCGGTTGAACGACGTCCGATGAAACAATGGGTGCTTAAAATTACAGACTATGCTGATCGCCTATTAGAAGACTTAGAAGAATTAGATTGGCCTGAAAGCATTAAAGATATGCAACGAAATTGGATTGGACGCTCTGAAGGAGCTGAAGTGACATTTTCACTTGAAAGTCATTCAGAAAGTGTAACGGTCTTTACGACTCGTCCCGATACATTATTTGGTGCAACCTACATGGTTCTTGCCCCTGAGCATAAGCTTGTTGATGTCATAACAACGGCAGAGCAAAAAGAAGCGGTCGCATCGTATAAGAAAGCGGTCTCGCTAAAAAGTGATTTAGAGAGAACCGAGCTTTCAAAAGAAAAAACAGGGGTCTTTACAGGAGCGTATGCAATTAATCCGGTCAACGGTGAAAAACTACCGATTTGGATTGCTGATTATGTGTTAGTGAGTTATGGAACAGGTGCGATTATGGCCGTACCTGCTCATGACGAACGAGATTATGAATTTGCAAAAACATTTGATTTGCCGATAAAAGAAGTTGTTTCAGGTGGGGATGTTGAAACAGAAGCCTATACACAAGATGGGACCCTTATTAATTCAGAATTTTTAAATGGTCTATCAAAACAAGAAGCGATTTCGAAAATGATTGAATGGCTTGAGGCGGAAAATAAAGGCTCGAAAAAAGTGACGTATCGATTACGAGATTGGGTGTTTAGCCGTCAACGTTATTGGGGAGAACCGATTCCAATTATTCATTTTGAAGATGGAACAATGAAGCCGGTGCCAGAAGAAGAATTACCGCTATTGCTTCCTGAAATGGATGAAATTAAACCGTCTGGTACAGGAGAATCACCATTAGCGAATGCGACTGAGTGGCTAGAAGTAGTCGATAAAGAAACAGGGAAAAAAGGCCGTCGTGAAACAAATACGATGCCACAATGGGCAGGAAGCTGCTGGTATTATTTGCGTTATATTGACCCAACAAATGACGAGCAACTAGCGGATCCGGAAAAAATTAAGCGCTGGCTCCCGGTTGATATTTATATTGGGGGGGCTGAGCATGCCGTTCTTCACTTATTGTACGCTCGTTTCTGGCACAAAGTTCTTTATGATTTAGGTGTCGTTCCTACGAAAGAACCGTTCCAGCGTTTGTATAACCAAGGGATGATATTAGGCGAAAATAACGAAAAAATGAGTAAATCAAAAGGAAATGTTGTCAATCCGGATGACATTATTGACTCACATGGGGCAGATACACTTCGCTTATATGAAATGTTTATGGGTCCTCTTGATGCTTCCATTGCTTGGTCTGAAAATGGTTTAGATGGAGCGAGAAGATTTTTAGATAGAGTATGGCGTTTGATTGTAAACGAATCAACGGGAACAGTACAAGAGAAAGTTCAAGATGTTGAAGGAAGCGCTGAGTTAACAAGAGTGTATCACCAAACCGTGAAAAAAGTGACAGAGGACTTTGAAGGCTATCGCTTTAACGTCGGTATTTCACAAATGATGGTGTTCATTAATGAAGCCTATAAGCAAGAGGTGCTTCCGCTTTCTCTTATTAAAGGATTTGTAAAACTTCTTTCCCCGGTCGCTCCACATATGAGTGAGGAATTATGGTCATTACTGGGCGGAGAAACCACGATCGCTTATGAGCCATGGCCAACATATGAAGAAGCTTATTTAGTCGAGGATGAAATCGAAATCGTTTGCCAAATCAATGGAAAA
Source organism: Alkalihalobacillus bogoriensis ATCC BAA-922 (assembly GCF_000621445.1). Classification (GTDB taxonomy): domain Bacteria; phylum Bacillota; class Bacilli; order Bacillales; family Bacillaceae_F; genus Bacillus_AO; species Bacillus_AO bogoriense. Next base: position 287,328 of record NZ_JHYI01000006.1, on the reverse strand, counting down.
GTGCGTGCGAAACTTGTCATCGCTAAAGATGCAACGAAAGAGCAAATGGAAGAAATTGCGTTACAAGATGAAAAGATGAAAGAAGAGTTAGCAGGAAAAACAATTCGCAAAGTTATTGCAGTACCAGGAAAACTTGTGAATATCGTTGCCAATTAAATAAACAGTGAGGAGAGCCGAAAATCATTTTGATTTTCGGCTTTTTTTCATAGGGGTGTGGGAGCATTCGGACGTAGGCTCCGCTATTTACCCTTCATGGAGGACGGGAACGCGTTTTTTTTTGTTAGATAAGGGAGTATAAAAATTTTGGTGTAGCAGTAGTGAAGCTTTGAAAGCTTATTCTCGAAGAGCGAAGGCTGCGCACCTGCGCGTTCACCCCAAGAAGAGCACTTGGGGTTCACTGTCAAAAGCAGGCAGGGCTCCACACTTCAATGAAATGAAAAGAAACTCCCGCGTTTTTCTTATTGTTTAGGAAACTGTAAAGTATTCGACTTATGTATAACATTGCTCTAATAAATTCTTAGAATGAATTAGGGGTTTGGAGTACTATGAGACAAGGAAGAAAAGACCCAAGTGAATCATTCAACACGTGGGGCGGGTTTATCGCCTTAGCGATTTTGTTGTTTATGGTAGGTAAGCGGCCATGAAAACCGTTATCTGTGAACATGGCTAGCTTTTGGAACGTTAGTGGCCACAGGAGCAGTTAATCATAATATATCGCTAGGAATAGAGTGGCTTTTGCGTGAATAAGTGCTCCTGTGGCCGCTAAAAAACGGAAACCCGTATCATGTTCACAAATAACGGCTTCTCTGACCGCAAAAATGAGACAAATGAGGGAGTATAAAAATTTTGGTGTAGCAGTGAAGCTTTGAAAGTTTATTCTAGAAGACGAAAAGACGCTCCCACGTTTTTCTTAAATATAACGGAACGTATGTCCGAATGGGAAGTAACCGAAAAAAATAAAGCTGGTAAATTTTATTTAAAGGTGTATAATTACACTATAAGAATTATATGATACAAAAAGGGTGATTTGGTGTTTACGAAACATGTTCCGATTCCATTGTTATCAAACGAAGAAAAAACGGAGATTGCTTGTCTCATGATGCAACACCCGCATGTGAATGAACAGTATGTGGAGGCAAAATGGCAAGGCTATGATAACGTATGGCTTATGACAAGACAAAACCAACTAACAACCGTTTTATTTGTGCATCAAGTCTCCTATGAAAATGAGGAATATATTTATTTTGGACCGTTATTTTCAAAGAGTTCTGCTTATTTGCAACTTTTGGATGAGCAATTCACATCTTTTTTTCAAGCAGATAAAACCATTCATCTAGCAGCGGAAATTCAAAATCCACAGGTAGTTATTGTGATGAAGACTTTATTTGACCACTATTTATATCCACAATGGCATGGAGAAGAACGTCCTCCACAATCAGTACAAGAAGCATTAGCTGTATTTAAGAGAAACATCAACCATATTGAAAATATCTGTTATGACAACATGACTAGCAAAAGTAAAACAACGCTATATCAAGCTACAAAAAGAAATCAAGAGATTAATCGCTGGTTAGAACAAAGAGGAATAATGCTTAAAGACGGAGATAATATCGTTCTTTATTTAAATATCCCAAGTGAATGTGAAGCAAGACAAAGACTCATTGAACAGTATAGGAAGGGGAAAGAGCAGTTAACCGAATGGCACCAATCAAAACAAAGGTTCTTTCGTGCGATTAAGGAGGGTTTAGCATGAGTGACATTTATTTTGCCCAAATACGGGAAGATAGTGAAGTGGAAAGACGAATAACAAAAAAGTATAAACCGAAGAAAATCATGATGATTGGGTCAGGAGGATGTAGTGCCTTTTCGATATTAGACGAAGATGTCACTTCAGTGATTGCGGTCGATATGAATCCTGCTCAATGTGCATTAATTGAGCTGAAAAAAACAGCGATAGCAACACTTGACCAGTCACAATACATCGCTTTTATTGGAGAAGGAGAGTGTTTGGAACGGCTCAAAACATATGACAGGCTAAAAGAAGATTTATCAGACCAATCAAAATTATATTGGGATAATCACCTTTCATTCATTAACAAGGGGATAAATCATTGCGGGGTGACAGAACGATTTTACCGTTTTATCGGTGGAAATATATGTGAACATATTGTTCATGAAAAGAAATGGCAAGAGTTATTCAAAACGTCAACAATAGCAGAACAGTGGATTTATTATAAACGAGAAATAAAGTCTGATGTTTTCGAAAAGGCAGTGGAGCTCTTACTAAGTCGTACGTCCCATCTCGTTTTTTATCCAGATACGATGTTTTCAGAGCGGAACACAACCGATTATGGGGCCCATTTTTTACAGCTATTTGAAACATATTTACAAACAGACTTAATCAAAAAAAATTACTTTCTTTCCCAATTATTATTCGGCCGTTACATAAACATGAACGAAGGGCTGCCATATTATATGAGCTTACAAGGATATGAGAGGATTAAAGCAAATCTTGACAAACTAACGATTATCCATGGGTCTCTTGATAGAGTGCTAGAGCAAGAGCAAAACATCGATGCGTTTTACTTATCGAATGTATTTGATTGGATGGGAGAAGAAGAGAGAAACATCGTTTGTGAGCGGTTGTTACTAGCAAAACATCATCAGGCGATTGTTCTGTTTCGAAATATGCTGTCATGTCCAACTTTGCCTCGATTTTTTGAAAAGAGATTTTTCATCGAGGAAGAACTATCAAACTTATGTCAAACGATGGAGCGCTCTCTCGCCTATGAACATGTAACGGTAGGGATGATTTCATGATGTACGATACGATGAAAATAACAGAAGAAGAGAATGAGCAATTGCTTTCGTTATCTCGTCAATGTGATACAGGAAGCTCATTATTTTATGTAGATCGTGGCACTGATTTTCACTCATTATCAAGCGAGTTAGGAGAATATCACTATTACGGGGTAAAACGGAAAGGGGAGTTAATTGCGTGTATTGGGGTAACAAAGCAATTTAGAAAAATGCAAGCCGGCATTAAGCCCATATATTATTTACATGATGTAAAAGTCCATCCGAACTACCGACATAGTCGAGCATTTGTCCATCTTATTCATGAAGTGAAAAAGACTTACTCCGATGTAGATTGGATGTTTTCTACTATTCTCTCCACTCATTCGAGTTCACGAACAGTTGTCGATGGGAGAGGTTTTTTCCCAAAAGGAATGGTGATAGGAGAAATGGTGCATGTCGGTGTTCCTTTATTTATTGGGAAACAAAAAAGAGATATTCGTGTAAACGTCATTGATGAGCAAACCGCTTGGTCGTTTTATCACGTTACTGCCCCCCTATTTTCCCGAATGGAGTATAAAGCCTTTACGAGAAAAAACGGTTTGTTTCTTGGAAATTACGATACTAACGGCAAACTTATATCGATTTGTAAACTAGTGGATCAAAGTAGAGAGCGGCAATTGCGCGCAACAAAGCAACTACCGATTTCTTACCGGCTTATCAACCCGATTGTCGAAATGGCTGGTTGTCCGAGGCTCCCAAAAAAGGATGAACCTTTGCAACATTGTTATTTAGCTTATTATGTTTCAAATAAGGAAGAGAATAGAGAAGCATTTATACAATATGTGAAAGAGCATTACAGACATCATTATACTTATTTATTTTATGGGATAAAAAAACAACAGGCCAACCAAATTCGCTCTAGTAAGTTTAATGTTTCCTTACAGTCTCAGATGATTGGCTATGGGGATGTCCCCAATGTTTCAGTTAGTAATGAATTAATTTACATATAAAAAAGGAGAGAAAGAAATGGAGCGAGTAAAAGAAAAAACAACCCAAATTTTTCAAGAGGCTGTCGTAGAAGAGCATCCTTTGTTTACCGTCATTCAAGCAAATGAACTTTCAGAACAACAAGTAAAGGAAGTCGCCCTGCAGCTTTATCATGTTGTTCTTGCTTTTCCGCGGTTTCTAGCAGCATCCATTAGTAACATCCCTCATTTTTCAGACCGAATGTCTCTTGTTGAAAATTTATTTGAAGAACATGGACGGATGAACAAGCATCATGTCCATTCTGAAACCTATAAACAATTTTTAAAGGGGATGGCAGTAACGGATGAAGAGATAAAGAAGTCAAGACCAACCGTCGGTGTAATTGCGTATAATCGTGCCATTTTGGACTTGTGTTTGCATTATGATTGGAAAGAAGGTGTAGCGGCCTTAGGTGTTATAGAAGAAATCGTAGCTCGTGTTTCTCCTCTTGTCGCGATGATGGCAAAAACACGATACCGTAACAACCAAGCAGAACTTGCCCATTTTTTAGAGCATGAAACATTAGACGTTGAACACGCAAATGAAATTTATGAAGTGGTAGCTGGCTTTTATAAAGAAGAAAGCGAGGAAGTGATAAATCAAGGGTTTGAATTAGGAATGTATTATCACATGAAATTATACGATGATGTTCTTTGTTACGTGAGAAAAATCGACGTTGATAACGACGCCAAACATCCACATATCCACAAGTATAAATAAAATCTGTCTAAAAATTTAAAAAATATTAACAAAGCTGTGAAAAATGACTGTGGAAAACCACTGATTTTGTGTATAAGTTTGTGTATAACTATTTAGGTTATTCACAGTGTTGTGAAAATGTTGTCGAAACGTTAATTAAATGTTAAGAATAAGTCGAAAGCCTGTGAACATAGTTGTCCACAGGCTGTGCATAAACCTGTTTATAACTCGTACACATGTTTGCTTTTTTCCCCAGCTGCTCTTCCCGCAGTATATCCTGTGGAAAAAGCGACTGTAATATTATAGCCCCCAGTGTACCCATGAATATCTAACACTTCTCCGCAAAAAAACAACCCGTGCTTCTTTTTAGATTCCATTGTTTTTGGATGAATTTCCTTCACAGAGACACCACCACCTGTTACAAATGCTTTCTCAAGCGATAATGTTCCATTGACAGTAAACCGAAAGTCTTTCACTTTGTTTACAAATCCCCGAACAAGTTCATTTGATATTTCAGAAGCCGGCTTATTGGCATCAATGTTTAACTCTTCGATGAGAAAGAGCAATAGTCGTTCAGGAACAAACCCTTTCATCACATTTTTAAATGTTTTTTTCGGTTCGGCTGTTAATACCTTTCTTACTTCTTGAAAAACGTCTTCACTTGATTGCGAGGGAAAATGATCGATTTTCATGGTGATTTTATTTGTGTTCCATTTTTTTAAAGCTTTGACGACATACTGACTACAACGAAGTACGGCTGGTCCAGAAATACCGAAATGAGTAAAAATCATATCGCCATCGTGTGTAATAATTGTTTTTTCTTTTGGACTAATGACAGAAAGCTCAATATTACGTAAGGAAAGACCTTGTAGTTTTTTTTGTTTTATAAAAGGCTCATTTGATGTAATAGGGACCTCTGTTGGATAAAGTTCTGTAATCGCATGGCCGGCTTTTTCCGCCCATGGGTACGCATCTCCGGTAGAGCCTGTGTGCGGAACACTTTTTCCACCTGTTGCAATAATGACATTTTTAGCTTGAATTTGTTTATTTGATTGTAATGTTACTCCGATGACTTTTTCTGAGTCATATTGGACCTCTTTTACTGCGGTATTTGTTTGAATAGTGACACCTAATTGATGGACACGTCGCAATAGTGTTTCTACGACAGTTGTCGCTTTATCAGAAACAGGAAACATTCGACCACGGTCTTCTTCCTTTAAGCGAATACCTAACCCTTCAAAAAACTTTATGATGTCTTCATTATTAAACACAGAAAACGGACTATGCATAAAACGACCGTTACCAGGAATATGGGCAATTAGTTCATTAATTTCCATCCGATTTGTCACGTTACAGCGTCCGCCCCCAGAAATAGCAAGCTTTCGACCAAGTTTGTCTCCTTTGTCTAGCAATAAGACATTAGCCCCTTGTTCGGCTGCTGCAATGGAAGCCATTAATCCAGACGGTCCACCGCCGATTACAATAACATCAAAATTCATTGTTCCACCTTCTCTTTACTATTCGATACTATCTTCTTTCACTTTATCAATTATTTTAATTTATTACAAAAAACGAGTGGAATGATGTAAAATAGAAAAATACGAAATTTGGTAATTATATTGGTAATCATTATAGAAAATATTTATACTTATCGTGAAGTGAATTCGAATTTGTAATCCATTCGATCCTGATTATTTTATTTTGCCCAGTCGTTGGGCAGTTATTTTTTTGTTTTGAAAATCGTGTGAGATAGAGGAGGAAAGAATCATGGTTGTGATAAAAACATTATCGACAAATCAAAGAGACGAAATGATTGACATTACTTCTAAAGTGCAGGATTATATTTTAGAGAAAAATGTCAAAAATGGAATGATAACGATTTATTGTCCTCATACAACAGCGGGAATCACAATAAATGAAAATGCAGATCCAGATGTTGTAAAGGATATGTTAATGAGATTAGATGAGGTATACCCTTGGGAACATCCGAAATACCGACACTTTGAAGGAAACTCTGCTTCTCATTTAAAAGCGAGTACGGTTGGCTCATCTCAAACCGTTATCATTAAAGATGGACGGCTATTATTAGGAAGATGGCAAGGGATATACTTTTGTGAATTTGATGGACCGAGAACACGAGAATATTATTTAAAACTTCTCATTGATAAGTAAATAGGTTCATTTTTACATAACTAGGAGGAAATGATGTCCGATTCAAAACTTATTCGTGGCACCAAACTTTTAACGGCGGCTACGTTCTTATCTAAGTTTCTAGGGTTATTATATATCATTCCGTTTACCGCAATTGTAGGTCAAACGGGACTTGCTTTATATACATATGGTTATTTACCCTATACTGTGCTTCTTACGATGTCAACAATGGGTGTTCCACTAGCTGTTTCAAAGTTTGTTTCAAAGTATAATGCTTTAGGTGATTATCATACTGGTAGAAAACTGTTTCAGTCTGCATCGATTGTGATGTCAGTGAGTGGTTGTATTGCGTTTTTAGCTTTGTTTTTTATGGCACCGGTTATTGCCAATTTGATTATAAGTGATCCACAAACACTAAAAGGTAATTCGATGGAAGACATGGTGTTTACGATTCGGATGGTCAGTGTTGCTCTTATTATCGTTCCGTATATGTCGATTATTCGGGGATATTTTCAGGGGTTTCAATCGATGGGACCAACTGCTGTATCCCAAGTTGTTGAACAAATCGTTCGTATCGCTTTTATTTTAAGTGTCACTTACTTTATTGTCGGCGTGTATGATGGCAATATTGCCATTGCTGTTGGCTTTGCGACATTTGGCGCATTTGTTGGGGCGTTAGGTGGTTTAAGTGTACTTCTTTATTATTGGTTTAAAAGACGTAAAATGTTAAACGAACAGCTACAAGAAAGCACTGTTAATCATGATATTCCACTAAAAACAATGTACAAGGAGCTTATTTCTTATGCGCTCCCTCTTTCATTTGTAGCGTTAGCGATTCCGTTGTTTCAGTCGATTGATTTATTTACATTTAATAATGCGCTAATTGCATCCGGAGTATCTCAAAACGAAGCAGAGACAGCTTTTGCGATTGTTTCTCAAACAGCTCATAAAGTTATTTTAATTCCAGTCGCCTTAGCGACAGCATTTTCAATTACACTTGTCCCGACAATTACAAAGTCTTTCACTTCAGGTAATCAAAAAGAATTACAACAACAAATTACGCAAACATATCAAATTATATTATTTCTTACATTGCCTGCAGCAGCTGGATTATCTTTATTAGCTTTCCCTGCGTTTGGCGCGCTTTATGGTATTTCCGAAATCCAAATGGGTGGGGAGATTTTACAAGTTTATGCTCCTATTGCCTTATTTTTTGCGTTAGCATCGGTCACCTCAGCTATTTTACAAGGAATGAACCGACAAAAATTTGCTGTGATTGGTTTGGTTGCTGCGCTTTTGGCAAAATTAATTTTAAACTATTGGCTTATTTATTCAATGGGTCCAACGGGGGCTGTCGTGGCTACATATATAGGGTACGGAATATTAATTTCTGTCAATGTGTGGGCGATTGGAAAGTTTGCCAACTATGATTATCGTTTTATATTAAAGCGACTATTACTAATTAGCATCTTTGTAGCAATTATGGGTGCCGTTGTACTCCTTTGCCAAAGAATATTAACAAGGTGGTTCCCATTAGACGTTTGGAGTAATACCGTTATCGTCCTTGCCGCTTGTGTTCTAATAGGTGGTGCTGTTTATATGTTGTTATCCATTCGCTCCCATTTAGCAGGGCAAATATTAGGCAATCGATTCCGCTTTTTGAAGAGAAAGAAATAAAGAATCAAAGGGTAACCTAGGGATCGGTCGAGAATATAGTACTGGTTTTTACTTGAAATTATATCGGACATACGATCCGTTATTTTAACCATGATTCACGTTTTTCGGATCTTATCGGACATAGATATGTTCCGTTAAATCAGGAAAACGGGAGGTTTTTGAAGCTGATTTGGCCAAATAGCGGAACGTATGTCCGATAGCTTTAAAAAAAGGCATGTTTTTTATGAAATAGCGGAATAAATGTCCGAACGGAAAAGGAAAAGAACCAAAGGTCAAACCCCCGACTGGTCCGCACAGCGCAAGCCCCTGCGTCCAAACAAAGGGCAGTTTGGACTAAAAAAGGGGGAAGTTCTGCGCGGAAAAGGAAAAGAACCAAAGGTCAAACCCCGACTGGTCCGCACAGCGCAAGCCCCTGCGTCCAAACAAAGGGCAGTTTGGACTAAAAAAGGGGCAAGCTCTGCGCGGAAAAGGAAAAGAACCAAAGGTCAAACCCCGACCTTTGGTTCTTTTACATAGTTTTAGACAATGGTTGACAGGTAATCCCTCTTTCTCTCTTATTGTTGGAGTGATATAATTGTACAAGCAATGTAAAAAGCGCCAACTCGTTTTTTTCGGGGCGAAATCGGGGGACAGGATGAATTATTCATTTTCAAAGGATAATGACTGGCTTTTAATTATAACGACATTTTTGTTAGCTGTATTTGGCTTAATTATGGTGTTTAGTTCAAGCTATGTTATAGCATTATATGAGCAAGGAGATTATTATTATTTTTTTAAACGGCAATTGATGTGGTTTGGTTTAGCTACGGTGGCATTTGCGTTTTTTATGCATTTTCCTTATTTATCGTACCGTAAACTCTCACCCTATATTGTTGGTTTCTCTATTGTTTTACTAATATTAGTATTGACTTCTGGTATTTCTGTAAATGGTGCCCAACGGTGGTTGCAAGTTGGACCACTACGAATGCAACCTTCAGAGTTTGTTAAAATTGGTATTATTATTTATTTAGCGCAAGTATATTCTTCGAAGCAAGCATATATTAATCAGTTTGTGAAAGGTTTATTGCCTCCACTTATCGTCGTTTGTGTGATTTTAGGGTTAATTATGGGGCAGCCAGATTTAGGAACAGCAACATCAATTTTATTTGTTACTGGCTTAATTGTCTTTTTTTCTGGTGCGAAGTTTACTCATTTAATAGGACTTGCGACAATTGGAGCGTCTTTATTTACGGTGCTTGCGGTTTTTGAACCGTATCGATTAAAACGGTTAGTTGGATTCCGCGATCCGTTTGCAGACCCGGTCGACTCTGGATATCACTTGATTCAATCGTATGTTGCGATTACACATGGTGGATTATCGGGAGTAGGGTTAGGCCAAAGTGTACAAAAACTCGGATATTTACCTGAGGCCCACACAGATTTTATTCTTGCTATCATATCGGAAGAATTAGGGTTGATTGGAGTAGTCTTTATCTTTATTTGTTATTTTATTATTCTTGTAAAAGGTGTTTTAATTGGGGCACAATGTAAAAGTCCGTTTGGAAGTTTATTAGCATACGGAATTGTGTTTCAAATTGCAGTTCAAATTGTTTTTAATGTTGGCGCTGTGGCGGGGCTGTTACCAATTACGGGGATCCCATTACCTTTTATTAGTAACGGTGGATCGTCTCTCTTAGTGTCATTAGTTTCAATTGCTATTTTAGCTAACATTTCTAGACATAATCGAAAAGTTAAAAGAATGAAGGAAGATGTCGAGCTTTCAGCATAAAGATGAAGTAACGATGTTTGATATAGATGGAGGACAGGACATAATGGAAGAACGTAAATCGTATTGGCAACAAATTGATTATACATTATTGTTTTTACTGTTCTTATTAATGTGTATTAGTTTAATTGCTGTGTATAGTGGTTCGGGTCAGTATTATGCAAATGACCCGACTTATTTTGTGGAGCGCCAAGTCATTTGGTTTATTGCCGGGTTAATTATTATGGTAGCGGTTATGACCATTGATTATGAATTGTTACGAAGTTTTTCAATCCCATTGTATGTATTAGGAATTATCTTATTGCTATGGGTTCATTTTGGAGGGGTTGTAAAAAACGGATCAAGACGTTGGATTGACCTCGGTTTTTTCGAATTTCAGCCGTCAGAGTTTGTGAAAATTTTTGTTATAATCGCGTTATCGCATTTACTTTATCGCATTACAAAAGAAGGTCGAGCAAAAAGTTTATCTTCTGATGTTGTGTTAGTAGGAAAAATAATGGCAGTAGGCTTGCCCCCTTTTTTCTTAATTCTTATTCAGCCAGACTTAGGAACGGCTCTCGTTATCGGAAGTATTATGGCGACAATGGTACTTATGTCTGGTGTAACTTGGAGAATGTTAGGGTTATTAGGATCGTTAGTAGTGGCAGGGTTAGGATTTTTAGTTTGGTTACACAATAATTACTTTTCTATTTTCTCAAAAGTGATTGAATCTCACCAAATGGAACGGATATATGGATGGCTAGACCCTAGAAGCCATGAAGCAAGCTATGGTTACCAGTTAACAGAAGCTTTACGAGGAATTGGCTCAGGACAGTTATATGGTTCAGGATTTATGGAAGGGTTACAATCTCAAAGTGGAAGAGTACCCGAAATTCATACTGACTTCATTTTTACAGTCATTGGAGAAGAGTTTGGGTTTATCGGAGCCACTGTGTTGCTCGTCATATATTTCTTTATGTTTTATCGGATGATCATTATCGCCTTTAGTTGTAACAATTTATTTGGGACGTATTTAGTTTCAGGTGTTGTTGGATTATTAGTATTTCAAATCTTTCAAAATATCGCCATGACGATTGGTTTAATGCCGATTACTGGTTTGGCTCTTCCGTTTATTAGTTATGGGGGAAGTGCGATTATGACAAATATGCTGGCGATTGGAATTGTATTAAATGTGAATATGAGAACGCGCTATTACATGTTTGAGACCGAGGAAGATTAGGGAAAAAGGCACTTAGAGAAAAAATAGAAATCGACGACGCTTCATTTTATGAAGGTTGTCCCAAAGGGGAATCATCACCTACTGGGGCGGCCTTTTTTTAACCTAATATTATGGAGGAGATACGGATGGTTATACTAATTGGCTACGGAAAATTAGCGACATGTCTGTTACAATTTAAACAGCCCGATGTTCATGTTGGATTGTATTCTAGAAATAAGGAGAAGCTGAAAAAAGCAGTTAGCCATTCTAAAGTGCTCTTTGAAGTTTCGGCAAAAGAGTTTCCAAAGGCGACACATGTATGGCTGACACTACCTGCTGAGGAGTATGCTCCTTTTTTTGAAACGTATGGTCATCTCTTTTCAGAGGATTGCGTATTTTATTATTTTGCTACGGCGATGATGAAAGAAGATGTACAGAAACTTATTACGTATGGCAGAATCGTTCCTTGTAAGTTTGTCGGTCATGCCGACCAAAGTATCAAAGACAATAAAGCGATGCTAGCGCTTGAAGAAGATGATAAAGAGGAGTTCAAACAAGTCAAACAATGGTTTTTAAGAGATATGAAACTCATTAAAGCGGCGGAAGAAGAAGTATACTATATAAATAAAAAAGTGACGGAATTGGCGATTCGCTTTGCTGTTACCGTAAAAAAAGAATTACAAAACGAAAAAGAAAACGATGAGATACTTCAACATTCACTTGAAATTACGAGCCGTGGTGTCATTCAAAGTTATATAAACAATACATTAGGTCATTTTGGTAATAAAATTGCAAGTGAAGTGGAAAAAGAGGTGCGTGATGAGAATTGATAAACTATTAGCCAATATGGGGTATGGTACTCGTAAGGAAGTAAAAAAAATATTAAAAACAGGAACAGTTCTTGTTGATGGAAAACCAGCAAAAGATCCAAAAACACAAGTAGACCCAGAAAAAAATGAAGTTGTTGTTCATGGTGAAATAGTGGAGTATAAAGAGTTTATTTATTTAATGTTAAATAAACCAAAAGGGGTTATTTCTGCAACGGAAGATACTGAACATGAAACTGTCGTTGATCTTCTTGCTTACGAGCATGCCATGTTTGACCCGTTTCCAGTCGGGCGTTTAGATAAAGATACAGAGGGATTTGTACTTTTAACAAATGACGGAAAATTAGCGCATGAATTAATGGCTCCTAAAAAACATGTACCAAAGACATACATAGCTACGGTGAGAGGAAGAGTGTCTGAAGAAGATATTTCTCAATTCAAGCAAGGAGTCGAGTTAGATGATGGTTACGTTACGAAACCAGCTGAATTAATAATAGATAAACAAGGTGAGATCTCAACGATTTCGTTAACGATTTCAGAAGGGAAGTTTCATCAAGTAAAAAGAATGTTTATTGCAGTAGGTAAAAGGGTAACAGAACTAAAGAGGATATCGATTGGACCGTTACAACTTGACGAAGAGTTAGCGTTAGGAGAGTATCGGGAATTAACCGAAGATGAAGTGGAACTGTTAAGAAGCCATTCGTCTTAAAAAAAGGAAAAGCCACAGTGACCGATACTGTGGCTAATCCTTCTTTATCATGTAGTTTTATGAGACTTTTGTTTTCTTCTTTGTCACTGTCCATTTCCCACGGCTCGGACTAAAGACTAAATCATTATACTCTAAGACGTTTAAGTCCCGCTGGATTGTTCTTTGAGTAATCCCAAACTCTTCAACTAATTCATTCGTTGAGACGGTCCCCCTTTGTTTTATATAGAGGTAAATCGATTTAATTCGTGTCATCATACGATCAGTTGAAGTTTTCAAAAAACCACTCCTTATTTAATAGATGATAGTCCTTTACATCCATTGTATTAAAAGGGGGTAACGATCATTCGTGCCAATCCTAATTTAGGTTGCTTGGTCGAATGTACAGTGAATTATTTCTTGCTCACTGCATAAGCTGCTTTTGTTGCCAGGACAAATGTGAGAAAATGGATTTAATTAGATATGGGTAGGCAAATTGGGCAACCATGTGTATGGCTTAAATTATTGTGTTTCCCACCTTTACGGATATTGTACAATAATTATGTGCAATTAGCAAAGTGTTCGTACAAACAGTGAACAACAAAAGTAGGAGGAAAGTGACGTGAGCTCAATAAATTTTACAAATGAAGTGGAAAAAAGAAGAGACGAAATCATCCGATCAACTCAAGCCTTTTTGCAGATAAACAGCGTCCTTGATGAAGAAACAGCGACAGAGGGACAACCTTTTGGTAAAGGGATTATGAATGCTTTGAATTATTTGTTAACGAAAGGTAAAGAGGATCAATTTACCATAAAAAATCTTGATGGATATGCTGGAACAATAGAATTTGGGCAAGGAAAAGACTTAGTCGGCGTACTTTGTCATATTGATGTTGTCCCACCTGGAGATGGCTGGACAAGTCCACCGTTTGCTGCTGAAATAAGAAATGGAAATGTATATGCAAGAGGGGCGATTGATGATAAAGGACCGACAATGGCCGCTTATTTTGCCATGAAAATCGTGAAAGAATTAGAGCTTCCCTTATCAAAACGAGTACGCATGATTATTGGAACAGATGAAGAAAGTGAATGGCGTTGTGTGGATCATTATTTTGAGCATGATGAAATGCCGACAACAGGGTTTGCTCCTGATGCGGATTTTCCAATTATACATGCAGAGAAAGGTATTGCCGATATTGAGTTTGGAATTCCTGCAAATGAAAAAATCGAGGAAGAGCTTACCCTCCTAACTTTTCGAGCAGGTCATCGTGTAAATATGGTACCTGATTTTTGTGAAGCAACATTAATGTGTAAAAACCAAAAGCTTCAAGCAAAAATAGAACAACAATTTCAACTGTATCTTAAAAAGCGTAATCTAGAAGGACACATGGAAAAAGACGGTGACGCATTACATATTCGAGTTTATGGCGTTTCTGCACATGGCATGGAGCCGAAAAACGGAATAAATGCAGGAACATATGTTGGTGAGTTTTTACATTCTTTCTTTTCACAACCTCATCCATTTTTACAGTTTATTACTTCTTATTTAGTTGATGAATCAAGAGGTCAAGCATTAGGAATTACTTGGTCTGATAAAGTAAGTGGAGACTTAACGATAAATCCGGGTGTGTTTTCTTTTTCTTCAGATGAAGGGGGAAAAATTAGCTGTACGATTCGTTATCCTGTTACACATACGTTTGAGATTATTGAAAAGCAATTACAGCAAAAGATGAACGAATATAATATGCGCTTAACCATCTTAAGTCATTCTACTCCTCACTATGTGAAAGAAGATTCGCCACTAATTCAAACATTACAACGAGTGTACGAAAAGCAAATGGGCGAAAAAGCGACGTTATTATCAATAGGGGGAGGCACGTATGCAAGGTCTTTAAAAGAAGGGGTTGCATTTGGACCTTTATTTCCAGGTCGGAAAGATGTTGCCCACCAAAAGGATGAATATATATCCATTGAAGACTTGTTAAAAGCGACCGCTTTATACGCAGAAGCGATCTATGAATTAGCAAAAGAATAATATTCTCTTACGATAAAAAAAGGAGTCCCTTTAGTCTGGTTACTAAGGAACTCCTTTTTAAGTGCTGTTATTACTTATTTTCAAAATCGAATAAGTCCGTAGATAAATAGCGTTCACCAGTATCACAAACAATCGCAACGACGACATCTTCTGGAGTTAACCGCTTTGCGACTTGTAATGCAGCATAACACGCTGCACCAGAAGAGGGTCCGACGAGAATGCCTTCTTGTTGTGATAATGCGATTGTTGTCTCATACGCCTCTTCATCTTTTATTTTAAAAATCTCATCATACACATCTTCATTTAAAATATCAGGAATAAATCCAGGGCTTGTGCCAACGAGTTTATGTGGGCCAGGTTTTCCTCCAGATAAAACAGGAGAACCAGCAGGCTCGACAACATGAACGGTTGCCTTTGGATAAAACTTTTTTAACTCTTCTCCCGTTCCTGTAATCGTACCACCAGTCCCAGAAGCTGCGACAAAAGCAGATAATGGTTTCCCAATACTGTCCAACGCTTCTTTAATTTCAACAGCAGTTGTATGACGGTGAGCATCGGGATTTGCACTATTTTCAAATTGCATCGGCATAAATGAATTTGGAATTGTCTTTACAAGTTGATGCGCTTTATCAATAGCTCCAGGCATTTTTAAATCGCCGTCCGTTAACACAACTTCTGCTCCATAGGCTTTAAGAATATTAATTCGTTCTTGTGTCATTGTATCCGGCATAACAAGAATCGCTTTATAGCCTTTTGCTGCCGCATTCATCGCTAACCCAATGCCAGTATTTCCACTTGTAGGTTCAATAATGGTTGCACCAGGTTTTAATAACCCCTGTTTTTCTGCTTCGGTTATCATATGGTAAGCGGCACGGTCTTTCACACTTTTGCTTGGATTAAAAAATTCAAGCTTTAAATAGACAGTTGCTCCCTTTTTATCATCAATTCTATTTAACTTTACGAGTGGCGTTTGTCCAATTAATTCCGCCATATTTTGAACGACTCTCATCAGTTTCACTTCCTTTTTTTAAAACAAACATATTTTTAGTTTACCATAACTATGAACAGCATTCCTATTGTGGACGATATCTTTTACAATGAATGAGTGAGAATCTTTTTGTTATAACTAGGTACAATAAAGTCACTGATTACTTTGACGTATAAAAAAATTTAGTTAGAAAGGAATTGAATATGGAAAACACACATTTTTTTCTTGCTATTCCCATAAGTAAAGAAATAAAAGAGATTATCCATCGTTGGAGAGAACAACATCATTCGAATTGGACATTCAAGAGGTGGGTCCATAAAGAAGATTATCATATTACGTTAGTGTTTTTGGGTAATGCAACAAAGGAACAGCGTCAAGCTCTAGATAATCGATTAAAAGAAAAAATAGTTCATGTCAAACCATTTGAACTTACTCTTTCATCATTAGGTGTTTTTGGAAAGCCAGAAAGGCCCCGAATTCTCTGGGGCGGTGTAGAGCAATCGAGCCCATTGCACGAGCTTCAGCACATGGTGGCGAGAATATGTTATGAGGTGGGATTTACAATCGAAACTCGAGCATACAAACCTCATATAACAATTGCTAGGCAATGGAGTGGACAACAACCTTTTGATTTGCCTTTAACGCCATTAACAGATAAAGTAAACACGTGGCAAGTAAATGAATTGGTATTATACCAAACTCATTTACAGCGATCACCAAAATATGAAGCGATTCTACAATTTCCTTTTCAGAACTAGGGGGAATGGCTCAATGTCCATCATCCGGATAATGGTCCATATTATGATTTTATATAGTTTATTTTTTATCGGGGTACAAATCCAAACACGACTTGATTTACCGATTCCTGGAAGTATTGTTGGGATGTTACTTTTTTTTCTGCTTTTATTTTTTAAAGTCATTCAACCGAACTGGATTGAAGAAGGGACGTCATTATTGTTGCGGCATATGCCGCTCCTTTTTTTACCAGTCACAGCAGGAGTTATCGGTTTTGTCCATTTATTTTCTGGCACGGGCATATTTTTAGTTTTCATAGCCATTTTTAGTACGGTTATAGTCATAGTAGTTGCAGGTCTGACAACAAAATGGCTTGTCCAAAAAAAGGAGCAGTCTGATGGGTAACGTATTTGTCAGTTTCTTGTTTATTATGATGACGCTAGCTGTTTATATACTAGGGAAAGTGTTATATAAAAAATATCCGAGTCCACTTACCTTGCCGATTTTAACAGGGACGCTGTTCATCGTATTCATTCTAGTATTCTTTGAAATTCCTTATGAAACATATCAACAAGGTGGCAAATGGATCGAGCATTTACTTGGCCCAGCAGTTGTCGCATTAGGATATCCATTGTATAAACAAAGAGCGTTATTTACAAAATACATTGTTCCGGTATGTGTAGGAGTTGGAGTAGGATCGATTGTCGGAGTGTACACCGGTTTCCAGTTTGCGTACTGGCTCAATATCGAGAAGGAAGTTATGTTTTCTTTATTACCAAAGTCTGTGACGACTCCAGTTGCGATGGATATAGCGCAAACGATCGGTGGCGCAAGTCCGCTTACAGCTATTTTTGTAATGTTTGCAGGGATTAGTGGGGCTGTCGGTGGTCCGCTACTCCTACGGTGGTGCAAGGTAAACGATGTTGTAGGACGAGGGGTTGGAATGGGAACGGCGTCACATGCGATTGGAACTGCGAAAGCGATGGAGCTTAGTGAACAAGAAGGTGCTATTAGTACGATTGCGATGACTGTAAGTGCAGTTATTGTTTCTGTTATTATTCCTGTGTTCGTATTTTTCTTATATTAAGGTATAATAAGTAAAGGAATGACAACAATGGAGGTACAACGTTTGTGGCTCATTTAATAAAATTGGAAGATTATATTTCCAGGTATCAATTTGACATTCATCGTTACCCTAGTCAATTTACTAGGTTAAAAAAAGAGCGATGGCATAATTTGAAATTGGAATGGGAGTTAGGCGAGAGTCCTTTAAATGCTGAGGTAGAGCCTTTCGTTGCCGAGGAACAGGAACAGTCGAAATGGAAAAAGGCCATTCAAAAATTAACTAGCTTTCGTACAACAAAACAAGAGTTCTCAATTATAGAAGAAACTTCAGTTGAACCGCCGTTACGGGAACGGGTGAGAACGATTGAAGATCTTAAAGCTATGTTTAGAAATGAGTTGTTTTTGTCGCAGTTAAGGTGGGCAAGTACATCTTTGATGGAACAGTCTAGAATGAATCCAAAGTATAAGTATGATGAACTTTTGCGAACATTAACATTAAATATTCCGGATAATTATTTTTTAATGTATCGGCCGATTTTTTTAATCAAACAGGCGCCGATTGATTTTGATATTGTCTTGATTGGTCCCACTACGATTTATTGTATCGTTGTATTGGAAGGACAAGATAATAGCTTATTTGAAGGAAGTTCAGAACGGTTTTGGACGGAGTATCGAAGTGGGAAGGAAAAAAAAGTGCTCAGTCCTTATCTTGCGTTAAATCGGATGGCGGGTATCCTAGTCGACATATTAGCTACGGAAGATGTGAACTTCCCAATAAAAAAAATCGTGCTTGCTCCAAATCATATCGTTGATTATTCAAGTGCAAATATGCCTTTTGAAATTGTTGATAGGAGGGTATATGCACAATGGTTCGAAAAAATTGTGAGGCAACCAACACCGATTAAAAGTACCCAAATAAAAGTAACGAAAGCACTGTTGCACTATTGCCATACAACCGCCTACAAACGGCAAGAAGTGATAGAGGACGAATAAAAAAGGATAAAACATCATAATCCCTCCAATTATTGGAGGGATTTGTAATGGAAGGTGACTATCATGCAGCGGGAGAATCAGACAACAATGCAGAATCAGAAGCAATATACATGGCTAGTAAGACAAGAAATGGATTGGCAAGGCGGGATTGAATATTCGATTGAAATAAAAGAGTTACCCGGCTGCGTAAGTTATGGCGATACTTACAAACAGGCAAAAGAAGGTTTAATTGAAGCGGTTACGCTCTGGAAAGAAAAACGAAAAATTAGTCAATTACGCATTCCTAATGAAGGCTCGGACAATATTAACATTCAATCAGCCATGACTCTAAAAGAATTTGAAGACATTAATGCAATTATTCGGGAATGGAAATAGAACTAACGATTCGTTTTGTTGTTGCGGACATAGGTTCCGCTATTTTCAAAAAAGTACGGTTTGGTGAGGTCTATCGGACATAAGTTCTGGTAAATGAATAAAAAAGAAGGTTTTTGCTGCTGTTTTCGTGTAATAACGGAATTGATGACCGTAAAACATGAAAAAGGGTATCAATTTCTTGAAGTAGTGGGAATAGATGGCCGTTACGAAATCACGACTCTATCTTAAAAAAGACTAGCTCCTGGCTAGTCTTTTTACAATGATAAGAAAGCATAAAAATTTTGGTTTAGCAATGAAGCTTTGAAAGCTTATTCTAGAAGAGCGAAGGCTGCGCACTTCGCTTGAAATGAAAAGACGATCCCGCGTTTTTCTTTACGTTTTAAAAAACAATCGTTTTGTTTCCGAACACGATTAATCTGTCTTCAATATGCCAGGCAACAGCTCTTGATAATGTGAGTCTTTCCACATTTCTCCCTGCCACTCTTAGCTGTTCAACGGTATAGCGGTGATTGACCCGCAATACATCTTGTTCAATAATGGGACCTTCGTCTAAATCATCTGTGACATAATGAGCGGTTGCTCCGATTAGCTTAACGCCGCGACTAAATGCTTTTGCATAAGGGTTTGCACCGATAAAGGCTGGCAAAAATGAATGATGAATATTAATAATTTGTTTTGGAAATTGCTGAACAAAATCAGATGATAAAATTTGCATATAACGTGCAAGTACAATAAAGTCGATGTTGTGATCTTGGATAAGTTCAATTTGTTTCGCTTCAGCTTCTTGTTTTGTTTCTTTTGAAACAGGAATATAATAGAAAGGGATACCGTACGATTCAACGGTTTGCTGTAAGTCGGAGTGATTACTTATCACAAGTGGAATATCCACAAAAAGTTCGCCAGCACGCCATTTCCACAACAACTCTAGAAGACAATGATCTTCTTTGGAAACAAAGATGGCCATGCGTTTCATTCGTTTGGCACTCGCTAAGCGCCAGTCAATCTCATATGTTTGTGCAATGGGCTCAAATTCCTTTTTTATCGTTAAAAATGAATGGTCGAAATTCGGTAAATCAAATTCAACTCTCATGTAAAACATCCCGTTTTCTGGGTCTGTTGAGTATTGGTCTGATTGAACAATATTTGCATTGTTCGAATATAGAAAATTCGAAACGGCTGCAACAATTCCCGGACGGTCAGGGCAAGAGAGCAGTAAAGTTGCTCGATTCTCGTTTGTATGTAACATGTCATTAATCCTCCATCATATCAATTGCGCTTGATTTCTATATTTAGTAATAATAGACGATTCATGTTTGTATTGCAAAGATTTTTAAAGAAGGATAATTTCTAGTTACGGGAGGAAGTAATGGAGACGATAAAACCTTGTGCAGAAATGATAAAACTGAACGAGATAAAAGCGAGTGTTCCGATTGATTCCTATCAGCAAGAAATCAGTATAGAATTAAAGAGAGAAGACGGTGATACTGTTCCGATCCAACACGTTCATTTTAGCTTAAAGAATCGAGTTGTTCAGTTATCGATACAAACAATGAATAATATCGAGATGGGATACAATTATATATTGCATTACAATCACGAGCAACTTCCTGTCATTATTGGTGAAGTTGTTCGAACGAGAGATTTTGACAACCTATATTATTATGATGGAGATGACTTAGGTGTATGCTATACGAAAACGTCTACATCGTTTACAGTATGGGCACCAACAGCAACAGAGGTTCAAGTCACATTATTTGAAAAGGCTACTGATAATAAAGGTTTACGTTTTCCATTTACACGGAAAGCAAAAGGGGTTTGGACAACAACAATACCCGGTGATTGGGAAAATTGGTGTTTTACATATCAACTTTATACTCAACATGTATGGAATGAAGCTGTCGACCCATATGTTCAGGCTGTAACGGTAAATGGAGAAAAAGGTGTAATAGTAGACATGGAGAAGTATCAAGTAACGGACTACTTGTTACCTGTTGTGGAAAAGCAAGACGCGATTATTTATGAAGTCCATATTAGGGACTTTTCCATTCATTCTCATAGTGGAATTAAACATAAAGGTAAGTTTTTAGGGTTCACTGAAACAAAGACAAAGGGAAAAAAAGGAACGAAAACAGGACTCGACTATTTAGTCGAACTTGGAGTAACACATGTCGAATTATTACCTCTACATGATTTTGGAAGTGTTGATGAAATGAATCCTAATCAGCACTATAATTGGGGATATGACCCAATCCATTATTTTGCAGTGGAAGGAAGTTACTCTACAAATCCATTGGATGGAAGAGTTAGAATAAAAGAATTAAAACAAATGATAGTGACATTACATGAACACGGAATAAAAGTCATATTAGATGTCGTGTTTAACCATGTCTATATTTGGGAATCATCAGATTTTGAAAAAATTGTACCAGGCTATTACTTTCGCTATGAAGAAAACGGTGAAATGGCAAATGGAACAGGTGTAGGAAACGACATTGCATCAGAACGAAAAATGGTCCGAAAATTTATCTTAGATTGCTTGAAATATTGGGTTAGAGAATATAAGATAGACGGATTTCGCTTTGATTTGATGGGTATATTTGATTTGGAGACAGTCCGTATAATTGAAAACGAGCTGAAAGATATTCGTCCCGATTTACTTCTTTTAGGTGAAGGTTGGGATTTGCCAACTCCATTGCCTTTTGAGAAAAAAGCGACAATCAAAAATGCTAAAGAAGTACCAACGATTTCATTTTTTAATGACCGTTTTCGTGATGTTATTAGAGGAAGTTCTTTTCACAAAAGTGATCGAGGGTTTATTAACGGAAATAAAGAAACCGTCGGTGAGATACTGGAGGGACTTTGTGGAAGTACCGGGTTTCAAAATGAAGGATTATTTACGAACCCAGCTCAGTCAATTAATTATATGGAATGTCATGATAATTACACCGTTTGGGATAAATTATCGTTTACAAATGAAACAGAAGAAGAAAATGTAAGAAGGAAGATGCATCGGTTAGGTACGGCACTTGTGTTACTCGCTCAAGGTGTCCCTTTCCTACATGCAGGTCAAGAGTTTTTTCGAACAAAACAAGGCGTAGAAAACAGCTATAACTCACCAGATTCCATCAATCAGCTAGATTGGGATAGAAAAGAACAATTTAAAAAAGATGTGACGTATGTAAAAAATTTAATTGCCCTTCGAAAGGCACATCCAGCTTTTCGATTAAAAACAACAGCTGAAATTAAAAAGCATATTCAACCATTACCAGCTCCAGACCATGTCGTTGCTTATCTCATGAATGATTTATATGAAATTGATAGTTGGAATAACATTGTTGTCATCCATAATGGTAGTTGGTCAACTATCGAAGTTTCACTACCATATCTTGGACAGTGGCATATTGTCATTGACGAAGAAACCGTTAGTTTGTTACCATTGTATATTGTAGAAGACGAGAAAATTCATGTAAAGCCGTTAACGACGATGATGATGTTTCAATAAATGGCAGAGTCTGATACGACTCTGCTTCTTTAATGGGTTCGAAATTTTCATATCAGGACAATGATGATTGCGGTATAATAATATATTGTAGACTCGTATAGAAAAATGAAATTGAGGGTGAGTTAGGTGAATTTAAACCTAGGAGAAGGATGGCAGGTTTCCCCTGCTGGAGGTGCAACAGGAGAAGCGTATGTTGCCCAGCAAGGAGAAGAAAAATTATTTCTAAAACGAAATTCTTCGCCATTTTTGGCTGTTTTATCTGCTGAAGGGATTGTTCCGAAACTTTTGTGGACAAAACGATTAGAGAACGGGGATGTCATTACGGCTCAAAAATGGGTGAGTGGCAATGAGTTAAAAGCATTTGAAATGAATCAAGGCCGTGTAGCTCAATTACTAGGGAAAATTCATCGTTCTAGCGAGCTTTTACATATGTTTAAAAGGATCGGAAATGAACCTTTAACCCCTCATTCTATTATTGAAGAAATAAAACACCATTTATCGAACGATTATTTCGAAGATGATATTTTAGAGGAAGCGTTAATTTTCTTATATCGTAGACAAGAACAAGTCAAACACGACGAATATGTTGTTTGTCATTGTGATGTAAACCATAATAATTGGATGATGAGTGAAGATGGTGACTTGTTTCTCATTGATTGGGACGGAGCTACAGTGGCAGACCCTGCCTTAGATTTAGGATTAATGTTATATTTATATATACCCGAAGATGAGTGGGAGCATTGGCTCAAACAGTATGGTATTGAACTAACAACAAACCTTCAAATGAGAATGCATTGGTATGTCGTCTCACAGCTTGTGTTAGAAGTGATTTGGCATGGTAAAAGAGGAAAACCTGAAGAAGTGACCCGGTGGAAAGCATTTGTTCAAAATTTAATAAAGAATCAAGGACCCGAGTAATTGTAAAAAACGTATTGGCATGGTAACCAATACGTTTTTTGATGCTTTATTTGTTCATTAAGAGATAGCTTAGGTTACATTGTTTGCAGAAAAAGTCATTGTGAATTTGAGTCTATTCGTCATTATTTCCTAGGGAATTTTATGAATTATTGTCGTTACTCTGGTACTGTTGAATCGTTTCGACCCAATGTTCGACATCATTTTGGTTAAAATGATGGGCATTACCGTAGTGTTGTTCTTGAATGCTTGTAAATGTTTGTTTTAAAGTCTGGTCAAGATTTCCTTCGTGTAGCAATGAAGAAGTTAAACGGGAAATCTGGTCATACTCATCTGTCGTCATATATTGTTGTTCAACTTGATTTTTCAAAATATCAACGAGTAAGCTTAGTTTATGTTTTTCGTTTATTGGCATAGCTAAACACTCCCTTTCAAATAGTAGGATGTGTTTAGCAAAGAAAAATTATCCTTAAATTTCCCTGCCTTTTCGTTGATTATAATCAATGGTTACAGCTTTACCATGCATAAGTAGGTGTAGTTCGTCCATCCACCTTTTAATATTCATCTCGTTTAATTTAATATGTTCTTGAGTGGAATTTGCATCAGAGTTCGTTGTTATATAAGTTTCGAGTTCATCAAAGGTCCCTTTGAAATTAGGGTCAATATCATGAGTGAATCGTATTCTTTTTATTTCTGTTTTTAATGTCGCAAATTGAAGAGGAGTTCCATCACCTGTTTTTATTTGCTCTTGTAAAATGGTTATTATTTTTTCCGTATCCACAAATTTCTTCATGATTCATCAGCCTCCTTGTTCGATGATATCGTGTATTTGTCTATACCCGATACTGGACAAGGTTACACATTTTTATTTCATTTGTGCATTGTTCAGTTGCCATTTAGGTATGTCATTGATTGTAATTGGAGTAAGATAGGACTCGTATTTTAAATAACGAAATATACGTTGCAATGCTTTTTGTTGACCGCTTTTGGTTGAAAAATTGTATTTTCGAATTTGCTTTTGGAATTGATCAAATTCACTAAAAAGTCTTGGGTAAATGGGGTTCAATTCTTTTTTATACATTATAAAAACATCATTACAAACATAGTTAGTAAAGACAAGTTTACTAAATAAAAATTCAGTTTTTTCATTTTCGAGTGGGTGAATACTCTTCCAGTGGGCAAGTAAATGCTTAGATTTTAATCCGTCCTGTAAAATCTGTTGCTCACGTTCTGCGATTCGATAGCCTTTTTTTATTAAAAACTTATAAATAGGGATACTTTCTAATATGTGTTGAATATCATCAATGAATTGTTGAATATTTCCTGGTGTTTGTTCAGAATATGTATAATAAACAAATGTTGCTTTTTCGAAATGAAGGATTCTCTGTAGATGATAGGCGACACTAATATCAATAATTTCGTTTGAATATTCCTTTATATCTTTGGAACCAATAATTAGTAATGCTTTTTCTTTGTCGAATAATACATCAGTAGCTTCTCCGTAAGATGGGCCATGTGGATGTAAATCTCCATGAATCACAGTTAGTGGGTAATGTTGTTGAGCAAATAAATAGAATTCATACGTTTTTTCAGAAACAAATAGCTCTATACTTTCCCCATCGACAGAGCTATAATAGGGTATTGTAAAGCTAAACACAAATTGTGGTTGATTAAGCATAATTACACATCCTCTTTTTAACGTTACAGCAATATTTTATCGAATATTGATAGGACAAGCAAAATAAAAGAGAAAACATGAACAAGGAAGTGTCTTCATGAGATTAAGAAATAAACCATGGGCAAAAGAAGCCATAGCAAAATATCCTCATATCGTCATTCCGAATCCAAAAGAATGTCGTGGAAAATGGAACGAAGTATTTGGAAATAAAAACCCTATTCACATTGAAGTGGGAACTGGTAAAGGGCGCTTTGTGACTGGAATGGGCAAACAACATCAGGATATAAATTATATCGGGATTGAAAAGTATACAAGTGTTTTGTTAACCGCAATGGAGCGGGTTGTGGAATCGGAATGTACCAATGTTAAACTCCTAAATGAAGATGTGGTCGAATTACTTGAGTTTTTTGACGAAGGTGAGATTGAAAGAGTGTATATTAACTTTACCGATCCGTGGCCGAAAAATAGACATGAAAAACGTAGGTTAACTTATAAAGGCTTTCTTTGTCAGTATGAAACGGTCATGAAGTCAGGTGGAGAAGTTCATTTAAAAACGGACAATCAAGGATTGTTTGAATACTCTATTGAAAGCTTTTCATCATATGGAATGAAAGTGCAAAATGTTAGTTTGCATCTCCATAAAAGTAATTTTGAAGGAAATGTAATGACAGAGTATGAACAAAAGTTTAGTGAAAAAGGAATGCCGATTTATCGGTGTGAAGCTGTTTTTCGGTAACTCTTGCTTTTTTTTTGCAAGAGTTTTTTCTATTTTATGGTATGATGAAAGGTAGAGGAGGGATGAAAGTTGGAACAATTACAGGTAGCTGATTGGGCAATTTCATGGTTACGTGGCGGTGTCACGTATTTAGATGGAGGCGCGATGTTTGGGGTTGTCCCAAGGCCGTTATGGAGTAAAAAATATGAAGTAAATGACAAAAACCAAATTGAACTTAGGACAGACCCGATTCTTATTCAAACAGGTGAAAAAAATATTCTCATTGAATCCGGCATTGGCAATAACCGCTTTAGTGAAAAGCAATTACGTAATTATGGGATTACAGAAGAGTCTTTTCTTGAAGAAGATTTAAAAAAGCTAGGTTTAACCGTTGATGATATCGATATCATTTTGATGACACATTTGCATTTTGACCATGTGAGTGGTTTAGCAAAAGAGGTAGATGGAAAGCTTGAGCCGGTTTTTAAAAATGCAATAATATATACAACAGAAATTGAATGGAACGAAATGCGAAACCCAAATATTCGTTCGAAAAATACATATTGGGAGCAAAACTGGAAACCAATTTACGACCAAGTGAAAACGTTTACATCAGAAAAAGAAATTGTACCCGGAATTACAATGTATCATACGGGAGGACATAGTGATGGTCATGCGATTATAAAAATTGAGCATGGTGGACAAACATTATTACATTTAGCCGATTTAATGCCGACACATGCCCATAATCATGTATTATGGGTGTTGGCGTATGATGATTATCCGATGACATCAATCTCTCAAAAAGAAAAATGGCTTATGCCAGGAATTGAAAAAGAAAATTGGTTTTTATTTTATCACGACGCCAAGTACCGCGCGATTAAGTGGAGTCAAACTGGGGAATTGAAGGATTGTGTAAAGCGAGAACGATAGGAAAGCTTCCGAAAATAAGTTAAATAGTAAAGCCGTATGAAATCAACTTGATTTCATACGGCTTTACTATTTAAAAGGAGTTAACCATTCTTATTTTAATAAGTAGCAGTGTCAGAGGTTAAAGGACCTACGTTCGGTTAACTATAAAAAGCAAGCTCGTTTCATCGCCATTTTATTAAATAAGTACATCTTAAATAAAAAAAAGCGTCGTTTTCATAAAAAAACGGAATATACGTCTGAAGCGAAAAAGTGTGTCTAAGAACACGGATATTTTTCGCTGAGATGATTGTTATTGATTGTTTTTGAAGAAAAATGAATTAAAGTGATTATTTTTGATTGATTATGATTGATTTCATGTTATAATGAATTTGTAAACGAGGTGAAAGTACATGTTAACGTTTGAGAGACAACAAATTATTTTAGAATTAGTAAAAGAAAAGCAAATCGTAAAAATACAAGAATTAGTTGATGCAACAAATGCTTCAGAGTCGACGATTCGCCGTGATTTAACAGAACTTGAAGAGCTGAATAAATTAAAGCGCATTCACGGGGGGGCATCATCGTTATCAAAACGTTTAGATGAACCGACAATTGCTGAAAAAGATACCCAAAACAAAGACGAAAAGAAAGCGATTGCAAAATATGCAGCAAGTTTGGTGGACGACCGAGATTGTATTTATTTAGATGCCGGCACAACAATGGCAGAGATGATTCCTTTTTTGCAGGAGAAAAACTGTGTTGTTGTGACAAATGGACTAAATCATATTTTTAGTTTAATAGAACATGGAATTGAAACTCATATAATCGGTGGAGCTGTTAAAGCGGGAACAAAGGCATCCATTGGACGAGGGGCGATTCAAGGACTAGAAAACTTTCGTTTCGATAAAGTATTTATTGGGACAAACGGAATTCATAGTAAATTCGGGTTAACGACACCTGACCCACAAGAAGCATTTGTGAAAGAAAAAGCGATTGAATGTTCTCATAAAGCGTTTGTTGTTGTTGATCACTCTAAGTTTGGAGAAACGTATTTTTCAAAGTTTGCCAATATTGAAAGTATGGTTGTGATTACAAGTTCCAACACATCTGAATCCGTCATCAAAGATATGAGAAGAAAAACAGAAGTGGAGGTGGTCCCTATATGATCTACACGGTTACGTTAAATCCATCCATTGATTATATCGTTTTCTCTGATATTCATTTAGGAGAGCTCAACCGGTCAAAAAAAGAAATGAAAAACCCTGGTGGAAAAGGGATCAATGTTTCAAGGGTGTTAAAACAATTAGGGGTGAATACAACGGCGACTGGTTTTCTTGGTGGATTTACGGGGGAGTTTATTAAACAAAAATTACAAGAAGAGCAAATCAAAACGGACTTCATTGAAATTCAAGAAGATACAAGAATTAATATAAAATTAAAAGGCATTCAAGAAACAGAAATTAACGGTTCTAGTCCTTTTATCG
Source organism: Alkalihalobacillus bogoriensis ATCC BAA-922 (assembly GCF_000621445.1). Lineage (GTDB taxonomy): Bacteria > Bacillota > Bacilli > Bacillales > Bacillaceae_F > Bacillus_AO > Bacillus_AO bogoriense. Next base: position 259,104 of record NZ_JHYI01000006.1, on the reverse strand, counting down.
AAAGAAGCAAACATGAAGAGCTTGTATCGAAAATTTCAAAGGTAAGTGAACAGGATATCATCGTGTTAGGAGGAAGTGTACCTGCTTCACTACCATTAAACATTTATCAAACGATTAGTCAAAAAGGGAAAGAAAGAAAAGCAAAAATTGTACTTGATGCTAGTGGGGAAGCTTTTATCCATGGGCTAGAGGAACAGCCATTTTTAATAAAACCAAACCATCATGAACTCGGTGAATTATTTGGAGTAACAATTAGTTCAGTAAAAGAGGCCATTCCTTTTGGAAAAACACTATTAGATAAAGGAATTGAAAATATCATTGTTTCGTTTGCAAGTAAAGGTGCATTATTTATGAGTCAAACGAGCTGTTATATTGCAAATGTTCCTCGGGGGATTGTAAGAAATTCTGTTGGAGCAGGTGATTCTGTTGTAGCAGGTTTTTTAGAAACATATACAAAAACAAAAGATGTGAAAGAAGCGTTTCGTAATGGGGTAGCAGCTGGAAGTGCTAGCGCATTTTCAGAAGGATTTTGTACTAAAGAAGAAATTGAAAAGCTAAAAAAAGAAATCGAAATTGTAAGTCGATAAAGGGGGAGTAAAAATGAAAATTTCAGATTTATTAAAAAGAGATACGATTGTCTTGGAATTATCGGCAACAACAAAACAAGGAGTCATTGAGGAGCTTGTCAACAAATTAGATAGTGCTAGAAAACTATCCGACAAAAATCTTTTTAAAGAAGCAATTTTAGCAAGAGAGCTTCAAACGACAACAGGAATTGGCGAAGGAATCGCGATTCCACATGCGAAAACAGCAGCGGTGAGAACGCCAGCGATTGCCTTTGGTCGTTCAACAGCAGGAGTCGACTATGATTCTCTTGATGGGAAACCAAGTCATCTTGTCTTTATGATTGCAGCTAGCGAAGGCGCAAATAACGAGCATTTAGAAACGTTATCAAGGCTATCTACGTTGTTAATGGATACAGATTTTCGTCAAACGTTGTTAGAAGCAAAATCTGAAGCTGACATTATAAATGCAATTAATGAAAAAGAAGCTGAAAAAATAGCAGAAGAAACAAATACTGTTCAAGCGAAAGGGAGCAAAAAAGTGTTAGCGGTTACAGGGTGTCCGACTGGAATTGCTCATACGTATATGGCGGCCGATGCGCTGAAAGCAAAAGCAAAAGAGTTAGGCATTGAAATTAAGGTTGAGACAAATGGTTCAGGTGGGGTGAAAAATCGCTTAACCGAAGCAGAAATTGCAGAGGCCGATGCGATTATTGTCGCCGCTGATACGAAAGTAGAAATGAACCGTTTTTCTGGTAAACCGGTCATTCAAACAGGGGTTACCGACGGAATTCGGAAGCCACAACAATTACTAGAGGAAGCGATAAGTGGGAACGTCCCGTTATTTAAAGGAAGTGGAAAGTCAACAGAAAATAGTGGGAGTTCAAAAGGAAGCTTTTATAAGCATTTAATGAATGGTGTTTCTAACATGTTGCCATTTGTTGTTGGTGGTGGGATTTTAATTGCCATGTCATTTTTGTTTGGCATTCATTCTGCTGACCCAAATCACCCAAGTTATCATCCAATTGCAGAAATGCTCATGACGATTGGTGGCGGAAATGCGTTTCATTTAATGGTACCTGTGTTAGCTGCGTTTATTGCTATGAGTATTGCTGATCGTCCAGGGTTTGCACCAGGTATGGTCGGTGGTTTAATAGCGGCAACCGGTGGCGGTGGTTTCTTAGGTGGATTAATCGCCGGTTTCTTAGCGGGATATTTAGTTGTTTTCTTACAATATTTATTAAAAAACTTACCACGTTCCATTGAAGGAATAAAAACGATTTTACTCTATCCTGTATTGTCGATATTATTTACGGGGATTGTCATGTTAGGAATTGTTGGACCATTAAGCAGCTTTAATAGAATGCTTGAAGGCTGGTTAGGAGGAATGGGTACGACAAATGCGATTTTCTTAGGAATTATTTTAGGTGCGATGATGGCGCTTGATATGGGTGGACCGATAAATAAAGCTGCTTTTACATTTGGAATTGCAATGATTGATGCCGGAAACTTCGGACCACATGCAGCTATTATGGCTGGTGGTATGGTTCCTCCTTTAGGCATTGCCCTAGCTACATTTATGTTTAAACGCAAATTCACGAAACAAGAACGCGATGCTGGAAAAACAAACATTATTATGGGCGCGTCGTTTATTACAGAAGGTGCGATTCCATTTGCAGCTGCAGACCCAGCTCGAGTTATTCCTTCTATTGTTGTAGGTTCTGCTATTGCAGGGGGACTATCGATGCTATTTAATATTGGCTTACCAGCACCACATGGAGGAGCACTTGTCTTTTGGACACTAGAAGGAAGTTGGATATTATATACCTTAGCTATTCTCATTGGAGCCTTTGTGTCAGCCCTTATGCTAGGAATATTAAAGAAAAAAGTTTCGTAAGTAAACAGAAGGTTCGCCAAGGGAAATCCTTTAGCGAACCTTTTTTATAAAGATAAGAAAAAATTTTGGTATAGCAGTGAAGCTTTGAAAGCTTATTCTAGAAGAGCGAAGGCTGCGCACCTGCGCGTTTTACCCCAAGAAGAGAACTTGGGGTTCACTGTTAAAAGCGGGCAGGGCTCCGCACTTCGCTTGAAATGAAAAGACGCTTCCGCGTTTTTTCTTTATAGTTTATAATCAACGGTGTATAGTCAATGTTGACTAACGGTACAAAAAAAAATTATCCATTATTACGGATTGAAAATAGAGACCCTTGTTGATCTGAGCGGAACGAAACCGTCGTTATTAGTAAAAAAGCGATAAGGTATAGACCTAATATAAAAAGAGAGAAATAGGAGCTTTCGTTATGAACGAGGGCTTGAAGACCTTGAATAAAATAGTGGAACGGAAATAACTTCCCGATTAGGGCAAACCATGCTGGTGCATTTTCTAAAGAATAAAAGGCTTCACTTGTAAAAATCATCGGAAAGCACACTAGAGATGACACCATACTTACTTGCGCTTCATTCATAGAAAGATTAGCAATTAAAAAACCGAGAACCGTAAAGCATATTGTCGCAAAAATAAGCAATGCAGTTAAATTTAAAAAAGCGCCTACTGTAATAGAAAGGTTAAAGTAAAATAACCCAACAAAGAAAATGAAAAACGTGACAAGTAAAGAAATGAACGTGCGTGCTAAAGTTAAATGGGCAACAAATGCGATTGTTTTAAAAGGAGTTACTTGCAATAATTTATAAACACCTGTTGTTCGTTGTTGTAACACTTGAAACGCGACACCTTGGATACTCCAAAAAAGTGTACTAATCGCTACAACACCTGTTAGCACAACAGGACGATATGAAGGCTCATTAAAAAAGATAGAAAGACTAAAGAGTAGTACTAAAGGAAAGGCCACCGTATAAAACAATGTAATTCGGTCTCGCAATGAACTGATAGCTAATGTTTTGATAATTTGAAATGTCATTGAAGGTCACTCCTTGTTAAATAGAAATACACTTCATCTAATGTGTTTGCTTCATATGATTGACATAATTGCTCTGGTGAACCATGAGCGACAATTTGACCAGATTGAATAAAAATAACCCGATTTGCAAGTTTCGTTACTTCGTCCATATCATGTGAAGTAAATACAACCGTCTTACTTTGTTCTTTTAGTGCTTTAATCATGTCATGGATGTCTTTTCTAGAGCGAGGATCTAGTGCAGCCGTTGGTTCATCTAAAAAGACAAGCTTCGGATTATGAACAAGGGCAATCGCGATTGCTAATCGTTTCTGTTGTCCCCCCGATAGTTTACTAGCTTCTTTTTTTTCAACTTGTTGTAATCCACATAATTGAAGTAATGCCTGAATTTCTTGCTTTGACATCTTGACATAATAAAATGCGGCAAACATTTTAATATTTTCGATTACGTTTAATCCTGGAAAAAACGGCGTTGTTTGAAGCTGGACTCCGATATGTTTTAGATAAGAGGGAGTCCAATAATGGATCGACCCAGAGTCATATCGCCGAATTCCTAATAATGTTTCAATAAACGTCGTTTTCCCTGCACCATTTGGTCCGATTACAGCAATCATTTCTCCTTCTTCAATGGACAAATTAATTTGTTGTAATACTTCGGTTTTTTCATAAGACTTAGTAATGTTCTGACATTCAATTAATGTTTGAGACAACGCCTTCACCTCATTTATTTTTAGTAGTCAAACTCTCTTTAAGTTTTTTTACAAATGATAATTGAATTTCATAATGCAAAAACATATTTTCAAATAAAAGTAGGGTATGTTCTGGAACTTCAATCGCCTCCTCTTTGATTTTTTTCCCTATTTTCATCTGTTCATATTCTTGTTGTAATAATGTTTCTTGTTTATTTAACGCTTCAATGATTAAGTCATTTGATGCATAGGGGATGAATGATAGGGCTGTATAAAAAGTGGTTGGTAAAGAAGCTGAGCTTTCCGTTAAACCACTAATTAATAAATGTTTGAATTCTTCTTTTCCTTTTTCCGTAATTTGATAAATCGCTTTTGAACGATTACCTGTTTGTTCGACAGATTCAATTGCCACAAGCTGTTCCTTTTCCATTTTTTTTAAAGCGTGATAAATCGACCCGGGCAAAACGCCAGCCCATGTATCTGTCTGTGATTGCTGAAGATGCTGTTGCATTTCATAGCCAGACATTGATTTGTATAGTAAGAATCCTAGTACCATTAAGCGAGTTTTCATGTGCCACCTCTTCATAATCAATAATGTATAATCAACGTTGACTATAATATAAACTAAACTTTCCAAGTTGTAAAGGGTAAAGTGTAGTTTTTTTTACAAATAGGCTCTGTTGATATTTGAATTTAGCAAACGACCGTTCTATAATGCAGGAAAAAGTATGATTGTGAGTGATATGAACGGTTAAAAAGAAATGATTAAAGAGATTGAAAAACTAAGCACACATCTAGTTATGGTAAATAAACATGAGGAGAAATAATATGGGGGAGAAAAAAGTTCGTGGAGTTAAACGTAAATTTAATAATATGATTAAGCGTATTGAAGAAAATACGTTGGAATTTCCAACAGAATTTCACAATGGTTATTGGCATCTGCATCTACCAGTTGCTCAAAACTTTTTAAGTTCCGACAAAACACCAAAACAAATTAAACGACTTTGCATTCAAATACTATTGTATAGAGCTGAACATCTAATTGGTTTGAAGCCAAATGACAAAGAGAATTATAGAGTTGTAGTTGCAGTGGATGTACCAGCTTTATGGGGGTCACAAATTATAGTATTTAAAGGTGACTCGCATTTTAAAGATTTTTTTAATAGGAAAGACGAATATCAAAAGTGGCTTCATCTATCTGGTGATAGAAACATTCAAACGGAATGGGGATTATCTGTTCCTCCCGATTTGCAAATATTAGGTTTTAAAGAAGTAATTACTGATGAAGATGGATATCAGTATGGAGGTGAAATTTGGTTTATCGGGGAATTAATATAAATTTAAATAGAATCAAAATTCATATGTCCCTTTTCTAGAACAACCTTTCAAAGCTTCACTGCTACACAAAAATTTTTATACTTTCGTATATGTCAAAAAAAAACACCCTCCACTGTGGAAAGGGCGTTGCTTTGGTAATCGTTCGGACATCTGTTCCGCTAATGGAATAAAAAAGCAACGAAAATACGCTTGTTTTCTAGTTTAGCGGAACCAGTGTCCGTAAAGCTATGGAAAATAGTAAGTTTTATTTAAATAGAGGAATAGATGTCCGATAGTGGAGTGCAATCCAATAACTCGGGTTGTCTCGGAGTTATTTTGTATTCAGTTGTTTAAATCACCTAGTCTTAATTTGTTACGAGCTCTAATACATCACCGGTTTTGGCATCAACAGTAAACTCGTATTGAATGGAGTCATCGTTGGTCGTCATTGTTGTAATGCCACCGCGATAGACTGTATAGGCAAGATTATCTTTTTCAAGTGCTTCTGGAATCATGTGAATCCATGCGCCAGAAATATTATATTTTTCAGCTAAGTTTTGTTTAACAAGCTTTAACGCTTTTTCAGGCTGAATTTGGTTCGAATTGCTTTTTCTTGTTATGTAAATAGCGGCTGCCACCCCAATACCTACGCCTAATACAAATCGTTTCATTCCCACTTTACATTCCGCCTTTCATTTGATTAAGTTGCGTCTACCACTAGTATAACCAAATCTATATCGATTTCAAAACATGGCTCTTTTTCATTTTGCATATAAATGATATGATAGGAAAGTTGTCGAGGGTTCGAAATTCCCTCCCCTCGAAAAACAAAACTAGGGAGAGTGATAAAAATGGAATATATGATTCCGAAAAAAGTAGAAACGATAGACGTAGATATTCAGCGGCATGAGCTAAAGTACCACCATAAACGCGTGGCTGTAACAAAAGAATTTACGTTTGATGCTGCCCATCATTTGCACTGTTATGAAGGGAAATGCAAAAGTTTACATGGACACACGTACAAGCTTGTGATTACAATGAGTGGCTTTGTAAATGACATTGGGATTGTTGTAGACTTCGGTGATATTAAAAGAATTTTTAATGAGGAAATTAAAAATAAGCTTGATCACAGATATTTAAATGAAGTTTTACCAAATATGAATACAACCGCAGAAAATATGATTGTATGGATTTGGGAACAGCTCGATACAAAATTACAGCTAGAGGGAGTAAAGGAAAAGGGTACGCGATTAGAGTCACTAACGCTATATGAGACACCGACAAGCTATGCAATGGTGACGAGAGAATGGATGAGTGACAATGATTGAAGAAGTACCGTCAAAAGAAGAATATTGGGATTGGGAACTTCCAATGGTTGAAATCTTTGAAACGGTGGAAGGAGAAGGAAGTGCAGCTGGATTTCCAACGGTGTTTGTCCGAGTGTTTGGCTGTAATTTACGTTGCACGTGGTGTGATACAACGTATAGTTATGCTCCTGCCAAACCTGAGTTTCAAGCAACGATCGGTGACATTATAAATCGAATCTCTCAGTTTCATAGTAAGCGAATTTGTTTTACAGGGGGAGAGCCGCTACTACATGGGAAGAAGTCATTTGCTCTTCTTGAAGCGATGGCGCAACTAGATACGATTGTTGACATTCATGTTGAAACAAATGGTGCCATTCATTTGCAACCATATGCGAATTATAGGAAACAGAATGAACATTGGAGTAAAGTTCGGTTTGTGATGGATTATAAATTACAAGGATCTGGTGAAGAGAGTAAAATGGAACTAGAGAACTTCAACTACTTCTCCGAAAAAGATGAAATTAAATTTGTTATTGCCAATGATGATGATTTTACTAGAGCTAAAGAGATTATCTCTTCGTATCATAAAAAAGGACAAGTGCTGTTTAGCCCTGTTTGGGAGACAATGCCACCAAAAATATTAGTAGAAAAAGTGCTAGATGCGAAGTTATCTGATGTGAAAGTAAGCCTTCAGTTGCATAAAATTATTTGGGATCCTGAATTAAGGGGGGTATAATCGATGAAAAAAGCTGTTGTCGTGTTAAGTGGTGGATTAGATAGTACGACATGTATGGGAATGGCAAAAGAAAAAGGCTATGAGCTGTACCCGATTACTTTCCATTATGGTCAACGTCATAATATTGAAGTGGAACAAGCAAAAAAAGTAGCGTCTTCCTATGAAGTAAAAGACCATCGTATTGTAGACCTTAGTTTTTTACAGCAAATTGGTGGAAGTGCATTAACGGACGATACAATCGATGTCCCGACAGAAGCAACAGATGACATACCGTCAACATACGTTCCAGCTAGAAATATGATATTTTTAGCGTTAGCAAGTGCATACGCAGAAGTGATTGGGGCGACCGCAATCTATATTGGTGTATCTGCAGTTGATTATAGTGGTTACCCAGATTGTCGACCAGAATTTATTCAAAGTATGACAGAAACTGTAAATTTAGCGACGAAGCTAGGGGTGACTAGCGAAACACCTTTGTCGATTGAAACGCCGTTAATTCACTTAACAAAAAAGGAAACAATTGAAGAAGGACTTCGATTAGGCGTACCATACGAAATAACAACATCATGTTATAACGGAGGCACCAAGGCTTGTGGTGAATGTGATAGTTGTAAGCTGAGAATTAAAGGGTTTAAAGAAGCAGGAGCAAAAGATCCGATTCCATATATGATTCCTATTGAGTGGAATTAGACTTCAGACTGTCGAAGAAACATCGACAGTCTTTTTTGAAGTCAACGAGGCTATTTGTCAGGTGCCAATAGAACATAGGAAAATATGCATCTATCTATAAATAGTGGAATATATGGACGATAGCGGTGAAACCGATGTTTATTTTTTTCGTATACTTACATAGGGAGGGAGATTATGGTTAAATATGGAGTTATAATTGCAATTAGTCTTGTACTTATTATTATTGTGTTTGTAAGTGTAAGCACAATAATGAAGAATCAAATGGATATAGTAACCTTCTTACAAGAGGAAGAGGAGAAATCTTCTTTTGTATTTATTGAAAATGGCGAAACTAAAGTAGCAGTTAGACCAAATGAGTATATGCCATTAGCAAGCACAGTAAAAATAGTTGTCGCATTAGAATATGCTTTTCAAGTCGAAGAGGGCAAGATTAATAAAGAGGAGAAAGTGGAATTAACTGAGCTTGAGCGTTACTATGTTGAACGGTTAGATGGGGGAGCACATGAAGCATGGTTAGCTTATATTGAAGAACAAGAGATTGTAAATGATGGTATGGTTACGATAAGAGATATTGTAAGAGGAATGATTGGTTTTAGTTCAAATGCAAATACCGAATATATGATGGCAAAAGTAGGAGTAGAAAATATCGAAGCAAGGTTAGATAACTTAGGTGTACAATCACATTCACCGTTGTTCTTTTATGTCTCTGCCATGTATATACCGTATGAACTAAAAAAAGATAAAACTGTCAAACAAGCAAAAGAAGACATCGTAAAAGAAATAAACAAGATGAGCGATGAAGACATTGCCCGAATTTCTAAGGTCATTCATCAAAAAATAACAGAGGACGATACATATATACAAAACGCAGATATTTTAAGCTGGTGGGACAAAGAGTTTGACCAACTCTATTCAAAAATTTTTACGAAATCAACTACATATGAGTATGCAAACATGATGAATCAAATCAACCATCATCATTTTCCACCCATTGTTCAAGAAGAAGTAGAATACGCTCTAGGGATGATTATGGATAATCCTGAAAATCAAAAATGGTTACAGCGGGCAGGAAAAAAAGGCGGATCGACTCAGTATATACTGACAGATGCTTTATATGCAGAAGACAAGGAAGGGAATCGGTATGAACTTGCCATCTTTTTTCATAACGTAACACCAAAGGAAACGGAAAGCTTGATGAGACAATTAAACGAGTTTGAATTAAAATTATTAACCGACCCCGTGTACCGTGAAGAGGTGTTTACTCATTTACAAAATCACTAAATTGTGAGTTGGAGCAGATAAAACATATGATGAATAAACTGAAATTATTGTTTTATTCTTTTTTGGGGTTTGAGAAAGTTCACGAATTGGACCTTCCTGAAGAGGTGGTTGTTCAATTTGAACGTCTGTACGATTGTTATATTAAAAGCGGAAATGGTGAGCTATATTTATACGAACATCCATATCCGCTCCATTACTTCTTACGGTATCTTACCGAATATAAGCAAGTTGTTTTACATGGCTCTAATTTACCGGATATCCAAAGCTTTGAACCGAGAGCGTCCTCGCTCTTTAATATGAAGCCAATTAAAGCTGTGTTTGCCAGCTCTGATGGAATATGGCCTTTGTTTTTTGCGAGTGTCAACCGGTCGGTCGTTCCATCACTTCAGAATATTTGTTTGTCCGTTCCTACGAAAAAAGGGTGGAGACGATTCTATTATTTTTCCATTCAGACAACAGATGAAAAACAATGCTATAGCGACGGTACCATTTATATTTTACCGAAGGAGCCCTTTCAGCAAGGTGGAATTCGAGATGAATGGGTATGTGAGCAAGCTGTAAAGCCTTTAGCTAAAATAAGCGTCAGGAAAGATGACTTTCCATTTCTGGACGATGTAAATAGACACCAGGATACCGATTCATTTGCTAAAACGGTTATAAAATTACTAAATAAACCACCAAAAGGACGATAATATTATCGTCTTTTTGCTTGAGAATGATAGGGTTGAAACGATTCGGCGATTTGAATAAGATGTTCTATCGGAACTTCCTCCACCTGTTCACGTTTCCCGGGTTCTCTAGCACCGATATAATATAAGTCAAATAAGATTCCGTCATCTTCCCAGCTTAACATTTGCATGGCACCGTTAAACAAATAAAGCGCATGAACATCGTTTTCCATTTCTATTAATTTTTCTTCTTTATAGTGACTGTAGTTTTCTAATTGGACAGTCGTTGCTGGTTGCTGTTCTACTGAAATAACATCACCGGGATAATCCTTAAGAACATAATATACAATGATTGTTGTATCATCCTCTGAACGTTGTAACGGTCCGACGTCCATTTCTTCATAATGTATACTCTCTACTTCATAGGGCATATAGGTTGGAAATTGAATGGGTCTTTCAAACTTCTCTAGTTCTTTCCATTCCCTTAGCTGTTCCTCATGCACGAACCCAACTGTATTGTCTTGATGACTATATGGTAAAACGATGAATAAGAAAATGGCGAAGGACAGGAAGCCAGTTATGCCGAGTGTGATTCGGGTTCTTCTCCCAGTTGGTTTTCGTTCAGTATTCGTGTCCATTATTTGTATTGTTTCAACAATGGATTGCTTTGAATGTTCGGCAAGAGGAGGTTTCGGTAAAGACGATAATTTCTTCTCTAAATCATTATTCATTGAATTCTCCTCCAAGTTTTGTTTGTAAAGATAATTTAGCCCGATAATAGGTAGAGCGAACTTTATTTTCCGTCCATCCTAAAATAGTTGCTGTTTCTTGTACTGATATTTCTTTTATCCCACGTAAAATGACAACATCGCGATAGCTCGGTTTTAAAGTTTGAATCGCTCGATATATTGTTATTTTTTCTTCATATATAAGAAAATCTTCCTCGAGAGATTGGCTCGGTGTTTCAACCTCTTTATGTAGAAAGGAAAAAGGGAATTTTTGTTTTTTCTTTATTGCATCTGTGGCGACATTTCTTCCAATCGTATAGAGCCATGTTTTTGGTGAAGCCTCCTCTTTGTAGCCTTCAAAGCCATTCATCGCACGAATAAAAACTTCTTGTACTAAATCTTCTGCTTCGGCTATACCGACCCGATAAAGGAAATAGTGGTAGAGATCGTCACTAAATTCATAAAACCATGTTGTAATCACATCTTTTTTCTCCAAGTAATTAGTCCCCTTTCTCTCTTTCTATATTAGACTGTATTTGTTTCATTTTATCGCACTTTTTTTAAAAGATAAGAAAGATAAAAATATTAGTATAGCAATGAAGCTTTGAAAGCTTATTCTGGAAGAGCGAAGGCTGCGCACCTGCGCGTTTCACCCCAAGAAAAGCACTTGGGGTTCACTGTTAAAAGCGGGCAGGGATCCGCACTTCGCTTGAAAGAAAAGACACTCCGCGTTTTTCTTTAATAAAAATAGGATAGCTAGAATAAGAGCAAGAGAAAGTTGTGGAAATCAAGCCAGCGTTTCGGTAAAATGGGGGTATACATAAAATTCTTCGAGACACGAAAGGAGTAATTGGATGAATAAAGAGACGTTAGACCTTTTTAAAACATTAACGGAATTACCAGGGGCTCCAGGATTTGAACATGAGGTCCGCCGTTTTGTTCGTGGCGAGTTAACAAAATACGCAGATGAAGTCGTTCAAGACCGATTAGGAAGTATTTTCGGTGTAAAAAAAGGAAATGAAGCTGGTCCAACGGTTATGGTTGCAGGACATATGGATGAAGTTGGATTTATGGTTACGAATATTAATAAAAAAGGTTTAATTAGCTTTCAAACTTTAGGGGGTTGGTGGAGCCAAGTTCTTTTAGCACAACGGGTGCAAATTATAACAGACAATGGTCCAGTAATTGGAGTTATCGGCTCAACGCCACCACATTTATTACAAGAATCACAACGCGCCAAACCGATGAACATAAAAGAAATGTACATTGATATCGGGGCAGATGATAAAGCAGATGCTGAAAAAATCGGGGTTAAGCCTGGTCAACAAATCGTACCAATTTGTCCATTTACACCGATGGCAAATGACAAGAAAATTTTAGCGAAGTCATGGGATAATCGCTATGGTGTTGGTCTTTCCATTGAACTTTTAAAAGAGTTACAAGGAAAAGAAATCCCGAATGTATTATATTCTGGTGCGACGGTTCAAGAAGAAGTGGGGTTACGAGGAGCGGCAACTGCTGCTCAAATGATTAAACCTGATATATTTTATGCATTAGATGCAAGCCCTGCAAATGATGCAACAGGTGGAAAAGACGCATTTGGAAAATTGGGCCAAGGGGCATTGCTTCGTATTTATGACCGTTCCATGATTACACATCAAGGAATGAAAGAATTTGTGTTAGATACAGCAGAGTCAAATAACATCCCGTATCAATATTTTATTTCTCAAGGTGGAACAGACGCTGGTCGCGTTCACATTAGTAATAATGGTGTTCCATCGATTGTTGTTGGGGTTTGCTCGCGTTATATTCATACCCATGCTTCTATTATTCATGTCGATGATTACGCCGCAGCAAAAGAACTATTAACAAAACTAGTGTTAACAACAGATAAAAATGCGGTAGAGTTTATTAATAAAGGCGTGTAAACATATAAAAAAGATGACCATCCTTACATTGATGGTCATCTTTTTCTGTGAGAACAGTAACGGACATTTGTTCCGCTATTTTGTTAAAATGAGTAATATTTGAAATGCTATCGGACATCAGTTCCGTTAATGTATCGATTTTTAGGATATAAGCATTGATTATTAAAAGTTAACGGAATAGATGTCCGAAACATACTAACAAATGTGCTTTTTAGCTAAAATAGCGGAATATATGTCCTTAAAACTATAAAAAGTCACGTTACTCCGTTTCAAATATATAAGAAAGTGCTTGGAGCGCTTGTTCTGGTGTTTCAACGACAACTTGTGCTTTATTGGCAAGTTCTTTTAATGGATGATGAAGATGCTCTGGTCGAATTAAGATGAGTGGTTTTTGGAGCGCGATAGCAGTAGCGGCATCCATGGCACTATTCCATTGTTTATACTTATCACCAAAAAGCGCAATGACAACATCGGCTTTTTGTAGTAAAACTTGAGTTCGTAAGTTATTAATGGCTGAAGCGGCCTCATCTTTCAAAATAGGTGTAGGCTGCTGTCCTAATATTTCTTCCCCGATATCGTCAGAACGATCATGGTTTTCCATTGGTCCTGTAAAGTGAAGGGGTAGATTTCTTTTGTGGGCGAGTTCCTTTATTTGTTGTCTCCAGTTATCATGAATTTGTCCTGCTAAATAAACATATAATTCCATCTTGCATCCTCCTTGAATACGTTCTTTTTAAAAAGTGTATCATGGATAGCCTATGAATAAAAACTCAACACACTCGACAAAGAATCTTATTTTTCTTGTCAAGGGAAAGTGTTTCAATGTATGATGAAAAATAGGGAAAAGGTAATGATTTTTTTATTATGAGAGGAGCGTTTACTTTGTTTCCAAAAAAAATCGGGTTGATAATGTTATCTATATTTCTTTTAATAGGTTGTCAGGCGACAACAGAAGAGTTACTCGACTCCTCTAACACAATATTTGAAGAAAGCTTTGTTCAACAATATGATGGAGAACAAGTGGAGCTAGAGCAAATTAAGTTTTCACTACCTGCTAATATGGAAGTTCAAGAAGAAACAGAATATAATGTTCTTTTAAAAGATGGGGAACAATTGTATTTACTTTTTTTTAATCCAGCTGAGGCAGATGATAGTCAATTGAATTTTGTAAGAGACCAACAGCACGAAGAGGAAGCCCTTTTATTTGAAACGATTGAAGACAAGGGGAAATTTGCTTATCTATTAGTAACGCAAGAAGAAGACAAACAATTTAAAGCGATTATTGGTATCGGTGGAGCGAAATTGACTACAATAACTACAGACAGAAACCTTGAAGAAAGTACAACAGCAATGTTGGAAATTCTTCATACAATCGAGTATAAATAAGTCCTGTCGTAGGAGGAAAAGCAATTGAACGATTTTTTAGCAAAAAAAGGAATTGAATTCCACTGGCGTACGTATTTTATAACTGCTCTAAGCTATATGGCTTTAGGGCTGTTTTCTTCGTTAATTATTGGTTTAATTATTCGAACGATAGGACAAATCCCGCAGCTTGGAACTCATCTTCCCGGTATAGCCGATTTTCTTCAAAATATGGGGACGTTAGCAATGGGATTGATGGGTCCAGCAATTGGTGTTGCGGTTGCTTATGGTTTAAAAGCACCAAGACTTGTTGTTTTTGCTGCAGTCGTAAGTGGAGCAGCTGGGGCAGAATTAGGTGGACCGGCAGGCGCTTTTATTAGTGCAGTCATTTCAGCAGAATTAGGGAAATTAGTTTCAAAGGAAACAAAAGTTGATATTATTGTGACCCCATTTGTTACGATTTTTTCTGGTTTCTTTGTGGCAACGTTTATAGGACCATGGATCCAATCGGGGATGACATCGTTTGGTAATATTATTATGTGGGCGACAGAGCAGCAGCCTTTTGTTATGGGAATTATTGTAGCCGTCCTTATGGGATTAGCGTTAACGGCTCCGATTTCAAGTGCAGCGATTGCGATTATGCTTGAGTTAGAAGGGGTTGCGGCAGGAGCTGCCACAGTCGGGTGTGCCTCTCAAATGATTGGATTTGCAGTAAGTAGTTATCGTGAAAATAAATGGTCTGGATTAATAGCTATTGGAATTGGGACATCGATGTTGCAAGTGCCGAATATCGTAAAAAATCCAAGAATTTTACTTCCGCCTACGATAGCCGGAGCCATCTTAGCACCTATAGCAACGACGGTATTTGTGATGACAAATAATCCTGCTGGTGCTGGAATGGGAACGAGTGGATTTGTTGGCCAAATCATGACATTCACACATATGGGTTTTTCTTGGAATGTCTTCTGGGGTGTTTTTCTCCTTCACTTTATTGGACCTGCGATGATTAGTTTTGTACTATCGGAATGGTTCCGTAAGTTAGGATGGATTAAGCTAGGTGATATGAAAATCGAACAATAATGAGGTGGAAAAATGAAAGAGTTACAAAGGTTAGAGATGTATCATGAAGAAATTAAAAAGGGAATTTCAGTTGTTATGTTCTCTGCTGATTGGTGTCCGGATTGTCGAGTCATTGAACCATTTTTGCCTGAGGTGGAAGCTAAATTTTCAAACATGACGTTTTTCTATGCGAATCGAGATGAGTTTATCGATTTATGCGCTCAATTAGATGTGTTTGGGATTCCAAGCTTTCTTGTTTATCGAGATGGTGAGGAAATCGCTCGCTTTGTGAGTAAAGACCGAAAAACACAAGAGGAAATCGAACAGTTTTTATCTTCGGTCTCTGAATAAACGAAGTTTTGGTCGTTGCTTTAGTATCGTTTGATACTAAAGTAACGGCTTTTCTTTTTATGGTGAGTTCAAGCTTTTCTATTTTCTGCTCTGGGATGTTACAATAATAATGATAGGAGGCGTGTAAGTTGGAAATCGCGAAATTAAAACAATTGGTAACCGAAAAATTAGAAAGATCAGACCGGTCTGTATCATATGATAGAAAAGAACAAGTACTCCGTATTGAGAATCAGAAAAATAAAAAAGGTGTTTCACTTGCATTAAGACCGTTATTGGCTAAATATGAGACGAAAAAAGAGGCAGCGCTAGAGGAAGCGATCCGTTATGTAAATCATGCATTAGAGGCAATGGGGCAAGACATAACACTTGCAGGGAAAGAAAAGCAGATTTTCCCAGTTATCCGTTCGACCTCTTTTCCGGAAACAACGAAAGATGGAAAACAGCTTATTTTTGCAGAGCATACTAGTGAAACAAGAATTTATTACTCAGTTGATCTTGGTCATTCCTATGTTTTACTTGATGAAGAGATGATTAACAACGCAAATATAACAAAAAACGATATTATGGAAATGGCCCAATTTAATATGAGATCATTACCTATTGAACTTAAAGAAGATATTGTTGCAGGAAACTCATTTTATTTTGTGAGTACAAAAGATGGATATGATGCAAGTCGGATTTTAAACGAAGCGTTTCTTGCAAAAATGCAACTTGATATGAAAGGAAAGATGGCGGTTGCCGTTCCACATCAAGATGTATGTATCATTGCTGATTTGGTCAACGATACCGGCTATGATGTTCTTGGTCAAATGACGTTTCAATTTTTTAACCAAGGAAATAATCCGATTACAGCGTTACCATTTTTATATGAAAATGGTGAATTAGAACCTACCTTTATATTAGCGCAAAGAAAACCAAAGAAAGACTGATATAAGAGGAATTATATGGTACAATAAATACAATTAAGACTCAGCATCGAGGTTGTCCCATAAAGGTTAGCTACCTTTTGGAACAACCTTTTTTTAAAAAAGGCTGCTCTCGTAAAAAGTATGCGAGTCTTTAAAAAGAGGAATTTGAAAGAGTGATTACATATGGCCATCCAAAATTGGTTTAAAAAAATACAAGAGCTAATGTTTCAAAAAGATGAAAGCTCTTTTGAAGACGGTAATCCGAAAACGTTCAAAGGTCGACTAGAAGCTGATGGACGTAACACGACACCGAAAATGATTACACATTACCCTAAGCAAGGGAAATTCCGATTTCCTCTCATTGAAGATGGAGAACAAAAAAGAGAAGTTTCAACTGCCAAACCGAAAAAAAGTCGCACGAGTAGACAACAAGAAAGATCAACGGTGAATGAAGAAACACACGGAACAGGCAAACAAAGAGAAAAGTTTACTGGAACACAATTTAAAGCAAGAGACATTCCTTCGCCTGTTTATGGTTATAAACAACGTGAAAAAGAAAGTATTCCTTATTTAAAACAAGAATCAATACAGTTTCCTGAAATCCATCTTGAAACATCGGTGGTTGAAGAGGACAAGCCTTTTTCTGCTTATCATGAAGACATTTCTTCTTCTACAGTAGAAGTTCCGGAAACAACAAAAGAAAAAGTGCAAGCTTTTTCCGAGGAATTATTGCAAGAAAGTTGGAAAGAAGCAGAAGAAAGTAAGCTAGTAGTAGAAGAGAGCGAAGATGAGGAAATAAGAATAATCGAAAAAGAAGAAATGGAAGAATTAACGGTTCAAGAAAAACCTTATATTCCAAAGAAACGTTCACAAACAGAGGACAAACCACAACTAGCAACAGTGACACAACCGAAAAAAAGCTCGGTACCATTTAATGTATTAATGTTACCTTCTGACAAACAAAAGGTGAATCAGAAAAAAAACAACTATGAGTTTCCGACGATTCAGCTATTAGCGATTCCGCCTCGTTTTGAAGATGAAGGTCAAGAGTGGCTACATGAACAATCGAAATTATTAGAAGTGACTTTACAACACTTTAATGTAAATGCCAAGGTCGTTCATGTGACAAAAGGGCCTTCTGTAACTAGATTTGAGATTCAACCGGCACCGGGTGTGAAAGTGAGTAAGATTACAGGTTTAACTGATGATATTAAACTATCATTAGCTGCAAAAGATATTCGTATGGAAGCACCGATCCCTGGAAAAAATGCGATAGGAATTGAAGTTCCCAACATGGTAAGTAAACCGGTGTTTTTACGTGAAATAATAAGAAGGAGAGAATTTCAAGAAAAACGTTCTCCTTTAACAGTAGCACTAGGACTCGACATTTCTGGTCAGCCTGTTATTACAGATTTGAACAAAATGCCGCATGGGCTAGTTGCGGGGGCAACAGGTTCAGGGAAGAGTGTTTGTATCAATTCGATTTTAATCAGCTTGCTTTATAAAGCGACACCAAGTGAAGTGAAACTATTACTAATCGACCCTAAAATGGTAGAGTTAGCTCCTTATAATGAATTACCACATCTTGTTACACCGGTTATTACCGATGCAAAACAAGCAACAGCAGCATTGAAATGGGTCGTACTTGAAATGGAAAGAAGGTATGAGCTTTTCTCCCAGCGCGGTGCTCGTGATATTAGTCGGTATAACGATTTATATTCAGAAGGAGATACACCGGCTTTGCCGTATATCGTTGTAGTGATCGATGAATTGGCGGATTTGATGATGGTGTCGCCACAAGATGTGGAGGATGCGATTTGTCGAATTGCCCAAAAAGCGAGAGCATGTGGAATTCATTTGTTATTAGCAACACAAAGACCATCAGTTGACGTTATCACAGGATTAATTAAAGCCAATGTTCCAACACGAATTGCATTTTCTGTTTCATCACAAGTTGACTCTAGAACGATCATTGACATGTCAGGAGCAGAACGGTTGTTAGGAAAAGGGGATATGTTATTCCATGAAAATGGAACGTCCAAACCAATTCGAGTGCAAGGGACATTTGTATCTGATGATGAAATTGAACAAGTCCTTTCTTTTGTTAAAGAACAAATGCCACCAGACTATATACTAGAAAATGAACATCTCGTAAAAGTACAAGAAGGTGTAGAACAAGAAGATGAATTGTTTGAAGAAGCTTGTTATTTTGCTATTGAACAAGAAGGGGCATCAGCCTCTAGTTTACAAAGACGGTTTCGTATAGGATACAATCGCGCGGCTCGATTAATTGATATGATGGAGGCACAAGGAATTGTTTCAGAAGCGATGGGAAGCAAACCAAGAAACGTACTCGTATCCATACAAGATTTTGAAGACAGATTTCATGAAGCTGATGTAAAGTAGGACTGCTTGTTTTCTTAAGCTTGATTTTATAAGATAGAAGTAGAAAATAGAAAAGCCATAGTCGTAGCTCATATACGCATAGGCGATAATGGATAGGCAAGGAGCATAGGGATGAAGGAAATCGAACTGAAATTGCAAGGGAAAATTAAACGTTTGACAAACAAAACGTTTAAATTTGATGAACGTGTGTCAGAAGGTTGGTTTTCAGCCGTTTACTTTTTAAAAACAAGGAAAATTGTAGAAAAGTATCGTCAAGAAAATATAGTAACGATGCAGTTTTTCCAAAAAACAAATGCCATATTGTGTGGGACTGACGAAGTGATTGCGTTAATCAAAACGTTCGCCAAAGATCCTGAAACGTTAGAGATTCGTTCACTTAAAGATGGTGATAAAATTAAACCATTTGAAACAGTCCTAACTGTTACTGGCCCCTATCAGAACTTTGGTTTTTTAGAAGGAGTCATCGATGGAATTTTTGCGAGACGAACGTCTGTCGCTACGAATGTGTATAAAGTAGTCAAAGCGGCAAGAAAGTCTGGATTTCAAAAACCCGTTATTTTTATGGGGGACCGTGATGACCATTTTACTCAGCAATCTGGAGATGGATATGCTGCCTTTATTGGTGGGTCGCAAGCGCAAGCAACACATGCGATGAACGAATGGTGGGGGAAAAAAGGAATGGGAACGATGCCCCATGCGCTTATTCAACTGTTTGAAGGGGATGTTGTTGCTGCAACACAAGCATATAAAGAAACATTTCCTGAAGATGATTTAATGGCTCTTGTTGATTATAATAATGACGTTGTTACAGATGCCTTAAAAGTCGCACGTGCTTTCGGTGAAGAGTTAAAGGGTGTTCGTGTTGATACATCACGAACGATGGTGGACCAATACTTTTGTCGAAATCCAGAGATTATGGGTGCCTTTGATCCGCGTGGTGTCAATCCACAGCTTATTTTTGCCTTGCGTAATGCACTCAATAAAGAAGGGTTTACACATGTGAAAATTATTGCAACAGGCGGATTTACAGCAGAACGAATTAAAGAATATGAAGAAGAAAATGTTCCGGTTGATATTTATGGTGTGGGCAGCAGTTTATTAAAAATTAATATTGGGTTTACAGGTGATAATGTTTTACTAAACGGAGAGCCACAAGCAAAGGCTGGACGTCGTTATAATGATAACCCTCGCTTAGAATTAGTGGAATAATTGAAAAGGAATCATGGCCTATGTTTATTAGGGAACTTTAATGTCCTTGAAAAAACATAGGTCTTTTCTTGTTTAAATGTGCATATACTGGTGGATGGGATAACCGAATCAAAAATCGGTTGTTTTTCTCTTTTCTAATTTCTGCTATAATAAAAAAATGTATGAAAACAATACTGTAGTCATTACATAAAATGAGTATCATGTTAGACTATATCAAGATTAGTATGGAGGTCCAGTCTATGACTGTTTACCACTTTATAGGAATTAAAGGTTCAGGAATGAGTGCACTTGCTCAAATCCTGCACGACATGAATGAAACGGTCCAAGGTTCTGATGTAGAAAAAAGATTTTTTACTCAAAAACCTCTAGAAGAAAAAGGAATAGACATTCTACCTTTTCATGAAAAAAATATTGAACAAGGGCAAACAATAGTTGCTTCCGCTGCATATAAAAGTGACCATGATGAAATAAAAAGAGCGGCAGAATTAGGGATTGAGGTTTATCCTTACCCAACGTTTTTAGGAGAATTCATTAAAAACTTTACGAGCATTGCTGTCACAGGTTCTCATGGGAAAACATCGACAACTGGCTTACTCTCTCATGTACTTGGTTCCGCTCATCCTACTTCCTTTTTAATTGGAGATGGAACAGGAAAAGGACAAGAGGATAGTAAATATTTTGTCTTTGAAGCATGTGAATATCGTCGTCATTTTTTAAATTATCATCCTGATTACTGTATTATGACAAATATCGATTTTGATCATCCTGATTATTTTAAAGATGTAGAAGATGTTTTTTCGGCATTTCAAGAAATGGCAAAGCAAGTGAAAAAGGGAATTATTGCTTGTGGTGACGACCAATATTTACAAGGGATCCATGCCAATGTTCCTGTTGTTTTTTATGGTTTTGGAGAACATAATGATTTTCAAGCTAGAAATTTAACCGTTACAAGCACAGGGTTGTCCTTTGATGTATTTGTACGTCATCATTTTTACGGGACATTTTCGATTCCAGGCTATGGAAAACATAATGTATTAAATGCCCTTTCTGTAATTGCGTTATGCCATTATGAAAATGTGTCTGCTGATATATTAAAAGAAAGCTTAGCGAGTTTTGGTGGTGTGAAACGTCGTTTTAGTGAAACAAAAATAGGATCACAAATTTTAATTGATGATTATGCGCACCATCCTACTGAAATTTTCGCGACGATAGAGGCGACAAAACAAAAATACCCTGACCGTGAAGTTGTCGCTGTTTTTCAGCCACATACATTTACGAGAACAAAAACATTTTTACATGAGTTTGCAGAAAAGTTAGGGCAAGCAGACAAAGTGTATTTATGCGAAATCTTTGGTTCGGCAAGAGAAAACAATGATAGTCTTTCCATTGAGGACCTTCGTTCTTTAATTGAGGGTGCTGATTTAATAACAGAAGAAACGGTCTCAACATTAACGGCTCATACGAATGGTGTTATTTTATTTATGGGGGCTGGCGATGTTCAGAAATTCCAAAATGCCTATCAACAAGTCATTACATCGTAGGTTATGAATCAGACTAAAAAGAAAGACAAAGACATGGCGATTAGTACAATACTTGGCTGGGGAGCCGAACTCGTATTATATTTTCCAAGACTTATTATTGGTTTATGGAAAAGTATGTTTAATAAACTGAAGAAGAAAACAATAAAAAAAGAAAGGGGTTGTGCGAAAATGCACGACCCCTTTCTTCACATATAAAAAGCATAAAAATTATGGTATAGCAATGAAGTTTTAAAAGCTTATTCTATACTTGAAAGAAAAAACGCTCTCATGTTTTTCTTTACTTTAAGTTTTCAGGGTTTAAACATTGCAGTTCATCAATAACAAAGCGACCGTCTTTTCGAATTAAGACATCGTCAAAATAAAGTTCGCCGCCACCGTATTCTTCTCTTTGGATTAAAACGATGTCCCAATGGATGGCAGAATTGTTGCCGTTTGAAGCATTATCATATGTTTGACCAGGTGTGAAATGAATACTACCATCTATTTTTTCATCAAATAAAGTATCTTTCATTGGATGAAGAATAAATGGATTTACACCGATAGCAAACTCTCCGATATATCTAGCACCTTCGTCTGTATCTAAAATATGATTAATACGGTCTGTATCATTTGCTGTGGCATCCACAATTTTTCCATCTTTAAACGTAAATGAAATATTCTCGTAAACAAATCCCTGGTATGGGGACTGAGTATTATACGTTATTGTTCCATTTACTGAATCTTTAATCGGGGCAGTGTATACTTCGCCATCAGGAATATTATATTCACCTGCACATTTAATTGCAGGGATATCTTTAATGGAAAAAGTAAGGTCTGTGTTTGGCGCAACGATCCGGACTTTGTCGGTTTTATTCATTAACGCAACAAGAGAATCCATCGCTTTGTCCATTTTTCCGTAGTCTAAATTACAAACATTGAAGTAAAAGTCCTCAAATGCTTCTGTACTCATATCTGCTAATTGAGCCATGGATGATGTAGGGTAACGTAACACACACCATTTTGTTTTTGGTACACGAATTTCACGGTGAACAATCGTTCCAACGGTTTTGCTATGTAACGCCATTTTATCGCCTGGAACATCACTTAATTCCGAAATATTATTTCCTGCTCGAAGACCGATATATGCATCCATTTCTTTCATGACCGTAGCTTCAAACTCGGCTGTTTTTTTCAATTGCTCTTCCGATGCCTCTAGCAGTAATGCTCGATCTACTTGGTGGTCTTTAATGGACACGAATGGAATCCCACCAACTTGATGAGCTTCTTTCACTAAAGCTGTTACGAGTTCACGCTCTAGTCCGAAATTTTCAATTAACACTTTCTCACCTTTTTGAAGTTTTACTGAGTATTGAATTAAATTACGAGCTAACGTTTCAATTCTTGGATCTCTCATAGTTGTTACCTCCTCACAACATTTCCTTTTTATTCTATACTATTTCATGACATTATAATAGTCGTATACATAGAAGTTGTTGCAGGAGTTTGAAATGTTATCTAGAATGGAAATACAAGCTTCCTTGTTTAAAAAGGATAGAATATGGGTACATAGCAGTATAGAGGAGGTGGACAGTCAGTGTATCTAATTGAAATAAGTGTCGCAATTATTGCAATTGCTTTTGTTGTATTAGTCATTTATATTGCAAGAACATTAAAAGCGGCGACAAAAACACTTGAACATACAGCAACAACGATGGCCAGTTTAGAACAACAGCTTCAAGGTATAACAAAAGAAACAGAACAGCTCTTACATAGAACAAACGAATTAGCTGATGATATTCAAGCAAAATCAGAAGCATTACATTTCGTTTTTGATTCTGTACGTGATGTAGGTGAATCAGTACAACAAGTGAACCAATCTTTACGTCGGGTTTCAAATACGGTTGTACAACAAACAGAAAAACAGTCTGATAATATCGCTCAAGTTGTGCAATGGGGCAATGTTGCCATTGATTTATATAGTAAATGGAAGGCAAGAAAAGGAAAAGTAGAAACAGAAGTTACATATTCTATGAAGGAGGAGAAAGAATAATGGGAGATATGAATACGAAAGACTTTTTAATTGGTTCATTAATTGGAGGAATTGTTGGAGCATCTGCAGCTTTATTACTTGCTCCTAAATCAGGGAAAGAATTGCGTCAGGATATTACAGAGCAAGCACAATATGCAAAAGAAAAAACATCAGAACTAACGTCAACCGCTTATCAAAAAGGAAATGAATATGCGTCTCTTGCAAAAGAAAAGTCTAATAATGTAGCAAAAGTAATTTCCGAGCAGTCAAATCAAGTATATGACAAGGTAAAAGAAGTAAAAGGTCAAGTGACTGACGATATTAAAAAAGTAAGAAAACAAGCTGTCGGGTATAAAGATGATCTCGTTTCTGAAGTAACTGACAGTAAAGAGGAAGTAGCACAAACTGTACAAAATGAAGTGGAAAGTATTCAAAATACGATAAAAGAAGAAACTGAAAAAAGAGATAAAGTGCTACAAGACAAATAAAGGAGATTTCGATGAGTATTGTTAAAATATCTAGCCAAGAAGAGTTTGACCAAGTGAAAAAAGAACATGAAAAGTTTATATTATTTAAAAACAGTACAACTTGTCCGATTAGTGAAGCTGCATTTGAAGAATTTAATGCTTTTGCAACGGCTAATGACACATTACCATTGTATTATTTAAATGTGCAAGAGGCTCGGCCATTATCGAATGCAGTGGCAGAGCAATATGGTGTTAAACATGAATCACCACAGGCGCTATTGTTTAAAGGAAATGAGATTGTATGGAACCAATCTCATTGGAAAATTACATTATCAGTACTTGAACAACAATGGAATGCATAAAAAGAAAGCGAACACTCCAAATAGAGTGTTCGCTTTTTTTATTATAAGATAAGAAAATATAAAAATTTTGGTCTAGCAGTGGAGCTTTGAAAGCTTTTTCTAGAAGAGCGAAGGAGCCGCACTACGCTTGAAAGAAAAGACGCTCTGGCGTTTTCTTATATAGTTGAAACTAGTTTGACTTCGAGCTTATCACCCGTTGTAATCGGTTCAATAAAGGTGGATTCTTTTCCGTTTTTCAATATAATTAAACGTTTATTTAAATTCACATCGATTGTAAAATCAACATGGCGGAATACATCTTGAAAGATAAACGGTTCATCTTCTAAAGTTTCCAAATGAAGCTCATCGTGATTGTATATCGGGTCCATCTCACGTAATATGACTTCATTTCGTTTTAATTGGTATTTAGGTTTTGTAATAGTAACTAAAGAATCATTAAAAAAAACAGATATTGAAGAATTAGGTTGAACCGATAAAGCCTCAAACACATCTTGCATTGTCGGAATCGATTCATTTTGTTTTTCATTTATAATCGAGTCCCCAGGTTCGATTGACGTTGTTAAATCCGCTTTTTTATCATTTTTTAATAAAATGTTTTGCTGAGATGGTAAAAGAACACTTTCATGAT
Source organism: Alkalihalobacillus bogoriensis ATCC BAA-922 (assembly GCF_000621445.1). GTDB lineage: Bacteria > Bacillota > Bacilli > Bacillales > Bacillaceae_F > Bacillus_AO > Bacillus_AO bogoriense. The sequence continues at coordinate 233,981 of NZ_JHYI01000006.1, read as the reverse complement.
TCACAGTTACAGTAAAGTCTGAAAAATTTTCTTTACGTTCTTCTGGCATGACCAAATTAAAAACATCTTCGATTGTCTCTGGAAATTTGACTACAATATCATCTCTTTCAGCTACAACCGTCTCAAGGGAAGCAAGTTTGTTATTAATATAAACAAGTGCTGGTACATCAATTTGTTTTTTGTTTACATAAATCGTCATTGTTGGACTATCAATTAAGTCTAAAATCGTAGCTGTTGCATCGGCTCCATTTTGTCCTTTTTCCACGAAAATAGAATCATTGGCACAAAGTGGAGATTGCAATGTTACGTGTTCACCGTTTTTCGTTAACAACGGTGGAGTACCATGTTCTCCAGGAATAGAAATCAGTCTACCGTTCACTTTTAACATAAGAGCAAGACCAGGTTTGCCATATAATTTGGATAGTTCAATTCCTGCAGCGAGTAAGCCGTCCCCAACTGTAAGCTGTTTAATGTCAAAAAGACGAACAGGCATATCATTAACAGTAATACTAATATACTCGATTGGACTTTCTTTGGAAGCGATAGCAATACCAATCGGGGTGACAAGCTCTGGTCCAGCTTCCACCTTATCCGTTGGTTTAAGCGTCTTAATCGCATCAATGCCTCGAATCGCAACTCGATTTTCAGGTAATTGTAATTTCTCAGCAAGTAATTTCCCTAGGTTTGGAGTCATGCTTCCTCCACCAACAAGCATAACGGCCTTAGGAGGTTTTTGATTTAGTTCGATAATTTCTGTTGTAATGGCAGTAGCTAATTCATTAATGGTAGATTCAATAGCCGTGACCATATCTTCTTTTTTATATTCGGTTTCAAATCCTAAAATATCGGTGATTGTTACGACATCTTGTTCTGATAACTGACGTTTTACGACTTCAGCATCAGGAAAGTCGAGCAAATAATGATCACTTAAAGCTTCGGTTACTTCATCTCCAGCTACAGGAACCATTCCATAGGCAACAATTGTTCCCTCATCTGTAATTGCAATGTCTGATGTTCCCGCTCCAATGTCAACTAATGCAACATTTAATCTACGCATTGACGGGGGAATGAGCACATTAATCGCAGCGATTGGTTCAAGCGTAAGAGCTTCAAGTTCTAAGTTAGCGCGACTAAGAGCAGCAATTAATGATTCAACGACAACTTTAGGAAGAAACGTAGCAATTACTTCGACAGTAGCTGTTGTTCCTGTTTGGTCAACTAAACTTCCAATTCGTTCTCCATCTAGCCGGTAATCTAATACTGAATAGCCGACACAAAAATAGTTAAAACTTTTTTGCTCATCAAACTCTTGGGCAAGTTCAAATTGAGCTTGTTGAACAGCACTCAATTCAAGATGAAGAATATCATCCCGGTTGACTAAGACTTGTCCTGAAAGAGACAAGTCTACTTTTGCTCTTTTTGTTTTTAAAGACCGTCCAGCAGCAGCAACACAAACTTTTTTTAATTTACCATGTCTTGCTTCTAATTTATCTTTAATTTTAATGATCGTTTCGGCAACCGATAATACATTATGAATTTGTCCATCAAGCATAGAACGTTCGTTGTGTTCAAGGATTTCAATATCTAAAATTTCATACATATCATTGTCAGATTGTTGCAACAGTAAACCAACAATCGAACGAGTTCCTATATCTAATGAAAAAATTGGTGTTGTCACATTGTCTTTCATCTATAACACCTTCTTTGCAAAAATTAATAAATATAATAAAATTGTAATATAAAAATGTTCGGAATCATAGTCTTTATGTAGCAAAACACTTTAGCGCTTAAAAGCGTTTAGGCAATAAAGAAAAAAGTCGTGACATTCAAGCTTTTATCGTTTATAATAATCCCTAATCACTAGAATGTATCATAAAAATTTTATTTTGAGAAATTTTTGCAAAACTCAAATAAAGAAAAAAAGAGGAGAGTGGAGAACATGAGTAATGAGTTAGAAGCGTTACGAACGAAATTAGACGAGGTTAATTTACAGTTATTAGAGTTAATTAATGAGCGAGCGAGTATTGTACAAGAAATTGGTAAAGTGAAGGGCAAACAAGGTGTTAATCGCTTTGACCCAGTCCGTGAAAGAGATATGTTAGATTTAATTGCAAAACACAATAAAGGACCATTCGAAACCCCTGCCATTCAACATTTATTTAAACAAATTTTCAAAGCTAGCTTGAAATTACAAGAAGATGATAATAAAAAAGTATTACTCGTTTCTCGTAAAAATCAAGCTGAGGATACGGTTGTTGACTTAAAAGGAGAAACTGTTGGGGATGGAGTCCAACGTCTAGTTATGGGGCCATGTGCAGTTGAAAGCTATGAACAAGTCGCTGCTGTTGCAAAAGCGATGAAAGAACAAGGGGTAAGACTACTACGTGGAGGCGCATTTAAACCAAGAACATCCCCATATGACTTCCAGGGGCTTGGGCTAGAAGGCTTAAAAATATTAAAGCAAGTCGCAAAAGAGTATGATATGGCTGTCATTAGTGAAATTGTAAAACCTGAAGATATTGAATTAGCGTTAGATTATGTCGATGTTATTCAAATTGGGGCAAGAAACATGCATAATTTCGAATTATTAAAAGTGGCTGGTTCAGTCGATAAGCCTGTCTTATTAAAACGAGGATTATCAGCGACGATTGAGGAATTCATCAATGCAGCAGAATATATTATTTCAAAAGGCAATTCAAATATTATGCTATGTGAGCGTGGAATTCGAACATATGAAAAAGCAACGAGAAATACACTTGATATTTCAGCTGTTCCGATTTTAAAGAAAGAAACACATTTACCGGTAATGGTGGATGTAACACACTCAACAGGACGTAAAGATTTATTACTTCCTACTGCAAAAGCTGCGTTGGCCATCGGTGCTGATGTTGTTATGGCAGAAGTCCACCCAGACCCAGCTGTTGCTTTATCAGATTCAGCGCAACAAATGAATATTAATGAATTCAATGAGTTTATATCGCAATTACGTGAGTCAGGATTGTATAAATTATAAAAGCTAAATATGGAAAGCCTAAAGTTGAACACTCAGCTTTAGGCTTTTTTTAAAAGATAAGATAAAAATTTTGGTATAGCAATGAAGCTTTGAAAGCTTATTCTAGAAGAGCGAAGGCTGCGAACCTGCGCGTTTCACCCCAAGAAAAGCACTTGGGGTTCACTGTTAAAAGCGGGCAGGGCTCCCCACTTCGCTTGAAACGAAAAGACGCTCCGCGTTTTTCTTACGTCAAGGAAGGGCAAATTTTAACAAGTTTCAACAACATTTCCAAATAAGTTTTTAACAAAGTATGAAAATAATTATGAAAACTGTCGATATAAGTAACGTAAGAGATTGCCCTCCTTGAAAATGTATCGTATGATAACTGTACAATCATTTTCTAACTAAAGTCATGTATTTTATAAGATAGAGGAGGATCATCTTGAATACAACAATTTATGATGTAGCGAGAGAAGCAGGAGTTTCCATGGCAACTGTGTCACGTGTAGTGAATGGAAATCCGAATGTAAAGCCAGCCACAAGAAAAAAGGTCGTTGATGCGATTGAGCGTTTAGGTTATCGACCAAATGCAGTTGCAAGAGGACTAGCCAGTAAAAAAACAACAACTGTTGGTGTCATCATTCCAGACATATCAAGCATCTTTTTTGCTGAACTAGCTCGTGGTATCGAGGATATTGCCACAATGTATAAATATAATATTATTCTTTGTAACTCTGACCAAAACAAAGAAAAAGAAATTCATTTATTAAATACATTGTTGGAAAAGCAAGTAGACGGAATTATCTTTATGGGAGCGCAAATTCGAGAAGAGCTAGCAGAGCAACTCAAACGCTCACCTGTCCCTGTTGTATTAGCTGCAACATTGGATAAGGATCAGGATGTTCCATCTGTTGTTATCGATTATAAACGAGCGGTTTATGATGCGGTGACACATTTGATTAATAAAGGACATACGAAAATTGGAATGTTGTCTGGTTCGTTAGAAGACCCAGTAAACGGATACCAGAAATTTGCTGGCTATCGTGAAGCCATTGAATCAGCAGGATTACCATTTGATGAAAATTTTGTCAAAATTGGTGATTACACGTATGATTCTGGAATTGAAGCGATGGAAAGCTTTATTGAAATGGAAAATAAACCAACCGCTATCTTTGCAGCAACAGATGAGATGGCATTAGGAATCATTCATGGAGCACAAGATAAAGGTTTCCATGTTCCTAATGATTTTGAAGTGATTGGATTCGATAATACGCGTTTGGCGACGATGGTGAGGCCGACATTATCTACTGTCGTTCAGCCGATGTATGATATTGGTGCTGTTTCTATGCGTTTATTAACAAAATATATGAACAAAGAGGAAGTTAGTGACCATATTGTCGTACTACCACACCGTATTGAGCTTCGCAATTCGACATCTAATGCGTAACGTATAGCGAATACAAGGTAGGGAGAGAGAAATGAAAAAGTTCGATAGTCTGACTTTAGTAGGAATAGTATTAGGTTTTATTGTATTAATGTTAGCTGTATTATCTAACTCTGGTATTTCAGGGGTCATTTATTTTATCCAAGTAGCATCGATTCTTATTGTATTTGGTGGAACCGTTGCTGCGACATTAATTAACTTTTCATGGGCCGATGTAAAAACACTTCCGCGTGTATTTAAAGAAGCTTTTAATCAAAATCCACAAGATATTGGTGATTTGATAAATACATTTGTCGAGCTTTCAGGACGAGCTCGTCGAGAAGGGTTGCTTGCACTTGAAGCTGGTGTTGAAGAAGTAGATGACCCGTTTATTAAAAAAGGAGTATTGTTAGCAGTTGATGGAATTGAACCTGATGTAATTAAAGACATTATGATGGCTGAAGTTCTTGCTATGGAAGAAAGACATCGAAAAGGACGAGCAATCGTTTTAAAAATGGGAGAATATGCTCCTGCTTGGGGAATGATTGGAACATTAATCGGACTTGTCATTATGCTACAAAACTTAAATGACCCTTCTACTCTAGGACCTAGTATGGCGATAGCGTTATTAACAACATTATATGGAACAGTATTAGCGAATCTTGTATTTTTACCAATGGCAGCAAAACTAGAAAATAAAACTGACCAAGAAGTGTTTATTAAGCAAATTGTCGTTGAGGGTGTTATCGGTGTTCAATCAGGACAAAACCCGAAAATCCTTGAAGAAAAATTAAGCGCGTTTATCCCGCAAAGCAAAAAGAAAGCAGAAGAAGCTGAAGAAACGATGAACGCGGGAGCTTAATCACTTCGTAATAGAAAATAGGATGAAACTCTAGAAGATTCTCTTCTAGGGTTTTCCATTTAGGAGGGAAGATAACGATGACGATTGGAATTATTGGCGCAATGGATGAAGAAATTGCACTTTTAAAAGAAGAGATGTCGATTGAGAAAGAAGAAGTGTTTGCCTTTATTACTTTTTATGAAGGTCGTTTATTAGGGAAGCATGTGGTTGTTTGTAAATCAGGTGTGGGAAAAGTGAACGCTAGTATTACAACGCAACTCTTAATTGATAAATTTTCTGTTCAGGAAATTTTATTTACAGGAGTCGCAGGGGCACTGGATCCATCTTTACAAATTGGTGATATTGTTATCTCCACTAGTGCAATTCAACATGATATAGATGCAAGTCCACTAGGGTTTAAAAAAGGCGAAATACCGATGTTTCATCGTTCAAGTGATTTTGAAGCAGCCTCGCATCTTATTGCTCTGGCAAGTGAGGCGTCAAAGATTATGAATCGTAAAGTGGTACAAGGACGGATTGCGAGTGGAGACCAGTTCATAGCAGACGAAAGAAAAGTAAACGAAATTTATCAGCAATTTAATGCTGTTTGTGTAGAGATGGAAGGGGCGGCAGTTGCTCAAGTGGCAACGGTAAATGATGTTCCCTTTATTATTATTCGTTCGATTTCAGATAAAGCAAACGGAGAAGCACAAATGAGCTTTGAAGAATTCACAATACTAGCATCAGAGCAATCATATAACATGATAAAACATATATTGTCTAAGAAAGCGGAATAAGTGAAAACCACTATATTAGTGGCTTTCTTATGGGATAGCGTTACGGACATGTGTTCCGCTATTTATTATAAAACGTGGCTTTTATCTTTAGGTTCGGACATGTGTTCCGTTAGTTAAAGAATCTAGTGACAAAAACCTTCAATTTTATGAAAGTAACGGAATGAGTGTCCGTAAGCAACCGGTAAATGGGTTAATTTCTTAAAATAGCGGAACGAATGTCCGTTAGCCGAACTGAGTCGGTCTCGACACCTACCATTTTTGTATTCATCAAAGTCTTAAATCATTTATTGTTTTTTGATGTTCGTTCCATTTCCAAGCGAATATGGGATAGTGCCTTTGCCACTGTTTTTTTATTTTTTTCTGTTATTTCTGCTTTTCGAGGTATAGCAGGGTATAGGGGGTTAGGGTCAGCCCAAGTCGATAGTAATGGTTGACTCGCCTCAGCTTTCCACATATTTATCCATTCCTCAGGTAAGTCACCAGTTGCTAAATCGATTTGATTTGTCATTTCTAACCAAATATAAGACCATGCTCTTGGCACGACTCTCCATATATCGTAACCGCCTCCTCCGACAGCAATCCATTTACCATTACAATATTCATGTGCAAGTTGATGTGCGAGACGAGGAATTTCTTTATAAATGTTTATGGAGGCAGATAAATGTGTTAGTGGGTCATAATGATGACTATCTGCTCCATTTTGCGTCAAAATAACATCAGGTTTGAAAAATTCAACGACTTCTCGTAATGATGTTTCATAAGCTTCTAGAAAAGATTCATCTTCAGTAAAAGCATCTAGCGGGATATTAATCGAGTAACCATATCCTTGTCCATGTCCTTTTTCATTAACATGCCCTGTACCAGGGAATAAGTAACGACCTGTTTCATGAATCGACAGTGTACATATATCATTATCATCATAAAAAGCCCACTGTACTCCATCGCCATGATGTGCATCGGTATCAACATACAAGACGCGGGCATTATAATTCTTTCTCATATATTCAATGGCAATAGAACTATCATTGTAAATACAAAAGCCTGATGCCTTTCCACGGAAGCCATGGTGGAGGCCACCACCTAAATTAATAGCGTGGTTAGCTTTGTTTTCCATCACTAAATCTACAGCGGTTAAAGTCCCGCCAACTAGAAGCGCAGCGGCTTCATGCATATGAGCGAACATCGGTGTATCTTCAGTGCCTAACCCATAATTATTAGCAACCCCAATGCTTAGTTTCCCTTCACCAGCTAATTTCACGGCATCAATAAAAGCTTCATCATGAATAAGCGCAATTTCTTCATCTGTTGCCATCCTCGGAGCAACGATATCAGAGTCGGTAATCGCTTTCATTTTTTCGAGCAAATCGTAGGTGAGTGTTAAGCGTAAATGATTAAAGGGGTGGTCTTTATGAAACTGGTATTTTAATTGTTCTTTAGAGTAAATAAAGGCTGAATCCAGTTTCATAAGGTTGCTCCCGGAAAATTAGGCCATAACACTTGATAGCCTTCGTTTTCAATTTCAGCAATGATTGGACGAGGATCCATTGTTTGAACTCGGAAAACTAAAATTTTATAGCGTTTATCTTTTGAAGGGTACACTAATACACTTGTAATGTTCACATTCTTTCGTTTGAAAATGGCTGCAATTTCAGCTAACATACCGGTAATATTTTCAACTTTAACTTCAATTTGAGAGCTAGGCTGGTGTGCCCCCATTAATTTAACAATCGTATGGAGGACAAGCGACTCTGTTATAATCCCTACTAAACGATCTTCTTCAACAATAGGGAGGCAACCAATTTGATTTTGAAAAAATACAGAGGATATTTCTTCTACAAAGTCTAGCGGATGCGCCGTTAAGACGTTGCGTTTCATTATTTCTCGGATAGGAAGCTGAAAATCTTCTTTATGTTCATCCGAATGGAAAATCGAAGGACTTACATCACGGATATCACGATCAGAAATAATTCCTACAACTTCTCTTTCCTCATTTATGATTGGAACATGACGAATTTTAAATTTAGCTAGCGTTTGAATGGCCTCTTCAATCGTAGCTGTTTCTTGTAGAGTGTGCACATCTTTTATCATAATATCTTCAATAATCATAATGGGCCTCCTTAATACATAAAGCGGTTTTTAAATCGCAATTGGTCGAATTGTTGAATAGAGGTTTGATCAACTCTTTTTCCGATTCTCGCCATTAAACAATTGGCAGGGTGCGAGCAAATTTCAGGGTCATCTGTAGCATACCATTCGAGTCCACCAGCGTTCATCATTTTTTCCATGACTTTACGGTATTCCCAAACGGAAAGTCCACTACCTTTTAAATCCCAATGCCAATAATATTCCGTTGTAATAATAATATAATCTTCCATTGCATCATCAAGGACAGAAAGCTCAAGTAAGTTTTTTCCTACTTTCACTCCACGATATTCAGGTGCCACTTCTATGGCGCCTAATTCAATTAAGTTTTTCATTTGTCCTTCTGACCAACGTTCCATTGGATCTGGATAAACAAACGTAACATAACCGATAATCGTATTGCCGTCCCGAGCAATATTTATTCTTCCTTCTGGGAGATCCGCAATGCCAATTAATGCGTCTTTTTGTTTGGCAGGCGGCCGAAAAGCAACTAAACCTGAATGAAAATCAAGTTGAATCAAGTCTTCTTTTGAAATTGGACCTTCAAGGATTAGGTAACGATCCTCAAAAGGTATTTCCCTTTTAAAATATGTTTTAATATGGTTCACCAACATAACCACCTTCTATAATAAACGAGCGAAACACTGCTGTTTGAATGAAAAGTTTTCGTACTTTTATTATACAGTGTAACAATAAAAGAGATAGTTTAAAAATGGAAATGACACAAAATAGTTAAAATGCGTTAAGTTAAATGGATCAATTTCATTTTGAAAGGGAAACTTTAAGAATTGATGAAAAATTGCAAATATATTATAATATAATTCGAGACGAATACATAGTAGAGAGGAAGATGTGTAATGAAATTGCAAGCGCTTCCACCGTTAGATGGGAATTATAATTTAAAAAGCTATGAAGAGGCATGTAAATCGTTTGATTGGTCAGAGGTTGAAAAAGAGTTTTCTTGGGGGCAAACAGGAAATGTGAACCTTGCTTATGAAGCGATCGACCGTCATGCTGAGTCGGAAAGTAAAAGTAAAATTGCATTATATTATAGTGATGCAAATCGTGATGAACAATATACGTTTACTCAAATGAAAGAAATGTCTAACCGAGCTGGGAATGTACTCAAAAATGTTGGTGTGAACAAAGGGGACCGTGTATTTATCTTTATGCCACGCTCACCGGAGTTGTATTTTGCCATTTTAGGAGCCATCAAGTTAGGTGCGATTGTCGGACCTTTGTTTGAAGCATTTATGGAAGGTGCAGTTAGAGACCGGTTAGAAGATAGTGAAGCGAAAGTTCTTGTCACAACACCACAATTATTAGAGCGTGTTCCTGTGGATGACTTGCCTAATCTTGAAAAAGTATTAATTTTAGGTGATGATGTAACGGAAGATGAAACTTATATTGATTTTGGAAAGCAGGTTCAGCAAGCAAGTCCTGAATTAACTATTACTTGGGTGAACCGTGAAGATGGATTAATTCTCCACTATACGTCAGGATCAACTGGAAAACCAAAAGGGGTTTTACATGTTCATAATGCGATGATTCAACATTATCAAACCGCAAAATGGGTTTTAGATCTCCAAGAAAGTGATGTATATTGGTGCACAGCTGATCCAGGTTGGGTAACAGGTACATCATATGGTATTTTTGGTCCATGGTTAGCTGGGGCCACAAATGTTGTGCGTGGAGGAAGGTTCAGTCCTCAAGATTGGTATTCGACAATTGAAAAATATAAAATTACAGTTTGGTATAGTGCACCTACTGCGTTCCGGATGTTAATGAGTGCCGGAGATGAATTAATTAAACAATATGACTTATCAACGCTCCGTCATATTTTAAGCGTTGGTGAGCCGTTAAATCCAGAGGTTGTCCGTTGGGGAATGAAAGTGTTCTCATTACGAATCCATGATACGTGGTGGATGACGGAAACAGGAGCTCAAACAATTTGTAATTATCCGTGTATGGAAATTAAACCGGGCTCAATGGGAAAACCGTTACCAGGAGTGAAAGCAGCAATTATTGACGATAAAGGAAACGAGCTTCCACCTAATCGGATGGGGAATCTGGCCATTAAAAAAGGCTGGCCTTCCATGATGCGAACAATTTGGAATAACGAAGAAAAGTACAATAGTTATTTTGAAATAGATGGTTGGTATGTGTCTGGTGACTCGGCTTATATGGATGAAGAAGGATATTTTTGGTTCCAAGGTCGTATCGATGATGTAATTATGACATCTGGTGAACGAGTAGGTCCATTTGAAGTGGAAAGTAAATTAATCGAACATCCAGCTGTCGCTGAAGCTGGTGTTATCGGTAAGCCTGATCCAGTTCGTGGTGAAATTATAAAAGCGTTTATTGCGCTTCGTGAAGGCCATGAACCAAGTGAAGAATTAATTGAAGAAATTCAATTGTTTGTGAAAAAAGGCTTAGCTGCTCATTCCGCACCAAGAGAAATTGAATTCCGTGAAAAACTTCCGAAAACAAGAAGTGGAAAAATCATGCGTCGTGTCTTAAAAGCATGGGAACTTGACTTACCAACAGGAGATTTATCAACAATGGAAGATTAAGGTTGAATAAAAAAGAGTGGCTTTCACCAAGTGCGGTGGAATGGACCACTCTTTTTTTATTAAAAGATTTCTTAAAAAATAAGCAAACCAATAGCACGGATTAACGTGCATTTGGTTTGCTTATTTTCTCCGCCTTTAGTTAAAGAATGTGGCAAGTGTAGAAGTGAAAGTTGTTACGGACAAATGTTCCGCTAATATTACTTTTTCTCCTGTTTCCTGTGTTTATGGACATTGGTTCCGTTATTTTTGAAAAACACGTTGATTTTGGTGTCTCTTTCGCAATGTAATGGAACTGATGTCCGGAAGAATTCAAAAACAACCACTTTTAGAACGAATGGCGGAACGGATGTCCGAACAAAAAAGCTCCCCTAACAGGGGAGCTTCAGAATACCCTACATTATGAATCTTCAGTATCGTCGTCATCATCGTCACGGCCTGGGTTACCAGGATTCGGCTCAGGTTTTGGCTCAGGTTTCGGGTCAGGCTTTGGCTTAGGCTCAGGTTTTGGTTTGTCTTCTTTTTCTTTATCTTTCTTGTCATCCTTTTTCGGCTTTTCATCTTCGGTTGGCTCATCAGGTTCTGCAGACCAACCATCCTGTGTCACGATGTTCATTGACGTTGATTCTTGTCCGGCGACATCAACAGCAATGACATAATATGCGTATTTTCCACCACCGACTTTATGTGATGTTGTATTTCTTCCTTTTACATTGGCAACATGCTGGAAATTATCTGTTCCGTTTGCCGCACGATAAATACGATAACCAACAATATCACGCTCGCCATGTTCACTCCACGTTAATGTGTCACCGCGAATCGCAACACCGCCTACTTCACCTGGAACTTTACCGTTTTCTTCGGCATTTCGATCAGGAACGATATTATCCCAATTTTCAGGAATGTATTCCTTAATATTAATGTCTTTAAAATAATCTTCTTTAATCATGACACCATCATACGTAAATTCGGACGGAGTGGAGTCTAACGCAAGATATGGTTCATTGTTTAACAACACGTATTTAGCTTCTTGTAAACTGTCATCGACTTTTGTCGGAACGAATTTGGCGTTAAATAAATCGCTCTTCACAAGACCTGCATCACGACATAGTTTTGATGGTAGCATCCCAGAAATCCCGCAAATTTCAACACGGACAATTCCACCAGGTGACTCAAATCGCTCAGAAGGTGCCATTGTTTCTGGACTTGCATCATAGGCAGCATTTGCAATATTTGCCCACATTTGTTGTGTTCGTTGGCTGTAAGATAAACCTGCAACTTGACGAGTTTCTACAGGTTTTGGTGTATCATACCCAATCCAAACACTTAATGTTACATTTGGATTTGTGCCTACAAACCAAATATCATGATGCCAGTTAGATGTTCCTGTTTTACCAGCCCAGTCTGCATTAAATTTCAATCGTCCAGGTAAATAACTTGCCGTACCACCACGTAACACATCACGCATCATATCAATCATTAAATAGGCGGTTTGTGGTGAAAACACTTCAACAGCTTCTGATTCATGTTCAAAAATAACTTCACCATCTTTTGTTTCAATCCGTTCAATCATATACGATTTCACGTATTGTCCACCGTTAGCAAAAGTCGCATAAGCATTTGTGTTCACTTCAACAGTTGGGTTATTTTCCATTGCCCCTAGGTTTGCTGCTTCATATGGTTCACCCGGATTTAGTGTGAAACCCATTTTAAGTAAGGATTCACGCGCTTTGTCGTGAGGAGTTCTCCAAAAGCTCCGTATAGCCGTTGTATTCTGTGAAGTTTGTAAAGCTTCTCGAACAGTAATTAACCCACGATGACGGAAATTGACATTGTTTACGGGTTTACCATCAGATTTATAGTTTGTAGGAACATCCGGAATAATATGACCTGGTTGAACGGCACCAACATCCATTGCTGGTCCATACGCGAGAATTGGTTTCATCGTTGAACCATTTGACCGTTTTGCTTGTGTGGCATGGTTATAACTACTTTTTTCGAAGTCACGTCCACCAACAAACCCTAAAATCTTTCCCGTATTATTTTCAATTAACATAGAGCCGATTTCTTCTTGTTCACCGTCTTTATTTGGACCGAAGAAACGCTCATCTTTAATTGCTTCTTGCATCGAATCGTATATTTCTTTATTTATCGTAGTATGAATACGATAGCCTTTTCGTCGTAAATCACGTTTGGCAATTTCTCTATACCTGTTTTGAACTTCTAATCTTTCCTCATGATCAAGTTCATCTAAATCAATTCCAGCTTCTTCTATCATCATATCCATTAAAATATCTTGGGCACGCTTTTCTGCTTCTTCTTGGATAAATGGGTATTCGTCTAAAATCGTTGGAGTTCGTTTTGCTAGATTAGCACGAATATCGTAATTTAACGCTGTTTCATATTCGTTCTCAGTAATATAGCCACCTTCATGCATGCGGCGCAAAACGGTTTTCATGCGGTTCATACCCGCATCAAGATCGTCTTTTACTTCTCCTGTACTTGTAAAAGGAGTATAGCCAAATGGACTTTGTGGAAGACCGGCAATATAAGCGGCTTGCGGGACATTTAAATCTTTTGCATCGATGCCAAATATCCCTTGAGCTGCAGCTTGAACACCAGCAATATTTCTTCCATTTGCATTTCGTCCAAAAGGAACGACATTTAAGTAAGCTTCTAATATTTCATCTTTTTCAAAAAATTGTTCTAACCGCATCGCAAGCAAAATTTCTGTTGCTTTCCGGTCAAACGATACTTCACTCGTTAAGATTTGATTTTTGACGAGCTGCTGTGTTAGAGTACTTCCCCCTGTTTGAACAGATGAATTTGCAAATTCTTGAAATGTTGCACGCATGATTGCTTTTGGAACGATTCCTTCATGCTCATAAAAATATTCATCCTCAGTCGCAACAATCGCGTGAATTAAATGCTCTGAGACGTCCTCAATCGAAATCTCACGGCGTTCTAATTCTGTTGGTAATTCGCCAACGATAACATCATTTGCAAAGTACACTTCACTGACCTCTTCGTAATTATAAATATCTTTTTTCATGTCTTCATACGTACGAAGTGGTTCATCTTTAACAAGAGAGGCAAAATACCCAGCGCCTACACCACCGACAAAAAACATCGATAGTACACCAAAAATGATAAAAATCAACAATAAATTCCATGTTACCTGATATGTGACGCCAATTCCCCTAAGTATGTGCTTTTCTCGTAACACGTTAACCCAGTTCTTTAGCTTTTCATTAACGTTTTTAATAAATTCTTTCATAAAATACCTCCCTGAAAGTTCAGACATATTATAGCATATTCTGACGGATTCTGATACGGTTTTTGGAGGCCTTTACTTTGATTGACAGAAATATAAATTTATGATTAAAATATCATTACAAATAATAAATGAAAAAGTGTTGAAGGGAATTAGTAGCCTACATCGTTTGTTTTTAAGAGAGCTAGTGGTGGTGAGAACTAGTACAAATATGTAGTGTGAAATACAACCTGGAGCTTCCTTTGGTGATCAAAGGCGGGATAACCGTTATCAGTATGAGTGGAAGATAAACGTCTTCAATTAGGGTGGTACCGCGAGTGTAAATCTCGTCCCTATTTGAATGGCGTTTTTTTATTTGTACACAAATATATTTAGGAGGAAAGAAACTTATGACATTATTGGAAGATTTACAATATCGTGGATTAGTAAATCAAGTAACAGATGAACAAGGCTTAACTGAGCAATTAGAAAAAGGAAATATTACATTATATTGTGGTTTTGACCCAACAGGAGATAGTCTTCACATCGGTCATCTTCTAACAATTTTAACATTGCGCAGGTTCCAGATGGCAGGCCATAAACCACTTGCTTTAGTAGGTGGGGCAACAGGTTTAATCGGAGATCCAAGTGGAAAAAAAGCAGAAAGAACATTGAATACAACCGATATTGTTCAACAATGGAGCGATCGCATTAAAGGACAGCTCGAGCAGTTTCTTGACTTTGAAGGAGAAAATGCGGCGAAAACGGTAAATAATTTTGAATGGATCGGCTCTCTAAGTGTGATTCCATTTTTACGAGATGTTGGAAAACATTTCGGACTAAACTACATGCTTGCAAAAGACTCTGTTGAATCTAGAATTCAATCAGGTATTTCCTTTACGGAATTTAGTTATATGATTTTACAGTCTTATGATTTCTTAACATTATATGAAAAAGAAAATTGTCGCCTTCAAATTGGGGGAAGTGACCAATGGGGAAACATCACGGCTGGATTAGAATTGATTAGAAGAGCAACAGAAGATGAAAAAGCGAAAGCATTCGGTTTTACTATTCCACTTGTCACTAAAAGTGACGGAACAAAGTTTGGAAAAACAGAAGGTGGTGCCATTTGGTTAGATGCAGCAAAAACAACACCTTATGAGTTTTATCAGTTTTTAATTAATACGGATGACCGTGATGTCATTAAATTTATTAAATACTTTACTTTCTTATCGAAAGAAGAAATTGAAGAACTAGAGAAAGAAATGGAAACTGCACCTGAAAAACGTGTAGCCCATAAAAAGCTAGCAGAGGAGGTAACAAAAATTGTTCATGGAGAGGAAGCGTTACACCAAGCGATTCGGATTTCAGAAGCGTTGTTTAGTGGAGCGATTTCTTCTTTATCTGCTGAGGAGATACAACAAGGATTTAAAGATGTACCATCGTACGAATGTGGTGATGAGGAAATCTCTTTGTTAGATTTATTAATCGCAGCGAAAATTTCTCCATCGAAGCGCCAGGGGCGTGAAGATATTCAAAATGGTGCCGTCTATATAAATGGGGACCGTTGTACAGACTTAGAAAAAGTCGTGTCAGCAGAAGATAAAATCGACAACCAATTTACAATTATCCGACGCGGAAAGAAAAAGTACTTTTTAATTAAATGGTAAGAAAACCGCGGGAGCGTCTTTTCTTTTAAGAATAAGCTTACAAAGCTTCACTGCTACACCCAAATTTTTTTATCTTTTAAAAAAACCTCTTTGCATTGAGCAAAGAGGTTTTTCTTTAGATTAACGTGAGTAGAACTCGACGATTAATGCTTCAGTAATTTCAGCTGGTAACTCAGAACGCTCTGGGAAACGAGTGTATGTTCCTTCAAGAGAATCTGCGTTAAAAGTAAGATAACCTGGTACGAAATCGTTTGATTCAACTGCTTCTTTAACGATATCAAGGTTTCTTGACTTCTCACGAACAGAAATTGTTTGTCCTGGTTTTACGCGGTAAGACGGAATATCTACACGTCCTCCATCAACTGTAATATGTCCATGGTTTACTAACTGACGAGCAGCACGACGAGTGCGAGCTAAACCTAAACGGTAAACAAGGTTATCAAGACGAGATTCTAATAGAATCATGAAGTTTTCCCCATGAATCCCTGGCATTTTTCCAGCATCATTAAAGATACGACGGAATTGACGCTCGTTTACTCCGAACATATGACGAAGCTTTTGCTTTTCTTGTAATTGAGTACCGTACTCAGAGATTTTTTTACGTTGGTTAGGACCATGTTGTCCTGGAGCGTATGGACGCTTTTCTAATTCTTTTCCTGTTCCGCTTAAAGAAATTCCTAAGCGACGTGATAATTTCCATGATGGACCAGTATATCGAGCCATGAATGACTCCTCCTTTGTTATTTTGTTTTGAGCAAAATAACAACCGTAATGCAATCTCTTGATAAAGTCATTTTGCATTCTTGTACCTTCGCTTCGACAGCAGGAAGTTACGCGATACACCTCAGATTTATGATGAAAAATGAGGAACAAAATGAAAAAGAGAACAAAACCAAGCTTTGCAGTGGCTGTCTTTTTACACAAAGGCAATTATATAATTTTAAGTCTAGAATGTCAAGAGAATACCTTGTCAGATTGTTTAAAGTTCATTGTAGTAAATCGAATGGGATTCAAGTATAATTATGAGGCAAGTATTCCCAAAGTTAAAACAATCTTATTTGTACGTACATGTAGTAAAGTAACGTTCGAGTAATTAATTCGAGTATACATATAAAACGAAGATGAGGTTATACATGGTGGTGGATAACATGAAGGACCGTATAATAACTGAAAATAAAATAGATTTTTCAAAGTTGCTTCATGTTGCCCTGCAAGAAGAATCGGGTATAAGAGAAGAGTTGAATACTCCGATTTTGATATTTGTATGCAATGAAGAGGGGAAAATCCTATCAAAAAAAGAAATAGGTTTCCATCAAGCTGCGACTCATCATCAATTATCAATAATGTTACCGACAGTCATAGAGAAACAACATCCGATTTATTATGATAAAGAGGATATTGTAACAGTTGTATCAGTTTCTATAGCTAGGGAAAACCTCTATGTGGGGGTTTTAGCAAATAAATGCAAGGTAACGGAAAGAGAATTACGTTTATTATTGACTGGGATTAAACAATCTGTTCAGCTAGCTGCCAAAGAAATAAGCCATAATCACGAAGAGAGTAAAGAAATTCAACAATATAAACATGTTGTTTCATTATTACAACGAGCGAATTTTACAATGGAGTTTTCTAGACTACAACAATCAATAAAACAAGCGGCAGAAGGTTTATTTGGTGATCAAAAATGGGAGCTTCTCTTTTATCAACTAGAAAATGATAAACTATTTGTCCCTATCTTTTCATCAACAAAAGAATATCGTTCAACAGATCACACGTATGTTATTAAAAAAGAGAAAATAGAACAATATCAGATCGTAACTGAAAAAACATATCGTCATGAAGATGTGTTTGAAGCCGAACATCAATTTGCTTCTTTTGTGTGTATTCCTTTACATCATCAAGGTGAGCTTTATGGACTTATTTTGTTATGTTTTCATGACCATTCACCACCGCAAGAGCATATTACTAATTTTATTGCCTTTATACATGATGTAGCAGTATTACTTCATCATGCATGGCTAAATGAAATAAAAGAAATAGAACAAAAACGTCGCCAATTGCTTTTGAGTGTAACGAAAAAATTTCATTCTTCTATGGATGTCAGCGAAATATTAGAAGAAATTATATATGCTCTTGGAGAAATGTATCCTAATTTTGATGTAACATTGTTGTTATCACGAGAATGGGAAGTAAAACAAAACTTACCTGTCAAGCAAATCCAGTATGGAGTAGGAATATCTTCAGGTATGGTTGAAAATGCATTTTTAACAGGTAAAATTCAAATTGATGATAACAATGGTGTCGTTTATGCTCCGCTTAGAGGAAAGCAAGGGGTATATGGAGTTATGGAAATTACGACAAATGCGTCGTTTATTCTTCCGTATCATGAAGTGGATTTTGTTGAAATGCTTGCAGATGTTGGCGGAAATGCGCTAGAAAATGCGGAGCTTTATCAACAGTCGCGCAATTTAATTAATGATTTGCAATTAATAAATCAAACGTCTCATCAATTGAATTCAAATTTGCGCTTAACAGAGACTATCAATTTTATGACAAACCAAATATTGTCATCATTTTTAGCAGAAGAAGTTGGGTTTATTATGTTCCATCCAAATGGAGAACTTGCCGTATTAGAAGGAAGTACTTCTTATTATTTCGATGAGAGTTCTCAAGCAGAGATGATGCGAATTAGTGAAAAAGTGAAGCGCGAAAAGGATGCATTATTTATAGGTGATATGGAGGCGGATGACCAATATTCTCTTAGTATGTTTCGGTCAATGCTTGCCGTACCAATGATTCAAAGTGGTGAACTAAAAGGTATGGTGCTTGTACTACATCGTAAACCTTACCATTTTACGTTTGAAAACTTTAAGTTGCTTCAATCTTTAATCCATCATTCTACTTTAGCTTTTACGAATTCGATGCTACGTGAAGAATTAGAAAAATTAGTTGTAACTGATTATTTAACGAAATTATATTCTAGAAGTTATCTAGATGAAAAAGTTCAAGAATCTATGAATCGAGATGCAAATGGCTGCTTTGTGTTACTAGATATCGATAATTTTAAACGGATTAATGACACCTTTGGTCATCAAGTTGGCGATGATATTATTATACAAGTAGCCAATGTAATGAAAAAGAATATAAGAGAAGATGATATAGCAGCTCGCTGGGGTGGTGAGGAGCTCGCGGTCTACTTGCCAAATGTTCAACCAGATGCAGCTGAAATGGCGGGAGAACGTATTGTACAAGCTGTTAGTCGTGAAACAAGTCCAAGGGTTACAGTCTCATGTGGGATATCTTATTGGAAACAAGAAGGCGAACCTTCTTTAAATTCATTAGTTAAGCTTGCTGATGAAGCGTTATATGAAGCGAAAATGAACGGGAAAAATAAAGTTGTCATAAGAAAATAAAAAGATAAAGTGGGATGGAATCCAACTTTATCTTTTCGTAGATGACAAGTTAAAAAGGTGTATTCATACTATGAGCACCTTTTTTTCATATGTTACAAATGGGTGCAAAGCTCTTGAACAAAAGCTTCTAAGTATTTTTCATCTACCTCTGAAAAACGATTTTTTATGGGGCTATCAATATCTAATACGCCAATTAACTCGTTATCTTTCAGTAATGGAATGACAATTTCCGAATTCGAAGCCGCATCGCAAGCAATGTGACCAGGAAACTCATGTACATCTGCCACTCGAAGTGTTTCTCGTTTTGCTGCTGCTGTACCACAAACCCCACGATTCAAAGGAATTCGTACACAAGCGGGAAGTCCGTTAAATGGACCGAGGACTAACTCTCCTTCTTTGTATAAATAAAACCCAACCCAATTTATGTCTTTTAGGAAATGGTGTAGTAAAGCAGAAGCATTTGCTAAATTTGCAATTTGGTCATGTTCATCTTCAATTAACGATTTAAGTTGTTTTGTTACAAGTGTGTATTGCTCTTCGATTGGACCTTTATATAATTCGACGTTAAACATCAACATTCTCCTTTTTTGCTTTATTTATTTTAACAATAGCTGCAAAACCTGTAGAAATATTTTATTCGTTTGTCGAACAGTTTGTAAAGGAAAACCTACTTTCGCAAAGAAGTAGTTTTTAAGTTGAGAGAAGAAATACGAATACCGGTTAATATTAAAGGGGGGATTTCCATGAAATCTGATAAAGATGGCACGAAACAAAAAGTTATTGAAGCGGCGATATCACTATTTAATGTCCAAGGATATAGTGGCACTTCCATTCGTAATATTTGTGAACGTGCCGATGTGAATCCCGCACTTGTCTCCTATTATTTTGGTGGAAAAAAAGGGTTACTGGAGTATTTAATGACATCCTTTTTTGAAAATTATTTAAAAGCAATTGAACATGAAAATACGAACGGAAGTGCTCGTGATCTTCTCATTGAAACATTACGACAAGCCTTGTATTATCAACAAAGTAAACATGATATTGCTCGATTTGTTCATCGTGAAATTACATTAGATACAATGTTAGTTAGAGAAGTGATGAGTACGTATCTTATGAAAGAAAAACATGTTTATTATGAAATTTTAAAAAAAGGGATGGACCGACTAGAATTTAAAAAACAGCCAATTGATTTTATTATTATCCAAATACGAGGAATGGTGACATTGCCTTTTTTACATCCTCAATATATTCGAGAAGTC
Organism: Alkalihalobacillus bogoriensis ATCC BAA-922; assembly: GCF_000621445.1. Taxonomy (GTDB): domain Bacteria; phylum Bacillota; class Bacilli; order Bacillales; family Bacillaceae_F; genus Bacillus_AO; species Bacillus_AO bogoriense. The sequence goes on along the minus strand of NZ_JHYI01000006.1, from coordinate 213,621 downwards.
CATCATTTAATCCCACATGAGGAATATTTTATTTTACATTATATTGAATATTTAACAACATGGATTGACCAATACTTATGCGAACGACAAACAAAAGAAGAATCTTTAGCGTCAAGCTAAAGATTCGACAGCGTCAAGCTAAAGATTCGAAAGGATAACAGAGCATTGGCGCTTGTGCCAATGCTTTTGCTTGGTGTGCATCAGAGCCATAAACAAGGGGAATTTGGCGTTTTATTGCTTCCTCTACAATATCGTGAGGTGGGTATTGTTCTTGGCATAAAGGTTTACCTAATCCTGCGCTATTGATGTCAAGTGACATAGTTGCTTGTTTGATGGCATCTAAAACGATTAACATTTGTTTTCGATGAGAGGTTGTCGGTTGGAATTTTTTTTGGAACTTATGAACAAGTGAGAGATGTCCAATACGATTAGGTTTGTAAATTCCAAGGTCAGCATGAACTGATGCTAAAACCGTATTGAAATAAAGTTCATACACTTTATCCACGTTTCCTACTTCTGAAATAATCGTAGAAAACGCCTCAGGGCTATAATCTACACAATGGTATTTGTCATTTGTCTTTAAAAAGTGGACAGATAAAATGCAATCATCAAGAAATGGTCCATACTTATTAAGAAGATGGGCAGTTTCCTTTTCAAACCCTTCGATGTAATCTACTTCTAGTCCGATGTTTATATGGATTTCTCCTTTGTACTTTTCTTTTAATGTTTGCAATTGTGTAATATACAACGGTAAATCGGCTTTTGCCATCGCGCTATCTTGTAATGGTGTCGGATCGACAAATGAATCTGGTAATGGTGCGTGTTCTGTAAATGTAATCCCTCTTAAGTTTAAAGCGATTGCTGCTTCGATGTACTCTTCAAAGGGGTCTTTTGATCCGTGTGGACAAAATGGAGAATGAATGTGACCATCATAAATATGCATGAAAAAAACACCTCTATCATAAATATCGACATGTTTTGTAAAAAAAGTGATTCATAAATCATGATTACGTGGTATTATAGTAACAAAATAGGTCAAATTTTTAAAGGGTTAGTAGTATTCTAGGGTTTATTCGACAAAAAACTACATCGGAAAAACCGATGAACATACATATTGAAACCTGAGCACGGATGCTAGAAGGGGAGAGACCTCAAATGAATTATTCGTATATTATATATAGTGTTATTGCTGTCATCATTATATTTGTTGTGTATGGTGCACTTTCAAGGAGAAAAATATATGCAGAAGTAGACCGCATTGAAGCGTGGAAAATAAAAATATTAAATAAACCAGTTACAGAGGAAATTTCCAAAGTTAAAGGTTTAATTATGTCAGGGGAAACAGAGGAAAAGTTTGAGCAATGGCGCAATGATTGGGACCATGTTGTAGGCAATGTCCTTCCTGATATTGAAGAAGGCTTGTTCGATGCTGAAGAGCATGCAAACAAGTATCGTTTTAAAAAAGCGAAGTTCATTTTACAACAACTTCGTCAAGATTTAACAGATATTGAAACTCAATTAGAATTGATGATGAAAGATATACAATTGTTAATTACGAGTGAAGAGCAAAATCGAAGTGAGATCACAGAGACGAAAGAACAATTTATTGATGTGAAACGTTATTTTTCGATCCATCGTAGCTCGTTTGGACAAGCGACAGACATTCTTCAAGAACGAGTAGATAAGTTGGAACAATCATTAGAGGCATTTGATGAAGCTACTAAACAAGGCAATTACATTAATGCAAGACAAATTTTACAAGATACAAAAGTAGAATTAGAATTTGTTCACAAGATGTTAGTTGACATTCCAAAATATTTAGAGGAACTAACTCAAACGATTCCAACTGATTTAGAAGAATTAAGAAATGGAATTATAGAGATGGAACAATCGGGTTATCCATTAGAGGAATTTGGATTCGAAGCTCAAATTGAAGAAATGACAGTAAAATGTCAGGAACAACTATTGAAAATTCAACAGTTACAAGTAGAAGAAATACCAAACGAAGTAGAAGAAATTAATAAGTCAGTGGAAAGTATTTATGAAAAAATGGAAGCGGAAGTACAAGCGAAACAACAAGTGGAAACAAAGTTGACTAGCGTTAGTCAATTGGTTTTGGAAACAAAAGAAAAACTAGCCGTTCATGATGAAGAACTAGCTGTTGTAAAACAAAGTTATCGAATCGAAGCAGCAGAAGCAAAAACACATGAAGAACTGTCTGAGCGCTTAGGAAATGTAGTCACGAACATACAAACGGTTGAGGAGTCCTTGTTACTAAAGCCGTTTTCTGTGCTTTTACTACAACTAAAAGAAACAGAACAAAAACTAATACAACTAAATGAAAGTATTGATGAAAGTCAACTTCATTTAACTACACTTAGAAAAGATGAATTAAAAGCAAAACAAGCACTTAGAGAACTAAAGCAGAAAATATTAGAAGGAAAAAGACTGATTCAAAAAAGCAATGTCCCAGGCTTACCCCTTCAATTGCTTGAAGAACTCCAAACTTCTGAAAAAAACTTGTATGCTGCTTTATTGAAAGTAGAAGAAATCCCGATTGAAATGCATGTTGTAAATGTTAAAGTAGCAGAAGTTACCGAGCAAATTTCACATTTGAATGAAATGGTGAAAGAAACAATCAATAATGCTTATCTTGCTGAACGTCTCATTCAGTATGGAAACCGGTATAGAAGTAAATCTGAGGTCCTCAAGGCACAGTTAATCGAAGCGGAAGATGCATTTCGGAGTTATTATTATGAAGAGGCGATTGAAATCGCAAAGGAAGCAATTATGCGTTTTGAACCAAATGTAATGGAAAAAGTGCAACACTTTCTAGACAAAGAAGAAAAAGTATTAATTCAAAGCTAAAAGGTGACTCTATGTCATTTTTTAGCTTTTTTGTGGGAATATTTCTTTGTTGCCTTTCGTAATTTATGCTAACATTACATGATGTAGGTAAATGTGGTACTGTAAAAGGAGAAGGGGAAAGTTATGATTTACTTTGATAATAGTGCGACGACAAAACCATATAGTGAAGCACTTGACACATATAGCAAAGTTTCCGAAAAATATTTTGGCAATCCTTCCTCCCTGCATCGGTTAGGATTAGAAGCGGAACAAATTTTAACGAAATCAAGAGAAGTTGTGGCTTCTTTATTTCAAGTCGAGTCCAAAGAAATTATCTTTACTTCTGGAGGGACAGAAGGGAATAATTTGGCCATTAAAGGAATTGCGCTTGAACATTTAAATCGAGGGAAACATATTATTACTTCGACAATTGAACATGCGTCTGTGTATGAGACATTCCAATCGTTAGAAAAGATTGGATATGACATTACGTATCTTCCAGTCAATAAAAATGGGATGGTTTCTCCTGAACAAGTAAAAGCAGCGATTCGCCAAGACACGATTCTTGTCTCACTTATTCATGTTAATAATGAAACAGGGGCAATTCAACCAATCGAAGCAATTGGAGCAGTACTCAAACAATACCCAAAAGTGTTTTTTCACGTTGACCATGTTCAAGGTATAACGAAAGTACCGCTTTCGATAAAAGAAGCGGGAGTTGATTTACTCACAGTTTCTGGTCATAAATTTCATGCCCCAAATGGAACGGGTGTTTTATATGTTCGCAAAGGCGTTGCTTTATCCCCTCTATTTTCTGGAGGTGTCCAAGAAGGGAAATTTCGGGCTGGAACAGAAAATATTGCTGGAGCCGCTGCATTAGCAAAAGCATTGCGATTATCAATGGAAAAGAAGGTTGAAGGAATCTCATCTCTTATTAAGCTAAAAGATATCGTTGTGCAAAGACTAATGGCGATTAAAGGTGTCCATATTAATAATAGTGAAGAAAAGAGTGCACCTCATATTGTGAATTTCTCTGTACCAGGTATCAAACCTGAAGTATTGATCCAATCCTTATCGGAAAAGCAGATTTATGTATCAACAAAATCAGCATGTTCTTCAAAATTGGCGAGTCCAAGTCGTATCCTATTAGAAATGGGGTTAAGTCAAGAAATTGCAGAAAGTGGTATACGCGTTAGCTTCTCTTTTGAAAACACAGAGGAAGAAGTGAATGTTTTTTTAACAGAATTAGAAAAATTAATTCCTGAATTATTAGAAGTGATGAGGTAGATGTTATGAATTATGATCATATATTAATTCGGTATGGTGAGTTATCGTTAAAAGGAAAAAACCGAACCCATTTTGAAAAAGTTTTACGAGATAATATTAAGCAAGTATTAAAACCATTTCCGATGCTGAAAATTGAACGTACGTTTGGTCGAATGATTATCGAATTACATGGAGAGCAAGTAGAGCCCATTGTTGACCGACTTCAGCATGTGTTTGGCATTCAATCTTTCAGCTTAGCGGTTAAAGTGGAAAATACACTTGAAGCGATTCAAGAAGGGGCACTGCGGGCATTACACGATAGGGGATCCGTTTCAACATTTAAAGTAACAGCAAGACGCCCTTTTAAAAATTTCCCTGTCGATTCACAAAAGCTAAACCATTTAGTTGGGGGTTATTTACTAAAAAACACTTCAAACATAACGGTAGATGTGCATCATCCGGAAGTGGAAGTAAAAGTGGAAGTAAGAGAAACGGCTACTTATATTACTTGTGGTGCGATTGAAGGACCAGGCGGCCTTCCGGTTGGAACGGGAGGGAAAGTGGCTCTTATGCTGTCTGGTGGGATTGACAGTCCTGTAGCCGCTTATTTAGCAATGAAGCGTGGCGTAAAACTTCATGCCGTCCATTTTCATAGTCCACCATTTACGAATGAGCGAGCAAAGCAAAAAGTAAAAGATTTAACAAAAATATTAACAAAGTATGGGGGAACGATTCATTTACATCTCGTTCCGTTTACGGATTTACAAAAAGCCATCCATGAAAAAGTTCCAAGTAATTATGCAATGACAATTATGAGAAGAATGATGCTAAGAATAACAGAGCAAATTGCTAATGAGCAAAATGCTTTGGCAATCGCGACAGGAGAAAGTTTAGGACAAGTAGCAAGTCAAACATTGCATAGTATGAACACGATTAACGAAGTAACAACATTACCAGTTATCCGTCCGTTAGTCACAATGGATAAACTTGAAGTTATTAGCATCGCTCAAAAAATAGGCACATACGAAACATCAATTTTGCCATTTGAAGATTGCTGTACAATTTTTCTCCCTCCACAATCAAAAACAAGACCAAAACGAGAACAAGCCCAAAAATTCGAAGCAAACTTTGATTACCAATCCTATATAACAGAAGCTGTAGCCAATACAGAAATGATAAAAGTCACAGCCCAACCCCAACAAGAAAACAAAGAAATCGAAGAATTATTTTAAACAAGTAACCCAAAAGGGGCAATTTCCTTTTGGGTTACTTGTTTTTCAGGGCGGGAGCCGCTGCAAGGTATTAAGTTGAACCGCGTTTTTCGGTTCAACGCGCAGCGAGCGGAGCCCAGACCCAAAAGGGGTAATTTCCTTTTGGGTTGCTTGTTTTTCAGGGCGGGAGCCGCTGCAAGGTATTAAGTTGAACCGCGTTTTTCGGTTCAACGCGCAGCGAGCGGAGCCCAGACCCAAAAGGCGTAATTTCCTTTTGGGTTGCTTGAGTAAAAAATTTTGGTATAGCAGTGAAGTATGGAAAGCTTATTCTTTCCTCTTTATGCCCTTATAGGACAAGGGTTATAGGTAAGAAGAAACAATTACCATTCTTTTTTTTGCATGAAACTTGTCCTATCGACACAGTCTATAGGTAACAAAGGAGGTGAGAGACATGGCAAACAACAACAGCAACTCAAACCAACTATTAGTACCTGGAGTACAACAAGCTTTAGACCAAATGAAATATGAAATCGCTCAAGAGTTTGGTGTTCAACTTGGAGCTGATGCAACATCTCGTGCAAACGGTTCTGTAGGTGGAGAAATCACTAAACGTTTAGTCCAAATGGCTGAACAACAAATGGGTGGTTTTCAACAACAATAATGAACATTAAATATAATGGCTGAAAGGGTAATGGTTTATTCCATTATCCTTTCTTTTTTATGTGCCTCGCTCCTTAACGGACATGTATTCTGATATTTAGGAAATTAAGCTATTTTAAATCTTAACGGACTTACGTTCCGCTATTTGAGCAAAGTAACAATAAAACCAGTCCATTTTTTCTTGTTTAACGGAACGTATGTCCGCAAGAATAACAAAAGAATAAAACAGTTGCAAAATAAAAAAACTTTTGTCACGATAAAGGAAAGTTGATAGAGAAAGAGGGAATTTAGCGTGGGCACATTATGGTACAATGGGAATTTTTATACGATGGCAAAACTAGGAGAAGCAATTACTGCTGTTTTTGTGAAAAATGGGATTATTGAAGCGATTGGTGAACAAAGTGAACTAGAGCAGCAATATAAAAATGAAATTACGGAGAGTATCGATGTAAAAGGAGCTACTGTATTCCCTGGCTTTGTCGATAGTCATTTACATATGATTGGGCATGGTGAAAAAATCATTCGTCTTGATTTATCTTCTGTTATGAGTTCACTTGAAATGAAAGAACAATTACAACAAAAAGTGAGTCACTCTCAATCTGACGAATGGATTATTGGGGAAGGGTGGAATGAAAACAATTTTTCTGACCGAAAAATTTTTCATCGCACAGAGTTAGATGAAATTTCACCAAACAAACCAATGATGTTAACAAGGGTTTGTCGGCATGCTGTATTAGTTAATAGTCAAGCGTTATCCTTAGCAAATATAACAAGCGAAACCCCTGACCCTCCTGGAGGGATTATCGTGAAAGATGATATGGGTGAACCAACAGGTTACTTGCTAGATGAAGCGCAGGAGTTAGTAAAGGCGGTTGTACCTAAAGTAAGTGATGAATATTTACGACAAGCTTTGCGAAGCTCTGTTGATGATATGTTACAACGGGGCTTAGTTGGTGGGCATACGGAAGATTTAAATTACTATGGTAGCTATGAGCGTGTTTTGAATACATTTCAATCTGTCATCGATGGAAAGAAGACGAAGTTCCGCGCCCATCTACTTGTTCACCATGAAGTAGCTCTAGACATGTGTAAGCAAGAATTATGCCGAACGCAACTTTCGCCCTTTATTGAAACAGGAGCGATGAAAATCTTTGCCGATGGTGCTCTTGGGGGAAGAACGGCATTGTTAAGTAAGCCATATAATGATGCGCCAGAAACATCGGGAGTGGCGATTCATACACAAGAGCAATTAAATCAGCTTGTGAAAACAGCTCGGGAACACCAAATGGCAGTAGCGATTCATACGATAGGGGATTTATCATTAGAAATGGCGGTTTGTGCGATTGAAACATATCCTCTTGTAGAAAATGGATTGCGTGATCGTATCATTCATTTACAAGTTGGAAGAAAAGATTTGCTTGAAAGACTTAAGAAACTCCCTGTTATTATTGATATTCAGCCACGGTTTGTCGCTTCAGATTTCCCATGGGTCGAGGAGCGTCTTGGTGAGGAACGATTACCGCTTTCATTTGCATGGAAAACATTATTAGATGAAGGGTTAGCTTGTGCCGGAGGGTCAGATGCGCCAATTGAACCTGTGGACCCATTATTAGGAATTCATGCTGCTGTAACCCGTAAGAAGCCAGGTGATCATCATGATGGATATAATACAAATGAGAAACTGACTTTGTTTGAGGCGATATCTTTATTTACAGGTGGCAGCGCCTACGCAATTGGGAAAGAAAATACAATGGGGAAACTTCTTCCGGGATATGTGGCTGATTTTACCATGTTTGACCGAGACTTGTTTACACTGCATGACGATGAATTGCTTGATGCAAAGGTAGTGAAAACAGTCGTTGATAACGAGATTATGTATGAAGGTTAGTCGGTCCCTGCAAAGGGATTAGGCATGTATGCTCTAGAAAGAAACGATGGAATCTTGTAATGTAACGGTAAAGAAAAAAAGCTTGTCGCCCCCTCAGTTAGGGAGTCGACAAGCTTTTTATAAAAATTTTCGTTGAACCTTTTGCCAAAAAGAATTATTTTTTAATTTTAGAACTTTAATATATTTTCCAGATAATCGGATATTGATTTCCTGTGAATGTCTAATGCTTAATGCTTCGTTATCTAATCCGATAATCGGATGGTCATTTCCGTCTTGGACAACTTTTAATAAAAGTGTCCGTTCTGAACTTAATAGAAATGACGTTCCTAATGTTCTAAAGTCATTATTGTTTAATGAAGCTATTTCACTCACTTGCATAGATGGTAGTAGTGGGTCGACAACAGCACCATTCACTGATTTATTGTACGCTGTACTCCCGGTAGGTGTTGAAATAATCATGCCATCTCCACGGAATGTTTCAAATTGTAAGTCGTCTATGTATACGTCAATGACAAATGTTTTGATAACATTAGACCGAATCGAACATTCATTAATGCAATAAAATGGACTATCATCATCAATCGTTACTTCAATTGTCGGATAACGACGGACTTCTACTTCTTCATTTTTTATAGCTTCTATCATCGTCGTCATGTCGTTCATTGTAAAATCGGTGTAAAAGCCAGGTTTATCCGTACTGACTCCAATATAGACACAATCTTCTTTAAAATTCGTTTTGCGAAGTGCTTGTAAAAATGCATTATCGCCGCCTAGGCTTGCAATGATGTTTGCTTCGTTAACATCTTCGACAATCGTAAAACCACTTTTTTCAGCAATCGATTGAAATTCCTTTATTTTTTCATTATACTCTGGTGTGTTTTTGGCGAAGAAAAATAAATTTTTGCGTGTTGGCAATTCAACTTACCTCCTATTAATCCTTTTAATCATTATCATGTCTCTTTTTTGAACAGTCCATTCTGTTACCAGAATCTATATTAAGCTTACCATAAGTTTGTCCCTTTTACGTTTTCAAGTGATTGCGATTATGTTAAAATTTAACTTTGTAAGGAGGAATGTCACTATGAGTGGGAAACGTTGGATTGCAATATCAATTGCGGTAGGAATCTTTTTTATCTCAACGGTTTTTAACTTCTTTTCTTATGCCTTATCTTCAAACTTTACAGAGATGTTTGAAGCAGCAGAGAATGAGTGGTTAGAGCATGTGGTTGAAAGAGGAAATGGTAGAGGGAAAATTGTTGTGTTAGACGTGAACGGTGTTATTCAAGATACCGGAGATGCGGTTCCTTTATTTTCAACAGGAACGTATCATCACCGTCAATTTTTATCAATGTTAGAACAAGCAGGGGAAGATCCTTCTATTGACGGGATTTTATTACGAGTGGATACCCCTGGTGGTGGTGTTGTCGAGAGTGCAGAAATTCACGACAGAATTACAAAAATTCAAGAGGAAACAGAAAAGCCTATATTTGTCTCAATGGGAAGTATGGCAGCGTCAGGAGGGTATTACATAGCGGCCCCTGCTGATAAGATTATTGCTCATCCATCTACGATAACAGGATCTTTAGGTGTTATTTTAGAATCGGTCAATATTGCGGGTCTGGCTGAGCAATTGGGAATTGAAGCAAATGTAATTAAAAGTGGTGAATTCAAAGATATTATGTCTCCTCTCCGTGAAATGACTGAGGCGGAACACGAAATTTTACAAGAGATGCTTGATGAATCGTATAACGAATTTGTTCGTGTCATTGCAGAAGGTCGAAACATGGCTGAGAGTGAAGTAAGAAAACTAGCCGACGGCCGCATTTATAGTGGGAATCAAGGTGTTCAATTAGATTTAGTTGATGAGCTAGGATCAAAAGATGAGGCAATACAACTTTTAATGGACCATATTGGCAAAGGGAATATCGATGTTGTTCGTTATGAACCGTCCTTTGGGCTAAATCAGTTTTTTGCATTAAGCGCTCAGAAAATGTTTCAAACGGATCATGATTTATTAGGAATTAAAGAACTGTTAAACCAAAGTAACTCACCAACATTGAAGTATTTGTATAGAAACTAGAGGTGATCGTAATGGAAACGACAAATGATCAATCATTTCCAACACTTGAAGAAGCGGCACTATCAAATGAAGAAAAGCCAGTGTATGCGGGATTTTGGCTACGATTTTGGGCCTTTTTTATCGATGGGATCGTTGTCTTTAGTTTAAATGGAATATTGGTTTATCCACTTCTCCGCCTTACAGGACTTATCCATGAAAAAATTTGGATTTTTACTGTATTAGGAATGATGACAACAGTTGTTTCATTTGTTTATTTCACATTGATGACTAAATTTTTTCAACAAACGATTGGAAAAATGATTCTAGGTGTAAAAGTCATGAGTGAACATAATGAGCCATTGACTTGGCAGACTGTTATTTTTCGTGAGATAATTGGAAGATATATTCACCAAGCGTTTTTTATATTACAATTTTTATATTTGTTTGTGGCGTTCTCCCCTAAAAAACAAGGAGTACATGACCATTTCGCTGATACAGTGGTCATTTTAGAAAAAAGATAAAATAAACCTGTTTGCTTTTTGCAAACAGGTTTATTTTTCTATGTTTTAGCTAATACTGGATCAATGTTAAAACAGAACGGTAGGTGGTCTATATGAATTGGCTGTATGGTACTCTTTTGATTTTATTGCTCATTTTTTTAATCCTAATCATAACAAAACTCCGAATACATATCCTATATTCTCACCATGGACATGATGATGAACTAACCGTTCGGGTGCGAGCTTGGAAAATATTTTCCTATACAATGAAAATGCCACTTATTAAAATTGATAAAGATTCTGCATCATTAATTGTAGAGGAAGAACAACATATAGGAAATGTAGATACGGAAGAAAAACTTAAAATAACGGCTGAAGAAATATGGAATAAGTTCCAGCAGTTTAAAGACTTCCTTGAACATATTGTTGGATTACACCGTATTGTTAGGAAGTTTTTGAGGCATATTAAAATTAGTCAATTCACATGGCATAGTCATATTGGCGCGCATGATGCATCAGTAACTGGTTTTTTGACAGGTATGGCTTGGAGTGTAAAAGGAAGTGTCGTTGGTGCTATCTCAAATTACATGCGACTTATGGTTAATCCAAACGTAACAGTAACCCCGCATTTTCAAACAACGACAACTCGAACAGATATTTCATGTATGCTTTCATTTCGAGTAGGGTATGCTATAATCGCAGGACTTTTGATCGTACGACACTGGAAAAGGAGACCGGTCCTTTTCAAAAAAGTTGATGAAAAAGTTAGTGGTTAAAAGGAGGATTTTATAATGGCAGAACATCCAATTCAAGGACTTATGAAAACAGCAATGGAAAATTTAAAGGAAATGGTGGATGTTAACACAATTGTTGGTGATCCTGTAGAAACTCCAGACGGTAGTGTTATCATGCCTATTTCTAAAGTTGGCTTTGGGTTCGCAGCTGGGGGAAGTGAATTTGTTGTTGATAATAAAGTAGGAACAACACAAACAACTGACCCAGAACATCCATTTGGTGGAGGTAGTGGTGGTGGTGTTTCTATTACGCCAATTGCTTTCCTCATTGTAAGTACTTCTGGAGTGAAAATGGTACATTTAGATAGCAATACGCATTTATATGAAAAATTATTAGACTTTGCTCCACAAGTTGTTGATAAAATTCAACAGATGGTTGGTAACAACGATTCAAGTGGACAATCAATGATGACATCTACGTCAATGAATAACCAAGGTTCCACATCCGACGATAATATCCACCCTCCTCTATAAGAGAAGACGGTATAGAGTCACAAAGAAAAGCTCGTCTTTGAGTGTAAGCTCATCGTACGAGTTTTTTTTTCTTAAAAGAAATAAAAATTTTCGTATAGCAGTGAAGCTTTGAAAGCTTAGTCTTAGAAGAGCGAAGGCTACGCACCTGCACGTTTCACCCCAAGAAGAGCACTTGGGGTTCACTGTCAAAAGCGGGCAGGGCTCCGCACTTCGCTTGAAAGAAAAGACGCTCCCGCGTTTTTCTTATTGCCTTTGAACTATTCTTCCTTGTTCTAAAACATATTGGTTGAAAATAACAGCAAAAACCAATATGATAACACTATACATATGTAAGAAATTAAAGGAGGAAATAAAATGGCATCAGTTACGTTTAAAGGAAATCCGATTACACTGTTAGGTAATGAAGTAAAAGTAGGTGACACAGCACCTGATTTCACAGTATTAGCTAATGATTTATCACCTGTGACTCTTGGGGATTCAAATGGACAAGTTCGTTTGATTAGTGTTGTTCCATCAATTGATACAGGAGTTTGTGACCAACAAACACGTAAATTTAACGAAGAAGCAGCATCTCTAGAAGGAGTTAAAGTGTTAACGGTTAGCGTTGATTTACCATTTGCTCAAAAACGTTGGTGTGCAGCTGCAGGAATTGAAAATGTACAAACGGTTTCTGATCACCGTGACTTGTCTTTTGGTAAAGCTTATGGTGTGGCGATTGAAGAACTACGTTTATTAACACGCTCCGTATTTGTTATCGATTCAAATAACAAAGTAACTTATGTAGAGTATGTAGCAGAGGCAACAGACCATCCGAACTATGAAGCTGCTATCGAAGCTGCTAAAGCTGCAAACTAATTTATGATTGAGGAACCTTTGGTCATATTGTTGATCAAAGGTTTTTTCATTGTTTAGGAAACTAAAGTAGTCGACCTGTGGATAACATTGTGCTTGTATATTGTTAGAATGAATTAGAGGTAATATGAGACAAGCGATTTTGTTGTTTATCGTAAGTAAACGGCCATGAAAACCGTTATCTGTGAACATGGCTAGCGTTTTGGAACGTTGGTGACCACAGGAGCAGTTAATCATAATCTATCGCTAGGAATAGAGTGGCTTTAACGTTATTAAGCGCTCCTGTGGCCGCTAAAAAACGGAAACCTGTATAATGTTCACAAATAACGGCTACTCTGACCGCAAAAATGAGATATAGGATAAACAGCATTCAATTATTGAACAAATGGCTATACTGTTTAATAATTATAGTAAATAGGGAGGAGAAAGCGGATGACACAAGAAAAGATAGATATAGAAACATTATTTCAATCATTAGATATGAGTGCTCAACTTATAAAAGAAGAAAAAGAAATCACTTATTTAGAAGGGCTTGCACTTGCTGGTGATTTTTTATTTGAACAAGATATCCCGCAAGACATGCCAGACTCTATAAAAAAGCAGCTACAACAAGTTGTATCGCAAATACAACCAGATTCACTCTCAAAAGAAACGGTAAGAAAGGCGTACCAGCTTGCTGTTCTAAAAGGGATGAAAGAAGGAGTACAAGCTCATCATGCTCTTACACCTGATGCTGTAGCTTTGTTTATGAGTTACTTAGTAAATAAAGTACAAGGAAATGAAAAGTCTTTTAGTTTATACGATCCGGCAGTGGGTACGGCTAATCTTGTAAATGCCATCATGAATCATTCCCCTTCAACAATAAAGACTTATGGGTTTGAAGTCGATGAAACTTTAGTACAGCTTGCCTTTACAAGTGCCAATTTGCAACAAACAGAAATCCAGCTTTTTCATGAAGATAGTATTAGACCTTATCCACTTCCACCGATTGATATCGTCACGTCAGATTTGCCCGTTGGTTTTTATCCACGAGATGAAATTAGTGTCGATTATCAATTAAAAGGGGAACAAGGAAAATCACTTATCCATCATTTAATGATTGAACGTTCTTTTAACGTCGTGAAGCAAGGTGGTTTTTTATTTTTTATCGTACCTAATTTTTTATTTGAAAGTGAACAAGCACAACAGTTACATCAGTATTTAAAGGAGAACGGTCATATTCTTGGGCTATTACAGTTACCAGCCTCTATGTTTACGAATTCGCAGTTTAAAAAGAGTATCTTATTATTGCAGAAAAAAGGAGAAAATGTAAAAGGACCAAAGCAGGCTTTGTTAGCAGAACTGCCTTCCTTTTCGAAAAAAGAAGCGATTTCAGATATGATTCGCCAAATTGATCGATGGTTTCAGGAACAGCTTCAAGTATAGATAGAAAACAACAAAACCATTCTGATAAAGGATGGTTTTTCTTTAGCATATAAGAAAGGGAAATTTTGGTGTAGTAGTGAAGCGTTGAAAGCTAATTCTAAAAGAGCGAAGGCTGCGCATCTGCGCGTTAACTATATTTAAATTTATAAAATACATTGTATTCGGTTACATTAAACATGAAGAAAAGCGCATACAAGTCTGAATTTATAAACTTTAGGAACAAATGGTGAAAGACCTTGAAAATCATTGTTTAGAGTGCTTAAATAAGAAGGACGAATTGATGGAAAGAAAAAGGAGCTGTAAGTATGGCGAATATAATGGCAATTAATGCAGGGAGTTCATCCTTGAAGTTTCAGCTATTGACGATGCCGGAAGAAACAATAGTAACAAAAGGAATTGTAGAAAGAATCGGCCTTGATGATAGTGTGTTTACAATTGAAGTAGAAGGAGATAAACAAAAGGAAACACTACATATACCCGATCACTCTGTTGCTGTTAAAATATTATTGGAAAAGTTAACAGGTCTGCAAATTATTGATTCATTAGATGAAATAGATGGTATCGGTCACCGAGTTGTTCATGGCGGAGAAAAATTCAATGATTCGGTCCTCATTACAAAAGAAGTGTTAGCTGGTATTGAAGAAGTATCAGAGTTGGCCCCATTGCATAATCCGGCTAACATCGTTGGCATTAAGGCGTTTCAGGAAGTACTCCCCCATGTTCCTGCTGTTGCTGTATTTGACACGGCATTTCACCAATCGATGCCTGAAAAGTCTTTTCTTTATAGTTTGCCGTACGAGTATTATAAAAAATTCGGGATTCGAAAATACGGGTTTCATGGGACATCTCATAAATACGTGTCTCTACGAGCAGCTGAAATGTTAGACCGTCCTATTGAACATTTACGATTAATCTCTTGCCATTTAGGAAATGGAGCAAGTATAGCGGCGATTGATGGTGGAAAATCATTAGATACGTCAATGGGATTCACTCCACTGGCCGGAGTTACAATGGGTACGCGCTCAGGAAACATTGACCCTGCACTAATTCCTTATATTATGGAGAAAACAGGGAAGACAGCTCAAGAAGTATTAGATATATTAAATAAAGATAGTGGAATGTTAGGAGTATCAGGATTTTCCAGTGATTTACGAGACATTGAGCAAGAAGCAAGTAAAGGAAACGAACGAGCAGAGCTCGCATTAGAAGTATTTACATCAAGAATTCATAAATATGTTGGTTCATATGCTGCAAGAATGAATGGGATTGATGCGATTATTTTTACAGCTGGTATTGGTGAAAATAGTGATGTTATTCGTGAAAGAGTGTTAAAAGGACTCGAATTCATGGGAGTATATTGGGATCCGCAGTTAAATAAAGTGAGAGGGAAAGAAGCTTTTATTAACTATCCACATTCGCCTGTCAAAGTACTAATCATTCCAACAAACGAAGAAGTTATGATAGCTAGAGATACGGTGCGATTAACATAAATGAAGAAAAAACAACTCGGTGATAACATTGAGTTGTTTTTCTTATCTATCTTTAATATCAAAAAGAATCTGATGCAGGAGTTTACACAACGGTGAAGAAAGGAATAGATATAAGTAAACCAAAGAATATGGAGGCTATTCTTTTATGTTAACGGAAAGAGAAGAGAAATTATTTTTAGAAATTCAAGAGTGGGAAGAGATGTATTTTAAGTATGAAACAAGTGATATTAAATATACATACCAAAAATGGTTGAAAACAGGAATGGATCAATTAGGAACGAAAAGACAACAAAAAATGTTAGCAACGATTGACAGCTTTCTTTTCCATTTACAGGCGATGATTCAGCATTCTCAATATCAAGAAGAGGCAAATCAACGTCTTATAACTCAAGCAAAAGTATTTAATCCATCAATTGAAACTATTGAAGATATCCAATCATTATCGCTTGAACAAATGAATTACATTGCTGAACAGCAAATGGCCAAACAACGTCTTGTTTCTTTTGGACAAGGTGGTGTTTCTGGATTTGGCGGCATTATTTTATTAGGTCTAGATGTACCAGCTATGCTTATCATTAATATGCGAGCGATCCAACTTATTGCTTTGTCATATGGGTATAATGTGAAAAAACCTTTTGAAATGATTGCGGCTTTAAAATTATTTCACATGGCTACATTACCAAAAGAGATGCAAGCAAGAGCATGGGATGAGTTATGGGCTGAAATGGGGAATGGATCTACAGATGAATTGTTTTATGAGGGAAATGAAGAGATCACTGATATTTCATGGATTCAACAACCGGTAAGCCAAGTTGTGAAGGCAAGTGTCATTATGTTGTTACGAAAAAAGCTTATTCAAGGTATTCCTCTCTTTGGAATGGCGGTAGGGGCAACTGTGAATTACTCATTTTCTCGAAAAATAACAGAGGTAGCTCAAAAGTTTTATCAAAAACGACAATTGCTTGAGCGTGATAGAAAAAAACAATAAAAAAGGAGACTTATGGTTAGTCTCCCAAATAAATTATATATATACGATTATTGGTGGACTTTTGCAGAACTAATGTTTTGGTTTGCTCGATACCATATCCATAAATCATTAATAACAGAAGCAAGTTCGGATATTTCAGCATTTAATTCACATGAACGTTGAAAGTTAGCTTCATTATTTAACTGTTCTTGCTTCCTATTAATTGTAACTTCGATTTCCTCAATACGATCAGGAATTCTACCACGAATTTTTTCCCAAGTAAGTAAGATCTCTGATTGTGTTTCCACTTTGTATTCATCCCATTCTTTATAAAGATGGGGTAAAGGTATTCCAAGTCTTTCATTCAATAAAAACTCATAATGCATGTCAACACCTCCTGCTTCCTCTCTATATTACTAGAGTTTTTGTGAAATGAAAACCGTTCACGCTTTATTTTCCACATTTTTGAGTGGTGAAGGATAGAAAAAAATCCCATAAATGGACTGTAACAACATTAAAATAGGTACATATGCTAACAAAGAAAATCAAATATTTTTTTGAAATATCTATTGCCAAATGAAAGGAATGTTGATAAAGTATTGTATATTAATTAGTGTAAATTCAAATTTATACATTATCACTAGGGGGAGAAAGAGACCTCCTTTTTCTACGAGTAACATTGTATAAAAATGATATTCATAGTATTTATATTCATTTATTTACTGGAGGGAATAGAGAGATGAGCAAGAAAAAAGTCGTATTAGCATATTCTGGTGGATTAGACACATCTGTTGCAATTAAATGGTTAGGTGACCAAGGTTGGGATGTTATTGCAGTTGGATTAGATGTAGGAGAAGGAAAAGATTTAGATTTTGTTAAAGAAAAAGCATTAAAAGTCGGTGCGATTGAGTCTTATACAATCGATGCAAAAAAAGAATTTGCATATGATTTTGTGCTCCCAGCCCTACAAAGCCATGCAATGTATGAACAAAAATATCCTTTAGTTTCTGCCTTATCACGCCCACTAATTTCAAAGAAATTAGTTGAAATTGCAGAACAAACAGGAGCAGATGCAGTCGCCCACGGTTGTACAGGGAAAGGAAATGACCAAGTTCGATTTGAAGTATCGATTCAAGCTTTAAATCCAAACTTAGAAGTTCTTGCACCTGTTCGTGAATGGGGTTGGTCGCGTGATGAAGAAATCGCGTATGCGGAAAAAAACAATGTTCCAATTCCTATTGATTTAGATAATCCATATTCTGTTGATGCAAACCTATGGGGCCGTGCAAATGAATGTGGAATACTAGAAGACCCGTGGGCAACTCCTCCAGAAGGGGCATATGAAATGACAGTATCGTTAGAAAATGCTCCCGATGAAGCGGATATCATTGAGATCTCATTTGTCGAAGGGGTACCTGTTGCCCTTGATGGTGTTGCTTATGAGCTTCACGACTTGATTTTGAAATTAAATGAATTAGCAGGCAAACATGGAATCGGCCGAATTGATCATGTCGAAAATCGCCTTGTTGGGATTAAGTCACGTGAAGTATACGAATGTCCTGGTGCTATCACATTATTAACAGCACATAAAGAATTAGAAGATATCACATTAACAAAAGATGTGGCTCATTTTAAGCCAATCGTTAGTCAAAAATTAACGGAATTAATTTATAACGGTTTATGGTTCTCACCATTAACTCCAGCTCTTCAAGCATTTTTACAAGAAACACAGAAAAATGTAACGGGTGTAGTACGTGTGAAATTATTTAAAGGTCATGCAATCGTTGAAGGTAGAAAGTCAGAAAACTCGTTATATGATGAAAAATTAGCGACATACTCAACAGAAGATGAGTTTGATCATAATGCAGCAGTTGGATTTATTAAGCTTTGGGGACTACCAACGAAGGTTCACAGCATGATCAATAAAAAGGAGGTCAAACTGTGAGTAAGCTTTGGGGTGGTCGCTTCACGAAAACAGCGGAGGAGTGGGTCGATGAATTCGGCGCCTCCATCGGTTTTGATCAACTTTTAGTAGAAGAAGATATTGAAGGAAGCATAGCCCATGTTAAAATGCTAGCTAAATGTGGCATCGTCTCAGAAGAGGAAGCTTTGCAAATTCAAAACGGTCTTCAAACATTATTGAAAAAAGCCAAAAACGGGGAGCTAGAATACTCTGTTCAAAATGAAGATATTCATTTAAATATTGAAAAATTTTTAATTGATGAAATCGGTCCAGTTGGAGGAAAGCTCCATACTGGTCGAAGTCGTAATGACCAAGTAGCAACAGATATGCATTTATATTTACGAAAACAAATTGATGAAATTTCAAAAGAGATTAAACAGTTGCAAACAGCATTAGTCACTCAAGCAAAAGCTCATGTCGAAACAATTGTTCCGGGGTATACGCATTTGCAGCGGGCACAGCCAGTTTCTTTTGCCCATCATTTGCTTGCTTACTTTTGGATGTTAGAACGTGACTTTTCTCGCTATCAAGATGGCTTGAAACGTGTAAATATTTCTCCTTTAGGGGCAGGAGCACTTGCTGGAACAACTTTTCCGATAGACCGGCATTATTCAGCTGAATTACTTGGATTTGACAGAATATATGAAAATAGTTTAGATGCGGTTAGTGATCGAGATTTTATTTTAGAGTTTTTAAGTACGTCTGCCACTCTAATGATGCATTTATCTAGATTGTGTGAAGAGATTATTTTATGGTCATCACAAGAGTTCCGTTTCATCGAATTAGATGATACATTTGCGACGGGCAGTAGTATTATGCCACAAAAGAAAAACCCAGACATGGCAGAGTTGATTCGAGGGAAAACGGGCCGAGTATATGGAAGCTTGTTTTCATTATTAACAATATTAAAAGGATTACCGTTAGCGTATAACAAGGATATGCAAGAAGACAAAGAAGGTATGTTTGATGCGGTAACAACGGTAAAAGGCTCGTTAAAAATATTTACTGGTATGATTGAATCGATGACAGTCAATACAGATGTGATGAAGCAAGCCGTTCATTCTGATTTTTCAAATGCCACAGAATTGGCGGATTACTTAGCAAGTAAAGGAATGCCGTTTCGAGAAGCGCACGAAGTCGTTGGAAAATTAGTATTACAATGTATACAACAAGGCGTTTTCTTATTAGGCTTGCCTTTCTCACAATATAAAGAAGCAAGTGAATTGTTTGAAGAAGATATATTTGAAGTTCTTGATCCTAAAACTGTTGTAGCAAGAAGAAACTCAGCAGGTGGAACGGGGTTTGACCAAGTAAGATTGGCGCTAGAAAAAGCGGAAACACTACTTTAAAAAAAGATGCCTTTTGGCATCTTTTTTTTAAAGATAAGAAAGTATAAAAATTTTGGTCTTGCAACGAAGCATTGAAAGCTTATTCAAGAAGAGCGCAGGCTCCGCACTTCGCTTGAAAGAAAAGACGCTCCGCGTTTTTCTTACGGAGGGTGTTTGAATTGTGTGTTATAGGGTTCGGTTCTATTGGACAAAACAAGAGTAAAATCAGAAAGAAGTGTCTAATAGGAAGGTTCTATTAGACAAAACGAGAACAAAATCGTAGAGAAGTGTCCAATAGAAAGGTTCTATTGGACAAAACGAGAGCAAAATCGGAAAGAAGTGTCTAATAGAAGGCTTCTATCAGCTATGTTTGTTTAGTGTGTCATGAAAAGGAAAAGATACCTTTTGATGTGGTAAGAGATTTTGATTTAATGGATGGTGGCGATCCGATGACACCACCAATGTTTTCCTGTGAAACTTGTGGAGGAGAAATGTACCCTGAGTATTATAAACGGGTACATGGAATTGATTACATGCTTTCAGATTTGCAGGAAACAAAAAAGGACTGAGTGAGGTGGGTCTCCTCACTCAGTTTTTCTTTAAAAGATAAGAAAGCATAAAAATTTTGGGGTAGCAGTGAAGCTTAGAACGCCTATTCTAGAAGAGCGAAGGCTGCGCACCTGCGCGTTTCACCCCAAAAAGAGCACTTGGGGTTCACTTTAAAAACGGGCAGGGCTCCGCACTTCGCTTGAAAGAAAAGACGCTCCGCGTTTTTCTTAGCTTAGAATTGTATTCAACTCTTTAGGACATATGTTCCACCCCACCCTTTATATATTATTGGTTACGGACAATTAATACATCACAATTCGCGTGGCGAGTAATGGCTTCCGATACACTTCCCATTAAAAAGCGTTCAAGGGCGTTTAGGCCTGTAGCACCTGTCACAATGAGGTCGATTTGATAGGAATGAGCAACATCCTTAGAAATTTTCACTTTAGGAGATCCGAGTTCTAATACCGTAGAAGAAGCAACCCCTTTTTCAAGTGCCAGGTTTTGATAAGAGGATAATAATTCTTCTCCTTTTTGCTTTGCATGAGTAAAAATCGTTTGGTCATATTGTTCAACAGTCGATAAAGAACGGGTGTCGATGATGTGGCAAATATAAAGTTCACTTTCATTCCGCTTGGCGATTTCCACTGCTTTTTCAAAAGCGGCCTCGGCTGCCTTCGAACCATCCACTGCTACTAATATTCGCTCATATCGTTTGTTCATATCAATCAATCCTCCTTTTCTTAACTATACCTTTTCATAACTTTATTAAACAGAGTGTTTCGTATTAGAGAAATGATATTTTCGTGACAATTGTAAATAATAAACCCGAGAACAGAGATGTACATAGAGGAGGTGAGTGTAGGTGAAAGAGCATAAGTTAACGGGTACTGTGTATGAAACAGAAGGTGAGATGATGGTACGGGAGCAACTAATGGATTCATATCGAACAGGAACACATGAAGATTCAAAAATGGTAACTGCAAGTGACATAGAAGAGTAAGAACCTACAAAGAAGTCCTTATGACAAAAATGGAATAAGGACTTCTTTTTTCTAAAAATAAAGTTGATTATGATTGATTTTTAATTGTTCACTAATCTGTTTTGCAGAAATCATTCCTTGTCCGACAGAAGCGGCAATGCTCGTGTAATTCGGGAGGTTGCAAACATCTCCAACCGCAAAGATAGAAGGGTTAGACGTTTCCCCAACTTTATTAACAAGGATATAGCCATCTTTGTCCGTGTTAATGAAAGAAGAAACAAGTGAGCTATTTGGTTCTACTCCAATCCGAATGAAAATAGCATCAGTGTCAACCGCATTTGTTTGACCTTCTTTTTCATAAACGAGTTGCTCGACTTTTGTTGTACCTTTGATTTCGGTGACCAATGCATTTGTTATAAACGTTATATTGGGATGAGAAAGCACTCGATCTTGATATTGTTTTCTTGCACGGAACTCTGTTGAACGATGCAGTAAGGTAACTCGGGCTCCACACTCAGCAAGCAAAAATGCTCCTTCAAAGGCACGATCACCACCACCGACAAAAATGACCGACTTGTTTTTGAACTTTCCTTTATCTTTTGTTGCTGAAAACACTTCGCCTCGTTTTATCATTTCATTTTCACCAGGAACGTTAAGTTTTCTTTGTTTGGAACCAGTAGCGACAATTAAATATCGATATTGAATGAATTCGGTTCCGCTTATTGATTGTACTGTAACAACTTGTTTTTTTGGATCGATGGATTGGACAGATGTTTCTAATTGAAATGAACAGTTTAATTCCTCAATATGAGAGTTGAATAAAACTTGGAGTTCTTTCCCACTATTCATTACCAATCCAGGATAGTCAATGATCTTGTTATGAATGGCAAATAATTGTCCTCCTAATGTCGAATGAGATTCTACTAGTAGATGGGGTACATCTAATCGCTTACACCATATAGCGGCTGATATTCCAGCTGGACCACCACCTATAATTACAACGTCAACGACTTTCATGTTCATGGCCCCATTTCTTTAACACGAATTGTTCAAACTCTATCCAATTATGAACTCTTTCCACATCAATTGAACGGTTATAAGGGTAATCCATCGCAACAGCGATGCGATTTGTTTTAGTAAATGCCTTTAAATGATGAGGTGCATCATCAAATAACAAGTCCCCACGAATCATTTCTTTTTTATGAGCAAAAATGATATGCTCTTTCCCGATAAAAGGTAGATGCTTCTCCACCCATTTTTCTTTTTCTGTATAAGCATATGTACGGCTTGACGTACATATGAAAATTTGAAATTTCTGGTGAAGTCTTTCTATGACAGGAATCGCATGATCAAGGGGTTTTAGATTTAAAAACAAACCAGGTTCATCTAAATAATCATATATTTTTGTCCCGCATTCTTTTTTTACATAGTTTTCGGAGTTCCAGCATTTTAGTTTGTCCACTGATAAATTATCATGATAATCCTCATTGTATCGTTTATGCCATTCTGTCATTAAATCACAAATAACAGAATCCATATCAAGCAATATTGTTTTCATATCCACCGAGTAAACTCCTTTCAATCTGCTATATTGTTTAGCATATAAAAGAAATTTTAAAAAAACAAACGTTACGCAAAAAAAGTTTGTATAATTTTCCATTATCCGTACATCGTAAGAAAGAGGTGATGAAAATGAATCAATCATGCAAACGTTTACTTGTTATTGCTTTACTTAGCTTACTACTGTCTTTTCCATTACAGGCACAGGCAATCATGATGAACAATTCTGTCCGAATTACAGTTGTGGAACAGGATACCGTATATGAGTGGGAATATGATAACCCTAATAAATATGAATATGAGGAAGGCGAAACTGTCATTCGTGGAGAAAAAGCGAAAGTAGAAGTTGAAAAGATAATATCTGCATTGAAACTTAAAGAAGATTCTGATCGGGATGAACTACTCAACCGTTTAAAACAACACGGATTTTCACAAGTAACAAGAATGGATATTCGTCTTATGAATGAAAAGGGTGAGTTATTTACATGGGTTTGGGAACAGAATGAAGAGAGGACGTAAATAATGAAAATAGGAATACCGACCGAAATTAAAAATAATGAAAACCGAGTTGCGATGACGCCGGCTGGTGTCGTCACACTCGTTAACCAAGGGCATGAAGTTTTCATTCAAAAAGGAGCAGGTCTTGGTTCTGGTTTTTTAGATGAAGATTATATTGGAGCAGGAGCAACTATAGTTGAATCGGCTGAAGAAGCATGGAATAGCGAAATGGTCATGAAAGTAAAAGAGCCTATCCAAGAAGAATATTCGCATTTTCGCGAAGGGCTTATTTTGTTTACTTATTTACATTTAGCTCCAGAACCAACATTAACAAAAGCACTTTTGGATAAAAAGGTGATTGGGATTGCCTATGAAACCGTGCAATTATCGAACGGGTCATTACCACTTCTCACCCCAATGAGTGAAGTAGCAGGGAGGATGGCTTCGCAAATAGGAGCTCAATTTTTAGAAAAAACAAAACGGGGGAAAGGGATTTTACTTTCAGGGGTCCCAGGTGTAAAACGGGGGAAAGTCACGATTATTGGTGGCGGTGTTGTTGGATTAAATGCAGCGAAAATTGCGATTGGACTAGGGGCTGAAGTTACGATTGTTGATTTAAGCCCAGAGCGGTTACGACAATTAGATGATATATTTGGTCATGATATCCATACGATTATATCAAATCCATATACAATTGCTGATGCTGTAAGAGAGTCGGATTTAGTCATTGGGGCAGTATTAATTCCAGGAGCCAAAGCACCTCATCTTGTTAGTGAAGAGATGATTAAATCAATGGAAGCAGGATCTGTCATTGTCGATGTTGCTGTTGACCAAGGTGGGATATTTGCAACAACAGATCGAATTACGACTCATGACAATCCAACGTATGAAAAACACGGTGTTCTTCATTATGCTGTTGCAAATATGCCTGGAGCTGTTCCTAGAACGTCAACGATCGCTTTAACTAATGTCACAATTCCTTATGCCGTTCAAATTGCGAATAAAGGATATGTCAAGGCCACTCATGATAATGAAGCGCTACGAAAAGGAGTAAATACACTAGAAGGGTTTATCACGTACGAAGCTGTTGCTACTGCACAAGGACATGAATATAAAAGTATCGAAACATTATTAAATAAATAAGGACTAACTGAAGAGGGTTAGGACATACCGAAAGTGTTTGCACGGGATATTTTATCTCATGAAATAAACATGGATGTCCTACCCTTTTTTTCATGCCTCATGATGAAAAGTCCGTTGCTATGATTTTTAGGTCATGCCAAGCATATGCTAAAATAGGAGAGAGAGGGGTATGGGCATGAAAAAAATAATGGAGTACTTTATGTTAACAATAGGGTCTCTTTTAGTAGCTGTAGGCTTAGAATTAATTCTTGCACCAAATGGATTAGTGGATGGTGGGGTAACGGCCATATCGATTATGGTCCATTCGGTCTGGGGAATTCCAATATGGGTTGCTTATTTATCGCTTAATTTGCCGACATTATTGTTTTCGTGGAATGTGATGGGGAAACGTTTTGTGTACCGTACGATTTATGCTAATCTCGTCACAACAGGTGGATTATTGTGGTTAGCACCAATGGCTGCTATCACAACTTCCGAAGTATTAATTGTCCTTTACGGGGGGTTATTATTAGGAACGGGTGTCGGACTTGTCGTGAAATCAGGTGGAGCCGTCGATGGTACAGAAATGATTGCAATATGGGCTCAAAAAAGATTTCATATTCCTATTAGTACATTTTTATTAGCTATTAATGCTCTTATTTTAACTGGAGCAGCATTTGTATTTTCATTAGAGCAAGCGATGTTTTCTATTGCAGTCTTTTATATCGTATCAAAAATG
Organism: Alkalihalobacillus bogoriensis ATCC BAA-922; assembly: GCF_000621445.1. Lineage (GTDB taxonomy): Bacteria > Bacillota > Bacilli > Bacillales > Bacillaceae_F > Bacillus_AO > Bacillus_AO bogoriense. The sequence continues at coordinate 188,447 of NZ_JHYI01000006.1, read as the reverse complement.
ATAGATTTTGTATTAGACGGTTTAAATCAAGGGAAATCGGTTATGATTATTTCTGATAAGCCACATGAAATCGGGGAATTGCTTGTACGTGAATCTGACGTTCAAATTACATATTTATATGGACAAGGTGGGTACACAGGAGATGAGCGCTTAATTATTTATTGTATTACGAATCGTTTCATGTATCCAAAACTAAAGGAAGTTGTGTTGTCAGTTGATCCGACAGCTGTGTTAGAAGCTTCTTATGTAACAGAAACAGCTGGAATTAAAAAGGCTTCCCTTTTTCCAATAAACGAGGAAAAAGAAGAAGGAAAATAGTAACAAACATTGTAATGTAATAATGAATCCTCAAATATAAAAAGGAGTAGATATCATGAAAGTATCGTATCATGGTCATTCAGTTGTCCAAGTAAAAACAGCAAACACGAATATTATTATTGACCCGTTTATTTCTGGCAATGGTGCTACCGATTTGAAGGTGGATGAGTTACAAGTCGATGTAATCCTACTTACACACGGTCATAATGACCATGTTGGAGATACGGTTAACCTTGCAAAACGAAATCAGGCTCTTGTTGTTGCTCCATTTGAACTAGCGACTTATTTAGGCTGGCAAGGCGTAAATGTTCACCCTATGCATATTGGTGGGGCACACACATTTGAGTTTGGGACAGTGAAACTAACTCAAGCTTTTCACGGTTCATCTTATACGGTTGAAGATGAACAACAAATTATATATACGGGAATGCCAAGTGGGATTTTATTTTCAAATGAAGGAAAAACGATTTTCCATGCCGGAGACACTGCGTTATTTTCAGATATGAAACTAATAGGTGAACGCCATCCAATTGATTTAGCTTTTCTTCCTATTGGTGATAATTTCACAATGGGGCCAGAAGATGCGGCGCTTGCTGCGAAATGGCTTCAAGCAAAACAAGTGGTTCCGATTCACTACAACACTTTCCCAGTTATTGAACAAGACCCAAATGAATTTGTTCGGTTATTAAATGCGAATCAAGGGGTTGTCTTAAAAGCTGGTGAGCAAATCGAACTGTAAAAATGTTAAAGCATATTCTTCTAAATAAGGAGATTATGCTTCTTTTTTTAGTTGGACAACATATCATAGTAACAATGGGAAAAGGAGTGATGGAAAGTGAAAATGAAACAACGATTTTTTCTAAGTTTGTTAGTTGCCTTTGGTCTTGTAGCCTTTGCGTTACCACGTTTACCTGTTGGAGTAGATGGATTAGCAGGAATTTTTGCTTTAAGCTGGTTGTTTTTTGCTGTTATTGTCATTGCAGGTAACTTAGTTGGTCTGTTATATACGAACAATAAAGGACAAGTAGAAACAAAAGAACGACACATTAAAGTAGAAACGGTAAGAAATCGAAGAAGATACGGGAGATAGTCTTGATGAGTCAATTCTCTAACTGTATAATTAAAATAGTACAGATGTAATATTTTCCATAGGTACAGTTGAAGAAGGTGTGGTGAGAGAATTGGCAACAAAACATGAACAAATACTACAATATATTAATGATTTAGAAATTGGACATAAAATTTCAGTGAGACAAATTGCAAAAGCGTTAAATGTTAGTGAAGGTACGGCATATCGTGCCATAAAGGAAGCAGAAAATCAAGGATATGTCAGTACGATTGAACGAGTTGGGACGATTCGTATTGAGAAAAAGAAAAAAGAGAATATCGAAAAATTAACATTTGCAGAAGTAATTAATATTGTTGATGGTACGGTATTAGGTGGTAGACAAGGATTATACAAAACATTAAACCGTTTTGTCATTGGCGCAATGAAACTAGATGCGATGATGAGATATGTCGAGTCGGGTAATCTTTTAATCGTAGGAAATCGTTATCAGGTACATAAGCTTGCTTTAGAGGCAGGCGCAGCTGTCTTGATTACAGGGGGATTTGATACGAGTGAAGAAGTTATTAATTTAGCGGATGAGCTAGAACTTCCAATTATTTCGACTAGTTATGATACTTTTACTGTTGCAACGATGATTAACCGTGCGATTTATGACCAGTTGATAAAAAAAGAAATCGTTCTTGTTAACGATATATTAATTCCACTTCAAGATACCTATTATATGACAACAGCCAATGCCGTTGAAAAATGGCATGAATTAAATCAAAAAACCGGCCATAATCGTTACCCTGTTATTGATGAGAATTTAAAAATACAAGGGATGGTTACAGCCAAAGATGTATTGGGAGCAAATAAACAAACACCGATTGAGAAAGTAATGACTAGAAACCCGATTACCGTAAATGAAAGAACCTCAGTAGCTTCCGTTGCTCACATTATGGTATGGGAAGGAATAGAATTATTGCCTGTTGTGGACAACCAACGAAAGTTAATTGGTATTATAAGTAGGCAAGATGTATTAAAAGCGCTTCAAATGGTACAAAAACAACCACATGTTGGAGAAACGATTGAAGATATCATAGCGAGTCGCTTTGAAGATTACTCTACTACTACTGAGCATTTGTTCCAATGTGAAGTAACACCACAAATGACAAATCAACTTGGAACACTTTCCTACGGTGTTGTGACAACGTTAGTTACAGAATCAGGAAGTCGTGTGCTGAAAAAATATAAGCGGGGCGACTTAGTTGTTGAAAATATTACGCTTTACTTTATTAAGCCAGTACAAATTGAAAGTAAAATTAATATCCAGCCAAAAGTATTAGAAATTGGGAGAAAACATGGAAAAATTGATGTTGAAATTTACCATGAAGGTGATATTGTTTGTAAAGCATTAATGATGGCTCAGCTGTTAGACCGTTAAGTACACATAAGAACCCGCTATATTTTGCTCATAGCGGGTAAAATTATGCGTTCGATTTATTTTTGTTTCGTTTCTGCTTCTTGTAAAGCATAGGGCATATAATGTTTATAGGCTTTATAACCAAAATAAACATTAGCAGAACCTAACAAAGAAAAAATGACACCAATGACAATTTCAAGAGTACTTCTTGGAAATAATAAGGAATTTAAGCCAAAGAAAAGTAAAAATGATCCAAGGGCCATATTTGCTTTTGTTTGAGTCCATTTTTTCATTATCGGTTGATGTGTACGCCAATATTTCACTTTAAAATAAAGGAAAAAGACAATAGAAAATATAATTAATATAAAAAATGTTTGAACCACAAAGATTCCTCCTCACGTGGACAACCTATTTGTCTTTCGTTATTGTAACGTGAACAATTATGAAAATCCAGTAAAGACGAAGAAACAAAAGGAGAAAAGTAATGATTAGGCACATTTTAGACAAAATTGAGGAATATGAAACGATTATCATACATCGTCATGAACGACCAGACCCAGATGCGATCGGGTCACAGGCAGGTCTTGCTGCCCTGATTCAAGATACATATAATCAAAAAAAAGTGTTTATCGTTGGAGATGAAGACCCCTCATTAACGTTTTTAGCAGAAATGGACTTCATATCCGACAGTGTGTATGAAGGGGCACTCGTTATCGTTTGTGATACAGGCAACACGGAAAGAATTAGTGATTCCCGGTATACGGATGGGGATTACATGATTAAGATTGACCACCATCCGAATGAAGAACCGTATGGAGACCTCATGTGGGTGGATACATCAGCGTCTTCTACAAGTGAGATGGTTATTGCGCTATATGAGGAAGGGAAAAAACGAGGGTATCGGTTACAACAAAGTGCTGCACGCTTATTATATGCTGGTATTGTAGGAGATACAGGTAGATTTCGCTATCCAAATACAAAACCAATGACTCACTATTATACTGCATTACTCCTAGAAGTAGGGATTGACCATAATGACTTTTATTCGGCACTATACAAAAAGGATGTTGCATTATCGAGGTTAGAAGGGTATGTGCTACAACATTTTGAGTTAACGAAACAAGGGTTAGGTGTAATGACATTAACTCAGGAAGTAATGATGAAATTTAAAGTCACATCAAAACAATCTTCACTATTAGTAAATACCTTTTCTGATGTTGAAGGATTAGTCGCTTGGGTGTTTTTTGTCGAGGATGAAGATGGAAAAATAAGAGTAAGGCTCCGTTCAAAAGGACCACATATTCATACGTTAGCACAACAATATGGCGGAGGAGGTCATCCGCTTGCCTCAGGAGCAAAGGCCAAATCTTGGGATGAAACAAAAACTATACTAGCGGACTTAGAAGCATTATGTAAAGTTTATAATGAAAAGGTGTAACCAGTAGGTTACACCACAGACCGTAGAAAAAACGCACTTGACTCAAAGGCGTTTTTTTGTTTGGTTTCTTACTAAAAAAGCGTGCACCTAGCCCGGATTCTGAGGCTGTAATGTGATAAATATCTTATTCTTTCGAAGAATTTTTTTTCTAGACATATAAGAAAGCATAAAAATTTTGGTGTAGCAGTGAAGCTTTGAAAGCTATTCAAGTAGAGCGAAGGCTGCGCACCTGCGCGTTTCACCCCAAGAAAAGCACTTGTGGTTCACTGTTAAAAGCGGGCAGGGCTCCGCACTTCGCTTGGAAGAAAAGACGCTTCTGCGTTTTTCTTTAATAAATCAATCATTAACCTGTAACGATTTCTATTTTTAAATATAACGTAAGAGTCGTAAATAAATACACTTGTTCTCGTTTTAACCGATACTTTGTTTCCCCAATTTCAAATGTTTTGTTTTCGATCGTTTTAAGCATTAAATCGTTCGTTTCAGCTACAGAGGCAATGTCTTTTCCTTTTAATCCTTTTAGTTCATTAATGACACTGCTTTTTAATTCATAAATCGTTAATTCATTTAGTCGTAAATCCTTATCGTTTGTAAAGTCAACTTCAATTTCTTGAATGGTTAGTTTCTTTTGATTTTCTTCATTTAATCTTTTTTCCGTACTTCGCAGTTCTTCAAGGTCCTCATTTAAATTTTGTATCGTTATTTCTTGGGTTTTTAACTTAATAATTAAGCGGTCGTGAATCGTTCCAAAATGATAAACGAAAAAACCCCAACCGATCAGCATGCCGATAATGATTCCAGCAAAAAAGCGTTGCCAGCCAGGCCGCTTATAATAAGGAGGGATTCTCATGGACCTAAATGCTCCTGTGTAATCCATTGAATAATCGTTGTCCCACTATGTGCCCCACTTAAGGCGGCAAGAATCATTAATAATGTTTTTATGATGTCATCATGGGTACCTTGAAAGAGTCCTCGTTCTAAGCTAGTAAAGGCATCAAACGTTCCTCCGATTGCAGCAACAAGGGCCCAAATCTTTAAACTGCCAGCGAGATCATGTATCGTTTTTAAAGGGGGATCTCCCGTTAAAAATGCGGCCATTCCTCCGATAATCGCCCCCCCGATAATCACTCCAAACGCGACAAAAAAGTCAATAATGAGAGTAGCTAATAATGTGCGGTCCATTGGCTCCTCCTTTTCTCTTTCTCTTGTTTCCCCTATTATCATATATAGCTCGTCTTAGATGGAATATGCTTGTTTTTTTTAGAATCGTTATCCATACTATAAGGAAAGGATTGAGAACGGAAAAAGGAAAGAGGTGTAGCTATGGCTTTTGCTCATTTACATATCCATAGTGAATATAGCCTATTAAGTGGCGTTTGCCGATTAAAAGATTTGGTATTATCAGCGAAAGAGAAAGGAATTTCAGCGTTAGCATTAACCGATAAAAACGTTGTATATGGACTTATTCCATTTTACAAACTTTGTCTTGAACATGGGGTTAAACCAATTTTAGGCCTTGAACTTGATGTAGTCGATAAAAAAGATAATGGGGCTGTAACATCAAAGGTTATTGTGTTAGCGAAAAATAGACAGGGGTATGAACATTTGTTAGCCTTATCAACCGAAGCACAAATGGGACCATTTCGTTCTCCTGCTATTAACAAAGAAACGTTGTGGGCGTTTAAAGAAGGTTTGATCGTCATTCTCCCATTTGAAGGGGGAGAACTTTCGAAAGCTATTTTTCAAAAACAATATGATGAAGGAACGAATGTCATACACCAATTTATTCATCAAGTTGGCTCTGAGAATTTATTTATTGAATTACAACTTCATGAAAAACGAGATATTCAAATGGTGGAAGAGTTGTATACACAATCGAAAAAGCATCACATTCGTGTTGTCGCGACAAATCACGTTCATTTTCTTGAAAAGGAAGATGCAATTGCTTATGATACGGTGCAAGCCATTCGATTAGGTGAGCCAGTCGATAGCAAAAGGAAAGAAGAAAAAACACTTCAATATTTTTTAAAAGCTCCAAGTGAAATGACTACCCTTTTTAAAGCTGTTCCAGAGGCGTTACAACAAACGATTGACATTGCTAACACGTGCTGTGTTGAATTGGAGTTTCATCAACGATTATTGCCCAAATATCCCCTGCCAGACAAGGATATGACAGCCCATGAGTATTTGCAGAAATTATGTAGAAAAGAAGTACAAGTTCGATATCCAAAAGACAACAAAGCGTATCAACGGCTAGAGTATGAGCTTGAGGTTATTGCGTCAATGAACTTTAGTGATTATTTTTTAATTGTTTGGGACTTTATGAAGTTTGCTAGCGAAAAAGGGATTATGACAGGACCTGGTCGTGGTTCAGCAGCTGGATCATTAGTCGCATATTTATTAAATATTACAAAGGTAGACCCAATCCGTTATGACTTATTATTTGAACGTTTTTTAAATCCAGAACGGATTTCGATGCCAGATATTGATATTGATTTCTCTGACCAACGTCGTGATGAAGTGATTGATTATGTGAAAACGAAATATAGCAAAAACAATGTCGCACAAATCATTACCTTTGGAACGTTAGCTGCGAAAGCCGCCATTCGCGATGTAGGAAAAGCGTTAATGATCGAGCAATCAATAATTGATAAGTTAGCAAAGCAAATACCAAGTGCTCCAGGTGTGACGTTACAACAAGCACTACAAGAAAGTAAAGAAATGAAAGCTTTCATTGAACAATCGGAACAAGCAAAGTCATTATATGAAACTGCAAAAAAAGTAGAAGGGCTCCCAAGGCACACTTCGACTCATGCAGCTGGAATTGTTATAAGTGAAAAGCCGCTATTACAATTGGTCGGATTACAGCCCGGGCAAGAAGATATGGCACTCACTCAATATCCGATGGCGATTCTAGAAGAAATCGGCTTGTTAAAAATGGACTTTCTTGGATTACGGAATTTAACGCTAATTGAAGAAATTGTTTCACTTATTTCCTCATTTGAAAAAGTCGATGTTGATGTAAACAAAATCGATATGTCGGACGCAAAGACCTATCAACTTTTAAGTCGTGGAGATACAACAGGTGTTTTTCAACTTGAATCGGAAGGAATGCGCCAAGTTCTAAAGAAGTTAGGGCCGACCGAATTTGAAGATATTGTGGCGGTAAATGCATTGTACAGACCAGGCCCGATGCAGTTTATTGATGATTATATTGAGAGAAAACATGGAAAAAAACAACCCAATGATATTCATCCACATTTGCAACCAATTCTAGAAAAAACATATGGAGTTATGATTTATCAAGAACAAATTATGAAAATCGCTTCAAGAATGGCAGGTTTTTCTTTAGGAGAAGCAGACCTATTACGAAGAGCTGTTAGCAAAAAGAAACGAGAAGATTTAGAGCATCAAAGAGCAAAATTTATCGCTGGGGCCATCCAAAATGGATATAGTGAAACAAGTGCAAATCAAGTGTATGACCAAATTGTCCGCTTTTCAAATTATGGTTTTAATCGTAGTCATGCCGTTGCTTATAGTGTCATTGCTTATCAATTAGCGTACCTAAAAGCTCACTATCCTCAAGCTTTTTATGCGGCACTATTGACGAGTGTCAGTTATCATGACCAGAAATTATTTCAATATATACGAGAGGCAAAACGAGTAAACATTAAAGTGCTCCCACCATCCATTAACAACAGCTCAGTCCATTTTGGACTGGAGAATGGTTCAATTCGATTCGGATTTCAAGCGATTAAGCATGTAGGGATAAAAGCGGCGTATGAAATCATACAGAAAAGGCAAAAAAGTTCGTATAAAGACTTGTACGATTTTTGTAGTCGGGTCGATTTAAAAATAGTCACGAAAAAAACGATCGAAGTTCTTATTATTTCAGGCTGTTTTGACGAGTGTGGGTATCATCGAGCGCAATTATTAGCTTCATTAGATGATGTGCTAACGTATTGTGATGAGCTAAAAAAGATGTCTGAAGGAGTTGGACAACTTTTTAGCATAGATGAAGGAAAAAAACCATATGATGATGTACCACCATTTACAGATAAGGAAAAGTTACGGTTTGAAAAAGAAGTTGTTGGTTTTTATCTTTCAGGCCATCCTATAACAGCATTCCATACTATTTTGCAAGATTACAATATACAAGAGCTAGCTTTCCTTGAACCGATTTCAAAGAAGCAAAGAATTGCTGGCTTAATTGAGCTAGTAAGAAAAGTGAGAACAAAAAAAGGCGAGGACATGCTTTTTTTAAAGGTGAGTGATGAAACTGGGGAAATCGATATTACCGTGTTCCCAAAAGTCTATGAACAATATAAGCAACAATTGCTAGAAGGACAGCTAGTCTTTTTTGAAGGAAGAGCAGAAGCGAGAAACGGAAAACGAAGCTTTATTGCCGAAAAGCTATGCTTAATAGAAAAATTACCACCAAAAGCAAAAGAAACATTATTTTTAAAAATTCCCGCACAGTATGAATCGAATAAAGTTCTTAAAGCTGTGAAAGAAGTGATAACCACTTTTCCAGGACAGGCTGAAGTCATTTTATATTATGAGCGTGAACAACAATATAAGAAATTGTCCAAACACTTCTTTGTTCAACTAGAAAACGAATGTTTATCTTCACTTAAACGAATACTTGGAGAAGGAAATGTCGTTGTGAAAAAAGAATAGTTGATGTACAACTTAAAATGTTTTGTTATAATAGAAACAGTTTTTCTAAGTGGTCTGACCAGTAAAAGGTATTATAGGGAAGGGAGTTGTTTTAATATGGCAACAACTAGAGAAGAAGCATTACATATGCATAGGGTTAATCGTGGAAAGCTTGAATCAAAATCAAAAGTCCCTGTTCGTAATGCGAGAGATTTAAGTCTTGCTTATTCACCTGGAGTAGCAGAACCTTGTAAGGAAATTTTTGATAATGTAGAAAACGTATTTGAATACACGATGAAAGGCAACATGGTTGCTGTTGTATCGGATGGGACTGCTGTTCTAGGATTAGGAAACATAGGACCAGAGGCGGCTCTTCCCGTTATGGAAGGAAAAGCTGTGTTATTTAAATCATTTGCAGGGGTAGATGCGTTTCCAATTTGCTTACGGACTAATGATGTAGACAAAATTGTTGAAACTGTAAAATTGTTAGAACCAACATTTGGCGGAATTAATTTAGAAGATATTGCAGCTCCAAATTGTTTTGTCATTGAAGAAAGATTGAAAAAAGAAACAAATATTCCTATTTTCCATGATGACCAACATGGAACAGCCATTGTTACGTTAGCTGGCTTAATTAATGCATTAAAACTTTCAGGGAAATCATTATCTGAAATTAAAGTTGTTGCCAATGGGGCAGGTGCAGCTGGGATTGCCATTATTAAGTTGCTTGAACGAATGGGTGTAAGAGATATTATTATGTGTGATTCTAAAGGCGCGATTTATGATGGTAGAACATTTGGTATGAACAGTGTGAAAGATGAAGTCGCTAAATTTACAAATCGTGACCGCAAAGAAGGCAGTCTAGCTGATGTTATCAAAGGAACCGATGTCTTTATCGGGGTTTCAGTTGCTGGATCATTAACAAAAGAAATGGTCGAAAGCATGAATGAAGACCCTATTATATTTGCGATGGCAAATCCTGTTCCAGAGATTATGCCAGAGGATGCAAAAGAAGCAGGGGCCAAAGTCATTGGAACAGGGCGCTCTGATTTTCCAAACCAAGTAAATAATGTACTAGCATTCCCAGGAATTTTCCGTGGTGCATTAGATGTGAGAGCGACTCATATTAACGAAGAAATGAAAGTGGCTGCTGTTTATGCGATTGCAGATTTAATCTCTGAAGATGAGCTTACATCCGATTATGTCATACCCGCTCCATTTGACCCTCGTGTAGCTCCTGCTGTTGCAGCAGCTGTTGCAAAGACCGCAATGGAAACAGGCGTAGCACGTCGTCAAGTTGATCCTGAACAAGTAGCAGAAACAACGAGAAAATTAGCTGTTATAGAGTAGTCCATCTTTATGTTAGATGAGAAAAGGTGAACAAATGCCAGAGTCAAAAGTTTATCTTGAAATATTAAAACAAATTCAACAGATTATGAATGAAGATAAGTTAAAAGCAGGAGACAAACTCCCATCTGAACGAGAGCTAAGCGATCGCCTTCAGGTGGGGCGTTCTTCGGTAAGAGAAGCACTTCGTTCCTTAGAGCTCTTAGATTTAATTGAAACAAAAAGAGGAGAAGGAACGTTTATCAAGCAACGCAATAGCCATCGGTTAGTTGAAATTATATTATCTTTTATATTGCGAGATGAGGCCGCTCGTGCAGACTTATCTGAAACTAGAAAAATCGTTGAAATTGAAGCTTTACGTCTAGCTTGCCAACGTATAACAGAACAACAATTAGCAACATTACAACAATTAATCGAACATTCAAAAGAACAATGGAATGATGGAACAATACCAGTAGAAGATGACTATAAGTTTCACAAGACGATTGTAGAAGCTTGTCATAATCGCTTGTTATTAAACATATGGGTTCCACTAGTAGAATATAATAAAGTCGCTCTTCATGACTCGTTATTACGTGAAGGAAGACCTTCTGCATCAATAGAAGAACATACACAAATCTATGAAGCGTTAAGAGACAAAGATGAAGAAAAAGCGATTCATGCACTATCGCAGCACTTGAAAAACAGTGGATTTTAACGATACTCCCATGTATTCTAGTGCTTTACATTCATTGCAGCTAAAACAATGAATATGGTATGATTAGGTAAATTTTGATAGAAAGACGTCTATTATAAAAAGAGGTGTAATCGTGTTAAGAGACTTTTTTTCGAAAAAGAAAAAGTATGCTACGATACCATCAGAGCGTGCGAAACAAGAAGTTCCTGAAGGACTAATGACCAAATGCCCATCATGTCGCACGATAATGTATACAAAAGAATTAAAGAAAAATTGTTTAGTCTGTGATTCTTGTGGTTATCACCACAGAATGTCAGCATATGAAAGAATAGAAAGCTTACTTGATGAAGAAACATTTGTTGAAATAAATGGAAATTTAATTTCTGAGGATCCACTTCAATTTCCAACGTATCAGGATAAGCTTGAACAAGATAGAAAAAAAACAGGGTTAAATGAAGCTGTAGTGACTGGCGAAGGAAAAATGTCAGGTTTGCCACTTGTTATTGCAGTAATGGATTCAAGGTTTCGAATGGGAAGTATGGGTTCGGTTGTTGGCGAAAAAATTGCAAGAGCGATTGAACGTTCTATCGAAAAAGAAATTCCTTTTATTCTTTTTTCTGCTTCAGGTGGGGCAAGGATGCAAGAAGGTGTTTTGAGTTTAATGCAAATGGCCAAAACAAGTGCTGCTTTAAGTAAGCTTGATGAACAAGGGGGCTTATTTATTTCGGTCATGACACATCCAACAACAGGAGGAGTTTCAGCGAGTTTTGCCTCGTTAGGAGACTATAATTTTGCTGAACCTGGAGCGTTAATTGGATTTGCTGGAAGACGTATTATTGAACAAACGATTCGTCAAGAACTACCAGATGACTTTCAAACGGCAGAATTTTTGTTAAAACATGGACAACTTGACCGAGTCGTTCATCGTCATGATTTAAAAGAAACATTAACAACACTATTAGATATGCATAAAAAGTAGAGGAGGTGTAAAGGTGGCTACTGATTTATCGTTTGAAAAGCCGATAGTAGAATTAAAAGAAAAAATAAATGAATTAAAGTCTTTTACAAAAGAAAAAGACATTGATTTAAGTGATGAAATAGCAAAGCTTGAAACAAGACTTCAAAATTTAGAGCAAGATATATATGGGAAACTGACACCGTGGGAGCGAGTTCAAATTGCGCGTCATAGTGAGCGTCCTACTACATTAGAATATATTGATATATTATTTAGCGATTTTATCGAGATGCATGGTGACCGTTTATATGGTGATGATGAGGCGGTCGTTGGTGGTGTTGCCTATTATAAAGGGACTCCTGTAACTGTTATAGGACATCAAAGAGGACGAGACACAAAAGAAAATATCCGTCGTAATTTTGGTATGCCCCACCCTGAAGGATATAGAAAAGCTCTTCGCCTGATGAGACAGGCTGAAAAGTTTAATCGCCCAATTATTTGTTTTATTGATACGAAAGGCGCTTACCCGGGGATGTCTGCTGAAGAACGTGGACAAAGTGAAGCGATTGCTAAAAATTTACTCGTAATGGCAGGACTCAAAGTTCCAATTATTTGTATTATTATTGGAGAAGGTGCTAGTGGCGGTGCTCTAGCGATTGGTGTTGGAAACCATATTCATATGTTAGAAAATACATGGTTTTCTGTTATTTCCCCAGAAGGCGCTGCTGCCTTACTATGGAAAGATGCTGGTCAAGCTCAACGTGCAGCAGAAACAATGAAAATTACGGCTCCTGACTTGAAAGAAATGGGGATTATAGATGAAATTATTCCTGAAGTTCAAGGCGGTGCACATCGTAGTATTCAACAACAAGCAGAGGCTATTGATGCTGTTATTGAACAGTCGTTACAAAGCTTGAAAAAAATGTCACAAGAAGAGCTTGTTGAAGAGCGTTACATAAAATATAAACAAATTGGACAATTTTCGGTTGTAAACGATACCATTGGTATAAAATAAGGGAAAGTGCTTTCTTTTTGTAAAGAAAGCACTTTCTATTTTGGCGGAATGACTATTGTTTTCGTCTAATGAAAGTGGTATTTTGAAAATACAAGCACGAGATAAGGAGGAGCATTATGAAAAAAATTGGGGTATTAACAAGTGGTGGAGATGCGCCAGGGATGAATGCTGCCATTCGAGCAGTTGTGAGAAAAGCCATTTATCATGATGTGGAAGTATATGGAATTTACAATGGTTACGCTGGGTTAATTGCAGGTAATATTAAAAAACTTGAAATTGGTTCTGTTGGCGATATTATTCAACGTGGTGGAACAATCTTATACTCAGCTCGCTGTGAAGAGTTTAAAACGTTAGAAGGTCAGAAAAAAGGCATTGAACAGTTAAAGAAATTTGGCATTGAGGGTCTTGTTGTTATTGGTGGTGACGGGTCGTACCGTGGTGCGCAAAAATTAACGGAGCATGGCTATCCGACAATTGGTGTTCCAGGGACGATTGATAATGATATTCCGGGTACAGACTTTACAATTGGTTTTGATACGGCGTTAAATACAGTCATTGATGCCATTGATAAAATCCGTGATACGGCAACATCACATGAACGTACATATGTCATTGAAGTGATGGGGCGAGATGCAGGAGATCTAGCATTATGGTCAGGTCTTGCTGATGGAGCAGAAACGATTATCATTCCAGAAGCGGACCACGATATTCAACAAGTCATTGACCGTTTGCAACGAGGTCATAAACGTGGCAAAAAACATAGTATTATTGTTGTTGCTGAAGGTGTTGGGAGTGGGATTGAATTTGGAAAACAAATTCAAGAAGCAACAAACCTTGAGACAAGAGTAACTGTACTTGGACATATTCAACGAGGGGGTTCACCAACAGGAGCAGACCGTGTGCTAGCTAGTCGTTTAGGTGCAAAAGCTGTGGAGTTATTACTTGAAGGTAAAGCAGGTGTAACAGTAGGAATTCAAAAAAACGAACTAGTTTATCATGACATTACAGAAATTTTAAAGGTACCACATTCAATTGATTTAGAAATGTACAAGTTATCACAAGAGTTATCAATATAAAATCAAGAAAATCTTAGTGGAGCGATAAGGAGATGGAAGCAAGTTATGAGAAAGACAAAAATTGTTTGTACGATTGGTCCAGCAAGTGAAAAATTAGAAACATTAGTACAGTTAATAGAAGCAGGGATGAATGTAGCACGATTAAACTTTTCCCATGGTGATTTTGAGGAACATGGGGCTAGAATTAAAAACATTCGTGAAGCTTCAAAAAGAACGGGGAAGACGGTCGCGATTTTACTTGATACAAAAGGCCCTGAGATTCGTACGCAAACGTTAGAAGGTGGCGTTGCTGAGCTCGTTCAAGGTCAAGAATTAGTCGTTTCGATGACTGAAGTTGTTGGGAACAAAGATAAAATCTCAATTACATATCCTGGTTTAGTTCAAGATGTTAAGCCAGGTTCTAAAATCTTGTTAGATGATGGATTAATTGGTCTTGAAGTAACAGAAGTTGGCCAAACAGAAATTAAAACAAAAGTATTAAACAGCGGAACGCTTAAAAATAAAAAAGGGGTTAACGTTCCTAACGTAAGTGTAAACCTCCCAGGTATTACAGAGAAAGATGCTGCTGATATCCGATTCGGTATTGAGCAAGGCGTTGATTTTATTGCGGCATCATTTGTAAGACGTGCAACAGATGTTCTTGAAATTCGCGAACTTTTAGAGCGTCATAATGCAACAAACATTGATATTATTCCTAAAATCGAAAATCAAGAAGGTGTGGATAATATCGATGAAATTCTTGAAGTGTCTGATGGTTTAATGGTGGCGCGTGGTGACTTAGGAGTAGAAATTCCTGCTGAAGAAGTACCACTCGTTCAAAAAGATTTAATTAAAAAATGTAATGCTGCAGCAAAGCCAGTTATTACAGCAACGCAAATGCTTGACTCGATGCAGCGTAATCCTAGACCAACTCGCGCTGAAGCGAGTGATGTTGCTAATGCGATCTTTGATGGAACAGATGCAATTATGTTATCTGGTGAAACAGCGGCAGGAGACTATCCGGTAGAGTCTGTTCAAACAATGCATAATATTGCTAGTCGTACCGAAGAAGCATTAAATTATCAAGAATTGCTTTCAAAGCAAGTGAAAATGAGCAAACCTACGATTACAAGTGCAATTAGTCAATCTGTAGCACATACAGCATTTAATTTAGAAGCTTCTGCAATCCTTACGGCAACAGAAAGTGGATTTACAGCACGTGCAACAGCTAAATATCGTCCGAAAGCACCAATCATTGCTGTAACTAGTAATGAAGATGTTATGAGAAGATTATCGCTTGTTTGGGGTGTTTATCCACAATTAGGCCATGAGGCTGAAACGACGGATGAAATGTTAGATATCGCAGTGAGAGCATCATTAGCTTCAGGTAAAGTGAATCATGGAGATCTTGTTGTTATTACAGCGGGGGTACCTGTTGGTGAATCAGGAACAACGAACTTATTAAAAGTACATGTTATCGGTGAAGTTGTTGCAAAAGGGCAAGGTGTGGGTCTTAGAGCAGCTACAGGTAAAGTGGTAGTGGCGACAAACTACCAAGATGCTCTTAACAACATGGTAGAAGGAGCGATCCTTGTGACAAATGGCACGGATAAAGATATGATTCCAGCCTTTGAAAAAGCAGCTGCTGTCATTACAGAAGAAGGTGGTTTAACGTCTCATGCTGCAGTTGTTGGTCTGAACCTTGGAATTCCAGTCATTGTTGGTGTTGAAAATGCAACATCTTTATTTAAAGATGGCGAAGAGATCACTGTTGATAGCACACGTGGCGATATTTACAGAGGTCAAGCTCGTGTATTATAATAAATAACAGAATAAAAAAAAGAAGGGAGCTTCCCTTCTTTTTTTACTAAGGAGAATGTGTTATGTATCGAATACTAGTTCTCTTATTAATTATCATACCGGCTGCTGAAATTGCTGTGCTCATTCTTTCAGGCAACTATCTTGGGTTTTGGGTGACCGTAGGGTTAGTCATTTTGACAGGTGTTATTGGAGCATGGTTAGCAAAAAAAGAAGGTTTGCATACGTTACGTGTGGCTCAATTACAAATGCAAAACCGAGAAGTACCAAGTGGAATTATTTTAGATGGATTATGTATTTTAGTTGGTGGTGTTCTTTTATTAACACCAGGTTTTATAACAGATTTTATTGGGTTTTATTTGCTTATTCCTAAAACGCGTGGTACAGTCAAAGCGTTGATGGTCAAAGCATTTCAAAAACTCATTCAAAACGGAAGCTTTGTCATTATTTCAAGAAAATAAGACTAACGGACATACACTAAAAATGCTACAACGCTAGTGAACCAATGTTCGAGAATCATCCCCCTTTTTCGTTGAAAGGGGGATGATTTATTTTTTTCCAACAACAAAATCTCGAAGGTCATGAAAAACATGAGCATGGTACAGTGTTTTAAGCAAGATAAGTAATGCAGGACCAATCATTAAACCAAGTAAACCGAAAAGCTGGAAGCCAACAAATAAAGAAATAAGCGTAGCAAGTGGATCAAGTCCAATACTTGATGAAAGAACTTTCGGTTCCATAAGCTGGCGTTGGACGACAACAATTCCATAAAGAATCGACAATCCAATCGTTAATGATAAATCACCAGACACAAAAGAGTAAATAATCCATGGAATAAAAATGAGCCCTGTCCCTAAATAAGGGATTAAATCGACGATCGCAATAACGATTGCGACTGTAATAGGGTAATCTACTTTAATAAAAAGTAATCCGGTTAAAACGATCGCACAAGTCATTGAAATTAGTGTTAACTGAGCAAGTAAATAACCAAAAAAAGCTTGTTTTAATCCAAGTAATACTTTGGTTGTACTATTCACAACTTTTTGAGGGACAACTTTTTTAAAAAATTCGGTTAATCTAAGCCAGTCTTTACTAATGAAAAAAGTTGACATAATCGTAAAAATGAACACCGTAGCGAGGTTCGGTAAAGACAGTAATAAATCAGACAAACCATTAAAAAGCTTTTGTACTGCTACACTCATCGTTGTTCCGATTTGTGATGTGAAAGATTGAATATAGTTCATAATTGTTGATTGTTGTTCGTGGTCCAACGTATTAAACATACGAATTATTGATTCATAAAAAGGCAGAATCGTAGTAATAAAAAATGTTTCGAAGTATGTGATTAACGTTTTAATATGTAAAGGAACAACAGTAGCTAAATAATTTGAGCCTGAAATGATTTCAGTAATAAACAAAGTTAATAAACCTGAAACCGTACCGATAAGCAAAAATAAGGTGAGCAGAACAGCGATCGTTCGTTTCATTTTAAGGCGATATTGAAAAAATGAAACAATGGGATTCATAAAAAACGCGAGAATAAAGCCAAACAAAAAGGGGTAGGTTATCGTTGTAATATAAAAAAGGCTAATTACAACTATACTTATACTAAGAAGTACTATAGATAATCTTAACCCCATACCGAAAAACTTTTTATCCATACATACCTCCCAAACTTATAACGCTTGTACTACATATATATGAGGATCTTTGGAAAACATGAAAAGGAGTTGAGGACTAATGAAAAGATGAAGGATAGCGAGTTTAAAATAAATGTGGTAAAATGTTGGAGATAGACTATGTGGAAGGATGCACGTTAACTTTATGTCTCAGTCAACCTTGTTTATGTTACTCTTATTAGCTATTGGGATTATTGGTAGAAATAATTCATTAACTGTTGCGGTCATTGTGTTGCTTGTTATTCAATACAGTGGGTTAGGAACAATGTTATTCCCCTATATCCAGCAAAAAGGAATTAATTGGGGGGTTACTATGATTATGATCGCCGTGTTAATTCCAATTGTTACTGGTGAAATTGGGTTTAAACAGCTAACAGAGGCATTTCGGTCTACATATGCTTGGATTGCGATGATATCTGGAATCGCCGTTGCCTTAATTGCAGCTAATGGAATTGATTTATTAAAAACAGATCCTCACATCACCACAGCCCTTGTGATAGGGACGATTCTTGCTGTAGCTTTATTTCAAGGTGTAGCAGTAGGACCACTAATAGGAGCAGGCATTGCCTATTTTGCTATTAAGGTTGTTGAATTTTTCTCTTCAATCTAGCAACAAGCTTAATGGGAGTATAGCAAGTGCCACTAGTCAGAAAAGTCTGATTAGTTAAACATTTTAACGCCAACTTGTTCTCAGACATTAAACGTTCACAAAAGATTAAATTATGTTTATAATGAAGTTGATTGTAAACTTCCTTTCTACATAATAGTAGATTTAAGTATCTATTCCAGATGGAAATGTAAGCATTTACGTTTCCGAATTGATTATGCTTATGCTAAAACAGGATAAAGGAGAGGTTGAGATGAGTACTACTCGTGGATTAGAAGGTGTTGTTGCAACAACGTCGAGCGTTAGCTCAATTATTGACAGTGTATTAACATACCAAGGATATAACATTGACGATTTAGCGGACAATGCTAGTTTTGAAGAGGTTATTTACCTTCTTTGGAATGGTCGCTTACCAAACGCTGAAGAACTTGCAACGTTAACAAAGGAAATTGCTGAAAATGCAAGTCTACCAAAAGAAATCACAGATTATATGAAAAATTATCCAAATGGAAACGTTCATCCAATGGCAGCATTACGTACAGCAGTTTCAAGTTTAGCTTTATATGATGAAGATGCTGATACGATGGATGAAGAAGTAAACCGTAAAAAAGCAATTCGTTTACAAGCAAAAATTCCAACAATTGTAACAGCGTTTTCACGTATTCGTGAAGGAAAGGAACCTGTAGCTCCGAGAGAAGACTTAGGATTTGCTGCTAACTTCCTATATATGTTAACAGGTGAAGAACCTTCTGAAATTGCGGTTAATGCGTTTAATAAAGCACTAGTGTTACATGCTGACCACGAGTTAAATGCTTCTACATTTACAGCTCGAGTCTGTGTGGCGACCCTTTCAGATATGTATTCTGGACTTACAGCAGCGATTGGTGCTCTTAAAGGACCATTACATGGTGGAGCCAATGAAGCTGTAATGAAAATGCTTTCTGAAATTGGGGAAGTAGAAAATGTTGAACCATACATTCGCAAAGCTCTAGATAATAAAGAAAAGATTATGGGATTTGGTCACCGCGTGTACAAAGATGGCGACCCAAGAGCAAAGCATTTACGTGAAATGTCACAAAAATTAACGCAAATTACAGGTGAACCTAAATGGTATGAAATGTCTGTAAAAATTGAAGAAATCGTAACGGGCGAAAAAGGTTTACTTCCAAATGTTGATTTTTATTCAGCTAGCGTTTACCATAGTCTTGGGATCAAACATGATTTATTCACACCAATTTTTGCAGTGAGTCGTACGTCAGGTTGGTTAGCCCATATTTTAGAGCAATATAGCAATAACCGACTTATCCGTCCGCGTGCAGAATATGTTGGTCCTGAAAAGCAATCATATATTTCAATTGAAAATCGTTAATCCATATTACTTGGAGGACATTAACCTCCAAGTATATAGTTATGTCAATAGGATAATTGAGTTTTCCTATTGGAGATAGTGAATTGTTTAATAGTAGAGGGAGGAAATGCAAATGGGAAATGCAATTAAAGTTAACAACGGAGTACTAGATGTACCGAATAATCCAGTTATTCCTTATATTGAAGGAGATGGGATTGGACCAGATATTTGGGCTGCCGCTTCAAGAGTACTAGATGCAGCTGTTGAAAAAGCGTATAATGGCGAAAAGAAAATTGAGTGGAAAGAAATTTTAGCTGGGGAAAAGGCATTTAACCAAACTGGTAGTTGGTTACCAGAAGAAACATTAGATGCGGTTCGCGAATACATAATTGCGATTAAAGGACCACTTACAACGCCAATCGGTGGAGGAATTCGTTCACTTAATGTTGCGCTTCGTCAAGAATTAGATTTGTTTACGTGCTTACGTCCTGTTCGTTATTTCCAAGGTGTACCATCACCAGTAAAACGTCCAGAAGATACAGACATGGTGATTTTTCGTGAAAACACTGAAGATATTTATGCTGGGATTGAATATCAAAAAGGAAGCGATGAAGTGAAAAAACTTATCGATTTCCTTCAAAACGAAATGGGCGTAAAAAACATCCGTTTCCCTGAAACTTCTGGATTAGGAATCAAGCCGGTTTCTCAAGAAGGTACTGAGCGTTTAGTTCGTGCTGCCATCAATTATGCGATTACAGAAGGCCGTAAAAGTGTAACGCTTGTTCATAAAGGAAACATTATGAAATTTACTGAAGGAGCGTTCAAAAACTGGGGTTATGAGCTTGCTGAGCGCGAATTTGGTGAAAAAGTATTTACATGGGCTCAATATGATGCGATTGCAGAGCGTGACGGAAAAGATGCAGCAAACCAAGCACAAGCTGATGCTGAAGCTGCTGGTAAAATTATCGTTAAAGATGCGATTGCTGATATTTTCTTACAACAAATCTTAACACGTCCAGCTGAGTTTGATGTTGTTGCAACAATGAACTTAAACGGTGACTATATTTCTGATGCTCTTGCTGCCCAAGTGGGTGGAATTGGAATTGCTCCTGGAGCAAACATTAACTATGATACTGGCCATGCTATTTTTGAAGCAACACATGGTACAGCTCCAAAATATGCAGGATTGGATAAAGTAAACCCATCTTCTGTTTTATTATCTGGAGAATTAATGCTTCGTCATTTAGGATGGACAGAAGCAGCTGATTTAATTATGGCTTCTATGGAAAAAACAATTGCAAGTAAAGTTGTTACTTATGACTTTGCACGTCTAATGGATGGAGCAACAGAAGTAAAATGTTCTGAATTTGCAAATGAATTAATCAACAACCTATAATCCGATTTACATGAGAAAAATGAGGCTTGAACATACTAAAGTGTTTTACTGAGAAAGAAACAATGCATGACCTTTCATGCATTAGCTCTTTCTCGTTAAATAAAATACTGTTGTTCTAAGCCTCTTTTTCTTCTTTTCATGTACTTAGCTCATCAAAAAGACAAGGAGTGAGAAGAAATGGCAATAAGAAGAAGAAAAATATCAGTGATTGGTGGCGGTTTTACAGGAGCTACTACGGCCCTGATGGTTGCCCAAAAAGAACTTGGTGATGTTGTATTAGTCGATATCCCACAAATGGAAGGTCCAACAAAAGGGAAAGCGTTGGACATGCTAGAATCGACACCAGTTCAAGGCGTGGATTCACATATTATTGGGACAAGTCAATATGAAGATACAGCTAATTCTGATGTTGTCGTTATCACTGCTGGCATTGCGAGAAAACCAGGAATGAGTCGTGATGATTTAGTAAGTACAAATGCAAAAATTATGAAAGCAGTTACGAATGAAGTCGTCAAACATTCTCCACACTGTTACATTATTGTTCTCACGAATCCCGCTGATGCGATGACATATACTGTTTTTAAAGAATCAGGATTTTCGAAAAACAGAGTCATTGGACAATCTGGAGTTCTAGATACAGCTCGGTTTCGAACATTTGTCGCACAAGAGTTAAATTTGTCAGTAGAGGATATTACGGGATTTGTATTAGGTGGTCATGGTGATGATATGGTACCTTTAATTCGCTATTCTTTTGCGGGTGGAGTTCCTTTAGAAAAATTAATACCACAAGATCGGATAGATGCGATTGTAGAACGGACTCGTAAAGGCGGTGGAGAAATCGTTGGGCTACTAGGAAACGGAAGTGCCTATTACGCTCCTGCGGCTGCATTAACGCAAATGGTTGAAGCGATTTTAAAAGATAAAAAACGAGTCATCCCAACGATTGCATACCTTGAGGGAGAATATGGATACGATGACATCTATCTTGGTGTCCCTACAATACTAGGTGGAGATGGCATTGAAAAAGTCGTTGAGTTGGATTTAACAGAAGAGGAGAAGGCGGCCCTCGATAAATCTGTCGAGTCTGTAAGAAATGTGATGACTGCCTTACCAAAAGAATAAACGAAGAAAAAGTAAGATGGGGATTCTCATCTTGCTTTTTTTAATATTCTTTAGATTCGAGATGAGCGATCCTATAAGAGAAATTGTAATTTGTGCAGGATATATTGTAAAATTTACATTACCTTTACATTACTTTGCTATAATCTAAATTAATATTATAAATTCCTTTACGTATGGAGGACAAACATGTCACAGAGAATTTTAGTCGTTGATGATGAAGAATCAATCGTTACTTTATTACAGTTTAATTTAGAACAAGCAGGGTTTCATGTAGTAACTGCAATGGATGGAAATACGGCTCTTCAGCTAGCAAAAAATCAGCAATTTGATTTAGTTGTACTCGATTTAATGATTCCAGAAATCGATGGGTTAGATGTATGTAAGCAAATGCGCTTAAATAAAATTATGACCCCTATTCTTATGCTTACAGCAAAAGATGATGAGTTTGACAAAGTGTTAGGGTTGGAACTTGGAGCAGATGATTATATGACAAAACCATTCAGTCCAAGAGAAGTAGTAGCTAGAGTAAGAGCAATTTTGCGTCGTGTCGGTCAAGTGCAAACAATTCAAGAAGGAAATCAGTCTGACGATACGATTATTCAAATCGGAGAAGTGGAAATTTTCCCTGACAATTATGAGGTGCTTTATAATAAAATTCCAATGGACCTTACACCAAAAGAATTTGAATTATTATTATATTTAGCTAACCATAAAGGAAGAGTCTTAACGAGAGACCAATTGTTAAATGCAGTCTGGAATTATGAATTTGTGGGCGATACGAGAATTGTAGATGTTCATATTAGCCATTTGCGTGAGAAGATTGAACCAAATACAAAAAAACCTATTTATATTAAAACTATTCGTGGGTTAGGGTATAAACTTGAGGAGCCCCAATTAAATGGCCAAGTTTAAGTTTCGCTCCCGGTTAACGATTTATATTTTGTCAGTCACTCTTTTAGTGTTAATCGGGTTAGGTTTTGTAATTGGACAATTATTTAATAGTTTTTATTTTGATCATTTAACAGACCGAATGGAAAAAGAGACAGAAATGCTTGCCTATACTGTAGCGAATCTGGAGTTTGAGCGAGGTGAAGACATTCAGCAATTAGCATTTGATGTAAGTGAAAAGTTAGAAGCACGAGTCACATTAATAAAAACAGACGGTACCGTTATTGCCGAATCACATGCTAATCCAATAACAATGGACAATCATTTGTTGCGACCAGAAATTCAAGAAGCTCTCCAAGATGGAGGGGGACATGAAATTCGGTATAGTGACACGGTGGAAGCTGATTTATTGTATTATGCGATGCCGTTGTATGTAGATACAGAATTAATTGGATTTGTTCGACTAGGTGTTCCGATTAAAGCGCTAAGTGATGTTACAAAAAACTTATGGTCTGTTTTAGTTGTGAGTATATCCATGGCATTTTTGGTTATCGTTTCTGTTACTTATCGGATTACAAACCAAATGATTGGACCTATTGAAGAAGCAACAAGGGTGGCTAATGCCTTAACTGATGGTGATTTTAAAGCAAGAACCGTAGAAGGTAGGGAAGATGAAGTCGGTCAATTAAGTCGATCGATTAACGTGTTAGCGTATAATTTAGACCAAGTAACGAGACGACATCAAATACAGCAAGAACGAATGGAAACATTAATTGAAAACATGGGGAGTGGCCTAATCTTTATAAGCACCCGTGGTGACATTACGTTAATTAATAAATCATGTCGTGACATTTTTCAAGAAAATACGGATCAATGGTTAAACCGTATGTACCATGAAGTGATCGTTCATAAAGAAATTATTAAAATTGTTCAAGATATTTTCATAACAGAAAAACGGCAGCGAAAACAAGTGAAATTAGCCTTTTATTTAGAAGTTCGCCACTTTGATGTATACGGGGCACCGATTATGAGTGAAGAAGGAAAACTAAAAGGGATCGCTCTCGTTTTTCATGACATTACAGAGTTAAAGAAATTAGAGCAAGTAAGAAAAGACTTTGTCGCAAATGTATCTCATGAGTTAAAAACACCGGTCACTTCGATTAAGGGATTTTCTGAAACATTGTTAGACGGTGCAATGGAAGAAAAAGAGTTGCGAGAAAAGTTTTTAACAATTATTTGGAAAGAAAGCGAACGCCTTCAAAGTTTGATTCATGATTTATTAGAGTTATCTAGAATTGAGCAACAATATTTCAAATTAAACTGGCAAAAGGTGAATGTCGCTGAAATTATTGAAGATGTTGTATTGCTGTTAAAAGGAAAAGCGGAAGAAAAGGAAATTATGCTTGAATACCGAGTTGACGGTGATTTATGTATTGATGGAGATCCAACGCGCATACGACAAATCATTATTAACTTAATTACGAATGGATTAACGTACACTCCAGCGGGAGGTTTTTTATATGTAGAAGCTGTTCCATATGGACAAGAATGTATTGAAATCAAAATTAAAGACTCAGGTATTGGGATAAGTGAGAAGGAATTACCTCGTATATTTGAACGGTTTTACCGTGTCGATAAAGCGAGAAGCCGGAATTCAGGCGGTACTGGATTAGGCTTAGCGATTGTAAAACATCTTGTTGAAGCACATCATGGAAAGATCCATGTGGAAAGTACGGTTGGAAAAGGGACGACATTTTTCATTCGGTTAAATAAACATTCTACGGAAATGGAGTAAAAACTCTTTACAAATAATTAATACTAGCTTTATCTCTCCTTTACTCTAAGCGATTATAATGACAAAGAACGGTTTCATCAATGCCAGTAAACACCCTGTTTATTCTCATCCCTACAGAGTGTTTACGAAAGTTGTTTTACATCCCCTTGTTGGACGAAAGCACCCCCTTTAGCTTTCGTCCTTTTTTTTATGAAAAATATGATTTATATTCGATAGAAATAGAATGAATTGGAAGTAGACAATTCTATAATCTTTTACACTAGTATATTATAATAATAGTGAAACCTTTTCATACTCTTTTCGTATGAAAGAGTAGATGACAAAGAAGAATTAAGGGGGAAGATATGGTTACAATTAAACAATTAATCATCGGGTTTGTATCGTTAGTTGTTATTGCGATATTGGCCTTGTTTTTAGTAACAGGTTGGTACATAGTCGATGAAACAGAGCAAGCAGCACTGATTACATTTGGTAAAGTAGAAGATACGGTGACAGAACCAGGATTACACTTTAAAATGCCGTGGCCAATTCAAAAAGTTGAGGTTTTACCAAGACAAACATTTGCTTTGCGTGTAGGTTATCGTGAAGGTGATGACGGTAATCTGGAATATACGGATGAAGCAAAGATGATTACTGGCGATGAAAATATACTATTGGCAGATTTAATTGTTCAATGGAGAATTACAAACCCAGAACAATACTTATTTAATGCTGATAAGCCTGAGGAAATTTTGTATAATGCGACATCAGCCTCTTTGCGTGGTGTGATTGGAAGCTCTCAAATTGATAATGTGTTAACAGACCAACGACCTGAAATAGAGGCAAGTGTAAGAGATTATTTAGTTGAACTGATGGAACATTATGAGATTGGGATTTCTGTTATGGATGTAAAACTGCAAGATGTTGAACTACCGAATGAAGAAGTAAGGCGAGCATTTACAGAAGTAACAGATGCACGTGAAGAACGATTAACAAAAGTCAATGAAGCGGAAAAATACCGAAATCAATTAATTAATGAAGCAGAAGGGGAAAAAGATGCCCTCATTTCTCGCGCGGAAGGAACAAAGTCAGAGCGAATTGAAAGAGCAAGAGGGGATGTAGCTAGATTTAATGCTCTTTACAATGAGTATAGAAACAATCCTGATGTGACAAGAAGTCGCCTTATTTTAGAAACATTAGAAACGGTGTTACCGGGAACAGAGATTTATATCTTGGATAGCAATAATGATACGGTGAATTATTTACCTATTCGACCTCTTGAGCGACAAACGCAGCCGGTACAGGAAGGAGGAACTTCGAATGAGTGATAATATTGTAGATATTAATGAACGTCGACCAGGTGACGAGTGGAAAAAGTATTCGAAAATAGGAATTACTATCGCGATTATTATTGTTATTATCGCGACAATTGTAAGCAATCTTTTTATTGTTCAACAAGGAGAATATAAGATTGTTCGACAGTTTGGTGAAGTGGTAAGAGTGGAAACAGAGCCAGGCTTAAGTTATAAAATTCCGTTTATTCAAACGGTTACGACATTACCAAAGTATCAAATGATTTATGACGTCACTCCTGCTGAAATTAATACAAAAGATAAAAAGAGAATGCTAGTCGATAATTATGCCGTTTGGAAAGTCGATAATCCACAATTAATGATCTCGAATGCACGTTCAGTTGAAAATGCGGAGTCGATAATGGCTAATTTTATTTTCTCTGTTATTCGTGCAGAGTTAGGACAATTAAATTACGATGAAATTATTAATGATGAGAGTTCAACGCGTGGGAGCTTTAATGAACGTGTGCGTGATAGTGTTAATGATTTGCTTGAACGGGATCAATACGGGATTTCGGTTACAGATATTCGAATGAAACGAACGGATTTACCTGAGGAAAACGAACAAGCGGTGTATCGACGAATGATTTCTGAACGGAATTCAACAGCACAAGAATATTTATCACAAGGGGATGCTGATGCCAATCGGATTCGTGCAAATACAGATAAAGAAGTTCAAGAGATGATTGCAAAAGCGACAGCAGATGCAGCTGAAATCGAAGCAGAAGGTGAAGCTGAAGCTGCTAAGCTATATAATGAAGCATTTAGCCAAGATGTTGAATTTTATAATTTATATCGAACATTACAGTCTTATGAAACAACAATCGATGATGAAACTGTCATTGTTTTACCAGCGAATTCTCCATATGCACGGCTGTTAATGGGTGGACTCGAGTAAGAATGAGAAAAATCGAATCGAAGGTATTAAAAGTAGGATGACTCAATGAGAAAATTGAGTCGTCCTCTTTTTTTTCATTCGCTCCTTGATATGATAAAATGAAGCTACTCGAGAATGAAGAAGAAAGCGGGGGGTTTATGTTGAATAAACTCATATTAGTAGATGGAAATAGTATTGCTTACCGAGCATTTTTTGCGTTGCCTTTGTTAAACAATGAGAAAGGTGTGTATACAAATGCTGTGTATGGCTTTACAACAATGTTGTTAAAAATCATTGAAGAAGAAAAGCCGACACATATGCTGGTTGCATTTGATGCAGGGAAAACAACGTTTCGTCATAATACATATGGAGAATATAAAAGCGGTCGTCAAAAAACACCCCACGAGCTGTCAGAGCAATTCCCGTATATTCGTAAAGTATTAGATGCATTTAACATTTCTCGTTTTGAATTGGAAAACTATGAAGCAGACGATATTATTGGCACGATTTCAAAACGAGCGGAGCAGGAAAATTGGGATGTAAAAGTATTTTCAGGAGATAAAGATTTACTACAACTTGTTTCAAAACATGTCACAGTTTCTTTAACGCGTAAAGGAATAACAAATGTAGAAACATACGATGAAAAAGTGCTCTATGAGAAATACGGAATATCACCTGAACAAATCATTGATATGAAAGGATTGATGGGGGATAGTTCAGATAATATCCCAGGAGTACCAGGGATTGGGGAAAAGACAGCATTAAAATTATTGAAAGAATATCATACTGTTGAAGAAGTATTACAATCAATTGATAAAATATCAGGCAAAAAAATGAAAGAACGATTAGAGGAAAATCAAGAACAAGCATTGATGAGTAAAGAATTAGCAACAATTTTCCGAGATGTTCCCGTCAATATTGAGTTTTCCGAGATGACGTTTGAAAATCCAGACAAACAAGAGATTATTACGCTTTTTAAAGAATTGGAGTTTAACTCTTTATTAGAACGTGTTGGTGGAGAAGAACAACAATCTACGATGACGAAAGAAGAAGTCGAGTATGACGTTATTTCTGAAATAACAGACCAACTAAGCAGCCCAGCAGCAGTAGTCATTGAAGTATTAGAGGAAAACTACCATCAAGCTGACATTGTTGGAGTAGCGATAGCAAACGAAAAGGGTAAGTTTTATTTAACGGAAAAAGCACTTCAATCAGAAGCATTTTATGCGTGGGCAAAAAGTGATAATAAGAAATGGGTATTTGACGCTAAGAAAGCAACCGTTGCCTTAGGCTGGCAAGGCATTGAATTAAACGGCATTGATTTTGACTTTTTAATTGCTTCCTATATATTAGACCCTTCTGTTTCTTCTCATGAACTAGCGGATATTAGTAAGCGACAAGGCAACCAGCTTGTTGATTATGATGAAGCTGTGTATGGGAAAGGAGCAAAACGAAAAGTACCTGAAAAAGATACACTTGAAAAACATTTAATACGAAAAGCGCAAACGATGTATGAGTTAAAAGAAACATTAGAAAAAGAATTACAGGAAAATGAGCAATATGAATTGTGCAAAGAGCTTGAAATGCCGCTTTCTGTCATTCTTGGGAAGATGGAAGCAACAGGAGTGAAAGTCGACACAGCTGTCCTCGATAAAATGGGTGAGGAATTAGCTGAAAAGTTAGCAAAGCTTGAACATTCGATTCATGAGTTAGCTGGTCAGTCATTTAATATTAATTCACCAAAACAGTTAGGTGAAATTTTATTTGAAAAACTAGGACTCCCTGCTTTAAAAAAAACAAAAACAGGTTATTCTACTTCAGCTGATGTTCTTGAAAAGCTAAAAGATAAACATGAAATAGTGGAACAAATTCTTCATTATCGTCAACTTGGAAAGCTTCAATCGACTTATATCGAAGGTTTAACAAAAGTCATTCATAAAGATACGAACAAAATTCATACGATTTTTAACCAAGCACTTACTCAAACAGGACGATTAAGCTCAACAGAGCCTAATTTACAAAACATTCCGATTCGTCTTGAAGAAGGGCGGAAAATAAGAAAAGCGTTTGTACCTTCCGAAAATGATTGGCTCATATTAGCAGCCGACTATTCTCAAATTGAATTAAGAGTTCTGGCCCATATTGCAAAAGATGATAAATTAATTTCCGCTTTTAATGAAAATATGGATATTCATACGAAAACGGCTATGGATGTGTTTCATGTTAAGGAAGATGATGTGACTTCTGACATGAGACGTGGAGCAAAAGCAGTAAATTTTGGTATTGTATATGGAATAAGCGATTATGGATTATCGCAAAATTTAAACATAACGAGAAAAGAAGCAGCTGAATTTATAAACCGATATTTTGAAACATATCCGAAAGTAAAAGAATATATGGATAATATTGTAGAACATGCAAGAGAAAAAGGGTTTGTCACAACATTGCTTCATCGTCGTCGGTATGTACCAGATATTACGAGTCGCAATTTTAATTTACGAAGTTTTGCCGAGCGTACAGCGATGAATACACCGATTCAAGGAACAGCGGCTGACATTATTAAAAAAGCGATGGTCGACATGGCAACAAGGCTTGAAAAGGAAAAGCTTCAAAGTCGATTATTGTTACAAGTACACGATGAATTAATTTTTGAAGTGCCAAAAGATGAACTAGAAATGATGAAAAAAATCGTTCCTGAAGTCATGGAACAAGCATTACCGTTAGAAGTTCCTTTGAAAGTAGAACTTGAGTATGGAAATACTTGGTATGATGCAAAATAAGGAGAATTCCAATGCCAGAATTACCTGAAGTAGAAACAGTAAAACGAACGTTACAACAATTAGTCATAGGCAAGACAATTGATTCCGTGGACATTCGTTGGCCTAAAATAATAAAAAAACCAGATGATATAAAACAGTTTGAATTTTTATTACAAGGACAAACGATTGAAAAAATTGATCGGCGAGGGAAATTTTTAAAGTTTGTTTTCACCGACTATGTTCTTGTTTCACATTTAAGAATGGAAGGTAGATATGGTTTATTTCAGAAAACAGACGATATAAACAAACATGTTCATGTTATTTTTACCTTTACAGACAAAACTGAATTGCGTTACCAAGACGTTCGTAAATTTGGAACGATGCATTTATTTGTGAAAGGTGAAGAAGAAAAAGTGATGCCTCTTTCTCAACTAGGGGTAGAACCGTTTTCCTCTGAATTCACACCGGAATTATTGCTATCTTCCTTTAAACATACGAATCGAAAAGTGAAAGTAGTACTATTGGATCAAAAAACAGTCGTCGGTTTAGGAAATATTTACGTAGACGAAGCTTTATTTCGAGCAAATATATATCCAGAAACACTTGCAAAGGATATTACGAAGAAGCAAGCCGAAAAGCTACATCAAGAAATTATTCATACGTTACAAGAAGCTGTTGACCAAGGAGGAAGCTCGATTAAGTCTTATGTAAATGGTCAAGGAGATATGGGGTTTTTCCAACAATATTTGCTTGTTTATGGAAGGGAAAATGAACCTTGCCGTGTTTGTGGAACGTCAATTACAAAAATCGTTGTTGGAGGAAGAGGAACGCATTATTGCCATCGTTGCCAAAAATGAAGTACATTGGATTAGCTCTGGCCATATACTATCTTATCAGTTTTTAGTTAGGTGGAAGGAGCTTTTACAATGGTCGAACTTCTCTCTTTACTTGTATTAGCTTTAGCAGTGAGTTTAGATAGTTTTGGTGTAGGTTTAACATACGGTCTACGAAAAATGCGACTCCCAATTAAATCACTTTTATTAATCGCGATTTGTTCAGCGGTCTCTATCTTAATTGCGATGGGGTTTGGTACTTTCATACAAACGTACATGTCCCCGAGTATTGCTGAAATGATTGGCGGGCTCATCTTAATTCTAATTGGGACGTGGGCTGTTTACCAAGGACTAAAAAAACCTGCTAATGAACAAGAACCTGAACCTGTTGAAGTACAAGAGAACCAAGAAACAAAAGTGATAGTTGCTTTTGAAATTAAAATGCTTGGATTAGTCATACGAATTCTACGAAAACCTATGGAAGCTGATTTTGATAAATCAGGGACAATTACGGGAAGAGAAGCATTTTTATTAGGGATAGCATTATCTCTAGATGCATTTGGTGCCGGAATTGGTGCAGCGTTAATTGGCTATTCACCTATCGTGATGGCGATTAGTGTAGCGTGCATGAGCGCTTTATTCGTCACATTTGGAATGAAAAGTGGCTATCGCTTCGCAGATTCATACTGGGTTCAAAAGTTTTCTTATGTCCCAGGACTATTGCTCATTTTACTTGGTGTATGGAATATCTTTTCATAAAGGAGAAAAAGATGATAATCGGATTAACCGGTGGAATTGCTAGTGGTAAATCAACAGTAACCGCAATATTGAAACAATATAACATTCCTGTTATCGATGCGGATATGATTGCAAGAGAAGTTGTCATACCAGGTCAAGAAGCATATCAGCAAATTGTCGAGCACTTTGGTGAAGAGGTTCTTCTTGCCGATAACACGATTAACCGAAAACGTTTAGGTGAGATTATTTTTAATGATGAAAAAGAAAGAGCTGTATTAAATTCCATCGTTCATCCTGCTGTTCGAAAAACAATGGCGGACCGGAAAACGAAATTACTTAATGAAGGGGTAGAGCATATTGCTTATGATATTCCCCTTCTGTTTGAAAGTAAATTAACACATATGGTTGATAAAGTCATTCTTGTGTATGTGGACGAAGATATACAACTTACACGACTTGTTGCCCGAGACCAATGTTCAGAAAAAGAAGCAGTAAGTAGAATTCAATCACAAATGCCCTTAAAAGAAAAGGTGGCATTAGCTGATGAAGTGATTAATAACAATGGTGAAATCGTGCAAACCGAGCAACAGCTTTTGCAAATTTTAAAAAAATGGAACATCAAATAGGAATCGGATCGCTTTTCGGTTCAAAATAGTTTGTTAGCGATAAAAAAACTTGGATACGAAGGATATCCAAGTTTTTTTATTTTTTTAAAATAAAATAGCTCACATCTAGAACAATGTGTTATACTTTTTAATATAAATGATAATATAGTATAGCATAATCAAGGAGGGGTTATCTTTATGACGGCAAAAGTTGCAATAAATGGGTTTGGACGAATCGGAAGAATGGTATTTAGAAAAGCTATTGTTAATGATGCTTTTTCTGTTGTGGCCATCAATGCGTCTTATCCAGCAGAAACATTAGCACATATGCTTAAATATGATTCGATTCATGGCCCATTTCAAGGAACCGTTTCTTGGACAAATAAACAACTGATTGTCAATGGTCAAGTCATTTCATTAGTTCAGTCAAGAGATCCTAAGCTATTGCCTTGGCGACAATTAGAAGTAGATATCGTCATTGAAGCAACTGGAAAATTTAATTCAAAAGAAGAAGCTGGCTATCATCTAGAAGCAGGAGCAAAAAAAGTAGTGATAACAGCACCTGGTAAAAATGAAGACAAAACGATTGTTTACGGTGTAAATGAATCTGAATATAACACTCATGAGCACCATATTGTTTCTAATGCATCATGTACGACAAATTGTTTAGCACCAGTAACAAAAGTCATAGATAATCAGTTTGGAATTGAAGCGGGATTAATGACAACAGTTCATTCTTATACGAATGACCAAAAAAATATTGATAATCCTCATAAAGATTTACGAAGAGCAAGAGCTTGTGCACAATCAATTATTCCAACAACAACGGGAGCTGCAAAGGCAATTGCAAAAGTATTGCCGCATTTAGAAGGGAAAATAAATGGAATGGCACTTCGCGTTCCGACACCTAATGTTTCATTAGTCGATTGTGTCTTTACATTACAAAAAGAAGCGACAGTCGAAGAAGTGAATACTGCACTAAAAAAGGCAGCAGAAGGAAACCTAAAAGGGATTGTAGGTTATTCTGATGAACCGTTAGTATCTATCGATTATAATGGGAATGAAAATTCAGCTATTATTGATGGTTTATCGACAATGATGATTGGGAAAAGACAAGTGAAGGTCATTGCATGGTATGACAATGAATGGGGATATTCATGTCGTGTTGTTGATGTTGTTGCTATGGTTGCTCAACAATTAAGAGTGTATGAGGAAATTTCTTAGACCCGCATAAAGCAAAATCAAACGTGCACAATAACTTATAGGCTGTGAATCCCTATCTCACGAAAACATTGGAAACATTGGGGGAAAGTATTCGTTTTGGTATTGTTTAAAAATAATATTGCAAAACAAAATCAAAACAAGTATACTAGTTTTCGTGAACTTCAATTAAAGCAAAAACAGGAAACGTTGGCTACTTAAAGGGTTAGGACCTCTTCGGACTAACTTTCCCCCGTGGTATTATAACGTTCCTACATGCTTGAGAAGGCATGAATTCAGTACAAAGGGGGATTCAACATGGATACTATGGGTCGTCACGTAATTGCAGAGTTATGGGGTTGCGACGTAGACAAGTTGAATGACATGAATTTCATTGAACGAGTGTTTGTTGATGCTGCATTAGAAGCAGGTGCAGAAGTAAGGGAAGTTGCGTTTCACAAATTTGCTCCACAAGGAGTAAGCGGAGTCGTTATTATTTCGGAATCACATTTAACGATTCACAGTTTTCCAGAACATGGTTATGCAAGTATAGATGTATACACTTGCGGAGACCGTATCGATCCAAATGTAGCGTCTGGATACATTTCAAAAGCTCTAGAAGCGAAAACGAGTGAAGTAATTGAAGTTCCTAGAGGTATGGGTCCAGTTAAAGTTGACAATCGAAAAGTTCAAGCGTTGAATTATTAAGAAAAAAAGCAAGAGGTGTATTTGATGCACCTCTTTTTTTATGGAAAAAAAGAGAACGATTTGCCCATAACCCAATTTTCTATTAAGATGAAAGAAACAAAAAGAATAGGTGAGGATAATTATGGGATTTAAAGAAACAATAAAAAATATATTTAGTGTCCACTCAGAAACGACAGAAAAGCATTATGATGAACAGTTCAAAACAAGATATTATAAGACAACAAAGGACAGAGGAGTTAAAGAAATAACGGAAATGTTTGAACAGCTTGACGGATATAAAATAAAAAAAGCAGACAGTGAACGTGGCGAAATTTATGTTCAAATGTTAAAACCTCGTAAAGCCTTTGTTACGGTCACAGTAATCCAAGTGAAGCCGTTTAAAACAGCTGTAGATTTTTCGGTTGGTACTGAAACGGTATTATTTACTGATTTTGGCTATTCACGAAAAGTAATCCGAACGCTTTATAAAGAATTAGACAAAAAATTACAATATATTGGTTCAGGTTTAGGAGAACAATTGCTGTAATCGCATCTTGTCTTCTTGGACAATTTTCTTTATTATAGATAGAAGACATGTCGTTTTGTGAAAGTGGAGTTGATACTATGCGTTGTCCAGCATGCCATTTCAATGGAACTAGGGTTCTTGATTCAAGGCCTAGCCATGAAAGCCGCTCCATTCGTAGAAGAAGAGAATGTGAATCTTGTAATTTTCGATTTACTACGTTTGAAACGGTGGAAGAAGTTCCTCTTATTGTTGTGAAAAAAGATGGAACACGGCAAGAATTTAGTCGGGAAAAAATAGTGCGAGGACTCATCCGTGCTTGTGAAAAACGTTCGATATCATTAGACACGCTAGAAGGCGTAGTTAATGATGTTGAAAGTCAATTACGAAGCAAAGGCACAAATGAAGTATATAGTAAAGATGTTGGTGAATTAGTCATGGAACGATTAGCTGATGTTGATGACGTAGCCTATGTTCGATTCGCCTCAGTTTATAAACAATTTAAAGATATAAATGTATTTATTAATGAGTTGCAACAATTTATGAACCGAGAAAAAGAAACTGGAAAATGAGCTTAAGACACGTCGTGTTGAAAGCTCTTTTTTAAATATATGAGGGAGTATAAAAGTTTTGGTCTAGCAGTGAAGCTCTGAAAGCTTATTCAAGAAGAGCGAAGGCTGCGCACCTGCGCGTTTCACCCCAAGAAGAGCACTTGGGGTTCACTGTCAAAAGCGGGCAGGGCTCCGCACTTCGTTTGAAAGAAAAGACGCTCCCGCGTTTTTCTTATGAATCAGAGAGAAATTTAGATAAAAAAGGTGATTCCTATGAGTTGGCATTGGACTGAGTTACTACCGATCGATCGGTATACCGTTAGAACAGTCGATCATTTACATGAACTTGATCAAAAAGTATTAACTTTATTATATCAACCCTTAATTGGAACGATGGCCTACAGTTTGTATATGACGTTATGGGGTGACTTAGAAACTGACCGTTATATAAGTGGTGAAAACAGCCATCGTTACTTAATGACAGTTATGGATGTTCCTCTACAGCACATATATGAACAACGAAAGAAGTTAGAAGGGATTGGCTTGTTAAAAACTTATAAGAAAAAAGAAGAAGAAAGTTCAATGTATATATATGAGTTACATCCGCCAATGTCACCTTTTCAATTTTTTCAAAATGATGTGTTAAGCGTGTTCTTATATAATCGCATTGGGAAAACTAAATATCGGCAAGTTCGGGAAAGATTTATAATTGATTCGATAAACAAAGATGATTATCATGAAGTTACAAGGGCTTTTGACGAAGTATTTTCATCATTACATCATTCTGAAATTGTGAGACATTATCAATCAGAAGTATCAGATGTTATGGAGATAGAGCAAGAAAAAGACCTCATTCAACGCGATAAAAATGATCCACTTGTCTTTATGGAGTCTAAATTTGATTTTGAATTGCTAGAAGCGGATTTGTCTAATATCATTGCACCAAAAGAGTTATTAACTAAAGACGTAAGAGAGACAATTGTCAAACTAGCTTTTGTATATCGTATTCAACCACTTGAAATGAGTCGTGTTATTCAAAGAGCAGTTATACATGATGATGAGATTGACTTGCAAATGTTAAGAAAAAAAGTGCAAGATTGGTATAAACTTGAACATGGCTCAGAACCCCCATCATTAGGATTAAGAACACAACCGATTCCGTTACAAACGATGAAGGACAAAGAACCATCGACAGAAGAAGAAAGAATGGTGAAGTTGTATGAAACGACATCACCAATTGCCTTGTTAGAAAGTCGGGGAGAAGGAGCAAAAGTTGCTGATGCTGATGCGAAAATTGTAGAAAGTTTGATATTAGACTATCAACTTACCCCTGGTGTAGCAAATGTATTGCTAGATTACACGTTATTTCGAAACGATATGAAGTTGTCGAAAGCTTTTGTCGATAAAATAGCCGGCCATTGGAGTCGAAAGAAAATAAAAACAGTGATTGAAGCAATGCAACTAGCAAAAGATGAACATAAAAAAGCAGCAGAATTTCAACAGCAAGCAAAAAAAGCACCGGTTTCTAAAACGAAACCAAAACAATCGATTAGAAAAGATAAACTTCCAAAATGGTTAGTAGAAGAAAAACAAGGGAAAGTTGAAAAAACGGTAATGACTGAGCAAACGGACGAAGAATTTGAACGGAAGAAAAAGCAGTTTGAAATGATGATAAAAAATCGAAAGAAAGATAATGAATGAATAATGAGGAGGGATAATAAGTGGAGTCAATCCAATCAGCATTACAAATGTTAAGTAATGACAAAATGAAACAACAATATGAAGAAATGAAAGCTGAAGTTTTGCGTAACCCTCATATACAGACATTCCTTTCTTCAAAACCAGATATTACGACTGATATGATTGAAAGGAGTATTTCTTCCCTCCATCAATATAGTAAAGAGCTTGAGCAATGTCATCATTGTCCCGGTCTAGAAAAATGTCCGAATTTAATTAAAGGATTTAAGCCGGAGTTGATTATAAGGAAAAGTTACATCGATCTTGAATATGCCCCGTGTGATTTAAAACTAAGGGTGGATGAAGAAAGGAAACTTCAATCACTAATTAAAAGCTTATATATTCCAAAAGAAATTATGAATGCAAAATTCGATACCTTTGATCCAGATAACCCTTCTCGTCTAGAGGCTAGTCAAGCAGCTTATGAATTTGCAACGACCGTGATTCCAGGAGAAAGCTCAAGAGGGCTTTATTTGTATGGGAAATTTGGTGTTGGAAAAACGTATATTATGGGAGCTATTGCTAATGAATTAAAGGAAAGACGGATTGAAACGATGTTAGTATACACACCCGATTTTTTCCGAGAAATGCGACACTCCTTATCAGATGGGTCGTTTAATGAAAAGCTTGATCGTGTAAAAAGAGCACAAGTATTAATGTTAGATGATGTAGGTGCTGAAACGATGTCTGCCTGGATTCGAGATGAAGTATTAGGTGTTGTGCTTCAACATCGAATGCTTGAGAAACTACCAACCTTATATACTTCTAATTATTCGCTAGATGAACTAGAGGAACATATGACGTACTCAGACAAAGGTGGGTACGAGGAATTAAAAGCAAAACGGATTATGGAGCGAATTCGTCACTATACAGTGCCTATCTTTATTGACGGGGTAAATCGCCGCGGATAATACTTGGAAATTAGCCAAGTGATTTCATGTATGATAGTATTAAACTAGTAACAAGATGGAGGTTATAACATGAGCATAGATCATATTCTTGAACGAGCTATAAGCGGTGAACGTATATCGATTGAAGATGCAGTCGCACTTTATAAAAGTGATGAAGTCGAAAAAATGGGAGAAGCCGCAAATACGATAATGAAAAAGTGGCATCCAGATCCAGTTACGACCTTTGTAATTGGACGTAATGTCAATTATACGAATTTTTGTGACACGTATTGTCGTTTTTGTGCCTTTTATCGTCCGCCAGGCCATAAAGAAGGGTATGTTTTAAGTGATGATGTTATTTTTAATAAAATTGAAGAAACATTAGCTGTCGGTGGAACGGAAATTTTAATGCAAGGTGGTACAAATCCCGATTTACCACTTAGCTATTATACTGATTTGCTAAAAAATATAAAAAAGCGTTATGACATTACAATGCATTCATTTTCTCCAGCAGAAATATGGAAAATGGTAGAAGTATCAGGTCTTTCTCTTGAAGAAGTGTTAACTGAATTAAAAGAGGCGGGTCTTGACTCTGTTCCTGGTGGAGGAGCTGAAATTTTAACGGACAAAACGAGAAAGCGTGTAAGCCGAATTAAATCGTCTTGGCGCGAGTGGATCGATTGCATGAAAATGGTTAAAAAAGTCGGTATGCACGGAACGGCTACAATGGTTATTGGTTTAGGAGAAACATTTGAAGAGCGAGCCCTTCATCTAGAGAGAGTAAGAGACGCACAAGATGAAACCGAGTGTTTCTTAGCCTTTATTTCATGGACATTCCAACCTGAAAATACGAATCTTCCTGGAGAGAAAACACCTCCACGTGAATACTTAAAAAATGTTGCAATTTCCCGGATTTTCCTTGACAATATTCCTAATTTCCAATCTTCATGGGTTACGATGGGACCAGAAGTAGGTAAACTATCACTTTCTTACGGTTGTAATGATTTTGGAAGTACAATGATGGAAGAAAATGTCGTTTCTGCTGCAGGAACAACACATAAAGTGAACACAAATCAAATTTTACAATTAATTCGTGAAGCAGGGAAAATCCCAGCGCAACGTACGACGAAATACGATATTATTAAAGTTTATCATGACGAAGAAACATCAGATAAAGATTTTGTAATGCAAAATTAATTAGAAAGCTTTTTTAGAGAACTTCAGCCTGTCGACTTTTACAATCGGCAGGCTTTTTAAAGTTTGAGTATGTACCCTCGTTATTTGCTTATTGGAAATTGAAGATAAAATGTTGTTCCTTTATTGATTTTACTATCTACTTGGATGCTTCCGTCCATGGTATGAATGATACTTATGGCTGTCATCATTCCAAGCCCTGTACCATTTCTCCCCTTTGTCGTAAAATATGGCTCTCCTAATCTTGTTAGTTGTTCCTCTGTCATACCAGCACCAGTGTCTGCAATTTTTATTGTAATGGTAGAACTAGTACTATACGTTTCGATTGTTAAAACCCCATTGTCAGGCATCGCTTCAACACAATTTTTCAGAATATTGACGAGACATTGTTGGAATAGTTGAGTTTCTCCTTTAATTAATCCGGAATGAAGTTGTTGGCGAATTGAAACAGAATTCATATTGGCTAAAGGTCGAATTAATTCTGTTATACGAAAAAGCTCTTCTTTTACATCAAAAATCTCAATATTCTCAGGAGCAGGTTTGGCAAAAGTTAAATAATCACGAATAATGTCATTAGCACGGTCAATTTCACTTATAGATAATGTGAGAAATTGGTGTTGTTTTTCTTTTGGTAAATCAGTTTGAAGTAACACTTGGAGAAATCCTTTAACGACAGTTAACGGATTTCTGACTTCATGGGATATCGAAGAAGCAAGATGACTAACCACTTCCATTTTTTCAGCTTTATACAGTTGTTTCTTTAATAATGTAGCTTCATGGATGAATTCTAATATGTAAACAATGATGATAGCAGAAATGAATTGGAGTAATGAATAAGTGATAAAAACATTTGGTTGGATGACAAGATTGTTTAGTTGAGTAAGGACAAGGAAGACGAGAATACTAGTTCCGATAGCTAATAATCCGGTCATCGTCATTTTTTTTAATTTCGAACCGGAAAGAAAGCGTTTATGTAAACCGATCGATATAATCATCAAAATGGTAGATACAATTATAGTAGAATATGCACCATGTCCACCAGTTATCATGCGAAAAAGGATATTAATAGCCCATAAAAAAACAGCGACAGGAACCCCACCGTATAAACTTCCGACAATGGTGGCTACAAGTCTCAAGTCAAAAATAAATCCATCATCAATGGAGATTGGAACAGCAATGCAGCTTATAATTGCAAAACAAGCCGAAAGGGCAAAGATGCTCTTTTTATATTTTGTTATTTTTTTTATGGAGCAGCTTTCTAAAAGCAGTGGAACGAATAGTAAAAAGAAACATAAAAATAAGACGTTTAATAACAAAGTTTGAATATAATACTCCATCTCATCACTCACTTTTTTTTGTTTCTATCTTTAGCATATTATATTTTCTTGTTTGTTGATAGTAAAAGAGTGTCATAGGAGATAAAAAGATTCATATAATGTGGGTAAGTCCCATTCAAGCGCTTATCGGAATCGGTAGGCGTTTTTTCTTTGTTTTTACACAATCATCATGTATAACGATTCATTTTTAAGAAGCACCCTTCTATTGTTAGAAGAAAAAAGACGAGTGGACAGATTTTGTATTCATTTTTTTTCAAGCTTGTCATAGGAATGAAATAGAGCCATTCTTCGCGCACACATAACGAGAAGTTACTCATAAATAGAATTTTTGATTGGTTAGGAGGAGATATTGTGATTTCAATCCACTTTGAATCCCAGGATGATTGTCAAATCATCTATTCAAAATTAAAAAGACACATGGAATTATTTGAGCAGTTAGGAGGGGTCGGGACCATTTCGTGTGAGGGATTATCGAAAATCTTGATCGAGTACAATGATACGAGTAGTAGTTTTTATGATTCCTTTCATCCACTACTCGTTTCGATTTTTACAAACCATGTTATTGACACGAAAGAAGAAGAGTGGTTATGTGAAATCATTGAAACGCTTTTTTACTTCAGTGATCATGAAGAACAAAAGCAAATCTCGATGATTGCAAAAGAAATATTAGAAGGTGATAGAGAAGATATTCCATCAGTTTCTAAGTTTTTTAATCGGGACGCCCTGTTATATAAGGCATTCTCACGAGGGTTTGACCGAGATACGATTTTTTATTATGAGCCGTTTCTAACATTTCGTTTAAAAGAATATGGTGAAATGCTCATTGATTGTGTAGAAGTGGCGATTGATGAATATTTATTGGAGCAGGAATACCAAAACATTGTTGAAGGTCTTCGCTATTATTTACAATCCGTTAAGCCTAAGAGAAAAATTATTCATTTAGTTCATGATCAGAAGTTTTTGTTTTATAATGAACAGTTTCAAAAAATCACCAGAAGAGAAAAGAAACGTTTGTTAGAGAATGACCTTGTCTATGAAGGAGAAATTGATATTGATGACATGGTTGTTTCCCCGCTCGTAAGTATGTCACCTGAGCAAGTACATATTTACACCGACGAAATTGATAATGATGTCGTACTAACAATACAAACGATTTTTCAAGAACGAGTTAGTATCCATTCAAGACAGTGGTTTACTGTACCTAAAGCATTTCAGTAAAAAAATTCATTCTTCTCTTGATTTTCTTGTTTCTTGTTCATATAATAACTTACATAAACATTAAATGCGAAAAGTCAAGATGAGGACAACGGTCTTTTTTACGGTTTTCAGAGAGGGAAGGTTAGCTGGGAGCTTCCTAACACGAAAAAGGATTGACCACCTCTGAACTTTAGCGAGGAACGAACAAGTTTGTTTTACTATTCGCTAACGGACCCAGACCGTTATTCTGATGTAAAGTGCTATATACAGTAATGGTGTATAGAACAAGGGTGGAACCACGAGACCAACACTCGTCCCTTTTTTGGGATGGGTGTTTTTTATTATGAAAAAGGAGCTGAATGAGATGGCAGAAGCAACAATAAAATTAACGTTTCCAGATGGGGCGATAAAAGAATTTGAACAAGGAGTAACAACGGAGGACGTTGCCGGGGCAATATCCCCTGGACTACGAAAAAAAGCGCTAGCAGGGAAAATCG
This sequence comes from Alkalihalobacillus bogoriensis ATCC BAA-922, assembly GCF_000621445.1. GTDB lineage: Bacteria > Bacillota > Bacilli > Bacillales > Bacillaceae_F > Bacillus_AO > Bacillus_AO bogoriense. Next base: position 146,904 of record NZ_JHYI01000006.1, on the reverse strand, counting down.
ATGGGCAATTGGTTGATTTACGCACACCACTTTTAGAAAACGGTAAAATAGAAATTGTAACGCAAGACTCTGAAGAAAGCTTAGAAATTCTTCGACATAGCACGGCCCATTTGCTTGCTCAAGCCGTAAAACGTTTATATGGCAATGTGAAGTTAGGTGTTGGTCCTGTTATTGAAAATGGATTTTACTATGATATTGATTCAGAAGTGGCCATTACAGCCGATGATTTTTCGCGTATTGAAAAAGAAATGAAAAAAATCATTGGTGAAAACATTGAAATTGTTCGTAAAGAAGTCAGTCGTGAAGAAGCAATCGCACGATACAAAGAAATTGGTGATGAGCTAAAATTAGAATTAATTGAAGCGATTCCAGCTGGAGAGACCGTAACGATATACGAACAAGGTGACTTCTTTGATTTATGCCGTGGGGTCCATGTCCCTTCCACAGGAAAATTAAAAGAATTTAAATTACTAAGTATTGCAGGTGCATACTGGCGTGGAGATAGCAATAATCAAATGTTACAACGCATTTATGGTACAGCTTTCTTTAAAAAAGCAGAACTAGATGAACATTTACGTTTACTAGAAGAAGCAAAAGAGCGTGACCACCGTAAGTTAGGTAAGGAACTAAGTTTGTTTACAAACTCACAAAAAGTGGGACAAGGCCTACCATTATGGCTACCAAAAGGAGCGTCAATCCGTCGTATTATTGAGCGTTACATTGTTGATAAAGAAGAACGCCTTGGCTATAAGCATGTGTATACACCTGTATTAGGAAGCTCAGAGCTTTATAAAACATCAGGTCATTGGGAGCATTATCAAGACGGGATGTTTCCAGTTATGGAAATGGACAATGAACAGCTTGTTCTTCGACCAATGAATTGTCCACATCATATGATGGTGTACAAGCATGATATTCATAGTTACCGTAAATTACCTCTCCGGATTGCAGAGCTTGGAACGATGCACCGTTATGAAATGAGTGGAGCTTTAACAGGGTTACAGCGTGTTCGTGGTATGACATTAAACGACGCCCATATTTTCTGTCGTCCTGACCAAATTAAAGAAGAATTTATCCGTGTTGTTCGGTTAATTCAAGAAGTGTATGGTGACTTTGGAATTGAAAACTATTCGTTCCGCTTATCATATCGTGACCCAGAAGATACTGAAAAATATTTTAATGATGATGCGATGTGGGAAAAAGCACAAACGATGTTAAAAGAAGCAATGGACGATTTAGCCGTTGACTATTATGAAGCTGAAGGAGAAGCGGCTTTCTATGGTCCGAAACTCGATGTTCAAGTTCGTACAGCGTTAGGAAAAGATGAAACATTATCGACAGTTCAACTTGACTTTTTATTACCAGAACGCTTTGATTTAACATATGTAGGGGAAGATGGTAAACAACATCGGCCAGTTGTCATTCATCGTGGTGTGGTTTCTACTATGGAACGGTTTGTTGCCTTTTTAATTGAAGAATATAAAGGAGCATTTCCAGCTTGGCTTGCTCCCATTCAAGTTCAAGTCATCCCTGTTTCGCCAGAAGTGCATTTAGAATATGCGAAAAAAGTAAGTGAAGCGTTACAACAAGCGGGTGTTCGTCTAGAAATTGATGAACGAGATGAAAAAATCGGCTATAAAATTAGAGAAGCTCAAATGCAAAAAATTCCTTACATGCTCGTATTAGGAGATAAAGAAATCGAAAATGAAGCGGTAAATGTTCGTAAGTACGGTGAACAAAAATCAGAATCAATTCCGTTAACACAGTTTATTTCACAGCTAACTGAGCAAATTGAAAACAAAGGAAAATAAATAATTTATGCAGATTCTTTTCGTTCTGTTTTCATCTAAAGTAAAACAGAACGAAAAGTTTAAAAAAAGGATTGCCATTTTAATAATTTTTCGTTAAACTAATAAAGTTGTTAGTTTGACACACTCTATTGTTTGTGATACAGTATATGAGTAATTAAATATGGACACAAAGCAAGAAGAAGCGCCCGCTTCTCACCTGGTTGACGCAAAACGGCTGTTAACAGGTTCACGATTTGTCTTATGAGTAGGATCAGTGTGGGCGTTTTATATGCCAACACTTTTTTTATTGGAATTTTTAAGATAACAATAAAATTCGTGACGTTAAACAACGTAGTAACGGTAGTTTGCGCTTTATATGCTTTGAATCCGTCTTTAAAAACCTTTGGAGGTGGCTCAATATTAGTAAGGACATGATGGTAAACGAGAGCATTCGCGCTCGTGAAGTTCGTCTCATTGGTGCTAATGGTGATCAGATTGGAGTAAAGACAAAACAAGAAGCGTTAGAAATGGCTCAAAATGCAAATCTTGATTTGGTTATGGTTGCACCGACAGCTAAACCGCCAGTTTGTCGAATCATGGACTATGGAAAGTTCAGATATGAACAACAAAAGAAAGATAAAGAAGCTCGTAAAAATCAAAAGGTTACAGCCGTTAAAGAAGTTCGCTTCAGCCCAACGATTGAAGACCATGATTTCAATACGAAACTTCGTAATGCAAGAAAATTTCTTTCAAAAGGCGATAAAGTAAAAGCGGCAATCCGTTTCCGAGGACGTGCCATTACTCACTCTGAAATTGGGAAAGTAGTGTTGGAGCGTTTAGCAACTGAATGTGAAGATATTGCGGTTGTTGAATCGAAGCCAAAAATGGAAGGCCGAAGCATGTTTTTAATCCTAGCCCCCAAAACTGAAAAGTAATCGGGTAGGAGTATGATTTAAGGAGGAAATGAATATGCCTAAAATGAAAACACATAGAGGTGCGGCAAAGCGCTTTAAAAAGACTGGTTCTGGAAAATTAAAAAGATCTCATGCTTTTACAAGTCACTTATTTGCTAATAAATCTCAAAAACAAAAACGTAAATTACGTAAAGCTGGTATGGTTCACTCTGGTGATTTCAAACGTATCAGAGCAATGTTAACGTACAAAAAATAATTGAAAACAGAAGTGTTTGAAGGAGGGAAATACGATGCCAAGAGTTAAGGGCGGATATGTTGCTCGTCGTCGTCGTAATAAAGTATTAAAGTTAGCTAAAGGGTATCACGGTTCAAAACACCGTTTATTTAAAACAGCTCAAAACCAAGTAATGAAATCATTACTTTATGCTTACCGTGATCGTCGTCAGAAAAAACGCGATTTCAGAAAGCTTTGGATTACACGTATTAATGCAGCGGCACGTACAAACGGACTTTCATACAGCCGTATGATGCACGGACTGAAAGTAGCTGGAATTAACGTTAACCGTAAAATTCTTGCTGACTTAGCTGTTAATGACGAAAAAGCATTTGCTGACTTAGCAGCAAAAGCAAAATCAAGCTTAAATGCATAAAAATCGGGAGCATGGCCTATTATAGACCATGCTCGTTTTTTTGAAATTTTATAAAAGGGTGTATGTGATGGTCATCCTCTATCTTGTTATTATAAATGTACTTGGATTTTATTTGATGGCATTGGATAAGAAAAAGGCAAAACGGCAAGAATACCGTATTCCTGAAAAAACATTGATTGTAACGGCCATACTTGGTGGTTCAATTGGAATTTGGTTCGGGATGAAGCAATGGCGTCATAAAACGAAACATATGTTATTTCGAGGCGGTGTTCCACTTATTTTAATGGGACAAATTTTGTTAGGCGTTGTGTTATTTTATTTATAAAAATAGGTACGAACCTAACATACCTCTTCTATTCCATTCATACTATGAGAGAAAGGGGGGTGTGAAATGAATATAACATTGGAACAAGTCTTACTTTCAATCGAAAATAGTGGTTGGTTAGCCCCAGTCTTTTTTATTTTATTTCATGTATTTCGCCAAGTTTTATTTATTCCTGTTTTGCTAGTATGTTTAGTAGGCGGCTATTTATTCGGTATCATTCCCGGTACGATTTATTCGGTTATTGGAATGACAGCTGTTAGCTTCACATTTTATTTTGTTGTCCACGCTTTCCCAAAGCTATTAGAAGGCTTAAGGAAAGTGAAAACAAGGTGGCTAGGGGAGCATACAAATTCTCTACACCTAAGCCAGTTAATGATTATTCGTTTAATGCCATTTATTCATTTTCATTTAACTTCTTTATATTTGATAGAGACGACAAAGTCAAAACAAGAATATATGAAACTTTCATTTTATACTTGTATTCCCGCTGCCTTTACATTTACAGCGTTTGGTCATGTGATTCGAGAGCTACCTCCGATTGTAGCCGTTAGTATATTAGTTGTGTTAGGACTTATTTTTTATTTAATTGGACGAAGAGATGTGATTGGAAAGTGGAGTGAACGTGTGATGGCAAAATCATCACAGTAAAACAGAGCCGGTAAGCTACTACACGGCTCTGTTTTTTTCTTTATTTTTCATTACGAAGGAATTCTTTAACGGGACTTTTCCATTCAATTGTAGCATTTGGATAATGAATATAAATTTCTTGTTCTATGACATGAAAATCTTCACGATCCAATCCTTGAAGACGTTCAGATTGTTTCGGCCAAATGACAATCGAGACAATTTCAAACGCCATTTCTGTCGTACCTAAATATTTCTCTCCCTCAAACAAAACACCTTTATATGTGAGCAAAAAGTTTTTGCGTACATTTGTTTTATCATCATGAAAGTAAAATTGCTTTTTCTCATGAGCTAGTTCTAATTTACGTTTAGGGTCTACAAAATATTTAATGACACTATACATTAAAATGATAACGGCAACAACGATGAATAACCGAAAAAGTATAACCATTAGTAGCTCCTCCTTTAAGTCGACAGCTCTAGTTCTTGCGATATGATATATACGAAAAGCTCTATGAATAGGTTTCAAAAAAATTATATAATGAATGACGAGGAAAAGCGAATGGAAAGTAATGAAATGATAAAAAAGAATAAAGGAGAGAGTCAGTTGAACTTACAATCATTATTTTCTTTGCAAAAACAATTAGATGACCGAATTATGAAAGAGCATCATTTAACAGGTCAAAATGTCGTTGCAGAAAAGATGCTCGCACTCCAAGTGGAGCTTGGAGAATTGGCGAATGAAACGAGATGCTTTAAGTATTGGAGTGTAAAACCCCCCGCCCCACAAGATGTCATATTAGAAGAATATGTTGATGGTATTCATTTTATCTTATCAATTGGATTAGATTGTGGCTATACATCAGTGAATGTTCAAATGGAGGCAACAAAAACACAAATTGTCACCTTGTTTCAACAAGTATTTGATGATATTACAAAATTTAATCAAAGCCAAAGTCAAGAAACATATAAACAACTGTTTCAAACGTATTTACAGTTAGGACAAGCATTAGGCTTCTCTGAAAAAAATATTGAAAAAGCGTATTTACAAAAAAATGAAGTGAATCACCAACGTCAGGATGAGGGATATTAAGGATCATTTTGTTTGAGTATCGAAATACTTTTCGTATATACTAGATGTAGATATGCACAATGATGAATCCTTACATCATAAAAGGAGGTCAATACATATGACAAAATTAGACGAAACATTGCAAATGCTAAAAGATTTAACGGATGCTAATGGTATTCCAGGAAATGAAAAAGAACCACGAGATGTTATGAAAAAGTACATTGAGCCGTTAGCGGACAAGGTGTATACGGATGGACTTGGAAGCTTAATTGCAGAAAAGGTCGGGAATCCAGAAGGACCAAAAATTATGGTTGCGGGTCATTTAGATGAAATTGGATTTATGGTGACTCACATCGATGATAATGGCTTTCTTAAGTTTCAAACTGTTGGTGGTTGGTGGGAGCAAGTGATGCTTGCTCAACGTGTTACCGTCATGACGAAAGACGGTAACATTCCTGGTGTCATTGGTTCAAAACCGCCACATATTTTAACGCCAGAAGTTCGCAAAAAATCAGTCGATAAAAAAGATATGTTTATTGACATTGGTGCTTCAAGTAAAGAAGAAGCGATGGAATTTGGGGTTCGTCCAGGAGATTCGATTGTTCCGGTTTGTGATTTCACTGTCATGAAAAATGAAAAATATTTGATGGCGAAAGCTTGGGACAACCGTATTGGTTGTGCGATTGCGATTGAAGTATTACGTCAACTTAAAGGGCAAGACCATCCAAACACCGTCTATGGTGTAGGTACAGTGCAAGAAGAAGTAGGACTACGAGGTGCTCGTACAGCCGCACACCTCATTCAACCAGATATCGGATTTGGAGTCGATGTTGGAATTGCCGGCGATACACCAGGTGTAACAGAAAAAGAAGCACTTGCAAAAATGGGTAAAGGGCCACAAGTATTAATGTATGATGCTTCAATGGTATCTCATAAAGGGTTACGTGAGTTTGTAACGAATACAGCCGAGGAAAACAATATTCCTTACCAATTTGACTATGTTGCTGGTGGAGGAACAGATTCAGGTGCGATTCATTTAACAGCAAATGGCGTTCCATCATTATCGATTACAATTGCGACGAGATACATTCATACTCATGCTGCAATTTTACATCGAGATGATTTTGAAAATGCTGTGAAGTTAATTGTGGAAGTGATAAAAAAATTAGATGCAGATACGGTAAAGACAATTACATTTGATTAATTAAGAAAAACGCGGAGCGCCTTTTCTTTTCAAAAAGTGCTCTATCGGGTCAACAACATGTTGGCCGATAGAGCACTTTTTAATTAGAGAGTACGATATTACCGCTGTAAGCCTGATGTAATTTGGGAGATGACTTCATTTTTTTGGTCTGTCGATGCATTGCTCCAATACACTTCAAACAAAACTCCTAAACCAGGAAGCATTTTTTCTTCTCCACTTTGAATCGCCTCAGTAATAGTTGCTTCAATCTCACTTTCACTATTTCCACTTACATTTGCTAAAATGGCACTACGTAAATTAAAACTCATTGTATTATTTCCTCCTTGTCATTTACATGGCGAACCTAATTGTAGTATGTGAGGATTGGAATTGGATTATGTACCAGTTTGTGGGTATAATTTTAGAAAAGCAAAGAAAAAGGAGTTCTTATGAATCGAATTGAATCTGTTAAAAATACAAAAATTAAAAACTGGAAAAAACTGCACACAAAAAAAGGACGAACCCAAAGTGGACAATTTTTCATCGAAGGCGTTCATTTAGTCGAAGAAGCGCTTCGCTCAACGATAGAAATTGAAGAATTAGTCGTTGAAGAGACATTTTCCTTTCCAAGTGAATGGGATATTGATAATCTTTCTATGACGTATGTGACAAGTCAAGTGATGAAAGAGTTGTCAGAAACAGAGACACCTCAAGGAATTGCTGCTATTTGTAAACAAATAGATAACAAGAAGAAGTTTACTCGAGGAATGTTTCTCCTAATTGATGGTGTTCAAGACCCAGGTAACGTAGGGACATTAATCCGTACAGCCGATGCTGTCGGTGTAACGGCGGTCATTTTAGGAGAAGGAACGGCTGATATGTACAATAGTAAAGTCATTCGTGCAACGCAAGGGTCTCTTTTTCATGTTCCGATTTATAAACAAGACCTTTATGAAACAGTTTTAACATGTAAACAAGAAGGGATTCCTGTGTATGGAACAGCATTAGAACATGCTTCTGTTTACTCCGAAATTCCACCTGTTGATGAGTTTGCGTTAATTGTCGGAAATGAAGGAGAAGGCGTCAGTAAAAAGGTGTTAGAGCAAACCGATCAAAACTTATATATCCCGATTTTTGGACGAGCTGAATCATTAAATGTAAGTGTTGCAACGGGCGTTTTATTGTATCACTTACGAAAAAATTAATATTATGAATCGACGTGTTGCATCAAAAATATGAATTCATTATAATAAAAGAAATGAATATCCGCTAAAAAGCGTGGAAAGAGAGTAGTACACTATGTTCGCCATTCAGGGATGAAATGCCTTAGACTGAAAGCATTTCTATGGAAAGAGATAGTCGAATTCACTCTGGAGCTTGTTATCATCTTACGATAGATACACCGGCACAGCCGTTATCCAATGAAGTGAACGACATTCGTTGTCGTTAATAAGGGTGGTACCACGAGCCATCGTCCCTTACTATTGGACGATGGCTCTTTTTTGTGGAAAACAGTTAAAGGAGGAAGAACAAATGAAAGAACGGTTAGAACAATTACAAGTTGAGGCGCTTGTAAAAGTAGAACAAGCTACAGATAGTAAAGCTCTACAAGAAGTCCGTGTAGCCTATTTAGGAAAAAAAGGACCGATTACAGAAGTATTGCGGGGAATGGGAAAGTTATCAGCTGAAGAGCGCCCACTTATTGGACAAATGGCTAATGATGTTCGAGCTGCTATAACGGAAAAGCTTGAAGAAAAAGAAGCGCAGTTGCAAAAAGCTGAAATTGAAAAGAAATTAGCGGAAGAAAGTATTGATGTCACATTACCAGGAAGGCCTGTACAAGCTGGAACACGACATCCGTTAACAGCCGTTGTGGAACATGTAGAAGATGTCTTTATCGGATTAGGTTTTGAAATTGCAGAAGGTCCTGAAGTAGAAACGGATTATTATAATTTCGAAGCGTTAAACTTACCTAAAGATCATCCTGCTAGAGATATGCAAGATTCATTTTATATTACAAATGAATTATTGCTTCGTACACATACATCTCCAGTGCAAGCAAGAACAATGGAAAAATATAAAGGCAAAGGGCCGGTCAAAATTATTTGTCCAGGAAAAGTATTTCGACGAGATGATGATGATGCTACGCATTCTCATCAATTTATGCAAATCGAAGGGTTGTACATAGATGAAAATGTCCGCATGAGTGACTTAAAAGGAGTTCTTGAAACATTTGCGAAAAAATTCTTTGGAGAAGAAAGAAACATTCGATTGCGTCCAAGCTTTTTCCCGTTTACAGAACCTTCTGTTGAAGTGGACGTCTCTTGTGGAATGTGTAACGGAAAAGGCTGTCGCGTCTGTAAACATACGGGTTGGATTGAAGTGCTAGGTGCAGGAATGGTCCATCCGAATGTTCTTGAAATGGGTGGTTTTGATTCAAAACGTTATAGTGGTTTTGCATTTGGTATGGGTGTGGAACGATTAGCGATGTTAAAGCATGATATTGATGATATTCGCCATTTCTATACAAATGACTTGCGATTTTTGACGCAATTTACGAGAGGTTAAAGGAGGAGAAAAGATGTTAGTATCCTATCGATGGTTACAGGAGTATATCGACTTAACAAACATTACACCGCAAGAAATCGCAGAACGATTAACGCGTGGCGGAGTAGAAGTGGATATTATTCATAAATTAAACAAAGGAATTTCAGGTGTGGTAATTGGGCATGTGTTGGACTGTAAACAGCATCCGAACGCAGATAAATTAAATGTTTGTCAAGTTGACATTGGAGAAGAAGAGCATGTACAAATTGTATGTGGTGCCCGAAATGTCGGTTCAGGACAAAAAGTGGCTGTTGCTAAAGTAGGAGCCGTTTTACCTGACAATTTTAAAATTAAAAAAGCAAAACTTCGCGGTGAAGTATCACAAGGAATGATTTGTTCATTACAAGAGCTTGGGATTGAGGGAAAGCTTGTTCAAAAAGAATATTCAGAAGGGATCTTTGTTTTTCCAAATGATGTAACGGTAGGGGAAGATGCACTGTCACAGTTGAATTTATATGATGAGGTACTAGAGCTAGACTTAACACCAAACCGTGCGGATTGTTTAAGTATGATTGGTGTTGCTTATGAAGTAGCGGCATTATTGGATCGTGATGTGACATTTAAAGATCCTCAATATACACCAAGCACGGAAAAAGCAGCCGATTATATTAAAGTGCAAGTCGAGGCAAAAGAAGATAATCCATATTATGGGGCTAAAATAATTAAAGGGGTGAAAATTGGACCTTCCCCGTTATGGCTTCAAAATCGCTTAGTCGCATCGGGGATACGTCCAATTAGCAATGTTGTTGATGTTACAAACTTTGTATTGCTTGAGTACGGCCAACCTCTTCACGCGTTTGATTATGACCGACTAGGCTCAAAAGAAATTTTAGTGCGACGCGCCAATAAGAATGAGCAAATTGTGACATTAGATGATGAACAAAGAACACTATCCCCGGACCATCTTGTCATTACAAATGGAGAAGATCCTGTTGCTGTAGCAGGTGTGATGGGAGGCGCGTTTTCAGAAGTTCAATCAGATACAACGACAATTTTACTAGAAGCGGCTTATTTTAAAAATACGACTGTTCGTAAAGGATCAAAAGATTTAGGGATCCGAAGTGAAGCAAGTGTTCGTTATGAGAAAGGAGTCGATCCACAGCGTGTAGAGAAGGCAGCAGAGCGAGCATGTGAATTAATCGTTCAAGTTGCTGGTGGAGAAGTTTTGGATGGAATTGTCGAAGTCAATCATCTACAAATTCAAGAAACAGAAATTGACATATCGGTAGACCAAATTAATGAACGGTTAGGGACGGCGATTACTTCAGAAGAAGTTGCCGCGATATTGGAAAGATTACGCTTTTCTTATACACAAAAAGACAAGCAATTCATTGTTACGGCACCTACGAGAAGACAAGATATTTCCATTCAAGAAGATTTGATGGAAGAAGTGGCTAGAATTTATGGTTATGATTATATTCCGACAACGTTACCTAAGGGGCTAACTACACCGGGTACACTTTCTGATTATCAAAAGAAACGTCGGATCGTCCGACGGTTTTTGGAGTCATGTGGGCTCAATCAAACGATTACGTATTCGTTAACAAGTCCATCTAAAGCAAAAGGTCTTGATGGAGAGATGAGTGATGTTACACCTGTTCAATTGGCGATGCCAATGAGTGAAGATAGAAGTACAATGAGAACAACACTACTTCCACATTTGCTTGATGTCATCACTTATAACAAAAATCGTAAAGTAGAAGATGTCTTTCTTTATGAAGTTGGTTCCATTTTCTTGTCAGACGAAAATGTCGTCACAAAGCAGCCAGTTGAGCAAGAAATGGTTGCAGCTGCTTTTACTGGTTTATGGCATAATCATTCGTGGCAAGGTGAGAAAAAAGCTGTTGATTTCTTTGTTGTAAAAGGGGTTGTTGAAGGCTTGTGTAAGGAACTTGGTATTGCCCCTTATATTTCGTTTTCAAAAGGAGAGCAAGCTGGGTTGCATCCAGGAAGAACTGCGTTTGTTTATTTAAATGAAAAGCCAGTTGGGGTCATTGGTCAACTACATCCGCAAATGCAAAAAAGTTTGGATCTCTCGCCGACCTATGTATTTCAACTTCATTTAGAAGCTCTGCTAACATATGAAACAAAGGAGCTTCGCTACACGACGATTCCTAGATACCCATCTATGACAAGAGATATTGCCCTTGTAGTAGACGAAAGCTTAGAAGCGGATAAAGTAAGACAAGTAATTGAAAAAACAGGAACGTCTCTACTCGACCATGTCCGGTTATTTGATTTATATCAAGGTGAGCATTTAGAAGAAGGGAAAAAATCACTTGCCTTTTCATTAACATACTTAGACCCAGAACGGACGTTAACAGAAGAGGAAGTGACTACGGTCCACCAAAATGTATTAACCGCGCTTGAGCAAGAGCTTGGTGCGACATTACGGTCCTAATTGAATGAAAATAGTGGATACGCCAAAAGAAGAAACTTTTGGTGTATCCTTTTTGTTTTAATCAATAAGAAAAGTTTTGGTCTAGCAGTGAACCTTTGAAAGCTTATTCAAGAAATGAAGGACAAAACGAGGAGAAAACGAATGGAAAGTGTCCTTCATACAAATGAGATGGGTCACCTAGAGAGAAGTGTCCAATAGAAGGCTTCTATCAGCTATGTTTGTTTAGTGTGTTATGAAAAGATACCTTTAGATGTGAAGCAAGAAAATTCCCAAGTGAATCATTCAACACTTTGGTCGGGTTTATCGTGTTAGCGATTTCGGTAGTTATGGGAAGTAAGCGGCCATGAAAACCGTTATCTGTGAACATTGCTAGCGTTTTGGAACGTTGGCGGACACAGGAGCAGTTAATCATAATATATCGCTAGGAATAGAGATGCTTTTGCGTGAATAAGTGCTCCTGTGGCCGTTAAAAAACGGAAATCCGTATCATGTTCACAAATAACGGCTGCTCTGACCGCAAAAATGAAGAGTCTGGGCTAACAATCTCGATGATTGTATAACGATTTTCACAGCGGTAAATCATTCATTTTTTATTAGAACTTCTCGTCATCTAACATAAAAAAATGGTGTATTTAGGAAAAAATATAGTATGATAGTAAATAGATTGTCTTTTATATATTTTGGAAAACAAGTAAGATAAAATAAATCCGTTATGAAATATTTTCATAGAGAACGCTTCATGGTATGATATACTTTAGGATTTCCTTGGATGTTAGGAGGCTTTTTGGTGGAAGATGAAAAAGAAAAAAAGCGCACAACTGTAACGATATATGGTCAACAATATACAGTCGTTAGTTATGAGCAGTCGAGTCATGTTGCAGATGTCGCTGCCGTTGTCGATAATAAAATGAGAGAAATAAAAAAAATGAATCCATATTTAGATACAACACGATTAGCCGTTCTAACTGCTGTGAATGTTGTTGATGAGTATATTAAAATAGTAGACAAGCTCCAGCAATTAGAGAATCGGGAGAAAGAGGAAAACGATGGTTAGTATCATTTTATTTATTATACTTTTAAGCAGTTTTTTTATCGGGTTACGAAGAGGGTTTATTCTTCAATTAATTCATTTAACGGGATTTATCATCTCTCTTATCGTTGCCTATATGTATCATCGTGAGTTAGCAACGTATATTCGACTTTGGATTCCTTATCCACAATTGTCTTCAGAAAGTCCAATTTCAATGTTTATTGAAATGTTTAATTTTGAAAGTGTATATTATTCAGGTATTGCTTTTGCCATTTTGTTTTTTGGAACGAAAATTATTATGCAAATTATCGGATCAATGTTAGACTTTGTTTCACACCTACCAATTTTACGAACTGTTAATGGCTGGTTAGGTGGAGTTTTAGGCTTTTTGGAAGCTTATTTAATAATGTTTGTCGTATTAAATGTAGCTGCATTGTTGCCAATTGAAATCGTACAAAGTTTTCTACACCAATCCTCTCTTGCGCAATTCATCGTAAATCATACACCATTTTTATCAGAATGGATTAAAGACATTTGGGTAAATAACCAAATATAATGAAAACTTCTCTTGCTGAGAAGTTTTTTGCTATGCACAGGTTGTATTTGATTTTCAGTCACAATAATCGGTATGATTGAAGTAGTGCAAAAAAAGGTGGGGTAATAATGAACAAAAAAGATGTCATTAAAACATTGGAAACGATTGCTATATATATGGAAATTAAAGGCGAAAATACATTTAAAGTATCGGCGTATCGAAAAGCAGCACAAGCACTTGAAACTGATGAAAGAACCTTAGAAGAGCTTGATGATCCCGCATCATTAAAAGGAATTGGCAAAGGAACAGCTGAAGTCATCTTAGAACTAAAGCAAACAGGACAATCAAGCTTATTAAAGGAATTAGCAAATGAAATTCCAGAAGGGCTAATTGTGTTGTTGAAGCTGCCAGGTCTCGGTGGAAAAAAAATCGGGAAGCTATATCAAGAGTTACAAGTTGTTGATTTAGCTAGTTTAAAAGCCGCTTGTGAAGATAAAAAAGTCCAAGGTTTGCCGGGCTTTGGAAAGAAAACAGAAGAAAAGATTTTGACTGCTATTGAAGAAGTGGAAAAGCGTCCAGATCGTTTTCCGATTTGGTTTGTGTTGCCAATAGCTGATGAAGTTGATCGACAGTTAGAAGAAATTCGAGAAATTAAATCATACTCAAGAGCAGGTAGTTTACGGCGAATGAGTGAAACGGTCAAAGACTTGGACTTTATTATTGCGACTGAACAAATTGATTTAGTCCGTGAAAAGCTCATTCAGTTAAAGAATGTCAGTAATATTATTGCCAATGGGAAAACAAAAGTTTCGGTTGAACTTGAATATGAGTATCCGGTATCTGTAGACTTTAGATTAGTGACAAAGGAACAATTCGCAACAACATTACATCATTTTACCGGCTCAAAAGACCATAATGTGTCAATGAGGCAATTGGCGAAAGAACGTGGTGAGAAAATAAGTGAATATGGTGTCGAACATCTAGAAACAGGGGATGTCAAAACGTTTGAATCAGAAGAAAGTTTCTTTCAGCATTTTGGATTACACTATATTCCACCTGAAGCAAGAGAAGCACAAGGAGAAATTGACTTATTTCAAAAAGACCATTCATTAGTTGAATTAAAAGATATAAAAGGCGATTTACATATGCATACAACTTGGAGTGACGGTGCTTATTCCATTGAGGAAATGGCGATGGCCGCAATGAAACGAGGCTATTCCTATATAGCAATTACAGATCATTCAAAGTTTCTAAAAGTCGCAAATGGGCTAACGGAAGATCGTTTGAAAAAACAAATGGAAGAAATTTCAAAGTTGAATGAAGCGTTTCCTGATTTTAAAATCTTTACGGGAATAGAAATGGATATCTTGCCTGATGCGACATTGGACTTTAATGATGAGCTTCTTGAATCCATTGATTTTGTAATTGCCTCCATTCACTCTTCGTTTTCACAAGATAGAGACACGATTATGAAACGTTTGACCGAAGCGGTCCACAATAACCATGTTGATATGATTGCCCATCCAACAGGTCGAATTATTGGAAAGAGAAAAGGCTACGATGTTGATTTACAGATGCTAATTGAACTAGCGAAAGAAACGGATACGATATTAGAGCTAAACGCAAGTCCATACCGTTTAGACTTATCAACAGAATGGCTAATAAAAGCCCAAAAAGAAAATGTAAAGATTGCAATAAATACAGATGCACACCATCTTGACACGCTAAATGATATGCATATTGGTGTTGGTGTCGCAAAAAAAGCGTTATTAACTAAAGATGATATCGTGAATACATGGTCACTGCAGCAACTCGTTACCTTTTTACAGAACAAAACAAAACGGTAACGGTATAAAGGAGTGAAAGTTATGCTGGCAAAAGTATTACGAGTACTCGAGTATGAAAAAATGAAGGAACAGCTTTATGAGCATGTTTCTTCTTCGCTAGGACGAGTAAAAATTAAAGAATTAACTCCTTCAACGGATAAAGACGAAATTTCGATATGGCTTGAGCAAACGTATGAAGCGACAAAAGTGCTCAGGTTAAAAGGGCAAATCCCATTAGGTGGCATTTTTGATATTCGTGCTAGCGTTAAACGAGCAGAGATTGGTGCGAGTTTAAATGCAGCTGAACTACTTGAAATTGCAAGTACCTCTTACGGGGCTAGAAGACTAAAAAAGTTTATTGAAGAAATGATTGAAGATGAAGTGGAATTGCCGTTATTAGGGGGAATTGTTCGAGTAATCATCCCGTTAACTGATATGGAGCGTGAAATTAAACAATGTATTAGTGATAACGGTGAAGTTCTTGACTCGGCAAGTGCACAACTCCGAGGTTTTCGCCAACAAATTCGGAGCTTAGAGTCAGGGATTCGTTCGAAGTTAGAAAGTATTACACGTTCACAAAGCTCACAAAAAATGCTCTCAGATGCGATCGTCACGATTCGAAATGACCGTTTTGTCGTTCCTGTTAAACAAGAATATCGAGGCTCATTCGGAGGGATTGTTCATGACCAATCCGCATCAGGGGCAACTTTATTTATTGAACCTCAAGCTGTCGTGACAATGAATAACCAACTACGTGCAGCAAAAATGAGTGAGGCGAAGGAAATAGAAAGAATATTACATGAGCTAACAGGCAAGGTCGCAGAATTTGTTGCTGAGTTACTCGTAAATGTCGATGCGTTAGGTGAACTAGATTTTATTTTTACAAAAGCGAGATATAGTCAAAAAATAAAAGCCGTTCAACCGAAATTAAATGATCGATTTTCAATCTCTTTGTTTAAAGCTAGACACCCGCTTATTCCAACCGATGAAGTTGTACCGATTGATGTTGACCTTGGTCAATCGTATTCGTCTTTAATAATTACCGGGCCTAATACAGGGGGAAAACCGTCACATTAAAAACAATCGGTTTGCTTACATTGATGGCTCAGTCTGGTTTGCACATTCCAGCCGATGAAGGATCTGAAATGGCCGTGTTTAAAACGGTATTTGCTGATATTGGAGATGAGCAGTCGATTGAACAAAGCTTAAGTACATTTTCCTCCCATATGGTTAATATTGTTGAAATTTTAAAACATGTTGACCATGAAAGTTTAGTTTTATTTGATGAATTAGGTGCTGGAACAGACCCGACAGAAGGAGCAGCGTTAGCGATTGCGATTCTTGATGATGTGTATCGGCGTGGTGCTCGCGTAGTGGCCACAACACACTATAGTGAATTAAAAGGGTACGCTTATAATCGTGAAGGGGCCATGAATGCGAGCGTGGAATTTAATGTGGAAACATTGCGTCCAACGTATCGTTTGTTAATTGGGGTTCCTGGACGAAGCAATGCTTTTGCGATTTCAAGAAGACTTGGATTAGAAGAATCAATTATTGAATTGGCAAAAAGTCAAATTACAAAAGAAACGAATCAAGTCGAAAACATGATTGCTTCACTTGAGGAAAGTAAAAAATCATCAGATGCCGAATTAGAAGAAGCACGTCAGATTCGTTCTGAAGCTGAAAAACTACGAGCAGATTTAATCGGGCAACTGGAAGGATTAGAACAGGAAAAAGCGAAAGTACTTGAAGAAGCAGAAAACCAAGCAGAAGAAGCTGTAAAAAAAGCAAAACAAGAAGCAGAACAAATTATAAAAGAGTTAAGGACATTACAAAAAGAAAGCCATGCTATAAAAGAGCATAAACTAATTGAAGCGAAAAAGCGTTTGGAAGAAGCAACACCTTCATTACAGCAAGGTAAAAAACAGCGGAAACCAAAAAAAGTAGAAGTAGAAGTTCGACCTGGGGATGAAGTAAAAGTACTTAGTTTTGGACAAAAAGGAATTATCGTCGATAAAATTAATGAACGCGAATTCCAAGTACAAATTGGAATTATGAAAATGAAAGTGGCCAAGGATGATATCCAGCCACTAGAGCCAGTCAAGAAAAAAGAACCTAAACCATTAGCAACGATAAGAGGAAATGATGTTCATGTAAAACCTGAACTAGACCTTCGGGGACAGCGGTATGAAGATGCGATGCTAAAGGTAGAAAAATATTTAGATGATGCGTTATTAGCTGGATACCATAGTGTATCAATTATTCACGGAAAAGGGACAGGTGCTCTGCGAAAAGGAGTAAAGGAATTAGTGAAAAAGCACCCACATGTTAAACATGCAAAAGATGCAGCTGCAAATGAAGGTGGATTAGGGAATACGGTTGTTGAGTTTAAATAAGGGAGGCCGCCTATGGACCATTTTTTTGAGAATACGTTTGTACAAACAGCAAGTTATTTTAGTGTGGCTGTATTAGGAATAATCGTATTTTTGGCGATTTTTGAGCTTGTCACAAAATATAGCAATTGGGTGGAAATTAAAAAAGGAAATCTAGCTGTTGCTATGGCGACTGGTGGCAAGATTATTGGGATATCGATTATTTTTCACTACACGATAAGTCAACATGCGTCTCTTCTTGGGATGTTAGTGTGGGGTGTCTTTGGATTTTTTCTTCTCCTGTTAAGTTATTTTATGTTTGAATTTTTAACGCCAAGCTTTAATGTGGATGAAGAAATAAAAAACGGAAATTATGCGGTTGGCTTTATTTCAATGGTCATTTCGATTGGATTGGCTTTTGTCATTGGAGCTAGTATTATTGCGACATAAGGGGAGAATACGGTGGAAACACTATGGAAAGTAATGTATATTTGTTGCGGATTGTTTTTATTAGCAGGCATAATCTTTATCATCATTTATATTTAATACTGGCTGGGACAAAAAAAGGGTTTTATTTTTGTCTCAGCTTTTTTAACATATCTAAAGCTTTTGAAAGCTTATTCTAGAAGAGTGAAGGCTGCGCACCTGCGCGTTTCATCCCAAGAAGAGCACTTGGGGTTCACTGTCAAAGGCGGGCAGGACTCCGTACTTCGCTTGAAAGAAAAGACGCTCTCGCGTTTTTCTTTAAGCTTTTTATAATTATTATGAAACGAACACGTCAAACTTCGTTAAATGTCCTTCATTAAAGGCGATGAAGGACAAAACAAGGAGAAAACGAAGCAAAAGTGTCCTTCATAAAGGTGATGAAGGACAAAACAAGGAGAAAACGAAGCGAAAGTGTCCTTCATAAAGGCGATGAAGGACAAAACGATGAGAAAGCGAAGCAAAAGTGTCCTTCATAAAGGCGATGAAGGACAAAACAAGAAGAAAGCGAAGCAAAAGTGTCCTTCATAAAGGTGATGAAGGACAAAACAAGGAAAAAACGAAGCAAAAGTGTCCTTCATACAAATGAGATGGGTCCCCTGGAGAGAAGTGTCCAATAGAATGCATCTATCAGCTATGTTTGTTTAGTGTGTCATGAAAAGGAAAAGATACCTATTGATTTAATGGATGGTGGCGATCGATGACACCACCAATGTTTTCCTGTGAAACTTGTGGAGGAGAAATGTATCCTGAGTATGATAAAGGCGTACATGGAGTAGTGTACAGGCATTCAGATTTGCAGAAAACAAAAAAAGACTGAGTGAGGTGGGTTTCCTCATTCAGTTTTTCTTAAAAGATAAGAGTATAAAAATTTTGGTGTAGCAGTGAAGCTTTGAAAGCTATTTCAAGAAGAGCGAAGGCTCCGCACCTGCGCGTTTCACCCCAAGAAGAGCACTTGGGGTTCACTTTAAAAAACGGACAGGGCTCCGCACTTCGCTTGAAAGAAAAGACGCTCCGCGTTTTTCGTATTATACTTCAACGATTTTTTTCCATCGGTAGTGAGTGAATATGGTATAAAAGGTGCACCAATATCCCCCTTTAGGAATAAAATATCAGGAATATTCATAAAATTTTTAAAAATGTATTTAAAAAAGTAAGCGTTTACAATAGAATAGATAAAAGAGAGGAGAAATTGAAGGGAGAGTATTATAAAAAAAGGGAGGTACTGCCAGTGACAATGGTACAAGAAAAACCGTGGCTAAATCATTATCCAGAGGAGATACCTGAAACAATTGCTTATGAAGACAGAACACTATTCTCTTACTTGAAGGAAGCAGCTGAAGAAACACCAGATAAAAAACTCCTTCACTTTTTGGGCAAAGAGTTAACATTTCACGAGGTGTACACACAATCGAAACAATTTGCAAATCAATTATCGTCACTCGGTGTAAAAAAAGGTGATAAAGTTGCAATTATGTTAGCAAATACACCGCAATCTGTCATTTGTTATTACGGAGCATTAATGATTGGTGCAATAGTTGTACAAACAAACCCTCTTTATGTAGAAAGAGAAATTGAACATCAACTAAATGACTCGGGAGCAAAAGTTATTGTTTGTTTGGATTTAGTATATTCTAGAGTGGCAAAAGTAAGAGAAAATACACCACTAGAATATGTCATTGTAACTGGAATTAAAGATTATTTACCTTTTCCTAAGAACTTAATTTATCCTTTTATCCAAAAGAAAAAAATGGGAATCAAAGTCGATGTTCAATACGATAATCAAACATTAAACTTGATGGACTTTTTAAAGCAAGGAAGTGTGAGGGAACCATCAGTGGAGATGACACCCTCTGAAGACCTAGCTTTACTTCAATATACAGGTGGAACGACAGGGCCAGCTAAAGGTGTTATGCTCACTCATCAAAACCTTGTTGTGAATACGACACAATGTTTACATTGGATGTACAAAAGCAAAAAAGGTGAAGAAGTATTTTTAGCCGTTCTTCCTTTTTTCCACGTCTACGGGATGACTGTGATTATGAATTCAGCGATTATGTTTCGCTCGAAAATGATTATATTACCGAAATTTGACCCGAAAGATGTTTTAAAGGCAATCCAAAAACATAAAGTGACCGTGTTCCCAGGAGCTCCTACGATGTATGTATCTCTCATTAATGAACCAACGATTAAGGAATATGACTTATCCTCCATTGAAACATGCTTAAGTGGAGCTGCTCCGTTACCGCTAGAAGTTCAACAAAAATTTGAACAATTAACGGGTGGAAAACTAGTGGAAGGGTATGGATTAACGGAGACATCTCCTGTTGCTGTATCAACCCCGATTTGGGGAAAACGTAAAGAAGGCAGCATTGGAATTCCATGGCCTGATACAGATGTCGCGATTTTATCAGCTGAAACAGGGGAATTCGCTAAACCGAAAGAAGTTGGGGAAGTGATGGTTCGCGGTCCACAAGTCATGAAAGGCTATTGGAACCGTCCTGAAGCAACAGCAGCAACGTTTAAAGATGATTGGTTTTTAACGGGTGATATGGGCTATATGGATGAAGACGGATACTTTTATATCGTTGATCGGAAAAAAGACATGATTATCGCTGGTGGCTTTAATATTTATCCAAGAGAAATCGAAGAAGTATTATATGAACATGAAAGTATTCAAGAAGCAGTTGTCATAGGAGTGCCTGACCCTTATCGCGGAGAAACAGTGAAAGCATTTGTTGTTTTAAAAGATGGGCATTCCGTAACGGAAGAAGAGCTTGATCAATATTGTCGTAAAAATCTAGCAGCATTTAAGACACCGAAATTATATGAGTTCAGGGAAGAGTTGCCGAAAACATTAGTCGGAAAAATATTACGACGTGTCTTAGTCGAAGAAGAACTAAAGAAATTAGAAGAAGCAGAAAAAGACGAAAAAACATCGTAAAGTTGGGGAAGTAAAACAAAATAGATCAAAAATGCCTTAATGGATTTCATATGAAACCGTTAAGGCATTTTATTATAATAGAAAAGAAGGAGTGGTTGTAATGAAAAAAAGGATATATATCACAAGGAAAATCCCCGGTGAAATTAAAAGTTTACTCGAGCAAGATTTTACTGTGGACATGTGGCACGAAGAACATATCCCAATACCTAAAAATATATTAAAAGAAAAAATAACACAGTGTGACGGTTTATTTTGTTTATTAACAGAAGAAATCGATGCAAAGTTGATAGAACATGCAAAATCATTAAAAGTCATTAGTAATATGGCTGTTGGTTTTAACAATATTGATGTAGAAACTGCCACAAAATACGGAATTGCTGTCACAAATACTCCTGGAGTTCTAACGGAAACAACAGCAGATTTAACGTTTGCATTACTTATGGCTACAGCAAGAAGAATACCAGAAGCAGAACAATACTTACGTTCAGGAAAATGGGAAACATGGTCACCTATGCTTTTAACAGGCCAAGATATATGGGGGGCAACACTAGGATTAATTGGATTAGGCAGAATTGGAACGGCTGTTGTAAAACGGGCAAAAGGTTTTGGAATGAACGTCATGTATACTAGTCGGACACAAAAGCCGGAAGTAGAGGAGCAATTAGACATTACATATAAACGATTAGAAGACTTGTTACAGCAATCAGATTTCATATGTGTCATGACACCGTATACGAAAGAAACAGAAAACTTAATTTCAACCGAACAGTTTAATCTTATGAAAAAAAACGCGATTCTTATTAATACTGCTAGAGGTGGAATTGTAAATGAACAGGCGTTAGTAGAAGCGATTCAAACAAAAAAAATCTGGGGAGCGGGATTGGATGTCTTTGCAAGTGAACCGATTTCAAAAGACGACCGATTGTTACAACTTCCAAATGTAGTCACCCTTCCTCATATTGGCAGTGCAAGTATTCAAACGAGAATGCGGATGGCCAAATTAGCCGCTGAAAATATAAAGAAGGTTTTGTTGGGTGAAGATTGCGATTATATCCTAAATCCAGACTTTAAGAATGGAGCTACGAGTACATGAAAATAGTCATTTCTCCTGATTCTTTTAAAGGGTCACTAAAGGCAAGTGAGTTATGTTCTATGATTGAAACTGTCCTTAAACAGAAATGGCCACATGCAAATATTCTCTCACTTCCACTTGCTGATGGCGGGGAGGGGACAATGGAAACTCTAGTTTTTGCAACAGGAGGTTATTATGAAAAGGTAAATGTTCAGGATCCACTAAACCGGAACATAACAGCTTCATTTGGGGTGTTAGGAGATAAAAAAACGGCGGTTATTGAAGTAGCAGCAGCTTCAGGGTTACCACTACTTGCAGAAAAAGAGAGAAATCCGTTTTACACGAACACGCACGGGACGGGAGAATTAATAAAAGCAGCATTAGATAAAGGGTTTCGTCGCTTTATCATCGGGTTAGGAGGAAGTGGAACAAATGACGTAGGTGTTGGTTTTTTGCAAGCGCTAGGCTATCAATTTTACGATAGCAAAGGCGAACAGGTCCCGCTTGGTGGTAAGCATTTGGAACAGATAGAAATGATTGATGAAACAAAAGTAGATAAACGATTAAAAGACTGTCAGTTTCTTGTCGCTAGTGATGTGAAGAATCCTTTATGTGGAGTAAATGGAGCAACAAGAGTATTCGGTGCTCAAAAAGGAGCAACATCATCAATGATAAAGGAATTAGAGCGTGGTGTCCTCCATTTTGCTTCGGTTATTGAACAACATACAACCATTAACGTAACCAATACAGCAGGGTTAGGTGCGGCGGGGGGAGTAGCGGCTGCTTTTTATGCCTTTTTAAAGGCAAAGATTGTGTCCGGCATTGAGCTTGTAATGGAAGAAGTGAATTATTCTGAGTTAATTGAAGGAGCTTCTTTTATTATTACAGGAGAAGGAGCGATTGATAAACAAACATTTCAAGGCAAAGTAATAAAAGGAGTATGTAAAGAAGCAGCAAAAAAGGACATTCCGGTTGTTGCGATATGTGGGCAATTATATTTATCGCAATTAGAGCTTGAAGAGTTAGGACTTGTAACGGCATTTTCGATAATAAAAAAAGCAGGAACTCTTGTTGAGATTATGGATGAAACACAAGAATGTCTTTTTGATTTAATGGAGAGAATGGTTGCGCTTTTTGATTTTTTTTACACAAATTATAATGGATAATGATATTTTTTTTAGAAAAATAAAAAAATAGTTTAAAAATGAATGAACATTCATTACAATAGAGTGTAGAGAGAGAGTTTGTAGTTTGTAGTTTGTAGAAATGGTAGGGATCGACTTTGAGGAGGAGTTATGATTGACAATTTCAACTGACAAGCAGTGGTTTAACCAATATCCAAAGGAAATCCCTCATACAATTCAATATGCTGATACAACGTTACATGGTATTTTAAAGAAAACGGTAAGCGCTTACCCTAACCATGATGCGCTCCATTTTAATGGGAAAGAATTGACTTATGCGGAACTTTATCGTTCAGTCACTAAATTTGCCAACGCATTAAAGGATTTAGGGCTTCAAAAAGGTGACACTGTTTCGATTATGTTACCAAACTGTCCACAAGGTGTTATCGCGTATTATGGCATTTTAATGGCTGGTGGTATCGTTGTTCAAACAAATCCACTTTATGTGGAAAGAGAACTAGAACATCAGTTAGCGGATTCAGGGGCAAAGTATATTCTCTGTTTAGACTTGCTATATAAACGAGTATTAAACGTAAAGAAAAATACAAACCTTCAACATATCATTGTAACCGCTATCAAAGATTATTTGCCTTTCCCGAAAAATTTAATTTATCCATTTATTCAAAAGAAAAACACAGGGATTACACCAGATGTAACCTATGACCAAAATACGCATCGCTTTACAAGCTTTTTGAAAAATGGAAAAGAAGAAGAATTAAACATCGATATTGACCCGAAAGAAGATATTGCTTTGTTGCAATATACGGGAGGAACAACAGGACCTGCAAAAGGAGTTATGTTAACGCATTCTAACTTGATTTCTAATACGACTCAATGTGCGCATTGGATGTATCAAATGAAGGGTGAGGAAGAACGAACATTAGCGGCGTTACCTTTTTTCCATGTGTATGGAATGACGGTATCTATGAACTTGTCCATTATGAATGGATCTAAAATGTTTATTGTTGCAAAGTTTAATCCGCTAGAAATTTTACAAATCATTGATAAACATAAAATTACGATTTTCCCAGGTGCACCAACGATGTATATTGGACTTATTAATCATCCTGATATTCAAAAGTATGATTTATCTTCGATTAAAACATGTATTAGTGGGTCAGCTGCTTTACCTGTAGAAGTTCAATCGAAGTTTGAAGAATTAACAGGAGGTAAACTAGTTGAAGGATATGGGTTAACGGAGGCATCACCGGTAACGCATTGTAACTTAATTTGGGGACATCGTCAGCAAGGAAGTATTGGATTACCATGGCCAGATACAGAAGCGGTTATTTTTACAGAACCTGGTGAAGTAGCAAAACCAGGTGAAGTTGGTGAACTAGCAATTCGTGGACCACAAGTGATGAAGGGGTATTGGAATCGACCTGAAGATACAGCAGCTACGTTTTATGAAGAGTGGTTGTTAACTGGTGATATGGGGTATATGGATGAGCAGGGCTATTTCTATATTGTTGACCGCAAAAAAGATATGATTATTGCTGGAGGGTTTAATATTTACCCTCGTGAAATTGAAGAGGTTTTATATGAGCATGAATCTGTATTAGAAGCTGTTGTTATCGGCATACCTGACCCATATCGTGGCGAAACAGTAAAGGCTTTTGTCGTAAAAAAAGAAGGCGCTTCATTAACGGAAAAAGATTTAAATGAATACTGTCGTAAAAATTTAGCCGCCTATAAAGTTCCAAGATTGTATGAATTCCGTGATGAGTTGCCAAAAACGATGGTTGGGAAAATTTTAAAACGTGTGTTGATTGAAGAAGAAGAAAAAAAGCAACGAGAAAATAAAAAGACAAGTTAGCAAGGTTTAGTTTCGCGAAGTAAGAGGCATTCCAAGAACATGGCGTGACGTTCTACATTGCTGATTAGGGTGTTCCAAAAGATGAACGAATTTGCCTTTTGGAGCATCTTCTTTCTTATTTGGAATACTAAAAGTTAGGCATGATTTCTTTCTTTTAGTATGATAAAGAGCAGTGATAAAATTAAAAAAAGAATTGTAGAACGGTCATTGACAAACACGCACACATACAATAAAATATGAACTATGAATGAACGGTCATTCATTTTCGTACACGGAAGGAAGAGTCTTATGGGAAAGAAACGAGGACCTAAATATGATCAAATTATCGAAGCGGCAGTTCGGGTCATTGCTAAACATGGCTATCATCAAGCACAAGTTTCAAAAATTGCAAAAGATGCTGGTGTCGCAGATGGAACGATTTACTTATACTTTAAAAATAAAGAAGATATATTAGTTTCTTTATTCGAAGAAAAGATGGGTCGATTTGTAGATAAAACGAGAGAACAAATTGAAAATGAAACGTCAGCGAAAGAAAAATTGTTTATTCTCATTCAAATGCATTTTAAACAATTAGCGGCGGATCATCCACTAGCCATTGTGACCCAATTAGAGCTAAGACAATCAAATCCTCAGCTCCGTCTACGAATTAATGAAGTATTAAAAGGGTATTTAGAACTTATGGACATTGTCTTATCAGAAGGAAAATCAGCAGGTGTATTTCAAGCAGAATTAGACACTCGTCTCGCTCGTCAAATGATATTTGGAACATTAGATGAGGTCGTAACAAACTGGGTTATGAAAGAATGTAAATATGACTTAGTATCTTTAGCAAAGCCAGTGCAAAATATGTTGCTTGCTGGATTGCAAATGATAAATGATAGTACGATAGAGGAGTGAAAAAGAATCTGTGGGACATTTTATTGTTAGTTATAACAATGCTGTTGCAACCATTACATTCAATCGCCCACCTGCAAATGCACTATCATCAGAAGTGCTTAGCGAGTTAGCGAATGTCCTTGATGAAGTCGAACAACATAAAGATGCAAAGGTTATCCTATTACATGGACAAGGACGTTTCTTTGCAGCAGGAGCAGACATTAAAGAATTTACGTCGGTTCCATCGGGCAGTGAATTTGCCGAGCTAGCTAAATCAGGACAACAATTGTTTAATCGAATTGAAGAATTTCCAAAACCTATTATTGTTGCTGTTCATGGTGCAGCATTAGGTGGAGGGTTAGAGCTTGTTATGGCATGCCATATTCGTCTAGCAACAAAAGATGTAAAACTTGGACTTCCAGAGCTACAACTTGGGCTTATTCCTGGGTATGCAGGCACACAACGTTTACCTCGTATCGTCGGGAAAGCAAAAGCGCTAGAAATGCTGTTAACAAGTGACCCAATTACGGGAGAAGAAGCTTTATCTTATGGACTAGTAAACTCTGTTTATGATGATGAACAGTCGCTTATGGACGCTGCTAATCAGTTAGCTCATAAAATTGCACAAAAAAGTGCAGTTTCTATGAAACTATTATTGGAATCGTTTTCATATGTAGCAGATGAAAACTTTGCAACTGGGGTTGAAAAAGAAGCTGAATTATTTGGTAAAGCGTTTGATTCCTATGATGGAAAAGAAGGCATTCAAGCTTTCATTGAAAAAAGAAAACCTGAATTTAAAAATAAATAATGGAACGACTATAGGGAGGGACTTAGAATGAATATTTTTGTTATTATGAAGCGTACTTTTGATACTGAAGAAAAAATTGCAGTTAGCAATGGTCAAATTGATGAAAGCGGTGCAGAATTCATCATTAACCCGTACGATGAGTACGCGATTGAAGAAGCCATTACATTACGTGATGCTCACGGAGGAGAAGTCACTGTAGTTACAGTTGGAGAAGAAGAAGCTGAAAAAGAATTGCGTACGGCTTTAGCCATGGGCGCAGATAAAGCGGTATTAATTGATAGTGAAGATGTAGATGAGTTAGACCAATTCACAACAGCAACATTACTAGCAACATACTTAAAAGGTCAAGAGTTTGACATTATTTTAGGTGGAAACGTTGCCGTTGATGGCGGGTCTGGTCAAGTTGGTCCTCGTGTAGCTGAGTTGTTAGACATTGCTCAAGTGACAACGATTACAAACCTTGAGATTGACGGAACGACAGCAACAATTGTTCGTGATGTAGAAGGAGACCAAGAAACGGTTGAGGTTTCACTTCCGATTCTTGTTACAGCACAACAAGGTTTAAATGAGCCTCGTTATCCATCATTACCAGGGATTATGAAAGCGAAGAAAAAGCCGCTTGAAACTCTAGATTTAGATGATTTAGATATCGATGAAGATGATGTAGAAGCAAAAACAAAAACAATTGAAATTTTCCTTCCACCTCAAAAACAAGCAGGGAAAGTGCTTGAAGGTGAATTAAATGACCAAGTAAAAGAACTTGTATCGCTATTAAAATCTGAAGCAAAAGTCATATAAGGAGGGACTAAACGATGTCAAAAAAAGTATTAGTATTAGCTGAAGTCCGTGATGGAGAATTAAGAAACGTATCATTTGAAGCAATTGCTGCTGGAAAAATCATTGCTGAAGGTGGAGAAGTTGTAGCTGCTGTTTTTGGAAGTGAGGTAAGCAATGTGGCAGAGGCACTTGTTCACTATGGTGCTGACCGTGTGATTAAAGTTGAGCACAGTGATTTAAAAGAATATACAACAGATGCATACCAACAAGCATTATTACAAGTGGTAGATACAGAACAGCCAGAAGGTTTAGTATTAGGGCATACAGCGGCAGGGAAAGATTTAGCTCCTCGTATCGCTATGAAACTAAACGCAGGTTTAATTTCGGATGCGATTGCAGTTGAAGTTGATGGAGACAATGTTGTCTTTACTCGTCCGATTTACTCTGGTAAAGCTTTTGAAAAGAAAACAATTGAAGAAGGTTTAGTATTTGCGACGATTCGTCCGAATAACATCGAGCCATTAGCAAAAGACGAGTCACGCTCTGGTGATGTGAGCAGCTTATCAGTCGACATTAAAGACTTGCGCACAACGATTAAAGAAATCGTTCGTAAATCGACAAGCGGTGTTGATTTATCAGAAGCGAAAATTATCGTAGCAGGTGGACGTGGTGTGAAAAGTAAAGAAGGTTTTGAACCTTTAGAAGAATTAGCAGGAGTATTAGGTGCAGCAGTAGGAGCTTCACGTGGTGCGTGTGATGCAGAATATTGTGATTACTCTCTTCAAATCGGGCAAACAGGAAAGGTTGTAACACCAGACTTATATTTTGCTATCGGTTTATCAGGAGCTATCCAACATTTAGCTGGTATGTCTAACTCAAAATGTATCGTTGCTATCAACAAAGACCCAGAAGCTCCAATTTTCGAAGTAGCCGACTACGGAATCGTAGGCGACCTATTCGAAGTACTACCAATCTTAACAGAAGAATTAAAAAAAGTAGTAGCATCATAAAATAGAGGGTGTACGTTAACTCTGGTAAGAGTTAACGTACACCCTCGGCATGTGAGCGGAGCCGCTGCCTGTTTTAAAGCTCAGTTGAGCGTTCTTCTCAACTGAGCGCGCAGCGAGCGGAGCGAATCGTTAACTCTGGTAAGAGCTAACGTACACCCTCGTGTTTTGTATAGGACATTTATTCCGCTATTTTCATCAAAAGAGCGAGTATACAAATGTTAACGGACATCTGTTCCGCTAATCGCTCCAAACATGGCTGAACTCTTATCAAACAAGGCAAATAGCGGAACAGATGTCCAAACGAACAGCCAAAATAAGAGAAAACGGTAAAATAGCGGAATGTTTGTCCGATACGGATGTCAGCTTCTCTAAATACATAAAAAGTTTGTAATATTGGGTAGGATAAGAATGATTTGAGCAAGATAATGGCATCCAAAGGAAGCAAATGGTATAATTCCAAGTGAATCAAAAAGATGACTAAGAGTATAATTAAGGAGGAAATAAATTATGGCAATTGTAAACGTAAATGACCAAACATTCGGAACAGAAACAGGAGAAGGTGTTGTTTTAGCAGACTTTTGGGCACCTTGGTGCGGACCTTGTAAAATGATTGCACCAGTTCTTGAAGAACTAGACGGTGAAATGGGAGATAAAATGAAAATTGTAAAGCTTGATGTGGATGAGAACCAAGAAACAGCAAGCAAATTTGGCGTTATGAGCATCCCAACACTAATGGTATTCAAAAATGGTGAAAAAGTAGACCAAGTTGTTGGATTCCAACCAAAAGAAGCTCTTGTTGATTTAATCAACAAACACCTATAAGAAGCAACGTAAAGCCTGTTTCCATTGAAACAGGTTTTTTGTTTGCCATCCTTTTTCCAAACGTATTCACCAAGAACTTCTATACATATAAATTACCATTTGCAAAAAAGCGAATCTTCTACAACAATAGAAGAGGGGAGGTAGGGAGATGGAACAATTAAAAGAGAAACTGGCTGTCCTTCCAGACCAGCCTGGTTGTTATTTAATGAAAGACAAACAAGGCACGATTATATATGTAGGAAAAGCAAAAGTTTTGAAAAATCGAGTTCGATCTTATTTCACTGGAAGTCATGATGGGAAAACACAACGGCTAGTTAGTGAAATTGTCGACTTTGAATATATTGTAACGTCTTCAAATATAGAAGCGCTATTATTAGAAATCAATTTAATCAAAAAGCATGACCCTAAATACAATGTCATGTTAAAGGATGATAAATCGTATCCTTATTTAAAACTAACAAATGAACAACACCCGAGACTAATTATTACTAGAAAAGTAAAAAAAGACGGAGGGAAATATTTTGGTCCCTATCCAAATGCAGGAGCGGCAAACGAAACGAAGAAGTTATTAGATCGATTATACCCGCTTCGTAAATGTCGGACATTACCTGATCGGGTTTGTTTGTATTATCACATTGGTCAATGCTTAGCCCCTTGTGTGTATGAGGTAACACAAGAAGAGAATAAAGAGCTTGTCAGTGAAATATCGAAGTTTTTAAAGTCAGGTCATGAAGAAATCAAACAAAGCTTAACAGAAAAAATGACAAAAGCAGCGGAAGAATTAAACTTTGAGCGAGCGAAAGAATTGCGTGACATCATTATACAAATGGAAACGATAATGGAAAAGCAAAAAATGACGATTGCAGAAAAGAAAGACCGTGATGTGTTTGCATATGCCTATGATAAAGGATGGATGTGTATCCAAGTCTTTTTTATTCGTCAAGGAAAGTTAATTGAACGAGATGTATCTATTTTTCCTTTTTATAAAGATGCTCAAGATGATGTGCTAACGTTTATAGGCCAGTTTTACTTGAAAAAGGACCATATTAAACCGGCGGAAATTTTACTCCCGGAAGACATAGATGCAGAAGTTGTTGAAAAGCTGCTTGATGTAAAAGTAGTGAAGCCGATGAGAGGGCAAAAGAAGGAATTAGTCGATTTAGCAAAGAAAAACGCAGAAATTGCGTTACAAGAAAAATTTAGTTTAATTGAACGCGACGAACGGCGCACTGTCCATGCTGTCGACAACTTAGGAAAAGCATTAGGAATTCACCCTCCTTATCGAATTGAAGCATTTGATAACTCGAACATACAAGGAACAGACCCTGTATCAGCGATGATTAGTTTTGTGGATGGGAAACCAAGCAAAAAGGATTATCGAAAGTATAAAATCAAAGATGTCATCGGTCCAGATGACTACGGTTCAATGAGAGAAGTCATCCGTAGACGCTATATTCGCCTTCTCAGAGAAAATGGACCATTCCCAGACCTAATTGTTATCGATGGTGGAAAAGGTCAAATTTCAGCAGCGCAGAGCGTAATAGAAGATGAATTAGGATTAGCGATCCCCGTTTGTGGACTTGCGAAAGATGAAAAGCACAAAACCTCTCAGTTACTAATGGGAGACCCACCTCAAATTATCCCGTTAAAAAGGGATAGTCATGAGTTTTATTTACTGCAACGAATTCAAGATGAAGTGCATCGATTTGCGATTAGCTTTCATCGTCAATCTCGTGGAAAGTCGATGATTTCATCAAAGTTGGATGGAATAGAAGGAGTAGGAGAAAAAAGAAAACGCCAGCTTTTAAAACATTTTGGTTCTGTAAAGAAAATAAGAGAAGCGACAATCGAAGAAATTACGGCGTTATCAATTCCTGAAAAGATAGCACATAACATTAAACAAGCATTAGAAGACGCATAATCCATTGCATCCTTTTTATTTATTTGATATGATAACGATAATTATATAACCGCACTTCAATATGAAGTGATTGGTAGAGGAGCGAAAACCATTAGTATGCAAAAGGAGGAAGATGAGATTCCTACGATATTTGCAAAAAGGGGAATTCGCCGAAGTGATAAAAGCCTCAACGTTTTATCGCTGGACTTGTATTGAAGAAATACAAGGCTGTCACACATGTAAACCGTGTGTGGAGTACTATCTCACGAACCGCAAGGGAATTAAAGGTGTGGTACCGTTCGGTATGACAGCAACAGTGAGGAGTAATGATCCTTACTGTTGCTTTTTTTTGCCTTTGGTAAGTGACAACGAGGAGGAGAAATTGTGGGAATTATTGTCCAAAAGTATGGTGGAACCTCTGTAGGTTCAATTGAAAAAATTAAAAATGCAGCAAACAGGGTTGTTCAAGCAGTTGAAAATGGTAACAAAGTTGTTGTCGTTGTTTCGGCAATGGGGAAATCAACCGATACACTCGTTAATATGGCGAATGAGATTTCAAATAAACCAGCAAAACGAGAATTAGATATGTTGCTCACAACAGGAGAACAAATCACAATCTCTTTACTTACAATGGCCATTGGTGAACTTGGAGTAGAGGCGGTTTCTTTAACAGGGTGGCAAGCAGGAATCATCACCGAAGCAGACCATGGCAATGCAAGGATAAAAGATATTCAGAAAGAAAAGATAGTCACCTATTTAAATGAAGGAAAGGTTGTCATTGTTGCTGGATTTCAAGGGATAACAGAGATGGGTGAAATTACAACATTAGGTCGGGGTGGTTCAGACACAACGGCTGTTGCTTTGGCTGCTGCCTTATCAGCAAAAAAATGTTTTATATATACTGACGTTCCAGGTGTTTTTACAACAGACCCACGATATGTAAATGGGGCACGGAAGTTGCATTCTATTTCCTACGATGAAATGTTAGAAATGGCGAATTTAGGTGCAGGCGTATTGCATCCAAGAGCGGTTGAATTTGCTAAAAATTATAATGTTACATTAGAAGTAGCATCAAGTATGACAGAAGAGACGGGCACATTAATAGAGGAGGATGTATCGATGGAACAAAATTTAATTGTCAGGGGAATTGCTTTTGAAAATGATGTCACAAAAATTACCGTGTCACAACTACCGAATCAAATCGGAACACTTTCAGGGCTGTTTTCTCTTTTATCGAAAAATAGTATTAATGTCGATATTATCATACAAAATGAAACTGGTTCAAAAACAGTAGATATTTCATTTTCAACAAGTCGTTCTTCATTAGAAGATGCACTAGCCGTGTTAAAAGCTCATAAAGAAACATTAGGTTATGAAGCAATTCGTCATGAAGGAGATTTAGCGAAAGTGTCCATTATTGGCTCTGGTATGATTTCAAATCCTGGTGTGGCCGCGAAGATGTTTGCCATTTTAGCAGAGAATGATGTAACGATTAAAATGGTTAGCACGTCAGAAATTAAAGTATCTGCCTTAGTGGATGAAGAAAATATGGTACCGGCAGTAGAAGCGCTTCATCGTGCTTTTCAATTAGATGACGAAGAAAATGAATAAAAAAATGAGGCTAGTAAGAATGACATCTTACTAGCCTGTTTATTTGTCCGTCCAGTTTTATCTAGACCGCGTCTTTTCGATCGAACTTTACTGAGAATATAATATGGTCTTTTTTTTCAGTGAGAATGGCTTCACTAATAAAACCAGTTTGCTTTTGAATTTGTTCTGCCAAAAAGCCACTTTCTAGCTGGTAAGAAATGGTTAACTGTTTTTTATGAAAGGAAGGTGTAAGGTGAAATAAAACTTCATCTTTTCCTTCTTTTTTTATTGATAAATCTCCCCATCCTGCTTGATAAAAAAATTCAATAATTTCTTCTTTCGTCATAAGTGGATAACTACGCGCGATTGATTTACCTGTCCAATATAAAATACTATCGTGTTCTTTCCCTAATAATTCATGGAGCAGAACATTTCGAATTAAATGATAGCCGAAAAGTGGAACGTGTTCTTCACTATGAAACAATTGCTCTTCTTTTTTATCCATGTATGGAATTTCCCCCCTATTCTTATACATTATACTCGGATTTCCTAAATTCTTCTATGACTTCATTTATTATTTTAAAAGTGGTATACTTATGCGCGTATAATTGCGGAGGTATTTTGGATGAAATTAGCATTGAATCAATTTTTAACGCCATTTCGAATGATTTTGTTCGGTTATATTATTGCTATGATCGTGTTTAGTGTTTTATTATATTTACCGATTTCTACACACGAACATGTATCCCTCTCCTATTCAGAAGCCTTATTTACATCTGTTAGTGCTGTAAGTGTTACAGGATTAACCGTTGTAAATGTTCCTGAAACGTATAGCTATGTCGGTATTTTCTTTTTAGCTTTGGCGATTCAACTCGGCGGCATAGGGATTATGACACTCGGTACTTTTGTATGGATGTTGTTTGGAAAAAAAATCGTATTATCACAACGTATGCTTATCATGGTGGATCAAAACCAAAATACCTTTTCAGGTCTCGTAAATTTAATGCGAGGCATCCTCCAAGTTGCCCTTGTTATTGAACTTGTTGGGGCATTGATTTTAGGTACATATTATTTACGGTATTTTGATACTATTGGAGAAGCTTATTATCAAGGTGCGTTTGCAGCACTTAGTGCCTTCACAAATGCAGGATTTGATGTCACCGGACAATCATTAATACCTTTTGCTAATGATTACTATGTTCAACTCGTCGTCATTTTATTAATCATTGCAGGTGCGATTGGCTTTCCAGTAATTATGGAAGTAAAAGAATATTTTTCAAAAGCAAATCCTAATTTTCAATTTAGTTTATTTACGAAAATATCAACAGCAACGTATTTCTTTGTTTTTGTTGGTGGCATTATCGGAATTTGGGTATTAGAATATGGTCATTATTATGAAGGTCTTGTTTGGCATCAACAATTATCTCATTCTGTTTTTAATTCTGCTACGGCTCGAAGTGGTGGTTTAGCGATAATGGATGTTTCTGAATTAAATCGTGCTACGCTATTATTTATTTCAGGACTTATGATTATTGGCGCAAGTCCATCATCAGTAGGAGGAGGAATCCGAACGACAACATTAGCAGTTATGTTCTTAACAATCCGAAGCTTTGCATTAGGGAAAACAGATGTAAAAGTGTTTGGTCGAGAAATTCATCCAGAAGATAGTCAAAAGTCTTTTATTGTCTTATCGGTTTTTATTGTTTTACTGTTTTCTGCTGTCATCTTAATATCGGCATTTGAAAGTGGAAACGGGATTTCGCTAATGGCAATCATATTTGAAACAGCGTCTGCGTTCGGAACATGTGGATTATCAATGGGGATAACTCCGGATTTATCATTGCCAAGTCAGTTTATTTTAATGGTTCTTATGTTTATTGGACGTGTAGGGCTTGTCGCCTTTTTATTCTCGATTCGAAAAAAGGAAACAAAAAGTCACTTTAAATATCCAACAGAAAGAATTATTATCGGTTAATGCTCCTTTGCCTTTTGGTAATATTTGAATTAAGCGGGTTTTGAAAGAGTACGGTATAATAGTGCTATCGGCAAATTTGCCGATAGGAGTTAACATAAGGGATCTAAAGACTCTGTATACGTTTTCTTGACGATGCCTACGTATGGGAGTAAAATAAATTTGTCGGAATTTTTCACAGAAACTTACTAAAAGTTTCACAATTCAAGGAAACGTTAGTCACTTGAACCTAGTAAGGAGGTTAAGCCTTATAAGGAGTAGTAGAGAAAGAATCGACAAGATGCTAAAGATGGTGAATTAAAAAAAACGTGGGGGGACATGTTATGGCTGGTAATCGAGAGTTTATGAACCGAAAGCTACACTCGCTATTAGGAGTAATTCCTGTAGGTATCTTTTTGGTGCAGCACTTAGTTGTAAACCATTTTGCAACTAGAGGAGCAACGGCGTTTAATCAAGCGTCACACTTCATGGAAAATCTACCATTTCGTTATTTTCTAGAAATTTTTATTATTTTTATTCCGCTTTTATATCATGCAATTTATGGATTATATATTGCATTCCAAGCGCGAAATAATGTTAGTCATTACGGATTTTTCCGTAACTGGATGTTCATGTTACAACGTGTAACAGGGGTTGTTACGTTAATTTTCGTTGTATGGCATGTATATGAAACTCGTTTTCAAGCGGCACTTGGAGCTGAAGTCAATTACAATATGATGGCTGATATCCTAAGCAGTCCATTTATGCTATGGTTTTATATTATCGGTGTTGTTTCAACAACGTTCCACTTTGCAAATGGATTATGGTCTTTTGCTGTTTCATGGGGAATTACAGTAACACCGCGCTCACAATTAATTTCCACTTATGTAACAGTTGGTATATTTATCGCATTAACATATGTAGGTATTCGTGCAATTCTAGCATTTATTAGTCCAGAACTAGCAAATTTATAAGGGGTGAGTCAGAATGAGTAAAGGAAAAATCATCGTTGTCGGTGGTGGTCTAGCGGGTTTAATGGCTACGATTAAAGCAGCAGAAGCTGGCGTACCAGTCGAACTTTTTTCATTAGTTCCGGTCAAACGCTCACACTCTGTCTGTGCGCAAGGTGGTATTAATGGAGCAGTTAATACAAAAGGTGAAGGAGATTCCCCATGGGAACACTTTGATGATACAGTATATGGAGGAGACTTCTTAGCAAACCAACCTCCAGTTAAAGCGATGTGTGAAGCAGCACCAGGGATCATTCATTTAATGGACCGTATGGGTGTTATGTTTAACCGTACACCAGAAGGACTACTAGATTTCCGTCGTTTCGGTGGAACACAACATCACCGTACTGCGTTTTCAGGTGCAACAACAGGTCAACAATTGCTTTATGCCCTAGATGAGCAAGTACGTCGTCATGAAGTGTCTGGTTTAGTTACGAAGTATGAAGGCTGGGAATTTTTATCTGCGATCGTTGATGATGAAGGAACCTGTAGAGGGATTGTTGCGCAAGATTTACGTACAATGGAAATACAACACTTTGCAGCTGATGCTGTCATTATGGCAACAGGTGGGCCTGGTATTATCTTTGGTAAATCAACGAACTCTGTTATTAACACAGGTTATGCAGCAGCAAGCCTTTATGAGCAAGGTGTTTATTATGCAAACGGTGAGTTCATCCAAATTCACCCGACAGCCATTCCTGGAGATGACAAGCTTCGTCTAATGAGTGAATCTGCACGTGGTGAAGGTGGACGTGTTTGGACATATAAAGACGGAAAGCCATGGTATTTCCTCGAAGAGAAATACCCAGCTTATGGAAACTTAGTTCCGCGTGATATTGCTACACGTGAAATATTTGATGTTTGTGTAGAACAAAAATTAGGAATTAACGGGGAAAACATGGTTTATCTTGACCTTTCTCATAAAGATCCAAAAGAGCTTGACATTAAGCTTGGTGGAATCATTGAGATTTATGAGAAATTTATGGGTGATGACCCTCGTAAGCTTCCAATGAAAATATTCCCAGCTGTCCATTATTCAATGGGTGGTATGTGGATTGATTATAACCAAATGACGAATATTCCTGGTTTATTTGCTGCTGGTGAGTGTGATTATTCACAGCATGGGGCAAATCGCTTAGGAGCAAACTCACTTCTTTCTGCTATCTTTGGTGGAATGGTCGCTGGCCCTAATGCCGTTTCTTATATTAATGGTTTAGAGAAGTCAACAGATGCTGTTGCTAGTTCTGTCTTTGAAGGACAAGTAAAAGTAGAACAGGAAAAATATGATTCCATCCTTGGCATGGACGGGAAGGAAAATGCCTATGTTCTCCATAAAGAGCTTGGAGAATGGATGACAGATAACGTTACAGTAGTACGTGAAAACAAAAAATTAATAGCAACAGATGAAAAAATTCAAGAGCTATTAGAGCGTTATGAAAATATTAATATCGTAGACACATCAAAATGGAGCAATCAAGGTGCATCATTTACACGTCAATTAAAAGGAATGTTAAACCTTGCTCGAGTCATTACTTTAGGTGCATACCATCGTAATGAAAGTCGTGGGGCACATTATAAGCCAGAGTTTCCAGAACGTAATGATGAAGAGTTCTTGAAAACAACAAAAGCGAAATTTAATCCAACGACAAAAGCTCCAGAATTTGAATATGAGGAAGTAGACGTATCCTTAATTAAACCTCGTAAACGTGACTACTCACAAAAAAAGCAAGGAGCTGTTAAATCATGAGTGAAAAAAAAGAAATCGTATTTCATATCACACGTCAAGATGATACAAACAGCAGTCCGTATACAGAAGAGTTTAAAGTTCCATATCGACCAAATATGAATGTAATTTCAGCTTTAATGGAAATTCGTCGGAACCCAGTTAATGCAAAAGGAGAACAGTCTACCCCAATTACTTGGGATATGAACTGTTTAGAAGAAGTATGTGGTGCTTGTTCCATGGTCATTAACGGCAAACCTCGTCAGTCGTGTACCGCTTTAGTTGACCAATTAGAGCAACCAATTAAACTAGAGCCGATGAAAACATTTCCAGTTGTGCGTGATTTAATGGTTGATCGTAGTCGTATGTTCGATTCATTAAAGAAAGTTAAAGCATGGATTCCAATTGATGGAACATATGATTTAGGTCCTGGACCACGTATGGCTGAAACGAAACGTCAATGGGCATATGAACTTTCAAAATGTATGACTTGCGGTGTTTGTTTAGAAGCGTGTCCAAATGTAAACAGTAAATCAGATTTTATTGGACCTGCTCCATTATCACAAGTCCGTTTATTTAATGCTCACCCTACTGGTGAAATGAATAAAGAAGAACGGTTAGAAACAATTATGGGTGATGGTGGTCTTGCAAATTGTGGAAATTCACAAAACTGTGTTCAGTCTTGTCCAAAAGGAATTCCATTAACAACATCAATTGCTGCCTTAAACCGTGCTACTACGTTCCAATCATTTAAAAACTTCTTTGGTGCGTAAATGTTCATAAGGTGCCTTAAAAGGTCGTGTGCCTTTTAAGGCACTTTTCTCTTTTAATCAAAAAAGTTAATAGGAGGATACATCGTGAAAATACCATATATCGAAAATATCGCAGACTGGGCAGAGGAGTTTGAATTTTCTAGCCCAATTCATGTACGTTTCTCAGAAACAGATGCATTTGGTCATGTCAACAACACAAAAGTCTTTGCTTATTTTGAAGAAGCACGTATTAATTATTTTCAGGAATTAGGCTTAATGCAGGAATGGATGAGTAAAGAAAGTGAAACGATTGTCGTTACTGCAGATTTACAATGTAACTATATTAGACAGATTTTTTTTGGAAGCCAATTACGTGTTTTTGTTAAAGTCCATCATATAGGAACAACCTCCATCGACGTGCATTACATGGTGAAAAATGAAAAAGATGAAATTTGTTTGACCGGTCGAGGATTAATTGTTCAAGTATCAAAACAGACTGGTAAATCAGTTCCTTGGACTGAGGAAACGAAGTCACAATTTTTAAAATAAACAATAGGCTAACGAATATTCTGCTTAATCAATTCACAAGCGAAACACAGTGTACATATACTATCTTGACTAAATACCTTCTGGCAGAAGATTTTCGTAGCTAGGGTTTAATTTTACTCACAAGGAAGTCCTTCATGCTGCCAGCCCATGGAAGAAGGGGTGAATTCATTGAAAGGAGCAGAATACGGACCAAAACCTTTACTTACAAAAAGGGAACGTGAAGTATTTGAGCTACTCGTTCAAGATAAGACAACTAAGGAAATAGCACAAGAACTCTTCATCAGTGAAAAAACTGTTCGAAATCACATTTCAAACACGATGCAAAAGCTTGGGGTTAAGGGGCGATCGCAAGCTGTCATAGAGCTCATACGTGTGGGTGAAATTGAGATTTAGAAAAAAACCGGCTTTTTAATAAGCCGGTTTTGATTTTTCCTTGACGAATGCAAAAGAAAAAACGAAAATAAGAACAATACGGTGAAAACGTTTTCTAATGGTAAGGAGGGGATTCGGTCATGAAAGAATATACGGTCAAAAAAATAGTGAATAATAATGTTGTACTAGCGTTTACGAAAGAAGAGGATGAAGTCATTTTACTCGGTCGTGGAGTTGGCTTTGGAAAGCAACCGAACGATGTTATCTCAGAGAAGCACGTTGATAAACTATTCGAAAGAACAACCGCCAAAGGCTATCAAAATGATAAGGTCGAAGGAAAGCTAGCGGTGGTCATGGGTGATATTATTTCAAAAATTGAAGTAAAATGTGGCAGTACAATCTCAAAGGAAGCTCAGTCCCAACTATTTGACCATCTTTCATTTGCACTTTGGCGAGTTGACCAAGGCATTCTTATATTTAATCCGGTCATGACAGAAACAAAGTTAATGTATCCAGACGAATATGAAATGGCTAAAAAGGTGATTTTATATATCAACGATACTTTCAAAGTCCAGTTACCGAAAGATGAAATTGGCTTTGTTGCCAATCATATTCATCGAGCCATTACGAAAGAAACGAATACCGTTGCGAACTCTCCGCAATTAATACAGGAATTAATGACGAAGATTGAAAAAGGATTGCAGATAAAACTTGAAAAACGAACAGACCAATTTCGGTCAGTTGTCCTCTATTTACAACAGGTTATACAAAGGTGTCAACAAACGAAAGATCAAACAAATGATGTCATTCTTGAAAAAGTATTGAAAGAAAATTATCCAGTATGCTATAATACTACATGTTTAGTAGCTGAACATTTACATATCTCTTTGCATCAAAATGTTACACCAATGATGTTAAGTGATTTAACATTATATTTACATCACGCTTTTGCAAATCGAATATAGACATTACGTGTTACTGATACGATCAGGCATGAGTAAAGTCGTTTAATTGGTTAGTCTGTTGGGTAATCTATCTGTACAGTCTTATAATCAATATACTTCTTTATTCATGTCTTTTTTTGATAACTACATTCTCCTTTTTAAATATTTCTGTTGTCGATCGTATATAGTAAAGGAGAAATGATTTGCATTTTAGGGATATGCAATTGTTCCAAAATATAATAAAAAGAAAAGTGAGGGAATGAATGATGGCTGAAAAAACATTCAAAATTACAAGTGATACTGGGATCCATGCAAGACCTGCAACACAATTAGTAAACAAAGCAAGTCAATTTTCTTCAGAGGTAACATTAGAGTACAAAGGAAAAGAAGTTAATTTAAAATCAATTATGGGTGTAATGTCTTTAGGTGTAGGGCAAGGCGCTGAAGTAACAATTAAAACGGAAGGTTCAGATGCAGATGAAGCTATGGCTGCATTAGAAGCTGTAATTAAAGAAGGTTTAGGAGAATAATGCAAAAAGAACTTAAAGGCATTCCAGCTTCATCAGGGATTGCCATTGCAAAAGCATTTGTCCTTGAAGAACCTGATTACACCATTGAAATGAAAACGGTTGATAATGTAGAAGAAGAAGTACACCGTTTTACAAATGCATTAGAAAAAGCAAAAGAAGAGCTAGCGGTCATTCGGGATAAAGCAGAACAAGATCTAGGGGAGGATAAAGCGGCGATTTTTGCTGCTCACCTCCTAGTTCTTAGTGATCCTGAGTTAGTTGACGCTGTCAAAGATAAAATAAAATCAACAAAAGTGAATGCCGAAAGCGCACTTCAAGAAATAGCTAACATGTTCATTTCCATGTTTGAAAACATGGATAATGAATATATGAAAGAGCGTGCTGCGGATATTCGTGATGTGACAAAACGTGTATTAGGCCACCTATTAGGAATTCAAACGACATCATTAGCTCTTATTCAAGAAAAAACAGTGATTATAGCAGAAGATTTAACACCGTCAGACACGGCTCAACTAAATCCCGAGTATATTAAAGGGTTTGCGACAGATATCGGCGGTCGAACATCTCACTCTGCAATTATGGCACGATCAATGGAAATTCCAGCAGTAGTTGGAACAAAATCAATTACAGATGGAATTGAAAATGGAATGATGGTCATTGTTGATGGGTTAGATGGACAAGTTATTGTGAATCCAACAACAGAGCAATTATCATCGTATGAACAGAAACTTGCCCAGTTTAATAAACAAAAAGAAGAATGGGCCAAATTAGTGAATAAAAAAACACTCACTGTTGACGGGCATCATGTAGAGTTAGCGGCCAATATTGGAACACCTGATGATATTGCAGGCGTTCATAACAATGGAGCAGAAGGAATTGGCTTATATCGAACAGAGTTTTTATATATGGGCAGAAATGAGCTCCCAACGGAAGAAGAACAATTTCAAGCCTATAAAACAGTTGTTGAAAAAATGGCAGGAAAGCCAGTTGTTATTCGAACACTTGATATAGGTGGAGATAAAGAGCTTCCTTACTTAGATTTACCAAAAGAAATGAATCCTTTCTTAGGTTTCCGGGCAGTTCGATTATGCTTAGAAATGCAAGACATGTTCCGTACTCAACTTCGGGCACTTTTGCGTGCAAGTGCTTTTGGAAACTTGAAAATAATGTTTCCAATGATTGCAACACTAGAAGAGCTTCAACAAGCAAAAGCAATTTTAGCGGAAGAAAAGCAAAAGCTCGTGGCTGAAAATGTATCAGTATCTGACGAGATTGAAGTTGGAATTATGGTTGAAATTCCTTCAACTGCCGTTTGTGCGGATTTGTATGCACCTGAAGTTGATTTCTTTAGTATAGGAACAAATGATTTAATTCAATATACGATGGCGGCTGATCGTATGAATGAACGTGTTTCATATTTGTACCAGCCTTATCACCCTGCCATCTTACGCTTAGTAAACATGGTCATAGAAGCGGCACATCGCCAAGGCAAATGGGTTGGTATGTGTGGTGAAATGGCTGGTGATGAGGTTGCGATTCCAATTCTATTAGGATTAGGATTAGACGAGTTTAGTATGAGTGCATCCTCCATTTTACCTGCTCGTAGTTTACTGGCAAAACTTTCTAAACAAGAACTAGAGGGCTTTGCGAAAGAAATGCTTCAAAAGGCAACGTCTGCTGAAGTTGAATCCCTAGTTCGTGGAAAGTTTTTTTGAAAAATGACACTAAATCGACAAAAAGAGTTATCATTTGATAACTCTTTTTAATTTGGCTTGCAATTACGCGTAAAAATAGAGAAAATAGAATGAAAGCTTATTATCGAGAAACAACCTCATATATGGGAAAAGCGGGAGGGAAATGAATTGGATTCAAACTTACACGTAGAGCAGATAGAAAGAGCATTACGGATGATTGCACAAATGATTAAGCAACAAGGTCGTGAAATTTTAACACAGTTCCCGATAACGCCACCGCAATTTGTTGCCTTGCAATGGTTAAATGAACAAGGTGATATGACCATTGGGGAATTATCAAATAAGATGTATTTAGCATGTAGTACAACAACAGATCTTATTGACCGAATGGAAAAAAACGAATTGGTTGAGCGAGTGAAAGATTTACAGGATCGTAGAGTAGTCCGGATTCACCTTTTAGATAAAGGGAAAACCATTATTGAAGAAGTAATAAAAAAAAGACAAGAATATTTGCATGGTGTATTAGTTAATTTTTCTGTAGAAGAAGTAGAAATACTTGAAAAAAATTTAGATTTGCTCTATAACGAAATGGAAAGATCAACAGATAACAGCAAAGATAGAAATTGAGGGAGAAATATTGGATAGACCAATCGGTGTTATAGATTCTGGTTTAGGCGGTCTGACAGTTGCCTCTGAAATTATGAGGCAATTACCTAAAGAAGAAATCATTTATATAGGGGATTCGAAAAGATGTCCATATGGACCAAGACCAAGTGAAGAAGTAAGAGAATACACGTGGCAAATGATTAATAAGTTGTTAGAAGAAGGAATTAAGATGTTGGTAATCGCGTGTAACACAGCAGCGGCTGTTGTGTTGGATGAAGTGAAGCGTGAATTGCCGATCCCTGTTGTAGGGGTTGTTCATCCAGGAGCGATTGCAGCATTGAAGCTAACAAAAAAAGACCATGTTGCGGTTATAGGAACAACAGGTACAATTAACAGTAGTGCTTATGTGAAAGCATTAAAAAGCATTAATAGCAATGTGAAAGTAGATAGCTTATCTTGTCCACGGTTTGTTCCCTTAGTAGAACGAGGCGTATTTGATGGAGAAGAAGCTTTTGATGTTGTTGTCCAATCATTACAACCATTATTAAATAAAGATTATGATACATTAATTCTTGGTTGTACCCATTACCCATTATTACGTGATGTCATTCAAGAAGTCGTTGGAAATGAAATTAAATTAATTAGTTCTGGGGATGAGACTGCTCGTGAAGTGAGTGCACTTTTGTATCATAAAGATTTATTGTATACAAAAGAAAGGAAAGTCAAACACAAATATTTTACGACTGGAAACAGTACAGTATTTAAAGACATTGCGAATAAATGGCATG
This sequence comes from Alkalihalobacillus bogoriensis ATCC BAA-922, assembly GCF_000621445.1. Taxonomy (GTDB): domain Bacteria; phylum Bacillota; class Bacilli; order Bacillales; family Bacillaceae_F; genus Bacillus_AO; species Bacillus_AO bogoriense. The sequence goes on along the minus strand of NZ_JHYI01000006.1, from coordinate 103,374 downwards.
AAATTGAAATAGACAACGTGGAAACGATTATACTTCCATAAAAATAAAGGTGTGAGAAAAAGGGTATATTCCTTTCTCACACTTTTTTGTTTTGGAAGTTATGAAAAGCATAAAAATTTAGCTATAGCAGTGAAGCTTTGACAGCTTATTCAAGAAGAGCGGGGCTCACTTAGTTTGAAACGAAAAGACGCCTCTTTTTTCTTACTGTTTAGGAAACTATAAAATAGTTGACTTGTGTATAACATTGCTTTAATAAATTCTTAGAATGAGGGACTTGGAGTACTATGAGACAAGCAAGAAAAGACCCAAGTGAATCATTCAACACTTGGGTCGGATTTATCGCGTTAGCAATTTTGTTGTTTATGATAAGTAAGCGGCCATGAAAACCGTTATCTGTGAACATTACTAGCGTTTTGGAACGTTGGCGGACACAGGAGCAGTTAATCATAATATATCGCTAGGAATAGAGTTGCTTTTGCGTGATTAAACGCTCCTGTGGCCGCAAAAAAAACGGAAACCCGTATCATGTTCACAAATAACGGCTGCTCTGACCGCGAAAATGAAACATGGGATGTGTTGGTTGTTCATCATACACTTCACTTGAATGAAAAGACGCTCCCGCGTTTTTCTTTATTTGTCCAAAAAAAGAATGAAAGACTGGTCTATTTCGAAAGAAAAGCTCGTATACATACTAGTACAAACTACCTTAGGAGGGAATAGAATGCGCAAATATGTGAAAACAGGTGTACCGGCCTTAATCGTCTTCACCCTAGTTATGGCAGGTTGTTCAACAGGAAACGAGGAAGCTTCAATGGAGATGGACACTCCTCAAATCAATTACATTGATGAAGGGGATTCTTTAGATGTGGAAGTGGAGGCAACAGAAGGGGAAGAGGTAAGTGAAGATGAAGGAGTAACAGAGACAATCGAAAGAGAGTTATTCCTTTTTGACCAAAATGGTCTCATTGTTCCACAAACCATTGAAATTCCAAAACAAGAAGGTGTTCTTCGTCAATCACTTGAATACTTAGTAGAAGGTGGCCCAGTAACAAATCATTTACCGAATGGCTTCCGTGCCGTTTTGCCGGCAGGAACTGAAGTTGATGTTCATTTAGAAGATGGTATTGCTTATGCTGATTTTTCAGAGGAATTTAAAAACTACAAACCAGAAGAAGAGTTGAAAATTCTCCAAGCGATAACATGGACAGTAACACAGTTTGAAAATGTAAACAGTGTGAAAATTAGAATTAATGGTTATGACCAAGAAACGATGCCTGTCAATCAAACACCAATTGGCATGGAAGGGTTTAGTCGTGCTAATGGCATCAATCTAGAAACAAATGATGTGTTTGATGTCGTTAACAGTAAGGGGGTTACCCTTTACTTTCTTGCCGAAAATGGGGACAACACCTACTATGTCCCAGTGACAAGAAGAGTAGAGAAGAATGAGGCAGACCCAATTGAACATGTCGTTTCTGAATTGCTAGAAGGACCATCCATGAATTCAAGTTTACTTACAGATTTTCGCCAAGAGGTGGAGTTGTTAGACAGTCCTTTGTATGAAAATGGTGTCGTCACACTAAACTTCAATGAAGCATTATTAAATCAACTTGAAGGAACAGCAATCTCTGATGATGTGTTAAATATGCTTGTCTTATCTTTAACAGAACAAAATGGAGTAGAGAAAGTTTCGATTCAAGTGAATGGAAACAGTGAAATATTAACGACTTCTGGTGATATGTTAGCTGAACCTGTTAGCCGACAACAATTATTAGAGGCTGGTAAATTTTAAGCAATTTTTAGGAAAAGTATCTAAAGTTTGATATACTATGAAAGGCAGCAAAGATCGCTGCCTTTTTTCCATGACAAAAAAATAAAGATACTTACGCATTACTGAATGTAATTAGGAGGCCATCAATGAGAGTAGATAACCGTGCAAAAAATGAACTAAGACCTGTTGAACTAATAAAAGATTATTTAATTCATCCAGAAGGCTCTGTGTTAATTTCAGTAGGAAAAACAAAAGTTATCTGTACAGCGAGTATTGAAGACAGAGTTCCACCTTTTATGAGAGGTCAAGGAAAGGGTTGGATAGCAGCGGAATATTCGATGTTACCACGTGCAACAGAGCAAAGAAATATCCGTGAGTCATCAAAAGGTAAAGTAACTGGTCGTACAATGGAAATTCAACGATTAATAGGACGAGCGCTCCGGTCTGTTATTGACTTAAGTAAACTAGGTGAGCGTACGATCTGGATTGATTGTGATGTGATTCAAGCAGATGGTGGAACAAGAACCGCTTCCATTACAGGGGCATATGTAGCGATGGTGCTAGCACTAGAATCTTATGTTGAAAAGTCGATGATAAAAGAATGGCCAGTCCAAGACTTTTTAGCGGCTGTTTCTGTTGGGGTTGACAGTAATGAAGGAGAGATTCTAGACTTATGTTATATAGAGGATGCAAAGGCAGAAGTAGATATGAATATTGTGATGACAGGAAACGGTGAATTCGTTGAGCTACAAGGAACAGGTGAGGAGGCCACGTTTTCACGAAGTCAATTGAACGCTCTATTAGATTTAGCAGAACAAGGAATCTATGAATTAATTGATATTCAAAAGCAGGCTTTAAACGAAAAAGTGATTAATCGCATTGAAAGTAAAGCAAAAAAGGACGAACAAAAATGAAAGAGCTTATTATTGCAACAAAAAACAAAGGGAAACTAAAGGAGTTTGAATCGATGCTCACTCCGTTAGGGTTTTCTGTAACGTCTTTATTAGATTATCCCGATATCCCTGATGTTGAGGAAACGGGTCTAACATTTGCTGAGAATGCATTTTTAAAAGCTATGACGGTGGCGAGGCATTTTCAAAAACCAGTTATCGCCGATGATTCTGGTTTATGTGTTGATGCGCTTTCAGGGCAACCAGGTGTCCATTCAGCACGTTATGCCGGAGTGGAAAAAAACGATGCCAAAAATAATGAAAAATTAATCCATGATTTGAAGCATGTGAAAGAAGAGGAGAGAACCGCACGTTTTCACTGCGCTTTAGTTCTAGCTTATCCTGATGGAAAAGAAGAAGTGTTTGAAGGGACTTGTGAAGGAGTAATTACAACGGAACCAAAAGGAAGCAACGGGTTTGGGTATGACCCCCTTTTGTTGATTCCTAGTAAAGGCAAAACAATGGCTGAACTGACAATGGAAGAAAAAAATGAAATCAGTCACCGCAAAAAAGCATTACTGCAATTACAGGAAAGATTGAAACATTGGATGAACTAAATGGAGGCTAAAGAGCGATGAAAGCATTAATCGTAAGTGATAGCCATGGTTGGAAAGAAGAGCTTGCTGAAGTATTGAATCGACACAAAGAGGAAGTCGATCTCATCATTCATTGTGGGGATTCGGAGCTACACTTTGATGAGGCGATCCTAAAAGATGTTGTTATTGTGGAAGGGAACTGTGATGTGAGTCATTCACAGTTCGAGGAAGAAATCGTGACAACGATCGATGGAGTGACGTTTTATGTTACACATGGGCATTTATATAATGTCAAAATGACACATGTACCAATTAGCTATCGTGCTGAGGAAGTGGGTGCGTCGATAGCTTGCTTTGGACATTCACATATTGCGACTTCTTTTAGTGAAAACGGAGTTGTGTACATTAACCCAGGAAGCTTGCGTTTACCTCGAAATCGTCGTGAGCAAACGTATTGCCTGTGTGAAATAAATGATGATAAAATTGTTCGAGTTATGTTTTATAATCGAGCAGGAACAGTTATTCCAGAGTTAAGCAAACAATATTCACTTTCTTAAGAGAATCTCTTGACTTTGTTCCTTAAATGTTATATAGTAATAAATGTCCGTTATTTAAGGAACGCGCGGGTGTAGTTTAGTGGTAAAACCTCAGCCTTCCAAGCTGATGTCGTGGGTTCGATTCCCATCACCCGCTCCAATTATGTCCCAGTAGCTCAGCTGGATAGAGCAACGGCCTTCTAAGCCGTCGGTCGGGAGTTCGAATCTCTCCTGGGACGCCATTAAGAATACATATAATAAAGCTTACTGCTCTAGCAGTAAGCTTTTTTTAATATGTTTGGTTCATACGGACATTTGTTCCGCTATTTTAGTATTTACTAAGCCTTTTGATTTGCTATCGGACATTGGTTCCGTAACATCAATCAAAATTAGGTCGAGTTGGCCTAATGTTAAGCAAGTAACGGAATAGATGTCCGAACGCGATCGAAAATCGCTTGTATTTAGTGAAATAGCGGAATAGATGTCAGTTACTCGTTCTCATACCCTTAAGCTTTCCCACCTTCACAGTTCACACCGAATGAGAATATGCAGTCGTGACCTGTTGAATTTGGTTTAATACATTTTCAAAATTTGATTGTTGTTCTTCCGCGTCATAATAAATGACCGTCCAACCTTTTTTCGCTAGTCCCTTTTCCATCTTTACTTTGTTTGCTTTTGAACGCTCAAGTAAAGCAATTCGAAAAGGCACTAAAGCCATCGTTACTTTAATTCGACCTAGTTTGTAATAAGGTGTAGGATAATAATTGCTTGCTAGTAATGCATGAAACAATGTTTTTTCTTCGGCATTTTTACATTTGTGAGGTTCAAGAGAAACCGGAACGAGTAGTGGCTTCTCACGTTTTTTTAGTGCGAAATAAGGAATTCTAAATCGAATATGCTTTGTTTTTATTTTTTTCCATTCTAGTATCATCTTTTATCACCCATCCTATTTTTTACAACAGATAAGAAAACTATTACGAATATAGAAAACTTTTTTTGAAAAGTTTAGTTTTTGTGAATTTCGAATATCCCTTATGCCGTCTTTATGTAAGCGCGTACAATAAATTTCACTAATCAAAATAGTCTAAAAATTTTAGAAAAAGTGGTTGACCATCAACGTTAAAGGGCGTATTATAATGCTCAAACAACAAAACTTTTCATCATTTCTTTTCACAATGTCAGCCTAAGACAAAATTAAGAAATAACTAATCTTCATTAGTCTGAATTGTCGAAAAATTCTAATACATTACGAAATAAGCAAAGTAGATGAATCTTGGGGAAGGTCCATTTACTTTTAAGCAATATCTAGAAATACAATGAATGGTTTTGGGGGAGAAGATTATGAGAAGTGACATGATAAAAAAAGGGATAGACAGAGCTCCTCACCGCAGTTTGCTACGTGCAGCTGGAGTGAAAGATGAGGATATGGATAAGCCATTTATTGGCGTCTGTAATTCGTACATCGATATTATTCCAGGCCATATGCACTTAAATAAATTTGCGGAAGTGGCAAAACAAGCCATTCGTGAAGCAGGCGGGATTCCATTTGAGTTTAATACAATTGGTGTCGATGATGGAATCGCCATGGGTCATATTGGAATGAGATATTCATTACCAAGCCGAGAAATCATTTGTGATGCAGCTGAAACTGTAATTAATGCACATTGGTTTGATGGAGTATTTTTTATTCCAAACTGTGATAAGATTACGCCGGGAATGTTAATGGCATCAGTTCGAACAAACGTCCCTTCTGTTTTCGTATCTGGAGGTCCAATGGAAGCAGGAAGAACAAAAGATGGCAAACCTCTTTCGCTAGTGTCAGTATTTGAAGGCGTAGGTGCATTTTCGTCAGGAAATATGACAAGAGAAGAGCTCTTAGAAATTGAGCAAAGTGCCTGTCCAACATGTGGTTCCTGTTCAGGGATGTTCACTGCAAATTCTATGAACTCCTTAATGGAAATGCTAGGATTAGCACTACCAGGAAATGGTACATTAGTAGCGACGTCAACAGACCGTCATAAATTAATTTACGATGCAGCTAAACACTTAATGAATTTAATTGAAAAAGATATACGTCCACGTGACATTGTAACAAGAGATACAATTGATGATGCCTTTGCACTTGATATGGCAATGGGTGGTTCCACTAACACTGTATTGCATACACTAGCGATTGCAAATGAAGCTGAAATCGAATATGACTTAAATCGAATTAATGAAGTAGCTGAACGAATTCCATATTTAAGCAAAATCAGTCCAGCTTCAGATTATTCAATGGATGATGTTCATCACGCTGGTGGAGTAAGTGCCATTATTAAAGAGCTTTGCAGTATAGAAGGTGCGATTCATCCAGAACGCATTACGATTACTGGAAAGTCATTATATGAAAATGTCAAAGATGCTGAAATATTAAATGATGATGTTATCCGCAGAAAAGATAATCCGTATAGCCCAGTGGGGGGATTATCAATCTTATTCGGTAACATAGCCCCAGACGGAGCTGTTATTAAAGTGGGAGCGGTTGACCCGTCCATCAAAGTATTCGAAGGTGAAGCTATCGTCTTTGAATCTCAAGATGAAGCGATTCAAGGCATTGATAACGGAGATGTAAAAGAAGGTCATGTCGTTGTTATCCGCTATGAAGGTCCAAAAGGTGGACCAGGGATGCCAGAAATGTTAGCCCCTACTTCTTCCATTATGGGAAGAGGGTTAGGAACAAAAGTGGCATTAATTACAGATGGTCGTTTCTCAGGTGCATCTCGAGGAATTTCAATTGGTCATATCTCGCCAGAAGCAGCTGAAGGTGGACCAATTGCCTTTGTTGAAAATGGCGATAAAATTATTATTGATTTACCGAATCGTACAATGAATCTTGATGTCTCAGACGAAGAATTAGAGAAACGAAGAAAACATTTCGTTCAACCTGAACCTAAGGTGAAAAAAGGCTATTTAGCAAGATATTCAAAATTAGTAACATCCGCGAATACGGGTGGGATTATGAAAGTCTAATAACTGTATATAAAAAACGGTGAAGAGGAAAAGTAGTCATTTGGTAAGCTTGTACAGAGAGCCGCTGTTGCTGAAATGCGGTCTTGCTTCTTATGATGAACTCCCCTCTGAGTGCCAATCTGAACGAATTCTAGTAAGGTTGGTCGGGTGCTCACTACACTCGTTATTAAAAGAGGACGACAATGTCGTTCATGAGTTGACATTTGAAAGAATGTCAAGAAAAAGGGTGGTACCGTGGAAAGAAATCTTTTCACCCCTTGCAAAAAGACACTATAAGTCTTCGTGTAGGGGTGGGAAGATTTTTTTATTGCTTTTTTTGTCAGAAAACATCCCAAACTTCTGAAGGGATATACAGCAATATTGAATGGGAATGTACCCAATTTGTTTAAAAAGGAGGAAGAAAAAATGAGTACCAAGTTGAGGCAAAAACAAAGTGTTGAAGTGAAGCAAGAAGAACTAAAAGTTTCAGGGTCTAGTATGTTAATTAAAGCATTAGCCGAAGAGGGTGTCGAAGTCATTTTCGGATACCCGGGAGGAGCGATTTTACCAACGTATGATGAAATTTATAAAACAGGGATTCGTCATATTTTAGCTCGACATGAACAAGGTGCTGTTCATGCAGCTGAAGGCTATGCAAGAGTATCAGGAAAGCCAGGCGTCTGTGTTGTCACATCAGGACCTGGTGCTACGAATGTTGTAACAGGTATTGCTGATGCAATGATGGATTCTCTTCCTCTTGTTGTTATTTCAGGACAAATAGCAACTACACTTATTGGGACGGATGGATTTCAAGAAGCAGACATGATTGGAATAACAATGCCGATTACAAAACATAGCTTTCAAGTTCGAAAAGTAGAAGACTTACCTCGAATTGTGAAAGAGGCTTTTCATATCGCAACAACAGGAAGACCAGGACCAGTATTAATTGATTTACCAAAAGATGTATCAGTCGATACCGGTATTTTTAACTACGATAAAGAAGTAGACTTACCAGGATATCAACCAACCATTATTCCAAACAAACATCAAATTCGAAAACTGTCAGAAGCGATTACAGCGGCGAAGAAACCAGTTATTTTAGCCGGAGCAGGAGTTCTTCATGCAAAAGCATCTAATGAATTACTTGCTTTTGTGGAACAGCAACAATTGCCAGTAGCTACAACACTTCTTGGTTTAGGTGGTTTTCCTGGGGAACATGAACTGAACTTAGGCATGGCTGGAATGCACGGAACATATACAGCGAATATGGCGTTACATGAAACAGATTTATTAATTAATATCGGTGCTCGTTTCGATGACCGATTAACTGGCAATTTAGCTCACTTTGCTCCACATGCAAAAGTCGCTCATATTGATATTGACCCTGCTGAAATTGGCAAAAACGTCGATACCCATATCCCTGTTGTAGGAGATGCGAAACAAGCATTATCAATGTTGCTAGAAGAACACGGAAAGCTAAGTGAATGTTCGGTTTGGAAAGCCGACTTACAACGATTAAAAGGTGAATATCCGCTTTGGTATAAACAAGATGGGGAAACGATAAAGCCACAGCATCTAATGGAGGCTATTTACAAGGTAACAAAAGGGGAAGCGATTGTAACAACAGATGTTGGTCAACATCAAATGTGGGCGGCACAATACTATAAGTTTAACAAGCCGAACCGGTGGGTCACATCAGGCGGTCTTGGAACAATGGGTTTTGGTTTTCCGGCAGCTATAGGGGCACAATTTGCTGAACCGAATTCTCCTGTCATTGCGATTTTAGGAGACGCTGGTTTTCAAATGACATTACAAGAGCTCTCGATTTTACAAGATTTAAATATACCAGTAAAAGTGATTATTGTGAATAATGAAGCACTAGGCATGGTTCGGCAGTGGCAGCAATTATTCTATGAAGAACGCTATTCGAACTCTGTTTTTAAAACTCAGCCGAATTTTGTGAAATTAGCTGAAGCTTATGATATTAAAGCGATGAAAATTTCCAATGTTGAAGATGTCGTTCCTGCACTTGAAGAAGCAATGGCATTTAATGGTCCAGTGTTATTAGATTTTCGTGTCACTCAAGTCGAAAACGTCTATCCAATGATATCTCCTGGAAAAGGACATCATGAAATGGAGGGAATTAAGCCATGAAACGGACAATAACGGCGCTAGTGAATAATCAATCTGGCGTATTAAACCGCATTACGGGGCTATTTGCGAGAAGAAATTTCAATATTGAGAGTATTACAGTAGGAATTACAGAAAATCCATCAATTTCGCGAATGACATTTGTCGTTGTCGTCGATAGCGAGCGAAATATTGAACAAGTATTAAAGCAATTAAATAAACAAGTTGATGTATTAAAAGTAAAAGATATTACAGATGAGCCGATTGTCGCTAGAGAATTAGCATTAGTAAAAATTAGTGTCACTCCAGCTCAACGAAGTGAGCTAGCTGCACTTGTTAATCCGTTTCGGGCTTCCATCATTGATGTAGGTCGTGAAAACATGACGATTCAAGTGACAGGCGAACACGATAAAGTTGAAGCGTTAATTGATTTAGTTAGACCATATGGTATTCAAGAAATTGCTCGTACAGGAATTACCGCCTTTAAGCGCGGGACAAAAAAGTCAATTATTGATGCAAACCGAATTACGTTAATTAACTAATAGTTAATATAAAATTCTATTAAAAAAATAAGGGAGAGATTTATGATGGCAAAAGTATATTATAACGGAGACATTAACGAAGGCGTATTACAAGGAAAGAAAGTAGCAATTATCGGATATGGGTCACAGGGTCATGCTCACGCACAAAATTTACGTGATAGTGGAACGGAAGTCATCGTTGGTTTACGCCAAGGGAAATCATGGGACCAAGCAGCAAATGATGGTTTTGAAGTAATGGAAGTTCGTCAAGCAGCAGCAGCAGCTGATATCATCATGATTTTATTACCAGATGAAAATCAACCGAAAGTATACAATGAATCAATTAAACCAGAATTAACAGCGGGTAAAGCTCTTGCGTTTGCACATGGTTTTAACGTTCATTTTAACCAAATTGTTCCTCCAAGTGATGTTGATGTATTTTTAGCAGCTCCAAAAGGACCTGGACATTTAGTTCGTCGTACGTATGAAGATGGTGCTGGGGTTCCTGGATTATTTGCGGTATATCAAGATGCAACTGGGAAAGCAAAAGACATTGCATTAGCTTATTCGAAACAAAATGGTTCTGCTCGTGCAGGTGTATTAGAAACGACATTCCAAGAAGAAACAGAAACAGATTTATTCGGAGAGCAAGCTGTACTTTGTGGTGGAACAGCAGCATTAGTAAAAGCAGGATTTGAAACATTAGTAGAAGCAGGCTATCAACCAGAAGTAGCTTACTTTGAATGCTTACATGAATTAAAACTAATTGTAGACCTAATGTATGAAGGTGGACTTGAAACAATGCGTTATTCGATTTCTGATACAGCTCAATGGGGTGACTTCGTGGCAGGACCTCAAATTGTAACAGAAGATACGAAAAATGCGATGAGAAAAATCTTAAATGATATCCAAACAGGAAAATTTGCGAAAGGCTGGATTCTTGAGAATCAAGCGAACCGTCCTGAATTTACTGCAATTAATGCGAGAGAAAAACAACATCCAATTGAAGTGGTAGGACGTGAGCTACGCGAAATGATGCCTTTCGTCAAGTCCAAAAAAGGAGTTGTAGGTAGTGCGAAAAATTGACGTATTCGACACAACCTTGCGTGATGGTGAGCAATCAGCAGGTGTGAACTTGAATTTCGAAGAGAAAATGGAAATTGCAAAGCAATTAGAACGACTTGGGGTAGATATTATCGAGGCAGGCTTTCCCGCTGCCTCCCCAGGTGATTTAAAGTCGGTAAAGGCGATTTCAAATGTAATTAAAGGAAGTTCAGTGTTAGGGTTATCACGAAGTGTTCAAAGTGATATTGATGCAGCATGGGAAGCGTTAAAAGAAGGGACCGAACCAAGAATTCATGTTTTTATTGCAACATCACCGATCCATATGACACATAAATTAAGAATGTCACCGGATCAAGTGGTGGAAAGAGCCGTTGAATCTGTTCGATATGCTGCAAAACGATTCCCGAAAGTGCAGTGGTCTGCTGAAGATGCCTGTCGCTCGGATTTAGATTTTCTCGTTCGAATCATTGAAAAGGTCATTGATGCTGGTGCGTCTGTCATTAACATCCCAGATACTGTTGGATACATTACACCACATGAAATTGGACATATTTTTAGATATTTACGTCAGAATGTTCCGAATATTGATAAAGCCAAACTATCAGCTCATTGTCATGATGATTTAGGCTTAGCGGTTGCGAACTCGCTTGCTGCAATAGAAGCGGGTGCAGAACAAGTCGAATGTACGATTAATGGGATAGGGGAGAGAGCTGGAAATGCTTCTTTAGAAGAAATTGCTGTCGGTCTTCATATTCGAAAAGATGTGTTTGGAGCTGATACAGGCATTGTGCTTAAGGAAATTAAGCGCACAAGTTCTCTCGTTAGTAAGTTAACAGGGATGGCTGTTCCGAACAATAAAGCAGTCGTTGGGAACAATGCGTTTGCCCATGAATCAGGCATTCATCAAGACGGTGTGCTTAAAGAAAAATCCACCTATGAAATTATTACTCCTGAACTTGTTGGTGTTTCATCAAACCGCATGGTGTTAGGAAAACATTCAGGTCGTCATGCGTTTAAAGAAAAAATTAAAGAATTAGGTTATACAGCCTCAGAAGACCAATTAAACAAAGTGTTTAAAGCGTTCAAAGAATTAGCGGATAAGAAAAAGGAAATTACAGAAGATGATATCTTTGCCTTAATGACAGAGGAAAAAATTGGGTCAGCGATTCAATATTATGCTGTTGATAGTCTTCAAGTGAATTACGGAACAAACAATATTCCAACTGCAACAATTACGATGAAAAAACCAGATGGCCTCATCGTTCAAGAAGCAGCTACAGGCTCTGGTAGTGTTGAAGCGATTTATAACACATTAGAAAGAATTATCGATGCGCCAGTCAAGTTATTAAACTATCGAATTCAATCGATTAATGGTGGGCGTGATGCACTAGCAGAAGTTTATGTGAATATTCGTTTTGAAAATACAGAATCGTCTGGGCGAGGGACTGCACATGATGTGCTTGAAGCATCAGCGAAAGCATATGTGAATGCTGTTAACCGCATATTAAATCGCCTTCAAAAAGAAAACAAATATAAACAAGAAGCACATCTTTAATTTTTATAGGAAGGAAGTCGCAGAATGAACAAGAAAATCACAGTATTACCTGGTGATGGCATTGGACCAGAAGTCGTTCAATCAGCAGTTGAAGTGCTAGATACTATTGCAAAACACTTCGATCACCAGTTTACGTATACGTACGCTAAGCTTGGCGGAGTAGCCATTGATGAGGAAAACACACCGTTGCCTGAAGCGACAGTGACAGCATGTAAGGAAAGTGATGGTGTTCTATTAGGAGCAGTAGGCGGCCCGAAATGGGATACATTACCGGGACATTTGAGACCAGAAAAAGGCTTGCTTGGTATACGCAAACAATTGAATTTATTTGCAAATTTACGCCCTGTTACCGCACATGAAAGTTTAACAGATTCTTCTACTCTAAAACAAGAAGTCATTAATGGTGTAGATTTAATGATTGTTCGGGAACTAACAGGTGGATTGTACTTTGGAGATCCGAGTGAACGTTGCCAAAAAGACGGAGAAGAAGCAGCAGTTGATACGCTCTTATATAAACGAAGTGAAATTGAACGCATTGTTAAGCAAGCATTTGAACTTGCGAAAGTGAGAAGACAAAAAGTAACATCGGTCGATAAAGCGAATGTACTAGAGTCTAGTCGCTTATGGAGAGAGGTTGCAGAAGAAGTCGGAACACAATATCCAGATATTGAACTAGAACATATGCTTGTCGATAATGCCGCCATGCAGCTAATTCGCAATCCAAAACAATTTGATGTTGTTGTGACTGAAAATATGTTTGGGGATATTTTAAGTGATGAAGCGTCAATGCTCACAGGCTCACTTGGAATGTTGCCATCGGCTAGTATCGGAAGTGGGGGACCAGGTTTATATGAACCAATTCATGGTTCAGCTCCTGATATTGCGGGCCAAAACAAAGCCAACCCTCTCGCAACGATTGCTTCTGTTGCGATGATGTTAAAATATTCATTTGGAATGGTAAAAGAAGCAGAAGTGATTGAGGAAGCGATTAGTCAAGTTTTAAATGCAGGTCATCGAACAGGTGACATCAGTAAGTCAGGTGACCAAATCTTATCGACAACAGAGATGACGGAAAAGGTTGTTGGCGCCATTGACGCCATTGTGACTGTGAAAAACTAAAGAGGAAAGTGAATATCCGAGGAGAAAGTGGGGAAAGGAAATGGCACCAAAAACGATCATTGAAAAAATTTGGGAAAAACATACTGTGCTAGCAGAAGAGGGGAAACCAACTCTTTTATATATTGATTTACAAATGGTTCACGAAGTAACGTCACCACAAGCGTTTGAAGGGTTACGTTTGAGTAATCGTAAAGTTCGTCGTCCAGATTTAACGTTTGCCACGATGGACCATAATGTACCAACTGTAAACCGTCTAAGCATTACTGATGAAATTGCAAAAAAACAAATGGAAACATTAAAAAACAACTGTGATGAGTTTGGAATTAAAGTAGCTGACTTAGATAGCCCTGATAATGGTATTGTCCATGTTATTGGACCAGAATTAGGTTTAACACAGCCAGGAAAAACGATCGTATGTGGAGATAGTCATACTTCTACACATGGTGCATTTGGTGCACTTGCGTTTGGTATCGGTACAAGTGAGGTTGAACACGTATTAGCGACTCAAACACTTTGGCAAAGCAAACCGAAAACATTAGAAGTTCGTGTGACAGGGCGCCTTGGGACAGGAATTACAGCAAAAGATGTTATTTTAGCGATTATTTCAAAATTCGGTGTTGATTTTGGAACAGGTTCTGTTATTGAATTTACAGGTGAAGCGATTCGTGGCATGACAATGGAAGAAAGAATGACGATTTGTAATATGTCCATTGAAGCAGGGGCGAAAGCGGGATTAATTAGTCCAGACCAAGTGACATTTGATTATTTAGAAGGCAGAGAATATGTGCCGAGCGGAGAAGAGTTTGAGAAAAAGGTAGAAGAGTGGAAAGCCCTAGTTACAGATGAAGGCGCTGAATATGACAAAGTTGTTGTTATTGATACTTCTGAAATTCAACCTATGGTGACATGGGGAACAAACCCATCCCAAGGGATTCGTATTCACGATACGGTTCCTAATCCACAGGATGCAAAAACACAATCAGAGCGTCGCGCAATCGAGCAAGCGCTTGAATATATGGATTTAACACCTGGAACAAAAATGACAGATGTTGAAGTTCAGCATGTGTTTATCGGTTCTTGTACGAACTCTCGTATTAGCGATCTTCGTGCTGCAGCTGCTGTTGCTAAAGGTCGTAAAGTGTCAGAAAAAGTTAGAGCTATCGTTGTTCCAGGTTCACAAAAAGTAAAACAACGGGCAGAAGAAGAAGGATTAGATAAAATTTTTATCGAAGCCGGCTTTGAATGGCGTGAATCTGGTTGTAGTATGTGTTTAAGTATGAATCCTGACTTTATCCCAGAAGGAGAGCGTTGTGCCTCAACGTCAAACCGAAATTTCGAGGGACGCCAAGGCAAAGGGTCAAGAACACATCTCGTCAGTCCAGCAATGGCAGTAGCAGCTGCGGTAGCAGGTAAATTTGTCGATGTAAGAACGTTTGATAAATCAACAGTATAATGAAAAAGAACAAGTAAAGTTGAGGTGGAAAAGATGGAACCAATAGTTGTACACACAGGGAAAGCAGCAGCGATGAATCGCGTAAATGTCGATACAGACCAAATTATTCCAAAACAGTTTTTAAAACGTGTTGAAAGAACAGGATTTGGACAGTTTTTGTTTTTTGACTGGAGGTTTAATGATGATGGCTCAGATAACCCAGAGTTTGAATTGAACCAACCACAAAACGAAGGAGTAACAATACTTGTAGCTGGTCATAATTTCGGCTGTGGTTCATCAAGAGAACATGCGCCATGGGCATTGAAAGATTACGGATTTCAAGTTATTATTGCACCATCTTTTGCAGATATTTTTTATAATAACTGTGTGAAGAATGGGATTTTACCAATCCGTCTTGATGAAAACAAAGTAAATGAATTACTTGAAAATGCCAATGCAGCAGGGTATGAATTAACGATTGATTTACCAAATCAAAAAATTACAGATACGATTTCATTTGAAGCTAATTTTGACATCGATCCATATTGGAAAGAAATGTTGATTAACGGATGGGATGAAATCGGATTAACGTTGCGGTATGAAGATAAAATTAAAGAGTATGAAAATGCCCAGGCTTAATACAGGCTTCCCCGTTATGACTCCGATCATAATGGGGATTTCTTTATACTTTGTTTGTTTTGTTTGTGTTTTGAAATCAGCTAAGGAAAGAAAAAAACGAAAACAATGTATAGCTTTTCTTCATATACATACAATGATTGTAATTTCAAAATGTAACTGATACACTTATCAAAAGATAATGTCAAGTAGTCCTTTCGATAAAACTTAAGGAATAGAGCGGAGCGTTTCTATGAGTAAAGAAAACAATCATCAGAAAGATAATGTCGTTCTTTTTCCAGGTCTTGTCACAAAGCTTGTTGATAAAGGTATGACTGCATTAAAGGAGAAAAAGTTTAAAGACGCCCTATCGTTTTTTGAGCAAGCACTTGAATTAGAAGAAGATCATGCTCAAGGTCGCTTTGGTGTTGTCCTGTCTCTAATCGAGCTAGGTCACTTAAAAGAAGCTGCAGATAAAAGCAAACAAATGTTAAACGAAGATATCGGAAACTATTATGATATTTTACAAGTTCATGTATCGTTATTAGTACAATTAGGACAATATAAAAATGTAGTTACGATGCTTGAAGGGGTTTTATCTGAAGCTAACCTGCCGCCACACTTAGCTGAGTCTTTTTATCAACTCCTGCACTTTAGCCGCCAAATGAATGGGGAAGAACCAGAATATCATACGCCAACAAAAGTTGACGAAGAGCCACCTGTGGAATTAATGACATTACTTCATCACCCGAACAAGGAGAATCAGTTAAGAGCCATTCAGTTGCTCAGTAAACACGAGCACCCAATTGTTATTTCAGAATTTAAGAAGTATTTGTTAGATGATCGAGACCCTATGTTAAAAACGATTGTGCTCCAAACTTTAGGACAATTACAAGTATCTGAGCCGATTGAAATGAAAAAGTTTGATCACACAGTCACGGTTGTCCCAACTCAAGTAAAAGAAGTAACGGAACAGTCGTTTGGAAAAGAAGTACAAGCTATGATTGAGCAAGAGTTAGAGCAAGAAAATCCAACATTGTTGGAAACGGTTCTCCATATATGGTGGCAATATATATTTGCTTTATTTCCACTTATTCCACTTCCAGAAGATAAAGAATTATGGGTTGCTGCAATTTATGTTGTTGGATTGGAAAGTCAAGGATTTGATTTCGATGAAAATGAAATTGCCTTTAAATATCAACACTCGGTTTATGACATTTTACAAAAGGCAAATGAAATTCGAGAAGTAGAAGAAACAGTATTTCAAGGGATAGAAGTATAACAAAGTAAATGTTAATACATAACGTACATATTTAGACAAAAAGTTTTATTAATTGATCTGATCGGCTATTATGGTATAATAAAAGGGTTGTCAATCATAGGGCTCGTTTTGGAAAAATGTAATTGAAAGTTGGAGGGAAAGAATTAATGACTGCCAAATTTGAAAAGTTAGAAGGAAATCAAGGTGTACTTACAGTTGAAGTAGACGCTGATAAAGTAAATGCGGCGTTAGATCAAGCATTTAAAAAAGTAAGCACAAAAGTTAATGTACCAGGATTCCGTAAAGGAAAAATTCCTCGTGGATTATTTGAGCAACGTTTTGGTGTAGAATCATTATATCAAGATGCATTGGATATTTTATTACCAGGTTCATACGCTCAAGCAATTGAAGAAACAGGAATTGAACCAGTGGACCGTCCAGACATTGATATTGAACAAATGGAAAAAGGCTCAAACTTAATTTATAAAGCGACAGTTGTAGTGAAACCAGAAGTACAACTTGGCGAATATAAAGGGTTAGAAGTCGAAGAAGAAGATACTACAGTAACGGATGAAGATGTGGAAAATGAATTGAAGCAACTTCAAGAAAAACAAGCAGAGTTAGTTGTTGTCGAAGATAGTTCGATTGAAAACGGTGATACAGCCGTATTTGACTTTGCAGGCTATGTGGATGGTGAAGCGTTCGAAGGTGGAACAGCTGAAAACTATTCATTAGAAATTGGTTCAGGTCAATTTATCCCTGGTTTTGAAGAGCAATTAGTTGGTTTAAAAGCCGGTGAAGAAAAAGATGTTGAAGTAACGTTCCCTGAAGAGTACCATTCAGAAGATTTAGCTGGAAAACCAGCAACATTTAAAGTGAAAATTCATGAAATTAAGCGTAAACAGCTTCCTGAATTAAATGATGAATTTGCTAAAGATGTGAATGAAAATGTAGAAACTCTTGATCAGTTGAAACAAGAATTAAAAGATAAATTGACAAAAGATAAAGAGCACCAAGCAGATCACAAAAAACGCGATACACTAGTTGAAAAAGCAGCTGAAAATGCAACAATTGACATTCCAGAAGCAATGGTAACGACAGAAGTAGACCGCATGTTACAAGAATTTGGGCAACGTCTACAATATCAAGGAATGAATCTTGATATGTACTACCAATTCTCTGGCACAGATGAAGAAGGAATGAAAGAGCAATTTAAAGTAGATGCAGAAAAACGTGTTCGTGTGAACTTAACACTAGAAGCGATTGCAGAAGCTGAAAACTTTGACATTTCTGATGAAGACGTGGAGAAAGAAATTGAGAAAATGGCAGAAATGTACAACCGTCCTGCCGATGAAATTAAACAATTGTTACAAGCCCAAGGTGGCCTTGAAGGAATTAAAGGTGATTTGAAAATCCAAAAAGCTGTTGATTTTCTTGTAGAGAATAGCAAAACAGTTTCATAAGATGAAATGATAACAAGGCGCGATTTAGTTCGTGCCTTGTTTTATAACCCTCTCGATAAAAGAATTTAAGAAATAAGGTATGAATTTAACTGTAGATGAACAATATGAATAAAAGCACCTGTTTTGCTAGGTAAAAAATATAGAAGCCGATTGAAAAAGATAGAGGAGTTTTTTAGCCACTTATTGAATACAGTATGAATAAGGGCAATCCATGGTCCATTAGAGATAATCTGAAATACATAATGAATACTTCCGTTATTTTTTGGCTAGCAAATAAAAAAACATAAAGAAAAAGTCTTTCCATTACCACACTATTTCCAATGTATGATACAATGCAATACATAACTTTAGGCTTCTATCGTAACCATTTTGTAAGGTTAAATATTTCTAATGCACTTACCACCATGGTACAATCTTGTTAGGGGTGATACGATGTTTAAATTTAACGATGAAAAAGGACAGTTGAAATGTTCTTTTTGTGGAAAAACACAAGACCAAGTAAGAAAACTGGTTGCAGGACCTGGTGTTTATATATGTGACGAATGTATTGAGCTGTGCACTGAAATCGTTGAGGAAGAATTAGGAACGGAAGAAGAAGTAGAGTTTCAAGAGATTCCCAAACCGAATGAAATTCGAGAGATTTTAGATGATTACGTCATCGGCCAAGAAACAGCGAAGAAATCGTTAGCTGTTGCTGTGTATAACCACTATAAACGAATCAATTCATTAAACAAAAATGAAGAGGTTGAGCTTGCGAAAAGTAATATTGCGCTCATTGGTCCAACGGGAAGCGGAAAAACATTATTAGCTCAAACATTAGCTCGAATTTTAAATGTACCTTTTGCAATTGCTGATGCAACATCTTTAACTGAAGCGGGTTACGTTGGAGAAGATGTAGAAAATATTTTATTAAAATTAATTCAAGCTGCTGACTATGATGTAGAAAAAGCAGAAAAGGGTATTATTTATATTGACGAAATTGATAAAGTGGCTAGAAAATCTGAAAACCCTTCAATCACAAGAGATGTTTCAGGTGAAGGTGTTCAGCAAGCCTTATTAAAAATTCTTGAAGGAACGACAGCAAGTGTACCTCCTCAAGGGGGAAGAAAACACCCACATCAAGAATTTATTCAAATTGATACAACAAACATTCTATTTATTTGTGGTGGAGCATTTGATGGAATTGAGCAAATCATTAAACGCCGATTAGGGAAAAAAGTAATTGGATTTGGTTCCGATGCGAAACAGGAAGATTTAAAACCAGGGGAATACTTATCAAAAGTTTTACCAGAAGATTTATTACGCTTTGGTCTTATTCCAGAATTCATCGGTCGTCTTCCGGTTATTTCTTCATTAGAACCTCTTGATGAAGCGGCGTTAGTCGAAATTTTAACAAAACCTAAAAATGCGTTAGTGAAACAATATAAACGTTTATTAGAACTGGATGAAGTGGAATTAGACTTTACAGATGATGCCCTTTTAGAAATTTCGAAAAAAGCAATCGAACGAAAAACTGGTGCTCGTGGGTTACGCTCTATTATTGAAGGAATTATGTTAGATGTTATGTTTGACCTTCCTTCAAGAGAAGACGTTGTAAAATGTACAATTACAGCGGAAAGTGTAACTAGCGGTGAAGCGCCAATATTAACAACAGAAGATGGAACGGAAATAAAATTAGAAAAGAAAGAACCAAAAGAAAGTGCATAACCAAATTCTCCCTAACTGACATGATGTTGGTTAGGGATTTTTTGTTTACTGTAGTTGTTCTCGGAGATACTATAAGAAAATGACAACCATACGTCTAAGGGGGAGCATCTATGAATTGGACTGGAATTGCGTTATTAATTCAATTAGTTTTCGGGACCATTATCGGTATCTATTTTTGGAACTTATTAAAAAGCCAACGGTCACAAAAAGTATCGGTTGACAAAGAATCACGAAAAGAAATGGAACAATTGCGAAAAATGAAAGCTGTTCGATTAAGTGAACCTTTATCTGAAAAAGTGAGACCTTCAAGTTTTGAAGAAATCATAGGTCAACAGGAAGGAATTCGGACATTGCGTGCTGCATTATGCGGACCTAATCCTCAGCATGTCATTATTTATGGACCACCAGGGGTTGGGAAAACAGCTGCTGCTCGACTCGTGTTAGAAGAAGCGAAGAAAAACCATCGTACCCCATTTAGACATGATGCAGCATTTGTTGAACTAGACGGGGCAACCGCACGATTTGATGAAAGAGGAATCGCTGACCCGCTTATTGGATCTGTACACGACCCAATTTATCAAGGTGCAGGAGCGATGGGACAAGCTGGGATTCCTCAACCGAAACAAGGGGCAGTAACAAAAGCTCACGGTGGAGTACTATTTATAGATGAAATTGGTGAGTTACATTCAATTCAATTGAACAAACTATTGAAAGTGTTAGAAGACCGAAAAGTTTTTCTTGAAAGTGCTTATTATAATGAAGATAATCCGCAAATCCCAAGACATATACATGAAATTTTTCGAAACGGACTTCCTGCTGATTTTCGCCTAATTGGGGCAACAACAAGAAGACCGGAAGAAATTCCACCGGCCATTCGTTCACGGTGTTTAGAAGTCTATTTCCGTTCGCTTACACAAGAAGAAATTATTATCATTGCAAAAAAAGCGGTTGAAAAAATGGCTTTCACAGTAGAAGAAGGGGCGCTAGAGCGCATATCAAAATATGCAACAAACGGGAGAGAGGCAGTAAACACTGTTCAAATTGCTGCTGGTGTAGCAACAAGTGAAGACAGAATTGAAATTACAAATGCCGATGTAGAGTGGGTTATTCATTCGAGTCAATTATCACCGCGACCTGAGCGAAAAATTCATCCTGTGCCCAAAATAGGTTTAGTAAATGGCCTAGCGGTGTATGGTCCTAATATGGGAGCTTTAATGGAAATTGAAGTGAATGTGATTCCAGTTGCTGAAGGAAAAGGGAAAGTGAATATTACGGGAATTGCAGAAGAAGAAAGCACTGGAAACCAATCACGTTCAATCCGAAGAAAAAGTATGGCGAAAGGGTCTGTTGAAAATGTTGTCACGGTGTTGAGAAACTTAGGACTACCAACAGCGAATTTTGATATTCATATCAATTTTCCAGGAGGAACACCTGTTGATGGTCCATCTGCTGGGATTGCCATTGCAACGGGAATTTATTCCGCGTTAAAAAATGTAAGAGTAGATAATAAAGTTGCGATGACTGGTGAATTAAGCATTCATGGCATGGTTAAGCCAATCGGTGGGGTCGTAGCCAAAATCGAAGCGGCGCGTGATGCCGGAGCAACAAAAGTTATTATTCCGAAAGAAAACGAGCAAGCGATTTTGCAAGAAATGAAAGGAATTGAAATCATTGCTGTTGAAACACTAGAAGAAGTTTTTGATTTAACGTTTGTTGATGTAGAACGAGAGGATGTTATCCCGGCCAATCAACAAATTGAGGGTTCAGCCACACCAATTTAATCATTAGACAAAGGAAAGTCTATAGGATAAAATGTACAAGATACAAAGCAATAACGATTACTCTAATTGAAATGGCTCTACTTAGGAAAAGTGGAGTTGTTGGGGAGGTGCTGTCTCATGGTCAATAAAGATAAAAGAGTTATCCCGTTATTACCATTACGAGGATTATTAGTTTTTCCGACAATGGTATTACACCTAGATGTTGGACGAGCAAAGTCTGTTCAAGCACTAGAAGCTGTAATGGTGGATGACCATGAAATTTTATTAGCTACACAAAAGGAAATCTCAATCGATGAACCAGCAGAAGATGAAATTTATAAAATAGGAACATTAGCGAAAGTAAAGCAAATGTTAAAGTTACCGAATGGTACAATTCGCGTATTAGTAGAAGGTTTGCAAAGAGCTCGTATCGAATCGTTTCTCGACAATGATGAGATGTTTCAGGTGGAAATTACACCACTATCTGATGAAGAAATTGATACAGACGCAGAAAGAAAAGCATTGATGCGTAATACGCTTTTACAATTTGAACAATACATTAAATTATCAAAGAAGATTTCAGCAGAGACATTAGCCACCGTGACAGATATTGCGGAGGCTGGTCGTTTGGCAGATGTGATTTCTACACATTTGCCATTGAAAATCGCGGAAAAACAAAAGCTACTTGAAACACTATCAATTAAAGACCGCCTTCTTTCCATTATTGACGTTTTAAATAATGAAAAAGAAGTATTAGGTCTTGAAAAGAAAATCGGTCAACGCGTCAAAAAATCAATGGAAAAAACTCAAAAAGAATATTATTTGCGTGAGCAAATGAAAGCCATCCAAAAGGAACTTGGTGATAAAGAAGGGAAATCAGGTGAAATTGCTTCACTAAGAGAAAAAATTGAAGAAGCAAATATGCCTGAAAACATTCGAGAAAAAGCGTTTAAAGAGTTAGAACGCTATGAAAAAATGCCATCAAGTTCTGCTGAAAGCTCAGTCATTCGTAATTATGTTGAATGGTTACTGAACTTGCCATGGAATAAAGAAACTGAAGACCTTTTAGATATTCATAATGCGGAAGATATTTTAAATAAAGATCATTACGGGTTAGAAAAAGTCAAAGAACGGGTGTTAGAATATTTAGCCGTGCAACAATTAACAAAAGAGCTAAAAGGACCTATTCTGTGTTTAGCTGGTCCTCCTGGAGTAGGGAAAACATCGCTTGCGCGTTCAATTGCGCGTTCCTTAAACCGTAAATTTGTTCGAATTTCTCTCGGTGGTGTTCGAGATGAAGCAGAAATTCGTGGACACCGTCGTACGTACGTTGGAGCGATGCCAGGACGAATTATGCAAGGTATGAAAAAAGCAGAAACAATCAATCCTGTCTTTTTATTAGATGAAATTGATAAAATGGCCAATGATTTTCGTGGAGACCCAGCAGCAGCATTGCTAGAAGTATTAGACCCTGAACAAAACAATACATTCAGTGATCATTATATTGAAGAGCCATATGATTTATCAAAGGTTATGTTCGTAACGACAGCCAATAATATTGGGACGATTCCTGGTCCATTACTTGACCGTATGGAGATTATCTCGATTGCTGGTTACACGGAAATTGAAAAACAGCATATCGCAAAAGGCTATCTTTTACCGAAACAAGCAAAAAACCATGGGTTGACAAGAGGAACTCTTCAAGTAAAAGATGAAGCGATTTTAACTGTTATTCGCCATTATACAAGAGAAGCCGGCGTTCGGAACCTAGAGCGACAAATGGCAACGATATGCCGAAAAGCAGCGAAAATGATTGTTTCTGGCGAAAAGAAACGAGTGGTTGTGACTCCGAAAATGGTGGAAGTCATGTTAGGCAAGGCAAAATTCCGCTATGGACAAGCTGAAATTGAGGACCAAGTTGGAACGGCAACAGGCTTAGCATATACAACAGCTGGCGGAGATACGTTAGCAATTGAAGTTTCTGTTGTACCTGGCAAAGGAAAGTTGATTTTAACAGGGAAACTTGGAGATGTCATGAAAGAATCAGCTCAAGCGGCATTTAGTTATATTCGTTCTCGTGCAAATGAACTCCATATCGATAGTGATTTCCATGAAAAAAGTGATATCCATATTCACGTCCCTGAAGGAGCAACGCCTAAAGACGGTCCATCCGCTGGGATAACGATGGCAACAGCTTTAATCTCTGCGTTAACAGGAAAACCAGTTAAAAAAGAAGTCGGTATGACCGGAGAAATTACGTTGCGAGGTCGAGTGCTTCCGATTGGTGGCTTAAAAGAAAAGTCGATGAGTGCCCATCGCGCGGGGTTAACGACCATTATAGCTCCTAAAGATAATGAAAAAGATTTAGAGGATATTCCAGAAAGTGTTCGTGAAGGATTAACATTTATTTGGGTGTCTCATTTAGATGAAGTATTAAAGCATGCATTGGGAGAGAAAAAATGAAAGTAACAAAAGCAGAATTAGCGACAGTAGGTGTTAAACCTGACCAATATCCGAAGCTTTTCCTACCTGAGATTGCCTTATCCGGGCGATCGAATGTAGGGAAATCTTCCTTTATTAATAAAATGTTGAATCGGAAAAGTTTAGCGAGGACATCGCAACGACCAGGGAAAACGCAAACATTAAATTTTTATTTAGTAAATGAACAGCTTTTTCTTGTTGATGTACCCGGTTACGGTTTTGCCAAAGTACCAAAAAAAGAAAAAGACGCATGGGGAAAAATGATTGAAACCTACATACAACAGCGTGAACAATTAAAGGCAGTTGTCCAAATCATTGATATCCGCCATGAACCATCTCGGGATGATCAGGATATGTATACATGGTTAAAGCATTTTCAAATTCCAGTTATCCTTGTTGCTACAAAATGTGATAAAATCCCAAAAGGAAAATGGGATAAACACAAAAAAATTATCAGTAATGTTCTCGGAAAACATCCAGATGATCCGATTCATGTTTTTTCTTCGGAAACAGGTTATGGAAAAGATCAAGTATGGGGTGCCATCCTTGATTATTCAAAGCGGAAAGTAGAATTAGATGTGTCACCAATAGATGAAGAAAGCTAGACTATAAACGGTCTAGCTTTTTTTTGTTTATGGGAAGTAAGCGGTCATGAAAACCGTTATCTGTGAACAATGCTAGCGTTTGGGAACGTTGGTGGACACAGGAGCAGTTAATCATAATATATTCTAGGAATAGAGTTGCTTTTGTGTGAATAAGTGCTCCTGTGGCCACTAAAAAACGGAAACCCGTATCATGTTCACAAATAACGGCTGCTCTGACCGCAAAAATGAGCCGAAAAGTTGAATCGGTAGTATTTAAGCTTTTTTTACATCCTTGTGAGGTTTGTTTTGTTTTTATAAAAATCAGCCTAAGTACCTTTAGAATAGGTCCGAAGGAATCGTAAAGTACTAGGGTAGATTAATTTGATAAAATATTGTTATCCATAAAATTCTCCTTATTGTAAAGGTCACGGATAAGTTTGGCTTTGCTTTTACAGTAGGAGAATTTTTTTATTTGTCTAGTGTGTTCTTCAAACTTCGACTTTTTTTATTTGAAATTAATTGCTTAGAAATATGGTGATTAAACCTAGTGAAATGGAGCGAAAGTCACTCGACTCCTGGGGGAAAGAGAGGATTGGCGAGACCCCACAGGCGTTAGCTAAGGAGGCTCGCCACCTCCTTAGCGAGCGCGAGTGGCTGTAGCGCAATGGAACGGATATGTTATTTGTGCTAACTAAAAGATCGGTAAGATTTAACCTGTGGATATATTTACAACGCCAGTGAAGAGATGTCTATTAGATATTGACAAAAGTCATGTTTAGAATTATTCTAAATAGGGAATACACATAAAGACTTTATTTTCGCTTAAACAATAAATATATTCCAAGTGCGATAAGGAAAAGTGGCCAAAATCTTTCCAACATATCTGTAATAGATTGGAACCACGTAACGACACCGCCAGAGAAAAAACCTAAAGCAGAAATTACGAGTAAAATGATACCTGGCAATAAACCATCCTTTTTTGTTTTTGCATATACATGTAAAAAGGATAAACCAACGATACAAGTATACATTGACCAATGGGAAGGCCATGTTGATAAAAAGAAAAGCATATGAAAATGTATGCCCAGTAAAAGTAATAGTGTGCCGGGGAATAAAGAACCATAATCTTTATTCATATACGATTGCAGTAAGAAAGCAAAGCCGAGTATGACAAGAATCGAAGGCCACCTGACTAATTGGTCAACATATGGGATGTTAAATTGGTGTAGGAGAAAAAACAATCCGACTCCAATAAATAAAATTCCTGGAAAAACACTTTGTCGTTTCATTTTATTCCCTTCTCCTTTCATATTTTTCCGAGCGATGGGAAACTCTATCCATAAACGAAATTTTATGGTGGTAAAAATCAACTATTAAATATAATATCATATGGATTCAAGAACTGTTCACACTTTTTTTTTGTGTTCAAATAAAACCGTGATATAATAGTGAAAGATTATGTAAAGAAATTAAAAAGCTGAAAGTAAAGCTGACCTAAAACAGTGGGGGTGAAACATTCAAATGCACATCATAGTCGTGGGATTAAACTATAAATCTGCCCCTGTAGAAATTCGTGAAAAGTTTACGTTTCAAGAGAATGAACTTCCACAGGCGCTACAGCAACTTCGCAGTATGAAAAGCATACTTGAGTGTACAATTGTGTCCACCTGTAATCGCACCGAAATTTATGTGGTTGCTGATCAGCTTCATACTGGACGCTATTTTACTAAATTGTTCTTATCTGAATGGTTTCAACTCGATCGCCAAGAGTTTACACCGTTCTTAACGATACAAGAAGACCATCATGCGATCGAACATTTATTCCGTGTTGCATGTGGATTAGATTCGATGATTTTAGGTGAAACACAAATATTAGGGCAAATTAAAGATAGCTTCTTATTAGCCCAACAAAATCAAGCAACAGGTACGATTTTTAATCAACTGTTTAAACAAGCGGTAACACTAGCGAAACGTGCGCATTCTGAAACTGAAATTGGCAACAATGCAGTATCAGTAAGTTATGCGGCTGTGGAGTTAGGTAAAAATATATTTGGTGATTTTTCGAACAAGCATGTTGTTGTACTAGGTGCTGGTAAAATGAGTGAATTAACAGCTAAACATCTACATGCAAATGGAGCTAGTAAAATAACAGTGATTAACCGTACGGAAGAAAAAGCAGCTCAATTAGCAGAACGTTTTCTTGGCCAAGCACGCCCAATGGAACAGCTAACTGAAACATTAGTAGAAGCTGATGTTTTAATTAGTTCAACAGGTTCACGTGATTATGTAATTTCTAA
This sequence comes from Alkalihalobacillus bogoriensis ATCC BAA-922, assembly GCF_000621445.1. Taxonomy (GTDB): domain Bacteria; phylum Bacillota; class Bacilli; order Bacillales; family Bacillaceae_F; genus Bacillus_AO; species Bacillus_AO bogoriense. The sequence goes on along the minus strand of NZ_JHYI01000006.1, from coordinate 76,603 downwards.
AGAGACGGCAAAAACAGCAATGAAGAAAAGAAAAGGTCGACCACTCTTTATGGTGGACATTGCTGTTCCGCGTGATTTAGACCCAGCTCTAGCGGAATTTGATGATATTTATTTATATGATATAGATGATTTAGAAAATATCGTTCAAGCGAATTTAGCAGAACGACAAGTAGAAGCCGAAAAAATCGAACTAATGGTAGAAGCAGAAATCGATGAGTTTAAAAATTGGTTAAATACACTTGGTGTTGTTCCGATTATTTCTGCATTACGTACAAAAGCATTAGCGATTCAAGCTGAAACAATGGAAAGCATTCAACGTAAACTGCCAAATCTCACAGAACGAGAAAAGAAAGTTTTAAGCAAACATACAAAAAGCATTGTCAATCAATTATTGCGTGACCCGATTACACGAGTGAAGGAACTAGCAGCTGAAGAAGATGCTGATCGATCATTAGAATTGTTTACAAAAATGTTTGCGTTAGAAGATGAAATTATTTTACAGCAACAAAAAGAAAGTGAGAAAGAACGAGCAAGGCAAGCTGAATTAGAATGGGAAAAGAGTAAGAGGGATTTTGCATCTTTTGCAAAACAAGAAAATGCAGTAGTCCGCTCCTAAGAGAGGAGTCATTACATGTGTTTAACACCATTTATTTAATTACAATTATCCTATATTGTATGAGTTTGTTAGGGTATTTCATTGATTTTATACAAAACAACCGGAAGGTCAATCGTATGGCTTTCTGGTTGCTTTCTATTGTTTGGGTCTTTCAAACCGTTATATTTATGGCTAGAATGATTGAACTTAACCGTCTCCCGATAATTACACCATTCGAGGGGTTATTTTTTTATGGTTGGGTATTGGTTACGCTTTCGTTATTTATTAATTGGTATTTTCGAGTCGATTTTCTCGTTTTATTTACAAATATCGTTGGTTTTATTATGATGTCGTTTTCGATGTTTACACCAACAGGAGATGTGCCTGAACAATTAGAACAACTTCTCATTTCTGAGTTGTTAATTATCCACGTTATCTTTATTCTTTTATCCTATGTTTTGTTTACGGTTGCTTTTGCATTCTCCCTTCTTTACGTCATGCAGCATCATATGCTGAAACAAAAAAGGTGGGGAAAACGACTTCTTCGGTTTGGAAGCTTATCGAAGCTAGATAAATTGGCATTTGTCACAACGATGATCGGATTTCCGATTCTCGTCATTGGCATTATTTTAGGGTTTGTATGGGCTTCCATAAAACTAGGAGAATTGCCATTTACAGATGCAAAAGTCATTAGCTCTTTAATCGTTTTGTTTATTTATGGGGTTTATTTATATCAACGTGTCGTAAAACTAAATCGCGGCTATTCGATTGCTCTTTTAAATATTGCTGCGTTTTTGCTAGTGCTTATTAATTACTTCTTATCAAGTAATTTTTCTAATTTTCATTTGTGGTATTAATGATAAGCGATAGGACATGATGGTAACAAAAGCCTTCTGTTTTGAACTATCGCTTATTTGCATTATAATTGGTGAAGGAAACGGAAAAATTGGAGGATTCTCATGCGAAAAATAGTTATCGGTTCAAGAAAAAGTAGTTTAGCCTTAACACAAACAGAATGGGTCATTGATCAGTTAAAGCAAACAGGGCTTCCGTACGAATTTGAAATTAAAAAAATCGTAACGAAGGGAGATAAAATACTAGACGTTACCTTATCAAAAGTGGGAGGGAAAGGCTTATTTGTAAAAGAAATCGAACAAGCAATGCAAGATAAAGAAATTGATATTGCGGTTCATAGTATGAAAGATGTTCCCTCAAAACTACAAGAGGGGTTTACGTTAGGTGCTGTCACGAAACGTGTAGACCCTAGAGATGCATTTATTTCTAATGGGCATATCCCACTAGCCGAATTACCTGAAGGCTCAGTTGTCGGAACGAGTAGTTTGCGACGCTCAGCTCAGTTGCTTGCAATGCGTCCTGATTTAAAGGTGCAGTGGATTCGAGGTAATATTGAAACAAGACTTCGCAAGTTAAAGGAAGAAGGCTTTGATGCGATTATTTTAGCTGCAGCTGGTTTAGAACGAATGGGCTGGTCTGATGAAACGGTAACCGAATATATTGACCCAACTGATTGTGTCCCGGCAGTTGGTCAAGGAGCTCTTGGAATTGAATGTCGTGCTGACGATCAAGAAGTAGTTGACTTGCTGCAACATTTAAATGACGAAGAAACAGCAAGAGCGGTCTTAGCTGAACGCACATTTTTACACAGAATGGAAGGCGGCTGCCAAGTTCCGATAGCTGGCTACGGTACAATTAGTGAAGACAATCAAATTCAATTAACTTCATTAGTCGGTTCTCCAGATGGGAAAGTGATTTTAAAAGAAACAATGACAGGAGATAACCCTGTAGCATTAGGAGAAGCGATGGCTGACGCTTTATTACAAGCAGGTGCAAAAGAAATCCTTGATAAAGTGAAACGGGAGCTTGACCAATAATGGGAGATTTACCACTTTCCAATAAACGAATAGTGGTGACAAGGTCAAAAGACCAAGCTCCTGTTTTTTCAGAAAAAATTAAACAATATGGTGGAATCGCTATTGAAGTTCCACTTATAAAAATAAAAGAAGCAGATGACATGAACCCCGTTCTGACGGCGGTTCAACATCTTGACTTCTATGATTGGATCGTATTCACAAGTGTAAATGCCGTTGTTTTCTTTATGGACGCGGTTTACGTACATACGGGTCACAGAAATTTAAAATTCAAAGGTAAAATAGCCGTTGTCGGTGAAAAAACGAAAGAAGCGGTACAGCAGTTTGCTATTGAGCCTTCTTTTATGCCTGATGAGTTTGTTGCAGAAGCATTTGTCACTCAGTTAATACCGTTGTTAAAAAAGGAACACCGTATTTTATTTCCAAAAGGAAACTTAGCGCGAGACATTGTTCCAACATCGCTACGTAAGTATGGCTGTACTGTTGATGATATTGTTGTGTACTCAACAACGATAAATCATGAGGCAAAACCTGAATTGCTTCGTATCCTTAACACTGTAGATGTGATGACATTCACAAGCTCATCAACAGTGACAAATTTCTTTACCCTCCTTCACGATAAACAAGTGAAGGTAGACCATCTTTTGTTTTGCTGTATTGGTCCGATTACAGCAAAAACATTACAAAAATATGGCATCGAAAATCCACTAATCGCAAAACCATATACGATTGATGGGGTAGTGCAATCACTACTTCAGTATTATGAGGAGGAAAAAAAATGAAAGATGTATATTTTACACGTCACCGTCGATTGCGACAGTCATCATCGATTCGAGCAATGGTAAGAGAAACAACATTACATACAGATGATTTAATTTACCCTTTTTTTGTCATTGAAGGAGAACAAACGAAAAATGAAATTCCATCTATGCCAGGTGTTTTTCAACTCTCTCTAGATTATGTAAAAGCCGAAATGGCAGAAGTGGTTGATTTAGGAATTAAAGCAGTCATTGTATTCGGAGTGCCGCATCATAAAGACGAAGTAGGGACATCTGCGTACCATGACCACGGTATTGTGCAAGAAGCCATTCGTTTAATTAAAGAATTTTACCCGGAATTAACAGTTATTGCAGACACTTGTTTATGTCAATTTACCGACCATGGGCATTGTGGTGTCATTGAAGAAGGCAAAGTTTTAAATGATCCAACTCTTGATTTATTAGCGAAAACCGCTGTTTCTCAAGCCAAAGCAGGGGCTGATATTATTGCGCCTTCGAATATGATGGATGGGTTTGTAGCCGCGATTCGTCATGGGTTGGATGAAGCGGGATTTGTCGATGTTCCGATTATGTCCTATGCGGTGAAATATTCTTCTAGTTATTATGGTCCTTTTCGTGATGCTGCGCATAGTTCACCGAAATTCGGTGATAGAAAAACATATCAAATGGATCCTGCCAACCGGTTAGAAGCAATAAGAGAAGCAGAGTCTGACATTGCAGAAGGCGCAGATTTCCTCATTGTAAAACCAGCCCTTTCTTATTTAGATATCATTCGTGAAGTGAAGGACTTTTCTGGTTATCCGGTCGTTGCTTATAATGTGAGTGGTGAATACTCGATGATTAAAGCGGCTAGCCAAAATGGATGGATTGATGAAAAACAGGTTGTTCTTGAAACGTTGACAAGTATGAAGCGTGCAGGTGCTGATTTAATATTAACGTATTTTGCAAAAGATGTGGCACGTTGGCTTAGCTCTAACAATCATAGTGAGGTGAAGTAAAATGAAGATGGAACGTTCAAAGCAAGCATTTGCAAAAGCAAAACCGGTCATGCCAGGTGGTGTAAATAGTCCTGTTCGTGCGTTTAAATCAGTGAAAATGGACCCTATCTTTATGGAGCGTGGAAAAGGCTCAAGAATTTATGACATTGATGGCAATGAATATATTGATTATGTTTTATCATGGGGTCCGCTCATTTTAGGACATGCCGATGACCGCGTTGTTGAAGAACTAAAGAAAACCGTAGAATTAGGGACAAGCTTTGGTGCGCCGAATGAGCTTGAAACGAAATTAGCAGAGCTCGTCATCGACAGAGTTCCGTCCATTGAAGTTGTTCGTATGGTCAATTCGGGTACGGAAGCAACGATGAGTGCACTCCGATTAGCGAGAGGATATACAGGAAGAAATAAAATTGTGAAGTTTGAAGGTTGTTACCATGGTCATGGCGATTCACTTCTTATTAAAGCGGGATCAGGTGTAGCTACATTAGGTTTACCAGATAGTCCAGGCGTTCCAGAATCAGTCGCTCAAAACACGTTAACTGTCCCTTATAATGATATCGAAAGTATTGAACTTGCATTTGATAAATTCGGGGATGATATTGCAGGAGTTATCGTTGAGCCAGTTGCTGGGAATATGGGCGTTGTGCCACCATTACCTGGTTTTTTACAACAATTGCGAGACATCACAACTAAACATGGAAGCTTATTAATATTTGATGAAGTTATGACCGGGTTTCGTGTCGATTACCATTGTGCACAAGGTCATTTTGGTGTCACACCCGATTTAACTTGTTTAGGAAAAGTAATTGGCGGAGGCTTACCTGTTGGTGCTTATGGTGGAAAACGTGAAATCATGGAACAAATTGCACCAAGTGGACCAATCTATCAAGCGGGTACGCTGTCAGGAAATCCATTAGCGATGACGGCAGGATATGAAACACTGGTTCAACTGACAGAACAAGATTATACAGTGTTTCGTCAGTTAGGAGAAAAATTAGCGAGTGGGTTATCAGAAGCAGCAAAAGAATTTGAGATTCCACATACGACTAATCTAGCGGGTTCAATGGTAGGCTTTTTCTTTACTGATAAAAAAGTCACAAATTTTGCTGAAGCTTCAACATCAAATCTTGATTTATTTGCGGCTTACTTTAAAGAAATGCTTGCACAAGGAATTTCACTTCCACCATCTCAATTTGAAGGTATGTTTTTATCAACAAAACATACGGAAGCAGATATTGATGCCACAATTGCTGCAGCAAAAATAGCATTTTCAAAAATTGTCTAAAGGAACAAGGAAGAAAACTTGCAAAAGATGAAAGCGGTTTGATTAGCAGGAGGAACGGAATGTCATGAAAGTCAAAAAAGCATTGAATAATAATGTTGTCATTGCCCAACATCCTGAATATGAGGAAGTTGTTTTAATTGGGAAAGGGATTGGGTTTAATAAAAAGCAAGGGGAGCAAGTGGAATCCGACGTTGCAGAAAAGTTTTTTGTATTAAAAGATAAGAAAGAACAAGAGCAATATAAAGAGCTATTAACGTATGTTGATGAATCTTTTGTTGGCTTGATGAATGAACTGACAACATTAATTCAAAAGCGGTTTCAGGTACAAGTTCATGAACATATCCATGTTGCTTTAACCGACCATTTATATTTTGCGATAAAAAGGGTGAAACAAGGGCTTGGGATTAGCAATCCGTTTTTAATTGAAACGGAATTAGCGTATCCAAAAGAGTATGCACTAGCAACCGAAATCGTAGAGTGGTTAAACGAAAAATTGAGTATTGTCATTCCAGAAGGAGAAATTGGTTTTATTGCCCTTCATATTCATAGTGCTCTAACAAGAAGGCCATTATCTGAAGTAAACCGTCATACTCAACTTATTGCGACTCTCATTGAAGTGATTGAGCTTTCTTTATCGTTACAAATTGACCGTAAAGACATTCATTATCTACGACTTGTGCGACATTTGCATGATGCAATTGATCGGGTGGAAAAAGGAAGTTATGACGAAAATCAAAACGCCTTAGCAAAAGTATTGCAAGAACAATATCCGATTTGTTATAATCTTTCGTGGAAACTAATCAAAATCATGCAAAAAGCCATTAAGAAAACGATTCCAGAAGCAGAAGCGGTTTATTTAACAATGCATTTGCAACGATTATCAAAACAATAAAATAAAGTACATTTTTTTACGTGTTACTGGTAAAGCAGGCATGAGAGGAAAAAAAGTACGTCTCATAAACGAAAGGGCATAATCCTTTTGTTTTTGATGCATACTTTTCGTATCCACTCATGTCTTTTTTATTGTTTTTATTTCCACAACAAAAAAGGAGGAAATCTATATGTTTAAAAAAGCGTTTGGTGTGTTACAACGTGTCGGTCGGGCGCTAATGACTCCAGTTTCGGTACTACCTGCAGCTGGTTTGTTATTAGGACTAGGACATGAAAATGTCTTAAATATTCCGATTATGGCACAAGCAGGTGGGGTTGTTTTTGATAACTTACCACTATTATTTGCTATCGGTGTCGCGATTGGACTTGCTGATGGAGACGGTGTCGCAGGGTTAGCGGCTGTAATTGGCTTCCTTGTCATGAATACGACACTAGGGATTATGGCAGGTTATCAAGGAGCAGAAACTGTCAATATTTTAGGAATTGAAACGCTCCAAACAGGAGTGTTTGGTGGAATTATTATGGGGCTTGTCGCTGCTGCATTATATAAGCGGTTTTATAATATTGAGCTGCCCCAATTTTTGGGCTTCTTTGCTGGAAAACGATTTGTTCCGATTATTACAGCGGCAACAGCGGTATTACTAGGAATTGCATTTGTTTATATTTGGCCACCGATTCAAGGTGTGATTGATTGGTTTTCCCATTTAGCAACTGAAACAGGAACAACGGTTGCCGCGTTTATTTTTGGTTTTACCCAACGTGCATTAATTCCATTTGGTCTTCACCATATTTTCTATCAGCCATTTTGGTTTGAATTTGGTAACTTTGAAGGTGTAAGAGGGGATATGACACGTTTCTTTGCAGGAGACCCAACAGCAGGTACATTTATGGCGGGGTTATTCCCGTTCATGTTATTTGGTCTTCCAGCTGCTGCATTAGCGATTTATCATGAGGCAAAACCTGAGCGTAAAAAAATGGTTGGTGGAATTATGGCATCAGCTGCACTAACAAGCTTTTTAACGGGGATTACAGAGCCGATTGAATTTGCCTTTTTGTTTGTTGCTCCTGTGTTATTTTTAATTCACTGCGTATTTGCTGGACTATCGTTTGTTGTGATGGATTTATTAGGAGTTAAGGCAGGGTTTACATTCTCTGGTGGGTTTATAGATTATGTCCTTTATTGGAATTTATCGACAAACTCCTGGCTCATTATACCGGTCGGGCTCGTCTTTGCGGTTATTTATTATTTTGGATTCCGATTTGCGATTCGAAAGTGGAATTTGAAAACACCTGGTCGTGAAGATGCAGAAGATGAAAGTGATGAAGTAAGCGATGGCACAACAAATGAATTACCATATGAAATTTTACAAGCGTTAGGTGGAAAAGAAAACTTAACAAATCTAGATGCTTGTATCACTCGATTACGTGTGTCTGTGCGTCATCCTGGCGATGTAAATAAAGACAAGCTGAAAAAGCTTGGAGCAAGTGGTGTGTTAGAAATGGGGAATAATATCCAAGCAATATTTGGACCTCGCTCTGACCAATTAAAAACACAAATTCAAGCGATTATAAAAGGAAACACACCTCCGCCTGTGGAGAAAAAAGCAGAAAAAACAAAAGAAGTTTCTTCTAGTACAGGTACGGTTTCCATTCATGCACCATTAGAAGGAAAACTTCTTCCTATTTCAGCAGTTCCTGACCAAGTGTTTTCAAGCAAAATGATGGGAGATGGATTTGCGATTGAACCAAAGGATGGTTTAGTTGTTTCACCTGTTGACGGTAAAATTGTCAACATCTTCCCAACAAAACATGCACTTGGTATTGAAACTGATACTGGAAAAGAAATATTAATTCATGTTGGAATTGATACGGTCAACTTAAAAGGAGAAGGCTTTGAAACATTAGTTGAACAAGGTGCAACGATTACAAAAGGTCAATCTTTACTACGATTTGACTTAGAGTTTATCCAAAACAATGCAACATCTATTATTACTCCAATTGTTTTTACGAACTTAGATGATACTGAACAATTGGTAGTAAAAGATTTAAGTTTTGCTGCAGCTAATACAGAAGTGGCAGAGATTAAGAAAAAATAATAAGTGTATTGGAGGAAGGCTGTCGAGAAATCTCTCGGTAGCCTTCTTTAGTTTGTTTATGGTAAATAAGCGGCCATGAAAACAGTTATCTGTGAACATGGCTAGCGTTTTGGAACGTTGGCGGACACAGGAGCAGTTAATCATAATATATCGCTAGGAATAGAGTTGCTTTTGCGTGAATAAGGGCTCCTGTGGCCACTAAAAAACAGAAACCCGTATCATGTTCACAAATAAGGGCTGCTCTGACCTAAAAAAATGATTTCTATACTTCTGCAAATATGTCCTAACGAGTAATGCGGGTCGGAAGTGACATTCTAGTAACGAAAAAATATATAAAAAAAGACATATTCATTTCCCACCCTCCATAAAGATGTAGTAGTGGGGGGAACACCTTCTCTCCTGTAATTTACAAGTTTTATACATAAATCGTAAAGCCTTGTCATAGGTTTTACTGTACAGACCATGACCGTAACAAAAAGTGTAGATAATAGATTTCGAAGGAGGAACGCATTGTGACCCAAGATCATCCATCTAAATTATCATTTTCGATTGAGGAGTCAGTGTGGCTCAATAAAGGTCAAGAAATTTCAGAAGTATTATCAATGTCATTAGACCCAGAAATTACAATTGAAGAAAGTGCTGACCATGTTTTTATCCGTGGTGGCCTTCAATTAAAAGGCGAGTACCGCCCGAAAACAGAACAAGAGATGGCAAATCAAGAGCGTGAGGATTCACGTGATGATTTACATTTTCGTTCAATTGAAGAAATTTCATTATCAGATGAAGGAATTGGTGAAATTAAACATTATTTTCCGATTGATGTGACGATTCCATTGAACCGCATTAATAACTTAGAAGATGTGTATGTTGAAGTGGAGACATTTGATTATGATTTACCTGAAAGAAGTTGCATTCAGTTGACTGCTGATGTCACGATAAGCGGTATGTCGACAACAACACAAGAACGTACAAACGAACAACAAGAGCAACAAGAACTAGCTCAATCTCAAGTTCCCCCAATCCCACCGGTACAACCTGATGTGTTTCAACCGTTTCGTTTCGAAGCAAAGAAACAAGCAGAGCCTGTTATGAAAGAAGAAAATACAGTGAAGATGGAACCAGGAGAAATAGAAGCCCCTTCCACAGTTGAACAAAAAGAAGTGGCTGAACAAATTGAAGAAACAGTAGTAAAGACAGAAGTGACTGAAGAGATTGACCGTGAACCGATAGAAGAATCAGTTGAATCCAAGCCGGAGCCCGTAATCGAGGCTAGACCTGAACCAACAGTACAAACGAACATTCAAGCAAAAGTAGAACAAAAACAAGAAGAAAAGACGTTACAAGCTGTTGCGGCAGGCGGAAGTCCTCGTTTTGAAGGAGAGGAGAGTGGAACAACGATCGAAAAGACCGTAGATAAACCGATCGCTCCAATGGTGACAGAACCTAAATTAGAAGAAGAGCCTGTTCCACAAGTTGTTGCTGCCCCTCGTGCTGAAAGAACAAAAGAAGAGGAGCCTGTTTTACAAAGTTATGAAGAACCTCTTGTTGAAGAAGAAGTGGAAGAAGTAAGTCGTGATGAAAAAGATACAGGTTCAGGCTTATCGACGTTAAAAGGAATCGCCAACAATCAAATGCCTGAGATTGCATTTTCTGCAAGTGAGCCCGAAGAAGAGTTAGAACCGGACCGTGAAGAAGATGGAGAAGAAAGTGACCGTCCATCTATGAAAAATGAAAATGCATTATATTTAACAAAAATGCTCACAAATGGAGAAGAAGAATTTTCTAAGCTAAGAATGTGTATCATTCAAGAAAATGAATCATTGGATATGATTGCAGAGCGTTATGAAGTTCAAGCGAGTCAACTTGTTCGAATTAATAAACTAGAAAGTGAACAAATTGAACAAGGACAAATTTTATATATTCCAATTGTTAGAGCAAAAAAAGAATAGTAGGAGTAGGGAAGATAGATGGAACTTCTTGAAAAAATAAAACAAGAATATGGTTATACGACAGTTAAACAAGTTGGAAAAGATAGAATTCAAACAAATAAAGGTATAAAAAATGTACGGATATGGGAAGATGAACGATTGCTTCAATGGCATATTTCTTGGCGAGAGGAATGTAGTCGTCCCCCGTTTATCATGACAGATCGCATGATACGTACAATAAACAATAATATGGAAGTTCCCTATGAAAAAGGGTGGCTTACACTTCATGATGAGGTGGCCACCCTCTCTCCAATCAGACAAGCAGAACAAAAATGGGGAAATCTTTTCGGGCATATGTTTCAGTATGGACTCGAGCAAGACAAAAGAAAGCTTAGCTTTGTTGAACACGAGTATTTCTTTCCCTCGATTGAACAAATTCAACAGCAGCTACACTTAATAGCAGAAAGTGAAAAAAAGCTCATTTCCACATGTTATAAAGAAGCTAGAGGACGAGCAGATAAAGCGAGTGACATTATTGAGAAAAACAATCATGTCGTGTTGCCCATTTGCGATCCTATTCATTCTCTTACACAATTAAAAGAAGATGCTTCAGTCCTTTTTTTTGAAGGAACTGCAAAAAATCCAGAAATAGGCTATCGTTCCTTTAGTATGTTTGTTTTAGAGTGGTGGAGAAAGGAAGCTGAGTCTTCATTGTTTTTATTATTAGATGGGATTTCAGAAAGGTTTGAACTTATCAAATCAAGACAACTTTCATTTCTCATTGCAGAATTATTATATCCGACCGAATATATAGAATGTGTCACTAATATAGAAGATACGGAAAAATGGTACAAGCGTGTAGACGATATGAAACAGACATGGAATGAAAAACAACAACTTGTCCAAGTACTAGTAGAATGGTCGAACAAAAGAACAGAAAAGGAGGGAAATGATGACAACCAGAGAAGATTGGGATAAGTTAGCACCGATATTATTTCATTATGATCTTTATCCTCAACAAATCGAAAGAAAGGGTAGAGTTTTTAAAATCTATTCACAGCAAGGCACTTATGCACTGAAAGAATCAGTGATGTTATGGGAAGAAGCACAAACATTTTCGCACCATATTCGGAGACTTGCAAGGCTCCAATACCAATCTGTTATTCCTATCATTCCAACGAAGTACGGCGAATTAACATTATCAACAGAGCAACATACGTATTATGTAATGCCTTGGATTGAAAACGAACCATACGAAGATAGAGAATCAAGAGAGCAGAAGATCATGAATCAAATGGGGATAATCCATCACTTAACATCTAAATCACAAACATATGAACAAGATGCGATGGAAGAATCTTACCAAACATTAGTGAAAAGATGGGAGTTGCGAAGACTAGAACTTGAACGGTTTATTGATTTAGCTGAGCAAAAAGTGTACATGTCACCATTTGAACTCACCTTCATGACACATGCACATCAACTATTACTCATGATGGACGAAGCGAAACGGTGTGCAGGAAAATGGTTTGATGGGGTAAAGGAAAAAGAGAAATATAGAACGGTCCTTTGTCATGGGAAATTGTCAAGGAAACATGTTCACTTTACGGCCTACGGCGAACCGCTTCTTTTTAATTTTGAACGCGCATCACTTGACACACCAGCTCGAGATCTTGCTTTATTTTGTCGTCATTCTTTTGCCTATGCTTTATGGAATGATAATGAGTTGAAGCATTGGTTAGCAACATATGAAGCGCATTTACCACTGTTTGAAGAAGAAAAGCAATTATTGCTTGGTTATTTGCATTTTCCAGAGCCGGTTTTATTTTCAATCGACACGTATATGAACAACCGAGCTTCATTAAGTGAATTAAATCATGTTCGCCGGTTAGAAAAACGCTTGTTTACGATGAGAAAGGTACATCAGCTGAAAACGATATTATTTCCTCCCGAAGTAAAACAAACATAAACATATAGTAGCTCGCCCATAATCGGGTGAGCTTTAAACGAAAAGACGCTCCCGCGTTTTTCTTTAACGGAGGGCGTTTGAATTGTGTTTTAGGGTTCTATTGGACAAAACAAAAGTAAAATCGGAAAGAAGTGTCTAATAGGAATGCTCTATTGGACAAAACAAAAGTAAAATCGGAAAGAAGTGTCTAATAGGAATGCTCTATTGGACAAAACAAGAGTAAAAACGGAGAGAAATGTCTAATAGGAAGGTTCTATTGGACAAAACGAGTGCAAAAACGGAAAGAAGTGTCTAATAGAAGGCTTCTATCAGCTTGTTTGTTTAGTGTGTGATGAAAGATTTAATGGATGGTGGCGGTCCGATGACACCACCAATGTTTTTCTATGAAACTTGGGAGGAGAAATGTATCCTGAGTATTATAATGGGGTACATGGAGTAGAGTACAGGTTTTTTCAATTTGCAGGAAACAAAAAAGGACTGAGTGAGGTGGGGTTCCTCACTCAGTTTTTCTTACAAGATAAGAGTATAAAAGTTTTGAAGGCTTATTCAAGAAGAGCGAAGGCTGCGCACCTGCGCGTTTCACCCCAAGAAAAACACTTGGGGTTCACTATCAAAAGCGGGCAGGGCTCCGCACTTCGCTTGAAACGAAAAGACGCTCCCGCGTTTTTCTTATTGTTTAGGAAACTATAAAATAGTCGACTTGTGTATAGCATTGTTTTAATAAATTCTTAGAATGAATGAGGGACTTGGAGTACTATGAGACAAGCAAGAAAAGACCTAAGTGAATTATTCAACACTTGGGTCGGATTTATCGCGATAGCAATTTTGTTGTTTATGATAAGTAAGCGGCCATGAAAACCGTTATCTGTGAACATTACTAGCGTTTTGGAACGTTGGCGGACACAGGAGCAGTTAATCATAATATATCGCTAGGAATAGAGTTGCTTTTGCGTGAATAAGCGCTCCTGTGGCCGCGAAAATGAAACATGGCATGTGTTGGTTGTTCATCATACACTTCACTTGAAACGAAAAGACGCTCCCGCGTTTTTCTTAAATAACCCCTAAAAGAAACAATCCGTAAACAATCACAAGTATTGTTAATAAAATAACATCAAACGTTGTAGGAAGTAAAAGCGTTCGAATAAATTGAAAACAAACGATATAAAAAATACATTGGTAAATCACTTGCCGAAAACGGACGAGCCATAATGGTGGACGAAATTTACGTCTTGGCATTTTCATAGCTCCTCTCCATAGTATGTTACTATTACGATATGCTTTTTAAGCTTGAATGTGAGTAGAGAGAGGCAAGTTGAATAGAAAAGAAAAAAATGGCTATGCTTATATTGACGAATGAAATCAAAAAAAGGTAGAATATAGCAAGATAATAAAATTCTAAACTGCAATGACAGGGAAGAGTAAATTCGGATGCCTTTTAGAGAGAAAAATCAGAGCTGAAAGATTTTTCAGGATGTACGAATTGAAGGTCGCCCAATGAGCAGCTTACTTGAACGTTCAAGCGAATGAGTAAAGTAAGCCGGTGAGAACCGTTACATTTACTGAGGTGTGCAAGTGTATTTTGCTTGCAAACAAAGGTGGTACCGCGAGAGATACTCTCTTCGTCCTTTGAGGCGAAGGGAGTTTTTTATATTTTTTTAGAAAACAAAGGAGGAACACACATGGCAAATCAAGATCTTTCAATGCCAACAAAATATAATCCGCAAGAAACAGAAGCGAAATGGTATCCGTATTGGGTCGAAGGGAAGTTTTTTGAGGCAACAGGTGACGAGAGTAAAAAGCCGTATACCATTGTTATCCCCCCACCAAATGTGACAGGGAAATTGCATTTAGGTCATGCATGGGATACAACATTACAAGATATATTAATTCGAACAAAACGAATGCAAGGCTATGATGCACTTTGGCTTCCTGGGATGGACCACGCTGGAATTGCGACTCAAGCAAAAGTGGAAGGGAAACTAAAAGAAGAAGGATTATCTCGTTATGATTTAGGACGGGAAAAATTCCTCGAAAAATCTTGGGAATGGAAAGAAGAGTATGCTTCCTTTATACGCTCTCAATGGTCAAAGCTCGGTCTTGCCCTTGATTACTCACGAGAACGATTTACATTAGATGAAGGTTTATCGAAGGCTGTACGAGAAGTGTTTGTTCGTTTATATGAAAAAGGCTTAATCTATCGTGGAGAATATATTATTAACTGGGACCCACAAACGAAAACAGCGTTGTCTGATATCGAAGTGATATATAAAGACGTACAAGGTCATTTTTATCATATGAAATACCCACTAGCAGACGGTTCAGGTCATATTGAAGTTGCCACAACTCGACCAGAAACAATGCTAGGGGATACAGCGGTTGCCGTACACCCAGAAGATGAAAGATACAAACATTTAATAGGCAAAATGGTAAAACTACCGATTGTTAATCGAGAAATTCCGATTGTCGCAGATGATTATGTCGATATGGAATTTGGTTCAGGTGCGGTTAAAATAACACCAGCTCATGATCCAAATGACTTTGAAATTGGAAACCGTCATAATTTAGAAAGAATTCTCGTCATGTCAGAAGATGGGAAAATGAATGAAAATGCTGGAAAATACAAAGGTCTTGATCGTTTTGAATGCCGAAAACAAATTGTGAAAGATTTGCAAGAAGCAGATATTCTTTTTCATATTGAAGACCATATGCATTCCGTTGGGCATTCAGAGCGTAGTGGCGCAGTGGTAGAACCATACTTGTCGACGCAATGGTTTGTAAAAATGGAACCTTTAGCAAAACAAGCGATTGAATTGCAAAAGTCAAATGACAAAGTAAACTTTGTACCAGACCGATTTGAAAAAACATATCTGCACTGGATTGAAAACATCAGAGACTGGTGTATTTCAAGACAATTATGGTGGGGACACCGAATTCCTGCTTGGTATCATAAAGAAACAGGAGAAGTTTATGTAGGGCATGAAGCTCCTAGTGATATTGAAAATTGGGAACAAGATGAAGATGTATTAGATACGTGGTTCAGCTCAGCATTGTGGCCGTTTTCAACAATGGGTTGGCCCGATAAAGAAGCACCAGATTTCAAACGATATTATTCCACAGATGTGTTAGTAACAGGATATGACATTATTTATTTTTGGGTAGCCCGAATGATATTCCAAGGATTAGAATTCACAGATGAACGTCCATTTAAAGATGTGCTCATTCATGGGTTAGTTAGAGATTCCCAAGGAAGAAAAATGAGTAAGTCGCTTGGAAATGGTGTTGACCCGATGGATGTTATCGACAAATATGGAGCAGATGCACTGCGATTCTTCTTATCAACAGGGAGTTCCCCAGGAAATGATCTTCGTTTTTATTGGGAAAAAGTCGAATCAACGTGGAACTTTGCAAATAAAATTTGGAATGCGTCCAGGTTTGCCCTGATGAATATGGATGGATTAACATATGATGAAATTGATATATCAGGAGAAAAGACAATTGCCGACAAATGGATATTGACGCGTCTTCAAGAAACAATTGACGATGTAACGAGATTAATTGACGCGTATGAGTTTGGTGAAGTAGGACGGATCTTATATAACTTTATATGGGATGATTTCTGTGATTGGTATATTGAAATGGCGAAACTGCCGTTAACCGGTGATGATGAAGAAGCGAAAAAGACGACAAGATCAGTTCTTGCTTATGTATTAGACCACACTCTTCGACTATTACATCCAATTATGCCGTTTATTACCGAGGAAATATGGCAACATTTGCCGCATGAAGGCGATTCAATTACTGTAGCTGCATGGCCAACGAAAAAGGTTGAATTAGTATTTGAAGATGCTGTAAAAGATTTTACACTGTTAAAAGATATTATTCGTTCTGTTAGAAATACTCGTTCAGAATTAAATGTTCCGATGAGTAAGCAGATTGAACTTCATATCAAACCAAAAGATGAAGAAGTTTACACACAATTAAAACGTGGGCAGCAATATATTGAAAGATTTTGTAACCCTAGTGAATTAAAAATGGCAACAGATTTATCAACTCCAGAAAAATCGATGTCGAATGTGTTAACTGGAGTCGAGTTATTCCTTCCGCTAGCAGGACTACTAGATTTAGATGCGGAAATAGCCCGACTTGAAAAAGAAGTGGCAAAACTTGATAAAGAAGTTGAAAGAGTTCAGAAAAAATTAAGTAATCAAGGGTTTATTGCTAAAGCTCCTGAACAAGTGATTGTGGAAGAACGTGCGAAGGAAAAAGACTATATTGAAAAAAGAGAGACAGTAAAAGCTCGTATTGCAGAATTAAAACAGTAAAATAAGGAGGATGCCCATAGGAAAGATCATGTGGGCATCCTTTCCATATTTGATGAAAAAGGAGTAGTAAAGTGAAAACGATGGAAGAGGCAGTTCAATGGGTGGAAAGTTTACTCGCGTTTGGTATTAAACCGGGTTTAGAAAGAATGGAATGGATGCTAGCAAAACTCGGTTACCCCCATAAGAAGAGCCAGTTTATTCATGTCGGAGGAACAAATGGGAAAGGATCTACGGTATCCTTTTTGCGACATACTCTTGTCGAAGCAAATTATAATGTGGGGACATTTACTTCTCCTTATATTGAACAATTTAATGAACGGATTATGATTAATGGTGTACCGATTCCAGATGCTGATGTCGTCGCTATCGCAAATGACATAAAGCCACTTGTCGATGAATTGGCAAATACACATTATGGGTCCCCGACAGAGTTTGAAGTCATTACAGTGATGGCATTTGTTTATTTTTCTATGGTCAAACCTGATATTGTTGTAATGGAAGTTGGGTTAGGTGGCCGATTAGATTCAACAAATGTTCTTACACCAATGATGTCATTATTAACGAATGTGGGGTTTGACCATGTTCATATATTAGGAGAAACAAAACAAGAAATTGCTAAAGAAAAAGCTGGAATTATAAAAAAAGAAGTTCCTGTAATTACAACAGCAGAAGATGAGGAAGTTGTCACGGTGTTTCAACAACAAGCTGTGGAAATGGAAGCTGACTTTTATCAACTAGAAGAAGATTTCACATATGATAACGGTGTGATTGATGGAAAAGAGCAAATTAATTTTCGTTCCTCATTATGGTCAGTGGATCACATTACATTATCGCTTAAAGGGAAACATCAAGTAAAAAATGTAGCATTAGCGATGATGGCTTTAGCGTTGTTAAAAACAAAATACGGATTTGAGTTAACAGATGAACAAATTCGAATGGGAATTGAAAAAACAAGTTGGCCAGGTCGTTTTGAGCAAATCGAAGCTGAGCCAACTGTTATTCTCGATGGTGCACACAACCCAGAAGGAATCGAAGTACTAAAAGATACATTACAACGGTTTTATGGAGGAAAAAAAATCTGTTTGCTGTTTGCGGCAACAGTAGAAAAAGATGTGAATCAATTGCTCCATCCGTTATATGACATCGTGTACTCCATTATCTTTACAACATTTGATTTTCCAAGAGCACAATCCGCAGAGCAATTGTATACCAACTCTACTTTTGACAATAAACAGTTTGAACCGAACTGGAAGCTAGCGATCCAACAAATGAGAGAGTCTATTACAAGTGATGATATTTTATTAATTACAGGTTCATTATATTTTATCGGTGAAGTCAGAAAATACCTTCTTCATCAACCCGAATAGAAGCAATGGGGAATTTCCTCTATTTGCTTCTTTTTTTTGTCATTTTTTGTTTACATTTATCATCCATTAGTGCTACATTTGAAGTAGTTATAAAGTTCTTGTTTTGCAGATAAATCAAGAGTTTACATACGAAATTGATTCAATAGTCACAACGAGGGCAAGTGATAGATTAATTGATGAAGGAGGATAAAAAGGATGAAGACGTTAAAAGGATTACATGGACTTATTGTATTTATTCTTATTTTTTCGCTCGTGATACCACAACCATTCATCGACAAAGCAGATGCTAATTCGCCTACATCGAAGATTGAAGTGTTGGAAATTACCGATACTGGTAGTTCGGTGTTACAAAGCCGGCTAAATAGTAATTTCTATAATATTCATACTGTTAGAATGAAGGAATTTGTTTCTCTCAGATATGAATTAGATGGTAAATATGACATGGTTTTTATTGCAAATGGCACTTATAGCCCTACGACAATTGGAACATTAACAACAAATGAGCAAAGAATTGCAGCACATGACACAACTAATGTGATGAATGATATAACGAATTTAAAGCTTACTGAAATTGAGAATGATTTTTTGAAACAAGGTCAACTCGTCGTTGTTCATAATACAGTACTATCTCAAAGAGGAAAATTAGGGACAACTTTAACAAGGTGGAATAATGAAAAAAAGTATAGTTCAAATTTACGAGTTATTACTCAAAATTCTCAAGCAAGTACAGTCATTAGCAACTTTTTTCAAAACAACCCAAAGAAACCAGCTATGAATATCATAACAAAACCAACTGTATATAGCGGGAATTCGTCTTCTGTTTATCGGGCAGGGGATGTAGTTTCTTTTGAAGTGAATACGGTTCAAAATGGAATAGCGAACCTTTATATTGATGCCGATTTTAATCATTACTATGAGGAAAAAGAATTAGTGGGCACAGCAAAAATTGTCGATGGAAAAGCTACTATTCATTATAAACTACCAAAAGGGTTTTCTGGTTTGCGTTATTGGAAGTTTGAGGTAATCGATGCTTCAACAAACTTGAAATCCTATGATACGGGGGCATTTAAGTTTCGGGATGAAAAAATGAAGGTGAGAGTACTACAAGTTCTTCCGACTACAGTAAATTTAGAGAGTGCACTAAATAAGTCAAATAACATGAACCAACAATATTTATCGAGTGAAGACTATCAAATCGATATCGATATTATTACAATGACACAGTTTAATAATCAATACCATCGCCAATTAAATGGTGTCTATGATATGTTAATTTTCGGATTTGTGGATGAGTATAACGTCCGAGCGAATTTAAATGACGCACCTGCTAATTCAGTAAAGACATTTATAGCTACCGGTCAAAGTGTTATGTTTACCCATGATACGATTTACAGATTACCGACAGAAAGCAATTGGGGTCGTTTTATGGAAGACACAGGTCAAGTGTTCCCACGAACCAATATGGGGTTAAATGCTGTCAATCCATCAAGAAGTACAAAAAGAATCAATACTGGACTATTAACAACGTATCCTTTTGAGCTAGGGGATTCAATTGAAATTGCGACGACACATAACCAATACTACACACTCGATTTAGAAGATAGGAACGTGATTCCTTGGTATAACATTATAGGTAGTAATCGTGATATTTATGATAGCTGGAATCATTATTACACGTATTCAAAAGGAAACGTAACGTACTCTGGAACAGGGCATACAAATACGGGATTCCCAGATCAAGAACAAAAATTATTTGTAAACACGATGTACCGAGCTTTTATCGGTTCAAACCATGCACCGATGTTAAATGTGTTGGCACCAAAACCAAATGCAACCTATTACAAAGGTCAACTCGTGAACCTTGTATATGAAGTGTATGACTATGACTTAACTGACCATTCGTTAAAAACAGAAGTGTTTGTTAATAACCAAAGAGTATTTGCTAACGATAAGTTATCCAACCCAGCCCTTGTTAGAACAACACTTTCAACGGATGACCTTCGAATCGGGGAAAATCGTATTCGAATTGAAGCAACAGATGAATCTGGGGCAAAAGTGGTCGAGCAGTTTTCTATCTTTGTTGATGAAACAGAAGCGGTTGTGAACCGTTACTTATCGAAAGAAAATGTGCTTGTAAATGAAACAACAACATTACATCATCAAGTTGATTTGCATAAATTTTTAATTTGGGATCATTTCGATGAGCAGCATGGAGTATTAAATCATGTATTTCCGATTGGTGTTACACGAGATATTCCAACATCCCAACAACCCATCGATATTTTAAGTCGTGAAAATGCAGGGAAATGGGGATATCTTCGTTTAGATGGAAGTGGAAACAGTGCATTGAGGCAAGCTGTGCAACAAGCTATAGATGGTCAAGGAGATTTAAGTTACGCCGTGGGGGATCAAGTTGGTCCAGAAACGGGTAATAATTCAAACGTTGATCGAATGATTTCCGATTGGCTCCGAGATAAAGGCCCGCAGTATGTGAATGTTCCTGTCGTTGATACATTCGAATTTGGTGGCTCAAGCACTGACCATACGATAATAGGATTTGCGACTGTGAAACTCACTTATCGAGATGGGACAGTGTATGCTGAATATGGTGGTGTACCTTCATCTGTATCGTATCCACCGCTTCGCCAAGTCACGTATACAGAAACATTATCACCAGGTATTGAAGTTATGAACGTAATAAGTGAGGCACCAATTCGCAGCTGGGACGTGAAAAACAATAAATTAACGATTTATTTTGAAGATATCCCTTTCCCACAACAAAAAGATATGGTGAATATAGGCTTTGATGTAGAAATAAAACCGATAGACCAAGGTCGTTATCTTTTAAGTGATGGAAAATTAAATGTCATTACACCGAGTCTTGAGCAAAAATCATTTACATTTAATGAAGTTGTTTTAGATAGTCGTTATGCGGTGCAACGAGTAGAAGTGACAAGTTGCCCGAACCCATTACAATATGGTGAAGAAGCATTGTTACAGTTCGCTGTGTATCCAGAGCAAGCATTAAAACATCCACAAGCCGTTCAATCGGCACAGTGGATTTCAAGTAACCGTGACATTCTAGATGTCGATGCGACAGGGAAAGTAAAGGCGAAATATCCTGGTCATGCAACAATTCAAGTGAGGGTAAACGATGTAGACAATGTTGACCCAACAAGTGACTATTTATATTCAGAGCCATGCGCAATTCATGTCCAACCACTTCAAGTGTCATTATCTGGACCAACTGAGATGTATGAAGGAGATTCACATCCAATTTCGATTCAGTCTCCTTATTCAGGTACTTATGATGTGACATGGACAAGTAGCTCACCTGCAAGTCTGACCGTTGGAAAAACAGATAGTCAAACAGGCTCAATTCAAGCGAAAGCACCAGGTTCGGTCGTCATTACTGTGACAGGTACGATTAATGGAATCCCGTTTGAATCAACAACACATCAAGTTGCGGTTAAGGAAATTGGTTTTGCAGTAGAAGGACCATCAGGCATGAGAATTGGGCAGTCTGAAACGATTTCGCTTTTGATTAGTCCATCACAATATAATGATTCTGTTCAAAATGTGACATGGACTTCAAGTCACCCTGACATTGTCAGTGTCCAACCTTGGACAGATACAGATGCTCGTGTGGTGGCTAAGGAAAATGGAATCGCTGAAATAAAAGTAACCGCGATTGTCAATGGTATATATAAAGAAGCAACATTTGTAATCGAAGTAGGAGGCTCATCTGTCACACCACCAGTCGGTGGTAACCGACCAGGTGGGCGCTGGTAATAGAGGGGCGGAATAGATGTCGTATGTTTACGTGTAACGGACATCTATTCCGCTATTTTGTGAAAAATATGCTTTTTCGCATTGTTTACGGACATCTGTTCCGTTAACTAGGCAAAAATAGCTTTAAAACGAAGCAGTTTTTCAAGTATAACGGAACGAATGACCATAAGCATTTGATAAATGGAGCTTTTTATTAAAATAGCGGAACGTATGTCCGTTAGAAATCTCAGCATCTATTACAGATAACACGTAACATAACAAAAGTGCTCTAGAAAACGCTTTTATAAACGAATGGAGGTTTCTATGAAGCGGTATTTACTATTAGTTTTCACTGCCATTTTCATGAGCGGGTGTTTTTCATCGAATGTAAATCAAACTCCTACACTTACAGAAGAAGAAAATACCGCATTTTTCGCTGCCTTGTTAGCCGGTCATAATGACGAGGTAGTCGACTGGGTTGAAAAAGGAGCGGACCTAAATCAAAGGAATGATTTAGGCTTAACACCGTTGTTATTTACGATTGAGGCAGAACATCATGATACAGCGATGCTGTTAATTGAATTAGGAGCCAACACATCACAAGAGTTTTATGAAAATGGGGAACTTCTTCATCTTGCTGCTTTTTGGGATAGTCAAGACATCGTAACTTATCTTATGGAGCATGAGCAGTATGATATCGACCAACCGAATGCAACAGGTTCAACACCAATAATATTGGCCCTTTCACAAGGATTTAAAGACATGGCAATCTTGCTCTTAGATTACGGTGCATCTGTGGATGTGAAAAATGATTCGGGCTGGAGTCCCCTTCATCAAGTGATTGTAGACGGGCAAATGGATTTAATAGAACTTTTTCTTGATCGAGGAGCAGAGCTTCACCCAGATGAAAACGGTCTTACTCCACTCATGGTCGCATCACTTTATAATTATCCAGAAATCGTTTCATTGCTCCTTGGGTACGATGATAATGCATCCGTCAATGCAACCGATGAATATGGAAAAACGGCTTTAATGATTGCGAGTGAGAACGGCTATACAAAAATAGTAAACATATTATTAAAAGCAGGGGCTGATGCTTCAATTGAAACAGATGACGGATATACAGCTGAAGAGCTAGCAAAATTAGATGGACATGAAGATATTGTTGAAAAATTGGCTAATAACAAAAAGAAGTAAATACTTTATGCTGATGAAAATAAACCATTCATAAGTAAAAACACATGTGATTTTACATCAGAATCATATGTGTTTTTTTGTTGTTACTTGAGTGTTTTATTACTACATAGACATTCACGCATCGAATCATTAAGGTGGAAATAGATATTTTCTTCTGTGATTTGGCATGTGAATTCGACTGTTGGTAAGAAAACAATTGGATAGTTATGATAAAATCAGTGGATGGTGTGAGGAGACTTTGTGAAGTGATGTACTTAAAGTAACAGGGCAGTTATTAGGAAGAAGGATTGTTTGTGAGAACCGGTGAATTATTTCTCATATATGCTTTTTAAGGATGGTGTTACATTGATGTGGAAAGATTATATAAGTTCAGTATCAAAAGAATATTCTTTCAAACCACCAGCGACTAATATTGAAGTAAATCAAATTAAAAAGGAATTAAATGTGGAATTACCTAAAAAGTTATTTGAACTATTCGGTGAAACAAATGGAGTTTTTGATAGTTTTGACTGTCCTTTAATATGGTCAACTTCCCAAATCGTAACGGACAATTTATTTTTTAGAAATTTTGATGATTACAAAGACATCTATATGCCATTTGAACATTTATTATTTTTTTCAGATGCAGGAAATGGCGACTTATTCGGTTATAGAATATTAAATGGCAGTATTCAAACGGATGATATTTATGTTTGGAACCATGAAGATGATAGCAGAATGTGGGTTGCTCCTTCATTAGAAGTTTTTATTAAAGATTGGATAACAGGTGAAATTTCTATTTAGAAAGCATTTAATTAAAGTAACGGGAGGCGTTTCTGGAACGAGTAAAAACTCTTTTTTCACTATTGGGCAGTTATGACTAACAAGAAAGATTGGTTAGAAAAGCATTGATTAAGGGTGAATTATATGAAACAAACAAAAATAGGTCCTTGGACTATCGAAGTTGATGTTGATAAAACCAAAGAATTTTACGACAAATATCATTTAATCACCGAAGACTGTGATTGTGATTATTGTGCTAATTACGTTTTAGCTTGTGAAAGGTTCCCTTCAAAGATTAAAGACCTTTTTAATTCACTTGGTATTGACCCTCGCAAAGAAGGTGAGGTTTCTGAATATATGTTGAATAAAGATGGGACACATTTATACGGTGCATTTTATCATATTGTCGGCAGAATAATTGATGGACCTAAATGGATACCTACGAAGAAAGGTAGTGAGGTTTCAACCCCTAACTTTGTTGAACATTATGGTGTTGATGTAAGTTTCACTGAAGATTTAACGTTAGTTCCAGAAGAGTTTTCAATGCCAACAATACAGTTTGAAATACAAATGAATGTCCCTTGGATGTTCAGCTAAAGGATGGCTATACTTTAAGAAGGTATCGCTTGTCTTATTGCGCTAACGAAGCAGGATACTTGAACAAGAAGGTTAGTTTATTCTGGAGGTTGAAATAGATGAGCAAAAAAACTGACTTAGTTTTAGATATTGCAGGAGTGATTGCAACTAACTTATCTTTAAGATTTGAAGTTACATATGATGACCTTATCAAGTTTAGAAAGGAAGTCCGAGAACAATTATGGACAGGAAAAATTACAGATGAAGAATTTTTGGATAAGTTGATAGAGAGGTTCCCAACCATAGATAAAGAGTATGCTGTAACTAAATTACTAACAGTGATTAAACCTTTGCCTGCTCTTGAGGAAATCCCTTTATGGAGTAAGTATGCTAATATTCACTTGTTAAGTAATCATCGTATTGAATGGGTGAAACATTTAATCACACCCGTTGAAGAATACATAAAAAGTATAACTATTTCTGGTGAAGTAGGATTTTGTAAACCACAAGTTGATATATACTTAAAAGTAAATTCCCATTTAAACGGAAATGAAAATGTATTATTCGTTGACGACCAAAAGAAAAATTTGATTGAAGCACGGAACTTAGGTTGGAACACTTTACTGGCAGACGATAAAGGTAAATGGATTAAAAATGTTAGCAACCAGTTATTGAGCTAATGGGTGGCTTTACTTACACCAATGGTTTGAAGTGTTTGATAATGGTATAAATAGATAAAATATTCATGGAAGAGGTGATGAACATCATGAATAATGCTAAAGAACGATTACTAAAAATTATTGATGAAATTCCAGAGAAAGAAGTCGATAAAATATTAGACTTTGCTGAATATTTAAAGACAAAAAAAGAGAAAAGTTTATCAGAAGATTTAACAAAAGCGAGCGAAAGTAGCATTGATTTTTGGGTTAATGATATAGATGATGAGGTTGATGAGGTTTGGAATGATTCATAAACAAGGTGACATTGTTTTAATTCCAGTACCGTTTAGTGACTTGTCAAATAGAAAACAACGCCCTGTTCTCATTATTTCAAATGATGATTATAATCAGATGACTGAGGATATTCTTGTTGTTGCTATTACATCACAATTAAAAAAACTTGATTATTCCGTCGTGATAAAACAAAAAGATTTAGACGAGGGTGCTCTTAAAGTTACATCGGCAGTGAGAGCAGACAAAAGTTTATACACTTTCAAAAGGAATTATCCGAAAAAGATTTGGCAAAGTGAACACAGAAGTATTAAACAATGTTCGAACTAAAATAGAGCACTTAATAACTTAAAATTTCTATAAATGGGCTGCGATAAGCAGTCCTTTTTTGGGTAATAGATAGTGCTAAAATATAAATATTGTGAATGTCTACACTTAAATTAAAGGGGACGATACTTAAACAAGGGTTTCACTTTTCTTATTGAAGTAATGGGGCAGTTTCGTACCATTTAATAATGGTTTAATAATTATAATAGTTAAAAAAGGTGGATTATTCTTCTATGATCAAAGGTATATTTGAAACGCAAATTAATGTTAGCAACTACCAACAATCGGCAGGTTTTTATGAAAAACTTCTAAATATTATCCCTTTATATGAGGACGAAAATAGAAAGTCAACATTCTATTGGGTTGGTAAGCCTGGAGAGTCTATGCTCGGTATCAGAGAAAACTACCAAGTTCTCTAATCCAAAGGCAACATTTTGCCTTTAGAGTTGATTTAGAAGAATAGCTTCAGCAAGAGAGTATTTATTTGGTTTAGGAATTGAAACAACCAACTTTTTGGGAGAAAGTTCTGAAAATTTATTAGTATTCCCTTTTATGCCTGCTGTTTCAATTTACTTCAAAGACCCTGATGGTCATTCAATTGAGTTTATTGCCATGTTAAATGATTCACCAAAACCTGAAGACAATATTATGACTTGATTAGAATGGGAAAAGTTATATGGTAGAAAAAAATAGTTTGTTTTATTTTTTCTAATGGATTTAATGATTTTATTTTAATAAAGAAAGGCAAATTTGTTGTTTTACTAATGGGAGCGTTTCTGCAACAGCAACAAGAATGTTTTTTTCCGCTAACGAGCAGATTACTTCCATAAAATGTTATAATATATTGTAAATATGGAGGGGGAATAAAAATGAATTTAATAATTGAAACTGCTAACACGAGTGATTTTTATGCCGTTAATTCCATTGTTAAGGAAGGACAAGATGAACATGCTGAAGCATTACCATATATATTTAAAAAAATAGACCATGTAATGCCAGAATCCTATTTTCAAGAGTTATTGGAAGACTCCGATTATGAAATATTAGTGGCAAGAGAAAATGGAGAAGTAGTTGGATTCGCTGTAATGGAAATAAAAGAGGCTCCTCCTTTCGAATCTATGACACCAAGAAAATATGCTTATATGAATGATTTTGGAGTTAAATATAGTAATCAAAGAAAAGGAATAGGTAGAGTGTTATTCGATGAATGTGTTAAATGGTCTAAGAACAAAGGGGCATCATCATTGGATTTAAACGTATGGGAGTTTAATCAAAATGCCATTTCTTTTTATGAGAGTCAAGGAATGAAAAGCGTTAGCCAAAAGATGACGTTACCTTTTTAGAAAAGTAATAACCCATAGTTGTTCTTCAACTAAAAGAGGCATTAGAAAAATAGGATTGCATTGCTATAGCTCTTTTTTATGGCTGCTAACTGGAAAAGAACGTTAAACTAAAGAAGCAAATACTTAATTTATAGGTTGTATCGGGAGGAATTTGAATTTGGAATTAAAAAATGTGATAAAAGCAAAATTAGAAGATGTCGAAAATATTATTGCAGTTGATAGAGAAGTTACAGGAAACGATAGCAGACGGGAGCACATAAAAAAAGCGGTTGAAGATGACAGATGCATAGTTGTTATTTGTGAAAGTAAGATTGTTGGATTTTTAATATTCGATACCAATTTCTTTAATAACAGTTTTATATCATTGATAATAGTATCACCAAAAGCAAGACGTAAAGGATATGCAACATCTTTGATGGATTATTTTGTTAATATATCGCCTACCGAAAAAGTATTTTCATCAACTAATCAATCAAACAAGGATATGCAAAAAGTATTTATAGCAAATGGTTTCAAACAAAGTGGAGTTGTTGAAAACTTAGATGAAGGAGACCCTGAAATAATTTATTTTAAATTGAGATAATAAACATTTAGTTTATGAACACTAACGGGGACGATAGCGAAACAAAGCTGTCGCTTTTCAACTAATGGGCAATAGAGTTTGACTGGAGTTTTTAAATATGGAGGATGTTAGATAGGAAAACAAAATAATATTACCTATAGTAGAGCTGGAGGAACAATAATGGAGTTTTTAGATATTAGAAATATTTCTTTGAATTGAGAAATTAATGTTAGGGATTTTAAAGCACTTTCGGAACGGGCAACCTTAATTATTTCAGCTGCTAATGAAAAATATGTTTTGAAGAAGAAGGGAAGCCTCGAACAATTTGAAAAGGAATTAAAATTGCTAAAACATCTTGGAAAAAATAAATTCCCAACTCAAATTCCATTGTACACTAAGTTTGGTGATTTAATGGTTAATTATAAAAATGCCAACTACTGTATTTACAATTATATTTATGGTGAAACCTTTAGTGCTACCGAAACTCTACAAAATTCTATGATACCAAAACTTCTGGGTGAAACGATTGCTACTTTAAACAAAGCAATGAACTCAATAAACTTTGCTATTGAGTTTCCACAAAAAGACGTATACCATATGGTTTACGGGTATGCAGTAAACGAAATTAAAAAAGTCGATAATTCTAAAAAACTGTTAAAGGTATATCAACAGTTAGAAGATGACATTAAAAAAGTAGTTGAATCTTTACCAAAACAGCTAATACATAGGGATAGCCACATTCATAATATAGTTTTTAAAGGTGGCTTATTAAGTGGTGTAATTGATTTCGATATTGCTGAGATAAATGTTAATACATTTGATATCTGTTATTGTTCAACGAGTGTGTTAAGTGAAGTTTTCTCAAAGGAGAATTTAAGGGGAAAATGGATTAATTTCGTTGGTGATTTAGTAACTGGATATAATCTATACAATCCTTTATCATTTAGTGAAATTAAATCTCTATGGTATATAATGCTGTGTATCCAAACTGTTTTTATGTCTTATTTTTCCAACAATAAAGAAATTTATGAAGTTAATAAAGAAATGTTTCTATGGGTTTATGAAAATAGAATAAATATAGAAAACACGATTTTACAGGGTGTGAGATAAGTAATTTAAAAGGCAGATGAAATTGGTGAGGCTTTAACAAAAGAGATTATTGATAAATGTCAATATGACTTGGCATGGAGTAAAATGAAGAACATAAAGAGTTTAATTAGTACAAACAGTTTTGATTTGATAAGACTTTGAAACAATCATAAGAAAATCTTGTCTACATTGCTACAATAACATTATTCAACAAACGGTCCAGATTTAAAAATAAGATAACAGGAAATTTTAATATATATTTGTAGATAAATGTTTATGTTTATCTTAAATAAAAAAATAGTGGAGGTATAGTTATGTGGTTAATATTAGGACTAATTGCTATAGTAGCAACTTTTATAAATCTTTATATGTATGGAACAGGCAAAGATTATAAATTAGCAATGGCAATGGGATTATCATTTACAGCACTAACACTTGTTGCAGAATACAGTATGGTGTCCAATTGGGTAAAGGTGGAAGACTGGTCTGCTTTAGTAGATGTAGTGCCTACGATGGAAACAGCGTTATGGGTTTTGACGATTATATCGATTTTATTAAATATATCTCCTATGCTTTTAGAGCTAAAAAACAAAAAATAATTACTTATTGTTGCATCATTTATATTATGTGCAATTAATGTGTAAATCTATATGGATGGTTAACGGGAGCTTTTCTACTAGTAAGACAGTTATTAAGTTATTTTACATAATGAACTAACAGCGAGCGACAGCGGAAAAAGAGCTGTCGCTTTTCAATTATTGCGCAGATTTGCTCAAAAAGGAATTTTGAATCCCTAGCTAGAACTCAAATGAGTAATTCGAAATATAAGGAGATATTATGAGGTTATTTCATGTGAGTGAAGAAAGTGATATTTCTGTATTGAGTCAAGGCTACCTAAAAGAATAGATGTAAATCATAGTATTGGTCTAGTCTGGGCAATTAATGAGACCTGTCTTAAAAAACGAAGGTTTGTGAAAGGTTACCCTTTAAATAGATGAATGCTATAGCTAAACAAAGTTTACCATCTTTCTTTTGTTCAATGAGCAAGGTAATAGATTTAAGAGATTATAGTGTGTGAAAATCCTCCTAATGCAGATAACTCAGGGGTTTTTCATTGGTATTATAGAATTAATAATAAGGAAAGGAAAGAAAAGAAGAAATGAGGAGATTTATTGAATGTATTAAGAAAAAATAACCATGAACTAATTAGTCAGGTGAACCAGCAAGTGGTAAATCTAGCAAAACGGGGTAGGTTTTCAGGAGCGGTGTTAATAGGTACCAAAGAGAAGGTACTATATTCTCAAGCGTACGGATTAGCAAATACTGATAAAAATATATTAAATTCTATCGATACCAAAATTCAATTTAGCATCGATGAATAAAATGTTTACAAGTCTTGCTATCGCAATACTTGAAGAACAAGGTCAATTATCACTTTCAGATACAGTGAAAAAATTTATTCCTGAATTTCCCCATGATAAAATTACGCTTCACCATTTATTAACGCATTCTTCAGGTGTGGGAGATTTCTTTAATGATAAATTTCTAGAAAATAGGACTGAAATAAAGAATCTTGTTGACTATCTAGCACTATTTATTGAAGATAAGCTCCATTTTGAACCAGGAACACGATTTCAATACAGTAATGGTGGTTTTATTTTATTAGGGTTAGTAATCGAAAGTGTTTCTAAAAAGATTACTTTGAATTTGTTACTAGATACATTTTTAAACCGCTAGATATGAATGATACTGTTTTTTTTGAAACAAGTTGGGATACCGAAGAATTAGGAATAGGATATACAAATTTTAATTTTGATGGGGCATTTCAAGAGGAAAAAACTAATAATCTTTCTATATGTACAAAAGGTTCAGCGGCAGGTGGTGGATATTCAACCATCAATGATTTGTGGAAGTTTTCTGTAGGGGTATTAAATAGTAAATTAATTAGTGCAGATCTGACAGCAACAATAACAACGGAAAAGGAAAATATCGATACTAATGAGAACTTCACTCTGGGTTATGGATACGGATTTTTTGTTGAAAGTATAAATGGGCACCCGATATTTGGCCACGATGGAGGCTTCCCTGGTGTTAGTAATAGATTAGATATTTATCCTAACGATGACTATATCTAATATCTTTATAGCACTTTCTAATGATGATGGTGGAGGTGCGGCATTAACTAGAGAAGTAAGAAAAATAATAACAGAGTGAGGGTAAGACAATAAACAAGAATGAGTATAGTGTAGTATTCCTATTATAATTCAAGCGAATATAATAATTATGTGAAGAAATGCATTTCAAGTAATTGGAAGCAAATACTGAACAGGGCTATTTACTTCTTATAAAAGGAGTTTAACACAATAAGGTATAGAAGAATGTGAAGCAGAGGTGAATCACAGTGATACATCAAATGGGATTGTATGGAGAATATTTCAAATCAATTAAAGAAGGTCAGAAAAAGGTTGAAGTACGGTTAAATGATGAAAAAAGAAGAATGATCAAAGTTGGCGATACGATTGAATTCATTAAGGTGCCTGAACAAGATGAAACATTACAAGTAAAAGTTACAGACTTAAAAATATACAATACGTTTCAAGCGATGTATGAGGATATTCCTTTCCAGTATTTTGATTGTGACGGTTGGACAATGCAACAAATATTGGATGAAACATACGAGATATACACACCAGAACAAGAAAAAGAATGGGGGACATTAGCAATTACAATAAAATATTAAAGCCAAATTACTTAACTATGGGATGTGAGCGTATAACTGCCATTGCTTTTTCTGCTAATGAGCATGTTTATTAAATATATATTTTTTGTTCTTTATGGTAAAATTTAACTGATAAAGGGGGACATTATGGAAGATTTGATAGTGGCATTATTTAGCTTAATTTTAATATCGCTTAATATTGTTTTCATCGTGTTGTTTTTAAAAGAAAAATTAAATCTTATGGTATCAGGCGTTATTATGATGGTATTGGCTCCAATTATTGGTTTTGCAAGTGGCGCTGCATTTCTTCATTTCAGTGCTGGAGGAACAGGAGAAGGCGCAGGCTTTGCTGGAGCATTTTTAGGATTTATAACATTGGCTAATGGGATTCTCATTTTAGTGATTGGAATTATAAGGTGGTTTCTGCATTTCGTGAAAAAAGAAAATTGATGTTTTGTTTTTCAAGTAATGCGTGCGTTTCTGCAATAAAGTAGGAACGCATTTTTGGTACTACAAAAAAAGGAAATTAATGTTGAAATTATAACAACGGTTATTTAAGAAACAGAGAAGAATGCTTAAACAACTATAATTAAATTAAGCCAATCATATCATTGTTTACAGGACAATTGGGTTATCTAGCTTGAAGTACCCCACCTTTCTTTGTTGCGGGATTAACTGGCTTGATGATAACTCTTATAACCAAACGAAGAAAGAAAATGTGATTAACGATGCTACAACTATTGTATAAACGGAGTGCGAATGCTGAGAAAGAACAGTCGCTTCTTTCGTTATAGGCAGTAATGTGGAACAAGCTATTTTCAATTTTAATGTAGTATTTTCCTAGGAGGACGAATGGAGAGAAATAAGGTGAAAAAACAAAAGATAACTGTTTATGGGATTGTTATTGTCTTGGCTTTATCAATGTACTTTAATTTTAACCTCTATAAAGAAAATAATAATTTCAAAGTAAGCAAAGGTGCAGCCTACCAAGATACTGTCTCATTGACACTTTTTTATTTAAATGAAGGTGATGTTGATGTTTGGATTGAAACGTTACAAAAGGAAGAAAATGGCGATGTTCTTTTAGAAAGATATATTGGTAATTTAAATGAAATCGCAAATGGCTATAGGGGTATGAGTGCAAATGTTCAAATTATCGATGAGCAGATAAAAAATATAATAAGACAGTATCGGGAGTTAGAAAAAAATCTAGTTGAAGGAAAAGATTACGAGGTTTTTAAGGAAGAAATTAATAAAAACATTACGTTTATTCGAACAGTTTTAGAACAGGTTGTATTAGATTTAGAAGGTGAAGATGAAGTGCTGTGGTATAAAGAACTTTCTGACATTGAAACGAAAACAGGTAATTATATATGGGAGCAATATAAAGAATAAGCCCTTGTGTCGCTAAACGGAGAAGTTTGTAAATGAATTATTATATATTGATAGTCTAATTCTTCGCTCAATGGATCACAGAGATATAGAGAAATTTGTTGAAGAATTTCTGGTAAAGAATTGGCATAAATGAATTGTTTGAGGGTAGTGATAGAAGATTTATTTAGGGAACTAATAAAAAAGAAGTGTTGAAATCAGGATTGTTGATAACTTATGGGATTTATGTGAAAAGATCAAAAAGATAAAAGCGAATTTTGATATTGATTTGTATGCAGAGCCTTATAATAGTACTTTTGACGATTAGAATGTACAATCTTTATTCAAGTAACAGGTGCTCTAGTATTTAACAATGTCAGAGCACATCGTAAGCGGTTGAATTGTTTTAACAAGCCGATGGATTTTTGTGGTAAATTAAATGATATGAGGAGGTCTTTATAATGAATTATATTTTGCTAATCACAGCTATATTTGTTTTATTATTTTCATTAAGACAGATGACAATGATTGAAAAAAGAAAAAGTAAAACAACTACATTAGAAATTAAACAAAATATTACTTTACTTCTATGTGGAATTCCAACCATTGTTGCATTAATTTTTATACCTTATCAAGTATGGGTGTTATTTGGAAAGTCTCATGATTGGGATGGGGTTTATACTATAGGGGGAACTGCAATTATTGTTATAGCGATTAGTTTTGTCTTCTACTATAAAAGAAAGTTGAAATTTAACTAAGCGGTGCTTCACTTCAATGAATTATTACAAAATCCATTCTCAAATCAAAAATGAGAATGGCTCTTTAATTCCTCTGGATGAAGTTTGATTACGGAAACTATTTTTTAGAATGTATATTTATGATTTACAATATCAACGGTGAAAGTTTGTAATAGGTTCACTTCAACAAACAGTTACGATTGTTGAAGAAGCTCAAACTAATCATCTCTTATGGAAGTCGAGTAGTAAGTTAAAAAGGATTGGGGGGAATTTTGGTGGACTATATATGGTTAGCATTGGGAATTGCTATTGCAGGATATTTAATTGGGGATGGATTAAAAAATTTCAAAAATCCAAATTCAAAAAATATTTTAGAGTCGTTAGATGAAAGTGATGACCACGAATTAATTAAAGAAAATGAAGTTCATCATTTCATAGGAATTTCTATGGAAGATGCAAAAGATTTGATTCGTGAACACCCAAATATTCCACACATTATAATAAACAATAAGGTATATTATCCAAAAGCTAAATTGCGTGAATGGTTATTGAAGATAGGAAGTTGACTTTTTTTCGTTTATACAAATATGTTTATTAAAGGCACGAAGAATATTCTTCGTGCCTCTTTCACTGGGATTAATAATCGTTTTAGGAATGGAAGTTGTGTACTTTAGCATGTGAGATTGTCTGTGATTTTTCTTTAATCCTATTATCGTATCACTTCTAACCTGTCGATTAAGAGTGTTAGTCGATCAGTTCGTGGTAACCCTAAATAAGAACCTTCTTGCTTTTGTAGCAATGTAAGTACTTCTCGGTTGTGATACACTTGGAACCTTGATTCGTTTGGGTACACACTTGTTTCTTGCGGAGAAGAAAAACGAATCCCATTTACTGACGTTGCATCGTCAACAACAGAACCTCTAACCGCATTAATCGTTAAATCTTTCTTGGAAAAGATGCCACCTGTTATTTTAATATTTGACCCTACTCCATATAGTGTCGCGTCTTGACTCGTATAAAGAAAGGCATTAATTTCAAGTGGATCTTCCTTGAATTCATTAATTCGTGCGAGTTCAATTCCAGATGAAATCGTTTCTACATTTTCAGGTCTAGTAAAATGAGTATCTTCGCCTTCGGTCATCATGATAAAAGTGTTGCTTTCAGTACTTGGGTTGATTTGTGCATCCAATATGAGTGCTTTTCCAAGACCGATCATCGTTGAGTCAAAGAAAAAAGAAGGTTGCTCATGTAATTCCAGTTCATCCTCAAATCGAGCACCAACAATATAAATATCCCCTGTCACTAAAACATTTCCTTTAAATTCTATATCTCGATACGTATAAATAAATAAATTTCCATCAACGATTAACCATTGGTCATCACCAAGTATTACATTTTGGTCGATAAAAAACGTTTGATCTCCACTTCCGTCTGATGTGAATAAATACGATTGATTTTCATTTGTCATCGCAGATGCGTCTTGGATTTCACTTACAGTAAAATCCATCTTAAGCTGCTGGATGACGAGCGGAATGTCCGTTTCAGGCTCAATTGTCGTATCAATCAGGGCATTGACTTTATCGACGAATGTTTTTCGTAAATCAACGTCAATAAAAGGTCTTGGATATGTTAACACTAGATTTGGCTGACCATCAGCTACATTCACATACTCAGGAATTACCGTAGATGATGACTGTTTATACACATTGGATAGTGTGTCATTATTTGAAAAATATGGATAGTTTGTATTAAACGTTTTTGAAATCACGCCAGTTTCTGTCGCAAGCTTATATTCAGCTGTAGCAGTCATTGTCAGTTCATTGCCTACATACATATCACCTTGAATAAATGGACTTCCATTTAAGGTTACTGTTTCATTCGAACCGACACCAAAATATAAAAAGCTTGGGATAGCAGATACATAGACTGTTTGTTTAAAATACCGATACAGACCGTTTTCATCCATCCCTCTTGCGATAATATCAAACCTTCGACTTAAATCTTTCATTCGGTCAATAGAATCGGCTGTTGTGTCAACGATAAAGAAATTCCGAGTTGTTGGAAAATGGTCAATGCTAAATTCCAAACCTTCCTCATCAAACGTATATTCCTTTTTGAAATCACCGACAACAGTCGTTTCAAATTCACTCGGTGTATAATAGCGGGTTCCAACTTCATCAACAATTTCCGTTTGAATAAT
The DNA here is from genome assembly GCF_000621445.1 of Alkalihalobacillus bogoriensis ATCC BAA-922. Lineage (GTDB taxonomy): Bacteria > Bacillota > Bacilli > Bacillales > Bacillaceae_F > Bacillus_AO > Bacillus_AO bogoriense. The sequence continues at coordinate 40,880 of NZ_JHYI01000006.1, read as the reverse complement.
AGCGGTTGCTTCTTCAATCGCCATCTTCGCTTCATGGATATTCGATAAATCTTGTTGACTAATTGTTGTCATTTTAGCATCGCCTATACTATAAGCAATGATTGCAAGTCCTAAGGTGAGTAGAATAACGGACATCAATAGGACGGTAAGTAAGGCAGAACCTCGTTCGTTTTTCATAAATTGGCCTCCTAAAACCCAAATGAGCTTTCCACTTTTAATGGGGTTATTTCATATTGAGCGTTTGGGTCGGAAAGGATAAAAACAATATCAATGATTCCTGATTCACAGCTTTCTTCATTACATGTCACGGTTAAGCTAGACCCTTCTTCCAGCCGGACATTTCCAGTTAATAGTGGGGTATCACCAACATATAACTGACCAGCTTCTAGTCGGATTGACTTTTCTTCAAGCTCTGCTTCTTTTTCTTCAATGATGCCATCATCGGCGATGGAGATGGCTTTTTCCTTTGCGAGAATGAGTGTATTATCATCATCTGTGACACGGTCTGGAGAAAATTCGTACATTTCATTTAAGACCATTTTAATTAAATAATCAGCCTCGCTTCGGTATTGAAGCTCTTTACTAGTTAAATTAAATTGATTCATTCCCATCAAAGTTACACCGTAGATGAGCCCTAAGATGACCGTTGAAACGACTAGTCCAGCTAATAGCTCTATAAGAGTCAATCCACGTTCGTTATTTATAACGTAAGTCTTCATGGATAATATGTCCATTAATCGTCGCAATGGCTTTTCCTCCTAAATCTGCATGTCGATAAACTTCAATCTTAAGCGGGATGAGGTAAGGGTCAAGACTAGACTCTTCTTCGGTAAAGGTAATGTTTACATAATAAGGAACATTGTTTAATGTCGGCTGAAATATATTTTCACATTCGCCTTCTGTAATGTCTGAAAAAAACAAGCTTAATTCTGAGCAATCATTCGCGCTGAGCGTTGTCTTATCTGCAAGAAATTGAGTAATTGATTCAGGATTCGAATCAGAAAATGGTAATTTTTCAACATAAACAAGAGCATTTCTTGCTGCATAGGAAGCAACGGTCCGACTTTGATTTTCCTTTGTCGCAAAACTGGCCTGGGCAAAATACCCAATCAAAGGAATTAAAATAATCGTAACAATCGTTAACGCAGCTACGACTTCTAGTAATGTAAACCCGGTTTCTTGTTTTGTCAGAAGTTTTTTTATCATGAGCGATCGGCTCCCTTTTTACAACGGTTTACTTTTTATTAGGAAATATGGAACATTACTAATCTACTTATTATTGTATCGGTATTTTCGAAAAAAACAATTTGCGATTCTGAAAAATATAGTGAAATGAAATAAAAAAATAAGTATAATCTGTAAAAAATATCTAGTAATATTTTATCATATGTTTTATACTTTTTTATATAATTAAGTAAAAAACCCTAAAAAAATTGTTTATTTACGTCGGATAATGGATATTTAGAACTAATAAATGTGAAGTCGGAGGTGAGACTAATGACGTTGATAGTAGTAGTACTCGTTCTCGCCTTAGTCGCAATAAATATATTTACAAAAATTGAGAATGTAACAAAAAAACAACAGTATACGAGTTGTGTTTTTGCGATTATGATTGCTAGTATAGCGCTAATTACCTATCAGTTAATCGGAGGGAAATTTGCCTTGCTAGTCTTTTTACTTATGATACTTGCTACATATTTTGTTTTGAAATGGTTCGTAAAAGAAGAATTTGAAGAAAACGAGAAGATGATTTCATCATTCGAAATCGTAAATATAGAAGATGACAATCAAGTAGAAGCAAAGCCGAAAATAGAATTACAAGATATTAAAATGTGAAAATTGCTGGAAGTGAGGGGACCTTGTAGTGAATCAAACAAAACGGAACAACACATTAAAAAAAGTGTATCTTTTATTTTTAATTCAAGCGATTATTTTAGTCGGTTTATCTGTAAGTGTTGCTCCGCTATTTGGAAGTGCACAAGCCTCTATTCCTGAAGGTTCGACGATTGGTGGTATTCAAGTTGGTGGATTAAGCGAAGAAGAGGCGCTTGAAAAACTTGAAGCCGAAATAAAGGAGTGGAGTGAAGGAGAAGCCCTTATTATTGAAACGAGTACAGGTGGATTTTATGAGTTTCAACGTGAGAATTTTCACTTTCAGCCAAAGACATCTATCAAAATGCTAAACGAACAAACGAAAACATCGTGGTTTCATTTTTCAAAACAAGTGGAACCCGTTCATATTCCGTTAGAAGTGCAAATGAAAAATGTGGATGAAGCAACAATTCATTGGTCGTCTACGATAAAGAAAGAAGAAACGATTCAACAGATACTATCACAAGCGATACAGTTAGAGGAAAACGCGGTACAAGCGGTCTACCATGAAGGAATGGCAGAAGAACAAGTGACGATTGCGACATTCTCAATTGAAGACATTGCTCAAGGAACACTTTCATCCGCAGCAAATGTCATTGCCAACTTAGACGGATATGTAATCGAAGGACAGTCGACTTTCTCATTTCTTAAAGCTTCTGATGCAAATGCAGATACAATCATTTCAAGTGAAGCGATATCGATTGTTGCATCAGGTGTGTACGCCTTAGCTATCCAATCAAATTTAGAAATTAATGAACGACATCAAATGGAAGAAATTCCTGATTTCATTCAACCAGGACTTGAAGCGGAAGTAAAGAAACGAGAAAAAGACTTAGTGATCCATAACAGTGAAGAGGTATCGTTTACGATTCATATTGAGCGTGAAGATGATAAGCTACATTTTTCTTTACTCGGTTATAGTCCGACATTTTACTACTCATTTGATATGGAAAATGAAACAGAAATCGAACCAAGAACGATTTATCGCTATGATTCCGGCCTACGTCCAAACGAAGAAAGACTTGAGAAAAATGGCAAAGATGGATTGCGAGTGGATGTGTACCGTGTGATGAAAAACCAAAGTGGTGGGCAAGTCGATAAAGTGAGACTCGCACAAAACTTTTACAGACCTACTCCAAAAATTGTCGCGATTTCTCCAAAAGTTCTTGAAGTGACAGTACCAACAAGTCAAGAGCTCGAGCAAGAAAATGAGACCGACACTGATTCAGATTCCGAAGACCAAACAGATCGTGATGATAGTGAAAAAGAAGAAGATGCTGATTTTCCAATTAAAGGAGAAGAAGTGATTACGGATTATTAATGGTGAAAGGAGGGGAACGCATGATACGAAAACGACTTGGTGATTTATTAGTAGAGTCGAACTTAATTACTGAAGAGCAACTAGTAAAAACATTGCAAGAAAAGTCGAGAGAAGAAAAGCTAGGGGATGCCTTATTACGAGAAGGTTATATTACAGAACTTCAACTTATTGAAGTTCTAGAGTATCAGCTTGGTATTCCTCATATTAAGTTATATTCGTATCCAATCGACTCATCCATTCTTTCATTGATTCCGAAAGAGTTAGCAAAACGCTTTAATGTCATGCCTTTAAAAAAGGAACACGGGAAATTATTTGTGGCGATGGCTGACCCTATGGACTATTTTGCGATTGAAGAATTACGGATGGCGACAGGCTTTCAAATCGAAGCAGGGATCGCAACAAAAGATGATTTATTCCGAACAATTAGTAAATTTTATGATTTACAAGATTCGATGGAAGAAGTTATGAGTGACCTGCCAAAAGATGAAGATATTAATGAAGCGAAAATGACGGATGAAGATGCTCCGATTGTAAAACTAGTGAATCAAATTATTGCCAATGCGGTTGCACAGCGTGTAAGTGATATTCATATCGACCCACAAGAACGAGATTTTCGCGTTCGCTATCGTGTCGATGGCATGTTAAAAACAGAACGAACGATTCCAAAGCATTTACAAAACGTCATCACAGCACGCATTAAAATTATGGGGAATTTAAATATTACAGAAAATCGTATTCCTCAAGATGGTCGTATGAAAATAAATGTTCATTTTAAACCGATTGATATTCGACTTTCAACACTTCCATCGATTTATGGTGAGAAAATTGTTATGCGAATTCTTGATTTATCCAATGCGATTAGTGATATTGAAAAAATTGGTTTTAGTCAAGAAAACAAAGAAAAGTTTGCACAAATGATTGAAAAACCAAACGGGATCGTATTGATTACTGGTCCAACAGGTTCAGGGAAATCATCGACATTATATGCGGCTCTTCAAAAACTAAACTCAGAAGATGTAAACATCATTACAGTAGAAGACCCGGTTGAGTATCAACTTGAAGGCATCAACCAAGTGCAAGTGAATGAAAATGTTGGAATGACATTTGCAAAAGGATTACGTTCGATTTTGCGACAAGACCCAGACATCGTCATGGTCGGGGAAATTCGTGATTTAGAAACGGCCCAAATTGCCATTCGTGCCTCGTTAACTGGACATCTTGTGCTTAGTACACTTCATACGAATAGCTCTATTGCAAGTATTACCCGATTAGATGATATGGGAGTTGAACCGTTTTTAATTTCCTCTTCTTTAGCTGGTGTAGTAGCCCAACGTCTTGTTCGTAAAGTTTGCCGTGATTGTGCGGAAACGATGGAAGCAACAGAACGAGAAAAAGAAATATTTGCAAACCGCATTATCGATATTGAAACGATAAAACGAGGCAAAGGCTGTTCAAGTTGTAATATGTCAGGATATCGTGGACGATTGGCCATTCATGAAGTATTGCTCATTGATGATGAAATGAGAGCGATGATTATGGCCAGGAGCAGTACAGCGCAAATGCGTGAATATGCAAAGCAAGCCGGAACGATGTTTTTATTGGATGATGGATTACAAAAAGTAAAAGAAGGCTTAACGACAACAGAAGAAGTGTTGCGTGTCGCCTTATCAGAATAGTGAAAAGGAGGACGAACAGGTGAGCTACGATATCAATGAACTTCTTACGATGGCGTGTGAAGCAAATGCGTCTGACTTACATGTAACGATAGGGGCACCACCGATTGTTCGTCTTCATGGATCATTAAAGCAATATGGGAGTGAAGCGCTCCGTCCTGAACATGTTCATGCGATGGCGAAAACATTAATCCCTGAAAGTCAGTGGAATCTTTTTATAGAAAAAGGCGAGTTAGACTTTTCATATGGCATTCCAAATGTGTCTAGGTTTCGTTTAAATGTCTATCATCAGCGCAGTCATATTGGCATTGTCGCTCGTGTCATTCCATCGACAATTCCAAGCTTAGAACAATTGCAAATGCCGTCTTTATTAAAAGATTTAGTAGAGAAACCACAAGGGTTAATTTTAGTAACTGGACCAACAGGCTCAGGGAAATCTACGACTCTAGCAGCGATGATAGATTATGTGAATCAACGAGATTCAAAACATATTGTGACATTAGAAGACCCGATTGAGTATTTGCATAAGCATAGCCGCTCGATTATTAATCAACGAGAAATTGGATTTGATACACAAAGCTTTTCAACCGGATTGCGTGCAGCGTTACGACAAGACCCTGACATTATATTAGTTGGAGAAATGCGCGACCTAGAAACGATTTCTACGGCAATCACTGCAGCGGAAACAGGTCATCTCGTGTTAGCAACCCTTCATACGAGCAGTGCACCACAAACAATTGACCGGATTATTGATGTGTTTCCTCCGCATCAACAACCGCAAATTCGGATTCAATTAGCATCTGTGTTAGTCGGTATCATTTCACAGCGATTATTTCCAACGCGGTCAGGAAAAGGACGAGTAGCTGCGACAGAAATTTTAATTAATCAGCCTTCTGTTGCGAATTTAATCCGAAGTGAAAAAAATCATCAAATCAAAAGCATTATGCAAACGAGCAAAGCACAAGGCATGCATACGCTTGAAATGTCGATGAAGCAATTATATCAACAAGGCGAAATCGATATGGACATCGTCAAACCGTATCTAGAAGCAGGTGAGTGGTAATGCCAACATTTAAATACAGTGGAAAATCAAGAAAAGGCGAACGAAAACAAGGCCGAGTCGAAGCAAAATCGAAAAACCAAGCGATTGCTGTCTTACGCGAACAAGGCATTATGGCGTTTGAGCTTCACGAAGTAAAACAAAGCGTCCTTCAAAAAGACATCCAAATCGGAAAACAAGTAAAACACTATGATTTCGTTGTGTATTGTCGCCAGTTCGCAACATTAATTCGTTCAGGCATTACTATTGTCGATGCCACGAAAATATTAGCAGAGCAAACCGAAAGCAAAGGGCTAAAAAAAGTGTTGTTTACGGTAGATTCAGAATTAAGAGAAGGAACAGCTTTCTCTGATGCCGTTGATAAACACCCGAAAATTTTCCCGCCGATTTTTGTAAACATGATTCGAGCTGGAGAAGCAACGGGTAATTTAGATGAAACACTAGAACGGCTAGCGACCTATTTTGAAAAGCAACATACGATTAAAAGCAAAATTCAATCGGCGTTAAGTTATCCGATTGTGCTATCAGTTATAACCGTAGCGGTCGTTGTGTTTTTAATGACGTTTGTCATCCCAAGATTTATTGATATGTTTGCTGATTTAGGAGCCGAGTTGCCGTGGATTACGGTCGCTGTAATCGCCACAAGTGAAATCATTTCTAGCTATTGGTGGCTCGTATTACTTATTTTACTGATTGTCGTAACAGCTTTTATCGTTGCGAAGAAAAGAAGCAAAGCGTTCCAATACACGGTAAGCACGATAACTTTCCGTTTACCAATCTTCGGAAAACTATTACAAAAAGCAGTGATTGCAAGAATGACACGGACACTGGCGTCTTTATTTTCAAGCTCAGTCCCGATTTTACAATCGTTGACGATTGTAGAACGCGTCGTGAACAATCCTGTTATGGGAAAAGTCGTGTTACAAGCTCGTGATAGTTTAGAACAAGGAAATTCATTAACCGCCCCATTAAAAGAAAGCTGGATTTTCCCACCGCTAGTCACACAAATGATTGCGATCGGGGAAGAAACCGGCTCACTCGATTTAATGCTATCAAAAGTAGCGGACTTTTATGAAGAAGAAGTCGACAGAAGTGTGGATACACTGAAGTCATTAATTGAACCAATAATGGTAGTTGTGCTTGCAGGTGTCGTCGGGTTTATCGTCTTAGCGGTCTTTATCCCAATGTTCAGCTTGTTTGACCAATTTTTATAAAACCATATTCTATTTCTTTAAAGGAGGCGGTGGCCTGGAGTAGAAGGAAGCTGTCGTGTAAGTAGTAGATGTCAATAAAGTCAAAACAAAATTTAAAATTACTTAGGAGGTTTTTACTCATGGTAAAAGCAATCAAAATGGTCAAAGACCAACGTGGTTTAACATTAATCGAATTATTAGCAGTTATCGTTATTTTAGCTATTATTTTAGCAATCGCGGTTCCGGCGATTGGGAGTTTGATTAGTAAGACGGATGATAGAGCAACTGTTTCAGATGCTGCCCAAGTTATTGCAGCGGCGAAGTTGTATGTAGCTGCTAATGGTGTTCCAACTAGTGGTGAAATACCAAAAGGGCATCTAAAAAATTACCTTGATAATGCTGAATGGGATGGAGATACTGGTAAGGTAAAGGTTTCTTCTACGGGTGTTTACTCAATTATTGGTCATAGTGTTAATAAATTATTAAAAAATAACTTGGCAACAGAAGTAACGGAAGAAGATATCCAAAATGAATTGGATAAAAAAGATACAGGTAACACTACAAATAATAATAACGGAAACTAATCTTTAAAAAATCTAGTACCTATTAGTATCCCTTGATGCTAGTAGGTGCTAGGAAATATTTACATGGAGGCGAACTCCCATCAATCCCAATTTATCCTATCCAAAAAAACAATCTGGCTTCACCTTAATTGAATTACTCGCAGTCATCGTTGTTCTCGCCATCATTCTAGCAATAGCCATTCCTTCTATTCTAAGTGTCATTCAAAAAACAAATGACCGGGCGATTGTGGCGGATGCGTCCCGTGTGCTTTCTGGGGCTAAAATCCTTCTTGCAGAAGAGGAGTCACACTTATATTATGATGAAGAGAATGAGCTTGGCCAAATATCTATCAATCAATTGCAACGACATGTGAGTCACGTTGATTTTCGTGATAAAGCAACCGTGACGACAGAGGATAGTCTTGTATTTTTTGATTTTGAAGAAGGTGTTGTTTCAAATTTACGTTTGAATCGGAATGTTCACAACATTGGTAGTCTAGCAGATTTTTTACATTCGAGTTCAGAAAAAGAAGCAACGGAACCGAGAATTCTTCAATATTTGGATGGAACGCTCCATTCTGACTAATATCTCTTAAGAGAAAAAGGATGGGTTTTTGATGGAATTATTTTTGCATATTTATTTATTTGTTGTTGGGTTAGTCTTAGGGTCTTTTTATAATGTCGTTGGGATTCGTACGGCGGAAGGACGTTCGATTGTGACACCGCGATCTCATTGTGGAAATTGTAAACGAACATTGTCTGCATTTGAATTAATTCCAGTGTTGTCGTATGTCATGCAAAAAGGGCGTTGTAAAGGCTGTGGAACAAAAGTTTCGATGAGATACCCATTGTTTGAATTGGTGACGGCATGTCTTTTCACGATTTCACCATTGATGGTGGGATGGTCAAAAGAATTGCTTATTGCATTTCTCTTACTTTCATTGCTTGTCATTATCGTCATTTCCGATGTGCATGCGATGCTTATTCCGAATAAAGTATTGTTGTTTTTTGCTTGTGTCATTATCCCGGTTCGCTTTTTTATACCAATGGATCCGTGGTGGGATCCGATTGCAGGAAGTATCGTCGGGTTTGTGTTACTTCTCTTTATCGCCATCATTAGTAAAGGTGGCATGGGTGGCGGTGACATTAAACTGTTTGCGGTGTTAGGCTTATTTCTTGGATTAAAAGGTGTCTTGTTAACCTTTTTCTTTGCAACCTTTATTGGGGCTTTTGTTGGTATCGTCTTAGTCGTATTAAAAAAAGTCAAACGAAAGCAACCTATTCCATTTGGACCTGCAATAAGTGCAGGGGCGCTTATCACGTATTTTTATGGTGATGTCATTTGGAATATGTATATTGGTATGTTTTAACTGTAATTATGACTAGATTGAGGAGGAAAAACTGTGGTTCTTTCCCTATTTCAAGGAAATAAAAAATCAATAAGCATCGTGCTACATGATTATGTTGTGCGCATGGTCGAAATGCAAGGAACGGACTTTTCCTCTGTGAAACGGATTAGTGAAAAATACATTCCAGCGGGTATTATTCAAGATGGAAAAATGGTTGATGAAATCGGCTTTTTTGAATTTATGCAGCATCTCGTGACAGAGTGGAATATAAAAGGGAAAACCGTGAAATTTTACGTACCTGATTCCACCGTTATTTTAAAAAAGGTCGACATTCCTCCAAATGTACCTGAAGATGAAATTCTCGGTCATTTTTTAATGGAAATTGGACAAAGTCTTCACTTTCCGTTCCAAAACCCAGTTTTTGATATTCATCTGTATGATGGGGAAGAAAACAAAAGAAAAGGGTTGCTGTTTGCCGCTCCTGAGGATGAGCTTGTGAAGTTTGCTGAAATTTTTGAAGGTGTGGGTCTACAACCGATAGCCGCTGATGTTTCACCACTTGGAGTGTATCGCTTTTACCATCAGCTTTACCCTGCCATGGTTGAAAAATCAGTCATGTTTTTAGAATTTAATTTAACGAAAATGAACATTGCTATTTTTTCTAATCATTTACCGGAATTTATTCGGCATCAATCGTTAAATGTAAGTGAAAAAGACTGGTCTTTTGCACTTGATAATGTTGATGAAATGAAATGGACATTTGTCGGTAATGAAGAACAATTATGGACAGATATTCAAGATTTAGTTGCGGATATTGAAAGAATTATGAATTTTTATCGCTATTCGATGCATAAAGGGGAAAAATCGATTTCTCAACTTGTTGTATTAGGAGACCATCCGTATTTAGATGAAATCGCTTTGAGATTTAGTAATAATCTCGATATCCCATTGAAAGTGTTAGATGCGAAAATACCAATAGAGTGGAGTCATCGCATTGACCGAAAATACATTCCAGTGTTTGGACTGTCACTGAAAGAGGTGGAGTAAGTGTTAGTCGATGTGAATCTACTGCCGAAACGAGAACGAAAAACACAGCTTTTCCTCATTTTAATTTATGGCTTTTTTCTTATTTGGCTTATTGTTGCGATTGTATTTGCTGTAAATTATATGAAGTCGACGTCCACTTTAGAAAAAACGATTGAACAAAAAGAAGTACTCGTGCAAAACCGGCAATTATTAGAACAAGAGCTACAAGTCGTTCAAGCTGAGCAAACAGAATCGCTAGAATCGATTGTTGCTTTTGCCGAACGCTTACCTGTACCAACATCATTATTAATTGACCAACTTGTTGATGATTTACCGGAAACAGGCTATTTAAATCAATATAGCTACTCAAATGGAACGACGACAATCCAAACACAAGTAGAAACGATGGAAGAGATTGCAGCTTATATTGTGAAATTAAATCGGTCTCCGTTTCTAGAAGATGTTCGTGTAAACACAGTAACAACGTTTGACCATACGATTAATCAAGAAGAAAAGCCTTTTGAAAGCGTTCCTCGCTATACTGTCACGTACACATTAACAGTCGACCGTGAGGCGTTAGTAAAGGAGGAAAAGAACAATGAATGAGTATATTCAAGAAAAACGAACCGTGTTTATTGTAATCATTGCTAGTTTATTTTTGCTGCTTGTTCTGGCGTTTTTTCTTTTTCAAAAGCCTGTGCAAGAGCAGTTAAAAGCAGAAGAAACAATGGTTACGACAGAACAAATGTTAATCGATGGAATTACTGTTCAACTGGCAGAACTCGCAAACCAAGAAGAGGAAAACACGGTGATGCTTGAGCGTAAAGTACCAAAGGAACGGTTGATTGATCAATATTTATTAACGTTGCAAGAAGTTGAGCTAGTAAGTGAAAGTAAAATTCAGGATATTTCGTTTACTAGTTATGATGGTGAATTAACAGATGAAGAATTTATTTCTGGAGCGGCTGAGTCAGGGGTGGAGACTAGCGAGCAAGTAGTGGAACCAGTAGCTGTAGAAGAAGTAGCTGAAGCAGGCGAAGCGGAAGTTGTTGTTGAAGAAGCTCAACTTGAACAAGAGCAGTTACCAAATGGGTTACAACTATTAACGATATCAATGCAAGTCGTCTCACCTAATTATGAAAGCTATCGGATGTTTTTAAAAGAAATTGAAAAGCGCGAACGAATTACAAGAGTCGATTCCTTGCAATTTACAACACCAACTGAAGCAGATCTATTGTTTACTGATGACCCAGATGAAACGATTTCTTTTACAATGCAGGTGACAACTTTTTATTATCAAGATAAATAAAACAACGAGCATACCTAGTTTAACGGGTATGCTTTTTTGCTTTTGAGAAAGACAGTTTGGCAAAGTTGTTGAGGTGATGAAGGACAAAACAAGGTGAAAATAGAGCGGAAGTGTCCTTCATAAGGTGGATGAAGGACAAAACGAGGAGAAAATAGAGAGGAAGTGTCCTTCATAAGGTTGATGAAGGACAAAACGAGGAGAAAACAGAGAGGAAGTGTCCTTCATAAGGTTGATGAAGGACAAAACGAGGTGAAAATAGAGAGGAAGTGTCCTTCATAAGGTTGATGAAGGACAAAACGAGGTGAAAATAGAGAGGAAGTGTCCTTCATAAGGTTGATGAAGGACAAAACGAGGTGAAAACAGAGAGGAAGTGTCCTTCATAAGGTCGATGAAGGACAAAACGAGAGGAAAACCGAAGAGAAGTGTCCAATAGAAGAGCTCTATTGAACAAAAAAGAGCACCCCAAAAGAAAAATGTCCCTTAACAAACTTCATACGCCCAAAACATCATAGAACCGATCGGTAGTATCTATTACAACGTAACAGGCCGATAAAATAGAAAAGCTCACCCCCCGTTTCGAACATCATTTTCGATATTCTTGTCCAATACTTAGAATAGGACAAGCACCCTCTTTCATAAGATAGAATAAATTGATGAATAGAAGGTTGATATATGACAAATATGAAAGTATATCAGTGGGCAGTTGGTATTATGATGTGTAGTTGTCTTTGTTTTTTCTTTTTTTATGTCACCACATATATACAACAGCATTCTTATTCTTCACTAGCATATGAAAAAAGCTTTCATGAGGAAAAAACAATCACTACTCTAAGCAAAGCGTATGTATATGAGCCGGGACCAATTACCATTACGTTTGCTGGGGATTTGATGATGAGTGGCTCGATTGCGGATACGGTGGCAACATATGGTGTACATCATCCTTTTGTGTATGTGAAAGAAGAGATTCAACAATCTGATTTTGCAGTTGTTAATCTAGAGACTGCGATAACAGAACGAACAGAGTCATACCCAAAGTCTTTTCATTTTAAAATGCCGCCTCATTATGTGGAAGGAATAAAAGAAGCGGGTTTCTCGCTAGTGTCTTTAGCGAACAACCATACAATGGATTATAAAGAAGAAGGGATACTTGATACGATAAACACATTAGAGAAATATGAACTTCCCTATGTTGGTGCAGGGCGAAATAAAGAAGAAGCGTATAGTGCACATACGGTTGATTTAAAAGGAAAAACAGTATCGTTCTTAGGTTTTTCAAGAGTGCTTCCATCAGAAACATGGTATGCGCAAGAAGACAAACCAGGAATTGCAAGTGGGTATCAAATCGAACGAATGATTTCGATTATTGAAGAAGAAAAGAAAAAAGCTGATTATGTCCTTGTTTATATTCATTGGGGAGTTGAACGAAAGCAAACTCCAGAATCATATCAAGTTCATTATGGAAAATCGATGATTGATGCAGGAGCAGATGCAATTATCGGTGCTCACCCGCATGTGTTACAGCCTATTGAAATTTATAATGACAAACCAATTGCTTATTCTATAGGAAACTTTCTCTTCCCGAGCTATGTAAGTGGACCAACAGCAGAAACAGGGTTATTACACATTCAATTAGAAGAAGAGCAAGTGTCTGTTGATTGGAGTCCATATAAAATTGAGAATGACCAAATTCATCCGTTGCCAAAAGAAGCCTCTCCTTATGGATCGATTCATCCATAAGGTTTTTTTATGGTACATATGGATCATTTCTTTTTTTACTAGATATGAATATGCTAGAAAAGAGAGAAAATAAAAATAGAAAAACTAGTTCTAGTAAATACAAACTGTTAATAGAATAGAGTAACAAGATGAAAATGAAGAAAGGGGTAAGTGACGTGGATGGGGAAAAACGACAAATATCAGTGAAATTAAATGGGAAGAAACAACATTATGAAGAGAAAAAAACAACACCTATTCCACCTATTCAACAAGAACCCGAACCCAAACCAGTAGCGGCGGCAGATAACTCGAAAAAAGAAGAAAGTGCATCCCCTGATATTATTGATTTTCGTGAGCGGCAAACCGAAAGGAAAAAGCGGGATCAGCCATTTTGGGATGATGGAAACAATGAGTACAGTCCGAAACTTCCGTTTAAACGTAAAAAGAAAAAACCGAAAAAGCCATTTCAATTTTCACTAAAGTCATTTCCATTATCAATCGTGTTAGCCGGCATTTCGGCGGTTGTTGTTGGTGTTAGTTTTGGATTAGTTATACTTACTATTTTCACCGGAGAATCTGAAGCAACTGGTGATCCGAATGGACAGGCTGTACCAACCGTCGCCGAAGTAGTAGCAGAAGGGAAAAACCTTCCTGATTTGACCGTTGAAATTGTTCAAGGTGGTGCGTTTTCAACGATAGAAAAAGGTGAAGAAATCGTTGACCGATTAAAAGACAGAGGCCATGCAGCAGTCTTAATTGAATCATCAGATCCGCATTATATGTTTATCGGTGTAGCTCAAGATAAAGAATATGCCAATGGCCTAAGTCAGCTGTATCAACAAGAAGGACAAGATACGTATGTCAAGCCGTTTGCGGTATTAGGTGGAAAAGTGGACGCTGGCAATGAAGACACAGGAGTGTTTTTTCAAGACGGTATGGCGATTTATAATGAGTTGATGCTTGTATCGATCCGTAGTTTGGCAGGAGATAAGGAAATTATTACGGATAAAAGTTTAGAAATTGTAGTCTCTGAGCATCAAAAGTGGACAGACTCTAAAGGACAAGCATTAGACGGTTTAAGTGAGGAGTCCAAAGCAGAAGCAGAACGGTATGTTTCTGCAATAACAGAAGGAGTTGAAACACTTCAATCCATTGATGAGGACTTTGAGGAAAACAAGTTTTGGCATATTCAACAATCATTATTAGATGCTACATTAGCTTATGATAGTTTTATAGACACGTTGAAATAAATTAGAACGGAAAAGGACGGTCCCTTTTCCGTTTTTTTTTAGATGAAAATTTTGGTGTAGCAGTAAAGCTTTGAAAGCTTATTCTAGAAGAGGGCAGGGCTCCGCACGTCGCTTGAAACGAAAAGACGCTCCCGCGTTTTTCTTATTATTAATAATTTGTAAAACATTGGAATTTAGATTGTCATATAGAAACCAACTTGGTATTCTGAAAGTAACCTTGTACAATAAAAGCAAAACGCATTTTATTGTAGGAGGTCTCCCTTATGTGTTCATTAATTTTAGCCTCAAATTCTCCACGTCGAAAAGAATTACTTCAACAAGTCAACATCCCGTTTGAAACAAAACCTAGTCAAATTGAAGAAATTGTGAAAGATTCGTTAACCCCAAGTGAGGTGGTTGTTGAGTTAGCCTATCAAAAAGCGGCTGATGTGTTCTCGAGAAACCAAGAAGCGGTTGTATTAGGAGCGGATACAATTGTAGTTGCAAATCAACAAATTCTTGGCAAACCACAATCTAAAGAAGACGCGAGAATGATGCTATCTGCTTTATCTGGAAAAGAACATGCTGTGCTTACTGGCGTTACTATTATTAGTGGGTCAAAAGAAGAGATGTTTTTTGAAGAGACTCTCGTTCAGTTTTGGGAACTAACAGATGAGGAAATTGAAGCATATATTGCAACGAGTGAACCTTTTGATAAAGCTGGGGCGTATGGCATTCAAGGTAGTGGTGCAACGCTAGTGAAAAAAATCAAAGGCGACTATTTTTCCGTTGTTGGATTACCCATTGCAAAAGTTGTTCGCACATTACAAAATTTTGGTATCAGTCAAGCCCCTCACTAATATTTGTGGTAAGGAGGAAAATAAAAAAGTGAAAGAGGAGTCGCTTATGATTCGTGATGTCCCTGTTAGTGAACGCCCTCGTGAACGACTCATACACGATGGTGCCAGGTTTTTATCCAATCAAGAGTTATTGGCGATTATGTTACGAAGTGGAACAAAACAAGAATCCGTATTGCAGTTAGCTCAGCGAGTGCTCCAAGCATTTGATGGGTTAGCTTTATTAAAGGAAGCCACAATTCAAGAACTCGTTCAAATTCGTGGAATTGGAATGGCCAAAGCGGTTGAAATATGTGCTGCATTAGAGCTCGGCAGACGGATAAGCAATTTGCAAACCGAAGAACGAGTAATCATCCGTTCTCCTGAAGATGTTGCCCGGTACGTCATGGAAGATATGCGTAGCTTAACGCAAGAACATTTCGTTTGTTTATATTTAAACACGAAGAACCATGTCATCCATCGTCAAACGGTGTTTATAGGGAGTTTAAATGCATCTCTTGTTCATCCAAGGGAAGTATATAAAGAAGCATTTCGCCGTTCGGCCGCCTCGATTATTTGCCTTCATAACCATCCCTCTGGGGACCCAGGACCTAGTAGAGAAGATATAGAAGTGACGAAACGATTAAACGAGTGTGGGAAATTACTCGGCATTGAGTTAATGGATCACATTATCATCGGTGACAGGAAATTTGTGAGCTTAAAAGAAAAAGGTTATATTTTATGAAAAAAGACTTATGAATTCCTAATTTTGGTGTATGCTAAAGAGAGACTGCAAATGAAGAAAAATGTAAAATTATCGTAGGGGAATATTGAGGCTATTTTTTTTATACGAAATTCAGTATAATTACATTTATGAGTTTTCGTATACACGAAGGGAGATACATATAGATGTTTGGTGGTTTTTCAAAAGATTTAGGAATTGACTTAGGTACAGCAAATACCCTTGTTTATGTTAAAGGAAAAGGGGTTATAGTTCGGGAGCCGTCCGTTGTGGCGCTACGTACAGATACAGGATCAATTGAAGCAGTAGGAAATGATGCGAAAAATATGATTGGTCGAACACCGGGGAATATTGTCGCAGTTCGTCCGATGAAAGATGGTGTTATCGCAGATTTCGACACAACTGCAACGATGTTAAAATATTTTATTAAGCAATCACTTCGAAATCGTTCGGTTTTTACGAGAAAACCGAATGTGATGGTTTGTGTTCCGTCAGGTATTACTGCAGTTGAAAAACGGGCAGTAGAAGATGCAACAAAACAAGCGGGAGCCCGTGAAGCCTATACAATTGAAGAGCCATTTGCGGCTGCAATAGGTGCGGATTTACCAGTGTGGGAGCCTACGGGAAGTATGGTTGTTGATATCGGTGGAGGAACAACAGAAGTAGCCATTATTTCATTAGGTGGAATAGTAACAAGTCAGTCGATTCGTGTCGCCGGTGATGAAATGGACGATGCCATCATTTCCTATATTAAAAAAACATACAACTTAATGATCGGGGAAAGAACGGCAGAAGCATTAAAATTAGAAATTGGATCAGCCGGTGCGCCTGAAGGTGTGGATGACATGGAAATCCGTGGACGTGACCTTGTTACTGGCTTGCCTAAAACGATTTCTGTTACGGCAGAAGAAATTTCAAAAGCTTTAGCTGACACGGTGTACACGATTATTGAAGCCGTGAAAAATACATTAGAAAAATCGCCACCAGAGCTTGCTGCAGACATTATGGATCGAGGGATCGTATTAACTGGTGGTGGCGCATTGCTGCGAAATTTAGATATGGTTTTAAGTGATGAAACGAACATGCCTGTGCTTGTTGCAGAAAATCCTCTAGATTGTGTTGCATTAGGTACAGGGCGTGCGCTTGAGAATCTTCACTTATTCCGTTCTAAAGCAGGGATTACTGTTCGATCAAATCGGAAGTCGTAAGTAGGTGTAGAGTATGCCCCAATATTTTAACAAGAGGCTAATTGTATTGTTAGTTAGTATAATCGTTTTGGTGGCATTAATTGGATATTCCATGAGTGATCGTGATAGCCTAACAAGGCCAGAGCAATTTCTCAGGGATTCAGTCGGTTGGGTGCAAAGCCTATTTTCTAAACCCGCTCATTACGTAGCGGGTTTCTTTGAAAATGTCAACGAAATGAAAGTAATCTATGAAGAAAATCAAGTATTAAAAGCAAGATTAGAAGAATACGCCCAAGTCGCGGGAGAACGAAATATTCTCAAAGCAGAAAATGAAACGTTGCGAAAAATGTTGGACATTGATGAAAGTTTGTCCGATTATCAAAGACGAACAGCCTTAGTTATTCAACGAACACCAGATCGATGGAATGAGTATATATCCATTAATAAAGGCTCAAATGATGGAATCGAGTTAAATATGGCCGTTATGACATCAGAAGGCTTTATTGGAAAAGTGATACGAGTTGGGCCGTTTACATCTAGAGTTCAATTAATTACTGATTATGACCGGACAAATCGAGTATCAGCTATGATCCATGCAGATGAACAAGTGTTAGGATTTATAGAAGGGTATGACCAAGAAACTGGGTTACTTTTGATGAGAAAGCTCGCCATGGATAAAGAGGTCGAAGTGGACCAGCTTGTAACAACATCAGGAAAAGGTGGAATTTTTCCTAGTGGATTACCGATCGGACATGTCGTGTCTGTCGAACCTGATGAGTATGGACTAACATTAAATGCGTTAATTGAACCTGCCGCCGATTTTTACAATTTAGATTATGTGTTTGTTATTGAAAGATTGAGTTCATTACTCGATGAAGAGCTTGAAGAGGAGGATGAGATGTGATTCGTTTTATTCTCCCAGCTCTTGTTTTTTTGTTTTTTATATTAGAGGGTACTGTGTTTCAAGTGTTTTCACCTGAAAGGTACGGAGCTTCTTTTGTTCTGATTCCAAGGCTAGTGTTAATAAGTACTGTCATTATCGGGGCATTTCGTGGAAGAGTTTCTGGAGTATGTTACGGCCTAATTTTTGGCTTATTATATGATATCGTTTATACTGAAATTCTAGGGGTTTATATGTTTTCAATGGGACTTATTGGCTACATATGCTCATTACCTTATAAACTAGTGCAACAAAGCTTTTTTCTTTTAGCTTGTATTATCATGGTGGCGGTATCGATCCAAGAATATTATTTATATGGGATGTATACGATGCTTGGTGTGGCGTACATTAGCCCTGACCAATTTTTTTATGAGCGCTTTCTCCCTACTTTTATTTTTAATATTGTGATCAGTATAATTATCATTGTCCCATTACAAAAATTAAACCGGTATGTTGAAGAGTTCGAGAAGCAGCTAGAAAAATAACGAATACAAAAAGAAGAAAAAATTCTTTGTTCTAGTGACTGAAAAAAAGGATTGGCAATAGTTTTGTTGAATGTATTACAATGGATCATTGTACAACCACTCTTGAGGTGAACGGAATCAATGTCGCAAAAAAAACATCATGTTACAATAAAAGGTACAAAAGAAGGATTAAATTTTTTACTTGATGATGGTTGTTCTTTCTCAGACTTGATAGTAGAGTTAAAAGAAAAGCTATCTTCAAAACATTATCAGCAAAACGATGAGGGACGCCAAGCATTTGTTAATGTTATTGTCGGCAATCGTTTTCTTACAAAAGAACAGGAAACTCAATTACGTGACGTCATTGTCAGAGACAATCAATTGCGAATTGAGAAAATTGATTCAAATATTATTACAAAAGAAGAGGCTGAAAAAATTCGTCGTGAGAAGCAAATTGTTACTGTTGCAAAAGTCATCCGCTCAGGACAAGTTCTCGAAATTAAAGGAGATTTATTACTCATTGGTGATGTCAATCCTGGTGGGAAAGTGATGGCAACAGGCAATGTATTTATAATGGGAGCATTAAGGGGAGCCGCTCATGCTGGTTGCGAGGGAAATCGAGAAGCGATTATATGTGCTTCGCGAATGGAACCATCCCATTTGATTATTGCAGATGAACTTGCCGAACAGCCGAATCGGACAGAGCAAGTGGCGAGTGAAATGGAATGTGCGTACATACATGAAACAGAAAACAAAGTCCTAGTAGATAAAATTCAATTGCTTTACCATCTTCGTCCTAAGTTAACCAATTTTATTGAATTGAATTAGTTCATTTTATGTATGAAAGGAAAGGGGAAATGAGCGTGGGAGAGGCTATCGTCATAACTTCAGGTAAAGGGGGAGTTGGAAAAACAACAACCTCAGCAAACATAGGGACATCTCTTGCCCTTTCAGGTAAAAAAGTTTGCTTAATTGATACAGATATTGGTTTGCGCAATTTAGATGTTGTGATGGGATTGGAAAACCGCATTATTTATGATTTAGTCGATGTGGTGGAAGAACGGTGTCGTCTACAGCAAGCATTAATTAAGGACAAGCGTTTTGAATGTTTAACTTTATTACCAGCGGCACAAACAAAAGATAAATCATCTGTTCAACCACACCAAATGAAAAAAATCGTTGAAGAACTAAAGCAAGACTATGACTACATTATTATTGATTGCCCTGCTGGAATTGAACAAGGCTTCAAAAATGCAGTTGCCGGGGCCGATCGTGCTATCGTTGTAACAACACCAGAAATCTCTGCTGTAAGGGATGCAGACCGGATTATAGGATTGCTAGAAAAAGAAGATATTGAATCTCCGAAACTAGTTGTTAATCGAATTCGCAATCACATGATGAAAAATGGTGATATGTTAGACGTTGATGAAATTGTTTCCATCCTTGCGATTGAGCTACTTGGAATTGTTGTTGATGATGATGATGTCATTAAGCATTCTAACAATGGTGAACCAGTGGCGTTATTTCCAACGAGTAAAGCTGCAATCGCCTATCGTAACATCGCTAGAAGAATTCTTGGCGAAACTGTGCCATTAATGGCCATTGATGGGCAAAAAGGTATGTTCTCGAAAGTAAAAAAGTTTTTTGGAATACGTTCATAAAAAAACAAGCATCCGTCACTCTGCCTATGTGATGGGTGCTTGTTTTTGTTTAAAAGATAAGAAGGTATAAAAATTTTGGTGTAGCATTGAAGTTTTGAAAGCTATTTCAAGAAGAGCGAAGCTCCGCACCTGCGCGTTTCACCCCAGGAAGAGCACTTGGGGTTCACTTTCAAAAAGCGGGCAGGGCTCCTCACTTCGCTTGAAAGAAAAGACTCTCCGCGTTTTTCTTACGTATAAGAAAGCATGAAAACTTTGGTTGAAAGCTTATTCTTTAATCCGACGTGAAAAATCACCATTTTTGCCACCTGTTTTTTCTTGTAAATAGGTCGGCCCTATTATCATACCTTTATCAACCGCTTTACACATATCATATACAGTTAACGCTGTGGCAGAAGCTGCTGTTAAAGCTTCCATTTCAACTCCTGTTTTCCCTTCTGTTTTCACTTCTACAGTAATATGTAATATTTTTTGTTCAGTTTCCCCCCAAGAAAAAGAAACATTTACGCCTTGTAACGATAAGGGATGGCACATTGGAATCCAGTTGGCTGTATTTTTTGCTGCCATAATTCCTGCAACTTGTGCAACAGCTAATACATCTCCTTTTCCCATTTGCCCGGTTTTGATTTTCTCGTATATTTCATCATTCACTTGCACACTTGAATGCGCTATAGCTGTTCGAACGGTAATTTGTTTTGGAGAAATGTCGACCATTTTGGCTCGACCTTCTTCATTAAAATGGGTGAAATCTGCCATTAAAAAGCCTCCTCAATCTGTCATGCTATTATTTTAACATGTCTACTCCTATGTTAAAATAGGGACAAACTTATCGTGGGGGGTGGAGTGTATGTCAGTTGAGGAACACCGGAAGGAAGCACCGACTGTTGTTCGCTGTCTCGTAGTAACAGTATCAGATACGAGGACAACAGAAACGGATAAAAGTGGCCAACTTATACATGAATTGCTTGAAAAAACAAATTATGAAGTTGTAGAGTATGCGATTGTGAAAGACGAGTATAGTGAAGTGCAGCGATGGATCATGAGCGCAAGTGAACGTGAGGACATTGATGCTGTTCTAATTAATGGGGGAACAGGTTTAGCGTTGCGAGACACAACGTATGAGGCGGTTTTTGCTAGTCTTGATAAAGTCATCCCAGGTTTTGGTGAGCTATTTCGTTATTTAAGTTACACTGAAGATATCGGAACAGCGTCGATTTTGAGCCGAGCGGTGGCAGGTGTAAGGGGAAATACAGCTGTATTTTCAATGCCAGGATCTAGTGGAGCAGTCCGCTTAGCAATGACAAAAATTATTATCCCTGAACTTGCTCATGTTATTAGAGAAATTCGAAAAGACCGAAACTAATCTGTGCATACGAAAAGGCTGTCGAGAAAAAATCGATGGCTTTTTTTCGTTAGTAGGTGAGATGAGCTGTTCAATAAGGACAGATGATCCCCTATTGTATGAAAAAGTAACGTTTTTCATAGGCTTTCGGACATCTGTTCCGTTACATGACAAAAACAGAGACTTTGTTTGGCTCAAATGCTCCAATAGCGGAACTGAGGTCCGCTAGCATTTTAAATAGTGGTGTTTTTTATGGTATAGCGGAAAAAATGTCCGAAACGATAACCCTTTGCTGCACTCTCTTCAAAAGTAGGTCAACAAGCCTCATTATTAAAAAACAAAGCCTTCTCCTTAAAAAACAGTGTTAGATCTTCTTTCATTGTTTAACAATTCTGAATTTATCTATGCAAAAATAAGAACTAGAAACGCAAAGGGAATTAGGAGTTCAAAAGGAATTTCAGAAAATGAGTCATAGTGAAGCAATGTAACAAAATATGACGTTGCAAAAAATGGCTGTACGATTTGAAATGGGGGGAAACGATAATGGCGAAACAAAAACTAGTTTTAATTGGGAATGGTATGGCAGGTGTCCGAGCGATAGAGGAAATAATAAAAGTTGGTGGGAAAGATAAATTTGAAATTACAATTTTTGGGAGTGAACCCCATGTAAACTATAATCGTATTGCGCTATCAACGGTTTTACAAGGGGATACAACGATTAAAGATATTGAATTAAATAGTCTTGAATGGTATGAGGAAAACAATATTACGCTTTATACAAGCGAAACAGTCATGAAACTAGACAAAGAAAAGAAAACAATAGTTACAGATAAAGGAAGAGAAGTAAGTTATGATTATGCGATTATTGCTACGGGTTCTCATCCATTTATGCTTCCTTTACCAGGTGCTGATTTAGAAGGAGTTATCGCTTTCCGTAATATTAAAGACTGTGAAATGATGATTGAAGCCGCAGAAAACTATAAAAAAGCAGTTGTCATTGGTGGTGGATTACTAGGATTGGAAGCGGCACGTGGATTGATTAATTTAGGAATGAAAGTAGATGTTGTCCACATTCAAGACTATTTAATGGAACGTCAGCTTGATCAAGATGCAGGTCGCCTACTTCGAATTGAGCTTGAAAAACAAGGGATGAACTTTTTAATGCCAAAGCTAACGTCTGAGATTGTCGGGCGTAAACGAGTGAAAAAAATTCGCTTTAAAGATGGAACCGAAACGACAGCAGACTTAGTTGTCATGGCAGTCGGTATTAAACCTAATGTAGATGTCGCTAAGGCAAGTGACATCGAAGTGAACCGAGGGATTGTTGTTAATGATTTTATGGAAACGAGTGCTGACGGCGTATTTGCTGTAGGAGAATGTGCAGAACACCGTGAAATCGTCTATGGACTAGTTGCTCCTCTTTGGGAACAAGGGAAAGTACTAGCAAAACGAATATGTGGTGAAGATGCTGGTGTTGGTTATGAAGGATCTGTATTATCAACAAAATTAAAGGTTTCTGGCGTTAATGTCTTTTCTGCTGGTGAATTTATGGATGATGGCTCAACAAGAAGTGTTCGAGTGTATGATGAATTTGAAGGAATCTATAAAAAAGTAATGATCCGCGATAATAAAGTAGTGGGTGCCGTGTTATTTGGAGACACAAAAGAAGGTCCTAAATTATTTAATATGATCCAAGATGGAGCAGATGTATCCGATATGGCTCCAATTTCGATTTTACAAGATGGTTCCACATCAGGTGAAAGCATCGTTGCTTCAATGGCGGATAGTGATACGGTCTGTGGCTGTAATGGGGTATCAAAAGGAGAAATTGTCAATTCAATTAAAGTCGATGGCATGTGCTCGGTTGAAGAAGTCAGTGGATGTACAAATGCCGGTCGTTCTTGTGGAACATGTAAACCGATGATTGCCGAATTACTTGAACTAACATTAGGTGATGAGTTTGACGGAGCAAACCAAAAACAAACTCTTTGTAGTTGTACAACGTTAACGCATGAAGAAGTCGTAGATGAAATTCGAGCAAAAGGATTAACACATTCAAAAGAAGTGATGAATGTATTAGGTTGGAAAACAGATGAAGGATGTTCGAAATGTCGTCCAGCGATCAACTACTATTTAGGAATGGTACACCCGACGATTCATGAAGATGAAAGAGAATCTCGTTTTGTTAACGAAAGAATGCATGCCAATATCCAAAAGGATGGAACGTATTCGGTTGTACCAAGGATGTATGGAGGGGTAACGAACTCTTCTGAACTACGAAGAATTGCCGATGTTGCCGATAAATATGATGTCCCTCTTATGAAAATTACGGGTGGTCAACGAATTGACTTGTTCGGTGTGAAAAAAGAAGATTTACCGCAAGTGTGGAAAGAACTTGATATGCCTTCTGGTTATGCTTATGGAAAATCACTTCGAACAGTGAAAACATGTGTAGGAGAAAATTTCTGTCGATTTGGAACACAAGATTCAATTGGAATGGGAATTGCCCTCGAGAAGAAGTTTGAACGACTACCAACGCCTCATAAAGTAAAAATGGCAGTGTCTGCATGCCCACGAAACTGCGCTGAGTCAGGAATTAAAGATTTAGGGATTGTAGGTGTTGAAGGGGCATGGGAAATTTACGTTGGTGGAAACGGTGGTACAGAGCTTAGAAAAGCCGACTTGCTTTGTAAAGTAAAAACGTCTGAAGAAGTATTAGAAATTACAGCTGCTTATTTACAACTATATCGTGAAACGGCAAGATATTTAGAACGTACAGCTCCTTGGGTTGAGCGATATGGACTTGAGCTAATTAGAAAAGAAATTATTGAAGATGAAGAGAATCGAAAAGCATTAAGTGATCGTATGGATACAGCTTTATCTGTTCTTCATGACCCATGGGAAGAGATTATCGGCAGTGAAGATTTAAAACAAACATTGTTCTCAAACAACAAAGTGAAAGTCGTTCAATCTTAATTTAAGGGGGTTATGTGTATGAACACAACGAAAGAAGCTAAAAAAGTGAACATTGGGAAAGTGACAGATTATCCAGTAAAGGTTGGGAAAGAAGTTATAATTGGCGAACATCATATTGCGATTTTCCGTTTATCTAATGGGAAAATGCGTGCAGTAGAAAATCGTTGTCCACACAAAAATGGCCCGTTATCTCAAGGGATTGTCAGTGGAGAGCATGTGTTTTGTCCACTTCATGATTGGAAAATCGATTTAGATAGTGGTGAAGTCCAAAAACCTGATGACGGCTGTGTGAAGACATATCAAGTAACTGTCGAAGCCGAGGATGTATTTATTACAATATAAGAAGATAAGACAAGGTAAGAACAGCTTACCTTGTCTCTTCCTACGAACGAGCAAGAAACACAGAATAGGAAAGGAGGTTTCTTGATGAGCGATCTCATTAAATATTTCAGAGAAAAGCAAATGAAAGAAAGCTCAGAAGCGATTTTACAGGCACGCTGTCCTTATTGTAGTATGCAATGCTCAATGGAACTCATTGAAGAACGAATCGTGAAACGTAATCGTTTTAAGGCAAAGCCGAATAAACAAGACCCCACTTCAGAAGGAAGATTATGTATGAAAGGTCTCTTTGCTCATCAGCATGTTATTAATGGGGAACGATTAAAAACACCTGTTGTGAATATTGATGGAGAGTTTGTTAGTGTTTCGTGGGAGCTTGCGTTAGAAGTCATAGCGGAAAAGTGGCGAGACTTGCAAGAGGAATATGGAAAGGATTCGATTGGGGTTTATGGTGGTGGCTCTTTAACAAATGAAGAAGCCTACTTATTAGGAAAATTTGCTAGAGTTGGACTAGGGACAAAATATATTGATTATAATGGTCGGTTTTGCATGAGTGCTGCGGCTTCTGCACAAGTGGCTGTGTTTGGAATAGATCGTGGGATAACAAATGGGTTATCGGAAATTGCTGACGCTAAATGTATTATTTTAGCAGGAACGAATATAGCTGAATGTCAGCCGACGATGATGCCGTATTTCCGAAAGGCGAAAAAGAATGGTGCTTTCATTATCGCCATTGATCCTCGCGAAACAGCGACGACGAAACTAGCTGATTTGCATTTGAAAGTGAAACCAGGGATGGATGCCAATGTCGTCATTGGAATGTTAAAAGTGATTATTGAGGAAGATTTTGTTGATCATTCATTTGTTCAGGAACGAACAAAAGGATTTGCTGAAGTGAAAGAGCAAATCAAAACCGTATCGTTAGCTATGATTGAAAAAGAAACTGGCATATCCCAAGCTGATATCGAAAAAGCTGCAAGAGAGTATGGAAAAGCAGAAACTGGGATGGTCTTTACCGCACGAGGTGTGGAGCAACATGCAAGCGGCCACCAAAATGTGCGACAATTTTTAAACCTTGTGTTAGTGACAGGGAAAATTGGAAAGCATGCCTGTGGTTATGGTGCGATTACAGGGCAAGGAAACGGGCAAGGTGGAAGAGAGCACGGACAAAAAGCAGACCAGCTTCCAGGATATCGTTCGATTGAAAACGATGAACATCGTAAATATATTGCTTCAGTATGGGAAGTTGATGAATCTGAATTACCACGTAAAGGCGTTTCTGCGTATGAAATGATGGAGAAGATTGATGAAGAAGAAATTAAAGCGTTATTTGTTATGGCATCCAATCCGATCGTTTCTACTCCAAACAGCTTATTTGTCCAAAAGGCACTGGAGAAGTTAGACTTTTTAGTTGTCGTAGATATGTTTATTTCTGAAACAGCAAAAATGGCTGATATTATTTTACCGTGCACATCTTATTTAGAAGATGAAGGTACGATGACAAATTTAGAAGGACGTGTTGTTTTCCGTGAAGCCGAACGAAAAGCACCACAAGACGTTAAACATGATTGGACTATTTTATGTGAACTCGGGAGGGCATTAGGAAAAGAAAAATGGTTTTCTTATAAGTCTGCAGAAGATATTTTTAATGAACTTCGTCTAGCAAGTAAAGGCGGTGTCGCCGATTATTACGGCATCACCTATGAGCGAATTAAAGAAGAAAAAGGTGTGTTTTGGCCATGTCCAAAAGAAGAGGACAATGGAACAAAACGTTTATTTGAATCTTCGTTTATGACAACAGATTCCTTAGCCTCATTCACAAATCTAGAGTTCCAATATCCAAAAGAAGCCCCTTCAAAAAAATATCCGTTAGTATTAACAACTGGACGGGTTATGGAGCATTATTTGACAGGTGTTCAAACGAGAAGAAGTCAAGATCTCCTCCAGCGGAGTCTTGATGCGTTTGTAGAAATCCATCCGAATACAGCGAAGAAATATGGAATTGAAGAAGGAAAGCTAATCCGAATCGAGTCAGTACGTGGAACAGCGATTGTGAAAAGTCGTTATTCTGAAGGGATACGAGAAGATACGATTTTCGTGCCATTTCATTGGGGAGACATTCAATCGATTAACCGTGTCACAAGCCCTGCTTTAGATCCTGTCTGTCGTATGCCTGAATTTAAAGTAAGTGCAGTTGCCATACGTCCTGTTCATCAGCAACAAAAGGAAGAAGAGAAAAAGTATAAAGTGCTAACTGGATAGAATTTACACAGAAAAAAGGGTATACTTTACAAAAGTGTACTCTTTTTTCTGTTTGAAAAATGAAAAAAGAGAAGAAGAGGTGAACGAAATGAATGTAGCGATAAAAGCGATTGCAATCGGGGATGTTAAGTCGTTAAAACAAAACGATAAAGTAGCCTCTTCTGCCATCGAAAAATCAACGATTTCGAGTGCGAATGTCTCGTTGTTAGGAATTGAAGGGGATGCCCAAGCCGATTTGAAGAACCATGGGGGACCAGATAAGGCGATATGTGCTTATTTTTTTGAGCATTACTCCTTTTGGGAAGAAAAGTTGGACAAGTCATTATCATTTTCTGCCTTTGGTGAAAATATCACATTACAAGGGACAACTGAAAAAGAAATTCGCATCGGAGACATTTTTAAAGTAAATGATGTTCTCCTCCAAGTTAGTCAACCACGACAGCCATGTTTTAAATTAGGGTTAAAACATGAACAACCAAAAATGCCTGTATGGGTTCGTGAAACAGGATATACAGGATTTTATTTTCGCGTGTTACAAGAAGGAACATTCACAATAAATCATTCTTTTGAGCGGGTGGAAACAAACCTAACATATCCAACACTTGAACAAGCTAATGAACTTATGTATGGTGCTCATCCGAATAAAGAGGCGATAAAGGAAATTATTGAAGTCAACGAATTGTCTGAAAGCTGGAAAAAACAATTTAAGAAACGAATAAATCAGTAAATGAATCTGAGTGTAATCGGTTAATGCATCACTTAAAAAAGCTTGGGAAAACTGCAACGGACATAGGTTCCGCTATGCATAGTAATTTCCGTTGTTTTTTCACCTGAACGGACATCTGTTCCGTTATTTCTACCTCCATCTTAAAAATTTCACCTTATATTTGCAAATAACGGAACGAATGTCCGAAAGCTTTTGAAAACAGCTATTTTTAACATGAATAACGGAACAGATGTCCGTAAGAGTATGGATTACATAAAAAAATGTACAAAGGATTGATCAAATGTCAACACGCTTCGCAAATCCGTTACAAGCTGATTGTGAACAATGCTTTGGCCTATGCTGTGTTGCTTTACCATATGCGAAATCAGCCGATTTTCCCATTGATAAAGACAGTGGAGTTCCTTGTTCTCATTTACAAACTGATTATCGCTGTGACATTCATTCTACTTTAAGAGAGAAACAATTTAAAGGCTGTACGGTGTTTGAATGTTTTGGTGCAGGGCAAAAAGTATCACAACAAACATATGCAAATATAACATGGCAAGATAACCCGGCTATTGCAAAAGAAATGTTTCAAGTCTTTCCGATTATGCATCAACTTCATGAAATGCTCGCCTACTTACAAGAAGCGCTAGCTCATAAAGAAGCCTATTTACTTTTTTCACAGCTAAAAACTATGCTTGAAAAGACAGAACAAATTAGCAATCTACCAGGATTGCAGTTACTAGATTTTGATATTAGTGCCCATAGAAAAAAGGTAAATCCATTGCTACTTGAAGCGAGTGTTCTAATTCGTGAAAAAGCAAGAAAACAAGTTTCCCCAAAAAACATGTCTCGTATTGAAAAACGGCGAGATTTCATAGGGGCCAACTTACAAAAAGCGAATTTACAAGGTCTCAATTTACGTGGTGCACTTTTTATAGCAGCCAATTTACAAAAAGCGAATTTACGCGAAGCTGATTTAATTGGAGCTGATTTTCGCGATACTAATATTTGTGGAGCTGATTTAAGGGGAAGTTTGTTTTTAACACAAGTCCAAGTGAATGCAGCGATAGGTGATCGCGAAACAAAGCTCCCAAGTTCCTTATCTCGCCCGCCACATTGGAAATAATGGAGCCCAATTCATTCACTCGTTTCTTTTGTTCAATAATCGTTCAAATTGAGCTTTCGTATTGATGTTCATAAATGCATCATCTTCTAAAAATGCCTCCTCAGAAACTGTAAGGACAGACACTCGTTGTAATAAAGCTCCGACTTTATATATTTGTTGTTGTAATAATTGTTCGATAAAAGGGAGGCAACGTCGATTATACATGCCGATGAGTGGTTGTCTTATTTCTTTAATTACCGGTATGATCGCATCAAGTTCTTCGTTACTGGCAACGATAGAACAAAGTGTTTTATAAATCGTAGAATCAAGCAAAGGGGTGTCACAAGGAGCGACCATGTACCAGGCGCTCTTTTTTTGCATGCCTGTCCATATTCCTGCTAAGGGACCGTTTCCTTGATACTGTTTATCATCACATATGACAAAATTAGAAGCAGAAGTTTCTATTTTTTCTTTAATTTCAGGGTGCGCGATAATGACAATGTTTGAACAAAAAGGAGAGATGGCGTCGATAGAATATTGATAAAAAGGTTTCCCTTTATATAATTCAAGCGCTTTGGGCTGTCCGAATCTTGTAGAACGCCCTCCAGCTAATACAATTCCTGTTACGCTTTCATTCATTTTTTCTCCTCCTTTACTTTTCTCTATCTTAATATGGCATAACATAAGAGGACAAGTCATATGATCTATTAATCAACAAACGTGACTTTTTGTAAAAGGATGGGGGAAGAGATGGATAAACGATTGGAAAAAGTAAGAAGGAAAATAGAAAATAGGAGAAGAGATGCTCATGGTAATGTTAAACGAAAAGAACGTTCAGCACCATTAATCTATGACAGGCATGATGAAGCACGGGATGAACCGGATTTTTATGTGTATCAGGAAAAGCAAGAGGATAAACAAGAAAGATTATTTAATAAAGAATGGTTTATGCTGCGCTCGATGATTGCTGTTCTATTATTTTTAGGAACTGCTATTTTATTTAGCAACCAGTCTCAAGCATTAGATGGAGCAAGAACCTTTATACAAAATTCGTATGAACAAGAACTTCAATTTTCAGCAATTGCCAATTGGTATGAAAATCAGTTTGGCAGACCGCTTGCACTACTGCCGTATGAAAACGATATGGCCTTACATGATGTTGAAGAAACACCCCAATTAGCCTATGCAGTCCCTGCTTCGGGTGTTGTGACCGAAAGCTTTCAACAAAATGGACGAGGCATTTTAGTCGAAACAGGGAAAGATAAAAAGGTAGAAGCTGTTAAGTCAGGTGTCGTCATTTTTGTTGGTGAAGAAGACAACTTAGGAAAAACAATTGGGATTAGGCATTACGATGATGAAGGAGAATCATGGTACGGAATGTTAAGTGATGTCGATGTCCAATTATATGATACGGTGACATCAGGAAGTGAAATTGGGAAGGTATCGAGCAATGAACAAGCAGAAAAAGGAATTTATTATTTTGCCTTAAAGCAAGGAGATAAGTATATTGACCCCATTGACGTGATATCGTTTGACTGATGTGATTGGGCTAGTAAAAAAAATAAAGATAAGTCCATTTTTCTGGTTTGTTCTAGGAATCGGAATTATAACGGGGTATTTTCGTGAAGTTCTCATGGTATTTCTTATTGTCCTTATTCATGAGTTAGGACATGCCGGCACGGCTCACTATTTTAAATGGAAAATTCAAAAAATTGAACTGTTACCATTTGGTGGAGTAGCAGAAATGAATGAGAGTAGTAATCGTCCTTTTAAAGAAGAGTTTTTTGTTATAATTGCGGGTCCGCTTCAGCATGTATGGTTAATCGCAGTTTCTTTTTTTCTTGTTCAATTTGATTTTTGGACAGTCGGGGATCACGAGATGTTCGTCACGCATAATGTGATGATTGCTTGTTTTAATTTATTGCCGATTTGGCCACTAGATGGTGGTCGATTATTAAATTTAGTTATTTCCTATTATTTTCCTTTTGAACAAGCGCAAAAACTAGCTATATATAGCTCTGTATTTATTCTTTGTGTCGTTGCGATTATTAGCTATGTCAATGTCCCGTTTCATTTAAATTTATGGGTTGTCTTATCTTTCTTATGTATTTCGAATTATTTAGAGTGGAAACAACGGCATTTTGTTTTTATGAGGTTTTTGCTTGACCGATTAAATGGAAAAATAACAGGTGCGAGACAGCAACATCTTTCCGTCCCATACTCTGTATCGGTTCGAGATGTCGTAAAGATGTTTCGAAGAGGCCACGACCATTTTATAGTCATAAAAGGGGAAAATGATGAGCGGAAAGTCATTAAAGAATCCGAAGTATTACAAGCTTATTTTCATGAAAATAAGCTTCACCATTCATTAAAAGACATTATTAAATTTGGATAAAAGAAACGTTGCTTACTTGTGTAGGCAACGTTTTTATTTCGTAACGGGGATTTTAAATGTGTTACTAATAACTTCATATAATGTTTGGATAGAAAAAGGCTTATAAATATGATTAATATCTTGGCAGCTTGTACAGGTTTTCCCTTTTGTGCTTGTGGTCGTAATTAATAATTGCGCTTTCTGGTATGTATCTTTTATTTTTGTACAAAAAGTAAGATTGTCCATATCAGAAAGATTATCACTAGCAATCACATAATGAACAGCTGATGGCGAAGAACTAAAAAACGCAGTAGCCGATTCAAACTGCTTCACTGTAAATCCTAGTTTTTCTATATGATAGGATAATAGCATTGAATGGGCAGGTTCTTCTTCAATAACGTAAACACATGGCTCTGTGCTCATAAATACCCCCAAAGTATTAAGTTTCGTTAAGATAATATTAACGTTTTGTTGAGAAATTATCAATTTATTTTGTCGGAATTTGGTTAAAAAAAGGAAAAAAGTCGGATAAAGTCAAAAGAAAATCGTTTGGTATCACCATGTTTTGCGTAAAATAAAGACAAGTTCATGGTATGATGGAGGAATAGAGTGTTGAAAGCGGTGAGATAAGATTTTGAAAAGAATAGTTTTTAATATGGCGACTACTGAACGAAGAGCAGCGATTTTGGAACATGATCGGGTCGTGGAACTATTAATTGAACGGTCAGTTGAAGATCGTGTAGTAGCGAATGTGTATAAAGGAAGAGTTGTCAATGTATTGCCTGGTATGCAGGCTGCATTTGTTAATATAGGGCGTGATAAAAATGGGTTTCTTTACCGGGATGACCTTCTTTCTTTCCATTTATCAGAAGAGGAAGAAGAAGTGAAAAAAAAGAAAAGTATTTCTGAGTTTGTTTCTAAAGGGGAAGAATTACTTGTTCAAGTCACAAAGGAAGGTTTTGGTACGAAAGGCCCGAGATTAACTGGAGTGGTTTCTTTTCCAGGTCGATATATTGTGTATATGCCACAAGGTGGATATGTAGGCGTGTCAAGAAGGATGAAATCAGAAGAAGAACGGGAGCGTCTCCGGAAAATAGGTGACTCTCTCTTAGAAGGCCAAGAAGGAATGATTATTCGCACCGTTTGTGAAGGTCTTAATGAAGAAACGATTAATGAAGACCTTCAATTTTTACGGAAGTTTTGGCTAGACATTTGGAAAGAAGGAAAGACGCTTCCACCACCAGCATTAATTCATCAAGATACTGGATTACTCGAGCGTATTGTAAGAGACTTTTCCTTTGACGATGTTTCAGAAATTATCATTGATAGTAAAAAAGATTATGAACGATTAAAAGAATTGCTAGAACCTTACCGTCATCTCGAAACAGAATTGGTTTATTACCGGGAAAAAGAAAATATTTTCTCAAAATATGGGATTGAAAAAGAGCTAGAAAAAGCATTGCGTCGTCAAGTATGGTTAAAAAATGGAGCTTATATTATGATTGACCAAACAGAAGCATTAACGGTCATTGATGTGAATACAGGTAAGTTTACGGGCAAAAGCAATTTGCAAGATACGGTAAGACGGACAAATATCGAAGCAGCAAAAGAAATTGCGCGGCAACTGCGACTTCGAGATATTTCTGGTATTATCATCATTGATTTTATCGATATGCGTGATGAGGATGATAAGAGACAGGTGTTACATGCGTTTACAAAAGCGTTACAGCAAGATCGAACGAAAACAAATGTGATGGGGCTAACAGGTCTTGGGTTAGTAGAAATGACAAGGAAAAAAATCAGACAAAACTTGCATGATAGCTTATCAAAGCCATGTCCTACTTGTGCAGGGAAGGGGACGGTTTTATCCAATGAAGCCCAGGCTTATCGTATTGAGCGGACATTGTTTGAATATCGGAACATGGATGAGGAAGCGATGTTAGTGGAATTACCACCACAAGTGGATCGCGTCATTCGTGGAGAAAAAAATGAGCATCTTCTTTGGCTAGAGCAGTCATTAGGGTATCAGATTCATTTAGTGCCAAATGATAAAATGGGAGAACATGATTTTGCGATTCGGCATATGGGGACGAATGAAGAAGTAAAAGAAAAAGCGCTCAACCTCATGTACAATAAGCATTGACAGGGATTTTAAAAATATGGTATGATGTCTTTTGTTAGTTGTTTGGATATCTCCCAAAGAACTACAACCGCACAAAGCGGGTTTAAAAAGACGTTTGTCTTACCTAGCATTTGGCGAGTCTGAGTATACTGAGGAGGTGCAGAGAATGTACGCAATTATTGAAACTGGTGGGAAACAAGTTAAAGTTGAAGAAGGACAAGAAATCTACATCGAAAAATTGGATGCAAATGAAGGCGACCAAGTGAACTTCGATAAAGTTCTTCTAGTTGGTGGAAACGATGTGAAAGTTGGAGCTCCATATGTTGAAGGAGCAACAGTAACGGCGAAAGTTGAAAAACAAGGTCGTGCGAAAAAAATCATCGTTTACAAAATGAAAGCAAAGAAAAACTACCGTCGTAAGCAAGGTCATCGTCAACCTTATACTAAAGTTGTTATCGAGAAGATTAACGGCTAATCACGATGATTATTGTTCAAGTAAAACGACTTGATACAAAAGAAATTGCTTCTTTTTCAATGGAAGGGCATGCAAATGCTGGACCTTATGGATCTGACATCGTTTGTGCTGGAGCTTCTGCGGTTACATTTGGAGCAGTCAATGCGATTGCTACCTTATTGAACACAGAGCTTGAAGTCGAGATGAAAGATGATGGTGGCTTTCTCCGCTGTATCGTCCCCACTCAGTTACATGAGAAGACGTATGAGAAAGTACAACTTTTACTAGAAGGTATGGTTGTTGCTCTTCGATCGATGGAAGAAGAATATGGTGAACATATTACAATTACAGAATTATAGGAGGTGAATCTCATGCTAAAAATGAACCTTCAATTTTTCGCTTCGAAAAAAGGGGTAGGTAGTACGAAAAACGGACGTGATTCGATTTCGAAACGTCTTGGTACAAAACGTGCGGATGGCCAAACGGTAACAGGTGGTTCAATCCTTGTTCGTCAACGTGGTACTCGTATTTATCCTGGAGTGAACGTAGGTAAAGGTGGAGATGACACTTTATTTGCGAAAGTAGACGGCGTTGTTAAGTTTGAACGCGTTGGTCGCGACCGCAAACAAGTAAGTGTATATCCTGCTGCACAATAAGAAATAATACTCTTGTCCATTGGGCAAGGGTATTTTTTATGTTTAAAAGGCGCGAAATGCGGAAAGTGGAGTTTGTCTCGAGCTTAGCGGATACCTGTTCCGTTATTTACGTGAAAACGAGCTTTTTTCAAAGGTGTTCGGACATATGTTCCTCTATTTTGCCATCTTTTCAAAAATATCCTTTCTTTTCGCTGATATAATGGAACAGATGTCCGAACGAATTGGATTTTATATGAAAAATGATAGAATAGCGGAACAGATGTCCGTTACGGCATCTACTCTCGCTTGTCATGTAACTTGTGCAGCATGATTTCAAGAAGAAAGAAGGTACATATATGAAACTTACCGTGATTGGTTGCTGGCATGGTTATCCGGAACGAGAGGGAGCAACATCAGGTTATTTAATTCAACAAGATGACTTTTCTCTTTTGCTTGATTGTGGCAGTGGTGTATTAAGTCATCTTCAACGATATTGTCCTCTTCAAAAGTTAAATGCTGTCGTTGTTTCTCATTACCACCAAGACCATATTGCCGACATCGGTGTTCTGCATTATGCAAGGTTAATTGAAACAAAGCTTGGTCGAGCTTCTATACCGCTGTTCATTTATGGTCATAAGGACGATAAACGTTTTGATACATTAGCGTATGAACCATATGTCAAAGCAATCGCTTACGAATCAAACACACCTTTACAAATAGGTCCGTTTTCCATCTCCTTTTTGAAGACAAACCATCCGGCTCCTTGTTATGCGATGAGGATTACGAACGGGAAAAAAGAATTCGTGTATACAGCAGATACAAGTTATTTCTCCGGGCTCGCTTCATTTGCACAAGAGTGTGATTTGTTAATTACTGAGTGTAGTTTTTATAAAAATCAAGAAACAGTTGGTGGACACATGAATAGTCAAGATGTTGGCATACTTGCAAAAACAGCAAGAGCAAAACATGTATTGCTTACCCATTTACCACATTTTGGTGAGCGAGCTTCGTTACTTACTGAAGTGAAAGAAAGTTATGATGGACAAGTTGAGTTAGCATCTAAAGGTTGGTCCTTTACTTAATATAACAAATCGAAAATCACTCTTTCGTTTGGACAGCTGTTTCTACTTTTATCATCACTTCTAGCAACGAGTAATGGACAGTTGTCCAAAGTTGGAGCCCTCCCCTCTAAAGAGTTAACCCCCATATGATTACTTTTAATACGTCCGTTAATTGATAGATATACTTTATTTTTTTTAGTGAGAAATAAATGTATAAATTCAATATATTTACAATCGGAAAAAGAAATAATAAATGTTCAAATCTCGTAGTATAAAGGTTTTATTTGTAGAAAGCGATTACAAAAAGGGTTCAATTATTACGTTGAACTGTTACACTCTTAATGTTATTAAAGACTTGTTTACAAAATATTTACAAACGCAACACACCACCTTAATATTCGCCTACTATACTAGCAATTGTGAGAGGGACAATAACTGACAAAAAACCACTCTACACAATATCATTTTTCTCGTAGAAAAGGGAGGACAATTAAGTGAAGAAGCTTTTATTGTTATTAGTAATGGCAGCATTGATGGCATTTTTAGCAGCGTGTGGTTCTGGAGATGAGCCAGTAAATAGTGACACAAC
This sequence comes from Alkalihalobacillus bogoriensis ATCC BAA-922, assembly GCF_000621445.1. Lineage (GTDB taxonomy): Bacteria > Bacillota > Bacilli > Bacillales > Bacillaceae_F > Bacillus_AO > Bacillus_AO bogoriense. The sequence continues at coordinate 4,771 of NZ_JHYI01000006.1, read as the reverse complement.
TGGTGACACTGACACTGAACAAACAGAAAAAACGGATGATGCAACAGAAGAAGAGCCTGCTGAAGAAGCAACAGGGGATTTAGAAGGTAGTGTTGTAATCGATGGTTCGGGAACTGTATTCCCATTAATGGCAGCAATTGCTGACGAGTACATGGCTACAGAACAACAAAATGTATCAGTAGAAGTAAGTCGTGCAGGTACAAGTGCTGGTTTCGGTAAATTCCTAGTTGAAAACGGAACAGATTTTAACAATGCTTCTCGTACTATAAAGGAAGAAGAACAAGCGGAAGTAGATGCGCTTGGTTTAGACGTTAAAGAAATTAAAGTAGCTTTAGATGGTTTAACTTTTGTTATTAACAAAGAAAATGATTGGGCTACTGAATTAACAAAAGAAGAATTAATTAGTATTTTCAAACATGATGGTGGAGTTACAAAATGGTCTGATATTCGTCCGGAGTTTCCAGACGAGGAAATCAAACCAATGGGACCAAATGAAAACCATGGAACATACGAATTTTTCTATGAAAAGATTCTAGAAAAAGAAGATTTAGTTGATACAGTAAATCTTCAACAAGAATATTCCACTCTAGTAAACTTAGTTTCAGAAGATAAAAATGGAATCGCATTTTTCGGATTTGGTTACTATGTTAACAACACAGATAAATTACAAGCTGTTCATGTAGATTTCGGTGAAGGTGCAGTTGAGCCAACATTAGAAACAATTGGTGAAGATGCTGATTACGCTCCATTTACTCGTCCAGTATTCACATATTTAAATGTTGGTATGGCAAAAGAAAAGCCTCAAGTTTTAGATTTTGCATTATATGCGGTTAACAATGTAAATACTTTTGCTGGTGAAACTGGATTTGCTCCATTACCAGATGCAGAAATTCAAGAAAATGTTCAATTTTTAGAAGGATTAAAGTAAAACAAATAAATGTGAAGATGAGAGCTGTTCCGTTAAGTTCTCATCTTCTGTTCATTTTCACTTATTTAATTGAAAAATGTTACAAGGTCTGAAAGGGGTCCATTTTATGGAAAAGGGCATTGAAAATAAGGGGAATACGTTAAACGTTCGCGAAATGGTTTCGAAAAATAAAAGTTCCAGAAGCATTAACGCAATTATCGAAAAAATTATCCCAAAAGTATTATTGTTTATCGCAACAATATCTGTTTTAACTACAGTCGGAATTTTATATACATTATTTACTGAAACAATTGAATTTTTTCAAAGAGTGCCGATTTTAGACTTCTATACGGGTACAGTATTAAAACCTTTAAGTCAAGAGCCGCAGTTTGGAGTGTTACCGTTACTAATGGGAACGATACTATCATCATTAATTGCAATGGTAGTTGCGATTCCGATAGGATTAATGACTGCGATATTTCTTAGTGAATACGCATCAGACAAAGTTCGACGTTTATTAAAGCCGATTTTAGAAGTGCTAGCAGGAATCCCAACGATTGTTTATGGTTTTTTTGCATTCACATTTGTAACACCATTATTACGACAGTTTATCCCAGGGTTAGAGGCTACAAATATATTAAGCCCGGGAATTGTAATGGGTATTATGATTATTCCTATGGTAGCGTCTTTATCTGAAGATGCAATGAGTTCGGTACCGAATTCAATGCGAGAAGGAGCGTTAGCTTTAGGCTCAACAAAACTAGAGGTAACAGGAAAGGTTATTATACCTGCTGCTATGTCTGGAATTATTGCTTCTTTTGTACTTGGAATATCACGGGCAATTGGTGAAACAATGATCGTAACAATTGCTAGTGGTAGTACGAAAAACTTTACTTTTGATATTACACAATCTATGCAAACGATGACTGCATATATTGTTGAAGTCACCGGGGGAGATGCTCCTGCTGGTTCGACTATATATTACAGCTTATATGCTGTTGCTATGACATTATTTGTTTTTACTCTCGTCATGAATTTACTAGCTCAATATATTTCTCGTAGATTTAGGGAGGAATATTAAAATGAAATATGTAGACAGTGTGCAAGTCCAGAAAAAAATGAATACACGATTACTACGAAATAATATTGCAAAAACAATATTTTTCCTATCGACTACATTTGGCGTAATTGTATTGGCAGTATTAATAGCAAGAGTTTTTTCTCAAAGTATAGGATGGATTGACTATGATTTTCTGACTGGTAGACTTTCAACCAATGCTGATAGAGCGGGTATTATGGGAGCTATTCTTGGAACTCTTTGGTTAATGGCCGTTGTTGCTCCTGTAACGATGCTAATCGGTGTTGGTACAGCGATTTATTTAGAAGCTTATGCAAAAAGGGGAAAAATTCATTCTTTTATTCAAACGAATATTCGAAATTTAGCGGGAGTACCTTCCATCGTTTTTGGAATTTTAGGTCTTACTATCTTTGTTCGAGCAATGGATTTAGGTAACATTGTTCTTGCTGGTGGACTTACAATGTCTTTATTAGTTCTTCCTATCGTGGTTGTTGCCAGCCAAGAAGCTCTTCGTTCGGTTCCACAACACTTAAGTGAAGCGTCTTACGCTATGGGAGCAACAAAATGGCAAACGATAAAAAATGTTGTATTACCTGCAGCTTTACCAGGTATTTTAACAGGGCTCATTTTATCTTTATCTCGTGCAATAGGTGAAACAGCTCCGCTTGTTGTTATTGGAATACCAGCTTTACTTGTTCCTTTTCCTGGGGGGATTATGGACAGATTTACAATATTACCAATGCAAATTTACTACTGGACAATAGATTCAGTGTTAGTAGCGGAATATGCGAATTTAGCAGCTGCAACGATTGTTGTTTTATTAATTGTTTTATTTTTAATGAACTCAGTTGCAATTATTATCAGAAACAAGTTTCAACGAAGATATTAATTTATTTTTAAAGGGGAGGAAACAACAATGGCATTAGTTTCAGTGAATGAAAATAAGAATGAAAAGGTAGACACGGTGGAATCTGTTCAAACAGAAGGCAAGGTTGTATATGATACAAAAGGGTTAAACTTATGGTATGGCAAAGATCAGGCCTTAAAAAATATTAATCTATCGGTCTATGAAAATGAAGTAACTGCAATTATTGGTCCTTCAGGTTGTGGAAAATCTACTTATATAAAAACGTTAAACCGCATGGTTGAGCTTATTCCAAATGTTAAAATTTCCGGTAATATTTCTTATCGTGGTGAAAACATTTTAGGAAAATCATATCAAGTCGAAGATTTAAGAACGAAAGTCGGTATGGTGTTTCAAAAGCCAAACCCATTCCCTAAATCTATTTATGATAATATTGCATACGGACCAAGAATTCATGGAATTCGAAACAAAAAAATCCTCAATCAAATTGTAGAAAAAAGCTTACGTGGTGCTTATATTTGGGATGAAGTAAAAGACCGTTTAAACGAAAATGCTTATGGACTTTCAGGTGGTCAACAACAAAGATTATGTATTGCTCGTTGTCTTGCCATTGAACCAGACGTCATTTTAATGGATGAACCTACTTCTGCGTTAGATCCTAAATCAACGTTAAAAGTTGAGGAATTAATCCAGCAATTAAGAAATGATTATTCAATCATTATTGTCACTCATAATATGCAACAAGCCGCTCGAATCTCTGATAAGACGGCCTTCTTCTTAAATGGAGAAACGGTAGAATATGATAAAACGGATGTCATCTTTTCTAATCCAGCAGACAAAAGAACTGAAGATTATGTAACAGGCCGTTTTGGGTAGAGAGAAGGATTATGCGAATGGAAATTAGAGGAAATTTCACTCACCAACTAGTTGAGGTTAAGCAAGAAATACAAAAGATGGGTCAGCAAGTTAAACAGTCTCTATCTCTTGCTATAGAAGCGTTCCAACAAGGAAACGCTATGAAAATAGAAAAAGTCATACAGGGTGATATAGAGATTAATCAAATGGAGTTAGCGATCAATGATGAGGTTGTGTTAATGATAGCCAAGCAGCAACCTGTGGCTGGAGACTTAAGGAAATTAATCGTTGCCTTAAAAATATCAAGTGATTTAGAACGGATTGGTGACTTAGCCGTTGATATGGCTAAAGTTTCAAAACGAATTGATACAAATTATTTACCAGGCCAAAGAGACATTTTATTAGAGATGGCTGATATTGCTTGCAATATGTTAGAAACGTCTTTAAACGCTTATATGACTAGTGATATATTAGTGGCACAGCGAATTGCGATGTTAGACGACAAAGTTGATCAAATGTACGGTCAATATATACGTGACATTATGAACTTAGGAACAGAAGAATTACGAGCCGAACAAACAACACAACTTGCATTTTTAGGTAGATATATTGAACGGATAGCTGATTATGCAACAAATGTCGCAGAATGGGTAGTGTATGAAGTAAACGGGAAGCATTTTGATTTAAATTGAACCCCCCAAAAAAACTCTGTCCGCAGGTAAAAAACCTTGTCCAAGGGTAAAAAACTCTGTCCAAAGTATTTTTAAGGTGAAAGGGATAAGGGGTAGAGAAAAAGCATGAAGGAGTCTTTGAAAGTGTTGATAACACTGACATTGGCTCTTTTTTTCATTCAGCCATTTACCCTAATTCCTTAATCCTTACCTCTACTACGGACAAACATTTTTACCTTTTTTCATCGCTCAAAACCCTAATTCCTGTCCCCTTATCTTTTCTATTCTGGACAAACATTTTTACCTGTAAGAGTGTGGTAAAAGTGGGGGGAAGGCTTGGGGGAGAAGGGATTGAGAGGGATTGGGGAGTGGACAAAGATTTTTACCGATCTACA
>NZ_KK211278.1:421602-475972 GCF_000621445.1 Alkalihalobacillus bogoriensis ATCC BAA-922 | reverse complement strand
ACTAGCTAATGCGCCGCGGGCCCATCCTGTAGTGATAGCCGGAGCCATCTTTTAAAATGGAATTATGCAATTCCATCTATTATCCGGTATTAGCACCGATTTCTCGATGTTATCCCAGTCTACAGGGCAGGTTGCCCACGTGTTACTCACCCGTCCGCCGCTAACATCAAAAGAGAACAAGTTCTCTCATGAAGTCCGCTCGACTTGCATGTATTAGGCACGCCGCCAGCGTTCGTCCTGAGCCAGGATCAAACTCTCCATAAAAGTGTTTGATATAGCTCAAAAATAATTCATTTCATTTCATTCGCTTGGCTTTTTTCTGTTCAGTTTTCAAAGAGCTATTTGCGGTGTCAGACACCGGCTGTCAAAAAGCGACAGAATAATATCATACCATCTTTTTAACACTCATGACAACAACTAATTTTTGGTAAATACCATCAACTCATCGTTTGAATTGTGTTAAAAGTGAGGTTCGCTTGTAGCGACAAAAACTATCTTACCATCATTTCTGTTCTTATTTCAATATCAAATTACTGGAAATAAACGAGAACGTTTGTAAAATGTTTTCCTTCATTATCGTGTGCCGTTTTTAGCGACAAGAAATAATATAACATGTTAAAATTACGATTACAACCTCTTTTACAAGTCCACTTTTTGGTATTTTTACAGTTATCAATGGTATGATATTTTTTCTCTTACGTTGTAATGATTCCCTCACACCTTTTTGTCCTAAACTTATTTTAGAAAAATAAAAAAATGCTCCAAATCAAACTTGGAGCATTCCACTTTATTACTTAAGAAAAGATATTATAGATTAATTTATTTTTTTGGACTGTGTCTTTTATAATTGTAAATGAACCTTGCACCATTTCGATAACTCGGTCGACATTCTCAGAATTCGCATGCAACACCGCCACCGTTTCACCAACAGTTACTGCATCTCCAATTTTCTTTTTAAGTGTAATCCCAACGGCCAAATCAATCGTTGACTCTTTTGTTGCTCGACCAGCCCCTAAAACCATAGCAGCTTTCCCAATTTTATCTGCCACAATTTCAGAAACATATCCTGATTCATCTGCATCAACTTCGATTTCAAATGGTGCAATTGGAAGCTTTTCAGGATCATCTACTACAGTTCCATCTCCACCTTGAGCGACAATGAATTGTTTTAATTTCTTTATTGCTTCTCCAGATATAATCGCTTCCTGTAATAACTGCCTTGCTTTTTCAACGGTTTCTGCTTTTTTTGCTAGAACGACCATTTGACTCCCTAATGTTAAACACAATTCTTTCAGATCTTCAGGGCCTTGTCCACGAAGGATTTCAATTGCTTCTTTTACTTCAAGGGCATTTCCGATTGTATAACCTAGAGGCTGGTTCATATCGGAAATAATCGCTGTTGTTTGCCTTCCGAGTTGATTTCCTATCTCGACCATGGCTTGAGCTAGCTCTATAGATTGATCTAACTCCTTCATAAATGCTCCTGTTCCAGTTTTAACATCAAGAACAATTGCATCAGCACCTGAAGCAATTTTTTTACTCATAATTGAACTTGCAATTAATGGGATTGAATTCACAGTTGCCGTAACATCACGAAGACTATAAAGCTTTTTATCCGCTGGTGCGAGGTTTCCAGTTTGACCAACAACCGCTATTTTATTTTTATTTACTAATTGGATAAACTGTTCATTTGTAATTTCAACATGAAAACCAGGGATCGATTCTAATTTATCAATTGTTCCACCTGTATGCCCTAATCCTCTTCCTGACATTTTAGCAACTGGTACCCCTACTGCAGCGACTAAAGGAGCTAATGCAATTGTTGTTTTATCACCAACGCCACCAGTGGAATGTTTATCAACTTTTATTCCTTCAATTTCACTAAGGTTTATCTTATCTCCCGATTCAGCCATGGCCAAAGTAAGATAAGATCTTTCTTCATTTGTCATGTTTTTGAAAAAAACAGCCATGGCAAAAGCAGCCATTTGATAATCTGGAATTTCACCGTTCGAATACTTTTGAATGACAAATTCAATTTCACTTTTATCTAACGGAAAACCATCCCGCTTCTTCTCGATAAGATCTACCATTCGCATCTGACACACACCCTCTACAATTCCACTGTTGCTACAATTTCTTTTACGAGTTTAATAAACGTTGGTTTTGTTTTATTCGCTACCGCTACAACCTCTTCATGAGTAATCCCTTCTAACTCTTCTCCTATTGCCATATCCGTTATACAAGACAATCCAATAACTTTCATATTACTATGACTAGCAACAATTACTTCAGGAACGGTTGACATCCCAACAACATCTCCGCCAATATTCCGGAGCATAATTAACTCGGCTGCTGTCATATAAGTAGGTCCCGTGATACCTGCATAAACACCTTTTTGCAGTTTAATACTTAATTTCTTAGCTGTTTCTTCTACAAACGCCCTCATTGATACTGTATACGCTTGACTCATATCAGGAAACCGCGGTCCTAAATTTTCATTATTCGGTCCAATTAAAGGATTTGCACCTGTCATATTAATATGATCTTCAATTAACATAAGGTCTCCTGGTGCGAACGATTTATTCATTCCACCACAAGCATTTGTAACAACAAGTAATTCGACCCCTAACTGTTTCATCACTCGAACAGGAAATGTCACTTCTTGCATCGTGTAGCCTTCATAATAATGAAAGCGACCTTGCATTGCGACAACTTGTTTCCCATGGAGTTGGCCTAAGACAAGTTGACCAGCATGACCTTCAACTGTTGAGACCGGAAAATTTGGAATTTCTTCATACGGTATTTTTACCGCATTTTCAATTTCATCAGCTAATTCTCCAAGACCCGATCCTAAGATTAAGCCGATTTTTGGTATACCTGTAATCTTATTTTTTATAAACCCTGCAGATTCATTAATTTTCGTCATTAATTCTTTCATATGTTATGTCCCCCTTACATCTCTTTGACAATCGCTTGAATTAGCGCAAGGAAATCTTCTTTCACTTGCTCTGTAGTTTCCATTACTTCATCATGACTTAATGGTTGATCTAAAATACCCGCAGCCATATTGGAAATACAAGATATACCTAACACTTCTATTCCAGCATGCCTAGCAACAATCACTTCTGGTACTGTCGACATCCCAACCGCATCCGCACCTAGTTTACGGAGCATTCGAATTTCAGCAGGTGTTTCATATGAGGGACCAGTATTTCCGACATACACACCTTCTTGTAATGAAATATGTAATTTGTCCGCTACTTGTTTTGCAAGAGTCCGCAATCGTGGGGAGTACGCATTCGACATATCAGGGAAACGAACACCAAATGATTCATCATTTCGTCCAATCAATGGATTTGTGCTCATATTATTAATATGGTCCTTAATTAGCATTAAATCTCCAGCAGAATACTTTTCGTTCACTCCTCCAGCAGCATTCGTTACAACGATCGTTTCAACCCCTAAAGATTTCATCACTCTGACTGGGAACGTTACCTTATCTAAGCTATATCCTTCATAAAAATGAAATCTTCCTTGCATCGCGACTACATGTTTGCCTTCTAATTGACCAAACACTAATTGTCCAGCATGGCCTTCAACAGTCGAAACAGGGAATTGTGGAATTGTTTCATATGGCACTGTAATCGGATTTTCAATTTTGTCCGCTAATACACCTAACCCAGACCCTAAAATAAAGCCAATATGAGGTGTAACTTCAATCTTTTTTTGTAAAAAAGATACTGCCTCTGAGATTGCTTTTTCGTTCATTACACTCACTCCTTATTATAATTCTTGTAAAAAACTTATACCGTATCTTGGCATTTTTACATTAAAGTTAGCTGATATCGTAGCTCCTATGTCTGCAAACGTAGAACGAACACCTAAACTTTTCCCCGGTTTACTCTCGGAGTGATACACCAGTAACGGTACATATTCTCTTGTATGGTCTGTTCCATGATGGACAGGATCATTGCCGTGATCGGCTGTTATGATAAGCAAATCGGATTCCTTCATATTATTTAGTACATCAGGAAGTTGAGTGTCAAATGTCTCTAACGCATCACCATACCCTTTCGGATCACGTCGATGACCAAATTTCGCATCGAAGTCAACTAAATTTAAAAAGCTGATACCGGTAAAATCTCGTTTCATCGTTTGAATCAATTTCTCCATCCCATCATCATTTGATGTCGTTCGAATGGACTCAGAAATTCCTTCCCCATCAAAAATATCGCTAATTTTTCCGATCGCTAGTGAGTCATACCCTGCATCCACCAAATCATTCATTACTGTTCTTTCAAATGGTTTTAGCGCATAATCATGACGGTTTGGTGTTCTTACCCATTTTCCTTGTTCACCTACAAATGGACGGGCAATAATCCTGCCAACCATACAAGGCGCTTCTCTTGTTAGTTCACGAGCCTTTTTGCATATGTCATATAACTCATCGAGTGGAATCACTTTTTCATGCGCGGCAATTTGCAACACTGAATCCGCTGATGTATAAACAATCAAACTACCCGAATCCACATGTTGATGTCCTAACTCATCGAGTATTTCCGTACCACTCGCCACTTTATTTCCGATAATACTCCGTCCAGAATACTCTTCCAGCTGTTTGATTAAATCTGGCGGAAATCCATTCGGAAATGTTTGAAAAGGTTCTTTTATGTACAAGCCCATAATTTCCCAATGACCAGTCATTGTATCTTTTCCGTGGGAAGCTTCAGCCATTTTTCCAAAATGAGCAAGAGGTGTCGCAACCTTTTCTACTCCTTGTATTTCTCGTATGTGACTTAATCCAAGTTTCGCCATTGTTGGCATATATAATCCATTTCGTTCCTCAGCAATATGACCTAACGTATTTGCCCCTTTATCGCCAAACTTATCAGCATCTGGTGCTTCTCCAATTCCTACAGAATCCATGACGATTACAAATATTCGCTTAAATTGAGTTGCCATCCAATCTTCTCCTTTATCCAATCTCCTTGCCTTTACTATACCCGAATATGAAAAGAAATAATAAGCAAGTAGCTCACAAAAAAATTACGCCCGCGGATGAAACTGGGCGTACACATCTTTTAAACGAGTTTTTGTGACATGAGTATAAATTTGAGTTGTAGAGATGTCAGCATGACCTAACATTTCTTGCACTGCTCTTAAGTCAGCTCCATTTTCAAGGAGATGCGTCGCAAAAGAATGGCGAAGTGTATGAGGCGTTAATTCTTTTTCAATTTTTGCTTTTTTCGCAAGTATTTTTAAAATTTTCCAAAACCCTTGTCGGGATAAAGGTTTCCCTGTATGATTCACAAATACTTTATGGTGAGAATTTTTCTTTAGCATCGTTGGACGGGAATGCTCCAAATAGTCATTCATACTTTTAGTCGCATGTGAACCAAGTGGGATAATGCGTTCTTTATTCCCTTTTCCAATACAACGAATAAACCCCATCGATATATGAACGTCCTTTAATTCTAGTTGACACAGCTCAGAAACGCGCATTCCGGTAGCGTATAACAACTCTAACATTGCTTTATTTCGAATAGAAAAGTCATCATTACCATTTGGAGCTTCTAAGAGCGCTTCAACTTCGCTATGCGAGAGAACCTTTGGTAGACGCTTTGTTGTTTTTGGAATTTCAATATGAACTGACGGATCTTGGTCAGCTGCTTTTTCTCTTAATAAAAATTGATGAAAAGCACGAATCGAAGCTATCGTTCTAGCAATCGTGGTATCAGCACGTCCTTTATCTTTTAAAAAATATAAGTAGTTTAAAATAATGGAACGATCAATATCATTGACGTGTGAAATTTGCTCAACCTCGTTTACGTACAAATGATATTGTGTTAAATCACGTTTATACGACTGAACCGTATTGTCTGACAATCCTCGTTCTACAATGACGTAATGGATAAAATCCGAAATCAGATCGTTCATAACCATCGCTCCTAGTATTTGAGCTATTCACCAAAATGATAGAAAAACATTAAACGCTCAACCCATTCAGGTAAAGGTTGGTGCTCGTCCATTTGAACCACTTTGACCGCTCGGCCTTTTGGTTCATCATATCGGTGATAACTCTCATATTCTTTACTTACCCATAGAATACCATAATAAAATATAAGTGTGCATCCCATAAATACGATAAACACTTTCACTGTATTACCAACTAATTGAAGCCACGACTTCATGAAGAGACCTCCTAATCAACATTTCCCGTACTATTATTTCTTTAGTACAAGATATGCCAAAAATGGTCTGAAATATACCTAGAACTATCGATTCTCTAGAATAAGCTTTCAATACTTCACTGCTATACTAGAATTTCTTATGTTTTCTTAATATGTAAATGCAAAAAGAACCTTTTCCTTATGAAAAAGTTCTTATTCTTCCTTCTCTTCTTCTTTTTGATTATCGTGGCAACGATAACAAATCCCATGAAACGTTAATCGGTGGTCTTTTATTTTAAAGTTCCAATCCCGCTCAACAATAACTTCGACATCACCAAGTAAATCTTCTTGGATTTCGTCAACAGCTCCACATTCAACACAAACAAGATGATGGTGGAAATGTTCCGCTCCTTCTTGTCGTAAATCATACCGTGCAACACCATCACCAAAATTTATTTTATCAACAACTTTTAATTCTGTTAATAATTCCAATGTTCGATAGACAGTCGCTAACCCAATTTCTGGTGCTTTTTCTTTGACAAGGAGGTATACGTCCTCGGCACTTAAATGATCTTCTTCATGCTCTAATAGAACTTGAACCGTCGCTTCTCGTTGCGGGGTAAGCTTATAGCTTTGTGAGTGCAACTGTTTTTTGATGCGCTCAATGCGGTTTTCCATTTTATATTGCCCCTCCCTCGACTTCCTCTCATTATTATAATCATTTTAAAAAAAGGTGTCAAAGGGATTATCTTATGATAATGATTATCAAAACAAAATAATTATTAAATAAGAAAAACGCGGAGCGTCTTTTCTTTCCAGCGAAGTGCGGAGCCCTGCCCGCTTTTGACAGTGAACCACAAGTGCTCTTCTTGGGGTGAAACGCGCAGGTGCGCAGCCTTCGCTCTTCTTGAATAAGCTTTCAAAGCTTCGCTGCTAGACCAAAAATTTTATGCTTTCTTATTTTTTAAATAAATTTATTAAATGAAACTTGATATTACAACTCTCATGACTACCGGAGAAACATAGGCCTCAATCGCAGATGCTACAGCTAATAGGCCCCCTACACATAAAATAAGCATCGAATATCTTAAAAATTGTGGAAAAATCGGCATATTGCTGCGTTTCACAAATTGATTACGAATCATCTTTAAACAAAAGGAGACTGATGCAACGGATACAATAATAAAAGCTGGCACAAGAATAAAGTTTTGTGGCATGACAGAAACAAAAGCTAGTAAAAATCCAGACATGCCCATTTGATTAACGAGAAACCCTACTGTAAAGCCAACAACAACACCTTTTAAAAATAATAAAATTAAAATAACCGGTAGCCCAATAATAGATAAACCTAAAATCCACATTAACCCAAAATATTTTGCATAGTGTGAAAATGTATGAGTAAACATCGTAGAAGCTTGAGCAATTTGTCCTTCTTCGACTTGTCCAAAAAATTGATTTAAGTACATATATAAATCATTTTTTTGCGTTAAGCTTAAACTATTAACAATAATGGCACCAAACACAATTCCAACAAGAAAAAGTACAATGGTAAAAAGATAAATCGAGCGATTTTCTTCGATATGATAACTTATGGCCTGTCCGATCCTATTTCTATTCATGATTGGATTACCTCCCTAACACGCTTATATTCCAATCTATGTTCTGAAACCAAAATCTATGACAGCAATTATTAGCAACTAGAGAAGAAAATAATAGAGGAAGCTAATGGTTATGCTTCCTCTCGTTTCACCTTTCCGTAACGGCCTGCGCCACCTTCTTCAACTACTAATTTTCCAAGTCTAGCTTGATCTATTAAAGTGGCAATATTATCTTTGACAACAGCTTGTAATTGGCTCTTCGATACGTGGTGTATAATATCCATATCTGTTCTAAAATGGTCACGAAGCGCTTGTAATGTTTTTGGCCCTAACTTCGGGATAAATTCTAACGGAATTTGATGGATATAAGGAGGGCGCTCTTTTCTATTTCCCTCCCCTCTTAATTCCTTTATCCTCTCAGAAACTCCTTTTATAAATTGACGATGTCCACAATGACAAACATCAGCACACTTTTGTTTATAGCATTTGGCACAGCTCGTCGTATAATATTTCCCTAGTTTTGGGTTTAACCCGTAATTTGCGATAATATGACAGCCTTTTTTTTCTTGCAAGACATTTTGAAGTTCAGCAAACGAAAAATCATTCATGGCCATCACTTGATATTCCCTTGCAATTTTTTCAAGAGAATGCGCATCAGAATTTGTTAAAAATGGAAATTCGGATAACTCATTAATTTGTTCTGCCATTGATGTATCTGAACTTAAACCTAATTCTACTGCATCTATTAAATCTAGGCGGAACACTTCTGACATTTTCTGTTTTACTCCTTTACCGTACACACTTTTAAAAGGAGTAAAAACATGCGCTGGAATAAATAATCCTTTTAGCGATTTAACTTTTTCTTGTAAAACAATTCCGTTCTCATAAATCCGTTGGGAGCTTAAATTTCGATTTTTCATTTTTGATGCAAGCCACTCACTAAATTGTTTCATTTTATGAATGGTAGGCAAATAAACAAGAACATGGATAGGTCCACTTGAATGCTCATCATATACTTCAATTTCTGACCCGAGAAGTACGACAAGATTATTGGAAAAAACAATGCCTCCATCTTCATGCTCTCTAGCAAACCCGTTTTGAATCGCCTCTTCTATTTCAGAAATGACCTCAGGTACATGACAGTCAATCACGCCAATCATATGCAAACCTTTTACTGAAGAAGCAAAGTCAACAATATTTTGTAATGTTAATGTTTTCGAACCTGTAATTTTTACAGCTTTTCCTGTTTTCGTTCGCCCGATATGAATATGTAAATCTACAAATGCTTTTTGCAACTTCCCTCACCTGTTTATATGTAAAAGTTGTAAATATTGGACAGCGTATGCTGTTTTCGCATCATAAATCTCTTTTGTTTGGATAAGCTCAAGCGCTTCATCTATCGTGATTTCTATCCGCTCGACAAATTCATCATCATCCGTTTGACATGTTCCATGGCGTAAGCTATCTGTAAAATATAGGTGGACAATTTCATCAGCAAAACCAGGTGACGTATAAAAAGAAGTTACATATTGTAATGACACAGCCTTATAACCTGTCTCCTCTTCAAGTTCACGCATCGCACATTCTAACGGGTCTTCATTAATTTCTAATTTCCCTGCTGGAATTTCAACAATCACACGATCTAATGCTTTTCGATATTGCCGAACGACGACTAATTTCCCTTCTGTTGTCACAGCAATAATCGCAACCGCACCAGGATGGCGGACTAATTCTCTTTTACTTGTCTTACCATCCGGAAGCTCAACTTCATCAATTTCTAAATCAATCACTCTTCCTTTATAAATCGGTGTTGTGCTTATTGTTTTTTCGTATAAGTGTTCATCCATCTTCACATTCCTCCAAGTTCTAAAAAGATTCTCTCCTTCATAAAGTCTATCATACGACAAGCTTGTCATTACATGAATAAGGAGGCGATAAGGTGAAAGTTTATGTCACGGCAAACGGAGTTACAATTGTTGGTAAAGCTTGGCAAGTACAAGCGATATTAAAACAATATGCCAAACAATATAAAACGATTGAACAATGGAAAACTGCGATTTCACCAAAGCAACATTAAATTATTCTTTTTTTCTCTAACAGCCAATACGCCGCAGTGGCAACACTGAGAAAAAACGCAAAATCTGTTTCAATTGTCCTTCCCATCGTACTCAATTCAAGTGGGTATGATGTTACCCCTTGTTTAAGTAGTGATTCTACTTTTGTTATTGGATGTTTTTCGAAAGTCACATGGTCAGCACAATTCGTTTGAATTTGTTCATCCAGTATAGCGTCCCATTCATTTTGAAAGTTAGGGATAGGTACAAGACTTTTTGCATACGTAAACTCAAATAACGGTGTTAGCGTATGATGACTAATTCCTTTATGTCGATTCCGTTTATCTGCAAACGAAATTCTTGGAATCCAAACAGGGGTACCTTTTAAAGCTCCAATAATATTGGCCCACTCGGCTAATGCCATTCCACTAAAACCATACTTTGTACCAGTTCCAACTACACCTGGTCCTAACGAGATAACAACGAAATCGGTTTGGAGCTGTTGTTTTGCAAATTGTAAGGCAGTTTGAATATTAACGGCTTCATAATCACCACCAAAAGCTTGCCCACAAGTAATCGTATACACTTTTGAATCTTGTTGCAATATACGAATATGTTCACTTATCCGAAGTGGGATAGCGGCCTCATCACTAATAATAATAGCCATTGAAACGGACTTATCCAACACCTTTACCATACTATAAATAATTGGAAGCATACTATGTAACTCTGCTAATAAAATATAATCGCCCTTAAGCTGAAAAGATTGTTCAAATAATGAATGGTAAGGACTTTCTTGTGCTTCTACTGATAATACCGTATGTTGAGAGGGCATATACCTTGCTTTCATAATATGTCCTTCACCCTGAATCTCGATATTTTTTTGTCCTTCTACATTTGTGACAATATCCCAACCACCAGTACCAAGACCTAGTGCAGTAGCGGTAATGTTAATTGTAATCGTATCATCGACGAACACTCTCTGTAAAAAGTCTAAATACAAAATCGCCTTCCCCGCGCCATCCCTTGTTTTTACGAGTTGAATTTTCTCATCTTCAAATATAATTTCTGTTACTTTTGTTGGCACCTCTTTATACATGTTCGCTTCCTCTCCGTTATTTTTATCCATTATATTACATTACACTGTTATTCCCTAAATTCCGGAAGTAAAACCATTTTAATTCCTAACCGAAGTAAACTAGATTGATGAGGTAGAAAACCACAAAAAAAACCTACTGATAAGAGGTTTCTAACCAATAGGCTAATAAAGAAAAAGAAATCAAAACTATTCGTTTAAAAGCGGTGTAACAACATGCTCAAGCATTTCGTAGTCAAGTTCCCCTCGAATAACCGATTCGATTAATAAATCTTCATTAAGAATATAAGTAGTTGGAAAAAATTGTGGTTGATATGCTTTAAAAATCTCACCTTCATAATCAAAAAAAGAAGGGAACGTAATGTTCATTTCCTCCAAAAACTCTTCCCCATCTACTTTTCTTCTTTCTGTTCTCGTCATATTGACTCCAACGACTTCTACTCCTGCATCTTGAAAATCATCTTGAAACGCCATTAACTCTGGCATCTCATCTCGACAAGGCTCACACCATGATGCCCAAAAATTTAACACGACGATATTCCCTTTATAGTCAGACAAGGCACCGGGACCTAATTCAGCTGGCCAACGCTCTGCCGTAAAGTCAGGGGCGACATTTCCTTTATCCGTACCAACTTTATCCGAAATCACATTTGTATACACAGAATAACCAATGAAAAGAAACGCTATGATTAAAACAATACCACTTACTAATTTACGAGTATTCAAAAGGACTCCCTCCTATTTGTAATCTCATTATAAATGGAATAAAAAAGAGGTTCAACTTAAAAAACTTCTTTATTCCATTACCATTCTTTGCTAGAATGAAAACGCAAGTGTTGAAACGCGAAAGGAGTCTATTATGTCTATTTTTGAAGCTTTTATATTTGGTCTCGTTCAAGGAATTACTGAATTTTTACCTATATCGAGTACTGCCCATATTGTTATCACACAATTAGTGTTTGGTTATGCATTTCCCGGCTTAGCATTTGAAATTTATTTACATATGGCGTCGGTGTTGGCGGTTATCTTATATTTTCGTAAAGATTTACTTGATGTCATCAAAGGATTTTTCTCCTTTTTCTCAAAAAAGACACCAGAAAACAAAGTTCACTTTTTCTTTGGGCTTTATATTCTCGTAGCTACGATTCTTACAGGAGGACTCGGTATAATCTTAAAAGATGTTTTTGATGAAACAATGAAAACTCCTTATTTCATCGCAGGAGCTTTAGCGATTACAGGTGTATCTTTAATCTTTATAGAAAGATTTTATAAATACGGTTCGAGAACTGAAAAGGAAATGACGTTTCTAGACTCGATTATCGTTGGTATCGGTCAAACACTCGCGGTCTTCCCAGGTATTTCACGTTCAGGGGCAACATTAGTAGCAGCCCTTTTAGCTGGGCTTAACCGTGATACAGCAGTTCGGTATTCATTTTTATTATCCATCCCCGTTATCCTCGGTTCAGTTGTATTAGCGATCGATGAATTAGGTTCGGGAATGTTCTCAACGATTGGTGCCCCTGCTCTTATCGTATCCTTTATTACCACATTTATTTTTTCTTGGATCGGAATTGTATGGTTAATTGGATTTTTAAAGAAGAGCAAACTCATATACTTTGCGATTTATTGTTTCGTTGTCGCGATTTTAGTTGCTTTGTTTATTAATCCAGACACTATCATGGATATTTAAAATCAAAATAAAACAAAACGCCTTTGAGATATAATATAACTCTCAAAGGCGTTTATTTTAATACTGTAATTTTGAAAATTGATGTTGAAATGACTGTTGAATATTCGTTACATGTAAAGATGGTCCAATAATAATGATACAAGTTTCTTCATCATGTACTTCATTTCCATGGAGTTGAAATTGTCCAGAGGAATATTGAAACGAGAACCGACCTTGTTTTTCAATATCGATGACACCTTTTGCCCTAATAACTTCGTTAGGTAATGATTTTAACCACTTTTCAAAAAGAGTCTTGTTCACCACTGGAATATCTTCTATTTTTAAAGCTTGAAACAACGGTGTATCATGATGATGGTGATGGTGGTGATGGTCGTGTCGCGCAGACACCGTTACACTTTCCATTCTTTTTTTTAGTAATTCCTCCAGCGGAACTTCCCCATGTGATGTTTCAATTATTTTGTTCTCTTCTACTGTTTCTGAAAGTTTTTTACGAACCTTTGTTTTTAGTTTTTCATTTATGAGATCCAGCTTATTTAAGACAAGTAACGAACAAGATGATACTTGTTGTTTTAATATTGTTCGTATTTCTTTAGAACTTGAAAATAAGCTTTGGTATTCTAAATATTTACTCGCATCTACAAGACTTATAATCGAGTATAGCTCCACTTTTTCAAATAAAACAGGATGCGTTAAAGCCTCGACTACTTCTTTCGGATTTGCAATTCCTGTTCCTTCGATAATAATCATATCTATATCAGGCTGGGTCTCAAGAAATGCGGAAAGCTCATTTTTTAAATCATCTTGAATCGTACAACAAATACATCCATTTAATAGTTCCATAACAGATTGTTGACCAAACAAACTTTTTTCAACATTCACTTCTCCAAGCTCATTTAAAATGACAGCTGGTTTTTTTCCGTTTTGTTTCATTTCCTCTAACATACGGAGCAATACTGTTGTTTTTCCACTTCCTAAGAAACCAGTTAATAAATAGACAGGAATTCGTTTACTAGACATTCTGCGCCTCCTACATTCTTTTTTTCTATCATACCTAAATTTATCTGTCTTCACAACAAATCAGAATTATTCTTATTTATATGTTCTCAGTTAAAAGAATAGACGATTTAGTTTTGGAATAGTAACATTTGTCTTTCACATCCACTATTATTTTGTGATAGAATACTAGATAGCTTACATTAAAGATAGGGAGATCACATATACATGAAAATAAAGAAAACTATCAGTTCGATCGGTAAAGATATCGTTGGAATTGCCTTACTCTTCTTTTTTCTATTTCTCTTCTTTAATATTGAAGGATTGAAACAAGAAAATGGCTGGTTTACTTTACCTGCTAGCTTAGTTAATGTTAATACGATTTTTCTAGGGATTGTTATTGAAGCCATCCCTTTTATCCTGTTAGGGGTCTTTTTTTCTGCATTGATTCAAGTTTATGTTTCCGAAGAATCACTGCAACGCTATTTACCAAAAAATGCGTACTTAGCACTTTTGCCAGCAGCTATTCTTGGGGCTATTTTCCCCATTTGCGAATGTGCGATTGTTCCGATTGTAAGACGATTAATTAAAAAAGGAATGCCACTACATGTTGGTGTTGTATTTTTAGTTGCCGCACCAATATTAAATCCAGTTGTAGCTGCATCTACGTATTTCGCCTTTCAAAACCAACTCGTTGTTTTATATTCAAGAATGGGACTAGCTTTTGTCCTTGCGATTATTATTGGCTTGTTTATGTATTTATTATTTAAAAACAGTGAGCAATTAAAATGGACAACAAATGAATTAACGGGTAGAGAATTAATTCAACAAGTAAAACCATTAGATAAAAAACCAAACCGGGTGAAACAAACGTTATATCATGCTGCTGATGAATTTTTCCTTATGGGAAAGTATTTAATCATTGGAGCGTTTCTAGCTGCTTTTATTCAAACTTTTTTAGACCGTAACATCTTAGTGGCTATTGGAAGTAATGAATGGTCTTCGACAGCTGTTATGATGGCTTTTGCCTATCTTCTTTCGCTTTGTTCAGAAGCCGATGCCTTTGTTGCATCTTCATTTGGTTCTATGTTTTCGACTGGTTCTTTAATTGCGTTTTTAGTATATGGACCGATGATTGATTTAAAAAATACGATTATGCTGTTTGCCTTTTTTAAAGCAAAATTCGTATTAGGCTTCATCGCCGTTGTCACTGGTACTGTTTTTGCTGCCGTTATGATTTTACAACTGTTTATTTTATAAGGAGGGAATAGGATGAACGAGGAAAACCAGGACCGAAGTTTTCACACGTACATTCGTGGCATCATTCTCATAGGATTTGCACTGCTTATGTTAGCCATGATCATTACGGGTAATATTCGTTTTTATATTGCTCCTAAAATGATGCCATTTATTTATTTTGCAACAGTCGTGTTTTTATTTTTAGGCGCGTTGCAAATTATACGTAGCTCTAAAAAAGAAGAAGAAGAGTATTGTGATTGTGGTGAAGACCATTCCATCACTGGAAGACCAATAACAAAAATTTTAATATACTCTATCTTTGTTATCCCTATCGTTGCTGGCTTTGTCGTACCAGACCGGGCATTAGATAGCTCAGTTGCAGCCAATCGTGGCATCCAATATGGAAGTGGAATTTTAACAAAACCAACTGATTATGACCCTGCTCAAACAGAACAAAACTCATTATCGAGAGCGGAGGCATTTTTAGAAGATAGTGACCAATATATGCGAGATTTAGAAGAAAAGATTTTAGGTGAAGACCACGAACCTGAATATTATGAAGCAGAAGATTATTTTACTGAAGAAGAATACAACCAGTTTTATGAAGAATTACGCTCTGACTTATTACAGGAAGAAAAGATAATCATTACAGACGAAAACTATCTCGATATTATGACTGTACTTGATTTGTATTTACCAGACTTTTTAGGGAAGCAAGTGGAAATACTTGGTTTTGTCTACCGTGAAGAAGAATTTGAAGATAATCAACTTGTAGTTGCCCGTTTTGCGATGACATGTTGTGTCGCAGATGCAGCTGTGTTTGGGACAATGGTTGAAGCGGACTATGCGAATGAATATGAAAATGACACATGGGTCCGGGTGAATGGAACATTAGGTGAATCGACATATGGCGAGTTTCGCATCCCTCTCATTCATCTACAAGGAATTGAAGTCGTAGACGAACCAGACAATCCTTATGTGTTCCCATCGTTTAGATAAAGAAAAACGCTGAGCGTCTTTTCTTTCAAGCGAAGTGCGCAGCCCTGCCCGCTTTTGAAAGTGAACCCCAAGTGCTCTTTTTGGGGTGAACGCGCAGGTGCGGAGCCTTCGCTCTTCTAGAATAAGCTTTCAAAGCTTCACTGCTACACCAAAATTTTTATACTTCTTATCTTATAAGAAAAACTGAGTGAGAAAAACCACCTCACTCAGTCCTTTTTTGTTTCCTGCAAATCTGAAAGTCTGTACTCTACTCCATGTACCCGTTTATCATACTCAGGATACATTTCTCCTCCACAGGCTTCACAGGAAAACATTGGTGGTGTCATCGGATCGCCACCGTCCATTAAATCAAAATCTCTTACTACATCACCTTTTCATGACACACTAAACAAACACAGCTGATAGAACCCTATAACACTCAATTCAAACACCCTCCGTTAAGAAAAACCAACGCTATAGAACTAGCGTTGGTTTTTTAACGAAATATTTAGACAATTTTAATGATTTTGCACTCCAATTGTCCTCGACAATTCTTTCTCTTGAATAACGATGTCGTTATCGTTTTGTAGCTTTTGTAAATAATAACGAACACTATCAATTAATGCAAACCAACTTGCTTCAATCACATTTCCTGACACACCAATCGTACTCCATTTCTCTTGGCCATCAGAAGATTCTATCAACACCCTAACTTTCGAAGCTGTAGCATTCGTCTCATCAAGAACACGCACTTTATAATCCGATAAATACATCTTTTGAATGTTAGGAAAAAATTGCATAATCCCTTTCCGCAAAGCATGATCAAGAGCATTCACAGGACCATTACCTTCTGCAACCGTTAATACTTCTTCTCCATTAATACAAACCTTTACGACAGCTTCTGTTTTAAAATGTTCTCCTCCGTTATTTTCAATAAATAACTTAAAATGATTCACTTTAAAAAATTCATCCCACTGTCCTAACCCTTTTTTTACCAATAATTCAAACGATGCTTCTGCTGCTTCATATTGATATCCTTGATGCTCTTTTTCTTTTATTTCTTCAATGATATGTTTTGTGGCTGGATTGTTTTTATTTAAATCAATGTTCCACTCTTTCGCCTTGAAAAGTACATTACTTTGTCCAGATAATTCCGAAACAAGCACTCGTCGTTGATTCCCTAATTCTACTGGGTTTAAGTGTTCATATGTTTCTGGATGTTTTAAAACCGCACTAACATGCATGCCCCCTTTGTGAGCAAATGCACTTTTACCGACAAATGGTTGATTGCTTTGCGGAGTTTGATTAGCAATCTCATGAAAATATTTCGAGACGGATGTCAGTTGTTTCATTTGGTCTAGCTGAATACAGTCATACCCTAGTTTTAATTGTAAATTTGGGATAACTGAGATTAAATTAGCATTTCCACATCGTTCACCATAACCATTCATTGTCCCTTGTACATGACAGGCTCCTGCTTGAACAGCAGCAATTGAATTGGCAACAGCCACTTCACCATCATTATGACAATGAATCCCAACTTGAATCGTGACTTCTTTGACAACTCGTTTTACAATTTCATACACTTCATGAGGAAGAGATCCCCCATTTGTATCACAAAGGGTAACACAATCAGCCCCAGCTTCTTCTGCTATTTTTATCGCGCTTAACGCATAGTCAGGATTACTTTTATAGCCATCAAAAAAATGCTCTGCGTCAAAGATAACTTCTAATCCTTCATTTTTTAAAAAGCGAACAGAATCATAAATCATGCGTAAATTTTCTTCTAATGTCGTTTGTAATGCATGTGTGACTTGAAATTCCCATGTTTTTCCGAATATCGCAACGGCTTCGACTCCACTTTCAATGATTCGTTGTAAATTCTGATCCTCACTTGCTTTAACCCCAATTCGTCTAGTACTTCCAAACGCCGTTACTTTTGCATGTTTTAATTGTAATTCTTTTGCGAGCGTAAAGAAATTCATGTCTTTCGGATTACTACCTGGCCAGCCACCCTCAATATAATGAACTCCAAGCTCATCAAGCTTTTTAGCAAGCTTTAGTTTATCTTCGACTGAGAGACTAACACCTTCCCCCTGTGTTCCATCTCTCAACGTTGTATCATATAAAAAAACTTGCCCCATTTCTCTCGTTCCTCCCACTTTCGACAACTCCTATTTGAATTGTGTGAACCTTTAAACTTTTCTTTAATATTGCATAAAAGTATAGCATAGCTTTGCCATATTGGCTATGCACTTGAGGAAATATTCAGATATTTTTTACCGCAGTAACGGTTTAAAGAAGAACAACAAGGACATTTGTTATTAAAACACAAACAAATAAAGTAACAATGACAATTTCTTGACCGTCTAATTTCTTCATTTGTAACCCTCCTTGCGAAATGGACAACCTATCTTACCCTATTCATCCACGTTTGCAAGTAGAACAAAAAATCCGATAAGGATGTTTCAAACCTTATCGGATACTTGTTTATACCATTATTCTTTTTCCACGATGGTAGCAATTCCTTGGCCCCCACCAATACAAAGCGTAGCAAGCCCATATTTTACATTCCTTCGATTCATTTCATGAACAAGTGTAACAAAAATTCTCGTACCACTCGCACCGATTGGATGACCTAATGCAATCGCACCACCATTTACATTTAATTTATCATTTTCAATCTTTAGTTCAGCACCTACTGCTAAAGCTTGAGCTGCAAATGCTTCATTGGCTTCCACTAAATCAATATCATCGATTGTTAAATTAGCTTTTTCTAATGCTTTTTTTGTTGCTGGGACTGGACCTGTTCCCATTATACTTGGGTCTACTCCTGCACTTGCATTCGCTTTAATAACGGCAAGTGGAGTCATGTTCAATTGTTCTGCTTTTTTTCTGCTCATGAGTAACACAGCGGCAGCGCCATCGTTTAAGCCAGATGCATTTCCAGCTGTCACGGTACCTTCTTTTTTAAAGGCTGGTCGTAGTTTCGCTAATTTATCTTCACTCGTTCCTGATTTTACATATTCATCTTGATCAAAGATGATTGGTTCCCCTTTTCGTTGTGGAATCGAAACAGGAACAATTTCTGAAGCAAACCGATTTTCTTCTATTGCCTTTGCGGCTTTTTCTTGACTCCAACTCGCAAATGCATCTTGCTTTTGCCGCGAAATTGCAAATTTCTCACTAATATTTTCAGCCGTTATTCCCATATGGTAATCATTAAACGCACACCATAGCCCATCGGTTATCATACTGTCAATAATCGTTTGATTTCCCATGCGAAAGCCTTCTCTTGCATTCATTTGCAAATATGGGGCTTGACTCATGTTTTCCATTCCACCTGCAATTACGACATCCGCTTCACCTAATTGAATCGATTGTGCCGCTAAATGAATAGACTTCAACCCTGACCCACATACTTTGTTTATCGTCATCGCTGGTATCTCATTCGGTAATTCAGCTAGAATCGCTGCTTGACGTGCTGGATTTTGTCCTAATCCTGCTTGCAATACATTACCAAAAATAACTTCATCTACTTCTTCTTTTTTTATTTTTGCTCTTTCTATAACTTCTTTAATTACTATAGCCCCAAGCTCTGTCGCTTTAATATTTTTTAAACTTCCAGCAAAATTTCCTATCGCTGTTCTGACAGCGCTTACAACTACTACATCATTATGACTCAACATTCTCTCCCCCTCAACCTAAACTGAATGACTATTCATTCCTTGCTAGTATAAGTATACACAACCTTGTCTTTAACTGTATAGTATTTTTTCATATCATCTTCTAACACATCTAAATTTTACCGCTGCTATCTTTATTCTTCTCATGTTATAATCTCTCTTGTACTTATTTTTAAATTAATTGAAACCTTTTTGTCCGATGAACGACTAAAAGAATAAAAGGAGGGTTTCACTTGAAAAAATTAAACATATTTATTCTAACTCTTATTATTGTCTCGGTATCCATTACAGGTTGTGGGACTGCAGGTCAAAGCACTGGCGACATACAAGAAAAAGAACATACAAATAAAACGTTAGAACCTGTTCCTGATGTTGAACTTGAAGGAAATGAGGACCTTTCTACAAACGTTACAATTCATGAGGAAAATAATCATTTTATCGTCGACTATAAAGTGAAAAATGAAAGTGGAAATGAGCTTGAACTTACATTTCCGAGTGGATTAACAGCTGATTACATTATTTATAATGAAAAAGGAGAAAAAGTCGTTCAATACTCCGATGATATTATGGCGACGATGGCAATTGAAACGGTAACATTGTCTGTAGGAGAAGAATTGGAATATCAATATACGATTGCTGGTTTAGATAGTGGTTCCTATACCATCCATTTATTTTTAACGGATTCAAATCACGAAGCTAGTGCAAAAGAAACAATTATTGTAGAATAGACTTAGTTGACAAACAAAAGAACCGCCCTCATTATATGAGGGCGGTTCTTTTGTTTGTACCGGTATAACGGACATACAGTCCGCTATTTCATGAAAAATGTGCTATTTTAAAATTCTATCGGACTGATGTTCCGTTATTTACCTATTCAAGTATTAAAAGCCATTCCATTTGTAACGATAACGGAACCAGTGTCCATTCGCCTTAGTAAAACGTTACTTTTCATTAAAATAGCGGAACGTATGTCCGTTAGAAAAAGCCATCATTCGTCCAGTTTTTATATTGTTTCAAGACGCTTCGTCGTTTTGAGTAAAGCTGTTGCAGCATCTTTTTCAAGAGGATAACTGATATAAAATCCTTGTACGCAATCACACTCTCCTGATTTTAAAAATTCAAGCTGTGCTTTATTTTCTACTCCTTCTGCCACAACATTCAAGTTTAAACTGTGTGCAAGCGTAATGACGGCAATGGCAATCGCAGCATTTGCTTCATCCGAGTCAGAATATGTAATAAATGTCCTGTCTATTTTCAACGTATCAATTGGAAAGTGTTTCAGATAACTTAAAGAAGAGAATCCAGTTCCGAAATCATCAATCGAAATAGAGATCCCTAATTTTTTTAAATTACGTAATGTATTGGCTGCTTCAATTGGCTGTTTCATTACCGTACTTTCTGTTAACTCCAGCTGAATCGCTTCAGGTGAGAGTCCAGTTTCTTCTAACACTTCAGAAATTAACGATTCTAAATCTTGCTTTTGAAACTGAACGGCCGATATATTGATGGATACAGATAAATGGGTTAACCCTTCATCATGCCAACTTTTACATTGACGACAAGCTTCTCGAAGAACCCATTCTCCGATATCTACAATAATGCCCGTTTCTTCAGCGACTTCAATAAAGGCTCCAGGATACACTAATCCCTTTTCTTTATGTTGCCAGCGAATAAGAGCTTCCATTCCATAAAATTCACCTGTTTTTAAATTTACTTTCGGTTGATAATAAAGAATAAATTCATCATTCAATAAGGCTTGCCGTAACTCAACTTCTAAGTTCATTCGTTCAGTTGCATACTTTTTTAATTGTGGATTAAAAATTTGGTAGCCGTTTCGACCTTGCGCCTTTGATTCATACATAGCGATGTCTGCATTTCGGATTAAAGATGTAAAGTCTTCTCCATGTTCAGGTGAAATGCTAATCCCTATACTCGGTGTAATCGTGAAAGATTTTCCACCGATAAAAAATGGTTTTTCCATTTCTTCGATAATTTTTTCACTTAATGCAATGGCTTCTTCCTCACCTGAAGGAATCAACAATAAAAACTCATCTCCACCAAACCGGGCCAATGTATAATCTTTTTGAATAAACTTCATTAACCGTTCTGATACTTGTTGCAATAATATATCACCTTTATGGTGACCTAAACTATCATTAATGACTTTAAAATGATCCAAGTCTAATAAAAGAAGCGCAACCGATTCCACATCTTGCCGACCGGTCACAATTTCTTCAATTTTATCATGAATGAACCAACGATTGGGCAGACTTGTTAAAGCATCATGGTAAGCCATATGTTCAATTTGTTGCTCCGCCGCTTTTCGCTCTGTAATATCCCGACAAAGAGCAAAGAAATGCTTTGTTTCATCTAATTGCACAATTCCAAAGTTTGTATCGACCGGAAATATTTTTTTGTTTTTTCTTTTCATTGTATGTTCAAGCCGATAACTCGTTTCTTGCTCAATAAAGTGAGTAAGACGTTCAGGTAAATTAGGAAAAATATCATAAATCGTTAACTGTAATAATTCATCTTCTGAATAGCCAAGTTTTGTAAAACTCGCTTTATTTACTTCTTTGATTTGACCACGCTCATCAAATAAAAGAAAACAATCTAAACCGTGGTTAACAATATGGCGAAATTTTTTCTCCTTTTGTTGAAGCAAGCGCTCTGCTTCGACTCGTTTCGAGATATTTAAAGCAAATCCTAATAACAGCTCTTGTTGGCCTTCTTCATCAAACTCTATGATGGTCTTTCCTGTAAATACAGGTGTAGGAACTCCTTTATAACCCGCTATTTCTTGCTTTGTGACAAGCTCTTTCGTTTCCCATATTTTCAAATCTTCTTCCCGGATCTTTTGAGCGACATGTTCAGGAAAATATTCAAACACTGTTTTTCCGATGATTTCTTCCCTTGATAAACCATTATCAATACAAGCTTGCTTATTTGTAAAAAGAGCCCGTCCTTCTTTATCTTCAAAAAAAATACTAATTGGCAATTCATCAAGTATTTTTGTCATTACATTTTTTTCAATTTTAAGTTGTTTCTCCAATTGATTTATACGATGACGTAATTTTTTCATTTCTAATTCGTGTCCCATATCGTTGTTCCCGTCCATAAATTCACGTCTCCGTTTACTGTCATTTCTTTCATTATATATTTTTTTATTTATTTTTAAAGACATTTTCTTAATTTTCTACTATAATTCTACAAAAAAAGACAGCATCCACCACTGCCTTTTCATTATTTATAGTACGTTTTTACTAGTTGATCCATTACCCAGTTTGTTCTAGCTGCCGATTTTCCATGACTTGGGCACTTTCCATGACCTAGCAATTCATCAACAATAGATTGAATATGTGGTTGTTGAATATGCTCAGGGCGCTCAAAAGTCCATTCTTCCTCATAGCGGTCTGTCACTAGTTTAATCGGTTCATGTCCAAACGTGGAGAAAACAAGTTTCCCTTTCGTCCCGACAATCTCATTATTATCCATATGCCCGAAAGTAGAAAAACACCATGTGCCAATGCCATGGGCTCCAGAAGTGAAATTATACGTTCCAGATACAATATCTTCAGCTTCATAAAGCCTTTTTTGGTTTGAGGCAAAGCCTGTTGCTTGTTCAATTGGTCCGAGTAGAAAATCAAGAACATCTAATGTATGACTAGCTAAATCAAAAAAAAGTCCTCCCCCAGCTATATCTGGGATGACACGCCATGGTGGGTTATCCTTGTTTTTTTCCTCTTCAGTTGCTGGGCGGTACTGAATAGAAGAAACAAAATTGATATCACCAATAACCCCACTATCAATGATGTCCTTTATTTTTCGGAATCGAGGTAAACTTCGCCGATAATATGCGACAAATAACGGGATATTCGCCTCTTCACAAACTTCAATCATCATTTCACATTCTTTAAACGAACGAGCCATTGGTTTTTCCACATAAACTGGTTTGCCTACTTTCGCTGCTTCCTCCACATACTCTAAGTGATGAGCTGGTGGAGTCGCAATATAAATCGCATCCACTTCCTCATCAGCTATAAGTTGTTTGGCGTCATCATACCATTTTGGTACATGATGACGCTTCGCATAATCTTCTGCTAATTTTCCATTTCTCCTCATGACGGCAACAAGTGATGAATGGTTTGCTTTTTGAAAGCCTGGTCCACTTTTCTTTTCCGTGACAGCACCACAACCGATTATCCCCCAACGAACTTGTTTCAATTCAGTCATCCCCAATATTTTTATTCTACTTATTTCATCGGCATAAAGACGGGAATTTCCAGTATGATTCTCAAACTCTATTGTTAAATTATTTCCAATGGATTTATATCGCCTCTTGTTTTTCTTCGCGGGTCATTCCAATATTAGATTTGTTTGTTCTTATCAACACAAGTAACAATGGAGAAAGGGTAAGCAAAATGGCAACAATTGCTACATCAACTTTAAAATACAGTAAACCTACAGATGTAAGTAAGCTATTATAAAAATAATGACAATAAATTGCAGTTAAGAAACCATACCGTTTGTAAATCCAATATAAAACTGGACCAATGATTAGCGTTAATTCGATAATCCGTAAGTACCAAGGAAATACATCATAGCCAAGATGCAATACGGCCCATAAAAAGGAAGAAACAAGAACGGCAAAAATCGGATGGATTTTGTCCATGACTGATGCTAAATAGCGGCGAAATACCGTTTCTTCCATAATCGCAGCCGTAATCCCAATCGATAAAGCAAAGAAAGGCAAAAGCCATATATTTTCTACTAAGTAAATTTCATAAAATGTAACCGGTGAAAACCAAGTATCTGCAAACATCGAACCAACCCAGAAAAACAAATCAGCAATTGGCTTCATGATGACCGCAAAACATAACCCAATGACAATTGGCATTTTCATTTTATCTAAAATTAAAGAAGCTTTTTGTTTCAGTGGACGTTTCTGTAAATCTGCCGTGTCTTTTGGAATAGTAATCATTAATATAAACAAGACAAGAACAGAAGTAATAAGGGAATCGATTAAAGACAGCCATCCTAAATTCCCCATGTACACATACGAGAACACCATACTAAATGCCATTAAATAGAAAGTAATCCCTAATGGCAACCAAAAAGCAACCTTTTTCTGGCATGCTCGAACGATAAAATGAACGAACACGGCAATGCCAATCCCTCCAATAATTAAAACAACAATCGCTAATTGCAATAAAATGTCAATCAAAGAGTCTCCAGGTTTATCAATAGCCATATACTGTGGCGATACTTCTGCCGATTGCATCACACCTAATATGTTCATCGTTCCGTTTACATCGGTACCGACTTCAACCGTCACAATATCTTGTAATTCTCCAAGTTGAAATAGACCTTCAAAAGTATAGCGCGTATGATCAGTAAAGAGACTTAAAAATCCTGCGTCAAGTTTTAATTGGTCAGGTACAAAACGTTCAGATTCAAGTAACGTATATTCAGCATTAAAAAAATCTTGAACAAAAGCCTCCACATCTCCATCCAAAATTGGAAAAGCGAAACTGTTTGTTCCTACTATCTGTTTTGCAACGGGATCAATGTGGACAGAACGTCCTTCCCCGATATGAACAGCCATCGTATATAAAGGAATGTTATCCTTAATTGTTTCAAACTCTTCTTTCGATACTTCGTTTTCTAAATATTTACTTAAGCGAATGTCTGCATTCGATGATTCCACCATAAAAGTAGTACTACCGGTTACATTCATTTCATCTAAGAAATGATCTACCATATCTTTTACCTCAGCCCTGTCCATTTCTGGATAAGAGTAATGTTTTCCGTCCCCTGGAATGAAGAACAATCCAATGTTTACGAAAAGGGCGATTATTGCAATGATAACTACGTATTTGTGTGTTTTTACAATATGTAACATGTAATTTCTCCTTTTTATTATATCTACTTCCGTTTACCTTATGATGGAACGAAGTGAAAGTTTATTAAACTATACCATAAAGTGATTCCCTCTTTACACCCATATTTTCCTAAATTACAATATATTAGTAGAATGTTAGCTGCCATATTGTAAAAATTGTAGGAGGTCTATGTGAAAAACAATAAACTGATTAAGTTCGCCGCCATTGTTGCTGTTATTTCTATCGTTGTTATTGGTTATTTTTCCTATCAATTTCTTCATTCCCTCAAAAGCTCACCTGTGAATGACGATTTGGAAATAGGAGAAGAGGAAGTTGATGAATCTGAACTAGACGCTGACATTCCAGTTGTAGTCCATGTTGTTCCATCCGATGATGTAGAGGAGCTTTTCCCGTTTTCCATGACTGAAGATGACGTTCAAAAGAAAATCCACTATATGTCACATCAAAAAGTAAGAGCAGAACACAAATGGAATAACCTACAAATAACACAAGAAAGAATTGAAAGATTGCTAGAAGTTGTTGAACATAATAAAGATAAATACACCCATTATGAATTATATAACGATATTTTAGTAAGATGGAAAAATGGTGATTTTTCCAAAGCAGATAAAGACCATAATAGTGTGTGGGAACTTCAAGGTGGTACGATTGGAAAAGCAGTCGGTCTTTTAACAGCCGAAGAAGAACAAGAATTTATAGATAAAAACTTTAATAAAGAGGAGAAGGAGGACAATTAATGTCCTTCCTCTTTATTCCTCATATATCATCTTTCTTGTCATCCCTCCATCAATAACGATATTTTCTCCATTAACAAACCGATTTTCTGGATGTGTTAAAAATAAACATGCATTAGCTATATCTTTTGGCAGTCCGACTCGATTTGAAAAGTGCTGCATGTGGTCAACTTCCCGTACTTGTTCATATGCTCCTGTTTCGATCCATCCTGGGCTTATCGCATTCACTTGGATCCCATCCTCTTGAAAAGACGCACTTAATGCATGCGTTAAAGCTAGCAATCCCCCTTTTGAAGCTGCATATGCTTCAGAATGAGGTTCTGACATAAGTGCTCGTGTTGAGGCAATATTAACAATTGAACCTTTCTTTCTTTTCTTCATTAGTTTTGCCGCTTCTCTAGAACAAAGAAATGGGCCGGTTATATTTGTTTTTAACACATTATCCCACTCATCTATATCTAATTCATACGGAGATTTCCACTTATTTATAGCAGCATTATTAATAAGAATATCCAATTGACCAAAGTCATCTTCAATTGTTTTCATGACCGTAACAATCTCAGAAGGCTCTCGAACATCGAGCGGATAAAATGTGCACGTCCCTTTATTTACTAAAAGCTCAGTCGCAGTACTCTCCCCTTTTTCTTTATTCATATCTGTAATCACAACACGAGCTCCTTGTTGACAATAATGCTCTGCAATACTTTTTCCGATTCCTTGTGCTCCCCCTGTGACCATTACAACCATTTTTTCAAACATATCCGTTTCATCCTTTCTATTTTTATTGTACAATCATTATACAAAAGTTATTTAACGGTGGTGAGCTATGTTTAGTCAATTGATTTTTCGCTTTTTTATCTTTTGGTATAGTTGTGGACTTATTTTACTAACGTTTGACCTTCTGCCGCCATGGTTAGAATGGGCCAACACTGTCTTTTTATTGTTAACAGGATTGTTAGGTGCCATTTTCTTTGTTACATCATACGGCTATTTCATTGGATTGCTTATAAGCTTTGTTGTAGTAACAGGAACGATATTTGCCGAATGGGTTGGAGTTACATATGGCATTTTGTTTGGACATTATTTTTACAATGCTGATTTCGGTCCGAAAATCATCGATGTTCCTATAACTATTGGCTTTGCGTGGTTGATGGTAATTGCAACAACGCATGTGATTGGTAAAACCATTAGCCAACACCTGTTTACTCAAAAATGGAAACAAATAGCACTATATCTCATCATATCACCTGTTGCTGCTGTCGTAATGGATTTAATCTTAGACCCCGTTGCTTACAAGGTAAAACAATATTGGGAATGGGATGGGACAGGTCTATACTACGGCATCCCTATAACGAATTTCGTTGACTGGTTTATCATCTCTCTATTCTTACATATCATCCTTGTATTTCTCGTTTTTCATCGTCCGATTTGTTCTCATGCATGGGCTTCTAGGATGGTTCTTTTATATGCTCTTATGGTCATCATGTTTATGACGATTGCTGCAGTTGCAACGCTTTGGTTCGCCGTCGGCTTGTCTTTTGTTTGTACTTCATTATTACTAGTTTTATATTTCTATAGTGTAAGGAAGAAAAGCGTATGTTAAAAGCGAAAAAGTCTCGGATGTTTTCCACATTGTTTCATGTTTATAATTTGCATTTATTAAGAAAATCTTTTCATAAAATTTATCTTTATCAACATGAACCAATTTCACTTACAAACGCTTCGTTAATCCTTGTTAACCACAGTAGTTGGTGGGATGGTTTACTCTCCTTTCATTTAACAAAAACCGTGTTGAATGGTGACCATTATGTCATGATGAGTGAAGCTGGCTTACAGCGATATTCTTTTTTTAGAAAGCTAGGGGCCTTTTCTATTTCACTCGAGTCATTACACCATTTAAAAGAATCATTAACTTATGCTACAACATTGCTACAAAACAGAAAAACGTTATGGATGTTCCCACAAGGGGAAGAACAACACTTAGAGAAAAGACCACTGTTGTTTAAAAAAGGAGCAGCCCATCTTGCTTTTAAACAAGACGTGCAAATGATTCCGATTACATTTTATTATTCTTTTGGCCGTAACCGTAAACCAAATGTTTATATTTATATCGGGTCCCCTCTTCATTCTCGTCATTTAAAAAACATGTCAGTAAAAGAGATGACCTCATGGTTTGAAAAAGTTATCACATGTCAATTAAATAATCAAAGGCTATCCATTATTCATGAAGCAACTTCTCATTATGATATGTTGCTTGGAGGCTATCCTTCTCTAAAAGAATGTTTATTTAAGGAGAAAAAAGTATGATTGATGTTTTTATTATCGTTTTATGTTTCTTTTTCGTCTGGGTTATTTTCAACTCGCTTTTTCTCCCTACCCTTAAAGAAGAAAACATCGCACAACCTCACCCTCGAGTTTCTCTCCTTATTCCATTGCGGAATGAGGAAAGAAATATCAAAGGGCTACTCGACTCAATTGATAAGCTTACATATTCAAATGTAGAAATCATTTTACTTGATGACCATTCAACAGACAAAACCGTTGCGCTTATTGAAGAAAAGCGAAAAACCATAAAACAGATACAACTAATAAAAGGGGAGCCATTACCTCCAGGTTGGATCGGGAAATCTTATGCTTGCCATCAACTAAGCAAAAAGGCGACTGGGGAGTACTATTTTTTTATTGATGCTGATGTTCGGCTTCATCAACGAGCAATCGAAAGATGTGTTTCAACAATGGAACAACGAAAATGTCGGTTAATTACAGGATTTCCTCATTTTCCGACATCATCATTTCTCAGCCAACTTCTCGTCCCTATGCAGCATTTTATTGTGTTTTTTCATTTGCCATTAATGATAGCCAATCAAACAAAAGTTCCACTTTTCTCTGCTGCACATGGTGCATTTATGTTTTTTCATAGTAAGTCATATGAAGATATTGGAGGGCATGTACAAGTAAAACAACAGATTGTGGAAGATGTCCAATTAACAAGAAACATGAAAGAAAATCAGTTTTCAGTTTTACTCGCAAATGTGACAACAACAGCATCTTGTTATATGTATGAAACAAATAGAGAAGTATGGGAAGGATTTTTGAAAAATATCTTCAACGGGATCGGTCGATCGTTTCTCCTTGGAGCTTTCATCATTGTTGTGTATTTTCTATTTTTTGTTAGTCCTCTCTTTTTAGCTAGTTTCGGCGTGTTAACTTCTTCTTATATATTCTTAGTTCCGTTATGTATCGTCGTGTTGATTCGTGCTTATGTTGATTTGAAAACAAAACAAACGTTTTGGCTCAGTTTTCTCATGCCATTTTCATCGCTTTTTCTCATTATCTTACTTTTACATGCAATGATAGCTTATGTTACTCATAAAGGATTTACTTGGAAAGGAAGACATTACTCATGAAAACAGTCCTCATCATTGGCGGTGGCTTAGGAGGTCTTTCTGCTGCCATATCATTAGCTTTTAAAGGGTATGATGTTACATTATTTGAAAAGAATAACCATTTCGGTGGAAAGTTAAAACCTTTTTCTTTTGAGACTTATCGGTTTGATTTTGGACCGAATACGATTACGATGCCTCATGTTTTCCAAGATGTCCTTTTGCAAACACATGCAAATCCGGACGATTATTTTCAATTCCATAAACTCTCTTCCCATACGAAAAATCATTTTTTTGATAGGTCAACCTTTACAATGTCCACTAGTCAAAAAAACATGATCGAGCAAATGGAACATTATTGTCATGATAGCGCAGAACAATACCCGAAATATTTACAGAAGGTGCGCCAATTTTACCAAACATCTAATACCCATTTTCTTAGGCAAGCATCGACATCCTGGAAAAGCTTTTCACGTCCGTCTTTACTGAAAGCTTTTTTAAAAGTGAAACCATTTCAATCGCTAGACAAGTTTCACCAAACTTATTTTCATCATCCTTTTTTACAACAATCTTTTAATCGGTATGCCACCTATATTGGCTCATCACCCTATTTGGCTCCGGCAACGTTTGCGATGATTGCTCATCTTGAATTAAACGAAGGCGTTTATTTCACCAAAGGGGGGAACGTACAAATTGCTAATGGTTTTGTGAAGCGTGCTCAAGAACTAGGAGTAACATTAAAATCAAATTGCAGTATAAAAGAAATTGTAATCAAAAATAAAAAAGCTGTTGGCGTCATGACAAAATTTGATGAATTTATTCCAGGTGATATCATGATTTTAAATGGTGATATCTTGAAATCATACCCTGCATTAGTAAAAGAAGAAAATCGCCGTTTCTTTTCGAATAAAAAAATTGCGTCGATTTCCCCTTCCATTTCAGCATTCGTTCTATTAGTTGGATTACGGAAACGACTTAAGGGCCTTATTCATCACCAAGTTTTTTTTAGTTCGAATTACAAAAAAGAATTCGACCAATTATTTAACCAAGCACAATTGCCAAAGGATCCTACTATTTATATTAGTAATTCTTCTTATACGGAAAAAGCTCAATCACCAAATGGAGATAATTTATTTATTTTAGTCAATGCTCCCGCTTTATCTAGTGAAGAAGCATCTTTTTCAGAAGATGAGTATAAAGAAACGATTTATAAAAAGCTTGCTAGATTTGGATTTGACTTAAAACCTCATATTGTATACGAGAAAACAATAACACAAACTCAAATTGCAAATGATTTTCTATCATATAAAGGGGCTCTTTATGGTCCATCTTCCAACTCATTTAAAGGAGCATTTTTTCGTCCGCAAAATAAATCAACGGAAATTGCAAATTTATATTTTACAGGAGGCACAACACATCCTGGTGGGGGCTCACCACTGGTTGTGTTAAGTGGACAAAATGTGGCAGCACTTATTTAAGAAAAACGCGGAGCGTCTTTTCGTTTCAAGCGAAGTGCGGAGCCCTTCCCGTTTTTGACAGTGAACCCCAGTGCTCTTCTTGGGGTGAAACGCGCAGGTGCGCAGCCTTCGCTCTTCTAGAATAAGCTTTCAAGGCTTCGCTGCTAGACCAAAATTTTTATAGTTTCTTATCTTAAAAAAAAAAGAAGAAGAGAGATAAAATCTCCTTCTTCTTTTTTTTATACTACTACATGTAATGACTCATGCAATTGAAGTAACAAACGCTCCCGCTCTGTTTTAGTTAATACCGCTCGTGTTTCAAATACGTTATAACCATTTCTTCTTACCGCCATCAAAATTTCACGGTAGAATGTTAACGAGGCATATACAGGTATTCTTGCATCAGGAGGATAATAGGATATTGTTGAAGATGCTTTTTCATACCATTTTTCCGCACGCAATGCTACTGACTCCCAAACTGCAATAAAATGAGGATTAATGTTCTGCTTCATTAAATCCGTATACGAATAATGATGTTCATCAAGTATTTCTTTTGGAAGATACACCCTTCCTTTTTGAAGGTCTTCACCAACATCTCGTAATATATTCGTCAACTGCATTGCTAAACCTAATGCAATGGCTCCTTCTTTCAACTTTTCTTCTTCATGTGGGGCTAATATTGGTAATAGCATTAACCCTACTGTACTAGCGACATGATAGGAATAATGTTCAAGCTCAGCTAGTGTTTCATACCGATGCTTCATATAGTCCATTTTTTGACCTTTAATCATATCTAAAAAAGGTTGTTTATCTAAAAGAAAGTGTCTTCGCACATCATCCAAAGCAATCCATATTGGGTGTTCTAGTAACTCCCCTTTGAAAAAACGCTGACACTCGTTTTCGAATTGCTCTAACTCTTGCCTTGTTCCATTTTCTTCATCGACAATATCATCGACGGTTCTACAAAAGGCATAAACCGCCCATACTGCTTTTCTTTTATGTGTTGGCAAAATGGAAAAAGCGGTTGCAAAAGTTTTCGAATGAGTTTCTATTATTTGCTTACAGTATTCATACGCTTGCTCGATGCTCATCAAATGAATCACTTCCTTTCCTGTATTCGTTTAGCAATTTGGCTCCTTGCATGACAATCGGAATTCCACCACCTGGATGAACACTAGCTCCAACAGCATATACATTCTCATAGCGAAAAGGCTTTAATTGTGGACGGAACACACCTGACTGCAAAAGAGTCGGAGCAATGCCGAAACTTCCACCTTCATACAACCCTTCCTTCTTTGCCTGTTCTGGTGTACGAATGACTTTCCATTCAATGGCCTCACGTAACTGCGGAAAGCCTCGACTTTCCACATCTTCTAACAAAAGGTCAACATAGGAGTCAATATTGCTCCAATCCACTGCACTTGATGAAGGAACAGGAACAAGCATATACATTACTCCTTTTCCTTTTGGAGCTAGGCTTGAATCTAAAACAGACGGATGAAAAGTATAAATGCAAGGGTGCTTTGGTAATCGTTTATAAACAAAAATATCTTCCATACTTTCACTAAATGAATCACTCATAAAATATTGGTGTACATTTGTATCTTGAAAAACTTTGTTAAGGCCTAAATAAATTAATAAACAACCTGACGAGGGGATATAAGACTTCTTGCTTTTCTGTTCTACAAGTTGTTCCATAAGGGGAAAATCACCATTTACGATAACATGATCAACGGAAATATCCTCATTTTCCTTTGTTTGAATTGCTGTGCAACGATTTTTTTCCACGATGATTTTTTTGATTTCCGTGTTCGTTCGGATCGAAATCGTTGGATGCTCCTTTATCTTTTCGATCAGAACTTCAATTAAACTTGCATAACCACCTTTCACATACCAAACCCCATGAACATGCTCACTATAAGGCACTAAAGAGTACATCGCAGGAGAGCGGAAAGGTGCCCCTCCAATATATAATGTCTGAAATGAAAAGGCTTCTTGAAGCTTAGGAGATAGGAAGTAACGTTTCATTTGTTGTTGTACGGTTTCATATGCCCGTAACTGCCACAATGTCTGAATGTTTTTCACTGTCCAAAATTGTGACTTACGTTCAAATGACTTATCAAGAAATGCTTGCTTTCCTTTTGAAAATCGTTCTTTCATCTCGTTTAAATAACGCGGAAAACCTTCTTCTTCTCCAGGAAACATTCGTTGAATTTCTTTCATTTGTTCATTGATGTTACTCCATTTAAAGAAATAGGACCCGTCAGAATAATTGATTTTATACAATGGGTCAATTTGAATAAACTCCACTTGATTCTCGGTTATACCAACTTCTTCAAGAATATCTTTTATCATTTGTGGTAACAGGACAATCGTTGGACCTTTATCCACTCGGTAACCATCCTTTTCTATAAACGATAATCGACCACCCACTTTTGACTCTTTTTCAAAAATCGTCACTTCTTCTCCTCGTAAACTCGAATATAAAGCGCTAAGTAATCCTCCGATCCCCCCACCAATTATCGCTGTTTTCATCGGATCCCTCTCCTTGCTTTATATTTATTTATAATCATAGAGGACGTAATTTTCGCCGATTCAAATATCGTCGGCAATCCGCTTCCTGGGTGAGTTCCACCACCAACTAACCAACAATGGTCAAGTTCTTGAAATTTATTATGTGGCCGGAAATACATCATTTGTCGAAGATGATGCGATAAATTAAACGTGGCTCCTTTGTACACATGTAATGACGATTCCCAGTCTATTGGAGTGAAGACCAACTCTTCTTCGATATAAGTTCGTAATGAAAGATTTAATTTAGATTCTACAATGGATAAGACTAAGTTACGAAACTCTTCTTTTTTCGTCTCCCAATCTAGCAAGCTATAATTATTTGGAACTGGGGCTAATATATATAAAGTAGACTTTCCCGCTGGAGCCAATGTATTATCTGATGCTTGTGCATATTGAACATATATCGAAGGATCTAAGGACAACACTTTTTTATCAATAATCTCTTCTACATTTCTTTTATAATCATTTGCAAATAAAACTGTATGATGAGGTAGCTCAAAGGTTGAATTCATTCCAAGGTAAATCATAAATGTGGAACAAGAATACTCTTTTCTTTCTAGTTTTTCTTTTTTAAACCGTTTAACATCATCATTAGAAAGTAACTGTTCCATTGCATAGGCAAAATCAGCATTAATGATGACTTCATCTGCAAAAGCTTGTTCCCCATTTTCTAACAGTACACCGACCACTTTTTTATTTTTAACTAGTAATTTATCAACACCACAATTTAAATGAACATGACCACCATACTCTTTTGTTACCTTCTCAAGCGCTTTTGGAATTTGATTTAATCCCCCTCTTGGATGAAAAATCCCGTACTTATGTTCCATATAGGATAAAATACTAAACGCACCTGGACATTCCCATGGTGACATTCCTAAATATTTGGATTGAAACGTAAACGAGAGCTTTAATCGTTCGTCATCAAAATACTCACCGAGGACGTCATATAATGTTTTTCCTAATGATAAATACGGCAACGCTCGAAATGTTCGTAAACGGGCATAATCAAAAATGGAATCAAAGCGATTTTGTAAAAGTGGTAAAAGTTTTTCCATTTTCCTTTCAGTATCTTCCATAAACCTGACATACCCTTCACTACTTTCAGGAAATAATTCATCTATTTGTCTTTTGGTTTGTTCTCGATCGCTTGATGGTGTAAAACGAACATCATCAAATAGGAGATCATACATCGGATCAACTTGAATTAAGTCAAGATAGTCATTCATGTTTCGGTTAGCCGCTGTAAATAATTCTTCTAAAATATGAGGCATGCTTAGAAACGTTGGACCTCGGTCAAATTGAAACTCTCCCAATTGTATTAAACTCGTTCTTCCCCCAACTTGTGACCGTTTTTCATAAACATTTACATCAAAACCTTGACTCGCAAGCAACATTGCTGTAGATAAACCTCCTGGCCCAGAACCAATAATAATGACTGACTTTTTTTCCATGTTGAACTCCCCTAAATTCGTTATACTTTAGTTATACAATAGTTATACAAATTATTTAACATCATGTTTAACAAAAATGCAACGATAAAGATTTACAAAACATTTTTAAAGCTTGTACTGGAGCTTTAATAAGCGAAAAAGGCGATCAAAAAAGGGCTTTTCCCTGTTTTTGATCGCCTTTACACCAGAATCAACACCGTAGTCGCGAACATAAAAAAGCACCGATAAAGTTTGAGTGCTTTTTCAGTGTTTTTATTTTATCCTATTCATTTTTCAAACGTAGTAACGGTTTCGCATCTCCATTATAGTGGATTTCAAGATTAAGTTTAAGTATCTGATTGTGTCGGTGCTCTTCTCCTTGTTCTGGACTTTCATTCTTCTGATGTTGATTCACCATATGCGAAGTAATAGCTTTCATTATATCTTCCTGTTGCCCCATACGGATCTCTCACTTTCTTGAATTAATAACATCTATTCCATCTTATTTTATCAGAATTTAATGAATGTTAAAACACTTTCTTACATTACAGGATGAACGCACACGTAATTCTTGCATAAATTCCCCTTCATTTGTAAACAATACATATATGTATTGAGATATAGGAGGAATGACTATGCTTGGACTCGTTGTAAAATTGTTTGTGTTTCCTACATTTGTTATTTTGAGCTCTTTCATCTTTCCACAAGTGTATTATGCTAACTTATTTCAGCCGATAGTTGTTGGGCTTCTTCTTGCCGTTAGTGCCCATATTATTGAACTTTTTATTTTGAAAAAAGGAACGCTTTGGATAAGTACAGTGGCGGACTTTGTCGCCATCACGATTCTTACTTTTTTCTTATCCCTTATTCTTTTCCCTACCTCATACGTCATGTTAAGTGGTGCGATGTTAACAGCGTTAGTGTTATCCATTACTGAGGTGTTACAACATTTATGGTTAATTCAATCAGGTCGAGCAATAAAACCTCGTCCGATAAAATAACAGGTATGAAAGAGTATGGATATTCATGCTCTTTTTTTCGTTGCAGACATCTGTCTCGCTATTTCGTAAAAACTGGACAGGAAAACACTGTCATCTTGATTTTAGCGGAACAGATGTCAGTTAGTATGGGGGGGAAGCTCCTTTTTTTACTTATTGAATTATGTGTCCTTAAGAAATCGCCGCTGCTTTCATTCGAACAACAACTTTAATCCTAAAACTATATTCCTATTTAATTCAATTTGTAGTATAATGATAGTAGAAACGGCAAACTTTCTGAAAAGAAAGGACGCAAAACTAAAGGGGCTAAAGGGAAACCTATGCCAGCCAGCTGCCTATGAAAAACTCCTTTTATTTTCATACGGCCATTTGAAGAAGGAGGGCTAAAGATGAGAAAAAAAGAAACCGAACTCGTCCAAGTGTTAAAAAAGTTAGAAAAAATGCTAAAAGAAACACCTGACAAAAAAGAAGCGGTCTTGTTATACAAAACTTTTTTGAAAAACTTTTTACGAACGAAAACAAGCTCAATTCCGTTACCTTCTGTAGAAGTAATGACTGTTATTAAACATAAAAAGCCAACAGTATTCTCACTGTTACGAAAAGAAGCTTCGTATAGCGATGTATTATATTATTTAACGAATATTGAAGCCAAGTACCAAGATGCTGAAAGAAAACTAGCCCATATTATTAATGAGAACTCATAATACAAGTACTAATTCAGGACCTTTCTAAGGTCCTTTTTCTGTTTAGAAATAATATATTAATCCAGCAGCAATCCCTAAACATACTAATCCAACCAAACCAGAAATCAGTGCTATTTTCATTTCGAAATTACTATTGTCCTCTGTTTTCGAATAAAAATTAGCTCTTTGTTGTTGCCC
This sequence comes from Alkalihalobacillus bogoriensis ATCC BAA-922, assembly GCF_000621445.1. Lineage (GTDB taxonomy): Bacteria > Bacillota > Bacilli > Bacillales > Bacillaceae_F > Bacillus_AO > Bacillus_AO bogoriense. The sequence continues at coordinate 439,105 of NZ_KK211278.1, read as the reverse complement.
ATCCGTCCAAGCTCCAATAAAAATATCAGAATTAATAATCCCAACTACACCAACTATAAGAAGCAACTTCACCATTTACGCTCCACCTCTCAGTTTATTTCTCTATTTACGTTTCTAAGCTGAAATTGTTTCATAATAGAATGATGTAAATAGCGCAACGAGTACAAGTCCATTGCGCTTTTTTAAAAAGATAAGTATAAAAATTTTGGTATAGTAGTGAAGCTTTGAACGCTTATTCTAGAAGAGCGAAGGCTACGCACTTCACTTAAAATGGAAAGATGCTCCCGCTTTTTTTTTATTTTTTATTCTTGAATGTTTTGGCACGTTCTCTTTTTACACTAACATGTCCTTCATTTGGAGCTGAATCTGAATTCGTGTATTTGGAATTTTCAGTGGAACCCGTTTTTCCTGATTTATTTGCTGTATTGTCCATTTTGCCGTCTCCTTTCTTTCCGATTCTTCATTAGCATTCACTAACTTTCCACTTTTATGAATTTTCTCTTTACAAATTTTTCATTTAAATATATGATAATCATATCAAATAGATATATATCATTTAGATATATAAAGGAGATCAGAATGGCTCAAGAAAATTACACAAAATATGCAATATTAGGATTATTAACAACAGAATGTAAGACTGGTTATGACATTAAACAGATGATCGACCGAAGTCTTACATATTTTTGGAAAATAAGCTATGGACAAATCTATCCTACATTAAAGAAATTAGTTGAAGAAGAACTCGCCACTGTCACAACTACAGCACAAGAAGGTAAACCCGATAAAAAAGAATATGAAATCACAGAAAAAGGCAAGCAATTTTTGCAACAATGGTTACATGAATCGTCCGCTCAGCTTCCAATCGAAAAAAATGAACTATTACTCAAACTTTTTTTTAGCCGTCATCAAAAAACAGACACAGTCATTTTTCAAGTTGAACAATATAAGGTACTGCAAAAAGAGAAATGGGAAGCCCTGCTTGCCATTGAAGAATCGATTCTTGGCTGCAACTCACCTGATTTAAATTATTGGTTGATGACGATTGACTACGGGAAACACGTAACGTCTGCTTGTATTGAATGGTGTGAACGAACCCTTGCTCAATTACATGAAAAAAAGGAGGAGTAGTAAATGGGAAAAGACATTCGAGTTGGCCGTTTCATGGCTAATCCAAACGAAGAGGTTGTTGTATTCATTATCGGAATGAGAATTAACAAATGGTGGGCCATCCATAAATGGTTGCCGGTTGCCAAAGCTATGCCAGGAATGATTCGTGAGTTATACGCGAATAAAAAATATGGCTTTTTATCCTTAGAATCTACAATGAACTTACGTACGATAGTATCAGTCCAATATTGGTCCTCAGTAGAACAACTTCAAGCATATGCGAAAGAGCCGTTGCACGCTAAAGCCTGGAAGAATTTTAACAAAAGATGCAGAAATAATTCAGCTGTTGGAGTATTTCACGAAACTTATATAGTGTCTCCTCGTAAATACGAAAGCGTCTATGTTAATATGCCTATTTTCGGCTTAGGGAATGCAATTGGTTCTAACTCGGTAACGAAACGGCACCACAGTGCTGCACAGCGTCTTAAACACGAAGAAACAACTTGAGTTTTCATTTCAAAATTTTCCGCCTTCTTTTCACCATGTATAACAACACCACCTCTCTGACATGCTAAATGTTCTAAGACAAAAGAATGAGGTGTGAGTTTATGAGTTCATTTCTTCTAGCAATGACTTCGATAGCACTCTTCATCACTCCAGTCCTTATCGGAGGACTTGTCTGGTATGTTTTACAATCTTTTTTTGGCCATGATACGTATGAATTAGTAACAGGTTTTTATAGCCTTTTCGTTGTGATTTCATTTTTCGTTTTATTATTTATGTTACATCCATTCATCCGTCGGTTATTAATAAGCCACCCTTTATCGTGATGAAAGCCCAAAAGGAATCTATCCTTTTGGGCTTTCCATTCTCCTTTATTCCAATTTTGGTTATCACCAACTTGTTTTCTTCCACATATTTTACAGTAGAAAATAAGTAAGGAGGTTAGTCTAAATGTTCCCATATTACCGCTACCCACCACCGTTTCGACCACGTGTGTATCCACCGCCATTTTGGTTTTACCCACCTTATTGGGGATTGCCACCTGCCCCGCCGTTTTGGCCACCACCATTTCCAATTATTTTGTAGTTCCCCGTAAGCTCTGACGTTACGGACATCTGTTCTGCTATTTCTGCTTTTTTTTAGCCTTATTTTCGGTTCGTTTCGGACATAGAATCCGTTATTGTCACGTTTTACAACGTTTTTATCGATTTTTTCAGCATATAACGGAACGTGTGTCCGAACCAATCCATTTAAACCAACAAAATTTTAAAATAGCGGCTCCTATGTCCGAACATCTACACTCTTGCCATTACAAACTAAAAAAGACCCTTTTTTAAGGGTCTTAGCATTTTTTCATCCTATCTTTTTTGTTCTAATGAGGGAATCCATAGGCTCACTTTAGTTAAGGCTGAATATCTTTACTTATTCTCTTCGGCAGAGTTCGTTGCATCTAAAATAAATACAGTTTCGGTTTCGCCGTCACATTCAGTAAGAGAAAAAATATTGTCTTCCACTATAAAGGATTGGCATTCAACACGCTCTTTTCCATTGGGACCATATTTATCATTAGCATAATCAAATGTCGTGTGAAATCTTTCATTTGTATACTTGATGTCAATCTTCACCGCTCCACCTTCTTCATTCATAGAATATACACGTACATTTGCCTCTTCTGAATTAGAAATAGCTTCTACAAAATCATTGAACTGTTCGAGATTATGAACTTGACTTATATCGGCGACAACGGCTCCGTCTTTTATCGCTTTTTCTTTATCAAAAGTACAACCCGTTGTTAAAACAAGTAAAAATAACAGCGGATATATGTTTCGTAGTTTCATAATTTACTCAGCCACTTTCTATTTTGAATTATGAGAAAATTATATCGTTTATTCCCAAGAAAAACATAGGATAAATTACTTATTTGTTACAAATTTTACAATTGTGTAACAAATAAGTAATTTTGATTTTTATACTTAAAAATTTCATTATCCAATGACTGGCTTTACTGTTCAGAAAAAATGGTTATCGCACATCCATTCCGCTATTTCTTTTCGAACGACTCCATTAAAACCTAAAAAATAAAAAATAGCAGTTCTTATATTCGTACGACGACACTCTTGCCCTTACACGATAAAAAGACCCTTTTCAAGGGTCTTTTCCATACGTTACGCTTTAATTTCTACATTGTATTTTTTCAACCAATGGTCCATTTGGATAAAGTGTGCGATAAGTTGTGGTCCTGTCATTAATTGCCCAAACCACGGCGTTTTAAATGAATCTCCGCCAGTATCGGCAATTTCCTTCATCTTTTTCTTATCAATAATCTCAAATAACGGCGAATCCTTTTGTTGGAGGATGCGATTCATCTCTTCTTTTACAAGTGCCGTATAATGAGGATTGTGTGTTTTTGGATACGGGCTTTTCTTCCGATACAAAATCTCGTCTGGCAAGATTCCTTCTAACGCCTTTCGTAATATTCCTTTTTCACGTCCTTCAAGTTGTTTCATTTCCCATGGGATGTTCCATACATATTCAACTAAACGATGGTCCGCAAAAGGTACTCTCACTTCTAGACTTGCAGCCATACTCATTCGATCTTTTCTATCGAGTAATGTCGTCATAAACCATATGATATTTAAATATGAGATTTCACGACGGCGTGCTTCTTCATTGTTATCTCCTTCAAATCGTGGTGTCTCTGCAATTGTTTCACGATAACGCTCATACACATATGAAGAGAGCTTTAGCTTTGATTTCCATTTATCTTGCAGTAAAGATTCTCGTTCTTTTGTTGATCGCATCCATGGAAATCCATCGGTATACATGACTTCCGGCTTATGAAACCATGGATAGCCACCAAAAATTTCATCCGCACATTCTCCAGATAAACCTACAGTCACATCGTCTTTTATTTTTTCACAAAACCATAGTAAGCTGGAATCAATGTCTGCCATGCCTGGCAAATCACGAGCTTCCACCGCTTTTTTCAAATATCCAGCTAGGTCATCCATCGTAATGACATGGTTGTTATGAATGGTGCCAAATTCATCGACCATTTTTTTAATCCATGGACCGTCCGAATTAGGTTGGAAGTCATTCGCTTTAAAATATTTATCGTTGTCTGCATAATCAACGGAATAGGTTCGTAATGTGCCACGGCCTTTTTTCTTAAACACATCTGCTGCTAATGCGGTTAAGGCACTTGAATCGACCCCACCTGATAAAAACGTTCCGACGGGGACATCCGCTACTAATTGTCTTTCCACTGTATCCGTTAGTAAGTAACGGACGTGTTCTGCTGTTTCCTCAACATTCTCTGTATGTTTTTCACTTTTTAATGACCAATATCGGCTAATTTTTGCTCCGTTTCTATCATATAGCATCATATGTGCCGGTCTTAGTTCTTCAATATCTGAAAACACACCATTTCCTGGTGAGCGTGATGGACCTAATCCTAACACTTCTGCTAAACCTGTTTCATCCACTACCGGACGGACGGATTCATGAGCGAGTAAAGCTTTCATTTCAGAAGCAAATAAAAGTTGCCCGTGTTGTACAGTATAAAACAACGGCTTTACTCCTAGACGATCTCTTGCTAATAATAAGCTTTCGTCTTCTTCATTCCAAATTGCAAAGGCAAAAATCCCATTTAGCTTTTCTAGACAATGAAATCCCCACTCAATATACGCCGTAAGTAACACTTCCGTATCCGAATGCCCTTTAAATGTATATCCTCTCACAGCTAATTCTTTTCGTAAATCTTCTGTATTGTACAACTCACCATTATAGGCGATGGTATACTGCCGCTGATTCACTTCTTTTGTCATTGGCTGTACTCCGCCTTTAGGGTCTACAACGACTAATCGTGTATGACCGAAAGCCGCATGACGCGAGGTCCATACATTACTATCATCTGGGCCACGTAGTGATAACGTCTTTGCCATATTCTGTACTGTTGTTTTATGTTGGCGTAAATCTTTTTTCCAATCGATCCAGCCGGTAAATCCACACATGCATATCAACCCCTCTGGAATTTAAATCAGTTATGGCCCTAACCATAACCCATTGTATTCATTCAAAAGCGGGCATGTGACTATTTTTTTTATAAACCTTTCTCCCCCTCCTTTTCGTCATAAAAATCAAAGGACTTAGGTGCATGTTTCCATGGAAACATGCTCATAATGAAGGTGTAAAAGTCAAAACGAAAAAGGAGATCAGACAAATGAATACACAACGCGCTCAAGAAATTCTTGAATCGGCTCAAGAAATTGATGTGAATTATAACGGCACACCGGTCTGGATTCAGCACGTCGATAAAGAAGCAGGCACTGCACGTGTTTTTAAATCAGATAATCCAGAAGATGAAATGACCGTACCCGTTGATCAACTTAACGAACAATAATTTTATCCTGGCTCAAAAGAAAAGTGGCTTTTCAACAAATGTTGATGAGCCACTTTTCTATAATTGATGCTTTTCTTTAATATAAGCTAATAAATGGGTACAACTCTTCTCAACAAGGTCGTACACTTCTGAAAAATTGCCAGTAAAATAAGGATCAGGTACATCAGCCACATCACTATCAGGTAAATAATCTAATAATCTTGACATGTCGCCAGTGCGCTCATGACCCGCTACCGAACGCAACACTCCGATATTCTCAGCATCCATGGCAACAATATAGTCAAAGGCTTGCAAATCACTTTCTTCTACTTGTCTTGCCGTTATCCCTGAATGATTAATTTTATTTTTCTCTAAAATTGTTATCGTTCCTTCATGTGGTCGTTTACCTGTATGCCAATTTCCCGTTCCTGCTGAGTCTACTTGAATTTTATTTTGTAATCCAGCTTCTTTCACTTTTTTTCGAAACACCGCTTCTGCCATCGGTGACCGACATATATTTCCAAGACAAACAAATAAAACTTGAATCATTTATTCCACCTCTTCTTTTTGCTTAGTTGATTTCTTCTTACATTTCAATCTTTCTACTTTTTCACGCGAGCACAACTCCATAAACTAAATAACGCAGCAGCAACTACACTTAAGACCGTTGCGCTAAATAAAAGATCTTCTGTAAACCACGCCATTGGAACAGAAAAGACAGTAGAAGATAAAAGTCGTTCTTCTACTTTTTCCCCTTCTCCAAGTTCCATTATATCCTCTTGTGCCTTAGATAATAAAGCGGTACGACGACATAGTGTTGTTGTCACTTGATCTTGATTTTCATTTCCATACACGAGGTATTCATTTCCCTTAGTAAAAGAAACTCCGCAATCCGCAGAATCCTTTGCTGTATAAATATCTTTCTTTGATTCTGCTATCCCTTTCCACACTTCGTCAACCTGAAAAACAACAGATACTGGTAATGTGGCGCTGTCCTCTATTTGAATGGTTTTAACTTTTCCCGAAAAGATTACATCACTATTGGCTACTTCTTCTTGCACTGTTTTTGACATCAGACAATTACATGCAAAACTTTTCGTTGGAGCTAGCCAAGTGGTTACTACTAACATCAACATCACGAACAAAAAACCAAATCGCATCATTCTCCTCACCTCTACTACATAAGACGTTATTGTCGATCTTTCGTTTCTCTTCTATTATGGCAAAACAACTGACAATATATCCCAATAACTGAATAGAAGTTGTACGTCACTATGATAGGAAAAGACGGGAACCATTAGATTCCCGTCTTTTCCTATTTTGGTGTACCTGAGTGAATGACCATCGCTCGTTTACTTTCTTCTTCATCTAAGCCTAACAATTCCGATACCGTTACAAATTCATAACCATCTTCAGATAAAGTTTGAACAATCGTGGCTGTCGCACTGACAGTATGTTCGTATGTATCATGAAGTAATATGATTGAGCCATCTTCTACATGATTCAACACATTGTCTATTACAGCCTGACTTGATGATACTTTCCAATCCTTTGGATCAACTGACCATAATACAACCGGCATATTAATCGCATTTAAAATTGAATCACTCATTGATCCATATGGTGTTCTAACAAATGTTGGATACTCTCCTGTAATAGAATGAACCACATCTTGTGTTTTTTCAATTTGATTTACAATTTGTTTTTTTGATAACCCCGAAAATTTCGGGTGGCTCCAAGAATGGTTCCCAATTTCATGACCAGCTTCCATTGTGTTTAACACAATATCGGGATGAAACTCGGCCCGATTTCCTAATACAAAAAAAGTAGCATGAGCTCCGTATTTTTCCAATTCCTCTAGAATTTGCATCGTATACAAATGATGTGGGCCATCATCATATGTTAACGCGATTCGTTTTTGCTTAGCTTTTTGTTTTTCTTCTTTTCCTGTTTCCATCTTTTCTTCCTTTTTTCCTTTGTTTTCTTTAGTCTTTTTCTCTTTTTTTTCGAAGCCAAAAAGAAACTCTGGCTGAAGTTGTCCAACTAATTCTGCTTTAGGCAGATCGATAATTTCTCCGTTTTTTTCATAAAACCTTATCACAGGCTCTTTTACTAAAAAGTCAACGATTTCATGTTCATTATTTGTTTCCACTATATTTATTTCTTCTTCCCCTACAAACAATTCTTGTAACTCTATTTTTCTATTTTCCACTCGATTAAAATTAAGTGGCATCACGTTTGTCATTGCTTCATCAATAAAAAGAGTTTCAGAGAATTCAACTGAGAAATAATCAGTAGTAAAATACGTAATTTCAAAATCAATATGTAAACCAACTACAGGTTTTCCTAGCTTGTCCTCTACAATGTCGACCATAAACTTCGTTACTCGGGTATCAATATATGCTTTGATTTCATCATTGATGTCTTGACTATCTGTTAGCGGATAATGGACTGCATAATGATAGTCTTTATCCCTCTTAATTTCACTTTTAATTTTCACTCCAGGATATAGTTCATTTCCCTCATCTATACTTTCAGTTACTGTACTTCCTTCTGTCACAATCGAACAAGCAGCTAATAGAAACACCGTCAATAGAATATAGTAGTGCTGCATCTTTTTCAACATTCTCTTCCGCCTTCTCATTATGTATTCATTGGATTATTTTTACACTACTTACATCTTACACAAAATTATAGCAGATTTATAGATTAAAAATATTGGTTCAAAAAAAACGATATAAAAAAGGTAACGGGATGACTCCGTTACCTTTAACTCTTCTTATATAAATATTTCTTTGTGTGTTTGTTTTACTGCAAATAAAATATCTTGGATGGAAGCATATTCTTTTCCAACCGTATAACTATCTACTTGACGAAGAGAAAATTCATCATCTCCATGTAAAATTTTCACAATCTCTTCTGTACCGATGTCTTCGGTTTTGCAATCTTTTCCTTGAAACATCGCAAAACGATTTTCATACTTGTCATAAATTACATAAAAATTTGGCTTTGTTTCTTCCACAAAATATTGTTTTGTTTCGACCAAATCATGAACGATCACGCTCATTCACTTCCTATTCATTTTATCGTTTTTCTTCTCTCCTATTATACAAGGTGATTGTCTAATTTAATGTGTAATTTCCGTTACAATTCTAATATTACTTCTTTACGATGTCACATTTCCTTCATACTTTTTTATTTTCTTGTTCACACTACCTTAACATTTACGATTTGCTTTAGTTGTACCCTCTTTTTCTGTTCGGATTCATCTAATAATGTTAGCATGCGCTCTTCCATGTTAATGCGAACAATCGTACCGAAGATTGTTTGTGAACCACATTCGTTAAAATAACAGATTTCCAGCATGCTATTGTTTTGAAGTGCCTCACTTATCAATATGTTCATTTCTCCAAAGCTTTGTTCATCTAACTCTGGCTTCACTTCATGTTCTTGCTCTTCCTGTAATTGTCTAAGCAAATGAACATGCTCTGGAAGCATCATCGCCGACCATTTTATATTTCCTCTATCTTTGTTCATTTTTCTCCCCTCACACTTAAGCTTTATGACCACCTAGAAGTGTGGAACGATAGCGAGCTGTACCTGCTTTTGTATAAGAAACAGCGCGAAGAAGTGCTGTCGATCCATGCTTGTCCCGAATCGCATCCATTACATAACTTAAATCCTTTTGACGTGGTTTGTTTTGATCAAACAAACTAAGCTGCTGAGCGGTATCATCAAAGACATTCGATAATGTAATTGTAATCTGACGAACCACTTCACCACGATAATGCTTTTTCATCAACTGTAAACAAGTTCGATAAAGATCCATCGTTAAATTTGTTGGTTCATCAATGGACATGGAACGATGAAACCCGCCGTCATCCTGTTGCTTGCTATATCCCATTCCTAAACTAATCGTCCGCCCTGCTTTTCTCGCTTTTCTTGCGCGTCTCCCAACTTCTTCACACATTTCTAACAACACGCACTTTATATCTTCTTCTTTTTCATAATCACGTAATAAAATTTGACCTTTTGCAAAACTAACTTGGCCTTGCATAATTGGTGCTCCTAATTCAGACAAATCAATTCCCCAGGCATGATAATACAATTGATTTCCCATCACACCAAATTCTTTCTCAAGCTTTTTCAAACTAAAATGAGCTAAATGTCCGACTGTCCGAATTCCTAAACGGTTCAACCTTTTTTCCATCCTCGATCCTATGCCCCACATCGCTTGTAATGGCAATGGCCATAATTTAGCTTGCAAATCATCAAAATCCCACTTAGCCACACCTGCTTTTTTCGCATCTAAATCAAGGCATAGCTTCGACATGAGCATATTTGGTCCGACTCCAATTGAACAAGTTAAACCAAATTCACGTAACATATCTTCTCTTATTTTTTCCGCTAATTCTACTCCATTCCCCCACAGTCGCTCTGTTCCATCAGCTTGAAGAAAACTTTCATCTACGCTATACACATGAATAGACTCAAATGGGACATAGGTTGTAAAAAAACGGGTTAACTGTGTTGAAATATCTAAATATAATCCCATTTGCGCATTCACAAGATGAATTCTTGGGTCTTTTGGAATTTCAAATAAGCGATTTCCTGTTTTAATATTAAAATCTTTTTTTAATTTAGGGGTGGCTGCTAACACAACACTCCCTGAGCGAGTTGTATCTGCAACAACAGCTAAATAGCATTCCATCGGGTCAAGCCCTAACGCTAAAGCCGAACAGCTTGCATAAAAACTTTTCATATCCACACAAAGAATCGTTCGCTGTTTCATCGTCTGATACATCATCATTGGATCCAAAATAATGCCCCCTAAAGAGAACTTATGTTCTTATTATAGTTTTCATTATAAGGGAATATACGTTCGGTTTCAATTTATAAAAAATACCAAAAAACGTGTAGTATACTTTTTTTCCCGTAGTACTATTAATTCAACATCTCTCATTTTTGCGGTCAGAGCAGCCGTTATTTGTGAGCACTTATTCACGCAAAAGCCACTCTATTCCTTGCGATATATTATGATTAACTGCTCATGTGGCCACCAACGTTCCAAAACGCTAGCCATGTTCACAGATAACGGCTTTCATGGCCGCTTCATTACCATAAACACTAGAGCAATGTTACCCACAGGTCGACTATTTTATAGTTACCTAACAATAAAAAAGCTGCCGATACATTCTCGACAGCGTACTAATAGTCATTGTTAAACTAAATTCGGCGGGTGATGCGGTGGTGCTGGAAGTAATGTATTGTGCATATACGGTGGTGCTGGACGAAGTCGCGGAATTTTTCCATATGGTTGTGGTGTGGCAACATAATTAAACTGTCCTAACCCATCCATACTCGGTCCATGAGCCCAACGGCCTTTACTACTTTCATCCCCTTTTGATAAATTATAAAAATCATAAGCAACCTCTGACTTTTCTAACTCACGAGGGAATGTGCTCGGAACTACAATATTTTCTTTTTCCTCAAGCTCACAAATCGCCGCATACCATTGGTTTTGATGCATTGTATCACGGGCAATTAAAAAAGAAAGCATATCTTTCACACCAGGGTCTGTCGTCATTTCATAAAGACGAACCGCTTGCAAGCGCCCTTTTGACTCCGCTGTTAAGTTCGCACGGAAATCCGCTAATAAATTTCCACTAGCATCGATGTATTTGGCTGTCCATGGATTCCCAACACTATCTGCAGGCATTGCTCCTAAACCAGAAACAATCGCATGTTGCGGATTCATTCCACCTAACACAGCCCCGATCACAGGATCTTGAGCAGCTAGTTCTTGATCTCCAACAGGCGCACCATCTAATAATCGCGCGATCATCGTGGCTAACATTTCAACATGTGCAAATTCTTCTGCTCCTGTATCAAATAATAAATCGCGATATTTTCCATCTCCACGAGTGTTCCATCCTTGGAAAAAGTATTGGAGCGCAACTGAAATCTCGCCAAACTGACCACCTAAAATTTCTTGAAGTTTTTTTGCATAGACAGGGTCTGGACGTTCAGGTTTTGCATGATATTGAAGTTGCTTCACATGATAAAACAAAGTAGTTGGCCTCCTCTTTAAGATAAACTCATTACTTTTTACCTTATTCGAAAATAAGGTTGGCCTATTCCACATATTTTCCGTTCATAGACTGACCTTGTTTAACACATGCTAACAACGGAGGTGATAAAGATGGAGCACTACCATGTCGCTCAATTAAAGCCTAATGAACTCGAAAAAATTAAAGGCTTAGAGGAAGAACTAAATGTTGTCTTAATTGCTTATGATGAAGATCATCATCATAACCAAACTGAAAAACACCCTTCCACTTCCTAGCTTGGTCATTTATAATAGACCAAGTTACTACATATAGAAAAAGAGGGATTGTTTATGAAGTATTTTAAACCGGACTTCGCGCTACATCACTTCTCAGATATTACACCTAAGTGGTTGGAACGCTATAACATAAAAACGATTTTTTCAGATTTAGACTCTACGCTTGCAATCCATAATAAACTTGGGGATAAAGAAGTAGAACAATGGATTGAAATGCTTCGTGAAGAAAAAGTAACGCTTGTGATTGTTTCAAACAATAACCAAAGCCGAGTGGATAAATTTTGTAACCCGTATCAAATCCACGGTTATGGTCATTGCAATAAACCGACTGTTACAGAAATTCAAAAGCATATGCGTACAGTAGGAGCAACAAAAGAAACAAGCTTATTTTTAGGTGACCAAGTGTTTACCGATGTATGGTGTGGAAAGCGTTTAGGAATGAAAACGGGTCTCGTAGCACCAATTGGAGCAGAGCATGAGCCGATACAAATAAAAGTAAAAAGAAAAGTGGAAAATATCATTAGAAAGTTCTGGTAAAAACATCGGACGTCGGTTCTCTTATTGATGAGAACCGATGTCCGTAATTAATCGCCTCACAGAAAGAAGGAAAAAATGGATAAAGAGTTTCTTTATAAAAAAATCAAACAAATTACAGAAAGTTATATTCAAGATGAGTTTATCTCAATATCAGAAATTGAATTACAACAACTACTAAATACCATTTACAAAAAAGTAGAACAAGGTGAATCTGAGGATTTATATGAAATTATTCATGATGTCATTTATGAATGGTTAACGACATAATTATTTTTGATAAAACTTTTTCCCACCGATTTTTTCCACCACTTTTGGCATCACTTGATAAAGAACTGAACCAACATTCATCCACCAAGGTAAATTTAACTCTCGTTTTGGTTTATCAATCAGGTTTACAATCCGATTCGCAACTTTTGTTGGAGATAACATAAGCTTTTCTACGTTTTTTACATATGTTCCGCTTCGATCAGCTTGGTCAAAAAAAGGCGTTTGAATCGGTCCCGGATTAACGGCACTTACCTCAATCCCACTATCGTGAAGTTCCATTCGTAATGAGTTTGTAAATCCAAGTACGGCATGTTTTGTTGCCGCATATACACTCGATTTTGGAGTCGCGATTTTTCCTGCTTGGGAAGCAATCATAATGATATGACCTTGATTTTGTTCAAGCATATGAGGTAAAACCGCTTTTGTACAAGCAAGCACCCCCATCACATTTACTTCCACCATATTGGTCATATCTTCATATGTAGCGTCAATGAAATCATCAAACACCGCCATTCCAGCATTGTTTATTAATACATCGACTCGTTCCATATCAACGAAAATCGTCGCAAATGTCGAGCGGACACTATCAATCGAACAAACATCAAGCTCATACACAGGAGCTGTCACATGAAACTCTGTTGAAATAAAATGCTGCAACTCCATTAATTTATCGATCCGTCTTGCAACAAGGACGGGAATCCCATTGTTTCTTGCGACTTCAATTGCAATTTCTTTTCCTAATCCACTTGATGCACCAGTAATCACAATAATCTTATTGTTTAACATGAATTATCCTTCTTTCTTCTAGGTAATTTAAAAATCAATCTTGACGATAAATAAAACAAAACATATAATAAACACCAAAGTATATATGAGCGTTGACAGGGATTAGTACATCATTCATGTGTCCAGAGAGCGAAACTCACCGGCTGAAAGGTTTCGTCACCACTGAACGGTCGAACCTGCCCTTGAGCTGTTAGGGAAAACCTAACCGTCTCCTTACGATACAAGGATTAGAGCGGGCAAGAAAACTCTTGCCAACGAAGGTGGTACCGCGGAATCAAACTCTTCCGTCCTTTTATAAGGACAGAGGAGTTTTTTTATTTTCCATTTTATCAAGAAAAATGAGGGATAGCGATGACGAAGCAACGAATAGTCGTAAAAATTGGGAGTAGTTCTTTAACAACAGGGACTGGCAAACTTAGCAAAGAAAAAGTAACCGAGCATGTTGCGGCCATTGCTGCATTAAAACGAGCAGGTCATGACGTTATTTTAATTTCTTCTGGCGCTGTAGCTGCTGGATTTTCTGACCTTGGTTATCCGAATCGTCCTGTGACGATTGCCGGAAAACAGGCAGCAGCGGCGGTCGGTCAAAGCTTACTAATGCAAGGATATGCTGAAGAATGTAAAAAGCATAATCTGGTGACTGCCCAACTTTTATTAACGCGCCATAACTTTGCGAACAATGAGCAATATCATAATGCCTACTCTACTTTAACTGAATTACTAAAACGGAACGTGTTGCCGATTATAAACGAAAATGATTCCGTTTCTATTGAAGAACTAACTTTTGGTGACAATGATATGTTATCCGCTCTCGTTAGCGGACTCGTTCACGCAAACTTCCTCGTTATTTTAACAGATATTAATGGTTTGTACGACGCAAATCCTCACAAAAATCCAAAGGCAAAAAAATTCACCTTTTTGCCTGCTGTGTCTGAAGAATTAATGAAAGTCGCAGGTGGATCTGGTTCAAAAGTCGGTACAGGAGGAATGCGCTCGAAAATCGAAGCTGCAAAAACCGCTCTCTCCCTTGGTGTTAAAGTGTTTATCGGTACAGGAGAAGGTTCGCAAAAACTACTTGATATTGTTAATGGAAAAGGGGATGGAACGTATATTGGTTATTCCGCCCATACATCCATTACAAATAAAAAACAATGGCTTGCTTTTCATTCAGATGTGTCAGGACAAATCATGATTGATGATGGTGCTGTAAAAGCCGTCATTAAAAATGGAAAAAGTCTTCTCCCAGCAGGTGTGAAATCTGTAAAAGGAACATTTGCTGCGGGTCAAGTTGTAGAAGTCACCAATGAAAAAGGTGAACTAATCGGCAAAGGACAAATTGACATCTCATCATTAGATCTCTCTTTAATTAAAGGATTATCAAGTGAGCAAGCCAATAAACAAATAAATAGAGACAAATCTGAGGTCATTCATAGAGATAATTGGGTAACATTAACGAAGGAGAAGATGATTAAATGAGTGAATTAATCGAAAAAGGAAAAAAAGCGAAAAGTCTTGCCACTACACTTGCTGTAAAAACAACAGGACAAAAAAATGCAGCACTCCATTTCATGGCTGAACAACTTCTAGCTGAAAAAGACTTTATTATCGAACAAAATAAAAAAGATTTAGAAGCTGGGAAAGCTAAGGGCTTTACCAATGCCTTGCTTGACCGCCTCACATTAACAGAACAACGGATAACAGATATGGCGACAGGTGTGAAACAAGTTATCGAATTACCTGATCCAATTGGAGAAGAACTTGAGGCTTTCACCCGTCCAAATGGAATAGCGATTCAAAAAATAAGAGTTCCTTTAGGGGTAATCGGGATGATTTACGAAGCCCGTCCGAATGTAACTGTAGATGCTTCAAGCCTTTGTTTAAAAACAGGGAATGCTGTCTTGTTACGAGGAAGTTCATCAGCGATTCATTCAAACAAAGCCATTGTAGCTGTTCTTCACCGTGCATTAGAGAAAAGTGAATTACCAAAAGAAACCATTCAGCTTCTAGAAGATACAAGCCGAGAAACAGCTTCAAAAATGTTAAAGTTGAATGAATATTTAGATGTTCTTATCCCGCGCGGTGGAGCAAATCTTATTCAAACCGTTGTCCAAAACGCCTCTGTCCCTGTTCTTGAAACAGGTGAAGGCAATTGCCATATTTATATTGACAAAACAGCGGATAAAGAAATGGCGATTTCCATCGCTGTGAATGCAAAAACGCAACGCCCTTCTGTTTGTAATGCGGCCGAAACGATTATCGTTCACGAAGAGTGGGCCAAACAGTATGGCAAAGAATTGTTTCATGCACTCCTCGAAAAAAATGTGCAAATTTTCGGTGATGACGCAGCTTCCTGCATTACAAATGAAGTAATGCAAGCAACAGAAGAAGATTGGCAAACCGAATATTTAGATTTAAAAGTGGCTTGTAAAATTGTTTCCTCCGTTCACGAGGCGATCGATCATATTCACCTCTATGGAACTAAACATTCTGAAGCGATTATTTCAGAAGAGCAACAAAGTGTAGACACCTTCTTTTCTCTTGTTGACGCTGCTGCGGTTTATCATAATGCATCAACACGTTTTACAGACGGGTTTGAATTTGGATTCGGAGCGGAAATTGGAATTAGCACGCAAAAGCTTCATGCAAGAGGACCAATGGGATTACAAGCGTTAACATCAACAAAATATATCATTCGAGGAAATGGACAAATAAAAGGGTAGGTGTCAACGATGGATAAACATAAAAACATTGCTTTTATCGGAGCCGGTTCAATGGCCGAGTCCATCATTGCCGGATTACTTGTTAACAACGTGATGAAGCCTGAACAAATCACTGTCATGAACAAATCAGATAAAGAGCGCCTTGCTTATTTATCTGAGCAATACGGTATAACTCCTACCGAAAATAAGACCACTGCCGTGAAAGAAGCCGATATCCTTTTATTAGCGATGAAACCGAAACATGTAACAGATGCAATCGAAGAAATAAAAGCTTTCACTACAGAAAAGCAATTAATTATTTCGGTTGCTGCAGGGATTTCAACAACTTATATTAGTGAACTACTCGGTCACAAAGCAGGTGTCATTCGCACAATGCCAAACACGTCGGCGAAAGTGGGCGAATCCGCTACTGCGATGTCACCAGGCTTTTATGCGACTGAAAAAGAAATGACAGATGCAATTCTTCTTTTTGAAGCGATTGGAACGGTGACAGTCGTACCTGAACATAAATTAGATGCGGTTACCGGACTTGCTGGCAGTGGCCCTGCTTATTTATATTATGTCATTGAAGCGATGGAACAAGCAGCAACCGAGATCGGACTTGAAAAAGAAGAAGCCCATCTTTTGATTACACAGACGTTATTTGGTACAGCAAAGCGGTATAAACAAACATCAAAAACAGCAAAGCAGCTTTATAAAGAAGTTATGAGTCCAGGCGGAACAACCGAGGCAGGACTTGAAATATTAGAAAATCACCAATTTCAAGAAACATTAGTGAAATGTATTGTAAGAGCAACAGAACGGTCTAAAGAATTAGGAACGATCATGTCCAATGTAAAATAAGAAAAACGCGGAGCGTCTTTTCTTTCAAGCGAAGTGCGTAGCCCTGCCCGCTTTTGACAGTGAACCCCAAGTGTTCTTCTTGGGGTGAAACGCGCAGGTGCGGAGCCTTCGCTCTTCTTGAAATAGCTTTCAAAGCTTCACTGCTACACCAAAATTTTTATACTCCCTCTTTTAAGAAAAACTGAGTGAGGAAATCCACCTCACTCAGTCCTTTTTTGTTTCCTGCAAATCTGAAAGCCTGTACTCTACTCCATGTACGCCTTTATAATACTCGGGATACATTTCTCCTCCACAAGTTTCACAGGAAAACATTGGTGGTGTCATCGGATCGCCACCATCCATTAAATCAAAAGGTATCTTTTCCTTTTCATGACACACTAAACAAACATAGCTGATAGATGCCTTCTATTGGACACTTCTCTCCAGGGAAGCCATCTCATTTGTATGAAGGACACTTTCGCTTCGTTTTCTCCTTGTTTTGTCCTTCATCGCCTTTATGAAGGACACTTT
>NZ_KK211278.1:0-421307 GCF_000621445.1 Alkalihalobacillus bogoriensis ATCC BAA-922 | reverse complement strand
TTTTGTCCTTCATCGCCTTTATGAAGGACACTTTTGCTTCGTTTTCTCCTCGTTTGACCTTCACCACTGTATTAATAACAACGGCTATGTCTGCATTTAACGAAGTTTGACGTGTTCGTTTCATAATAAATATATAAAGCTTAAGAAAAACGCGGGAGCGCCTTTTCCTCTCTTTTAATAAAAGGGGCTGTCCGCTAAGAACAAAAACGTTCTTAGCGGACAGAGCCCCTCTTTTGTTACATTACCACCGTGCAAATAGTAGTAACATAACTCACTATATCGCTTTATGTTGAATGGGAAACAAAATATCAAAATCAAATTCATTCGCTTCCCCTGCTGGTAGTTCAAAAGGATTGACAGGATGAAGTCGATTTACTTCAAGTTTATAAACCCCTTCTCCTGATGTCACTTTAAATTGATGCTCGGCTAACCAATGATAAAGAAATTCATAAGTGCGTTGTAATTGATTTGCATTACCTCTACATGTAATTGATGCATATTGTTGCTCAGGGATCGAGATTCGTGTAACGGTTCCTTTCTCCATTTCTCCCTTTTCAACTTCTACTCCCACCCAAAGTTCTACCTCTTGATTGGATGTTTCATTTACATTTGAGCTTAAAACATACCCTATATCATTATTATTCACGTTAATGTCGTGTTGTTTAATCTCGTTTTGAAGCTCTTTCCATGCTAATCGTAGCTCTTTTCCTAATTCTTCATTGCCACCTTTTCGGACAGCTTGCTTTGCAAATAAAGCACAGGCATTTCGAGTTACTATTTTCACTTCCAAATATTTTTCACCCCTAACATCATTCAAACATTTTTTCCGAATAGAAAAACTCCACTTCTTTCATTTATCCATAGAACCCAAATTTCCTCTAAAAAATTACAAAGAGATTTAAAAATGTTTAGCTTCCCTCCATAAAGAACCTATTATCCGGTGACTTTTTTCATATATTTTCACTTTTCATTCAGTCTCCTAAACAACCTCTAACAAATAGGTAAAAAATAAGTGCCCTAAAAAGCTATTCACTCAATAGGACACTCTAATCATATTTGATTCCATCTGCAATGAGCACATAACGGTTCGGGGCATTGCCGATAAACTGAAACGGATAACATGTCGTTACCGTTAATGTCGCTTTTGGTTTAGGGACAACAACAGTTGTATCATTTTTATCTACAATTCGAATCTTCCGAATAACATAAGTAAAAACGGAATGGTCTGTCACAATCGAAAGGTCATCCCCAACATCAAGTTCACCTAACTTTCTGAATACAGTATCACGGTGTCCAGATAGAACCGTATTATTTTGTTCCCCAGGCATCGCTGTTTGTGGTATATGGCCAACGCCTTTTCTAAGCTGTTCTTCTTCTACACCGTAAAAAACAGGAATACTAGCATTTAATTTAGGGATAACAAGTGTAGCATATTCCTCTCCCACTGCCGGTCTCTTTTGATCCATTTGCTTATATTGTTGATATGTTGCTTTTGTTTTTGCCTCCCTGACTGAAACGATACTTACTTCATCCATTGGCTTTACACTAAAAAAACCGCTCAGAAAAAAAGAACCATTCACAACAAAAAGGTAAAGCCCAAGATGAAAAAGGAAAAGAAAAATAACTTTGAACATCATTCTTCTTTTCTCCATTACTTTTTCCATCATTGTTCAACAACAGAACGGCGCTGATAAGCATACAATGATAAAATCAACAAAATCAATCCAAGTAAAGCTGTTTTTCCATAAGAAGAAGCCGTTTCTGGTAATGTCATGTCTGTTGGAAATTGATGAGCCATTTCAGGTAATCCTGTCATGACAGAAGCGATATCCATAAACAACCCACTATCAAATAAATCATCAGTTAAAATAAAATCAAATAAAAAGACCCCTTGGCTATCGTACAATTCCACAATAAGACGATTTTCGTTTAACCGTTCCATTTCTAGTAATTCTACGATTGTAACCGCAATCTTTTGTTCGTTTACTTCAAGGAAAAGCCTCGATTCTAATTTTAATGTTTCTAAGCTTTCCATCCAAATCGATACAAGCTCTGCTTTCATTTCACCCGTTAAATCATCAGGATGTTCAAAATGTTCAAGTTGCAACATCCGCTGTTCTAAAGCGCTCATAGATAATTCAACCGTATCTCGGTTTAATGATTGCATATGAAGGAGAAAGGTTTTGATTTCTTCTTCAGTAATTCCAAGAATTGCAAATAACATCGAAATAAACTCTAGTTCTTCGCCATGACCTTGGTAAAATTGAATGGCCACCTCTAACTCATCAAGTGAATCGTAATCCTCCGGGGATTCACCAAACTGAGCAAGGAGATGCTCTAATTCTTCATACGTTAATTCATACTCATTCAATAAAACTTCGCGGTTTTCTGTCGTATTAGTAGTACCACTCTCAACCGCCACTACACTGTTGACGATTGCTAGGGGCTGGACAAGTAAAGCAACAAACAAAACTAACATAAGTCGTTTCATTTCTCTTCCTCCTCGTGCTCAAGGTAATACTGTTAGCGTTTGTTCATTTTGAGAAATTATACCAGTTTACGAAAAAGATTCTTAAAGGATTTTGGTTATTTTTCTTCTTTCTCATACTTCCAAAACCTTTTTCTTTTCTCTACTAAAAAAATCTAGTAGAATTGAAGTGTTGTGTGCCGAAAAACACTAGTTCATTGGAGGAAGAAAATGACCGAAAACAAATTTTCAACAGTAAAATCTGTTAGTAAGAAAATTGTTGAACATAAAGTATTTACAAGTACGATTATCGCTTTAATTATTGTGAACGCCATTATCGTAGGGTTAGAAACTTATCCTAACCTTTATACCGCATATAAAGACTGGTTTTATTTTATGGATAATATCCTCCTTTGGATATTCACCGTTGAAATCGCATTACGATTTATTGCCGTAGGTCCGAAACGATTCTTTACAAATAGTTGGAATTGGTTTGACTTTATTATCGTTGCAGCTGGCCATATTTTTGTAGGAGCACATTTTGTGACTGTCCTTCGGATTTTGCGTGTGCTTCGTGTATTACGGGCGATTTCTGTAATTCCATCACTACGTAAATTAGTTGATGCCCTTTTACTCACTATTCCTGCCTTAGGAAACATTATGATTTTAATGAGCATCATTTTTTACATTTTTGCTGTTATTGGAACGATGTTGTTTAAAGAGGTAGCACCAGAGTACTTTGGCAATTTACAATTGTCTCTTCTTACCCTATTTCAAGTTGTAACCCTTGAATCGTGGGCAAGTGGTGTTATGCGACCAATTTTTGCAGAAGTACCATGGTCATGGCTTTACTTTGTCATCTTTATCCTTGTTGGAACATTTATCGTGTTTAACTTATTTATCGGGGTCATCGTAAGTAATGTTGAAAAAGCAAATGCAGAAGATGAAATCGATGAAACAAAAGAAGAGTTAAAACAATTACAAAAACAAGTATCCGAGCTTAAAGATATCCTTTTAACAATGAACGCCAACCAAACGAAAAAAGATTCTACTCCTTAAAGTTCAATTGGTATCGGACATATGTTCCGTTAGCTTTTGAAAAAAGCTTGAATTCTACGAAATAGCGGAATACATGTCCGAACCGACAATGCATGAAATAACGTAAAAACACCTTTGAGTACCCATTTCTCAAAGGTGTTTTTGACTACCCCGCTATTTTCAACCCAATGACGCCAATAATAATAAAAGAAATGGAAAATAACTTAATTACTGAAACTGTTTCTCCATAATAAAACATCCCAATCAAACTGACACATAACGTCCCAACCCCAGCCCATATTGCATACGCCACACTTAAGTCGATAGATTTTACAACAATGGCAAATATACTAAAACAAAGTCCATAAAAAACAAATAATAAAATAGAGGGGACGACTTTTGTTAATCCAAACGATTCTTTCATTGCGATTGTCCCAGCTACTTCTAGTAAAATCGTGATAACTAACAATAACCAACCCAAATCATCTCCTCCCCTCTAGTTAAGACTCTCATCATCATTCGCTTTTTGTATTCCAAATAAACTCACCGTTGTCATTAAGTAAATGTGAAATCGTAGGAATGACAATATCCGCAAATGGCGTTAAATCATCTTTACTACTTACTCCTGATAACACACCAACCGCTAATCCAGCGTTTGCATTCCGGGCTAGTGAAATGTCTTTTAGTGTGTCACCAACTACAATGACCTCACTCGGTTCTAACCCAAATTCACGACAAAAATGGTGCAATGTAACCGGATCGGGTTTAGGCTTTGGAACATTATCAGCTGCCCCAATAAAAGAAAAAAATTGACCAATGTTTAGTTTATCTAAGCATAATGTTGTCGTAGCAAAATCATCTGCAGTTGCAATACCTAAAATGATCTTTTTCTCAATCAATTGACTTAATGTCGCTTGTAAATTCGTTGTCGGTTGAACCGAATCAATGTTTTGCTTTGTTAATTCAACCATTTCTTGTGACAACCATTCATGGAAGGAGGAAAAAGTAGGATAACCGAGAGCATGAATATCAATATATTGACAAAATGCTTCTGCCATCTCTTTTGTTGTTCCTCCTGCCAATATTCCATTGCTTTCAATGACATTTCCAAACACACCAACAGACCGTAATAGCTTTTCTTTTAATAAATGGTTATTAAATCCTGTTTTTGTTCCAATCGCTTCTACAAGATGCTCAGCAAGCGTTAACCAAACAGAATGAAAATCTAGTAGAGTGCCATCTTTATCAAACAATATTCCTTTAATATTTACTTCAGGTAACCTGCTTTTTCGAGTAATTGTGACCATGTGATAATATCTCTCTTTCTTTTTCCGTAATAGACAGGATTAGAAAAAGCAAGTAGCTCCCCCTGTTCATCCCTAATGTCAATTCGATACCACCCAAACTCATCTGTCACTTGAAATGGTAGCTCAACTTGACCTTCTTTTTCTAAAACATGATGTGATACGACTTCACCTCTAGAAATGAATTGCAATTGACTTCCTAGCTTTACATTTTCATAGTTAATAACAAATTCAGCTTGTTTGCCATGATACGTAGATAAATCAGTTCCAAGCGGTTTTATTTCATTTTCAACTTTAATATACATATCAAGAACAGGTCCTCTTGAAACGTACACACGCCCTTTTTTCACAGCATGCAAGATTTCATTGGCGGAAAGCCCGTTAGAAAAAACATATGTCGCAGGGTCGCCAATGACAGAAGGAGGGCCATTTTTTTTATAGCTTTCTGTCGGTAATAAATGAGAATCTGACCCTCCTATTCCAGGAAGGAAAAATCCTTCATTCCATAACACACTCCATACATGGAGAGCATCTTCCGTTGCTGCTGTGTTTTGTTGATACGTCGGATCATTCCAGATTTCTATACAATCAAATTCATCTAGTTTCGTTTCTTGAAACACCCAATGCCAAGGCTTTAGAAAAGGATGATTGAGCGATCGAAGGGCACCTACTTGCTTTGTATCCTGAAGGACCCGCTTCATGCCTTCTTCTGTTTCCATACCTCCATCATGTTCGTAAAAACGCCAGTCAATCCACCCTTTTGGCCCAAGTGCATTAAAATGACCTTTCGTTGACGTAATTTCAATCCCCGGAATAACAAGAAACTCATCAGATGACCATCCTGTTGTCATTACATGATGGTCAGTGGCAACAAAAAAATCGAGTCCATTTTTTTGCGCTTGTTCAACATTGGCTGCTGGCGTCATTTTTCCATCAGACTGGATCGTATGGGTATGAAAATCACCTTTATACCAACGTGTTTCATCACAATATGAACGCTCCCAATCATAATTTCCATATGCCAATCGTTGTTGTTCCAATGTTGTCCAACAACATTGGCCGAGTTTGTGAATTTGGTTATCAAATGGAGAGGACCCCAAACCTGTTTCTATTATAATTTCATACGGAATATCAGTTACATTCGTTGGAGTGCTAGCGTCCGCAACAACAACTTCCATGCGCCATTCTCCTTTTGTAATCTCACCAGGAATCGTGAGAATACTAGATTGTTGCGCGCTTTCATGAAGTAAGATTTCTTTTGGTGCTTTTCCTGATAAATATTGCGCACGAAGTCGATCATTAGAATCCCATAATAAAAATCCTAACCATTTTTTCTTTGTTACATGAACAACAAAGCCAATCCACTCTACTTTTTCTTCTACTGTAAATGTATGAATATTGATAGGTAGCGTATGATCGCTACCTATCATCCCATTAATCACTGTTTTCATTGATATGCTCCTATTGATTTACTTTGTCTAACGCTTTTTGCGCTTCTTCTTTCGCATCTTTTAATGCCACTTCTGCTGACACCCCTTCAATTTGAACACGGTCTGCCGCGATTGAAAGTGCATCATAGATTTGTCCGCCTGTAGGGTCGATAAATGGTGGAGTTGCTGTTTCTGCTTGTTGTAATGGTACTAATATTTGTGGATTTTCTTTTGCAAAGGCTTGAAAAGCTTCTACATCACGTGCCGATTGACGAACCGCGATATACCCCGTACGCATCGACCATTCCGCTGTCATTTCAGCACTAGTGAAAAATTCCATCCATTTAAAAGCAGCTTCTTTTTCTTCATCAGAAACAATAGCAGGAATGCTGATCGTTTGAGCCGACGCATGTGGTGCCGCTTGATGATTCTCCCAACCTGGTTGTGGATAAGCAGTAATGATAGAGAAATCTAAATCACCTTGGTCCCCACTCGAACCTGTATATCCAGCAGCACGACCTTGCATCACATCGTCAATCGTGTTATACCAATATTCCCACCCTTGACCACCATGATGGATACGCATGATTTTATCTTCATGAATTGCTTTTCTAAAAAATTCCCACGTCTCAATCCACTCTGGGGAATCAAGTAATACTTCTTTCCCATCATCACTTATATATTTGGCCCCACCACTAAGCGCAGCATCAATCATATTCCCGCTACCCCACATCGGTTCCCAACCATAAACTGAAACTTCACTTCCGTCTTTTTCTGTTAACATTGTCGCTGCTTCATATAATGATTCCCACGTTTTTAATGAGTCTGGGTTTACACCCGCTTTTTCAAATAAGTCATGACGGTAATATAATACTTGTGTTGTACCAAAAAGAGGAAGCGAATAAAGCTCGTCTCCAATTTTCCCTTGGTTCAAAAACGCTGGAACAAAGTCATCTAGGTTAAAATCTTCTGTACGTTCAATAAACGAAGATAATGGTGTTAATAATTCTCTTTGTGCTAATCCGTACATCGTATCATGTGTAAGTAATACTGCAGCAGGAGCATCATTGGCAGCAATCCCCGCTTGTAACGCTTGGAATGTTTCATCATAATTTCCTTGCGCTACTCCTTTTACTGTGACTTCATCTTGAGATTCATTAAATTGTTGAATAAAGTCCTCCACATTTTCTCCTAATTGACCACCTAATCCATACCAAAACTCAATTTCTACACGCTCTTTTTCCACATTTCCTTCTGACGGTTTCGCCTCTGTGCTGCTTTGTTCTCCTCCTGTACTACATCCTGTAAAAAGAGTGATAAGTAATAATATAGAAAGTAAACGAATCCCTATCATTTTTGAAGTTTTCACTTGTTTTTCCTCCTCGGTTCTATGTATCTACTATCCTTTAATTCCTCGATCACTAATGCCTTTCACAAACCATTTTTGTGCAACTAAAAACAATAGCAATAAAGGAAGTACGGCGAATGTACTCGCTGCCATCACAAGCGGCCATTGAATCCCGTAGGCACCTCCTTGAATAAAAAACTGCCTTAAACCTACAGTAACTAAATAATATTTGTCATCTTTAATAATGAGTGACGGCCACAAATAGTTATTGTACATTTGTACAAAGCTGATTAAACCAAATGTAATAAACGATGTTTTCGTAAGCGGAAATAATACTTGCCATAACATTCTCCAATGACCAGCTCCATCTATTTTTGCCGCTTCCACCACCTCCTTAGATACTTGAAGAAATGCTTGCCTGATAAGAAAAATCCCAAATACACTCACCGCATTCGATAGAATTAATCCTTCATAACTATTTAATACCCCTAACTTCGCTAATAGGATATAGCTAGGAACATACGTTGCTGCTGTCGGTAGCATATATGTCGATAAAATGATAACAAACAAGAGATTTTTCCCTTTGAATCTTAATTGGGTAAAAGCATACGCAATCATTGCTGAATTCACAACTTGAATAACAACAATAACAACCGCTGTAAAAACACTATTAAATATGTACAATCCAAATGGTGCCGCGTTCCATGCTTCTAAGAAATGGTGCCATTGGGGAACAACTGGCCAAAAGGTTGGCGGAAATTGCCACATTTCATCCTTTGTTTTAATTGCGCTTAGAAACATCCATAAAAAAGGAAAGGCCATCAATAACGAACATAAGAGTAAGGCAATGTGACGTAAAACTTGGATGCTCCCTTTTTTCCATTTTTTACTCATATGAACCGTTTGTAGTTGAATTGCCGCTTTTTTCGGTTTGACGACAACTGGATCATTAACACCATTCATCTTTATACATCCCTCCTTAATCGTAATGAACCCAACGTTTTGATGACCAGAACTGAATAACTGCCAACAAAGCCGTAATAAAAATAAGAACTGTTGCCACAGCAGTCGCTTGTCCCATATTAAACTGCTCAAACGCTGCTTGATAATACATGTAGAGAATCGTCCTTGTACTCCCTGCTGGTCCTCCTTGTGTTAACACTTGAATTTGGTCATACGCTTGCAAAGCTTCAATCGTTAAAATAATCATTAAGAAAAAGGTAGTTGGCGAAACGAGTGGTAATGTGATGTGCTTTAAGCGATTCCACCAAGATGCACCATCTAAGCTAGCAGATTCATAAAGTTCTTGCGGTACACGGTGTAAAGATTCTAAATAAAAAATCATCGCCCAGCCGATTCCTTTCCACACTGTTACGATAATAATGACAACCATAGCCCATGTTGTACTACTCGCCCATTCGAGCTTCGGAAGATACAATATCGACAATACCCAATTGGCCATCCCTACTCTGGGCTCAAAAATCCATGACCATACAATGGAAACAGCAACCATTGGTGTGACCCATGGCGAAAACAAAATTGTCCGATAAATGCCGATGCAAGCTAATTTATTTTTTAATAATAGAGCTAAAGCCAATCCACCAATGATCGTTGGAATGACAGTACCAACAGAAAAATAAATAGTATTTCCTAATACACGATAGAACTCAGCACTCGTAAAAAATCCAATATAATTTTCTAATCCGACAAAATTGAAGGTTGGTGACATAAAATCCCAGTCTGTAAAACTAATATAAAGTGAATAAAGCATTGGCCATATCCAAAATACAGCTAAAGGGAGGAAAGCTGGGATAATAAAAAGTAATGGAACTCCGATAGATTTGAACTTATTTCTTACCTCTAGACGTGTAGACAACACTTCCACTCCGACACCTCCAAGTTTCCACAATAAAACACACGTTTAAAACCTCACTTTCCAACATAATCACACATTTATTACTAGAATCATAACATTATATTGTTATAAAAGTGTTAACGAGATGTAAAAACACAATTAAATGAATGTAAATAAAACTAATCACAACTTAAACACAACAAAAAAAACCTCCCATTATGCAATGCCATAATAGAAAGGTTTTTTACTTATTTGTTTATAATCTCAATTCCGGCCTTTTCATACTTTTCAACAATGCTTTGTTTTAACTTACTATCTGTAATAATGTACTCTACTCGTTCTAAATCACATACTTTTAAGAATGATTTAACGTCAAACTTACTACTATCTGCAAGGACAATTCCTTTTTGTGACGCTTGTAACATCTTACTTTTCATTTGAACTTCTCCAATACCATAGTCAGTTAAACCAGCCGATAAAGAAATCCCACTCATGCTCATAAAAAACGTATCAATGTGAAATTGTGAAACAAACGCTTCTGCCATTTCTCCGACAATACATAATTCCTGATTTCGCAATACCCCCCCAGGCAATATAATCGTATAGTTTGGCATTTCAGCTAATATGTTTGCTATCGGAAGTGAATTGGTCACAACCGTTAAGCGTGAAAACGTTTCTTTTAGCACTTTTGCAAACTCGGTATTTGTTGTACTTACATCTAAGGCAATCGATTGTCCTTCCGTGACAAACCTTGTCGCTATTTTCGCGATTTCTTTTTTTTCTTCAATATGAATCGTTTCTCTTTCAATAAAAGTTGTTTCATGACTTGTTGTTTCTTCGAGAACAGCACCACCATGTACTCGCTTTATAAGCCCTTCTTTTTCCAAAAACTCTAAGTCTCTCCGAATTGTTTCAAGCGAGACTTGAAATCGCTTTGTTAATTGAGAAACTTTGACTGACTTATTTCGTTTTAACAAATCTATTATCGTCTCTTGCCGTTCTTTAGCAAACATATTCCATCACCCTCTATACATCATTGAAAATGCAACTAAACGCAACTATTCAAACAAATTATATCATGTATAGCTACTAAAAAAATTAAAATCGTGTAAAGATTCATTCCAACTTTTTTCCTTCTTTATTTTTTAGCAAACTTTTATCATGCTCAAAAACAAAATATGATATTATAACGATAGATTTATGAAGGAGGGACATTACATTGGGTGGCGGAAAAAAAGAGCATGAACAAGATTTTACAGATACTTGGTGGTTTATTCCTTTATGTGTACTTTTCGGCGGAATACTTTCTGTTTTCGTATTTTAACTCAATGATTATGTTGTTCAAATTAGCAAATTAAGAAAAACTCGGAGCGTCTTTTCTTGAAATAGCTTTCAAAGCTTCACTGCTACACCAAAATTTTAATGCTTTCTTATCTTTTAAAAAAAGGGAACTCACAAGAGCCCCCTTTTTTACTTTATTCATTATTTAACTTCAAACCAGCCATTTGCCACGGTTTGTTTATACCAGTAAAAACTGTTTTTCTTTGTCCGCTCTAATGTACGATAGTTAACATGAACAATACCGAATCTCATCGTGTATCCTTCTGCCCATTCAAAATTATCTAATAAGGACCATGTTAAGTACCCTTTAATGTTTACACCTGAATTCATACTTCGGTTTAAGGAAATTAAATGTTGTTGTAAATAATCGATTCTCCCTTGGTCATTTACTACACCGTTATCAGGCTCATCATTATAACAAGAACCATTTTCAGTAATGTAGATAGGAACTTGACCATATTTCTCAGTAATATAAGTTAGCACTTTATAAAATCCTTCAGGAAAAACATTCCAACCGATATCTGTTTTTTGATAGCCTGCATCAACACGTTCATGGTCAAACAATCCACTATTTTCAGCATACTTTCCAACGCTACCTGTGTAATAGTTAATCCCTAAAAAGTCGATTGGTTGGTGAATCGTTTCCATGTCACCATCTTCTATCTTCATTTTTACACCTTTTTTCTCAAACCATTCCACCATAAACTGTGGATAGGAACCTTTAAATACTGGGTCAAAAAACCACTCAATAAACCAAGCCCCTGCTCGTCGACACGCATCGATATCTTCTTGCTTATTGCTATAAGGTTCATTCCATTCTACATTTGGTGCATAACCGATTTGACCTTCCACACCAAGCTGTCTAAACGCTTTTACCGTTTTACCATGAGCAACAAGAAGATGATGCGCTACATTTGTAGCTAGTTGTAAGTCTTGGTATCCCGGTGCGTGTGCCCCAATAAAGTTTGATAAAAAGGAGACACACCATGGTTCATTAAATGTAATCCAATATTTAATTTTCCCTTCAAACTCTTTAAACATGAGCTCAGCATACTCGACAAACGCATCGATTGTTTCACGGTTATCCCAACCACCTTTATCTTGAAGAGCTTGGGGCAAATCCCAATGATACAATGTACATAATGGTTCAATGCCATTGGCTAGTAATTCATCCACTAAATTGTGGTAATACTCCAGTCCTTTTTTGTTCACTTCCCCTGTACCATTCGGAAAAATCCGTGGCCACGATACGGAAAAGCGGTACATGCTAATCCCTAAATCTTTCATAATGGCTACATCTTCTTTGTAACGATGATAACTGTCACAAGCAACATCACCGTTATCGCCATTCACAACCTTGCCCGGTGTTTTTGAAAAAGTATCCCAAATGGAAAGTCCTCTGCCGTCTTTATCAACAGCACCTTCTATTTGATAAGAAGCGGTTGCTGCTCCCCACTTCATCTCTTTCGGAAATTGAATAATTGCCACAATGATTCCCTCCATTTATGTTAGTATGTAATGTTCGTTAGGTATTCCGACAACTCTCATAACTCCATAGAAAGTAATGATAGCATTCTTTACTACTTTGTCGGATAAGTCATGTTTTTATACTTCAACTTACCTTTCCATGAAGAAAAAACTTATGTAGTAAACATGGAAAACTTTTGAAAATAAAATGAGTTTTATTCCTAAATAACGAAATACCTTTACACTAGTTATTCCCTTAATAATTTTATTATATTATTGAAAAAGAAGCAAACAAACACTACAAAAATAAAAACAAAATAACTAACAAAGCTAACAAAATAAATTGTTTATAGTAAAAGAACAAATTCAAGGTTTGGACACGCGAATAAATAGTTTGTATAAACAATTAGATTCTCTTGATTCCACATCTCTCATTTTTGAGGTCAGAGCAGCCGTTATTTGTGAACATGATAGGGTTTTCCTTTTTTTGCGGACACAGGAGCGCTTATTCACGCAAAATCCATTCAATTCCTGGCGATAAATTACGATTAACTGCTCCTGTGGCCGCCAACGTTCCAAAACGCTAGCAATGTTCACAAATAACGGTTTTCATGGCCGCATAATTACCCTAAACAATGAAAAGGTGTTTTAAGCTTTTGATAAGCTTAAAACACCCAAAACTAATCGCTTGGTTTATTCTAATGAACCGTTAGATGAGCCAAAAAATTCTTCATACAAGGAACGGACGGCTTCATCAGCGTCTTGTTGATGAATGCCAAACACTAAACTTACTTCAGATGAACCTTGGTTAATCATTTCGATATTCACTCCGGCTTTTGATAACGCTGAAGTGGCTCGTGATGCTATCCCCACTGTATTATGCATGCCTTCGCCTACGATCATAATCATCGCAAAGTCTCGCTCCACATAAACATCATCTACATCTAATTCTTCTTGAATTCTAGCAATCATTCTTTGTTCTTTTTCATCATCTAGCTGAGCCTGATGAAGGATAACTGATGTATCATCAATCCCTGAAGGCATATGCTCATATGAAATTCCTTCATCCTCGATAATTTGCAGCAATTTACGCCCAAATCCAATTTCTCTGTTCATTAAGTATTTACGCACAAATACTGTACAAAACCCTGAATCCGCCGCAATTCCAATAACAGGATTAACAAAGCACTCT
Source organism: Alkalihalobacillus bogoriensis ATCC BAA-922 (assembly GCF_000621445.1). Lineage (GTDB taxonomy): Bacteria > Bacillota > Bacilli > Bacillales > Bacillaceae_F > Bacillus_AO > Bacillus_AO bogoriense. Next base: position 407,865 of record NZ_KK211278.1, on the reverse strand, counting down.
CTCTCTGCAATAATCATCGTTCCACTCGCTTGTGGGTTATTTGTATTTTTCACACAAACCGGAATTGATTTTCGAAACGCTGGAATTAACGCCTCATCATGAAATACAGAAAAACCTGCATATGAAAGTTCACGCATTTCTCGATATGTCATTTTTTTAATTTCACAAGGGTTTTCTACAACATTCGGATTTGCACAAAACACTGAATCAACATCTGTAAAGTTTTCGTATAATTCCGCATCAATCCCAGCTGCTAAAATCGAACCGGTAATGTCAGAACCCCCGCGCGGGAAAGTAACAAGTGTTCCTTCTTTTGAGTATCCAAAAAATCCTGGGAACACTAAAACTCCAGAACGTTCACGAAGCTTAGATAAATGCTCATAACTCTCCGGTAATACTTGCGCATTACCCGGTTCATCACTAACAAGTAAACCTGCTTCCTTCGGGTTCACATAGTGAGCTTCCATCCCTTTGCTTGCAAAATAAGCTGCAATCAACTTTGCATTGTTATCTTCTCCACTTGCTTTCATTTGGTCCATAAACTTTCCAGGGTGACTACGGTCAAATGAAACACGATCTTTTAAATCATTTTCAATCGTTTCAATAATATCTGGTGCGAGTTCGAGCCCTTTTGCGATGCTTTCATATCGTTTTACAACCGCTTGAAGCTCTTTCTCAGCATGACCTTGGGAAAGCATCGTTTCTCCTAATGCAATTAATAAATCTGTTACTTTCGTATCTTCACTATCACGTTTTCCTGGCGCTGATACGACGACGATTTTTCGACTACTGTCTTCCTCAATAATACTTGCTACTTTTCGAATTTGTTCTGCACTTGCTACCGATGATCCCCCAAATTTCGCTACTTTCATTTTTGTTCTCCAACTCCTGTTAGTTTCTTTTATTTTTCCGAACTTCCAACCTTTATAAAGGTAACATAGGCACCGAGAATCCCGCAAAGCTGCCTATCTTTGATTTACATGGCTCTGACTCGATATATCGCGCTGAGGATAATTAAAAGTAAAATGCCATAAATTTCTCCAATATCCATCCAAATGGCTCCCAAATGGTCCAGATTTCAGTTATCAACTAAATAGTTATACTGATTATATAAGAAAAGATGAAAATTGACTATTGTTTATTCTTTGTAAATTCAGAAAAAACTTTACCGCTTTTTTCCTAATAATCTAAAATTATCATTGTATTCGTTTCCATAGTTTGCTATAGTAACGTAGAAAGAAAAAACGGGAGCTTGTGAAACAAGCTGAGAGGATAGCTGATACTGCTGTCGACCGGTGAACCTGATCTAGGTAATGCTAGCGGAGGGATGAAGTTTTCTTAAACACGTCTGTCTATTTGACCGCTTGCTAGCGGTCTTTTTGTATTTTTTTGTGCACTCAAACGCAAATAAATACGAGTTCAGGCCATCTATCATGTATATCCCTCCTCCTTAATCAGTTCAAACATCAAATTTCCGCTTTGACCAAAATTAGGAGGAATGTCTTATGTCAGTAAAAGAAAAAACCCCATTAATCACACCGTTTCCACACAGTAAAAAAGTGTATGTTCAAGGATCACGATCAGATATCCGTGTCCCTTTTCGTGAAATTGAACTTTCACCAACAACAACTCCACAAGGAGAAACCATTCAAAATCCACCATTCCCAGTTTATGATACGAGCGGTCCTTATACAGATCCGAATTATACCGTTGATGTTCGTAAAGGCTTACCAGAACTAAGAAAACAATGGATACTAGAGCGTGGCGACGTCGAGGTGTATGACGGGCGTGAAGTTAAGCCAGTAGATAATGGTGTGGCTTCTTCTGAAAAAATGACCGAAGTTGAAATTTTCGATACAAGTAAACGCCAAATTTTACGTGCCAAAAAAGGAAACAACGTTACACAGCTTCATTACGCTCGAAAAGGAATCGTTACACCAGAAATGGAATACGTGGCAATTCGTGAAGGGCTTTCACCTGAATTTGTTCGTGATGAAATAGCTCGTGGACGCGCAATCTTGCCTTCTAATATTAATCATCCCGAAAGTGAACCAATGATTATTGGCCGTAATTTCCATGTCAAAATCAATGCCAATATCGGAAATAGTGCCGTAACCTCTTCCATTGAAGAAGAAGTTGAAAAAATGACATGGGCTGTTCGTTGGGGAGCAGATAATATTATGGACTTATCGACTGGAAAACATATTCATACAACGCGAGAATGGATTATTCGTAATTCACCTGTTCCGATTGGTACCGTTCCGATTTATCAAGCGTTAGAAAAAGTAAATGGTGTAGCTGAAGATTTAACATGGGAAGTATATCGAGATACATTAATTGAACAAGCAGAACAAGGCGTTGATTATTTTACAATCCACGCTGGTGTACGTCTTCCTTACATCCCAATGACGGCTAATCGTGTTACTGGAATTGTTTCTCGCGGTGGTTCAATCATGGCAGCTTGGTGTTTAGCTCATCATGAAGAGAGCTTCTTATATACCCATTTTGAAGACATTTGTGAAATTATGAAAGCTTACGATATCGCCTTTTCATTAGGAGATGGATTACGCCCTGGTTCCATTGCCGATGCAAATGATGAAGCACAATTTGCGGAACTAGAAACATTAGGGGAATTAACAAAAATCGCATGGGAACATGATGTCCAAGTCATGATTGAAGGTCCAGGTCACGTCCCAATGCATAAAATTAAAGAAAACATGGATAAACAGCTTGAAATTTGTGATGAAGCACCATTTTATACATTAGGTCCACTTACAACAGATATCGCCCCTGGTTATGATCATATTACATCTGCAATTGGTGCTGCGATGATAGGTTGGTTTGGCACAGCAATGTTATGTTATGTCACACCGAAAGAACATCTTGGCTTACCAAACAAAGAAGATGTTCGTGAAGGTGTTGTTACGTATAAGCTTGCAGCCCATGCCGCGGACTTAGCGAAAGGACATCCGAGTGCACAATTACGGGATGACGCCTTATCAAAAGCGCGTTTTGAATTCCGCTGGAGAGACCAGTTTAACTTATCTTTAGATCCTGAAAAAGCAATGAGTTTCCATGATGAAACATTACCAGCTGAAGGTGCAAAAACAGCTCATTTCTGTTCCATGTGCGGACCAAAATTTTGCAGTATGAAAATTACGCAAGATATTCGCCAGCAAGCACAAGAAAAAGGAATTGATGCGAATACTTTCGTCGAAAAAGAAATGGAAGGAAAAGCTAAAGAGTTTCGTGAAAAAGGAAGTAAAATTTATCAATAATGAAAAACGCGATAGCGTCTATTCGTTAAACAAACCGGCTTTGAGTAAAAATTCTCAAAGCCGGTTTTGCTTTTATTCTAGTGTGATTTTTATCGTTTCTGGATATAACGTAATATTTTCTAAGTCATTAGTATGGATTTTATATTGACTTATATTATCGATATCGATATTAGAAAAACGTTGTGTAAACGTATAAGATTCACGGTCGACTAATTGTGGTGCTTGGGTTGAATACGTCTCATTTCCATCCCGATCCTCTAGCCAAACCCAAGCTTGATAGAATGGCAATGTTCCCTCAACTTGATATGTTATGATCAAATCATCTTGATTACTGGTTACATCCAAAACAGTAAGGGAGCCTTTCTCACCTTGCTCAAGCTTAAGCGGTATCGTACTTCCGAGTTCTCCCGACGAGACGTTTGAGTTGCCATTCCCGATCATATAAGGCTGAACCACAATATACTCTGGTTTTTCTTCCATTGGCTCATATTGCTCAAACGCTTGTGTAATCCCTGTGCCATTCGGTAATACATTCATTCCACCTTTACTCCCACCAGCTCCATGTTTATATTGCCTTCCTTTATCATCAAATAGTAACAAAGATGGAATCAACCCTTCTACCGTCTCTCCTTTAACTTCTTGAAAAACAGTATATTTCAGCTCGGTTGTTGCTGGAGTCAAAGTCACTTCATTTATTCTCACATCATAATCTCCTACTTCTTGTTCGGCGTTCACTTGATAATGGAAAATATCTTTCGTTTTTATGACAGGAAAAGACAATGACCATTCCCCTTTTTTCGAATCAATGTTATAAAAATCAAGAGTAAGCTCAAATGAATCAGGAAAATTTCGATTTGTTAATTCTAGCACACCAATAAATTGATTATCGTCCATTTTTGTTACTGATATTCGCATATAATTCAAATTATAAATTTTTTGCCCGTCAATTTTCAATGTGAATGTTTCATCATAAAATGTATTCCTTACGTCTTGTTCGGAAGATACTCCTTCCATCACATATCCTACAGATAACCTCGTCCCATCATGGAACACATCAGTAAACGTTAACGTCGTATCTCCACTGACGATTTGTTTATCTACTTTATTTGTTAACTCCTGTTCTTGAGCTTTATTTAATCCTTTATCGGAGACAAATTCAAACACGGATCCTATAATAGGAAGCTTTTGCATTCCTTGTGAAACAGACGGTGAAACTTGGGAAGCCCCTAATATGACTCCTATTCCTATAACAATAGAGCTTGCAGTATAAACCATCAGCATTTGCTTTTTCTTTCTTTTCTTCGGCAATGTTTCTAAAACACTGTCAATGCCCTCACTTATGCTCGTTGGAACTTGCGCAGAAGCATCTGTTTTCGCCTTTTTCAACATTTGTTCCAGTTTATCCATTAGAACACCCTCCCTTATCCGTGTTCGTTAACCACGTATCTAACTGATTTCTGGCTCGGTGCAATCTTGTTTTAACAGTACTTTCAGGAATTTCTAATAAACTTGCGATGTCTTTAATTGACAAGTCCTCAAAATAAAACAACAAAATGACTCTTCTAAAGTCTTCATGTAAGGCATCAATGGCTTCATGAATAATCATCGTTTCAGATGTTGTATCTTTAAAACTAGGTTCTTCCGTTTTTTCAAGAGGAACAACTTTCCTCTTCAGTCGTTGCATTGAATAACATTCATTCATTACGATTCGAACAATCCATGTTTTGAAATATTTAGGTTCCCTCACCGTTTCAATATTTTGATAGGCCTTTAAAATTGATTCTTGAATCGCATCTAAACAATCATTGTCATTCTGTAAAATTGACCTTGCCACACGGTATAATAGTGATTCGTTTTGTTTGATTAACGAAACAAATGCTTCTTTATTTCCTTTTTTTGCTTTTTTTACGAGTCGTAACATTTCGGTCTCCATTTCAGTCCAACACCCTCCTTTTCATCTTTCTATTCATTAGATAAACGAAAGTAGTAAGAAGTTCCCGACAAAAAAATTCTCCCTTGGTTAGAGAGAATCTCTTTCCTTTTTATTTATCTGTAATTATTTTACCTTCTTGTGCTAATGCATAATGAATGGCGTGTTTTAGCGTGGAAAAACATTCAATCGACCGTAAATCGTATGCACTTTGTGTTAAGGTTATCCCGAGCTGAGGTGACACACCAACTAAAATACTTTTTGTTCCTAGTAAACTAGTAGCATCTGTTAACTTCCGGATAAGATTCATTGTATATTCGTCCACGACTTCATCAATTCCAGTAACATCAAGAATTAAATAGCTTGCCGTATACCTTGGTAAGTTCTCCATAATTTGCGTCATCATATCTTCTGAACGTAACTCATCATATTTTCCAAGAAGTGGAACAACAACGATTTGATCTAATACCGGAATAATCGGTGATGAGATGTCCTTGACAAGTTTCGTTAAGTCTTGTGTCCGTTCTCTCACTTTTTCTTCTAGCTTTTCAATTTCTTTTTGTTCCTGTTTTCTTGCGTAATTATGTATGTTATCAATCGGACAAACGGAAGAGGGACGACAATGAAACTCATCATACTCTGCCCCTGTCAATTGACTTTTTACAAGCTCACAACCGATGTTTTGCTTAAATAGTCTTGTAAAGATTCCTGCTAAATGGCCTGTTAAAAAGGAACCAGATTGTGTTTTGCCTTGGAGCTTATTAATTTTATACTCCCAGCTATTTTTCATTCGAATAACAAGGCTCGCCTTTTCAGGTGCGAACTCTACTACCGTAAAAGCTCCCCAACCTGCGGAAGCATAAATCTTTGGAAACAGTTCCATAATTGCTTCTATCTCTTGTTTTTCAAAATATTCACCAACAATTTCTCCCATTCGAAATCCAGCGGTATGCATGACAACATTTGCTGCATCATCACCCGATACTTCCTCTATCGTATCAACAAAAGATTTCATGGCTGACTCAATCCAAAAGATGAGGACATCATGACCTTCGAACTGAACTTTACCTTCCTCGACATTAAACCTATATGTCACACCTTGTATATCTACGTGCTGTTGTTGCTTTTTTTCTCCCAAAACTAAATCCCCCTTTATCGGAATTGCTTGTTATAGTTTATCATGTTCTCACTTTCGTTTCAGCTTTAGACGATTTTTTCCAAAAATGAAATACACGATTGTAAAAATAAGGAATGCTAATACTTCTAATGAAAGAATATACCATGGATACGGTCCTAACCAATCAATGATTGTCGGATTTGTCGGCTTTCTGGCAAGAAACATATAATTACTGCCTGTTAAGTGATTAACAAAAAAGACAAACACAGCAATGACGTTTAACGTCATCCACGCTTTGATGACAGACTGAAACTTAATATGAAGACGCTCATACCAAATCATATAAAAGCAAGCATACAATATAGCCATATGTGCAATAAAAAAATGAAAAAATCGATAATGCGGAAACCCATAAAATAATTCTGGTGTAATCATCGCTTGAATCGCACCACCGATACCGAAAAAAAATGTAACCTCTGATAACGAGTGGTTTCTTGTCAGTAACATAAATGTACATAAATAAATGGAAATACTACATAATTGCAATGGTAAATTTCCTCTAACTGTCCACTGATCATGTAGAATAAACCATAAATGAAATGAAGATTCACAACCAATTAAAATTACAATTAGAGTATATCTAATAAACGTTTTTCCCTTTTGATTCATCCTAGGACGGCCCAAGTAAAGCCCTACTAATAAAGTAAGAAAAAGGAGCAATACAACGAGATGACTCATCGAAAACATGTCAAACGGAAATGGTTGAGAACCATAGCTAAAATAGTGTCCCATGAACTCCCTCCTTGATTTCTTAGTAGTTTGTCCAAGTGTTAACAAGATAAAATAACCGAGGCTGTAAAAAGAAAAGGTACTCAAAATCGAGTACCTTGTCAGCTATTCTCTTATTTCCATTCGCCATCACGGTCCCACTTCCCTTGAATAAATCCAATTAATTCAAACACATTGTATATCCAAGGCTGATTTTCGGCGGTTAACGAATTTTCCGTACAAATAGATTCAGGTTCATATCCTGTTTCAATTGCTCGTCCCAATGTCGTTTCTTCTAAATAATTCGTTACTTCAGCATCATTAAAACAAGGAGGTGAAATGTAAACACCATACGTATGATCAACAATCATTCTTGCATTCATAGGAGCTTTTGGTGTCGTTTGAATGAGAAAACTACTAAGGAATAGTACAAAAACACCAATTCCAATTATTATTCTAATCCGTTTCAATGATATCCCTCTTTCTATTAATCATGTTGCTAGTGTAATATGATTTCAATTAGGAATCAATGAACAACACTTATTGATTTTTCGGTTGCCAATGCAATAAAACACCATGAAATTGATGAGGATAATAATATTTTCCGTCTTGATAATAAGAATATTTTTCAATCGCATTTTCGACCGGCTTTCGATCATAACTTTCTTCTCTTATTTTTATCGTATTTGCTTTAATTAACTCTTCATAGGAATGATAGGTGAACGTACGTTGAAGCTCAATCGTCTCACATTGAGCATATATTCCTAATTCATATAATATATTTAGTAAGTGAATATAATCTCTTCTCGGTATATTAATAGTAAGATTCGTTGTTTTTAATAAGTCAAGATAATGCGGTCTCATCGGACCTGTTGTCATTCCAATAATCGCTAGGCGACGAGCAGTTTCATTCATTTTTTTTAATGCTGGTTTAATATGATACATTCGGTAAAAACAATTAATACCAAAAACAACATCATATTTTGTCGTATTGTCCCATTCCTCCCATTTGTGATGGATGAGGTCTAACGAATTCGCATTTTTTCTATTTTTAACTTGTTGTAAATAGTCGATAATATGACTTGAACTATCTATGCATGTTAAAGTATTCACGTTTGGCAACAATGAAAAAGTATAGTTTCCCCATCCAGGGCCAATTTCCAGCACATGGTCAGATGACGTTATATGCGTTTTTAATTTTGTAAAAAGTGGGATGACATGCTCGTCCATTTTCGGGTCTAGCGGTTTCCTCATAACAATTTCTTTCCAAAACGAATCTTCTAACTCATCATTAACCATTCGTTCTGGCATTTTCCCATTCCACCCTTTCATCCCTTCTTGCCATAAATGAACAAAATCAACTTTATCGTTTACATCAATTTTCATTTAGCACCTCGGCATTAAAATCCATTTTCAATGAGCCCATCCACTAGTAATTCAAAGGCATCTGGAATACGAACACCTTCTGCTGCAGACGAGAGTGGGATGACAATAAATTGTTCATTTTTCACAGCAGGAACATCGGTAAGAGCAGGATGATTAAGTAAAAAATTCTTTTTTTCTTCGATTGTTGTTTCACCGTAATCAATAATGACAATAATATCAGGGTTTCGCTCAACTACTTCTTCCCAACTAACTTCCGCCCAGTTTTTATCGATATCAGCAAACACATTTTCAGCCCCTGTTATAGAAATAAGTTCATTTAAAAAGTTTCGAGCTGACGTAAAAGGAGCCGCTTCTCCGTTATCGTAAATGAACACTTGCTTTCCAACAGCGCCTTGTGGAATCTCTTCTTTTTTCTTTTCGATTCTCGCTTTCATCTCTTCAATTAATGCTTCAGCACGGTCTTCAACTTTAAATATTTTACCGATGTTACGGATATCTGTATAAATATCCTCAACTGTTGGACCGATGATAGTCGATGATTCATGAAGGTACGCATGAATTCCAAATTCCTCTAATTGCTCCACTGTTCCAATATTATCTTCACGAAACGCACTAGCCCAACCCGCATACGCAAAATCTGGTTCTTGCTCTAAAAAGACTTCTTGGCTTGGATACTGGTCTGCAATCACCGGGATACTTTCATAGGCAGCTTTATACTCATCTAAAATCTCATCATCGATATAAGCTGTACCAACCATATGATCCTCTAACCCCAGTGCTAACATGATTTCTGTTACATGTTGATTTAATGTAACAGCACGCTTTGGAATTTCTACAAATTGTAAAGTCCGCCCATTATTTTCAATTTCTACAACACCATATGATTCGTTTACCTCTTGTTTTTCTTGGTTCCCTTCTCCTGTTGTCTCTTGCCCACAACCAGCCGTTATCCATATGAGTAAACTTAATAAAAAAATGATTTTTTTCAACTTTTATCTCTCCTCTTTCTTTTTTGCGAATATTGTGATCGTTGTCCATTCGCTTTTTTCTTCCTCTTGATATATGTAATGACCTGTTGACCAAACATTTTCAACATAAGGATGTAGATTCGAATCTTGGTCTTGTTCTACTAATGTTTGATCTATGGGCAAATCAGGCTTTTGTTTTTGTAATGAAGCTGGTACCACAGTTTCCCATGGTTGTGCTTTATAGTTTTCCGTCATGTTTATGATGTCAAAGCCGACGATTTCAAGTAAATAAACGACTTCTCTTGGCGTAAGGAGACTATATTCTCTTTCTACGTGATAAGTAGTATCGATATAACCGTCGACTACACTCGTAATCGTAGTCGCACACACCATTAGTTGTTTACTAAGTGTGACTTCCCCTTCTATTGTTTTCATAACTGTTTTTTTATTTGTCATTCGCTTCTTTTTTACCGTTTTCCACTTTGTATTTGGCGGAACTATAATATCAAGCGCTATTTGACCGCCTTGCTTTATATGAGAATAAACAAAGGCTAAAAGTTTTTTTTGCTCTTCTATCATTAGAAAATGTTGAAGAAATCCATCCGCTAGTAGTATATGAGAATACGTGTCCTCTAGGTGAAGTGAAAGAATATCTTCTTCGATAATTGTAATTGGTAGGTCGAGGCGTTCTAGTTTTTTCTTTGCGATTTCATTCATTTCATTGCTAACATCGACGGGTTGAACGTGAATCCCTTTTTGTAAAAAGGGGACCGTCATTCTTCCTGTTCCAGATCCGAGCTCTAATACAGTAACCGGGTCTTTAGATGAGTGTAGCCATTCCATATAAAATGAGATTCCAGCTTTTCCAGCAAACATATCATATGTTTTTGCTTCTTCACCTTTATACGAAGTTACCCGTTGTCTTTGATGGCGTTCTCCTTGCATCCCACAACGGGAGCATAAGCTACCAGATAGCACTGAAAATTGCGTTTGTTTTGGAATGCCATTTTTACTATCACCATGCCACTCATCATACGTAAATTGGCAAAAAGAACAAGTATACACACTCATTTATAACCCACTCCGTTCTCGTTTTCGTTCCATTGGTACGACCAAAGACTGGAGTTCATCTTCTGGAGTAAACAAAATTTGTTTTTTTCCTGTTTGTGGGTGGCGAATAACAACAGTATCTACTTCAAACACTTCTTTTAACATCTGTTCAGTTATGACTTCATTCGGTGTTCCTTCAAAGACCATTTCCCCTTTGTTGATTACGATGATCCGATCACAATAAGCGGCCGCTAAATTAAGGTCATGCATCGCACAAACAACAGTTAAGCCACTGTTTTTCACGGTATTTAACAATTGCAATTGATGATGGATATCTAGATGATTCGTCGGTTCGTCTAAAAGCAATAAATTCGTTTGTTGCGCTAGCGCTCTTGCAATCAAAACGCGCTGTTTCTCTCCACCAGATAAAGATGAAAAACTTCGCTCGGCATACTCAGTTAAATCAACAGAGGCAAGAGCTTCATATGCCGCATCATAATCCTTCTTTTCTTCTTTTGAAAAAAAGCGTTGGTGTGGATGACGACCCATTAACACGATTTCAAGTACACTAAAGTCGAACGGGACACTACTTTCTTGGGTCACTACAGCAACCTCTTTCGCAAACGCACGAAAAGAGTATGAATGTAACTCTTTATTATAGAGGGTCACTGTCCCTTGCAATGGAAGGTATGACCGATATAATGTTTTTAAAAAGGTAGATTTCCCACTTCCATTTGGACCAATTAATCCGATAAATTCCCCTTCATGTAGATGAAGAGATAGATTTTGAATAATCATCGTTTTGTCTATTTGCACTGCTACATTGGACGCTTTTAATGTCACTTTGAACCACCTCCACCAAAAGAATAATTGCTTCTTCGTAATAGCCAAATAAAAAATGGACCTCCACAAATGGCCGTAACAATCCCAATAGGTAGTTCTTGTGGCGCAACTATCGTTCTTGCAACAACATCAGCCCAAAGTAAAAAAATTGCACCTAGTAACGCACTAACAGGGAGTACACGACGATGATCAGACCCAACTAATAACCGGACAATGTGAGGAATCATTAAACCGACAAAACCAATCGCACCACTTAACGCTACTAATACACCTGTTAATAATGCGGTTAGTACGATAAGAATTTTTTTAAATACATTACTGTTCAACCCTAAATGAGATGCAGCTTCTTCTCCTAAAAGTAATAAATTTAATGGTCTTGATAAACAAAGAAGGATAGCTAGTCCCACGATCACCGTAACTGTCGGAATGAACAGTTGACTCCATTTAGCAGCTGCTAGACTACCCATCATCCAAAACATCGCATCTCGAATTCCTTCAGCTCGTGGTGCCGAGATGACGATATAATTCGTTAATGCACTTAACATCATAGAAATCGCAATCCCTGCTAATAGTAAGCGAACCGTTGAAATTCTTCCTTGAACTTGAGCTAAGAAAAAAACGAAGAAAACAGATAGTAATGCTCCCAAAAAAGCAGCTAACGAAACCGCATATGAACCAAAGATGGAAAACGCTCCAAACACGATGACCATCGTTGCTCCTACAGATGCACCTGAAGAGATCCCGAGAATAAACGGCTCTGCCAAAGGATTGCGGACAAGAGCTTGTATTGTAACTCCCACAACAGCTAATCCTGCTCCGACTAACACACCTAAAATTACCCGAGGAAATCGAATTTCCCATATGATTTGTTCTTGCGCCCTTGTCCAGTCTTGGGCAAATGCAGTTTCAAAAATTGAAAGCTTTGAAAGTGGAATTTGCCAAACCGTAAGAGGATGAATAGATACCGGGCCAATCATAACTGCAAACGTCATCGACAAAAGTAATAGAAACATTAAAACAAGTAATAACAAAGAAAACGAAATTCGATTTTTAATTGGTCCAGTCTTATTCATAGCCTTTTCACCTTCAATAAATCGTAATTATTACGATTTAGATTATATAATTTTAGTAGAAGTCTGTCACCCTTTTTTTCAAAACTTGTTTATTTTTGAATTCCCATCTCTTCAAACGTTGCCATTTCCGATACGATATTTGTCGCCGCAAGTAACAGTGGGTAAGCAAGAGCAGCTCCTGTACCTTCTCCTAAACGCAGTCCCAATGAAAGTAACGGCTCGAGTTGTACATGTTTCAGTAAAAGAGCGTGGCCTTGTTCGGCAGATTGATGGCTTATAATCAAATAATCACGGATGACTGGACAAAAGTTTATCGCAAGAAGAGCTGCAGCTGATGAAATAAATCCATCGATTAAAACAGGAACTCGGCTTTTTGCTCCTGCTAATATGACCCCTGTTAATGCTGCAATTTCTAACCCACCTACTTTGTTCAACACATCAAGCGGATCAGATGAAGCTGGTTTTCGATTTTCGAGTGATTGTTTGATGACATTGACTTTATGATGTAACGCATTAGCTGTTAAACCTGTTCCAGCCCCAACAACATCTTCTATTCTCTCATCTGTAAGCGCTGCAAAAATAGCACTACTCGCAGTTGTGTTTCCAATTCCCATTTCACCAGTAATCAACAGTTTATGACCATTTTTAATTAAAGTCTCTGCGACATCAATGCCTACTTGGATTGCTTTAAGCGCTTCTTCTTTTGTCATCGCATCTTCAAGCAAAAAATTATTTGTTCCGTTTTTCACTTTGCACTGCTTGACTGTTGGTATATCAACCGGTCCTTTTACACCGACATCAACAACATACACCGAAGCACCGATTTGATTGGCAAAAACATTAATCGCAGCTTTTCCTTTTATAAAGTTAGCTAGCATGAGCTGTGTTACTTCCTGGGGATAAGCCGAAACACCTTCTGCTACGATGCCATGGTCACCCGCAGCAACAATAACTGCAGGATTTGAGACGTTAGGCTTTTCTTCTCCCGTAATCCCACTTAATTGAATTGCTAATTGCTCGATTTTTCCTAATGAACCAACTGGCTTTGTTAAGTTATCAATATGATTAGCGACTTTTTCCATAACCGATTTGTTTAACGGTTCGATCGCTTGAATGATTTCGTCTAGCTTTTCCATTCTTTGCTTCCTCTCTTTTGCTGATATGTTTCACAAGCATGAACAAATCTTTTCGCAATATTTGGGTTTGACCCAAAATGAAGATGAGTATACCCTGCAACAATATTTTCTGAACAATACCCTTCTTCTCCATCTTTACGAAGAGCTTTTACATGATAAGCCTTTTCCTTGTTTTCATTTGCACAAGCTATTGTCGAGTAATGAAACTCATGTCCTTTCGCTTTTTCGCCAGCTTGCAAAATAATATTGTCATGTAGTGACGTTACTTCACGATAACCAAGAGCTGCGAGTTTAGATTGCATTGTGACTTCACCTTGAATGACACCGACCATCGGATAACATTGGCCATCTGTTGTTATAATCCGTTCAGTTAAAAACATATATCCGCCACATTCTGCAAAAATAGGGAGCTCACGTGCAACAGCTCGAATGTCATTTTGCAATTCGGAATGCTCGGAAAGTTCTTTGGCAAACTCCTCAGGAAAACCACCACCGATGTACAATCCATCCACTTGCTTAGGTAATGTTTCACCTGCAAGAGGACTAAAATAAACTAACTCTGCTCCTGCTTGTCGCAACAAATGCAAATTTTCTTCATAATAAAAATTAAAGGCAGCATCATGGGCAACTGCAATTTTCACTGTTGGTTTTACTGACTCGTCAGAAAATAACACAGGCTCATATTTGATTTCTTGCACTTGTTCTGAAATATGAACAACAGCATCAAGATCAATTCGTTCAGCGACTTTTTCTCCTAGCTCTGTAAAAAGACCATCTAATTCTCCTCTTTCAATTGCTGGAATTAACCCTAAATAACGAGAAGGAATCTTTGGTGTATCTCCTTTTACTAAGTATCCGAGTACTTTTACACCACACTCTTTTTCAATTGCTTTTTTACAAAGTTCATAATGTCCTTTACTTCCCGCTTGGTTAACAATGACACCTGCAATCGTAATGGACTCATCAAGCATCTGAAACCCTTTCACAATGGCGGCAGCACTTCTTGCCATACTACTAATATTGACGATTAAAAGAACAGGAGCCTCAAGAAGTTGACTGATTTCAGCCGTACTTCCTATGTTGCTTTCTGGACTTTTTCCATCATAAAACCCCATAACTCCTTCAATTATTGAAATATCCGCATCTTGGGAGGCAGATGAAAACACTTCTTTTACTACATCATGCTCTAACATCCAGCTATCAACATTCCGGGAATGACGACCTGTTACAGCGGTATGATAGCTAGGGTCAATATAATCTGGACCACACTTAAATCCTTGAACGACCAAACCACGCTGGCGGAGTGCTGCCATTATTCCTAACGTCAACGTTGTTTTCCCGACTCCGCTATTTGTTCCCGCAATTACAATTCTTCGTTGCATACACTACCCCTCCGTTCTTACTTCACTGCAATCGAAATCGTTACATTCCCACTTTTTTTCTTCTCTAATGTTAGTTGCTTTGCACCAGATGCTAATAAAACAGCAGGTTCACTTACACCGTATGCTCCAGTATATTTAAAAACGGTTTCTGATGGGTTTGAAATCGGAACCGCGTTTAGCTCTAACGGTGTAAAATATTGAAACGTCCACTTATTTTGCTCACACACGTCGAGCAAGCCTTCTTCATCCTTTTTTAAGTCAATCGTGGCAATTCCTTTGACAGAAGTTTTTGAGATGCCTAATTCATATAATGTTTCATCTATGACAGCATTTATTTCTGTGGCACTCGTCCCACGATTACAGCCAATTCCTAAATACACTGACTTCGGCCTGTATAGGACACCATTTTGTAACAGCATCGATTGTTCGTCCTCTGTTAACAGCCGATGGGTAATAACTAAAGCTGCGGAAAAATCAAGCATCATCGCCTCCTTACAGCTTGAGACGACTTTCATTTGTGACGGAAGTGGCTTATTATGTTTCCACCAGTTCCGCTCTCCTGATTCTTGAACAATGACGATCGGTTCTTCATTCACAACAGCTGCACTCACTGGTGTGACTTTTTTGTCATACTCGACAATCCAGCCAAATTCTCGTCCGAAAATATCAACAGGAATCGTTTTATTGACATCAGATGCAGTTGTAATGACAGGTGTCGCTTGTAAGTGCTGTGATAATTCGTGCGTTAACTCATTTGCTCCACCAATATGACCAGATAGCACACTGATGACAAACTGTCCTTTATCATCGACAACAACAACGGCAGGGTCTGTTTTTTTATCTTTTAATATTGGTGCAATCATGCGAACAACAGCACCAAGTGAAATCACCATTACAATACCATCATACTTTTTAAATAAATCAGGTAAAATTAACCGAACAGAACCTTCAAACATATAAATGCCTTTTTCCTTTTCATCGCCATGTTCGAACTTTGTCATATAATATACGTCTGCCGTCTGTATGCTTTCTTGTAATTTCCGCACCATTTGAACACCGTGTTTTGTAATTGCGACTAATGCAATGTTTTCCATTACACACGTTCTCCTTTACGATAACCATGCGTAAAAGTCTTATCGTATAGCTTTGACTCAAACGTTCCTTCTTCTAAAAGCGCTTCATCTGCTGCTTTACTAATAATAACCATCGCTTGTTTACGAATTCCTTCTTTTCGCATCGTTTCATCAAGAGAGCCTAACGTTGTGCGAACAACTTTTTCATCTGGCCATGAAGCACGATAAACAACAACGACCGCATCATTTTCGTTCCATCCTGCTTCTAAAAACTCTTTTACGACTTTTTTTATTAATGTTGCACTTAAAAATAAAGCAATGGAACAATGATGAGCAGCTAAATCTTTTAATTGTTCTCGTTCAGGCATCGGAGTTCGACCTTCTGCTCGCGTTAAAATAACAGTTTGCGTTAATTCTGGAATCGTTAACTCCACTTCAGCGGCTGCGGCTGCAGCAAAGACCGAACTTACACCAGGGATGATTTGATAAGCGATGCCACGTTGTTTTAATTTTTTCATTTGTTCATAAATCGCACCGTACACTGCCGGGTCTCCCGTATGCATTCGCGCAACACTTTTTCCGTTTTTCACATGTTCTTCCATGCAATCTACTAATTCTTCTAAATTCATCCCAGCACTTTTTAAAATAAGAGCATCTTTTTTCGCTCTTTCCATCAACACAGGATTTACGAGAGAGTCTGTATATAAAATGACATCGGCTTGCTCGAGTATTTTTAATCCTTTTACTGTAATTAAATCTGGGTCTCCAGGACCTGATCCGACAATATAAACTTTTGCTTCTAATTCCATTTTAGTCACCTTACTTTCTTACGAGCATAAGTGTTAAATATTCTAATTCCGCATGGCGAAGTTCCGTTATATCTTTCCATACGACTTCTTCACTGGAAGTCACTTTCGTCACAACCGTAGCTTTGTCAACGAGTTCAAGCTCTTCTAGTAGTTCAATCATCATCGGTAGCACTTTCGCTACTTTTATAAATACGATACCATCATGGTCTTGTAATGCTTTTCTCATGGCCTCTCTATTCTCTGTTGCAGGAATGACCGCTGTCCAATCATCTCCATCAGCTAGAGGAATTCCTAATTGTGAGGCTACTCCATTTACAGACGATATGCCTGGAATCGATTTCACTTCCACTTCGGGATATTTTTGCTTTAACAAACGGTACAAATGAATAAAGGTGCTATATAACATCGGGTCACCTTCCGTAACAAATGCAACCGACTTCCCTTCTTTTACATAAATCCATACTTGCTCAACTATTCGATTCCATTCTCGTGCAAGGACGTCTTTATCCTTTGTCATCGGAAAAACTAACCCTAACATTTCTTTTTCATTTGGATTCACATATTGCTCGATAATTTGATACGCGTAACTTTTTGCCCCTTTTCGTTTTTTCGGATAAGCGACAACATCTGCTTCCTTCATCATTCGGTACGCTTTTACAGTAATTAATTCTGGGTCTCCTGGACCAACTCCCACACCATAAACGGTTCCTAGTGGCATATTACTCCTCCTCTTTTGCTGCTGTAATAATGTAAACTGGATTCAATCCTTCAAATCGAGTCATATGTAAAATTGGTTTACTTCTTGAAATTTGTGCGAGTGTTATCGAAACCTTTAATTTCAATTGCTTTAAAATATCTGTTGCCTCATATAACGTTTCAATCGTAGCCGCATTTAACACGATCCGCCCATGCGCCTTTAATCGACTAGCACAAACCGACAGTAACTCTTTCATTTCTCCACCTGTTCCTCCGATAAAAATTGCATCAGGGTCTGGAAACTCATCTAATCTAGCAGGGGCTTTCCCACAAATTGCGGTAATATCAGCTTGAAATTTTTTCATATTTTCATAGCAGTTTTGCAAGTCACTTTCATTTTTTTCAATCGCAAATACTTGTCCTTCTTTTGCGATTCTTGCTGCTTCAATCGCCATCGAACCTGTACATGTTCCAATGTCCCATACCGTACTTTTTTTATGTAAGTTGAGTTCTCCAATGCTTAACACACGAATTTCTTTTTTTGTGATTAACCCTTTATCTGGCTTGCGTTGGGAAAATTCTGCGTCAGGAATACCTAAAGTCCATCTTTTTCTTTGGTTTTTCTGTTTTAAAATGACTACATTTAGCGGGTGGGCGTCATATGACATCATGTCTGATAGTGTCATAAACGTTGTTTTTTCAGACTCTCCTCCAACCGTTTCTACAATAAAAGCCTCATATTCATCCATTCCAAATTCAAGTAAATAAGAGGCAATTGCTTTCGGGGTATTTGTTTCATCTGTTAACAGACAAACTTTTTCATAGCCATCGATTTTTTGCGCGAGTCCTTTTATATTGCGGCCATGGACACTAACAAAGAAACAATCATGCCAGCTTTCCTTCATTTTGGCAAACGCTTGTTGAAGCGAACTAATATTAGGATAAATCTCAACATCAATTTTCTTTGCTAAATATCCACCAATCCCAAAAAACAACGGATCACCCGAAGCTAAGACTACTGTTTTTTTGGATGTTTGTTGAAGTGTCTCCACCATCTTTGAAAGGCCCGATTTCACAACAATCTTTTCCCCTTTGTAAAATGGAAAAAATTCTAACAAACGTTCACCACCAACTAATTGTTCACTTTCTTCGATCCATTCTCGGTACTGTTGAGGCAAGCTAGCGATGCCACTTTCCGTTACTCCGATGATTTTGATAGGTTGTCCCATGACACTGTTTCCCTCCCTAATACATCTCCTTGCATTGACGTAATAATTGTTTCGATTTCCATTCCACCTCGAACTTCTTTTAATCCTGATTCAGAACCGTATTGACATAACTTTGAAAAAAATGAGGAATAGCCATGTTCAAACATCATTGTTCCGACTTGTGATGCGGTATTGGCTTGTTTAATTTCATCTAATAAGCTTTCTTCCACACCAGCATCCTTTGCCACATCCGCCAAAAAATGAAAATCAACAGGTGCGCTTTTAGAATGGACATTCATAATCCCTTGAGCAACCTTTGAAAATTTCCCCATCATACCTACAAGGGTTACATGCTTCACTTTTTTTGCTTTACATTGCTTAAGGGCAAAACCGACAAAGTCACCCATTTCAATAAAGGCTTCTTCAGGATGGTCACGGTATAATGCAATTGCATATTTTTCACTTCGTCCACCCGTTGTTAAAAACAATCGCTCACACCCATTTGTCACTGCTACATTAATCGCTTGGGCCACACTCGCACGGTAAGCAGAAGTAGAAAACGGTACAACAATCCCCCGAGTTCCTAATATCGATATTCCGCCAATAATGCCAAGCCTTGCGTTTAATGTTTTTTTTGCAATCTCTTCCCCGTCTGGAACAGAAATGACAACACGGATTCCTTGATACACACCGAAATGTTCCAGTAATTCTTGAACCGTTTCCTTTAACATTTTGCGAGGAACCGGATTAATTGCCGCTTCCCCGACAGGAACAGGAAGACCAGGTTTCGTCACCCGGCCCACTCCAATTCCACCATCAATTTCGATGCCCTCTTTACTCGTAAATGTAACTGTTGACACAATTTTTGCTTTATGTGTTGCATCAGGGTCGTCACCAGCATCTTTAATGACACTCGCAGTCGCTTCCTTTTCAGTAAACGCCACATCCTCCATTGAAAATGCAATATCTTCCCCTATTGGTAACGTAATTTCAACCGTCCGTACTTTTGTTTGTAACAATAAAGACATTAATGCTGCTTTCGTTGCTGCTGTTGCATTTGCACCGGTTGTATAGCCGCGTCTCATTTCCTTCGGGTCTTTTGTTTGCTTTTTCATTTTATCCCTGCTTTTGAGCTAATAAAGAAATCGCATTAACCGCTGCAACGGTTACAGGACTTCCACCTTTTCGACCCATATTCGTGATAAATGGTACATCTAATTTCGCTAATTCTTCTTTTGATTCAGCAGCAGACACAAATCCAACCGGCATCCCAACAATTAATCCTGGGCGAGCTTCTCCTGTTTTCACTAGACGGATGAGTTCCAATAAAGCAGTAGGAGCATTTCCTATT
Source organism: Alkalihalobacillus bogoriensis ATCC BAA-922 (assembly GCF_000621445.1). Classification (GTDB taxonomy): domain Bacteria; phylum Bacillota; class Bacilli; order Bacillales; family Bacillaceae_F; genus Bacillus_AO; species Bacillus_AO bogoriense. The sequence continues at coordinate 387,797 of NZ_KK211278.1, read as the reverse complement.
GCAAAAATCCCACCTTCTGCTTCTTTAATTGCTTTGCGCATCGAAATAATTGCTCTCGTTGTATTTAGACGTTTCGCTTCTTCCATTACATCTTCGTCAGAAATATAAACACGAACATGGCCACCAAATTTTTCAATTCGTGGTTTACTGATACCACTTTGGATCATTTGCACATCGGCAACAACCATTTTCCCTGAACGAATAGCCTCAATCCCTGCTTGCACCGCATTTGGGTGAAACACTACACTTTTTCCTAATTCAAAATCTGCTGAAGCATGAATAATTCGTTGGACCACTTTATATTGTTCTTCTGTAAAAGAGTGCTCTCCCACTTCCTCATCAATCATCTCAAAACTCTTTCCTTCTATTTCCTGCGGTTGTACTGTTAACGGTTTAAATTCCGTTTGAAAATCCATTACACCGACACCTCCATCGTTTTTATCGTATTTATGACATCTTCAAAAGAATGATAGACGTTCCCATACTCTATTTTTGGTCTAGCGATCATAATAATCGGAATCCCTAGCTCTTTTGCTGCCTCTACTTTTTCATCAACAGAGCCGACTTTCCCACTTTCCTTTGTCACCACTTGGGTCACTCCATATTGCGTGTAAAGTGCTTTATTTAATTGCTTTGAAAATGGCCCTTGAATCGCAACAATGTTTTTTTGTTCGACTCCTAATTGTTCACACTTTTCCATATTGTCTTTTCTTGGCAACATTCTTGCAATCATTCTAACATTCTCAAGTGGCAATAAATGATTTGCAAACACTTGCAGGGTTTTGCTTCCTGTCGTCAGCATAATCACTCCACCACGGCTTGCCGCAAGAACAGCGGCTTCCTCATAAGACGCTACTTCTGTGATAAGAGAATCTTGCCCTTCAAATGATTTTCGTTCAAATCGAATATAAGGAATTTCAAGCTGACTTGCTGCCGCCATCGCATTTTTCGACGCTTCCTCTGCAAATGGATGTGTTGCATCAACAATAATAGAAGCTTCATTCTCACTAATGACACTTATTAATTGTTCAGCATCCAATCGTCCTATTAAAACACGTAGACCATGCTGCTTCATCACTTCTCCTGCGTTTTCTGTCACAACAGAGGTGATAAGGTCATATCCTTCTTGCTGAAGCATCAAACCTAGTTCTCTTGCATCACTCGTACCTGCAAGTAAAAATATCATTGTTATCCCTTCCTTTACTTTACAGGCTCGTGGTCATGCTCATGATGATGGTGATGATCATGGTGGTGATCATGGTCATGATGGTGGTGATGCACATCCATATGTTCTAATGCATGAAGACGGTATTGACAAACATCACAATTTAATTTCGCTTCTCCTTCTAATGCTTCTAGTGCCCTGTCAATAAATATCGTTTTTAATTCTGGATGAAAACCGAAAAATGACGTCATATGAAAATCAAAGTTTGGATAGTTAGCGACAAACTGTCGGCGTTTTTCTTCCATTCTTTCCATTAGTACTCCCGTAAAGAAAAAATATGGAACGATATAAACCGATGTCGCATCTAACTTCAAACAGCGTTCGATTCCTTCTTCTACGGTTGGACTTGTCACCCCAATAAAAGACAACTCGACGTTTGTCATATGCAAACGTTCTGATAATAATCTTGAAATTTTATAAAGTTCACTATTTGCATCCGCATCACTACTTCCACGACCAACGAGCAGTACGGCTTTTTTCTCATCATATTCCGTAGGGGTAAATCCAACTTCTTGTAATCTTCCTACTAAAATGTCAAATAATTTATCGTGGACGCCAATCGGACGACCGTATGTAAATTGAACATGAGGGTATTTTTCTTTTGCTTCATCAATTTCATGTGGGATATGAATTTTACTATGTCCAGCTGAAAAGAACATCATCGGAACTAAAGCGACTCTTGTCGCACCTTTAGCAACAACCGCATCGATCCCAGCTGGAATTGTCGGTTTGGCAAACTCTAAAAAACAGGTTTCTACAATCGGAACCTTGATTTCTTGTCTCATTGATTGTACAAATTGTAATACTTGATCATTTCCTTCTTTTACTTTACTACCATGTCCAATAAATAAAATCGCATCCATGTAAACAACCCCTTATTATTTTTTAATCTCCACAAACTGCATCTACAACAACTTGATCAGGAACTTCTTTATACGTAAAGCCTTCAACGATTTGTACTCTCTTAAAAAATTTATGAAACCGTTCATTTGGCAAGCCACGTTTTTTATAATCATTCACGATCGAAACAACAAGCTCCACGATTTTATCAGGTGCTACTCCTTCAGCCACAAGTTGTCCAACGTGTGCATTTCTTCCAGTTATTTTCGCTCCAATAAATAAATCAAACGCTTTTTTCCGGTAAATTAAACCGATATCGTTCATAGGTGCACCGTAACATGCCATCCCACAGCCATTAAAGCCGATATGCAATTGTTTTGGAACGCTATCTCCCCCTATTAATTGCTGAAGCTCTTCTGCTTGTGGAATCGAATCAGCCTTCTCTCCGTCACAGAAATCACAAGCTTTAATCGTAACAACATCCCCTATCGGTAAAAGGAGCAACCCTTCAGCTCGTAATTTTTCCGTTATCCCATTTGGGTCATTTGTTTCAACAGACACTTTTAACTGATGGTCTGGTGTATATTCAATCGTTGCCTCTTCTCCAACCGTTTCTACTAATGTTAACATTTGCTTCGGTGATAGCTTTTTCGAAACAATTCCTGGTGACACCGCAAATTCAAATACAGCTGTCTGTTGAAACGATACTCGTTTTTCTTGTACAGCCGTTGCTGCCACTTCAGATTTTCCTACGACTTTTTCAAGCGCTTCTTCAGCTAACTCAAGCACAGAAGTTGTTTTTTGTATCTCTTGTTCGGCTTGACCTTGATGCATCGCCCATGGTTCCGCTTCTTCTTTTAGTCGTTGATGAGGCTTTAACGGTTGTTCTTCAGCTGCAAGGGTATATTTCCTTTGATAGCCTCGTGGCGTTATAATTTTTCCGTCATACATGAACGTAGAGTTATTTCCGATAATGACTGTTGTTAACATCCCAATTTCATGTTCTAACATCGATTCTAAATCTGTCATAATGACAACTTGTCTTTCTCGATACGCACTTTTTACTAACCCAACTGGTGTTTTAGGAGAACGATATTGTAATAGAATTTGTTGTGTTTCTACAATCTGTTTTGTTCTTCTCCCACTTCTTGGATTGTACAATGCAATGACAAAGTCCGCTTGTGCTGCCGCTTCGACCCGGCGTTTAATCAATTCCCAAGGTGTTAAATGGTCGCTTAAACTGATCGTACAGGCATCATGCATAATCGGTGCACCAAGAAGCGCTGCACAAGAATTAATAGCCGAAATACCAGGTATGATTTCAACAGCAACACCTGTTTCTTCTTTCCACCCTTTTTCAATAAGTACTTCATATACAAGTCCTGCCATGCCATAGACACCAGCATCACCACTTGAAATAACAGCAACTACTTTTCCTGACTCCGCTTGTTTAACGGCTTCTTGCGCTCGGCTCACTTCTTCTGTCATGCCCGTACGGACAATTTCTTGATTTGTTAATAAAGGACGAATTAAATCTATGTAAGTGTTATAACCAATTATTGAATCACTTTCTAAAATCGCTTCTTTCGCTCGAGCTGTCATATGTTGCTCACTCCCTGGACCAAATCCAACAATTAACAGCTTTCCTCTTTTGTTCTCAGTCATTGTTCACCCTCCTTTTTCAATATAAAAAGCACCTCTACCCAAAGACAGGGTTAGAGATGCTTTGACGTATAAGAGTTGAAAAAAAATTCTAATCTTAGATGAGACGCCGCTCTCTAACACCTTCCTATCTCCCGTAGGTCAAACAGTGTCGTTAAAAAAGGCAGGTCTCCTGGCTCGTAGTTTTCGTTTTTTCCCCTTCCCATTTCAAAAACTGAAACAGTGGATATGAAAGAAACAACCTACTTACAGTGGCGGGACCGCGTCGGACTTTCACCGACTTCCCATTTAGAAGATTACTAGAATCTTCACCTTTTTCCTAAACTATTCATTTTCCTCTCTTTAGATTATAGAAAGATGAAAATGTTGTCAATGTTAATCCCAATATTTTCGGCGTCTATAATGGGTAAACAATTGATGTTCAAACTCTCGGTCTGGATGCTTATCCCTACTATATTGTGGACTATTTTCAACTTCTTGCTTTGTAATATCCATTTGGATTTCTCGATTTTCCCAGTTGACAGACTGAATCCACTCTGTTGAAACAATGACTTCTTTAGAAGGAAGCCATTTCTTCGTTTCAACTACAAAATATCGAATCATCCATGTATCTTTTTCAATAACAATATCAATTACTTGTCCAAAAGTATCATCTTTTGCATTTATTCGGTAACCATTCAACTTACCAGTGATTTCTTTCCCACTATGCAATGGTGATTTTTCTTCCGCTTCGTATTTATCCATCTCACGTTTCATAAACTCCTCTTTTATTGAGCCACCAGCAACTTCTGCATGTTGTAGCAGTACCCCTCTTGCATATGTTTCATTGCCCCATACACCAGGCCCAACCCAATAAGGAGGATAACCATAGAAATCATGAAACTTTTTTTCATATTGCTTTGATATAGGCAAATGAGTATCAATCGACGGGCTATTTTTTATTTCTTCTTTTGTTAATTCCACACGTACCATATTAGCTAACGTATCTACTGATTCGATTGAAATTGGGCTAATTAACCTTTTTTGTCCGGGTAACCACGGATTCGTGTTGACAACTAAATAACGAATTGTCCAATTGTCTTCGTCGAAATAAACATCTTCCACTACTCCAATTGAACCGTCTTTTGCTTCGATGGAATACCTTTCTAAAGAACTAGAATAGAATAGCATCATCTATCACTCCTTCAAGTATTTATGATTGCTTTCTAGTATTCCATAACCGTGAATACGAAAAAATAAACATAAACGAGAAAACTACTCGTTTATGTTTGCTAGTTTTTTTCTAACTTTTTCAACTGGAACCGCCAAGCCGACAGAGGAATCTCCACTTCCGATTGCTGGGACTGTTTTTGCATAAACAACAGCCACGACTTCCCCATCAGTACCAATAACAGGGCTACCGCTATTGCCACGATAAATCGGGGCAGAGATCGTCACAACTTCTTCTTCATACGATAAAATTTCACCCTCATTACTTATCCAAGCAAAGGATAACGGGTTGCCAATGACATAAATGTGTTCATCCACATCCCCGCTATTTTCTCGCAATGAGAGATATGGTAAATGTTCTCCTTCTATTTGTAAGAAGGCAATATCAATCTCAGGGTAGGATTCAATAATTGTAGCGACATACATCTCTCCATTAGGAAAAGAAACGCCAATGCCTTGTAAACCTTCAATAACATGATGATTTGTCACAATTAAACCATCTTCTGCTATATTAAAACCCGTCCCTTTTAAGCGCTCTCCTTGAATCGTAACAACTGCTTGTTTATACGTTTGAATATCCTCTTGTTGAGAAAGCCGGTATGATGTTTTCAAAAATTCTATCGTATCCATACTATATTGTTGGAAAATAAATGCAAATCCATTAAGAAAAAGAACAAAAGCAACACCGATGGCAATCCATCTTTTAAGCTTCGTTCGCCTTTGCTTTTTCTTTATTGTCGATTCATCCTCTTCTTCATCCACTAAAAAATCTTCTGCTGTCGGCACATAAGATTCATCGATTTCCTCATCAGGAAGATGTTCATTCTTCTCCTCTTCATTTTTCGTCATCGACTTCTCCACCATTCATTTTTATTCTATTAATAGAGTACCAAACCGCTTCCCTATTGTAAAAACAACTTGAATGTAATTAGCTTTTTTCTCAATAAAAAACGACCTTCTATCAATCTAGTTTCAGGTCGTTTTCTTTTATCCATTTTTTCACTTGCTCATATTTTTCGTTTATTTTATACACTTCATCGTCAATGATTCGTTTTAATAAAAGTTTTCGGGCTCGTTCATCACTGATTTTCTGTTTGATTTCACTTCTAGCCCAAGATAAAAAATCAACATATTCACAATAACTCTCATTATAATCGTGTTCAAGCTCCTGTTTTATTTTCTTTGCCAATGAAGGGCTCGCTCCATTTGTCGATACTGCGATTGTTAACTTTCCACGTTTCACTACTGAAGGCAAATAAAAATCACTATTTTCTTGAGAATCAACACGATTAACTAATTGATGTTCATATGCACTTTTATATACCATCTCATTTACCTCGGTATCATTCGTCGCTGCAAAGATAAACATAGCAGATTCAATATAAGCTGGTCTAAATATATCTTCTATCCACTTTATTTTTTGTTCTTTTACAAGTTCTATTAAAGCCTCATGTAAGGTTGGAGAAATAACAGTCACATTTGCGTTAGCCTCAAGAAGTCCGCTTATTTTTCTTACAGCAATTCCTCCCCCACCAACAACGGCGACTTTTTTATTTTTAAGGTGAACCATAATCGGATATAATGACATAGTTACGCTCCTTACGACGAAATAACTACACGATATTGACAGGCGTCACAATTGACGGGTACTTTATTTTCTATCGTTTCCTTCACTCTGTCTTTTATCACATTAATTAAGTCTGGGTGATACCCTAAATAATCACATAGAACAATGTCTTTTGCTGACAATCGTTCGTTTAATTTTGTAATTTTTGCATCCATTTGCTTCAATAAGATTCCTGTAAACAAAAGATATGGAATGACATAAACCTTTTTATGTGGAAGTTGTCCCACACGTTCTAGACCTTGGTCAAATGAAGGCTTTGTTGCTGCTAAATAACAAGTTTCAACATGATCAACTGGAGCTGCTTCCCAAATCAATCTAGCTAATTTCGCAAGGTCACTATTGGCATCAGCGTCACTACTACCGCGGCCAACTAACAATACTGCTGTTTGGTGCTGAGTTGTTTCATCTGCCTCTAATTGTAAGCCTTGTTGAATAAGACGATCAACAACCATCTTCGTCATCCTCTTATCGATTCCGATAACACGACCATATGTAAACGAAACCGAAGGATATCTTCGTTTAGCTTTGTCTATTTCTTCTGGAATATCGAGCTTCGCATGTCCAGCTGCTAATAGCAAAACGGGGACAATTGCAATCGATGTTGCCCCTTGCTCAACACAAGCTTTGATCCCTTCTTCAATGCTAGGATCAGCAAGCTCAATAAAACTATGGTGCTGAACCGGGACATCAACGACCTCCTTTACTTTTCTAATAAATAATTCAAATTGAGACACTCCTTCTTTAATCCTCGTACCATGACCAATATATAAAACTGCTTGCATATTCCCCACCTACTTTGTTTGTAAAGTTTCCGTCATTAATCCTTCTACAACAGAATCAACTGTTGGCTCGTTTGCCATCTGTACATGAACAAAACCAAACGCAACTGCAGCATCATACGATTTTTGCCCGTAACAGATAATATGACAATGTTGCAACTGTTCAACTGCATTTGGTTCAACTTTACAGACTGCGTCAACAAATGTAGCAACAGCAGCTGAACTTGGAAAAACAATTGTATTGACAGTCTCATCCGCTAAAAGACGTTGGAGAATAATGTGACTTTTTTCTTGAATTTCTGTATGATGTGTTTCATAAAAGTCCATCGCACCATAGTCTCCTGCTTCATATTGTGCATTCGTTCCAACAACAAGAGTTCGTTTTGTTTTATCAAACGGTTCCGAAAAACAGCCATATTTTAGTAACTCACGTTCAGATTTTACAGAGTGGACAGCAAAATCTGCTTGTACTTTTCGAAGATCTTTCTTTATATAAACTAACGCTTGCATAAAAAATTGGACACTTTCCGGTGATAAGAATAAAATTTGTTCATATTGATGTAAGTTTTGTATTAGATTTGCTGCCACATCCTTTTTTACCGTTGTAAATTGTGGGTAATGGACAACCTCTGCCCCATATTTTTCAAGTTTCTTTCCGAGTTCACTCTCACCTGTTCCCGTTCTCGCAACTATAATTTGTTTTCCATGAAGTTTTTTATTTTCAAACCATGCAAGCTTTTCACGTAACGCGACAATGTTACCGACTAACGTAATGGCAGGATTTGAAAATTTCACTTCAGCTACTTTCTGAGATATCGTCGCTAAAGTTCCTTCTAGCGTTTTTTGCCTACCATACGTCCCCCATTGAATCAATATAACAGGGGTATCCGGTGATTTTTGATGAGACATTAGTTGTTCTGTAATATACTTTATATTGCCAACACCCATATAAAAAGCAATCGTATCAATCCCAGCTAATGCCGCCCAATCAATAATGGGCTTCCCTGAACTAGATTTATCATGGCCAGTGACAACCGCAAAAGAGAACCCATATTCACGATGGGTGACAGGGATTCCCGCATAAGAAGCTGCCGCTATACTCGAAGTTACCCCAGGAATGATTTCATATTCAATATTATGAAGAACAAGCTCTTCTGCTTCTTCACCTACTCGACCGAAAACGCTTGGGTCTCCACCCTTTAAGCGAACAACCGTTTTTCCTTCTAGTGCCTTTTCCACTAACAGCGCATTAATTGCTTCTTGACGTAAAAAGTGCCGATCTGGCAACTTGCCACAGTAGATTAATTCCGTACTCGGTTTTACAAAAGACAGTAATACCGGATTAATAAGTCGGTCATATAAAACAACCTCAGCTTTTTGTAAGCATTCCTTCCCCTTTACTGTAATTAATCCGATATCTCCAGGTCCTGCTCCGACTAAATATACTTTTCCTGTCATTTGACCCGCTCCTCTCCTTTGTTCCACTTCTCTTTTCACACTTAACGTTATTCCCGAGTTAATAGATGTGTTTTATAAAGTATAGCCAAACTTACATATTAATTCAATATATTGTTCCCTTATTTTCTCCTTGTTGTCACATTTCGTTACACCTTTTTATTTGGAATTCTGTGCTAATGTCATTTTATTATAACATGCTATTTTCGGCATCTATGATTTTTGTTAGATTATCTGACACTACGTCTCCTTTTCTGAAACTGATGTGTTATAGTAAATGTAATTCCAATAGCATCAATGTTTTCGAGAGGAGTGGCAATACGTGTCCTATAGAGATAAAAAAGTAATTACGATTGGAATCGTAAGTGAATTAACAGGTTTATCTGAACGAAAAATCCGCTATTATGAAGAACGAAAATTAATTTTTCCTGAACGTTCAAAAGGAGGCACACGTAAATATTCTTTTTTAGATGTCGAGCGGTTAGTTGACATCGCCAATAAAATGGAAGATGGAATGCAAACTTATGAAATTCGTCGAATGGAACAAAAAGCCATTCGTAAAAAAGAAGTGCGTGAACGGATGCTTCGTGGTCAAATTAACGCTGCTTTTAATATCCGAAAATAAAAACACGACTAACAACATTTTTTTGTTAGTCGTGTTTTATTTTTTTCATAACTTCATTTCCTTTATGGAAAGCTAACAATAACTTTTAGAACAGAAAGGATTGAAATGGGATGATCTTTGATTGTGTCATCATTGGCGGTGGAATTGCAGGGTTACAAGCTGCCATTCAGCTAGGACGATACGACCATAAAATCCTTGTTATCGATAAAGGTGGTGGACGTTCAGAGTTATGCCAAGAGTACCATAACTTGTTAGGATGGCCAGACGGCGTTTCAGGAGAATATTTTCGAACAATCGGTAGAAAACAAGCAGAACAATATGGAGTTGAATTTATATTAGATGAAGTAAAAGATGTAGTAAAATCTCCTGATGGATTTCAAGCGATAACTGACAGTTCTGCTTTTTGTGGAAAACGGATGTTAATTGCCACAGGAATTGAAGATCGCCTTCCTCCGATTGATCGAATTAAACCTTGTTTAGGGAAAAGCATTTTCCTTTGTCCTGATTGTGATGGCTATGAAATTAAAAATAAAAAAACGGTCGTTATCGGCTCTGGAAATAAAGGAGCGGGCATGGCTGCTGTTCTAACGTACTGGTCTAAAGATATTTTGTTTATTAATCATGATAAAACTGATATTGATGATAAACATAAACATGTTTTAAAGAAACATAATATCCCAATCTATAATGAAAAAGTTAGCGATATCCAAGTGGTAAATGAATCAAGCTTACAAAGTGTACAACTCGAGAATGGAAAGAAAGTCGAAGTAAAACACGCCTTCCTTGCAATGTCCGGTTCTAAAGTAAATACGACACTGACGAAATCATTAGGTGTGGAACGACTTGAAAATCACCATATTAATGTCAACCCACGGACAAAAGAAACGAATATTCCTCATGTTTTTGCCGTCGGGGATGCCACTGCCCATTCACAATTGCTTTCGATTGCAATGGGTGACGGTGCTCAGGCCGCCATTTGGATTCACAAAAGTTTGTTATCAGAAAGAGGGAAACATACACCATGAAACGACAATGGATTATATTGACAACGTTACTTCTTTGTTTTTTCCCATTAGAAGGGGTATTTGCCGACGACAAACAAAATCATCGGGTGGCAATCATCATTGATGACTTTGGTGGTGATGTTAAAGGCGTCGATTCTTTCTTCTCTTCCAATATCCCAATTACCGTTGCTGTTATGCCGTTTTTAGAACAATCTAAACAACAAGCAACAAATGCACATGAACTTGGATTTGAAGTGATGGTTCACCTTCCACTCGAACCGAAAAAAGGGAAAAAATCGTGGTTAGGTCCAAACCCAATCACAAGTGATCTTTCGATTGAAGAAGTGAAAAAACGTGTTCATTTAGCAATTGATTCTGTTCCTTTTGCGGTAGGTTTGAACAATCATATGGGTTCAAAAATTGTAGAAGACGAAGAAATAACGAGAGCGATTCTTGAAGTCGCTAAAGAACGTAATTTATATGTCATCGATAGTGGGACTAGCAATAAATCCTATATTCCTAAAGTGGCAGATGAGTTAGGTATCCCATGGGCGGTTCGAGACATTTTCTTAGATGATACTCATTCTTCAAGTGGGCATGTGACAACACAAATGAAAAAACTAGCGAATATCGCTCGCCATAAAGGTACAGCCATCGGAATTGGCCATGTTGGTGTCAAAGGAGAAGAAACGGTAAAAGGGATTCAAAATGGGTTAGGCTATTTAACAGACCATAATATTATCATTGTACCAATGTCCCATTTACTCGACAGTGAAATCGAGAAAAATCTAGAAGACTTTTGGCATCCTAGAAATAAGGAGGTTCAATCATGACGAAGAAATCAATGATTGTCATTGGCGCACTATTCCTCCTCATTATTGGACTAGTGTTTTCCAATGTAATCCAACCACAAGAACAAGGTACAGGCTATTCCCCTCTTACGAATAAACAACAAGAAGAGCTCGAGCATAGAGGGATGGATCAAGTTCTTGCCGATGACCTATCAATGACAACTTCAATGTTTTTATCACAATTATCTTTTCAACTGCAACGGTGGGCCGAAAAGGATATAAGCACTACCACTTTGCGGACAAAATTTGAAGAAGAACTAAGGGAACACCCTCATTTTGAAGGATTTGCCATTGTAGAAGATGATGATATCACAGTTTCTGTAGGTCATGTTCAAGATGACAAAGTGAAAGAAATAACAACACAAAATACCACGTACTCTGCTCCATACCAACACGATGATAAACAGTATATGGTGATGAGAGAACCATTAACAGAAACAAAAGATGTTATTGGTGTGATTGATTTACAATTTGTTACATCTTATGTGAAAGATATTGCTTCTGTAGCAGATGGAAATGGAAACTTTTTTATTTCTGGTGGAGATAGAACAAAAGCAAACTGGACATCCACAACAGATTTACCAGAAAATATTACTGCTCAAACCGTACCAGAATTAGGCTGGCAAATTGTCGTACATTCCGAGGAAGAGGAACAAGATCAAAGAGAATATTACCCAAGACAAGCCGTTGTTAAGTTCACAAATGAAGAAGAAGGTTTACGTTGGTTACACAATAATGAAACATTATCGATAAAGGAAGATAGCTCTCCATACTATGTAATCGAATCAACAGAATATGAAACCGTTGATTTAGTACAATTACTTCCACATGAAATCGATATTGATTTCGTCGAACCTAATTATGTGATTACCAAACAAGCCACTGTACAAGTGACTGTGCCTAATGATGAGTTTTTTGCCCCTTATCAATGGAACTTAAGTCAAATATCTGCTGAAAGCGGATGGAACTTTTCTGGTGGTGATGAAGATATTATTATCGCAATTCTTGACACAGGGGTTGACCCAGACCATCAAGATTTAGCGGGGAAAGTGTTAGAGGGGTTTAATGCGATTGACGGCTCTTCTGATACGACAGATGAACACGGACATGGCACACATGTGGCAGGGATTGCGGCCGCTTTAACAAATAATGTGACAGGGATTGCAGGTGTCGCATGGGAAAATTTAATATTGCCGATTAAAGTTCTTGATGAAAATGGAGAAGGTACTTCATTTGAAGTGGCGAGAGGCATTCGATGGGCTGTAGACAACGGCGCCCAAGTTATTAATATGAGTTTAGGTGATTATCACAGTTCATTTGCTTTACATGATGCAATTAAATACGCAGATAATCATGATGTTATTTTAATTGCCGCTAGTGGAAACGATAATGTCAGCACACCAATGTATCCTGCTAGGTATAAAGAAGTATTAACAGTAGGTGCTGTTACAGAAAACCGTGAACGTGCCTTTTTCTCCAATTACGGAGGGCATATCGATGTAACTGCGCCTGGGGAACATATTCCAAGTCTTTTTCCTAATAACAATTACGTCGTGATGTCAGGAACATCAATGGCCGCTCCACATGTTGCAGGTCTTGCTGGATTAATAAAAGCTGCCAATCCTGAATTAACTAATAAACAAATTTATCGCATCATAAAAAAGTCCTCTGAAGATTTAGGACGAAGAGGACGAGATCCTTTTTATGGTCATGGTGAAATTAATGTTTCTAATGCCCTTCAAAAAATTAGATAGCAAAAAACAAGGACCATTTTCTTTTGAAATGGTCCTTGTTTTCAAAAATAAGAGTCCATAAAAGTTTTGTTCTATCAGTGAAATTTTAAAAAGCTTATTCTAGAAGAGCGAAGGCTCCGCACTTCGCTTGAAACGAAAGACGCTCCCGCATTTTTCTTATGTTGTTTTAAACAATTTTGTAAGGATGGTTTTATTTAATTTGGATATTTTAAAAAAGAATAAATATTAAATGAGAGGTGATCCTATCATGTTAGCAAGACGACATACTATATTTAACATCGTTATGATTTTAATCCCTTGGTTATCCCTATGCTTTGTAGATAAAACAAAAATTAGACGGTATGCTTTATCAAGTGTGATAATCGGGATGTTTGAAATTATTAATCATATTTATGGCCATCAACGAAATTGGTGGAAATTTTATGATAAACCGAAATCCTTTTTAAAGGATGAACTCCCGTTTGACCTCGGTCCTTACATGCCCCTTTCGATTTGGATGCTTTCTTTATCCTATGGGAATTTCAAGAAATTTGTTTGGTTTAATGCTTTAACTAATGCGTTTTTTTCATTTATATTTATGCCGTTCCTCAAAGCTATAAAAATTGTACAATTAGATCGGTTAAACTATGTTCAGTTTTTTATTTACATCCACTATAAAGCTTATTTATTGTATGCATTACAATACGCATTGGAAAAAGCACGATTAACGCAATAATAAGAGTGGAAAGTTGCTGTTAGACTCGTTCGGACGTACGTTCCGCTATTACTGCTTTTTCAGGAAAACTCTTGTAGAATTTCTTTACATAGTGGAATGAATGTCCTAATGAAAGTCAAACCGTGTGAAAAAGGAGTAAATAACGGAACATTTGTCCGAACGGATTTCATTTTAGAAACAGAAAACCCGCAAAGGTTCTATTTCAACCTTTGCGGGCTTCTTTAAATTACAAATCCAGTACCTTTGCGAACAGGTTTTTTTTCAACAATACTAAGCTCTTTAATGTCCGGAAGTTTTAAATAATGTTGTTCAATCTCGATTTCAGCTAAGCTAAAAGCAGATTCATCATCTTTCGCACTGACAATGACAACGACATTTCCAATATCAAGCACAACTTCCATTTTAAAAAGATACATTAAGAAGCCTCACCAAGAATTCCATCTAATTGCATTTGTAATGTTTCTATGCCAACACGTTTCACAAAATGATAGAAATCCTCTTTTGCTTCTTTGTTGTCTTTGAAATATTGTAATAGCTGAACAAGCACGTCTGAAATGTCATCAGCACTAATTTTCCCTTTTAATTTTTCATTAAATTGGGCGATGTCTTTTTCTAACGTTCCGCCAACATGAATTTCAAACGCTTCGACCATGCCTTTATCTTTCGTCTTCATTTTGATTCCTTGTAAACCAATATCGGCAATTTGTCGTTGACCACAAGAGTTAGGACAGCCGACCATATGGATGCGAACAGGAACATCAATCTCGATTTTTTCATCTAAGTATGCTGCTACACGTCTCATTTGTTCTTTTGTCTCAACTAAAGCAAGGTTACAATATTCAATTCCTGTACAGGAAACAGAATAGGCCATGAAGTTTTTAGGTGACGTCGTAATCCGCTCAAATAACTTTTCTTGTAGGAGCGCTTCAACCTTTTCATCTGGAACGTTTGGAACTACAAGATTTTGCGAGTTACATGTACGAATTTCGCCATTCCCATATTCCTTTGCAATGCGTGCGAGATCAAACCATTCAGCAGAATCCATTCGACCAACAGGGACATTAAATCCAACATAGCTTAGTCCTTCTTGCTTTTGTTTATGCGCACCATAGAAATAACCTGCATTCCACTCTTTAATTTGACAAGTTCCTTTTGAAGGAAGCTCAATGTACTCAAGTAATTTTTCCTTGAATTTTTCAGGTCCCCAATCCGCAATTAAAAACTTCAAGCGAGCACGGTGGCGTTTTTCACGATAGCCATAGTCACGATAAATTGTTGTAATCGCGATGGCAACATCTTTCGCCTGCTCTTGCCTTACAAACACATCTAGTTCTTCGGCTAAGTAAGGCTTAGATGATAAGCCGCCCCCTACTTTAATATGGAATCCTAGCACTTCTTCTCCATCAATTTCTTTTATTGCTGGCGTAAATGCTAAACAGTTAATGCGATCGTGTCCTGCATTATTAACATTCGCAGAAATTGACATTTTATATTTACGCGGTAAGTTTGAGAATTCTTCGTTGCTTTGGAAAAACCAATAAATATCATCAACAATTTGTCTCGTATCAAATAATTCATTTGGATCAATTCCTGCTAACGGATTTCCTACAATCGTTCTAGGAATGTCTCCACAAGCACCAACTGAAGATAAACCAACACTTTTTAATCGGTCAAAAATATCTGGCATTTGTTCAATCGTTAACCAGTGAAATTGAATCGCTTGTCGTGTTGTAATATCGATAACATCTCGTCCATAATCACGGCCAATTCCAGCTAAAACCTCGGCTTGCTCATTCGTAATAATTCCAGACGGGATATTAACACGCATCATAAAATAGCCGTCTTCTTTCGGCTTTTGTAAATAAAGACCAGCCCACTTGAATAAACTCCAGTCTTCTTTTGGAATCGCATCAAATCCTTGTTTTGCATAAACTTGAATATCATCAAGAATCGTTAAGCCATCTTTCTCCAGCTTTTTTAATTCATCTTTATTTAACTTACTCGTATCTTGAGCCCATACTTTTTCGTAAGCCATTGTATTCCCCCCTTTTTAAAATGCAAAGTTAAATAATTGCTTTGCTCTTTAAATATAATAACACTTGTTCGGCAGCTTCCTCAATTGATACCTTATCCGTTTCGACAATTAATTCAGGTTTGTGTGGTTCTTCATAAGGAGAACTAATTCCTGTAAATTCAGGAATTTCACCTGCTCTAGCTTTTTTATAAAGTCCTTTCGGGTCACGTTGTTCACACGTTTCTAACGCACACTTTACATAAACCTCAATAAATTCTCCATCTTCTAAAATTGCTCTCACATTGTCTCGGTCTTCTCGAAACGGTGAAATAAACGCTGTACATGTGATTACACCCGCATCAACAAACAATTTTGCTACTTCTCCAATACGGCGAATATTCTCTTTTCGGTCTTCATCACTAAAACCTAACCCTTTGTTTAAACCATGACGGACATTATCACCATCAAGGACATAACTATGAACGTTTCGTTCAAATAACTTATGCTCAACAGCATTTGCTAACGTCGATTTCCCTGCTCCTGATAATCCCGTAAACCATAACACAGCGCTTTTATGATTATATTTTTCCTGTCGTTCTAGTTTTGATACTGTCGTTTCATGCCATACGATGTTTTTATTTTCAGTTGACACTTTATTCACCGTCCCATTTATCATAAATCACATTGATTTACTCTGTTTTTAAGATAGAGGGAATTTTCCACTTTGTCAATAAAACCCTCTCATTAAATCCCGCCACCTTGATCATGAATGGCACTATTTTCTTTTTTTGATGCACGCGCTAAACTAATTGCACCTACTGTTGCAATAAACACACTTAAGATGACAAAAATCGTGTAATAATCCGATTGTAAAAACAAGACGATTAGTCCATAGGATAAAACTAGGGAAAAGACAGGAGAAACAACCCATACTTTTACGATTTTTTTTATAATCGATTTTTGCCAAAGCCGAAAGCCATTTTCTGCTGTTCCAATTCCAACAATGGCAGATGTTGTCACCTGAGTTAATGGAACAGGTAAACCAAAGATAGAAGCGATAATAACAAGTGTTCCACCTGTTGTAGAAACAGCTGTTCCTTGTAACAAACTTAAACTCGTTATTTTTTTACCGTTCGTTTCAAGCACTCTTCCTCCAAGAAAAATAGCTCCTAATCCAACAAAAATACCTCCAACAATGACTGCTGAATTTACACCAATCAACCCAGCACCAACTAATGGACCAACAGCATTAGCGACATTGTTCATTCCGGCAGCAAAAGCTTCCAGACATCCCGCTAAAATAAGCAAAAAGATAAGCCACTTATGCCATTTTCCTCGTCCTTTCATTTGTGGCCATTTTTTCTCTGCCGTTTGGATGAGTTTTCCAGCAATAAAAGCAAGAAGAAAACCAACGATAGGAACAATAACCCAAAATGAAACAATGACGATGAGTCGATCAAAATATAAAGCTTGATACGCAATACCCGCTCCAACGATAGAGCCTACTACGACTTCACTCGTTGAAAGAGGGATGCCTAATAAATTTGCAATAAACAAAGACAGGCAAGCTGCAGCAAGAATAACAATAACAACCGGAACATCAACTATTTCAGCTGGAATGATACCACTGCCAATTGTTTTTACAACTTCTCCCCCAGCTAATGCCCCTAATAAGGCAAATACGGCAACAAGAATCATTGCTGTTCGTTTCGTTTTGATTGCTCCCGCTCCATAAGCAGGTCCCATTGCAGCAGCAGTGCCACTCGCACCAATGTTCATGGCAAAAAATAGGGCGATAGCAAATGCTACGATTGTTAATGTCATAACGCTCACCTTTCTCTATTTGTTCCATTCATTATGATTTTACTTTGGTACGCATCCCTCTTATTAGCACGTCAACTACTTCCTTACGGCTAAATTCAGGTGGTGGCGTTTGACCATTACTTAACATCTCTCGCACCTTCGTCCCCGATAAAATAACATGGTCTTCCTTTGGATGCGGACATGTTTTAGTAGAAGCCATATTCCCACACTTCTTGCAGTAAAAACTATGCTCAAAAAACAACGGTAAAATACCGAGCTCATCTTCTGTAAAGTTAGAGAAAATTAACTGTGCATCGTATGTCCCGTAATAATCACCGACACCAGCATGATCTCGACCAACAATAAAATGAGTACATCCATAATTTTTTCGAACCATCGCATGGAAAATTGCTTCACGTGGTCCTGCATATCTCATAGCGGCAGGAAATACAGCTAAAAACACACGATTTCTTGGATAATAGCTATCTAGTAACACTTCGTAACTCTCCATACGAACGTCGGCTGGGATATCATCCGATTTCGTTTCGCCAACTAACGGGTTTAAAAAGAGCCCATCAACAATTTCCAACGCTGATTTTTGAATATATTCATGAGCACGATGGACAGGATTTCTCGTTTGGAACCCTACGACACGTTTCCATCCTAACTCTTCGAATTTTGCTCTTGTTTCAACTGGATCTAAGTAGTATGTTTCAAACTTATCGCGCTCAACTCGTTTTACTTGAGTGATTTGGCCAGCTAAATACACATCTGGACGTTCAAATAATTTCTTTACGCCTGGATGTGCAGTATCTTTTGTTCGATACACATTTTCAGCTTCTTTTTCTTTATCTGGTTTCCATTTTTCAGATAGTTCAAGCACACCATACACTTGACCATCTTTCACTAATTTCACTTTATCTCCAATCGTCAATTCAGCCGCTTTTTCTTCTGTAACCGGTAGTGTAATTGGAATACTCCATACCGTTCCATCGGCTAAACGCATTGAATCAACAACAGAACGATAGTCTGCTTCTTTTAAAAAGCCAGTTAAAGGACTAAATGCCCCATTAGCAATCAGTTCTAAATCAGATAATGCAAAATCATCTAGTTCAACTTCCTTCGAAATTGTTGTTACATCATAAGTTAAATCGATTCGGTTAATTAATGTTCCTCCATGCGGTTTGCTCGTACTCACAAAATTCCACTCCTTCAATATAGTCATACTATTTATTTATTGGTGTAAGCCACACTCTGTCTTTTGGCTATTCGCCCATCGACCTTCCCGTGAATCTCCACCATCTGAAACAGGCAATGTACAGTTTTCACAGCCAATACTAGGGTAGTTTTGGTCATGAAGCTGATTATAAGAAAGCTTGTGTAAACGGATATACATCCAAACTTCTTCCCATGTCCAGTGAATCAACGGACATATTTTAACCGATTGGAACCGGTTATCTTTATTGACATATTGTGTGTTTTTCCTTGTTGGTGATTGTTCACGTCGTAAACCTGAAATCCAAGCACTATACTTACTTAACTCTTTTTCAAGTGGAACGAGCTTTCGAATTTTACAACATTGATCTGGACTAGTTTTCCAAAGCTCTTCACCATATTCTTGAGCTTGTTGTTCTGGCGTCAATTCAGGTTTCACTAGTTGAATTTGTAAACTTGGATATTTTGCTTTAACTTCATCAATTAATTGGTAAGTTTCTTTAAAATGAAAATCGGTGTCTAAAAATACGATGGATGCGTCTTTTTTGACTTTACTAATTAAATCAATTAACACCATACCTTCAGCACCGAAACTACAGGCATACACAAGGTCATCTCCGTACGTTTCATAGGCCCATTTCAAGACATCAATTGCGTCTTTTCGAGCTAGCTTCTCATCATTTAATTGAACATATTCTTCTGCCGTTAACGATGTAAACGTTGGAACGCTCATTGTAGTCCCCCTCCGCTATAGTCTTTGTTATTGTATACATATCCCAAAAAATTGCCACTTAGATTTTAGTCTTAGGACTTCACTCATATTATGGCCAACACAATATTTAATTCCTTGTATTTTTATCAGGATTATAAGTTTAATAGAATTATATCCATCATTCACCAAAAAGTCAATGATTCTTTCAAGCTGTATACCTAGATAACATAAGGATTACAAACATTATAAAACAAAAAACCTTTCACCATAGTGAAAGGTTTAATTCCAAGTGTGGTACTTCGGATTAATTATTCAGTTATCGTACCTTCTACATTTGTAATGTTGATCTCACCACCAGCATTTTCAAGGATGTCTACATTTCCTTTAACACCATCCATATCGACTGAACCCGAACCACTTCGTAAGGTAACGTTTCCTGTAACATGATTAACTGCTAAATCTCCCTTACCTGCAATTAACTTAGCATTACCAACAAGATCATTAATCGTTAATTGACCTGAATTATTATTGATTTCTATATCGCCTATAACATTTTCAGCCGTTATCGTACCAACACTATCAACAATTTTAATATTCCCTTCAACATCGACAATTTCTATATTACCTGCTCCATGAACAATGTCGATTTCGTTACGAACATGTTGCACAGATAACATCCCTGATTCCTGTCGATGATGGATAGCCAATGAATTCGGAACATAAAGCACAAGATGCAAACGACCATCATTTGTTGTCATTTCACTTCGGTCAATTTTCGTTTGAAGTACCGCTTGATTTTCCTTTTTTTCCAAAGTTAGTTGTAAATTCTTATCAAGAAAATCTGCTGCTGCTTCCATTTCTTCTCCATACGCAAAAAACGTAGCAACAACTTCTATCTCTGTGCGATCTGTCTCTCCTATTACTTGAACATCACCATAGGATAGTGATAGTTGTATGGAATCTATCCCATCACTAGCTAAAGAAAATCGTTTTTCTTCTTCGACTTGAACGATATTACAGCCTGACAATATAAATAGGATACTAACAAATAAACTAAGTTTAAGTTTCATTTTAAAATTCCCCTTTTTTTCTCTTCCTAAAGAATAACAATAGCATATCGTTACCTTATGGTATACTCGGATGCATTACTTTTTTGTGACAAAAGGAATAACTTCTGCAGGTTGTTTATGAATGTCGAGTTCTTCCGTGTAATATCCTTCTTTTTTTCGCTTTAAATACGTCTGTTTGGAAATCGGTCGTTTAGCAGACCAAGAAAGGGAAGAAACATCTTGCCAACAATGATGTGTAATAATTTCTTGTTTATAATAATATATATTTCCTGAAGGGTATTTTTCACATATATATTTTACGGTTTGCTTTGAATGCACTTTTGTCACCTACTTTCCATATATTCACTTCTTATTGTTAACCTTCCCCAAAAAATTAAGCCATATAGACATGAAGTTCTTTAATCTTTTTTAATGTAAACGCTTTCTTGTTGACAAAAGTACTCTTTCAACCTACTATAATAGTTGGTTAGGAAAAAATGAGAGAAGAGTGATGCTAACATGATGCAAGAACTCAAAGATAGCAACATTATGGATAACGAAATACAAAAACTAATGATTTCCGTGGATAAAGTTGCTCACGTGCAACTAGGCAATCCTCTTGACCACGCTTTGCTTGTCCTTATAAAATCTGGTTATTCCGCTATTCCAGTCCTTGATTCCAAATACAAACTCCATGGTCAAATTAGTAAATCACTAATCTTAGATTCCATTTTAGGCCTCGAACGAATTGAAATGGATCGATTGCATGAAAGAAAAGTTGAAGATGTAATGGATACGAAAATACCTTGGATTCCAAAAGAGGCTAAATTCTCAAAAGCGTTAGCAATGTCAATTAATCACCCTTTTATTTGCATAGTAGATCAGGATAATTCTTTTATTGGTATTTTGACTAGACGTTCGATTCTAGCTTTGATTAATCGGTATTTACAAAAAGAAAAATAACAAGAGAGTTGACGAGGCTCTCTTGTTTTATTTTTGTTTTTGAACATGATACTATTTATTTTGAAACACGAAAAAGAAGGAAAGCGGTGGTTTACATATGACAACATTATTTTCACCATACACAATCAAAAGTGTAACATTGCCAAATCGAATCGTCATGTCTCCAATGTGTATGTATTCAGCTGAGAGAGATGGAAAAGTAACAGATTTTCACATTACCCATTATGTTAGTCGGGCCGTTGGACAAGTTGGATTAATTATGGTGGAAGCAACGGCAGTCACAAAAGAAGGACGAATTTCAAATGCTGATTTAGGGATTTGGGAAGACGAACAAATTGAAGGCTTACAAAAAATTGTGAATGGGGTTCATGAATACGGATCAAAAGCAGCAATTCAAATTGCCCATGCTGGTCGTAAAGGGATGGCAGATGGTGATGTCTATGCCCCTTCTCCGATTCCATATAACGCTGAAATGAAAGTCCCTTTTGAGATGAGTGAACAAGACATCCATAATACGATTAAGGCGTTTCGCGACGGTGTTGTCCGAGCAAAGAAAGCGGGTTTTGACGTCATTGAACTCCACGCAGCACACGGTTATTTAATTAACGAATTTCTCTCACCACATACAAACAAGCGAACTGACTCATACGGAGGAAGTTTAGAAAATCGCTATCGCTTTTTATCTGAAATTATTACTTCTGTAAAAACCGTTTGGGATGGCCCATTGATGGTCCGTATATCGGCAGATGAGTATGCAGACGGTGGAAATACAATGGAAGATTTCGTAACGTTATCAACTTGGATGAAAAAACAAGGAGTCGATTTAATTGATTGTAGTACTGGTGGCGTTGTCCCCGCTCCTATTCAACCCTATCCAGGTTATCAAGTAAAACATGCAGAAACGATTCGAGAACAAGCGAATGTCGCAACAGGGGCTGTTGGTTTAATTACTTCTGGATTACAAGCAGAAGAAATTTTACAAAACAAGCGCGCAGACTTAATTTTTATTGCAAGAGAATTGCTGCGAAATCCATATTGGCCACGAGTGGCTGCAAGTGAGCTTCATACTTCGATTCAAAGCCCCGTACAGTACGAACGAGGCTGGTAATATAATAAGAAAAACGCGGAGCGTCTTTTCGTTTCAAGTGAAGTACAGAGCCTTCGCTCTTTTTGAAATAGCTTTCAAGCTTCACTGCTACACCAAAATTTTTATGCTTTCTTATCTTTCAATATAAACCAGTAGGAAACACATTCTACTGGTTTTTAAAATAATGCTGAATCGCTTTTTTTCGGTTTTGAAACATTCCATATATAAAAGGTTTTAGTAAAAATGACGGAATACTTGATTCATACTCAACAGTATCTGTCATGACCGTTACTCCATTTTCTTCATGCAAACAATGCTTATGTTTCCAGGCGATGAGGGGAAAAGGGACTTTTATTGCTTCATCAATAAAATAGTCTTCTGTTACTGCTGTGATGTTAGCAGTCCAATGAAAAGTAAAAAATAAAAACTGAAGTTCCATTACAATTCGGTTCCCTTTTTTTGTTTCAGGGTCAGATGTAATTCTAACTTTTGGGAAAGAAGTAATTTTTGCTAGGTTATCTGCGGTTGAAAAAAAGTGCCAAACTTCACTTTTTTGTGCATGAATGATTGTTTTGTAAGTAAATATACTTTTTCCTATCTTGTTCACTTCCTCTTTTTTATTTATTTTAGTGATAAGGTGTGAAAAGTACAACAAAAAATTATATAAGAAAGAGGATATTACATGTTTCGTTTAGTACTCGGAATAGCTCTTGCTCATCTTCTTCTTTTCGCTAGTTTTTATTGGCAACCGTTTGAGTTTTGGATGTTATTCCCATTTTCGTTATTTGTGTTAGTTATTTATTCTATATCGTTTGAAACGATGAACTGGTCCAGACCGACAATGAAATCCGTCCTTTTTAGTGTGTTTTCTGGTTTGGCTCTTTATGTACTTATCGTTTTCGGGAAATATCTCGTTCTATTTTTATCTCTTCCGTTTTTAACCGCACTTGAACAGCTAGCGACCATTATTAAACCAAGAGAATGGTGGCATTATATTGTATTATTTCTTTTCATTATCCCTGGTGAAGAGTTTTTTTGGCGCGGGTTCGTTCAAAAACGACTTCAACAATGGTGTTCTCCTTTTGTTGCTGTTATTGGCGCAACGATATTGTATGCATCCGCCCATCTTTATGCTGGCAGTGTTTTATTAATCGCAGCTGCGATTGTCGGTGGACTCGTTTGGGGGTATATTTACATGAGAACAAAAAACCTTTTGCTCGCGATTGGGTCCCACCTTATTTTTGATTTGTTTCTATTAGTTATTTTTCCAATCCTTTAATTAAGAAAAAAGCGGAGCGTCTTTTCTTTCAAAACTTCACTGCTAGGTCTTTTGAAAACAAGCGGTTATGAGTATTCTCTCATAACCGCCCTTTTCTTCTTATGCATAAATATTAACGAGCAACCCTTTTATTTCTCCAACCATATCAAGAATTTCTAAACCCTTCTTCTCCTTTTGAAGCACGGCATCTGTTAAATCAAGTAATTTACGGTCGACTTCTTGAACAATTTTATACACTTTCGTTCGACCTCTACGATTAAAGCCTCTTCGCTCTTCAAGCTGAAGACCAAAAGCAACAGCATCTTCCATAAATTCTTTAACTAACTGTTTATATTTCCGTAATTCCTCAACCGTACGAGATTCAGCTAATACTTTTCCTTGGTCATCAATTTTTTGCATCATACCGTGCAAGCGTTCATACGCTTTTTCATCACGTTGCTTACTCATGACTTCTGCAAAAGATACGCTGCCTGTTGGTGCTTGTTTTTTCTGTTCAACACGAGTCATATTCGCTTTATTTATTCGTTGTACATCCATGTTAATC
Organism: Alkalihalobacillus bogoriensis ATCC BAA-922; assembly: GCF_000621445.1. Taxonomy (GTDB): domain Bacteria; phylum Bacillota; class Bacilli; order Bacillales; family Bacillaceae_F; genus Bacillus_AO; species Bacillus_AO bogoriense. Next base: position 363,385 of record NZ_KK211278.1, on the reverse strand, counting down.
CCACCTTTTACGCCATCTATTATACCATGTCAGCTGTTTAGTGCAGAACAAATTGTTGTTCCCGCTCCAAAAGAGCAATTTCTTCAGTAAGAGTCATCATTTTCGCTTGTATTTTTGCAATTTCTTCTCGATTTTCTTGTTCTTTTACAGCTCGTTCAGCTAATAACTTCATTTCCTTTAACTTTTCCTCAATCATCACTAATAATTCAATTTGGATGGCTAACCATTTCGATGTTTGCATGTTCTCATTATTTATTTTTGTCACAATTCTCGCCACCTTAATGTAAAAAAAGAGGCCGAACCTTGCGGCTAGACCCTTTTTTCGTATTATTGAAGAAGCTGTAATACACCTTGCGGTAATTGATTCGCTTGCGCTAACATTGCTGTTGCAGATTGATTTAAAATATTATTTCGAGTGAAGATTGTCATTTCTAGAGCCATATCTGCGTCACGAATTCGAGATTCAGCTGCCGTTAAGTTTTCATGTGTGACTTGCAAATTATTAATTGTATGTTCCATTCGATTTTGGATGGCTCCAAGCTTTGCACGCGCATCTGATACCGCATTAATCGCTTGGTCTAGTTGATAAATTGCATCATTTGCTGATGATAATGTTGTCACTCTTACTTTATCTACTCCTAATTTTTGCGAGTCCATTGCCGGAATGTCGATCATGACATTTTGGTTTGTGTTTGCCCCAATTTGGAAGGATAAAGAATTATTCGTAATACTAAATTCTACATTACCTGTACTAACATTACTTCCAAATTGATATTCGATCCCCTCATGTACAATCCGTCCTTTTGTTGTTGTTATGTTAGACGTTGTTGAAATCGGATCAGGACTACCTTCGGCAACTCGCGAAAGTTGCACTTGGACATTGGCTTCTAATGAAATTTTAGCTGTTCCTTCTGTTAAGTTTTCTGTATCAATTCTCACTCCGCCAATAACAACCTCTGTATTTTCTGCTAGGTCTGTTGTTTTTGTTCCTAGCGAAAATCCATCTGGGTCAAACACTTCTATTTTAGCACTTCTTACATCATCAACCGTCGTTACATTACTAACGACAAACGTGTATTGACCTAACTTTGATTGAGTACCGTCAGTAAAAGAAACAGCGTCAGCAGTAAATCCTGCTCCTGGCTGGTTTAAAGTAGAATTTAATTGTGCTTGTGTTACATTTAACAGATAGTCCCCTGATGGAAATTCTGCATTTTGCACATTAGGAAAACCAGTTGCTACATTAGCCTCATTCACTTGCAAATGACTAATAACTGCACTTGTCCCATCTAGTAATTTACGCGTGTTAAATTCTGTTTTTTGCGAGATGCTATCGATTTCCTTTTTTAACTGGTCGATTTCTTTTTGGATTTGTTCACGGTCATAATCTGTATTTGAATCATTTGCTCCTTGAACAGCTAATTCTCGCATACGTTGTAACATCGCATGAACTTCTGTTAAAGCACCTTCTGCTGTTTGTAAAAGCGAAATCCCATCCATCGCATTACGCTCAGCCATTTTCAAACCACGAATTTGCGAGCGCATTTTTTCGGAAATCGCCAATCCAGCCGCATCATCAGCCGCCCGGTTAATTCGAAGGCCTGAAGATAACTTTTCTAAGTTTTTTGATGTTTGAACTTGGTTTTGATTTAAGTTACGGTATGCATTTAATGCTTGAATATTATTATTAATTTTCATTGACTACACCTCTAACTGTTTTATTGGTCTACTAGAACATTTCGTTCATATGCATTCGCTGTTCGTTTATTTGCTTTTGTTTGTGCATCATCTTTATTTTTCATTGCTTTATTCCAAGAGGACATTAATTCTGTCACAATTTTTAAAGCTTCTTCCACACACCGTACTTCTTTTGTATAATTGGCTTCGATAATTTTATCAGAAATATAATTGTACAAATTATCTAATTGGTCAGCAATAATCCCAGCTTCATAGTTAATGCCTGCACCTAATCGACACACTATGTCATTTGCTTTTTGTAATTTATGATTCGCTTCCATAAATTCCTTTTGTTCTATTGCATTCATTGCCTGTTCTAAATTTACACAAAGGGCTTCATAAAGTAGTGCCGTAATTTCTTCTGGTGATTTCTTATGAAGTGCTTCTTTTGTAATGACTTGAAACACCTTCATCCCTCCTATTATTATCTCTATTGATTGTATCGGACAATGCGTTTAATTGTTTAATAGTTTTTTTCCATATCCTCGATAAGAAGCAATATTTCTGCCATAACCGAAAACAATTGTGGCGGTATATTTTCACCTAAATCCATATCTAAAAGGTTCTCTATTAGCAAGGGATCCTCTTGCATATGAATATTATTTTTCTTGGCGACTTCAATAATTTGATTGGCAACATGACCTTTTCCACTCGCAATCACTTTCGGTGCTTCCCCTTCATTTTCATAACGAAGAACAGCCGCTGTTGGTCCATTGACTATTTTTCTCTGTTTATGATTAAAATGCTTCGAAATCATCATATTTTAAAGTCAAACCCTTTCTCTGTAAATGTAGGTCTTTGATTCGCTTCTACGTTTTTCGATTGAGCTCCAGCCGATTGCTCTAGTTGTGCTGCTAGTTTCGTAAACTTTATTCCATTTAACGTGAAACCAATATCAGAAATATTTTCTACCCGTTGTTCAACTAAAGGCTCCATCTTATTTTTAAACTCTTCTTTATCGTTTTTTAACGTAATCGTTAAGTTTCGGTCTTGGACTGTAACTAGAATTCCGATTTCGCCTAATTTCCTCGTTTCAAGTAAAAAGTACAAATTGCAATTTTCCCAATCAACTTGGTCACCGTTATTGCGGGAGTTTACAAACACTTGCAAGTTCTCGACGTTTTCTTGGAGTAAAAACGGCAACTGCATGAGCATCGTTTGTTGTGTTGAATTAGGGTCTGGTTTACTTAATAATTGTTGGCCGGTAATATTCGATAATGCTTGATTCGCTTGTTGGGCAATCCGACTTCCTTCTTGTTCCGATTGCATAAGCTGTAAAAGCATCGCTTTTACATTTCGTTGATTCCCACTATCTTGCGAAAAATCCCGATTCGAGTTTGAAGAAGATAACATTTGTCCAATTTCACTTTCACGATTAAGTCCCATTCCTCTTACCATCTCAAACATTTGCCGCGCAGATGGCTCTTGAGGTGGTCGAATCGTATCAACAAACTGTTGAGCAAGCTGTTGCTGTGGTGTCCGGCCAGTTTGCCAATTCCGCTCTGCTGTTAACATATGCATCACTTTTGTATCTGAAGGCTTAAATTCGATCCGCTCAACGACTTGTTTTACATCATTTACAATTTGTCTAGCTTCTTGGAATTGTCTTTTTTGTAGTAATTTTTTCGCTTCCGCTAACTGACCGCTTGCTTGCAACAATTGCTTCTCTGTTTTCATGTCCGTTAACATCATCATTTCACTTTTTAAAATCGCTTGATCTAATTTATGGATCGTCGATTCTAACATCGGTTTTACTTGATGGTGTGCTTGGTGTTTAAATTGATCCACCAATCGAACCATGGCATCTAAATTTCGTGTCAATTCACGTTGTACTTGCTTAAACTGATCTGTTGCAATTGCCACTTTTTCGGTTATCGTTGTAACTGCAATTGCTTTTGATACTGGCTGTGCACTCGTTTGGAACATTTCTTGACTAGCATAAACTTGTCCTTGCACCGATTCTTTTTCAAATTGATTTACGAAGTCAACTAACACTTGCCGTGCCGACAACTCTCTTCCGGCAGATAAGAGCTGTTGCGCTTTATCGATTTCTGCTTGACCTTTCCCGTCCAATTGCTTTTGTAATTGCTGGATTGCCGTCTCTAAATTAGGCTCTTGTAAAACCATTTGGCGCAATTGTTGCATCGACGAAGAACTTTGTTGTTCTTCTTTTACTGTCATAATCGATTCTAGCAGTATATTTGAAGTCGATTGGGCGACTTGACCTAGCTGCTGTTTAGCCGATTCAAGCAATGCTAATTGAGATGCATTGGCCCCTGCCTGCTTCAATTGCTGAATAAGTGATTCCATGTCTTCTTCAGTCATCAAGTTATGACTATTCCCTTGAATGATGTCGCTTATCGTTCGATTAGCTGATTGCATGACTTGTTTCATTGCTTGTTGAATATGAGCCCTACTTGCATCTTGTTGTGCACGAGCTTCTTGCAATGCTTTCTCGACACTTTCACGATTTTGCTCAGTAAATGCTCCATTTTTTAAACCTTGGCTAAATTCTTGAATCATACGATCTGTCTGTGCTACTCTTGTTCCAGCCTCTCTTTGAACGGCTGCTGGGTCAATCGATTTGACTAAATCTTTCATAACTTCATGAACATGCCTACCGTGAAGAGTTTCATGAACTGAACGAAGATGATCACTTGTCACATCAAGATGTTTAGATGCAATAGCGGTAACTGTATCTAGCTTCTCTGCTTTTGTTCCACTTGCGTGTTGGAAAAACTCCGATAACGCTTTTACCCCTTCTTTTGTTAAAGGATTTCCTTTATCTTGTAAAATTTGAACAGCTTGTTTCACTTCAGAAGAAACCGGTTGAACTGACGGGTGATTCCCTCTTCCATTTGTTTTTTCTTCTTTCGTCGCTTCTGGTTTTGCGTCACCCTCTTGTACTTGAGTGACTCGAATTTGGTTGTCATTTTGAATGGCACCTATTTGTAATTGAACACGTTCTCCATTTGCTGGTACTTTATCTGAAAAAACAGCTTGAAATTCTCGGCCACGAATGGAAACCGTCGCTTCATTAGCTGAAGTTTTTTCTTTAATTGTTGCTTTTACAATATCACCTTCACGCGGCTTCCAAGCTTGTCCATTTTGCTGGGAAGTAGCCCACTGATTGCGAATTTCCATTCTCATCACTCCCGAACTTTATTCATCTTTTATATATATCGGTCACACCAAACTGAAACTTAATTGGGATATGTTGATTGGATCCACAAAAAAAACCAACATTGCTGTTGGTCTTTTTTGATCGATTAGAAAGATGAAGCTGCCTAGGTAAAGCAACTATTGGTCCGACTTTTTCGTTTTTTCTATCCAGTTAATAAATTCTTTTCCATGAAAATGCTGATTTAAATCTTTATAGAATGTAACCATTTGTTCAATAAACTGTTTGTTTTCCTCGCTTTGACTATAGTAATTCATAACATACTCCGTTATTTTATACGTAAACTCTGTTGATTGAACACGTTTTTGTTCGCCTTCTTCTGTTAACATAACATAAGAAACTCGAAGATCGTTTTCATCTTTAATCGTTTGAACTAACCCTTTATGCTTTAAGCGCTTAATTACTTGCATAACGGTTGATAAGTCCCATAACCCAACTTCAGCAATTCTTGACATCGGTGCTTTTTTCTCAAAATAGACAATCCATAATAAATGTTGTTCAGATTGAGTTAAGCCAATCTTTTGCGCTGACTTTTGCCAATCTTCATCTAACACTTTATACGTACCACGTAACAGGTTAATTAATAAATGTGTTACAGTACTATCCACGTGCTTCATCCCTCTCCAATAACGTTACATTTTTACTATAATAATAAATAAAAGATTTTTCAAAACATTTCTTTACTAAATATCTTTTTTATGGATATTTTTTCTTGTATAACAATACTTTAATACTATTATACAACAAAAAAGAAATAAAACCGTCATACTTTTTACTTATGACGGTTTTATTTTTTTTATTTTGCCACTTCTTTTACAATCGCCACAATCGCTTCCGATACTTTTACTAATTCTTGAATCGGCATTCTTTCGTTTTTCGTATGAATTTCTTCATAACCCACTCCTAAGTTTACCGTTGGAATATTAAATCCAGAAATGATGTTAGCATCACTGCCACCACCACTTTTTAGTAATCTTGGCGTGCGACCGATTGATTCCATTGCTCTTTTGGCAACCTCAACAACTTCATCTCCATCCCCTAATTTAAATCCTGGATACATCACTTCAACATGAACATCAGCTGTTGTTCCCATTTCCTTAGCTGTTGTTTCAAATGCGTTTTTCATTGCTTCCACTTGTTTATTCATCTTTTCTGGGAGTAGTGACCTTGCCTCTGCAAAAATCTCAACATAATCACAAACGATATTTGTTTGTGTCCCCCCTTCAAAGCGACCGATATTGGCTGTTGTTTCTTCATCAATACGCCCTAATGGCATTTTCGAAATCGCTTTCGCCGCTACGGTGATGGCTGAAATTCCTTTTTCAGGAGCTACACCGGCATGGGCTGTTTTCCCGTGTACAATCGTATTCACTTTCGCTTGAGTAGGTGCAGCGACAATAATATTCCCAACAGGACCATCACTATCTAAAGCAAAGCCATATTTTGCTTTCAAGAACGATGGGTCTAACGCCTTTGCTCCCACTAACCCTGATTCTTCACCAACTGTAATAATAAACTGAATTGTCCCATGCTCAATGTTTTGTTCTTTTAACACTTTTATCGCTTCAAGCATTGCTGCAATCCCTGCTTTATCATCTGCCCCTAATATTGTTGTCCCATCTGTCACAATATAACCATCTGAAATGGATGGTTTTACATTATTACCAGGAACAACCGTATCCATATGGGATGTAAAATAGATAGGGTCTGCTCCTTCTTTTGTCCCTTCTAACGTACAGATTAGATTTCCAGCGCCATGACCTGTAATCTTTGTTGTGTCATCTTCAATGACTTCGACACCTAATTCAGAAAATAATGCTTTTAAACGAAGTGCGATTTTTCCTTCATGCTTTGTTTCAGAATCAATTTGAACAAGTTGGATAAACTCGTCCACTAATCGTTGTTCATTAATCATATGTATATCCTCCATCTTATTACTCTCTTCATTTAAAATACCCTTTCATACAGCACATTACAAGCAAAAAGCCCTATTTCTTCTCACAAAATTCATATAATACCCCATGAGCTGATTTTGGATGCAAAAATGCTACTTGAGCTCCACCAGCACCTGGCACAGGCTCATTATGAATCATAACTACACCTTTTATTTTAATTTCTTGAATTCTATCTTCTATAGAAGAAACCCCAAATGCCACATGATGAATTCCTTCACCACGTTTTTTTATAAAAGTGGCAATTGGACTGTCCTCACTTAAAGGTTCCAGTAACTCAATTTTCGACTCCCCAACTTGCAAAAAGGCGACCTTCACCTTTTGAGAATTCACTTCTTCAATCGCAAGTAATTCCATTTGTAAAACTTCAGTATAAAAAGCTAACGAGTCTTGAATAGATTTCACAGCTATCCCAATATGGTCTATTTTTTTAGGGATTGATTTTGACATTTTATTGACCTCCTATCTTCCTTCTTATAACATATTCGTGCTTCACCTTTTATTCCCTCTTGTCCTTCTAGCAAAATAACGATAAAATAAAGAGAGTATTGTATTAGGAGGTCATATACATGCCAAGAAAATATCAAAAATTAATTATTTATATTATGATAGTGACGCTAGTAGTTGGAGGTATCTTTTCTGGAGCTGCTATGTTTATCTTATAAAAGCGGAGGAAAACGGAAGTGTACGTCACTTCCGTTTTTTTAGTGCTCCATGCTGATTACCAACATGTTCAAATGTTTCCATGCTATTTATAATCGTAATTTTAGTCCCTAAAGGCACCTCGTCAAACAATGTTTCCACATCTTTATTTTGTAGCCGAATGCAACCTGCCGTAACATAACTTCCAATCGAAGAAGGTCGATTTGTCCCATGCACCCCATACGTCCTTCCATCCGTATCCAACGCATCAAACCCTATCCAACGAGACCCTAGGGGGTTTTCATTAGACCCCCCTTCGATATTCTTTTTTCGATAATAAGGATTTACCGCTTTTACTACAATCGTAAATGTTCCTTCTGGGGTTAGCTCTTCTGTTTTTCCAGTTGCAACAGAGTAGACTTTTTGTATTTCTCCATCTTGAATATAAGCAAGTTCATTTGTCATTTTGTTAACGATAATAAACGGGTCACCGACTATCGGATTTTGACCAATCGGCCATATTGGTGAAGCAACTGCAAAACATAACGAAATAAGAAATAACCGAAACATTGGAAAGCCCTCCTAATGAAAGCTCTTTTCCCTTATTATTTCTTATTCATCCTTAATTATTCTTCTTTTACTTGTGCATTAACGACTGTTTAATTAATAAGTACTGTTCTAATTCATGCATAATATAAAGCAGTGCAGACCTTGTTTCAAACTCTTCTCTCGTTTGGGGTAACGGCATTGTTTGAAACTCATCTCTCATTTGATGAAGGTCTTCTAAAAATTTTGGGCCTCTATAGTTCGGGGTTACCCCTTTACTTAAACGCTCTAAATATAAGGCTAATTTATGAGATTGTACAACTTTTTCGTCTAATGAAGAAACAAATGGCAAAATTCTTTCAATGATTTCAAATTGTTTTTCTCGCATTTTAAAATAATGGTAGTACTGATCTTCATATCGCAACACGTGATTCTCGATATTTTTTAAAGCGAGGTCTTTTCCGGTTTGGATTGCAGTATACGTTTCGGTTACTTCCTTTCCATCCCATAAATGCTGATCCTTTTGTAAATGCTGTGCAATTTCTTTTAAGATGATTTTAAAATTCACTTCAATTACGTCTTGATAATTCCGCAAGTCTTTTTCCACGCTCGGCATATATAAATTCATGAGCAATGCAACGCCTATTCCAATTATAATTAAAAGAAGTTCATTGACAATAATCGCAACACTTACCATTTCTAACGTATACAAATGAAGGATAATAACAGAACTTGTCACAATCCCTTCTTTCGCTTTTGCCTTTACGGCAACAGGGATAAATAATAACATAAGAATGATTATAGAAATAGGATGGTACCCTATAGTTTCAAATAATAATATAGCAAACGCCATCCCAATGATACAAGCTTTAAATCGTTCCCACGACACAACAAACGATTGTTTCCGTGTTATCGAAATACAAAGAATTGTAAGGATACCAGCGGATACATAAAAATCTAGTTGTAATAGTTGTGCAATTCCAATCGCTACACCTGTTCCAATCGCGGTTTTTGCTGTTCGATAGCCTATCGTAAACGGTATTTTTTTACCCATCATAGATTCACTTCCTTTTTCCTTAACGAAATTGCTTCTTTGTAAATTTAAACACAAAAAAAGACTCTTGAATATACCAAGAGTCTGAATGTTTATGTAATTGGCGCGCCTACTAGGATTCGAACCCAGAACGCGAGAGCCGAAATCTCGTATGATATCCATTTCACCATAGGCGCTCGTTAAGACAAATATTATAATACAACATAAAAAACCAAAAGTCAATAAGGAACCTTAATAGGGCTCCTTATTGTTTCATTACTTAGAATTAACAGGGCCTTCTTCAAACATAGCATCGAAACGGGCATTTACTTCTTCATCTGTATATCCTAACCCATGGAGGCGCCCGGCAAAGTTTTTAGACCATAGTTGTAATCGCTGTGCCATTTTTACATATTTTTTAGACTCGGAGCCTTTTGTCTCTTTTGCTCGTGCATCTGAATTGGACATGACATTTTCGACGATGAATAACGCTTTCCATAATTCATCTTCAGAAAAACTTTCATGTTTATCGGGTAACTCAGCTAATATTCTCTTATAAAACGCTGAAAATTCTTCAAAGGAAATTTCCTCATCCATATTTAAGTACCCTTGAAGTTCTTCATATAAAGCTTCCATTGTGACACCTTCCTTTTTTTATTCCTGACATATTATAGCATTATCTTGCCTCGAATGGAAACTACTTATAAGAAGTTTAATGGATAAGCTATTATAACAAACGCCTCTAATGGAATTTTCCAATAGAGACGTTCAGTTTTAACAGTATTCTTCAAATGCTTTTTCAAGTTTTTGAACGACTTGGATCGGCTCATGCCCTTCAATTTCATATCGCTCAACCATCATCTTGATTTCTCCATCTTTCAATAAAGCAAAAGACGGAGAAGACGGTGCATACCCTGTAAAATATTCACGAGCTCTAGCCGTTGCCTCTTTATCTTGCCCAGCAAATACAGTAACAAAACGATCTGGCTTTTTATCATAATTGGCCATATACGCAGCAGCCGGACGAGCAATACCACCCGCACATCCACATACTGAATTAATCATAACTAATGTTGTCCCATCTGCTTTTAATGCACGGTCAACATCTTCTGGAGTCGTTAATTGCTCATAACCTGCATTGTCCATATCTTTTCTTGCTTGTTGAACGACATCGTTTATAAAAAAGTTAAAATCCATTATCCCTTCACTCCTTGAATCTCGTTATATGTTCTATTGTAACCTTTCTTTATCATGTTACCAACCATTTCGTCTTAGACTGTCTCAAAAGTATTAAAAAAATGTTGAAAACAATGAGAAACCTTGTAAACTCTGTTCATTTTGTTTTTACAGAGGGGATCCGGGTATATGTGTTATAAGCAACACAAAATTAAAACAGGAGGCGTTACTATGACGAAAAAGTTTTTTGCTACTGTATTTGCTACATTATTAACGGTGAGTATATTAGGTGCTTGTGGGGACGCTGAAGGAATCGACGGGGGCGAGATGGAAGAACCTGTTGACATGAATGAACAAGTTGATATGTAACTCATATTACTTAAAAGACCGCCCCCTATTTATATGAGGGCGGTCTTTTTGTCATCTACTCATATCGTAGACATTTATTCCGCTATATCATGTAAACTAGCATATTTTTAAATTCTATCGGACATACGTTCCGCTAATCGCCCAAAAAAGCAACAACACTTCTCTGTTTTCACTCCAATAACGGAACAAATGTCCGATAGCCGGCGAGGAACATTACTTCTTCCCAAAATAGCGGAACATACGCCCGAAGGATAAGGCAAAGGTGTGCACTTCCATGCATTTGCATGATGGCTCACCTACAGACTCAATTATTGAAGAATCGTACGAAGCGCTTCTATGTTTTTTCTCATTAAACTAAAATAGTCTTCACCTTCATCTTTATCCGTTAAAACTTCAAGGTTATGAATATAAACCGCATCTGCACCAACTTCACTTTGAACAACTTCGGCTACACGGTTAGATATATTTTGTTCAAATGCAATGTGGCTAATATCATAGTCTTCGGCAATATGGATAATTTCTTCAATTTGTTTTTGCGAAGGCTCGTTTGTCGGAGATAATCCAGAAATTCCAATTTGATGAATACCGTAACGATGCTCCCAGTATCCATAACCTGCATGGGAAACGATAAATGTATCCTTTTCTACTTCTTCAACCATTTGTTTAAATTCTTCATCTAACTGCTCTAATTGAGATTGAATTGCTTCAAAGTTTTCTTGAAAGAAATCGGCATTTTCTGGTGACTGTTCTGTCAATGCTGTTTTAATATTTTCAGCGAGTTGGATCGATAAAATCGGATCTAACCATACATGCGGATCTTCGTCTCCATGGTGATGATCATGATCATCTTCCTCATGGGCATGGTCATCATGGCTATGCTCATCTTCTCCATGTGCATGTTCGTGCCCATCATGGCTATGCTCATCCTCTTCATGTGCATGTTCGTGGTCACCATGCGAATGATCATGGTCATAGTCTTGTAATTCAATACCTTCAACCGCTTTTACAATTTGGGTATTTTCTGATGACAGTGATTCAATTAACGTCTCAGCAAATGCTTCCATTCCTGCCCCATTATAAATAAACAAATCCCCTTCAGCAATATCTATCATTGTTTTAGCTGTTGGTTCATATGTATGGGCATCTGCACCTATTGGAATGATATTCGTCACTTCCACGAACTCTCCTCCAATTTGCTCAGCAAAATATTGTAGCGGATATAGTGTTGTATAAACTTTCAGCCGTTCAATTTCCTCTTCAACAACGTCCTCTGTTACTTCCTCTTCTACAGGTGTCACTTCACCTGACGTAGCTTCTTCTTGCTCTACTGCATTTCCACAGGCTACTAAACTAGTTAATAGAAATAGAAAAACAGTGAGTAAGATCCATTTTTGTTTCATGATAATCCCCTTTCGTAATCATTACGTTTTCCACGGTTATTAATTATATCGTAACAGTTCCGATTTGTAAACAATCTATTACTATTCTCTTCACAGACATAAGAAAAACGCGGAGCGTCTTTTCTTTCAAGCGAAGTACGGAGCCTTCGCTCTTCTTGAAATAGCTTTCAAAGCTTCGCTGCTACACCAAAAAATTTTCTTAATATTCAAAAAACCAAAAAGTTGAACAAACTTTTTGGCTCATTCTTTTTATTCTAGTGTTTTTAATTGTTTTTTATACCAATCATTCAATATTTTTTCTTGTTCAATTAACAGTGGTATAATGCGGCGCAATTCATCTTCATCATATTTTTTTACAGCTTGATAAAACTCTTCCTGTAATTGCTTATGTGTTTGAATCCACTCATCATTATCATAATCCCACTCTACATCTTCTCCTCTTTTTCGAGCTTCTGATATTTTTTTCTTTATTAACAGTCGCTCTTTTCGAATTTCATCCCACTTTACCACTTCATTTGGTGCGTATTTTTCTGTTAATAATTGATAATACATGTGAATGTGTAATTCAATCATCTCATGCTTTTGTTTTTCTTCTTTTGTATTACTTTCTTCTGTCGCAGAAACAGAGGGAACGGTCACCATTAACAAAACAAAAACGATGATGATTATTTTTATATGTTTTTTCATTTCAATCACCTTCCTGTTTTTATCATGTCCCATTACAAAAAAAAGAAACATGCATTTGCATGTCTCTAATAAAGGGAAGTATGTTCTGGTGAGAATCCTTCTAATTTTTCTTTTATACGCGCTAAGAATCGTCCGCAAATTAATCCGTCTAAGACACGATGGTCGAGAGATAAACATAAATTAACCATGCTACGAATCGCAATCATGTCATTTTCTACAATGACTGGTCGCTTCACAATGGACTCAATCGATAAAATAGCTGCTTGTGGGTGATTTATGATTGGTGTCGATAAAACAGAACCAAATGAGCCTGTATTATTGACTGTAAATGTCCCACCTTGCATTTCCGCACTTGTCATTTTTCCTGTTCGGACTTTTTGAGCAAGATTATGAATGTCTGTCGCTAAGCCAGTAATCGATTTTTGATCGGCTTGTTTAATAACAGGAACAAATAACGCATCATCAGTCGCCACTGCAATCGATATGTTTACATCTTTTTTCTGGATGATTTTATCTCCTGCCCACATCGCGTTGATTTGTGGAAATTCTTTTAACGCTTCAACCGTAGCTTTAATAAAGAAAGGTAAAAATGTTAAGGTAATTCCTTCTGTCGCTTTGAACTTCGCTTTTTGCTCGTTTCGATATTGCACTAATTTAGTGACATCCACTTCCACCATCATCCATGCATGTGGTGCTTCATGTTTACTTCTTACTAAATTTTCAGCAATCGCTTTGCGAACTCCCGACACTGGAATTTCGATATCTCCAGCTTGTTGAGTATAAACAGGTTGTGCTTGCGCAGTTGATTTGCGGTCCACCTTCACTTCCGTTGTTGTTGTTTGTGGTTCTTCAACTTTTGCTGGTGTTGGAGCTGGACTTGGTTGTTGTCCACCTTTTTCAACGATAGCTAAAATGTCTTTTCTTGTAATTCGTCCGCCTTTTCCACTTCCGTGTACTTGGGAAAGGTTGATATTATGTTCTTGTGATAGTTTAAGTACAGCTGGTGAATATCTCATTTTAGCAGAGTCATCTTGTTGCTCTTGTTGAACTTGCTCTTTAGGACTTGTATTTTCAGGTCCCTTTTGTTGTTGTTCTTGACCTTCTACTTCCATCAAACAAATGACTTTGCCTACTTCCACAGTTTCATCTTCTCCAACGACAAGCTCTTTAATCACGCCCGTATAAGAAGATGGAATTTCAGCATTCACTTTATCTGTCATCACTTCAGCAATCGGGTCATATTTGTTGACTTTATCACCAGGTGAAACAAGCCATTTACTAATTGTACCTTCCGTTACACTTTCACCAAGTTGTGGCATTGTAATTTCAGTTGCCATCATTTGACCTCCTTTCTCCTATTAAAATTCAGCTAAATTTCTCATCGCTTGTTCAACTTTATCAGGGTTAATCATAAAGTGCTTTTCCATTGTAGGTGCATACGGCATTGCCGGAACATCTGGTCCAGCTAAACGTTGAATTGGTGCATCTAAATCAAACAAACATTCTTCGGCAATAATCGCTGCTACTTCTCCCATAATACTACCTTCTTTATTATCTTCTGTGACAAGTAACACTTTACCGGTTTTCTTTGCCGCTTCGACAATCGCCTCTTTATCTAATGGATATACTGTTCGTAAGTCAAGGACATGGGCAGAAATTCCATCTTTCTCTAACTTTTCAGCAGCTTGAAGGGCAAAATGTACTGCAAGACCATACGTAATAACCGTAATATCTTCTCCTTCTCGCTTCACATCCGCTTTTCCAATTGGTAATACATACTCTTCCTCTGGTACTTCTCCTTTAATCAATCGGTACGCACGTTTATGCTCGAAAAACAACACAGGGTCATTGTCGCGAATCGCTGCTTTAAGCAACCCTTTTACATCATATGGCGTAGAAGGCATGACAATTTTTAATCCTGGAACAGAAGCAAACATCGCTTCCACTGATTGTGAATGGTATAAAGCACCATGGACACCACCACCATATGGAGCTCTTATTGTCATCGGACAAAACCAATCGTTATTCGAACGATAACGAATTCTTGCGGCCTCACTTACAATTTGGTTTACCGCCGGCATAATGAAATCAGCAAACTGGATTTCTGCAACAGGGCGCATTCCATACATCGCTGCACCAACACCAACACCAACAATAGCAGATTCCGCTAAAGGTGTATCAAGAACACGTTGCTCTCCAAATTTCTCATATAACCCTGCTGTCGCGCGGAATACTCCTCCGCGCGCTCCTACATCTTCTCCAAGCACAAATACATTTTCATCCCGTTCCATTTCCTCACGAAGCGCTTGGGTAACAGCTTCTATATATGAAATCACCGCCATTATGCATTCCCTCCTTCTTCTTCGTACACATAGTTATACAAATGGTCTGCTGGAGCATATGGTGCTTGTTCTGCATATTCCGTTGCTTCATCAACCAATTTTTTAATCTTTTCATTTAAGTCATTTTCAATCTGTTCTGTTAATACACCAAGTTCTTTTAAATAAACAGCAAACGTTAGTAATGAATCTTTCTTTTTCGCTTCTGCTACTTCTTCTTGCGAACGATACGCACGGTCATCATCATCACTTGAATGTGGCGTCAGTCGATAAGAGATCGTTTCAATTAATGAAGGACCTTCTCCTTTTCTTGCACGGTCTGCCGCTGCTTTAACTGCCTCATATACTGCCAGTGGATCATTTCCATCAACAGTAACCCCAGGCATTCCATAGCCAATCGCACGGTCCGATACATTTTCACAAGCTAATTGTTTTTCAATCGGAACCGAAATGGCATATTTATTATTTTCACACATAAAAATGACCGGTAATTTATGGACACCCGCAAAGTTAGCTCCCTCATGGAAATCTCCTTGATTTGAAGAACCTTCACCAAACGTCGTAAACGTTATAAAATCTTCGCCTTTCATTTTTCCAGCTAAGGCAATTCCAACAGCATGAGGCACTTGAGTTGTAACTGGAGAAGAGCCTGTCACAATTCTATTTTTCTTTTGCCCAAAATGACCTGGCATTTGACGTCCACCTGAATTCGGATCTTCGGCTTTCGCAAACCCTGAGAGCATAAGATCTTTAGCAGTCATACCAAAAGTGAGGACAACCCCCATATCACGGTAATATGGCAATACATAGTCTTTTGTTTTATCAAGAGCAAATGCAGCCCCTACTTGAGCTGCTTCTTGACCTTGGCAAGAAATAACAAATGGAATTTTCCCCGCACGGTTTAACAACCACATTCTTTCATCAATACGGCGAGAAAGTAACATAACTTCATACATGTGCAAGACGGCATCATCTGATAAACCTAAACGTTCGTGACGGTTCTCTGTCAATGTAAAACTCCTCCTTTTTAAAATAAAGAATTATGAATGAATCGCTTTTCCATCTACGGCAAGCGCAGCTTCCCCAAGAACTTCTGATAACGTTGGATGTGGATGAATCGTATGAGCTACTTCCCAATTCGCAGCATCTAGCACTTTCGCTATGGCAGCTTCTGAAATCATGTCTGTTACGTGCGGACCAATTAAATGAACACCTAACAAGTCATCATTCGTTTCGTTCACTACAAACTTAGCAAATCCATCTGATTCTCCATATACAAGAGCCTTCCCAATTCCTTTAAACGAAAATTTCCCTGTCTTTACCGCAAATCCTTTTTCTTTAGCTTCTTCTTCTGTCAAACCAATACTTGCTACCTCTGGGTGGGTGTACACACATTTAGAAACAGTCATATAATCGAGCGGATCGGGCTTATGGCCTGTCATATGTTCAACGGCAATAATCCCTTCATGAGAAGCAACGTGAGCAAGCTGCATTCCCCCAATGACATCACCGATGGCATAGATATGAGATTCTTTCGTTTGGTAAAACTCATTTGTTGCAATGACCCCGTTTTTCACTTCAATATCCGTATTTTCAAGTCCAATACCTTCTACATTTGCGACTCTTCCAACAGAAATTAATAACGCTTGTGCAGAAAACTCTTTTTTCTCACCTTTATGTTCCACTTGAATGGTCACATCATCACCTTTCTCTAATGTTTCAGATAACACTTTTGCACTCGTGACAATAGTGACACCGCGTTTCTTTAACACTCGAGTAAGCTCTCTTGAAATTTCTTTATCCTCTGTTGGTAAAATGCGGTCCCCATACTCTAGCACAGTTACATTAACACCAAAATCTGATAACATAGACGCCCATTCCATCCCAATGACTCCGCCGCCTACTATGATAATAGATTGTGGGAGTTCTGTGAGCCCAAGAGCTTCTTCACTCGTTAACACTTGTTTTCCGTCTGGTTCGATTCCTGGCAAAAGACGTGGTCTAGAGCCTGTAGCAACGAGGACATTTTTTGGTAAAAGCATTTGATTTTCATCCCCATTACTCATTTCAACAGAAATGGTTCCTGGCGTAGGAGAAAAAATGGACGGTCCTAAAATCCTACCAATTCCGTCATAGACATCAATCTTCCCTTTTTTCATCAAGTGTTGAACACCTTTATGTAATTGATCAATGATTGCTTGTTTGCGTTCTTGAACCTTAATAAAATCAAGTGTAACTTCGGATGTTTTCACACCAAAATCTTCAGACCTTTTCGCAGTTGAAAAAACTTCTGCACTTCTAAGTAATGCCTTTGATGGGATACAACCTTTGTGTAAGCAAGTACCACCTAATTTGTCCTTTTCAACGACAGCGACACTTAACCCTAACTGACTTGCTCGGATCGCAGCAACATACCCACCAGTACCAGCTCCTACTATGACCAGATCATATTCTTTAGTCATACGAGTCCCTCCTTTTATTCGTTCTCTTTCAAATCCTTCTCTCTCATCTCTCATATTGCATTCCATTTACCTGTTATAATGGAGTTCCAGAGGGATAATGTTTGGCCTTTTCTTCTTTTAGTAAAACGCGACTAGCACCTTCTGCCAAGGCCATCATTTCATCTTCACCAGGTGAAACAACAACTTTACTAATCCATTTCACTCGTTTTGTTATCGTTTCAACTAATCGCTCACTATGAGCTAATCCACCCGTGATAATAATGGCATCGACGTGACCAGCTAAACTGACACTAGCCGCTCCAATTTCTTTCGCTACTTGATAGCCCATCGCTTCTAAGTAAAATTGTGCTTCTTCGTCTCCCGCTTGAATTCTATTTTCGATTTCGACCCCATTATTTGTTTCTACATAACTAACAAGGCCTCCTGCACCAGCTAAAAACTTTAGTACCTGGTCCTTATTATAATTGTAGCATAGGTCTACTAAATCTCCTACTGGGAGTGTTCCCGTTCTCTCTGGAGAAAATGGTCCTTCTCCATATAAGCCATTATTCACATCGATGACTTTCCCTAGCTTATGGGCTCCCACCGTAATTCCTCCACCAAGATGAGCCACAATGACACTCAGACTTTCATACGGTCTATTCCAAGATTTTGCGATTTTTTTCGCAACAGCTTTTTGGTTTAAGGCATGAAAGATACTTTTTCTCTCGATTCCTTTTAACCCCGACACTTTTGAAACCGGTTCCATTTCATCGACCACGACAGGATCGACGATAAACGCCGGAATGTTTACTTGTTTTGCGAGTTCATAAGCTAGCAATGCTCCAAAATTTGAAGCATGCCAACCATGAAGCCCTTCCCTTGCATCTTTTAATAGCTCGTTGTTCACTTCATATGTTCCACTAGGAATGGGTTTAATTAACCCACCCCGTGCAACAATCGCATGAAGTTGTGACAGTTTAATGTTATTTTCACGAAGAAACGCTAGAATCGCTTCGTAACGAATTTGTTGCTGGTTCAATACGGTCGAATGTTGCTCAAGCTCTTCAACAGAATGAGTAATTGTCTTAACTTCCTGGCATATAACATGATTAAAATAAGCTACTTTTGTAGTAGTTGACCCTGGATTGATAACAAGTAATTGAATATCACTATTCATGTCTATTACCTTTTGTTTAGTACGTGATTTCCATTTTGTAAAAATGATTTTCGCGACATTCTCATTGTTTCAATTCGTTCTTCAGCAAGACGATCTGCTGCAACATACGTTGGAATTTGATCTCTTTTGGAGATTTCAAATACTTTCTCAATAGTAGAATAAATGTTTTCTACTTTTTTCATTGCACGATCACGATTATATCCATAAAGCTCATCTGCTACATTAATGACTCCACCAGCATTAATTACATAATCCGGAGCATATACAATGCCTAATTCAGTCAGCATGTCACCATGACGATTTTCTTTCAACTGATTATTTGCAGCACCAGCAATTACTTTTGCTTTTAATTTTGGAATTGTATCATCATTAATAATGGCACCTAGGGCACAAGGAGCAAAAATATCACACTCTTGTTCATATATTGCACTTACATCAACCGCTTTAGCACCAAAAGCATCCACTGCTTTTTGGACAGCTTCCTTATTAATATCTGTTACGATAAGTTTTGCGCCTTCTTCGTGTAGATGTTTACATAAATTAAATGCCACATTTCCGACACCTTGGACAGCTACAATTTTCCCTTCTAACATATCACTACCGAACGCTTCTTTAGCTGCTGCTTTCATCCCAACGTATACACCGTACGCTGTAACAGGGGATGGATTTCCAGACGAACCAAAGGCAGGTGAAATCCCAGTTACATACTTTGTTTCCTCATGAATCGTGTCCATATCTTCTACTGTAGTCCCGACATCTTCAGCTGTAATATAACGACCGTTTAAACCTTGAATATACCGACCAAATGCACGGAACATCGCTTCGTTTTTATCTTTTCGAGGGTCTCCAATTATGACCGTTTTTCCTCCACCTAAATTTAAACCGGCCGCTGCGTTTTTGTATGTCATTCCTTTAGCTAAGCGAAGGGCATCTTCAAACGCCGCTTCTTCACTTTCATACATCCACATTCTCGTCCCACCTAAAGCAGGCCCTAATGTCGTGTCATGAATTGCAATAATCGCCTTTAGTCCTGATGCTTTGTCTTGACAAACAACAACTTGCTCGTAATCATATGTTTCCATGTACTTAAAAAGTTCCATTCTTTCTTTTCCTCCTATCGACATTAACTTCTTGTTTGATTTTTCATTACATGAAGGGCTAATGCCAATGAATATAATTTATTTTGTTTTGTATCTGTTCTTGATGTGAGAACTATTGGAACTTTGCCACCCGTAATAAAACCCCCAACTTCTGCTTTGGCAAAATAAACTAGACTTTTGTAGAGCGTGTTTCCCATCTCTACATTTGGTACGAGTAAAATATCCGCTCTTCCTCCCACATCACTTTGAATCCCTTTGCGCTCTGCTGCCTCGATTGAAATGGCATTATCTAATGCGAGCGGTCCGTCAATAAGACAATGCTTAATTTGATTTCTTCTGTTCATTTGCGTCAATAGCGCTGCGTCCACTGTTGAAGGCATTTTCGGATTTACAACTTCAACAGCAGCAATCGGAGCAACTTTTGGTAAAGGCAATCCCATTGTTCTTGCGACTGACACTGCATTTTCAATAATTCCGACTTTTTCCTCTAGTGAAGGTGTTACATTCATAGCTGAATCGGTTAAAAATAGCGGACGGTTATATGTCGGGACATCAAATACCGCTACATGAGATAAAACTTTCCCTGTTCGCAATCCATACTCTGGGTGCAATGCGGCCTTTAATAAAACCGACGAAGGAACATGCCCTTTCATTAATATCGAAGCCCCACCTTCATGAATGAGCTTCACCGCTTCATGTGCACTTTCTTTTTCTTCTTTGGTCGGAAAAAATCGAATTTGTTCATCAGGCAATTTATAGTGCTGTTGTAAACTTGTTAATTTCTCTTCATTTCCAAACAAACAAAAGGAAGCTAAGTTGTACTGTAACGCATCTTTCACAACCGAAAACATATCATCATTATCAGCTGCAGCAATTGCAACAGAAAAGGAAGGAGTTCCCTCATTTTTGTGAAGTAAATTTCTAAGTCTCATGTCAAACCTTCTTTCTGCCTCACTACTTTCTTATTGCAAGTATTGTGCCAACTTTTCAAAAGAGTAAAAAATCCACAAATTCGTCTTAATTCCATGATGACATCCATGCAAAAAATTGCGTGGTGAGCAATATTTTGCATGCTCATTTTATCATAGTTTGTATTTTTCCATTTTATAATATAAATTCCGAATCGATAATTGCAACTTTTTCGCCGTTGCTGTTTTGTTGCCCTGACATGAATCAAGAGTTTCCTGAATCACTTGTTTTTCAAATTGCTCCACTAAAGAAGATAAAGAACCGGTTTGTTGCTCTACTTTTACTGACCGTTCTTGTTTATTTCCATTTTGATGAAAATCTGGCAATGTCAAAATTTCATCGTCGCTATAGTTCATATAAATTAATGCTCGTCCAATAACATTTTCAAGTTCACGAACATTTCCTGGCCAATTATGCTTCTTTAATAATATCATGACCTCATCTGCAATTTTTTCTACATTTCTACCGTAATCTTGATTTAATTTTTTTAACAAACGATCAGCCAGCATTGGAATATCTCCCTTTCTTTCACGTAAAGGCGATATGTAAATGGGCATTTTATTAATTCGATAGTACAAGTCTTCTCTAAAAGTCTTATCACTAATCGCTTTTTCAAGGTTTACATTCGTCGCACAAATAACGCGAACATCAATGGATATCGCTTTAGTCCCACCTACACGTACAATTTCATTTTCTTGTAATACTCGAAGTAATTTCGCTTGTGTTCCTACAGCCAACTCTCCAATTTCATCTAAAAATATACTTCCTTTATGCGCCTCCTCAAACAACCCGCGTTTGCCTCCGCGTTTTGCACCTGAAAAGGCTCCTTCCTCATAACCAAAGAGCTCACTTTCTAATAGACTTTCCGACAAAGCCGCACAATTCACTCGAATAAACGGACTATATTTTCGTTCGCTTTCATTATGAATGGCATGGGCAAATAACTCTTTTCCTGTTCCTGATTCTCCTCTTAGTAAAATTGTTGCTGGGGTTGACGCAGCTAATTTTGCTTGTTGAATGGCCAACTTCATTTCCTCGGATTGTCCAATAATATCATCAAACGTATATTTCGCTTCTAACGTGCGAATGCGTTGCTTCGCTCTTTCTAATTGGTCAGTGAGCTTTTTCATTTCCGACATATCATGAACGATTGCAATACTCCCTTTTAATTGTCCATCAACAATCACGGGTGCGACATTAACAACGACATCACGACGATGAGGCCCAACCTTTAATCGAACTCCACGAACTGGTTTTCTTGTTTGCAATACGTACATATGCATACTTTCGCCTTCAGAAATATCTGCTGTTGCCGGTTTTCCAATCACTTCTTCTGGCTGCAATCCGGTTAATCTTGTATATGCTCGATTGATCATTAGCCCGTTTCCATTTTCATCTACAACCGATATCGCATCATCGGTTGATTGAATAATAGCCTCTAACATCGTTTGAATACTCTTTAAGTTTGTGACTTCTTCCGCCATTTTTTCAATTTCAGTCACATCTTTAAATACAGCTAATGCACCTACCATTTGATTTTCATTTTTTAACGGCACTCTTGTTGTAATGATATTAGCCCCATTTTCCAGAATTTGATTTTTATTTCTTTCTTCCTTATTAGTAGAAATGATGGAAGGAAGCCGACTGGAAGGAAGGACTTCCTCTATTTGTTCTCCTAATGCATCAGCCGCTTTGACACCGGATATTTTTTCAGCTGCCTGATTAAATAATGTCACATTACATTTTGTATCAATAGCAATCATGCCATCTTCGGTTGAGTTTAATATTGTCGATTGAATCGATGCTGATTTTTTCAAATCAGAAATGAGCTTTTCTTTTTCATTCATTAATGTAAACAACAAACTCGCAACCGAGCTTGGAATAATGGTCGTATGTTTATGTATTTCAGCTTTTAATTGTTTTAATAATCGTTTATCACCAGTAGCCTCTAACACAACATCAATTTTCGGAGTCAGTAGCTTTTTCCATTCTGTTGTCGTGTTAATTCCTAGTTTCCGAGCAAGGACCATCCCTTCTGCTTGTTCATCAACATCTGAGACTCCTACGACATGAAGCTCTTCAGCTTCTACTAACAAATCTAAAAGCGCAGATCCACCTTTCCCTGCTCCAATAATAATTATATTTTTCATGCAAATTCCCCCTTTAGGAACCCAACTTCTGTTTCCACTATTACGCAAATGTCACAAACTTGCAACTGTTGTCTTGGACAGATTGTATCTTAATCAGGTAAAATATCTATATCACGATGTGTAGAAAGGGTTTTGATCTTGCAACGATTTATTGCGTTAACAATAATGGTGATTCCCGCTATTCTAGCAGGCTATGGTATAAAACTAATGCGTGAAACCGTGTTCCAAACACTTATCTCTCCCTTCCCCTCCCTCGGGTTACAATTTATAATCGGCTTCCTTCTGCTAATTGGTGGGGTTGCTTTTGTTGGGGGATTTATCTTTTACCGTGACAAAAAGAACGGAAAAGTAGCACCAAAATATTTAAAGAAAAGAACATAAAAACAATTATAAGCGCGTAGAACTCCACAGTTCTGCGCGCTTTTCTTTATTTTCAATTCGCTTCTATCTTTAAGAGTAGGAAGCAGACCATTTACTAAAAAATGTTTTTAAAAAGGCAAAAAACAATTCTTCTGTCGGAAGTAGCTTTCGATCTTTTGCAGTAATAATACCAACTGTTCGAGGAACAACGGGGTCAACAATCGGAATCTTCACTGTTGCTCTAGGAAAATTCTCTAACACCGTACTATCAGGTAGTACAGAAATGCCTAGTCCTGCAGAAACTAAGCCTTTCAAAGCGTCGACATCATCCCCTTCGAATGCCACATTCGGATTAAACCCTTGTTCTCGACAAGCCGACGTAATCATTTCTCTTAATTTCATCTTTTCAGGTAAAAGAATAAAAGATTCTCCTTTTAATTGTTTCAATTTTAAGACAGGTTCTCTCGCTAAATGATGATTAATAGGAACTAAAGCAACCATTTTTTCCGTAAATAACACATGACCATATAGTCGTTCGTCATGCTCTGGAACTGGTCCTAAAATAGCCATATTATAGTCACCATCTAATACAAGGTCGATTAATTCATGATAGGTAGCTTGCTTTAATTGAAACTTCGCTTCAGGATACTGCTCTCGGAAAGCGGAAATAGCTGTTGGAATAATGTAAGCTGCTAAACTAATCGGAAAAGATACTCGGATTGTTCCACGACTAGGGTCTAGTTGCTCTTTAACTTCTCTTGTTGCATTATCTAACATTTTCATCGCTTGAATTGTTCTATCTAAGAACATTCTACCAATTGGAGTGAGGCGTACCTTTCTCCCCTGTCGAATGAATAAACTTACACCAAGCTCAGCTTCTAAATTACTAATTTGCCTACTCACTGCAGATTGAGCGACATGCAATACGTCTGCAGCTTCTGTCATATGCTCACGTTTAGCCACCTCAATAAAATATTTCAATTGTCTAATTTCCAAACGGTTCCCTCTATTCTTATCTAATTTCGATATTAATATTATCGTTTATTTATATTGATTAGATTAATCACTAATTATAAAATACAGCTAAATCATTGTTTTTGCAATTGCTACTATAATGTGTCTTTCATAGTTTCGCTCATACATCAACGCGTTAACAAAATACTGAATATTCATAATATTTCGTTCTAAATTTGAAAGGAGTATATTCAATATGACAGAAAAAGAAACAAAAGAATGGAAAAACTGGCAAAGGAAAGTGCTATACGAGGAATATGTGAAACCTGAGCTATCCGAAATCTTATTAGAGAAAAAAATCGCCGCTGTCAATAAAAAGTACAATCCAAAATTAAGACATTAAAATGGGGTACCCCCCCATTTTTTTGTTTTATTACAAGGACACAAAAAAATAACAATCTCTTTTTTTCATATAAACACCTTGTCCTGTCTTACTAATATCATTTTGGCATTAGAATCATCTATTTTTTGTATTGTTGTAGATTAGCTGTAAATAATAAAATACAAAATAACAAATTATTTAAACAATTTTAAGAATATTCATAGATTATTCATAAAAATACATTCAAGGAGGAAACTATGCCAACGCTAGATATAAAAAAAGAGAATCAGCAAGAAACAGGAGCAAATCAATACGTACAGTTTATTTTCGAGGAGGTACAAAAAAGAAATCCGAATGAGCCAGAATTTCATCAAGCTGTAAAAGAAGTACTCCATTCACTCATTCCAGTAATCGAAAAAAACCCTACGTACATGAAACTAGGGATTCTTGAAAGAATTGTTGAACCTGAACGCTTGATTTCATTTCGAGTGCCGTGGGTAGATGATTCAGGTCAAGTAAAAGTTAACCGAGGTTTTCGCGTTCAATACAATAGCGCAATCGGACCATATAAAGGTGGTTTACGTTTTCACCCTTCAGTAAATGCAAGTATTATAAAGTTTTTAGGATTTGAGCAAATCTTTAAAAATGCCTTAACAGGACAACCAATCGGTGGCGGTAAAGGTGGATCAGATTTTGATCCGAAAGGAAAATCTGACGGAGAAATTATGCGTTTCACGCAAAGTTTCATGAGTGAGCTTAGCAAATATATTGGCCCTGATGTAGATGTTCCTGCTGGTGATATCGGTGTTGGCGCAAGAGAAATTGGCTATTTATTTGGTCAATATAAAAAATATCGTGGTGGCTTTGAAGCAGGTGTACTAACAGGCAAAGGAATTGGTTATGGCGGGAGCTTGGCTCGAAAAGAAGCGACCGGTTATGGTACCGTTTATTTCGTAAACGAGATGTTGAAAGATCAAGACTTAACCTTCTCTGGAAAAACTGTTGTTGTTTCAGGTTCTGGAAATGTATCCATCTATGCAATTGAGAAAGCGACACAATTAGGAGCAACCGTTGTTGCTTGTAGTGACTCTAGTGGTTATATTTACGATAGAGATGGAATTGACCTTTCTTTAGTCAAACAACTTAAAGAAGTTGAGCACGAACGAATCTCAGAATATGCAAATCGAAAGCCAAGCGCAGAATTTTTCGAAGGTTGCCAAGGAATTTGGTCGATTCCATGTGACATCGCTCTTCCTTGTGCGACTCAAAATGAAATTGATGAAATTTCAGCAAAAATCCTTGTTGCAAATGGGGTGAAAGCGATTGGCGAAGGTGCAAATATGCCTTCTACGCTTGAAGCGATCGATGTGTTCCAAGAAAACAATATTTTGTTCGGACCTGCCAAAGCAGCCAATGCAGGAGGAGTTTCCGTATCCGCACTCGAAATGGCGCAAAATAGCGCAAGACTTTCATGGTCATTTGAGGAAGTCGATCAAAAATTAGAAGAAATTATGAAAACCATTTATAAAGAGTGTGTCACTGCAGCAAACGAATACAACGCCCCTAATAATCTTGTTGTAGGAGCTAACATCGCAGGTTTTGTCAAAGTAGCCGATGCTATGCTTGCACAAGGTGTTATATAATCGAAGAACCCCCCACTTCAAAGTGGGGTTCTTTATTAATTAGACAGTCACTCAATCATGTTACAGACATTTGTTCCGTTATTACAAGAAAATCAAGCAGGTTTTCATTTTTTCGGACACCTGTTCCGTAATTTGACCAAAGCGAGAGCGCAAAACACCTATTTTTCTAATGTACCGGAACAGATGTCCATTAGCCATTGAAAAACAAAACTTTTTACTAAAATAGCGGAACAAATGTCCGAAAGAACATCCATTCAACCGATGCACCACGTACAAGTGCAAGCTTTCATTATTTTGACGAGTATACACCCCAACTATCAATCTTACGAAGGAGCGGAGATTGTTCGATCCAGTGTGAAAAGGAAACTTTTTCAGCCAAAAGGGTTAATGTAAAAAATAATAAGATCACATACCATTGATATTGAATTGGTGCGTATGAAACAGTTAATACCGCTAGAATTGCCCCAAGTGCGGTTGCTCCATTATCCCCTAGCATCGCAACTTTATGACCTTCGAGCACATAATGGACAAAAAAATAAGTTAATAAGTACAAATAAAAAGTAAATGGCATCGCCGCAAAGACCCCGACAAAAAATAAACTATAAACGAAGGTTATTTTCCACACGCGAAGCGGCCTAGTATCAAATAAATTCATAATATGTGGCGTAAGAATCAGAATAATCCCTGTCCTCACCCATTCCTCTAGACTTTGTGGTTGTAATGTGAGCAAATAAACGAAGGCTAAACTCACCGTCCCCCCGACTTTGAGTAACCCTGTGCTCACTTTTCCCTGTCGGATAAAATGAAGAAAATGTCCTTTTAATCCTTTTGTTTTTTTCGCACCAAATATATCATCAATAAGTCCGATAAACCACACTCCAAAAATATAAATAACACTCATCGTGGTTAATACGGTCGTTTCCCTTTGAAAAGCAAGGAGAAAGCCGAGCAAACAAAAAACAACTAATACCCCTAAACTATATGGGATTTTTTTGTGTTCATAATTAAAAGTAAACCAACCACATTGCAAAAAAAGAATCGCACTTGCATACGCAATTATCGGCAATAATAAAATTAGGGCACCAGTCATTCTAACCCTCTCCATACGGACTTTTCTAACTCTAACCACTGCTTGCCACGATGAAGAAATCCAGCGAGATTTTTTCCTGTTGCCCGATGAGTAATAAATGTATCGACTTCAATGACTGTTGCACCTGCTTCTAATAAATCCAGAAGCATTGCAGTTTCTATACCGTATCCTTGATATTGATTTTTCATTAACGTTGCTAACCATTTTTTTCGAAATGCGCGCTGGCCAGAAAGTGGTGCGCTAATCCAATGACCCGTCTTTTTATAAATCAATCGTTTTGCTCGCTCTTTAACAAATCCTAACCCTCTCACCTTTTGTTGTGGTAATCGTCCGATGACGACATCAATAAAGTCCGACTCAAACGGTTCAATTAATGGTTGTGCCTCTTTGACCGATTCACCTAAATCCGCATCTAAACAAACAATAATGTCACCACTTGCTTGCTCCCAGCCGATTTGTAGCGCCTCACCTTTTCCTCTGTTTCGTTCCAATTGAATGGCGATATTACTTAAATTCGCACAAAGTTCTCCTGTTGCATCCGTACTTCCATCGTTTACAGTAATAATTTCGTGAACCCACGATTGTTTTCTTAATGTTAATAATGTCTCTTCAATGATATCCGCTTCGTTATAAGCTGGTACGACAACACTAATTTTCATCATGAATTGTCTCTCCTTTTAATTTTAGTAACGAAAGATAAAATTGAAAAATATCCGGATGCTCATCAGGGACAGTATCGAGCACTAAATGTGGAAATTCATATTCGGTAACTTCATGCCCAATAGAAACTACAATTCCTTCTTGAGCAAATAGTGATTCTAACGGTTCTAACTGCAAAGGCTCTACCCCAATTTGCTGAAATAATTGCTGGAGATGACGATCATCCTTTTCTTCTGATGCCACATAAACTGGAATCGCTTGTAGTTGCTCTCCGATAAAGGTCAACCAATGTTCACGTTCATAGTGTAGCATTTGGTTTTCTGCTTTAATTTTCGATACATACGCGTTTTCTTGTTCTGACAACCACTCTTTATCTAATAAAAGACCAAATACAAATCCAGCAGTAAAAATAAAAGCAATGAGGATAAAAGATTTAAAATGGAGTTTAGTCATGTTACTTAACCTCCTATCCAATAAAAAAGTATCGAAAGCAATGCAAAAAATTTAGACGATTGTGTAGCAATGGCAAGAACACTTGCCGTTACTGCGATGGAACTCACTTGGGGTGTAAACCAAGCCGAAGAATGGTCAAGTAATTGATGTATTCCTTTAAGGTCAACAATTTTATGACCTGCATTCATCCGAACGAGTAGACTTGATCCCATTCCAGGACGACCTTTCTCTAAATAATCGGTCATCGATGTATGGCTTCCAACGATAAAAATGAGCTTTGCTTTTGCCCAATAAGAATACATAATCGCAATATCTTCACTTGTCCCGATAAAATCTATCGTCTCAGCTTGTAAACCTAATTTTTCAATTCTTTCCTTTCCAGGAGATTGTCCATTTTTATAACTATGGGCAATCAAAGTTGCACCCGATTTTAACGCCGCTTCACTGACTGAATCCATATCACCAATAATGAAATCAGGTCTAAGCCCGATATTGACTAAGCCATCTGCACCACCATCAACAGCGATAATGACGACTTTTTTTTGTTTAATCCATCTTTTCGCTACCTTTAAATCAGCTTCATACTCTTGGCCTCTTGTTACGATTAATACTTCTTGTCCGTTTATTTTTTGTAAACAAGTAGGTATTTGAGGTTCAACTAAAAATTCATTTAATTCTTTTTCTCCATATTCAAAGGAGTTAGCTGCAAAACTTTTAAATGTCGATGGGAAATTGGCCTGTGCTTTTTCGATGATTTTTCCACATCGTTCGAATGTATACCGAAATAAGGATGCGATAAACACCCATCGATTTTCTTTCCAAACAAAAAGCTTCTCGTCCCTAATTTTAACTTTCATCCCATGAAGGCACTCATTGTCCATCTCCATTACGACAACGTCATAAACAGGGATATTCGCTTGAAGTAATTGAATAACGCCTTGGTGTACATAATCGCCACTCATGGATGACTCAAAATTTAAAATCGCTTTTACTTGCTTTTGTTTTAACCCGTCTACAGCAACCGAATCAATATCACGATGATGTAAAATCGCCACTTTTCTTTTCGGAAGTGTTTTCAGTAGCTCTTTCGTTCGCTTATGCTCATACGCGGTTTCAGCAATAAAAACGTCCAAAGTCCTCAAACTCCCTCTTCCAATTGTTCTTACGTTAGTATGAGCATTCTTCAAAAATAGATTCCTGAAAAAGCAAATTATGAGAAATGACATAAAGAAAAACGCGGGAGCTTCTTTTCTTTCAAGCGAAGTGGAGAGCCTTGACCGCTTTTTGACAAAAACAACCAACACATCCCATGTCTCATTTTTGCGGTCAGAGCAGCCATTATTTGTGAACATGATACGGGTTTCCGTTTTTTAGCGGCCACAGGAGCGCTTATTCACGCAAAAGCCACTCTATTCCTAACGATATATTATGATTAACGGCTCCTGTGTCCTCCAACGTTCCAAAACGCTAGCAATGTTCACAGGTAACGGTTTTCATGGCCGCTTACTTCCTATAAACAACAAAATCTCTACGCGTGAAACGCGCAGGAGCGTAGTTTAAACAAAAAGGCCAAATCTATGATTTGGCCCCTTTGATTAACTAATATGAACAGCCTGTTTACCTACTTGAAGCTGATACATTTGATAATACTTCCCTTTTCCTTTCAAGAGTTCCTCATGATTGCCACGCTCAATAATTTCACCGTGGTCTAAGACGAGGATTTGGTCAGCATGCTTAATCGTCGATAACCGATGGGCAATGATGAAAGTTGTTCTTCCTTCTTTCACAACATCTAATGCATGTTGAATCATCGCTTCGGTTTCTGAATCAATATTAGCGGTCGCTTCATCTAATACTAAAATCGCTGGGTTAAATGCAAGCGCACGTGCAAACGAAATTAATTGACGTTGTCCCGCCGATAAGGTACTGCCTTTTTCAATCACTGTCTCGTCATAACCGTTTGGTAAGTTTAACACAAATTCTTCGGCACCGACATCTCGGATCGCCTGTTCTATTTTTTCTCTTGTTATCAATGGATCATGTAAACTCACATTTGTAGCAATTGTCCCGGAAAACAAAAACGGCTCTTGCAAAACGATAGCCATATGCTTCCGAATTTGTTGACGTGGCATTTTTTGTATATCCATTCCATCAATGAGAATCGAACCTTTTTGATAATCATAAAAACGGAAAAGTAAATTAATTATCGAACTTTTTCCTGAGCCAGTATGACCAACTAATGCAATGGTTTCGCCTTGTTTTGCATCAAAAGATAATTGCTTTAGTACATCATTTTTCCCATTATAAGAAAATGAAACATTTCGAAAAGATACTTCCCCTTTATACCGTGGAATTAGCTGCTCATTAACATCTTCTCCTATTTCATCCATTAACTCAAATACTCGAATCGATGCGACTCTCGCTTGTTCGAGTTGCGCAAGTTGGTTTACCACATCAGTAACCGGCTGGAACATTCGACCTATATAGTCGACAAACGCATAAAGCATTCCAATGGAAATCATCGTTGTTGCATCAAGTGACATTCCACCAAAATACCAAATTAATAACACAAGCGTGAGATTTCGAAGCACAGAGACAAGATTATGCGAAGTGAGCGAGTTTAAGCTTAATAATTTGTTTTGGTACGTGAAATGTTCATGATTTAAAGCTTCAAATTCATCAGATGTTTTTTCCTTGCGACGAAACGCTTGAATAATCGGCATTCCTTGAATTGATTCATTAATCATACCGTTCATATCACTTAATCTAGATCGAATTAAATGATTGTATTTTGCTGCATATTTTCGATATAACACGATCCAAATCAATAAAATCGGGATAACTAGTAATGTAATAAGCGCAAGTTGTACATCTAATAAAAATAAAGCGATGTAAATCCCAATTAAATAAATGGCGCTCGTAAAAAAGGTCGCTAATACTTTTACATATAATTCGCGAATCGCTTCGGTATCATTTGTAATTCTCGATACGATTTTCCCCGCTGGCCGGCTATCAAAATATCGAATCGGCAACCGTTGAATTTGTTGAAACACATCTGTACGCATTTTTTGGATAATCCGATTGGCTGCTGATTGTAACAAGACCGATTTCCCATATTGAAACAAAGCCGCAAACAACAGCAGCCCTAAATATAAAGCCAATAAAAAGACGATTGGTTTAATTTCCGGCTGATAAAACGCCCAAACTTCAGCAGCAGATAGTTGCTCCACCTCATATTCGACTTTTTGTTCCCCTAGCGTAATCGTTAATAAGGAACCATCTAGAGAGCGTTGACCGTCAAATAATACAGGTTCATCTACAAAGTAAAAGAAACGACCAATTTGTAGTATTCGCACTTCACGGTCAACAGCGATTCCTTCTGCATATTGTTCTCGAACAAATGATTCACCTCGGTACGAAACGACATTTTCATTTTCTTCTGTCGTCGCATACCACGTTGCTTCAATACCAAGAATATGATCATCAATAATCTTTTTGGCGATAAAGGGGCCACTTAATTCTGCTGCTACTGCTACTGAGAGAAGGAGAAGTGCGATCAGAATGGTCTTTTTAAACGTTAATGCGTATGCAACTAATCGTTTTCCAGTTGTTTGATTTTTCATCCTATCCCACCTCACCATACGAATCCGCTTGCTGACGTTCACATTGCTCTTTATACCAGCCGTGTAAGGTAAGCAATTGTTCGTGTGTTCCTTCTTCAATGATCTGTCCATTTTCCATTACAATAATCCAATCCGCATGTTGAACTGCTGATATGCGGTGAGCAGAAATGAACGTTGTCTTCCCTTTTCTCTCGTGACGAATATTTTCAATAATTTTTGCTTCAGTTTTTCCATCCACAGCTGACATCGCATCATCTAACATTAAAATTTCTGGATCTTTTAATAGCGCTCGTGCAATCGAAATTCTTTGCTTTTGACCACCTGATAATGCAACTCCTTTTTCTCCGACTAACGTTTCTAACCCTTCTGGCAATAACGTTAAATCTGTATCAAAAGCTGCTGAAGCTAATACATTATTAATTTCTTCTGTTGAGACATTTGATTTTCCAAACTCTAAATTTTCACGAATAGAGCGGGAAAATAATATTTGCTCCTGTGGTACATAACCAATCCACCGTTGAAGTGTATCTAGCGTGATATTTTCAATAGGAACACCTGAAATAGAAATTCTCCCTGCACCTACTGGGTACTCTCGTAATAACTGCTTCAATATCGTTGTTTTACCACTCCCTGTTTTCCCAACAATCCCTATCGTTTGACCCTGTTTAACCGTAAAGGAAACATTTTTTAAATTCAATGTTGCAGACATCGGATATTGGAAACTTACATTGTCATAAATAATGGATGTGGGTACATCCAAATCGGCAGAATCCTCTTTATCAAACACATCCGGTTTGTAACTTAATGTTGTATTGACCCGGTCTAACGAGGCATTTCCACGTTGCATGACATTAATTAACTCACCAACAGCAAACATTGGCCAAATCAACATCCCTAAATAAACATTAAAGGAAACAAGTTGCCCAAGCGTAATTTCATTTTGGAATACTAAATACGCCCCAAACCCTAAACCAATAACATAGCTAATTCCGACTAAAATCTTGATAGTTGGTTCAAACAATGAATCGGTTCTAGCTACCGACATATTTTTTTCAAAGACATCGTCAGTCATCATTTGAAACCGTTGTTGATCCGCTTTTTCTTGAACGTAGGCTCGATTCACACGAACGCCAGCAATTGACTCTAAAACGTTGTCATTCATATCCCCAAACGAATCTTGTGCAGCTAAAAATTGCTTATGAATGACTTTTCCATAATAATTAATTGCAATGGCCATAATCGGCATTGGTAATAGTGCCGCAAGTGTTAATTTCCAACTTATAAAAAATCCCATGACTCCAATGATAACCATCATAAAAATACTGGCGTCAATTAAAGTCAGAATTCCGAAACCTGCAGTCATTGAAATGGCTTTTAAATCATTTGTAGCGCGTGCCATTAAATCACCAGTTCGATTTTTTTCATAAAACGTCGGTGTCATTGACAACAAGTGTTTCATAAATTTGAACCGCATTAGCCTCTCTAATAAAAATGCACCACCAAATAACTGATACATCCAAAAATAAGTTAACACATAGCTTACAACAATAATCGTTCCGTAAAATAAAATCAATTGCAGTAAACTTTCTGTTGTTAACGTCCCAAATTGAATTTCATCGATAGCCATCCCAACTAACCATGGTGGGATCACATCTAAGAAACTTACAATAATTAATAAACTGATTGCTACGGTATACCGTAACCAATATTTTTTAAAAAACCAAGCTAATTTACCTAAAACTGAAAACATCTATTCTCCCCCAATCTTAATTAACCGCCTTCAATCTCTCCTAAACCAATCATACGAATTCTTTCATTTCCATTCATCTTCATTACCTCCTTATATTTTTGTATATTAAAGGGTCAAAAAAAACCCAGTAATAACAATCCACCATTTTATGAAAAAGGAAAACGACGAAACAAAAAAAGACGACAGAGCGTAAACACGCAATGTCGCCACTTTATTCTACAAAAAGGGTTCATTAGCGTAGATCACAAGGCGTGACCTACTTTGATTAACGAGTTCTCGTTTAAACGGTCACAAAATGAGCATATGAAATTTGAGTTTGGTGTGTTTTAGTGTGAATTCTCATTTTGTTTCCCTCCGTTTCCTAATAATGGTTTCTTTACTTATTATATACCTGTTCAATAATCTGTCAATTGTTTTTTATAAAACCCATTGACGAATCGCTTTTGCCACTCCGTCTTCAGTGTTTTTGTCAGTAACCCAGTCTGCCGCTTCTTTAACTTTATCTTGAGCATTTCCCATTGCAATCCCTAAGCCTGCCGCCTGAATCATCGCTAAATCATTCAAGCTATCTCCCATTGCAATAACGTCTTCCATCGTGATTCCTTCTTTTTCACAAACTTTGGCTAAGGCAACAGCTTTATTGATTCCGACAGCATTCACTTCAATATTCGTAGGACTAGAGTTACTAAGTTCCAGTTCCTCATTTGCTGATAGTATACTGAAGATTTCTTCTCTTGCCTTGTCATCTTCAATATCAAAACCATATTTTAACCATTGTTCAGCATCTGGTATCTCTGGAAATTCATCTCGCCACACTTTATCTTTTGTTACCGCCCACATTTTTGTTTTATATGTATTCGTTAAGTCCCACATTGTTTTAATATGCTTATAGTGTAATGGGTTCCGTTCAAGCAATGTTCCTTCGGTATGCCAAATTTCACTCCCATTGACAGTGACTAAATACGATGATAATTCAAGTTGTCTCGCAATATCCTCACAAGTTCGAATAGAACGCCCTGTACTTAATACAACGATTACTCCTTTTTCTCTCGCAGCTTTAATCGCCTTTTTATTTGCCTCTGGTACCTCATGCTTGTCATTTAATAATGTTCCATCAATATCTAACGCGATAAGTTTCCATTGTTTCGTTTCTCTCTCTTGTTTCATCTCCATCTCCTCCTACATTTTTTAAACGCATTTCCCTCTATCTTACAACAGTTTGAAAAGAACAGAGCTTTCACTCTGTTCTTCTCTATTATAACTTGAATTGTTGAATTAATGAATTCAGTTTCGTTGCCTCTCCTTCAAGGGCTTTCGCACTATTTCCTACTTCTTCCATCGAGCTTGTTGATTGTTCTGTCGTTGCTGATACTTCTTCAATACCAGCTGCTGCCTCCTCAGACACAGTAGCAATTGTATCTACTGCATTATTCATCCTTTGCGTATCATCTAACACATCAAATAATGAATTTGTCATTTCATCTACTTTTGTTACTGCTCTTGAAATTGTATTTGTCAATTTTCCAAACGTTTCTCCGGTTGTTTCAATTTGTGTCGTTCCTTCTGTTACAAACTCATAGCCACTTTCAAGTGAGCCAACGACTTGCTTCGATTCCGTTTGGATGCTGCCAACAATATTTGTAATATCACTAATGGAATGACTCACTTGTTCTGCTAGTTTTCGAACTTCGTCTGCCACAACAGCAAACCCTTTGCCATGTTCTCCGGCTCTTGCGGCTTCGATAGCGGCATTAAGAGCTAATAAGTTCGTTTGCTCGGCGATAGATTGAATCACATTAACTAACTCTGTTATTTGCGTTGTTTTATTGTCTAACCCTTTGACCATATTTAAAGACTGTTTCATCGTTTCATTAATTTCAGTCATTTTCTTAACCGATTCCACCATGTAGTGACCGCCTTCTTCGGTTAATTTCAACATGATTTCTGATTCGGCTTTAATTTCAGTACCTGTATTATTTACTAAGAAAATGGTCTCACCAAATTGCTTCATTCTCTCGCTTAACGCGACCGTGCTGTTTGCTTGTTCTTCGCCACCTTTTGCTAATTCCTCCATCGTAATTGCAATTTGTCTACTTCCTACTGTTACTTCATCTGCATATTGAACTAACTCTTCACTTTGTGCAGTAACATTTCCTGATACAGTTGATATTTGCGTTACGATGTTTCGGAGGCTACCATTCATTTTATTAACAGATTCGGTTAATCGACCAATTTCATCATTAGATGGGACGATAAGATCTTCATCTGGCAACACTCCACTCGCGATTAGATTCATTCTTTCTTCAACTTGAACGATTGGTTTCGTAAGGCGATTCGCTATAATTACAGCGATAAGTATACCGACCACGACAACAGCAAGCGCTAAGATAATGGCGACAATCTTTGTTAAGTTCACCTGAACCAATAATTCATTTCCATCTGCCTGTATTTGTTTTTCACGTTGTTCTGCTAAGTGATGAAAACCATGCATTAATTCAATCGCTAATGGCTCTGCTTTAACACGTAATACCTCTGCAGATGTTTCAATATTAGTGTACGTAAACACTTCACTTTCAATTATCTCTTGCCACTGCACACTTTTCTCGATTAATTCCACCATGTCAGCAGGAGGATTTGTTGCAAGAACAGTTGCTTCGATGGCCTTGCTTTCTTCTGTATACATTGCAAATACATCTTGATATGATTTGTCACCGTATAAAACATAAGCTCGAGATACAGCAACTCGTTCAGCGATATTATATGCTAACTTTTCTTCTGAAATTAATAGTGGCAGCTCTTTTCCTAATATACGATCAACTGAACGGTCGATCAACGTTATCCCTAATAAGCTGTTAATGGCCAGCACACATGTTAATAAAATTACAATAGAAAAACTAATGATTAATTTCAATCGAATGCTTTTCATTTTCATTTCTCCTTCACTTTTACAAATAAGAAATCTTACCTAGTACTATAGTCTATACCTCATTATAGCACGCCTTTAAAACTTTTGCATATAAAATAATTATCACAAAAAAACATCACCTTTTACTCTATGTAAGTTACATACGAGTAAAAAATGATGTCCTTCTTTATGCTTTTACTTATCTCGTTCCTCTCAAGAAACTTTATGTTCAATGCGAAGCTTATCAGCTACCATCGCAATAAATTCTGAATTTGTTGGTTTTGCTTTTGAATGGCTGACTGTGTATCCAAATAACGATGAAATTGAATCAATATTTCCACGACTCCACGCCACTTCAATGGCATGACGAATCGCACGTTCTACACGACTTGATGTTGTGTTGAACTTTTTCGCGATGTCTGGATATAACACCTTAGTGATTGATCCAAGTAATTCAATATCATTGTAGACCATTGTGATGGCTTCCCTTAAATACATATACCCTTTTATATGAGCTGGTACACCTATTTCATGGATAATGTTCGTAATACTTGCATCAAGGTTAAACTCTTGTACCTCTGGTTTAAACGATTGGACAGAAACTGTTTTTTGAATGAAAGACGTTGTTTTTTGACCACTTACTTCTCTAATCTTTGTAATCAATGTTTCCATATCAAACGGCTTTAAAATATAATACGATGCTCCCAGGTCAACTGCCTTTTTCGTCACATCTTCTTGACCAAATGCTGTTAACATAATAATATTTGTTTTTTGCTTTAAACCTGTTTGGTTTACCTTTTCAAGAACAGCTAAGCCATCTAAATGAGGCATGATAATATCTAATATTAAAACGTCTGGTTGTTTTTCTTCAACAAGGCGTAAGCACTCCTGGCCGTTAAAGGCAATTCCAACAACCTCCATATCATCTTGAGCCGTAATATACTCATTTAATAAATTTACTAATTCTCTGTTATCATCTGCTATACATACTCTAACCTTTTGCACGCGATGTCCTCCTCAAACTTCTTTATATTTTGTCTGTCCTACATTTTCGACAAACACTTTTCAGTTCCTTTTATTTTTTCAAAAAAAATAAAATTTTTCTTGTTTTTTATTATGTAAATGCGATATAATATTAATTTCGACTTTCTTCGATCTCCAAAAGGAAGATACTGGAGCGTTTGTCGAATTTCTTTTAGCTGTTTTTATCATACCACTTTTTAATAAATATTTCTTTATTTTTTTATAATATGAAAAAAAGACGAGTAATTAACTCGCCTTTGCCTTTCCGTAAATATCTATCCCTGCTTCTTCTAACATCCATTCAATATGACAACCATACCCACTCGTAGGGTCATTTACGAAAACATGTGTAACTGCTCCGACAACTTTTCCATCTTGAATAATCGGACTTCCACTCATTCCTTGTACAATTCCACCTGTTGCCTCTAATAATTTTGGGTCGGTCACTTTAATGACAAGCCCTTTTGTTGCTGGAAATTTCTGTGGTACACTACTGACGATTTCAATGTCAAATTCTTTTACATCTTCACCTTCAACAACAGTCAAAATTTTAGCAGGGCCTTCTTTTACTTGACTAGAGACGGCAATCGGCATCTCTTTATCCATAATATTATTTTTTAATTTATTTGTTGTAAGTTCTCCAAATATCCCAAAAGAACTATTTTTACTAATATTCCCTAGAACTTGTCGCTCATCTGAAAAACTCGCCAATTTCTCTCCAGGATCCCCATTACTTCCTTTTTCAATGGAGGTTACTGATGATCGAATAATTTGTCCATCATGTACAACGATAGGTTTTTGAGTATCAACATCTGAAATAACATGTCCTAACGCACCATATTTTTTTGATTTCGGATCGTAGAAAGTTAAAGTACCAACACCAGCTGCAGAATCGCGAATGTATAACCCTAAACGATACGAATCCTCATCTTTTGCTTTTAAAGGTATTAGCTCTTTTTGTAACACTTTGTCTTCTCTTTTTACTTCAATTTGAAGAGCCTTTCCTTTTTCACCTGCGTCTTGAACAAAACTAGAGACTTGATTCATCTTATCAATTGATTCCCCATTGATTTTTGTAATCATATCTCCAACTTTGATTCCGGCAATTTCACCTGGTGACTGTTCACCATCTTCGGTTTCGACTAGATGGTGTCCCACCACTAGCACACCGTCTGTATTTAATTTCACACCGATGGATTGCCCGCCTGGAATAACTTTAATTTCAGGTAACACATTGACATTCACTTTCTTAACTGGAAAGTTGCCAACTTCCATTGTCACAGTATCATCACCTTGATTCTCAGCTGTCACTGTAGCAATTTGCCCATCATTTTTTTCCTCATCAGCGGTCATATTAAATACAACGATATCCTCTTGCTCGCTTTTTGCAGTTACTTGTGAGTGAGATGATTCAAACAAAACCATTTCTTGTCCTTCTGTAAGAACGATGTTTGTTGGAATGCTTAACCACTCTTGTACAGGCTTATTAAAGCCTAAGCTGATTACAAAAACAAGGAGAATCACACCAATCGCTTTTCTCATTTTGTCTGTATTCAATCATTTCACTCTCCTCGCCTCTGGCCCACACCTCCAATTTCACTGTACTACTAATGTTGCCTTGTTTTAGGTTATTTATAACTCCTTCATAAGAAAAAAGCTCGCCTATTTTGGCCAGCTTTTCAAGAATTGGATTTAATTTTTTGCGCTTGTTCTAATAATTCTTTTGCGTGTTCCCTCGTTAATTCCGTCATTTCAACACCTGAAATCATTCTACCAATTTCCTCCACTCTTTTTTCATTGGAAAGTGGATGAACAGTAGTAAAGGTTCTTTCTTTTTCTTCTTTTTTAGCAATATATAAATGCTGATCAGCCATTGCTGCGACTTGAGGCAAATGCGTAATACAAAACACTTGAGAATTGCTTGAAATTTGCAAGATTTTCTCAGCAATCGCTTGAGCAACACGACCACTCACGCCCGTATCCACTTCATCAAATATAAGTGAAGTAATCCCTTGAGAAGATGAAAATATCGTTTTCATCGCTAACATAATTCTGGAAATTTCTCCCCCAGAAGCCACTTTCG
This sequence comes from Alkalihalobacillus bogoriensis ATCC BAA-922, assembly GCF_000621445.1. Classification (GTDB taxonomy): domain Bacteria; phylum Bacillota; class Bacilli; order Bacillales; family Bacillaceae_F; genus Bacillus_AO; species Bacillus_AO bogoriense. The sequence goes on along the minus strand of NZ_KK211278.1, from coordinate 323,557 downwards.
CTAATGGCTTCACAGGTTCGCCAGGGTTTGTCGATAATAGAAACTCAACTTGATCTACACCGTGCTCAAAGAAACGTGATTCTTTCGTTTCATGCTCTTTCCACGAAACGGCAAACCTTGTTTTGTCCATATAAAGAGCTTTTAATTCATGGTGAACAGCTTCAATTAACTGGGCTGCGGCTTTTTTACGAATCGTTGTCAATTGTTCTGAAAGCTGTTTTAATTGCTGTAATGTTTTGGATAATTTCACTTCAAGTTCTTGAATTCGGTCATCTTTATGAAGAAGACCATCTTTTTCTTGAGCTATATTCTCTGCATAAGCCATAATTTCTTCTACCGTTGAACCGTATTTTCGTTTTAGTTGATTTAATTCATTTAATCGACTTTCAATGACATCTAAACGGCCAGGGTCAAATTCAACTTGCTCTTTACGGTCTCGGAGTGAATAAGTGGCTTCCTCCAATAAATAAAAACAGTTACTTATTGTTTCATGTAAATCTTCAAGCTGTGAGTCAATTGAAGCAGCCTCTTCGATATAGGCTTGAGTTTTTGTTAACCAATCCAGTCCTTTGCTATCACCGTATAAACCATTGTAAGCGTCCTGTAATAGATGATATAATTTTTCACTGTTCGCCAGTCGGTATTTTTCTTCAGCTAACCGCTCATCTTCATTTGGTTCTAACTTTGCTTTTTCAATTTCTTTTAATTGATATTGAAGTAAATCCAAACGATGAGTTAATTCCTGGTCATTTTCAGTCATTTTTTTTACTTGTTTTGATAAAGACAAATATTCAGAATACAAATCTTGATACTGTGCGAAAGGTTGAATTAATTCCTGTTTAGCCATAGAATCAAGCAGTTCAAGATGTCGTTCTGGCTGCATTAAAACTTGGTGTTCGTGTTGTCCGTGAATATCAACAAGAGTTTGTCCAATTTCACGCAAAATAGACAATGTGACCATTTTACCATTAATACGACAAACACTTTTTCCATTTGCAGTAATATCACGACGCAAAATCATCATATCATCATCACTATCAATTCCAAACTCTTCTGCTTTTTCTATCGATAAGTGACCTGGATGGATAGAGAACAACCCTTCAATTTCAGCTCGCTTTGTTCCATAACGAACAAATTCAGTTGATCCTCTTCCACCAACAAGCAATCCAATAGCATCAATAATAATGGATTTTCCTGCACCCGTTTCTCCCGTTAAAACAGTTAATCCTTTTTCAAAAGGAATCGTAAGTTTATCAATAATGGCAAAGTTTTTAATCGATAATTCAACAAGCATGTTTTTCCCCCACACCTTTTATAGCATTTCTAAAAAACGCTCCGTTACAATAGGCGTTGCTTCTTTTTGTTTACAAATAATAAGAATCGTGTCATCACCACAAATCGTTCCCATGATTTCAGTCCAATCTAAATTATCAATTAATGCTCCGACCGCATTTGCATTTCCAGGTAATGTTTTCATTACAATTAAGTTTTCCGAGCGATCTATACTAACAAAGCTATCCATTAAAGATCGCTTTAGTTTTTGTAATGGGTTAAAACGCTGATCAGCTGGTAAGCTATATTTATAACGGCCATCCATCATAGGAACTTTCACTAAATGTAATTCTTTAATATCACGCGAAACCGTAGCTTGTGTGACATTATATCCTCCATTTTTTAATTGCTCCACTAATTCATCTTGCGTTTCAATTTCTTTGTTTGTAATAATTTCTCTAATTTTAATATGACGCTGCCCTTTATTCATAATCCATCCACCTTTATATATATACTTTCATTAACGCTTAACACTGCGGTTCCAATCATACTTCTACTTTTTATCATACATGATTTATTCAATTTTAACAAATAAATATTAAGTTTTATGAATAAATAATACTACACAAACTTTATGCTTTTGTGAATAAAGAAAAACGCCGGAGCATCTTTTCTTTCAAGCGAAGTACGGATTCTTCGCTCTTCTAGAATAAGCTTTTAAAGCTTCCACAGCTATACCTAAATTTTCTTAAATGTTAAAAAAAGGATACCCCTTAAACTTAAGAGATATCCATTACTCAAACCACTACATGTATTTAGTTATGTTCCATTAACTGAACGTGTGCTTGGTTGACAACTTGTTCTGCGGTGACTTGACTTTGAAATTGACTTTCCTCGTCATCCCAACGCAAGTGCAGTAAAAATTCGATATTACCTTCCCCACCTTTAATCGGTGAGAAGTCAACTCCAGCAATGTGGTAGCCTTCTTGTCTTGAGAATGAGATAATCTCTTCTACTACACGAAGGTGAATTTTTTTATCACGCACGATCCCCTTTTTTCCAACATCTTCTTTTCCTGCTTCAAATTGCGGCTTAATTAAAGCAACAACATCACTATTTGGCAATAATAATGTTTTTAAAACTGGTAAGATGAGTCGTAGTGATATGAACGATACATCAATGGTCGCAAAATTTGGCAAACCAAATGGTAAATCGGCTTTTGTGACATAGCGGAAATTTGTCCGTTCCATGACACAAACACGTTCATCTTGCCTAAGTTTCCAAGCAAGTTGATTATAACCTACATCAAGCGCGTATACTTTTTTTGCTCCATTTTGCAAAGAGCAATCCGTAAATCCACCTGTGGAAGCACCAATATCAAGAACAATTTTATCCTGTAACTCCAACCCAAATGACGAGATCGCCTTTTCTAATTTTAATCCACCCCGGCTAACATAAGGGAGAACATCTCCCTTTACCGTTAAGACCGTTTCTATATCTATTTTCACACCCGGTTTATCCAACCGCTCTTCTTTTGCATAAACAAGACCAGCCATTATAGCGCGCTTAGCTTTTTCTCTCGTTTCAAATAACCCTTGTTCTACAAGCAGAACATCAATTCGTTCTTTTTTTGCCATTCATTTACGCCCTTTGTCTTTTCCGAGGTAACATTAGTTTAACTTTATCGACAACGGATGGTGTTGTTAACCCAATTTCTTCTAACAATTGAGAAACACTTCCATGTTCGATAAAGCGGTCTGGAATACCCATACGATGGATTGTCAAGTCGTGGTAGTTGGCATCATGATAAAATTCTAAAACAGCACTTCCAAAACTTCCTTGAATTGCAGCTTCTTCTAATGTAAGAATGGGAATATTTTGCTTTGCTATATCAAATAATAGCTCATCATCAAGCGGCTTAGCGGACCTTGCATTTACCACTTTGACAGATATGCCTTGGGCAGCTAACTCTTCAGCCGCTTGTTCTGCAACAGGAATCATTGTCCCAAATGTTAAAATACAGGCGTCAGAACCTCCTCTTAACACATCCCATTTTCCAATTGGAATTTGTTTTAACTCCTCGTCCATTTTTATACCATACCCATTACCACGAGGATAACGAACAGCAATTGGTCCTCCGTCATATTGTATCGCAGTATAAATCATATGCTGTAATTCATTTTCATCTTTTGGCATTAAAATAACCATATTTGGTAAATGTCGTAGAAAAGCAATATCAAACACGCCTTGATGTGTTTCTCCGTCAGCCCCTACAAGCCCAGCACGGTCAATGGCAAATACAACATTTAAATTTTGGCGACAAACATCATGTACTACTTGGTCATACCCACGTTGTAAGAAAGTCGAATAAACTGCAAATACCGGTTTTAACCCTTGTGTTGCAAGTCCACCAGCCATTGTCGTTGCATGTTGTTCGGCAATTCCGACATCAAACATTCGCTCAGGGAAAGCTTTTGCAAATTGATCTAGTTTTGTTCCGCCTGGCATTGCAGCGGTTAAGGCTACGATTCGATTGTCATCTGCTGCAATTTTCTTCAGTGTGTCACTAAATACACCACTATAGCTTGGAGGTCCTGGTTTTTTTACAACTTCACCAGACTCAATTTTATAAGGTCCAAGACCATGCCATGTTCCTTTCGCATCATTTTCCGCCGGGGCATATCCTTTTCCTTTTTTCGTTAACACATGGACGAGAACTGGTCCCGATGTTTTCTTCGCATATTTCATATTTTCCATTAAATCATCTAAATCATGCCCATCAACAGGACCTAAGTATGTGAATCCCATCTCTTCAAAGAACACACCTGAAACAAGTAAATATTTCAAGCTGTCTTTCACACGTTCAGCTGTTGAAGCCAGTTTTCCTCCAAACGCAGGAATTTTTTTAATGAGCATTTCAAGCTCTTCTTTTGCTTTTTGGTATTTCCCTGCTGTACGAAGCTTCGCTAATACATTGTGTAATGCTCCTACATTTGGTGCGATCGACATTTCATTATCATTTAAAATAACAATTAAGTCTTTTTGTTCATGCCCAATATGGTTTAATGCCTCTAATGCCATTCCACCTGTTAGGGCGCCATCACCAATAATAGCAATGACATTATCATCTGTTCCTTTAATATCTCTTGCTGTTGCCATGCCCATCGCCGCTGATAAAGAAGTTGAACTATGTCCGGTTTCCCAGACGTCATGTTCACTTTCATCACGCTTTGGAAATCCACAAAGCCCTTTATATTGTCTTAGTGCGTCAAATTGATTTGCTCGTCCAGTTAAAATCTTATGAACATACGCTTGATGACCAACATCCCAAATTAATTTATCTTTAGGACTATCAAAGCAATAATGTAAGGCTAGTGTTAGCTCCACAACACCTAAATTTGGTCCTAAATGTCCGCCTGTTACTGAAAGCTTTTCAATTAAAAAACTCCGGATATCACTTGCTACATATTCTAATTCTTGTTTTGATAAAGATTTTATGGCACTAGGGTCTTTAATACTCTCGATATCCATAAATACCCTCACTTTCGCTTTTTCTGCTCTTTTCGTTTACTCTTCCCATTTTTTGAAAAAAGACTTATTTTTAATTTTACCTCTATAATATACAATAATCTACCAACTTGATAAATAATTGGCGTCGAAAATTGTATAGCCATCGTTTTTCCAATCGATTTCCCACTAACCGTAAGGGCTGCAACAACACTCGTAAACAGGACCGATATAAAAAACTGAAAATAGGACCCATCATCGTACCCTAATTGCAATGCAATTTGAAGAACAACATAGGCTGAAGCAGTTCCACTAACAATACCTGAAATATCACCAATGACATCATTGCAAAAGTTTGCAAATTTATCTGCGTTTCTCGTAATTTGAACAGCTTCTTTTGCACCAGCTAACTTTTTCGCAGCCATCGCATGAAATGGAGCTTCATTTGCTGCCGTGGCAGCTACACCAATTGTATCAAAAAATATACCAACTAATACAATTAGTAAGACGATTATCATTCCAACCCCCCATGTTACTCCACTTAATAAGAAGGTTGAAATAATTGAAAAAATAGCCGCTAACACAAGCGTGATAACGGCAATCCCTAAGCTCCAGTGTATAGTTTTCAAAAGGGAATGTTTCATCGTTAAGTAATCGACACCTTTATATTATTAAACTATTTACAACCAATTGTAAACGTTTAAGAGTATGTACGGACTGAGTGGTCATATAAAGAGTAAAAGCTGTGGCTTAGGTCCAGTAGGATTTCCCAAATAAGTACCAAATCGTCGCCGATCTGACGGTTTCCCTTTAAACCTATCTTAGCGCTGTCACCAAACGCTAGACTGGATTACCACTTAGTCCACACTTCAATCCCCTTTATATGTCTTATGAACAGTCTAGGAGTTTTCCTCAACAGCCCTTGCTATACTTTTATCCTCTTTTGCAGAGCAGATTTCATATGGCAAAGAATATTCGTTGTTGGCCGACAACTAAAATATCCCCAATTTCCATAATCCCCTCTAACTCCACTCAAGGCAGGCTACGCTGCTAGTATGCTTCCCAAAGCTACTGTCGCAGGTTCATACCCTTCTTTCCACTTTACACCTTAATGTGTAGCATGAAAAAGAAAGGCCTCCGCGGTATTAGGGTCAACGCCCACATGCCGTTGTGGATCGCCCGAATACCTTAACACCCAGCGCCGACCCAAGGCTGGGCGCCTCAAGCCGACACAAGGAGCTTCATCGATGTGCCCTTCGGCGGATTTTTAGGCCCGCCCTCAAGTATAGAGAACTGACTAGAATACTGCACCACTCAGTTTTACAAGTTATTATAACACCTGCTTCGTACATCCTCAATGAAAATGTATGGAAGAGATGAGAATTAGTTAATGGTCACGCTCAGCGATATACTCTGTAATCGCTTCTAACAAAGAATTTTCCATCTTTACTTTATATAAATATTCTTTTGCTCGTGAAGTATGCTCATTTAATTTTGCTTTTGCCCCGTCCATTGTTAAAAGGCTCGGATACGTCACTTTATTATTATCCTCGTCACTCCCAATCGGCTTTCCAATCGTCTGTTCATCACCTTCAACATCAAGAATATCATCTTTAATTTGGAAAACAAGACCTAATTCTTTTGCAAAAGCATGAAGATTGTCCACCTCTGCTTGCTCAGCGTTCGCTAAAATGGCACCAGCTACAACCGAATAAGCAAGTAAATCCCCTGTTTTATGGTGGTGGATATATTCCAGATCATCCAGTTGTAACGTTTTCCCTTCACCATCTAAATCTGAAACTTGTCCACCTACCATTCCTTCTGGTCCAGCTGCTTTCGCTAATAGTTCCATTAGCTTCACTTTCATTTCAGATGTGATGCTTGGATGTTTCAAACCTGCTATTAATTGAAAACTATACGTAAGGAGGGCATCGCCAGCTAAGATGGCTAATGCTTCACCAAACACTTTATGATTTGTTGGTTTCCCACGACGCATATCATCATCATCCATCGCCGGTAAATCATCATGAATTAAAGAATACGTGTGGATCATTTCGATCGCACATGCGACATCAATCCCAAGTTCTTCTTTTTGGTTAAAACCATGTAGAGTCGCTAATAATAATATCGGACGGACACGCTTCCCACCAGCTTGCAAAGAATAAACCATCGCTTCCTTTAAACTTTCTGGTGCTTGAAGCTTCTGAATGTGCTGTGGGAGAGCCTCATCAATCTTTTGTTTATGTATCGCTAGAAATTGTTGTAGTCTTTCGTTTCTCACTCTTTATGATCCTCCTGAAAGCTCGTGACTTCCACTTGACCGTCTGCATGTAAAATTTGTTCCATTTGTTTTTCTACAGCTGACAGCTTGTCATGGCATACTTTCGATAGTTTCATTCCCTCTTGAAACATGGCAATAGCTTCCTCTAATGGTACATCCCCTTGCTCTAACTTATCGACCACCTCTTCAAGTTGTTCAAGTGCAAGTTCGAACGTGATTTCAGTTTCTGGCTTACTCATTTTCATTTCCTCCTGTTACTTCTTTTGTTTCTATATCTTCAACAACGCTATAAATATGGCCATCTTTTACTCGAATCGTGAGTTTATCCCCTTTTGAAACATGACGAGTCGATTTTATTAACTGTTTATTCTCACCATAAGCCAAATTATATCCTCGATCCATCATCGCCAGTGGACTTAAGACTTGTAGCTTTGCAAGTTGCTGCTGAAATTGATTTTCGGATTTGGTTGTTTTTTCTTTCAATAAACGAATTAATGTTTGCCTCATGTGTTCATGTTGTTTTTTTGCTTCCGCTATCAAGCGGGCCGGATGATTTCGTTCAACAGCATTCGTTAATTTTTCTACTGTATCTTGCTTTTGTTTAATCATACGTAAAAACTCTTTTTCCAACTTTTCAATTGTCCGGTCAAGTTGCTGTTCCTTTTGCTTGATTAGTTGTTCAGGATATCGGAAAGCATAGGACTTCTGTAAGCGCGACAAACGTTGTCGTTCATTCCCTAAACGGTCCTTAGTCGCACGGAGCATTCGTTGTTGTAATCCTTCGACTCTCTGTATTAATTCTTCTATATGTGGAACTGCGAGTTCAGCTGCCGCTGTTGGCGTAGCTGCTCTTACATCAGCTACAAAATCAGCAATCGTAAAATCCGTTTCATGTCCAACTGCCGAAATAACTGGCAAAACAGATGAGAAGATCGCTCTAGCAACAAGCTCTTCATTAAAGGCCCATAATTCTTCAATAGACCCTCCGCCACGACCAACAATAACAATATCAAATAAATTAGCTTGATTTGCTTGTTCAATCGCGCGTGCAATCGATGGTGCTGCCCCCTCACCTTGAACTAACACCGGAAGTAACGTAACTTTAGCAATCGGGTAACGGCGTTTAATCGTCGTAATCATATCTTTAATTGCTGCTCCCGTTGGTGATGTGACAATGGCAATATGTTGGACAAAACGTGGTAAGGGCTTTTTATGTTCAGGATGGAACAACCCTTCCGCTTCAAGCTTTTGTTTTAATTGCTCATATGCCAAATATAAATTTCCGATTCCATCTGGTTGCATCTCACGAGCATACAACTGATATTGTCCATATGGTTCATATACAGAAACATTGCCACGAATTAACACTTTCATACCGTCTTCTGGTTTAAATGTAAGTGAGCGATTATTCCCAGCAAACATGACTGCTTGCATTCTTGACCCTGAATCTTTAACCGTAAAATACATATGTCCACGACTATGTAATTTAAAATTTGAAAGTTCCCCGCGAATCCAAACATCTTGAAGAACATCGTCTAAATCAAATGTTTTCTTTATATACCTCGTTACTTCTGTAACTGTTAAAAATTGTTCTTGTTTCATAAAAACACCTTATTATGCATAACGTTTTGCCGCTTCAATCGTATTATGAAGAAGCATCGTAATCGTCATTGGTCCTACTCCACCAGGAACAGGTGTAATAAAAGACGCGACTTCTTTTGTTTCCTCGTATTTTACGTCTCCACATAACTTTCCTGTCTCAAGACGGTTCACCCCAACATCAATGACAACAGCACCTTTTTTTATGTAATCAGCTCCAATAAAGTTCGCTTTTCCAACTGCGACAACGAGGATATCCGCCTGTTGTGTAATTGACTTCATATTAGTTGTTCGAGAATGACAATAGGTGACAGTTGCATGTTCATTTAATAAAAGTTGTCCTACTGGCTTTCCGACGATATTACTACGTCCAATAACGACCACGTGTTTTCCCGCTATTTCAATCCCTTTTGATTTAATCATTTCAACAATACCTAAAGGAGTACAAGGTAAAAATGTTTCTTCCCCAATCATCATTTTACCAATGTTAATCGGATGGAATCCATCGACATCTTTTTCTGGAACAATCGCTTCAATGACCGCCTGTTCTTGAATATGGTTAGGTAACGGCAATTGAACTAAAATACCATGAATTGCCTTATCTTCATTTAAATCATAAATTTGATTTAATAATTGTTGCTCAGAAATAGAATCTTCCATTTCAATAAGAACAGAATGAACTCCAATGTCTTCACATGCTTTTTGTTTCGCTTTAACATATGACCTTGAAGCTGGGTCGTTTCCAATCAAAATAACAGCTAATCCAGGTGTTATTCCCCCCTGCTTTAACTTCATTACTTCTTGTTTCATCTCTTCTCTCTTTTGTATAGCTAATTCTTTCCCACTAATGACTTCTGCTGTCATCATTTTCACACTCCTATCCCATTTCTTTTTTTATATTTGCTCTACAACGTTTGAAAGTACCCCGTTAATAAAGCGTCCAGATTCTTCTCCCCCGAATGCTTTTCCTAACTCGATAGCTTCATTAAATGTTACATTTTTAGGAATGTCCTCAATGTGTAAAATTTCATAAATGGCCATACGTAAAATCGCACGGTCTACGTTCCCGACTCGTTCCAATGACCAATTTTCAATATTCTTTTTTAAGATCGAGTCAATTTCAGGTTTATGTTCTAGTGTTCCTTGAACAAGATTTTCTAAAAAAGGACTCGTTTCTTCATTTTCATCGAGCGTGCTCTCAATTGCCTCTTGCCATTGTGAGCCTGTTAAATCAATTTGAAACAAGGCTTGGACTGCACGTAGTCTCGCTAATCTTCTGTTCATTGGCTTTTACTCCTTTTGTTGGTACCTTTGTCTTCTTTTTCTATGTACGATAATAGCATAACTATTGAAATGAATACAGTTGAAAGTGCGAAATTGATCGAAAAACAGCCAAAGGTGTCCTTTGGCTGTGTCTTCTCTAGGAATTAGCATTTCCAAATCCATTCAGTTTTAACCGTATTACGATTAAATCCCCGTTTCTTCTAACGGTGCTTCACTCGTTTGTTCAAACTGGATTCCAACAACATGAACATTTACCGCTTCTAAATCAATGGCTGTCATTGTTAAAAGTGCTTGTTTAATGTTGGATTGAATCTTTTTCGCTACATCTGGAATGGATACCCCATACGTAATCGTCACAGTTACATCGACAGTAATTCCACTTTCTCCAAGGTCAACTTTGACACCTTTTCCATGGTTTTTGCGGCCAAGTCGTTCAGCAACGCCTGTAGCAAAGTTTCCACGCATCGTTGCAACCCCTTCAACTTCAGAAGTTGCAATCCCTGAGATTACTTCAATGACTTCTGGAGAAATTTCAACCTTACCAAGTTCGTTTTTTTCATCATCCATTTCAAGAATATGATTTTCGCTCATAATACGACACCTCCATTTTATTTTGGAGCCTATATGACGAGTATATCATACAAAGGCTTTTCTTACTCTGCTTTTGTTGTTAAGTCATAGGTTTCTAAAAATTTCGTATTAAAATCCCCTGATACAAACACTTCATGATTTAATAGTTTCAGATGAAACGGAATCGTCGTATCAATGCCTTCAATTTCAAATTCAGTTAATGCCCGTTTCATTCTTGAAATCGCTTCTTCACGAGTGGCGCCATACGTGATGACTTTTGCAATCATTGAATCATAAAAAGGTGAAATCATATACCCTTGGTATGCTGCAGAATCAACACGTACACCTAATCCTCCTGGAGGAAGATAAGTTTTAATTAATCCTGGGGATGGCATAAAATTTTTCTCTGGGTTTTCAGCATTAATGCGGCATTCAATCGACCAGCCGTTAAAGGTAACCTCATCTTGTGTAACTGAAAGTTTTTGCCCTGAGGCCACTTTAATTTGCTCTTTAATTAAGTCAATCCCTGTAACCATTTCAGTAACTGGATGTTCTACTTGAATTCTCGTATTCATTTCCATAAAGTAAAAGTCACCAGTATTATGGTCAAAAATAAACTCAACCGTTCCCGCACCTGAATAGTTAACCGCTTTTGCTGCAGCAACCGCAGCTTCACCCATTTCAGCTCGTTTTTCTGGAGTAATCGCTGGAGATGGTGTTTCCTCAACTAATTTTTGCAATCGGCGTTGTATACTACAATCTCGTTCACCTAAATGAATAGCGTTGCCATAATTATCTGCCATGACTTGAATTTCAACATGACGGAAATCTTCAATATACTTTTCAATGTAAACACCAGGATTCCCAAATGCCGTCGCTGCTTCTTGTTGCGTAATTGAAATTCCTTTTTTCAATTCTTCTGGTGTACGAGCAACACGGATACCTTTTCCGCCGCCACCAGCAGTCGCTTTAATAATAACAGGATAGCCAATTCCTTCTGCTACCTTTAATCCATCTTCAACAGTCGGTATGATACCGTCTGAACCCGGGACAATAGGGACTCCTGCTGATTCCATTGTGTCTCTTGCAACATCTTTTGTCCCCATTTTATTTATTGCTTCAGGACTTGGTCCAACAAATGTAATATTACAAGCTGCACATATTTCAGCAAAGTCTGCATTTTCTGCTAAAAATCCGTATCCGGGATGAATCGCATCAACTTCTGTTAACGTAGCAACGCTCATTATGTTCGTAAAATTTAAATAACTTTTCGAAGATAATGTTGGTCCGATACAATACGCTTCGTCGGCCATTCTGACATGCAAAGAGTCTTTATCTGCCTCAGAATATACCGCAACGGTCTCAACTCCAAGCTCTTTACAAGCACGGATAATTCGTACCGCAATTTCTCCTCGGTTTGCTATGAGTAGTTTTTTTATCATGAACAACGCTCCTATTCCGGCTTAACTAAAAATAGTGGTTGACCATATTCAACAAGCTGACCATTTTCAGCAAGGACTTCGACAACTTGCCCTTTCACTTCAGCCTCAATTTCATTCATGAGCTTCATTGCTTCCACAATACAGACAACGGTTTCTCCACTTACTTTATCTCCTACTTTTACATACGGATCAGCGTCTGGTGCTGGAGCCACGTAAAATGTACCGACCATCGGAGAAACAATTTTATGTAATGACGAATCTACTTCTTGTGCTGAACTTTCTGTTACTGTGTTTTCTTTTGGTGTTGCCTCAACCTGCTGCTGTTGCTGAGGAGCCGGTTGCACCGTCTCTTGAACGACATATGGTTGACTAGGTTGTCCACCTGCTTGTTGAGGAAGTGCAGAATATTTCTTTAATGTAATCTTTGACCCTGACTGCTCGTACTTAAATTCATCAATGTTCGATTTGTCTATGAGTTTAATTAACTCACGGATTTCTTGTATTTTTAACATTATTTTTCCTCCTAACTTCCCTCTTAGTACCAACCTATTATACCATATCAAAAATAATAAAAAACCCTCTATTTTAGAGGGTTTTTATTCTTCACCCTCTATTACCTGTTCTTCTTCTTTTACAATTGCGTCTAATTTATATTGGCGAAACACAGGAAACTCGGATAAATTATCTGGAATCTTTCCGTTTTCCAACAATATAATTTTTACAATGTTTTTATTTCGGGCCATGTGGTATTTTTCACCGTACTCATTTTCTTTTGTAAAGCGTTTTAAGCTATCATAATCTTCCTCTTGAATAGAGACTGTATATACACTTCCACTTTCTGTTTCAAACTCCTGCTTAAATCCAACTTCAAACTCAACAATTTGAATATTGTCATTTTTTAAGTTTCGTGTTTGTTCAAGTACTGCTTTTGCTCCTTCAGTTAAATCATTCCATTCCATAGTTACATTACTCTCCCTTTCTTAGTAAACATTTTTCATACGATTACTCGTAATCACTTTGTATAGTATAGCATGTTACAAATCAGGATTCATAATTTATCCAAAAACATGTTTATCTTACAGAAGGAAAGTGAACGTTCAGAATGAAATGACCCCAATAGTCTAAAGACTTTGGGGCCTTACGTTTGACCTAACATGGCCACGTTTATTTAGAAGCTTGGTGTTTCACAAGAACGTGCTTGTCACCCAATTGTTCTCTAGCTAAAGCTAAAATCTCAACTGCTTCTTCACGAGAAAGCTCATCTGCTTTTACAATCACATTCACTCTATCGTCTTTTGTAATGACTAGTACGTCTTCATAGCCTTTTGTACGAACTAACGTTTCTAACATTTCTTCTTGTTGTTGCATCGATAACAAAGCTTCTTGTTTATCAACCGCTTCTGCAATAGCTTCAGCGGAAGCCCCAGATGTCATTACATTTGTATAACTTTCTAGTAATTTATCTCTTGATACTTGACGGTCTAATCGAAGAGAGGTAAAGGTTTCATCACTTGAAATCGCTGAAATCATCCCTGCTTCTTCATCCCCTTCAGCAGCATCCTCATAAACAACCTCCATGTCCATGTCCAATTCCATCTCTTCGTCTACATTAACCGTTACATCAACATTATCTTCTTGCGCGTTTTCCTCATCCATATATGCATAATCAAGTGATTCTCCTGGAGACGTCATATAATAAGCAGATAACACAATAATTAAACTTAACATTGTTAACAACCATACCGTTTGTCTTTTTAATACCATTTTTTCTTATTCCTCCTTTGTTTTTTTCGGTAGAACAGAAACACGATGGGAAGGGACATCTAGTACCCTACTAACCGCTTCTACTACCCATGTTTTCACTTGAGCGTTTTCTACTCCTTTGGCTACAACAAGAACCCCTCTAATTTCTGGCTTTTCCTGTTTCACAAGAATGGCTTCCTCCCTATCCCCATTACGGACGATAACGACTTGCTCATCTCTTGTTGTGTCCTCCACTTTCCGTTTGCCACCTTCACGGTCCGTTTCATCAGTCACTTGTTCTTTCGTATTTGTATTTCGTTCATATACATTTCTTTCCGTTTCAGCTAAGTTAATCATGATTGAAACGTCTGAAACACCAACTACTTCATCAAGTACTTCTTTAAGTTGATTCTCATAGCGAATCTCATAATCTTTCATCGAATTTGGTTCTGGACTGTCACTTTGCCCGAACACTGGTTGATCGTCTGTGGAAGATTGGTCTGAATTAAAAACAGGTTGACTTGTAGGAGATGTCTCATCACTAGAAAAGAAATTTCCTAATATCATTAGAGCTACACCAACACATAGAATCATGACAACATAGTGCATTCTCTGTTTCCCGTTTTTGCCTGCCCCCTTCTCAAACAGTTTCTTCAACCATTGCTTATCCTTTTCGCCAGAGTCCATGCTACTGCTCGCCCCCTTCCCATGTTACAGAAATCATGTCTTTTGGAATGTCCCATTCTTCTGATAAAAAAGAAACAATTGATGTTATATCGAGGTTCTCGCCAACTTCTTTTGTTTCCGGTTGTTCATCAACATTAATAGAAACAACAGGAACAGCTTCAACTAATTCGTTTTGTTGCTCTACTTCTTTTAAATGGTCTTGTTTTATTAAATGAACCTTCACTTCTTCAATTGCTTCTTCTGGCCTATCAGCATGAACAGGGATTTCCTTCACAGAAAGTTTAAGTTCCTTCATCTCTACATCAAACCTTTCAATCAACTCCTCTTCCACTTGTCTTTCCAGTTGGACAGCCACCTCTTCAAAAATATATGCACGTTGTCCCATTTCTATTTCTATTTTCTTTGATTCTATAGAATTTTCTAATGATAAGTTTGAAGTATGGTTGTCCTCTAATATAGGTAAAAACTCACCTATATCCTTTGAAAAGATTGATAGAACAGGGTTTAGCAGTACAACTAGCAACAATAATCCGACGACCATCTTGACATATCGTTGCATGCTGGAATTCGGTAATAACAACTCGATAATCGTTGCCAGCAAAATAAGAAGAATGATATTTGTTAGCCAATCGGTTAAAACACCCATGAACCATCCCCCTCCTTTACCTCATCATAAGTGACACATTTCCCGCTGCGATGACAATCGTGACCGCAAGGAAAAACATTAAACACACTGTAGCGAGCGCGGCAAAAATATACATTACCGATTTTCCAATAATCGTTAAACAATCTATAATTGGTCCGCCACCAAGCGGTTGTAAAATAGCGGCTGCGATGTTAAAAATTAAAGCAAGGGATAATACTTTTATAGCAGGAAAGGCACATAACAAGATGAGAATCGCTAACCCTGCAATTCCTACTGTATTTTTTAATAACACACTTGCACTCATGACCGTATCCGCAGCATCGGTAAACATTCTCCCGACAACTGGGACAAAGTTTCCAGCTACAAATTTGGCTGTTCGAATCGTAATTCCATCAGCAGCAGCACTTGTCGCCCCTTGTACGGAAATCACGCCTAGAAACACCGTTAAAAAAAGACCTAAAGCACCGATGCTTATATTTCTTAAAAAATTGGCCAGCTTTGTCACTTTATAATGAGAAGTGAGTGTACTAACAATGCTAAGCAATGCTGATAAAAACAATAATGGCATTACAAAATTTTGAATTAATAGTCCGCTTGTATTGACTAAAAACACGATGAGAGGGTGAAAAAACGCGACGGACGTAATACTACCGATGGACGCCATTAACGCTAACAATAACGGGATTAAGGCAATCATAAAATGAATCATATTATCTATCGCTTCTACAGCGTACGTAATTGCAACATGAAAACTATTTAGCGCTAATATAATGAGCACCATGTACGTAATTGCATAGGCGACTTTTCCGATCGAATGTTGCTCAAATGCATTTTGCAATGTTTGTAAAATCATTGAGAAAACCGTTAACAAGATGAGCATACCTAACAATTTTCCGTTGACTAGTAACTCGTGCAGTAAAAATCGCAAAAACCCAATGAACCACTCTTTAATAGAGAAGTTTTTCTCGCCACGAAGAAAATCCATTAACGACCCTTTTTGACTTTCCGGCAAAAACCCACCGTATTCATTCGCAATTTCATCCCAATACTTACCAATCTCATCCAACCCAAGTTGGTCAAGTTGTTGCTCGACAAAGCCTTGGTCAGGAGGCTTGTCTACTGTTTCTGCAACAACCGTTATTGGAAGAATCGATAAAAAGATTGCTAATGTTAGAAAAACGACTCGCATCCATTCACCCCCTTTTAAAGCTTGTACACTAATTTGGAATTAACGAGATGAGCATTTCAATTATGGCTGTTAAAATCGGGATCGCCATGACCATAATGAGCACTTTTCCGGCTAATTCAATTTTTGATGCAATCGCTGCTTGTCCAGCATCTTTGGCAATTTGGGCTCCAAATTCTGAAATATAGGCAATACCAATAATTTTTAAAATCGTTTGTAAATACACCATATTAATATTGGCTGTCACCGCAATTTGTTCTAACATCTGTAAAACTCTTGAAATTTCATCAATTAAAAATAAAAATATAAGTACACCGACAAAGACTGTTAATAAAAAGGCGAAAATGGGTTTTTGTTCTTTTACTACGAGGGCTAGGAACGTGGTTACTAGTCCTAACCCTACAATTTGAATGATTTCAATGGTCATCACCCCCCGGCATTATCCTTGAAGGAGGAAAACGCCTTTAATTTTTTGGAATAAGTCATCGACAATTGAAGCAACCATATATAATACGACAACAAACCCAATGAGGGTAACCCAATGTGCCCAATCTTCTTTGCCCATTTGCTTTAGAACTGTATGAATCATGGCCACCACAATGCCGATTCCAGCAATTTGAAAGATTGTATTTACATCATAAGCCACTCATCTCTCCTCCTCTTGTCCATCATTTATCCGTTTCATTGGACTTACAGCATTAAAATAATAATGAGTAGACCTGATAAAAACCCAAGGCTTTTAATCATTTTTTCATAACGTCTTTGCTTTTCTAATGCATCCCCTTCTTCACGTTCGAGATGGGCTAATGTTAAGCGTATTTGCTTTTGTTGATTGGCTCTATCATGCTGGCCAAGTGTGAAACCGAATTGTTTCATAATTTCAAATTCTGATTGAACTAAAGAGGTGAGATGCCATGTTTCAACTAGACTTTCCTCCCAAGCTTTCGCCACACTTTCTTCCTGATTGAGCAAATGAAAAGAAAAGCGTTCGAATAAATACCTCATTGGTTTCGGTAATTGTTTGGCTAAGTTCGCACTTGCCTCTGCTAACGGGGTCATCCCATACATAATCTCCGCTTCTAGTGATTGTAACGCCACTTTTAGGTGGCGAAGTTGTCTTGGTCGTTCGCTAAGACGTTTGGCAAATTCAAATCCTACCCATGTCGAACCGAGCAATATGATGATAGCCCCTAATAGTTTCAAATGACCCTCACCACATCTTTCTTCCCGCTATTTCTTATTCTCTTTATCGTTCCAGCTCTTTCACCTTTCGCTAATTCAATGCATCTGTCAAATACTTTCATTTCAAGCAATTCCTTAACGATGGGGCGATGTTCAATATCTTCCATATCAAATCCATGTATCGTAGTAACAAGCTGGACGCCAGCATTTATCGCTTCATGGATAGCAACAGCATCTTCTTTCCTCCCAATTTCATCAACAATTAAAACATCCGGACTCATCGAACGAATGAGCATCATCATGCCATCTGCTTTCGGACATCCATCTAACACATCAACGCGACTGCCTAAGTCATGTTGAGGGATGCCATGTACGCACGCTGCAATTTCAGACCGCTCATCGACAATCCCCACTTTACTTGGTGGAATATTCGCTTTTTTTGACCCGTAACTTATCACTCTGGCAATATCCCGTAGCATTGTTGTTTTTCCGGTTTGAGGTGGGCCAATTAACAATGTGTTTAACCAGCCTCCATCATAAATATGTGGGATAAGCCTTTGCGCTACACCTATCTTTTGTTTGGCAATCCGGATATTATAGGAGCTTATTTCTTTCAACGCTTTAACCTGTCCATTTTCAACAATGACTTTACCTGCTAGTCCGACACGGTGACCGCCACGAATCGTAATATACCCTTGTTTTAATTCTTCTTCGAACGCATACAAGGAATATTGGCTTAATTGATTTAACAAATGCTTTGCATCTTCTCGAGTGACAATATAACTTTTGCCATTTCGTTCAGGATAATATGGTTTACCTGCAGCAATAATTTCTAACGGTCGATGAATTCGAACTCGGATTTCTTCGATTTGCTCATGTAACGAAAAAGGAAATTGACTAATCACTGAACGAAGTGATTCAGGTAATACGACATATACTTCTTCCATTTATGGCTCTCCCCCATTGTCGTCTTTCACGTAACACTTCTATCTAAAATGTATGCGAGATGGACAAGAATATGACGATTTACTTACGCAAACCGATTAAGATAAGTGCGACACCAGCCCCAATTAAGAGCAACTTCCCAACAGAAAGCTTATCCGCCATTCCAACAAGTCCAATCGCCATCGTTGAGATTAAGACGACAGGGCCAACAACGGCTAGCAATGCATTAATTGCCACCGCTTTTTCTACACTATTAAACCGAAACATAAGTGCTGCTGCGGATAATTCAATTAATCCGGAAATGACCCGGATAACAACCATCCCTAACACTGCAGCTTCTAATCCTGAAAATATCGATTTCATCTTTTCCACCCTCTACAATGTTCTCTTTGTACAACCTATGTTGTCAGCTTTAGATTAAGAACAAGAACTAGCTTCGAAAAAAAGAAAAAACGGCCATTGCCGTTTTTGAACTAAGAAGCGATCGTATCGAATTATTATGCTGTTTTTAAAGGAAATAAGCCGTAAGAACGGTGATCCAAACACCCAATAAAAAAAGCGTAAACCGCTCACTTGCTTTTAATTTCTCATTTTTGCGGTCAGAGTAGCCGTTATTTGTGAACATGATACGGCTTTCCGTTTTTTAACGGCCACAGGAGCGCTTATTCACGCAAAAGTAACTCTATTCCTAGCGATATATTATGATTAACTGCTCCTGTGTCCACCAACGTTCCAAAACGCTAATAATGTTCACAGATAACGGTTTTCATGGCCGCTTAATTAGCATAAACAACAAAAAAAGAGCTGAAAATCCTTTGGATTTCCAACTCTTTTATCATACATTCAAATATTAGGCTCTAGAAACATAAGCTGCATTTCGAGTATCAATGATAAGAACATCACCTTGGTTCACAAAGAACGGCACTTGTACGGTTAAGCCTGTTTCTAATGTGGCAGGTTTTGTTCCTCCGCTTGCTGTATCACCTTTAATGCCTGGTTCCGTTTCTGTTACTTCAAGTTCAACCGTGTTAGGAACTTCAATTCCTAACATTTCCCCTTGATACTGCATAATTTGAACATCCATATTTTCTTTTAAGAACTTTAATTCATACTCAATTTGAGAAGAGGTCAGCTCAATTTGCTCATATGACTCGTTGTCCATAAATGTATGCACATCACCACTAGCATATAAATATTGCATGCGACGGTTTTCGATATGTGCTTTCGCTACCTTTTCACCTGCGCGGAATGTTTTTTCTTGAACAGATCCTGTACGAAGATTGCGAAGTTTAGAACGAACAAATGCCGCTCCTTTACCTGGCTTTACGTGTTGAAATTCCATTACTTGCCAAATACCTCCGTCAACTTCAATCGTTAAACCAGTTTTAAAATCATTAACCGAAATCATAAATAGTTCCTCCATCTGTATGTACTACGTCTTTCAATTTAAACTATACCACATGTTTTTTAATTATTCACCGACAAATAATAATTCTTTTGTTGACTTTGTAAACGACTGATTTCCATCTTCAGTAATTAAAGTATCATCTTCAATACGAGTACCGCCGACACCTGAAATATAAATACCTGGTTCAACTGTAACAACCATGCCTGGTCGTAACACAATGTCCGATTTCACTGATAAGCCTGGTGCTTCGTGGACTTCCATTCCTAATCCATGTCCTGTTGAATGACCGAAAAACTCACCATATCCTTGTTCTGTAATATAATCACGCGTTATTGCATCGGCTTGTTTTCCTGTCAATCCAGGCTTAATTTGGTCCATTCCACGTTGTTGCGCTTCTTTCACGGTGTTATAAATATTAACTAGCTCGTCACTCACTTGGCCAATCGCTAATGTACGTGTTATATCAGAACAGTACCCTTTATAATAAGCACCAAAATCAAGAGTGACTAATTCACCTTTTTGAATAATCTTATCGGATGCAACACCATGCGGAAACGCCGACCGAATACCTGAAGCGACAATAATATCAAATGAAGATGACGCTGCCCCTTGCTTTCTCATAAAAAATTCAAGCTCATTGGAAACATCAAGCTCCGACATCCCTGCACGAATAAAGGATATAATATGGTCAAAAGCAGCATCCGCAATTTGAGCAGCTTCAGTCATTATTTGAATTTCTGATGCATCTTTAATTAAGCGCAACTCTTCAACTAATCCTGTGACAGGGACAAGTTCACACGTAATGTTTTTCTTATAAATATCATAGGATTGGTATGTAACATGTTCTTGCTCAAATCCTAATTTTTTTATGCCCATATCTGCTACTTGTTTTGCAATTTCTGTGTAAATCGCACCTGAATGTTGTACTACTTCAAATCCAACCGCTTGTTCCTTTGCTTGGTCAGTATAACGAAAATCTGTAATAAATTTCGCTTCTTTTTCTGAAATAACAACAGCCCCAGCCGTCCCTGTAAAATTCGCAATATATCTTCGGTTATAAGGACTAGCAATTAAAATGCCATCAACCTCATGTTCTTTAAACAACTCACGCAAACGCTCAATTCGACTCATCTTGCATTCCCCTTTCCTTAAACGCCAATACAGCTAATGTATAACCAGATAATCCAAATCCAACAATTTGTCCTGTTGTGACAGGTGCCGTTACAGATGTATGACGGAATTCTTCTCGTTGGTGAACATTTGAAATATGGACTTCAATAACAGGAACATTGACACTTGCAATCGCATCACGAATCGCATAACTATAATGAGTGAAGGCACCCGGATTTAAGATAATACCGGTTACATTTTCATCTTGTGCTTTATGAATCCAGTCAATAATGTCTCCTTCATGATTTGATTGTCGACAAGTGATTTCAAACTCATGTACTTTCCCAAAATCGACAATCGACTGTTCTAATTCTGCCAAAGTGACCCGTCCATATACCTCTGGTTCCCGCAATCCTAAACGATTTAAATTCGGTCCATTCACAACAAGTAATTTTTTCATCGCACTCTCCCTAACCTATTGGATCATACGGTCATTTTACCATAGCTGTTTCATTTTTACTATGAAAGGAGTTCAGAAAAATCACTATGTACGGTGTTGAGCTTGGTTTAATTCTTCATATTCATATGAAATCGAGTAACCAATGAACACCCCATATAATATATATAAACAAATCGATGTAATAATCGTATTGATATCTAATTGATTTAATGGTTTTAATCCATGAAAAACAGGGTTTAACAAATAAAACACAAGTCCCCATAATACCAAGCCGTATGCGAGTCCTGCCCAAATATTATTAAATTTTTTTAACAACACCATGTAAATAAATGCCACAAGAATGGATAATAAGCCAATCACAAAAATACCTACAATTTGTCCAATATACCCATTTTTCCAATCTCCTAACGCCCAAGGCATCAGTACTAACGCCGGCCCTACTCTCATAAAATTAAAAAAGAATGCAAGATACCCGATAAGACTCCAAAAAATCCCTCCACAAAATCCAATCGTTGCTACTTTTGCATTAAATGTCATTGGTTCTTCTCTACGGTTTTGTTCAAGTTGTCTATTTGCCATGTTTGATTACACCTCCATAACGTAGTATGTCCCGCTATTTTATTCGTTATTGATGTTTCTTTTAAAAAATTTATTCATTTTTTTAATCCATACGTGTAATCTAAAAGAAACAAGGGAAAAGTATAGAAATAAAATGAGATTTGAATCAAAAGGATTTTGCGACTTCCTTATCGAATAATAAATATAGTTTTCTTTATAAAACGCTACTAGATTTTCACATTAAAAGATTTTAATTGGAGGTGAGTTGTATGTCGCGTCTTCGAATCAATCCGCTTGTTTTGCTTTTAATCGGGTTAGCTATCTTTGGGTTCATGTACACTCTCATAACTGATCCAATGCGAATAATCACTCAAGTGCTTATTTTTTCTGCGATTGCGTTTGTCTTGTTCTTTCTTTATAAGCGCTTTCTTGCAAAACAATATGGAATGCCAAAACAAAGCTCTCACCGTCCAATTAAAAAAGCAAGCAATATCGTACCACACCGGAGTAAAAACCCGAGTGCAATAAAACGAAGCAAACCTTTACAGAAGCGGAAAACCGAACATAATTTTAAAGTAATAGAAGGAAAGAAAAATAAAAAAAAGAATCGAGCGCTTTTTTAAGCTCGATTCTTTTTAATACTGCCATTTTTTTAAAAACAATTCCGTTTTCATCTTCCCTAACTGAACAAGCTGCTGTTTCATTTCATCAGATAAATCAAAATCGGTTGCTTTCACATCGTCAATCGGGATAAAAACGATGTTTTGGGCATGCTCTTTAATAATATAACGAATATCATGTGCTTTTCTCATCGTTTCAAATAGAGAATGGAACATTTCTAACGCATTGGAGATTTTTCGATTCGGAATATCTTCGAGTTTTGGGGTTAACCGAAAACCAATGACAGGACGGCGCGAACGTAATGTTTGAGGATCCATAAATAACCAAATCGGAAAATTACTTAACACTCCACCATCAACGATATATGACTTTTTCCCTTGCCGGTCCCATAGTTTCGCAGGTTCAAAGAAATAAGGAATACTGCTACTCATCCGAACGGCTTTCGCTATCGGAAATTTTTCAGGAATTAAACCATATTGAGGCAAATCATCAGGTATTACGACAATCCGCCCTCGTGTAATATCCGACACAACAATTTTCAAGCATCCCTCTGGTAAATCTCCAAAGGTCGATATTCCTTTATCAGCTAATTTTTCTTTCACCCATTTTTCTAAATGTTCACCTTTATATAAACCTAATTTATAATACAATAAGAACCATCTCATAAATTTATTCGGGATCCATGTTTTTCGGTAATCCATCAGGGACTGTGCATCCAATTCATTAATGAGATTATATATTTCCTCACTTGTATAACCGGCTTTAACAAAGGAAGCTACAATCGATCCAGCACTAGTTCCTGCCACTCGTTCAAAGGAATAATTCCTCTCCTCTAATACTTGAAGTGCGCCGATAAAAGCAAAAGATTTTACCCCTCCACCTGCAAACACACCATCAATTAACATTGAAACACCCCCCTAACTCAATTGTATGAATGAAATAAGGGATTGTGCCTAACAAATTAATTTTGCAGGGAGCGTTTAATGTCTTTAACCAACTCATCTATTCTATTAATTAAAAGTAGTAACTTTATCCCTAACAAAAAAAGCGGGAAATAGACAGGTTTCACTATTCAAAAAAGTTCCATCCATTACAATATGATATCAGTTTGTATTCTTTCCTTTAAAAACAAGAAGGAAAAAGCTTTTCAACGCTTCATTGCTAATAACCTAAATTTTAAAATAAACGCAGGAGTGCCTTTTTGTTTCAAGCGAAGTGCGGAGTCCTGCCCGCTTTTTCCAGTGAATCCAATTGCTCTTTTTGGGGTGAAACACTCAGGTGAGGAGCCTTCTCTTTTCTTGAAAACTTCACTGCTAGACCAAATCTTTTCTTTCTTACCTAAAAAAAGAACAATCTCCATTAAGATTGCTCTTCCTCATTTCGTTTTTGTACGATTCGCAAAGAATTGACTCTTGACTCATCTTCTTGAAAAAATTGAACTAAGTCACCGATGCGGTCAATTGCATCCCAACTAAGATGGTGTTCAATTCCTTCTACATCAGCGTAAATATTTTCACTTGAAACGCCAATTATCTTCATGAAATCTTCAAGAAGATCATGGCGATACACAAGACGCTTTCCTACTTTTTTTCCTTTTGCTGTTAAAACAAGCCCTCGGTATTTTTCATAAATTAAATATTCACTTTTATCAAGCTTTTGGACCATCTTGGTAACTGAAGAAGGGTGGACTTCTAATGCTTCTGCTATATCTGAAACGCGCGCATATCCTTTATCCTCAATTAACAAATATATTCGTTCTAAATAATCTTCCATACTCGGTGTTGGCATGGTGTCTCCTCCAATCTTTCACCATGAATGCAACAGGCATTCCGTTCTTGCATTGTATCTATTTTACTATAATGAAAAGCCAACAACAACGGAAAAACACGAATCATGTAAAATATTCTATTTTTGCCATCGGAAAAAACGTATTAATATAAGATTCAATCGTTTTTCTTAGCTCGTCCGCTTCATCAGTTTTATACACATATTTCCCTCTTCCATATTTTCCCCATTTGTATTTACGCTCATCCTCATTCATGACAAGTTTTGTTTTCGGGTAGCGTTTTTCAATAATCCGTTTTGCCGTTTTTGTAAATCGATGTTGGATCATTTCAAACGTTAAATCTTTTTTTGCATAATCAGGTAATGTGTCCGCGAGCCGTTCGAATAACTCTAAATAGCCTTGTTCCCAGCCTTCATGTCGGTATAATGGAGCTAAAATAAAGCCTAGAGGATAATTCGCTTTGGCCACCTTACCCGCAGCTTCAATACGTTTTTCAAACGGGGACGTTCCGGGTTCAAAGTGTTTAATGACATAATTGGAATTGACACTAAATCGAAACCTAGTTCTACCGTTGTGCTTGGCATCAAGTAAATGATCGACATGGTGATATTTCGTTACAAACCGTAATCGCCCAAAATCTGTTTGCCCGATAAACTCAATTGTTTTCTTTAACGAATGCGTTAAATGATCTATGCCAACAATATCCGATGTACAAGCTGCTTCAAATCTTGTTATTTCTGGTTTACGTTCTTCGATATAAGCTGTTGCTTGTGCAAATATATCTTCTAAATTCACATACGTTCTAATATATGGTTTGTCTCCCATTGTCGTTTGTAAGTAACAGTAGTGGCAATGCCCCATACAACCCGTCGCAAGCGGAATTGCATATTCGGCTGACGGTTTTGACGGTTCAAATTTCAATGTTTTTCGCACGCCAACAACTAAAGTGGATTTCGCATTTCGATATTGCTGTTGTTCATTATCTCCAGGGATATTTCGTACTTGATTATGTGATGTCGTCTGACGAATTTCAATGCCCATCTTTTCAAACTTCTCTTGGAGCTCTTTCCCTAATGGGTATTCAAGCGCTTGTGGTTCTATATAAACAAGCTGTGGAATAAAGGGTTCCATGTCAATTCTCATCCTTTTTTTCTTTAGCTTGTTCGAACTACACTTGGCGCAAACAAAAGGTTATTGGAAATAAAGAAAGGATTAAGCATTTTGCTTAATCCTTTAATTTAAAGACTTTTCCCATTACTTTTAATCCTATATAAATACGTTCAAAAAGAAGCGGCATGTCCCATCCTAAATCGATTTTCTAAACGATACCTCAATGATAAACTCATTTTCACGGACATGAGCAAGCGCTTTTCCTCCCTGTTTGTTAACAAGTTGCTGAACAATATGAAGTCCTAATCCAAGCTGGGTACCAGATCGACTTGTGTCCAACCTGAATGTTCTATTAAAAATCTGTTGAAGTTCCGTAATATTAATGTTCTCAACATCATTTACTGCCCTTAACCAAATATATTGCTCTTCCTCTACATAATTAATTGTTAAATAACTTTTAGCATAAGTTAAGGCATTCTGAATAATGTTGGTTACAATCCGAACAGTTGCTTTATTGTCAGCAAGAACAGAGGTTACACTCGCTTCATCTAAGTTTACCTTTAATTGCTTTTTCTCAAAATCATCATAGAACATTAGCATTGTTTCCACAACAATTTGATCGAGAAACTGCTTTTCCATCGTCAATTTCTTGTCCGATGAGTCGAGTTGTGAAAGTTCATAAAATAAATCAACAATCATGGTGAGATTATCAATCTTCTTTTGAATAATTGCTAAAAACTCTTTCCTTTCTACTTCAGATATGGACGGTTCTGTTAATAACTCTGAAAATCCTTTAATTGATGTTAAAGGCGTTCTTAAATCATGGGAGATATTCGTAATTTCTTGCTTTAGTTCCATTTCCCTTCTTTCGACAGACTGCTGATTCTGTTTAAATAATTGAATAAGCTGATTAATTTCCGAAGCAAATCGGGCCAAGTTTTTATTATGGGTATTTGTGCGAACTAATTCATTTGTCCCGAAATTCGCACTGATTTCCTCTAATTGTTTCGTCATCTTTCTGATATCCCAATGGACAAGCAGAAGTTTAGAGAGTGCAACAATTAACAGGAAAACCAAAATTATAATTAACCAGCTGCTCACGTTCTTCATCCCTTCTCCATCAATCGATGTTTTGATTTCCGAATCTTTTTGCTCCAATCAGCAAAGCCATCCCGGAAATAATGATACCTACAATCCAATATTCGAGCGCAAATTGGACTCCTTCATTCATAAAGCTCGTTAAGTTTTCATTGAACAATGTATTCGGTGCATAATTGTGTAACTCCTTTAAGCCTGATATCTCTCGGAAGACCCGCAGCAAGTTTCCAGATAATCCATAAATAAAAATCAACACGATAATGATGTATCCTTCCCCAACCTTGAGCATTTTCAATGTATGAGTTAGGAAAAATCCACTCAGAACAAGCGGAGCCATATTCACACATGCAATTAGAAAATTGCTCACCGACGGATTTTCACTTGATAGCAAGTTTTCACCTAAAACCATCATTAAAATGATCCCAACAACACAGACTAGTAAAAAATAACTTAATGTCAAAAATAGCTTAGACCAGAAGATGATATTACGAGAAATACCGAAAGAAACAGATTGTTTAATCAAAGAGATATCTTTGCCAGTGAGAGCTGAATTAAAGAGTAACCCTACGATGACAATCAACAATCCAGCACTAATTGCATTTGAATAGAAAAATTTACTTGTTGCGTAAGGAAAATTCGGGTCAGTCTGTCCAGATAAAGTAAGGACGGCAGCAGCGGCGACAATTAACAAATAACATATCAATCCTGTTACATAAGGTCCTTTTTTACGCAGTAGACGATAACATTCGCTTTTCATATAATTAATCATTTTGATTTCCCTCCACTAATCCTAAGAAGTATTCCTCTAGATTCAGTGATTCGATGCGAAACTCCTTCACCATCACTTCATGATCAACTAAGAGGCGATTGATATCTCCACTATGCTCTACATGATTTTGGATGGTGATAGCTTGATTAGGAAGGACTTTAAACTGAATATCTGCATATGCTCGTTCTAATAGTTGTGCTGCTTTTACTGTATCATCAACAGTAAGCAGAATTTGTTTCCGACTCTTCTCTTCCAGAACCTCTTTACTTAAATCATCAACGATTACACCATTTTTGATAAATACAAAACGTGTTGCTAGCAATTTCAATTCCGTTAAAATATGACTAGAAATGAATATAGTTACTTGTTTTTCCTGATTGAGCTTCTTCAACAATTTGCGGATTTCCATAATTCCTTCCACATCCAAACCATTGATTGGCTCATCAAGCACTAAACAATCAGGATTGCTTAAAAGACAAAGGGCAATGCCTAACCGCTGCTTCATTCCCATAGAATAGTCTCTAAATCGTTTCTTATTTTCATTAGCCAGACCGACAATCTCAAGGACTTCATAAATAACTTTCTTGTCCACTACGCCACGTTGTATCCGGAAATATTCCAAATTTTGAATGGCAGTAAAATCCGGGAAAAATGCAGGTGTTTCAATTATAAAACCCATTCTTTTTTTCACATTCTCGAGCTCTTTCCCAGATTTACCAAATAGATGAATCTCTCCCGAAGTCGGCATGATTTGTCCCGAAAGAATTTTGAATAAAGTCGATTTCCCCGCACCATTTTTTCCAATTAGTGCACAAATCTCTCCTTTTTTTAATGAGAAATCAAGCGGTTTGATCACTACTTGTTCCTTGAATTTTTTCGTCAATTGATACGCTTGTATAATGGCATCCAACTTTTTCGACTCCTTCACTAAATTTCTTATTGTTTTTAGTTTAGCTTAGAAGTCTTTAAAAACCTTTAAGCAAAACATAAAGAAATCATAAAGAAGTCAAACAAGTATAAAACCTACTCCCCATATGGTCTTTATATATTCTTCCGTAGTTATTTCTGAAATTTTCTTACGGAGATTAGAAACGTGAACACTGATTGTATTATCATCACCATAATACGTCCCGGTCCAGATTCTTTCATAGATTTCCTTTTTGG
The DNA here is from genome assembly GCF_000621445.1 of Alkalihalobacillus bogoriensis ATCC BAA-922. Classification (GTDB taxonomy): domain Bacteria; phylum Bacillota; class Bacilli; order Bacillales; family Bacillaceae_F; genus Bacillus_AO; species Bacillus_AO bogoriense. Next base: position 295,129 of record NZ_KK211278.1, on the reverse strand, counting down.
AAAGGGCACGCTCAGGATTATTTATAAAAAATGTTAAAATATCAAACTCAGCATTCGTCAACTGTAGCTCCTTCTCGTTTAAAGTTACAGACCTTTTTTCACTATTCACTTTAAGCCCTCGCCATCTCCTTTTACTTGGTTGCATCGGTTGAAAACTCGCTTTTCGTAATTGAACTTCTACTCGGGCCATCACTTCTTCCTGATGAAATGGTTTTGTTATGTAATCGTCCGCACCCATTTTTAATACTTGCACTTTATTCTCAAGATCCACTTTAGCTGAAATCACAATAATGGGAACCATACTCTTTTCTCTAATTTCTTTTATCAGATCCTCCCCACTTTTACCTGGTAGCATTAAATCCAGTAAGATTAAATCAAACGAATGATTTTGTAAATGCAACAAACCTTCTGTACCAGAATAAGCTGTAACCGATTCCATCTGTGATTTTTCCAAAATGACAGTTAGTAGTCTACTAATCTCTTGGTCGTCTTCAACAATTAAAATTCGTTTGCCTTCATACATAATATCACCTATTTCGTTTTGTCCTGTTACTATAAGAAAAACGCGGGAGCGCCTTTTCTTTCAAGCGAAGTGCGGAGCCCCGCCTGCTTTTGACAGTGAACCCCAAGTGCTCTTCTTGAAATAGCTTCCAAAGCTTCACTGCTACACCAAAAATATGATGCTCCCTCATTTGTCTCATTTTTGCGGTCAGAGCAACCGTTATTTGTGAACATGATACGGGTTTCCGTTTTTTAGCGGCCATAGGAGCGCATATTCACACAATAGTCACTCTATTTCTAGCGATATATGATGATTAACTGTTCCTGTGTCCACCAACGTTCCAAAACGCTAGCAATGTTCACAGATAACGGTTTTCATGGCCGCTTACTTCCCATAAACAATAAGAAAAACGCGGAGCGCCTTTTCTTTCAAAGCTTCACTGCTACACCAAAATTTTTATACTTCTTATCTTTTAAAAAAACACCCCTTCAGATAATAATATCCAAAGAGGCATTTCTTCGCGACTTTTTTATAAACATCGCAACTTTATTTCAGAGCTACACTTTCTCTTTATTTATCCGTTTATAACCCACATTTTAACTGGGCGCCACAACTTGTGCATGTATTACATCCACCGAGGTCTTCGACTGTACCTTCACGACAAACAGGGCACGTATCTCCTACTTCAGAGCCGATCGTTACTTTAGTGGAACGTAAATCAGCAATCGTATCCACTAAAACAACTGGACCTTTTTCCTTTGTAACTGCTGTTTCTTCATAATCATCAAATTGATTATCTTCTGCTTTTAACGAAAGAACTTGCGCATCACGGCTACCATCAACATAAACCGTACCACCTTTAGCTCCTCCACGATAAAGACGCTCATATACTTGTTGAACTTGCTCCACCGTATATCCTCTAGGTGCATTAACTGTTTTTGATAATGAGCTATCTACCCAACGTTGGATAATACACTGCACATCAGCATGTGCTTCTGGTGCTAATTCCATTGTAGAAATAAACCATTCTGGAAGTTGATTCGGGTCAGCATCCGGATTTTCATTCAAGTAATGTTGTACAATCTCAGCTTTTACTTCAATAAATTTCCCTAATCGACCACTACGGTAATAAGAAAATGAGAAATATGGCTCTAGTCCTGTTGAAACACCAACCATTGTTCCTGTACTTCCAGTTGGAGCAACCGTTAATAAATGAGAGTTACGAATACCGTGAGCCAGCACGCCTTCACGAATGTCCTCAGGCATCTTTTGCATATAACCCGTATTAATAAACGCTTCACGTAAAGCTAATGTTTCTTCATACGTGTCTCCAACTAAAAACGGGAAGCTGCCCTTTTCTTTTGCTAACTCTATGCTTGTACGATAGGCTGTTGTCGCAATTGTTTCAAACACTTCGTCAACCATTTGATTGCCTTCTTCAGATCCATACACCGTTTCACAATAAATAAGCAAATCATGTAATCCCATAACACCTAAGCCAACACGACGCTCACCTTTAGCTTGCTTTGTATTATCTTCTAAGAAATATGGTGTGGCATCGATAACATTGTCTTGCATACGCACGCCTGTTTCCACGGTTTGTTTTAGCTTTTCAAAGTCAACCACTTTGTTCGTGCGGTCCGCCATTTCTGCTAAATTAATCGCAGCTAAATTACAAACTGAATATGGAGCTAATGGTTGTTCTCCACAAGGATTTGTCGCCACAACTTTTTGACCATATGCTTTTGCATTTGTCATATCATTCGCATTATCAATAAAGAAGATTCCTGGCTCAGCACTATATGTTGCACAAATATTAATTAAATTCCAAAGCTCTTTTGCTTTAATTTTTCGGTATGTGCGAACTTTAAAACCACGTTGTTCCCACTCGCGCACATCCCCACATTCGTGCCACTCGTTATTGTAAATTTCCATTTCTTCTGGACTGTAATTTTCAACATCAGGGAAACGAAGAGCGTATTCTTCGTCAGCTTCCACAGCTGCCATGAACTCTTTTGTTAAACAAACTGAAATATTCGCCCCTGTTAAAAATTCTGGATTATTGACACTATAAGTGCCACCTAATGCTAATTTTTCTTCTGCTTCTTTAATCACTTTTTGGTCAAATCCACCTTGGCCGACCACTTTTTTGAAGTTTACAATTCCTTGATACATCGCTGTTTCCACTTCAGACAATGGAGTGAATTTTAATTTTTCTTTTACCAGCTGTTTAATTTGAGCGTCTTTTGTATTCTCAAGCAAAAATCGTAAAATACGAGGATTTTGCATTTTTGAAATAATAAATTCTAAAATATCAGGATGTGAATCGATAAGCATAATCATCTGTGCTCCGCGACGACTTCCGCCTTGTTCCACTAGATGTGTTAATTTTGCAATATCGTCTAACCATGATACTGAACCAGATGATTTACCGTTAACTCCCCGTGCTAATGTATTTCTTGGACGAAGAGTCGAACCATTCGTTCCAACTCCACCACCACGACTCATAATCTCCATTACTTGCGTACGGTGTTCTGAAATCCCGTTTCTTGAATCTTTTACATACGGCATAACGTAACAGTTAAAATACGTAACGTCCGTACCTGCACCCGCTCCGTATAACACACGACCTGCCGGGATAAAATTCATGTTCATTAACTCATGGTAAAATTTTTCAAATGATTCTGTTCGTTTGGCTTCATCAACTTCAACTGAAGCCAATCCTGTTGCAACACGTTTTGCAATTTGCTCATAATAAATTTCTAATGGTTTTTCAATTGAATCTAGAGAACGAAGGACTACTCCTGTTTTCATTTCCTGTGGGTCATCTAACACACCTTGGAATTCCTCATCCACTAAGATTTTCGCTTTGTTTTCATCTTTCAACATTTCTAAAACATAGCCGTAACCTCTTGCAGGGAATTTCGGGTCATCTTTAACCGTTAGAACAACGAAGTCGCCTTCTTTTAACGTTTTCTTTTCTGTATCCTTAAATGTATATCTGTCCAACATTACGAGACGAGATACACCTTTTTTAGTAATCCCCATATCTGCTGTTATTTCATGTACTTGTGGGAATTGTGCAATATCTTGATTTAAGCGCTCAATGTTAATGTTCATTACTTTTGACATCATCATCGTCATTGAGATTTCCTCCTTCTCCAGAAACAAAAATTAATTCGTAAAACATGTGCATCTTGATGTATGTAAGACTAAGCCGTAACCTAGCATATCGTACGATCTTTGATGTGGTTTCGCTAATAGATTGCTATGTTTTTCAACTTGGCTAATCGTACCATAAACGAAATAACAAATCAATATATTGTGTCCATAAATCTTATGCATATACTATATATTGTGAATCTTGCAGAAGAAATATTTTTTTGTCAACTATAAAACTATTCAAATAATAGAGTATCAATGAGAAAATACGCTAAAATACCTAAGAAAACCCGAATTTCGGACAATTTTCTACATTGCATTTTTATAGGAAAATGCAACCCCTTTTTACATAAGGATTCCACGTTTTTTACCAAAAACTTGTAATTACTATTTTTTTAGACTTAGGTCATTTGTAATGTAAATGTAATGAAAACAAGGTAAAAAAAGAAAAATACGGAGCGTCTTTTCTTTCAAGCGAAGTGTATGATGAAACAACAAACACATACCATGTCCCATTTTTGCGGTCAGAGCAACCGTTATTTGTGAACATGATACGGGTTTCCGTTTTTTAGCTGCCACAAGAGCGCTTATTCACGCAAAAGCCACTCTATTTCTAGCGATATATCATGATTAACTGCTCCTGTGTCCTCCAACGTTCCAAAACGATACCGATGTTCACAGATAACGGTTTTCATGGCCGCTTACTTACCATAAACAACAAAATTGCTAACGCGATAAACCCCCGCCCAAGTGTTGAATGATTCACTTGGGTCTTTTCTTGCTGTCTCATAGTATTCCAAATCCCTAATTCATTCTTCGTTTCATCCGAAGTGCGGAGCCTTCGCCCTTCTTGGATACAGCTATCAAATCTTCACTGTTATACCAAATTTTTTATACTCCCTCATAAAGAAAAGCCAGCCTCTATATATAGTGGCTGACCTCATCTTTTATCTTCTGAAATTCCAATCATCTTGCTCGTATCTTTCTTTGGCGACCTTTAACACTTGTTCCTCTTCTTCTTTCGTTAACTCATACAATTCAAGTTCAATATTTAAGCCTTTCTCAAACCCATTTTTAAATGCGACTTTTGCGTCATCATAAGCAATCGGGTGAGCGACGAGTTCATTAATTGCAACCGCTTTGTTTTTAAAATTCCGTTGCATCCGTTCGCGGACACGATCACTCGGATACGTAAACATATCAAATAATTTATTTTCATCTAAATCTAGAATAATGGACCCGTGTTGAAGTATAACGCCTTTTTGTCTCGTTTGTGCGCTTCCAGCCACTTTACGTCCTTCCACAACAAGTTCATACCAAGACGGCGCATCAAAACAAACCGCAGAACGAGGATTTTTTAATGCCTCTTGCTCTTCTTTTGTTTTCGGAATGGCAAAATAAGCATCTAAGCCAACATCACGAAACCCTTCTAATAATCCTTGAGAAATGACTCGATATGCCTCTGTGACCGTTTGGGGCATATCAGGGTGTTCCTCCGTCACAATGACACTATATGTTAGTTCTTGGTCATGGAGAACCCCTCTTCCTCCTGTAGGTCTGCGCACAAAACCAACATTATATTTTTTTACTGCTTCCATATTAATTTCTTTTTCAACCTTTTGAAAATATCCGATCGATAGTGTCGCTGGATTCCAACCATAAAAGCGAATTGTAGGAGGAATTTTTCCTTCACTATGCCATTGTAATAACATTTCATCTAACGCCATATTATATGACGGTGAGCAATGCCCTGAATCAATAAAACGCCATGTTTCCTTCATAAGCTTGTCCCTCTTTTCCATATACTTGCACACAATAGTGTACCAAATGAGAAATTAAGTTCATAGCAATTTGACTTTCATTCCCACTCATTTTTTCTTTGCCTTAACACTAAGACATGTATATAATTTAAAGAGAGCATGAAAACAAAAGGAGTGTTAGTGAGTCAATGGAATGGATTTTACCCGCAATTCTAGCAGCAGTACTCGTATTTTTTATTACAAAACGGTTTATAACACCAAAGTACTTAACCCCACTATCTCAAGAAGATTTTATTAAAGGGTACCGAAAAGCTCAATTAATAGATGTTAGAGAACAAAGAGAATATGAAGGCGGGCATATTTTAGGAGCTAGAAATATCCCTCTTACGCAACTACGAACACGAATGAAAGAAATCCGCACAGACCAACCAGTATATTTATATTGCCAATCCGGCGCAAGAAGTAAACAAGCCGCAACTGTACTAAAGAAAAAACGTGGCTGCGAGGAGTTGTACCACCTTAAAGGTGGATTTAAAAAATGGTCAGGACGCATTAATAAAAAGAAATAAAGAAAAACGCGGGAGCGCCTTTTCTTTTCAAGCGAAGGACAGAGCCTTCGCTCTTCTAGAATAAACTTTCAAAGCTTCACTGCTAGACCAAAATTTTTATACTTTCTTACATGTTAAAAAAAAAGAATGGACACTATGTTCATTCTTTTTTGTTTGTTCAATGGAAAATAGAGGAAAACAAGCTGGCCGAAGCGAATATACTCTTTTTACCAATAAGCATCGCACAAGGAGAAGAAAAATGAAAAAAATTATCACTTCTATTTTACTTGCCAGTATACTTGCATTCTTCTTATTTATCTATACAAGTCAACCACTAAAAATTGAAGGCCATTCAACTTTTGATGATGGTCACACACAGGTTGTTGTATATGAACTACATAATGATGGTTTTACAAAAGTTCATATTAAAGATGTTGCCGTAAATGGAAGAAGCGACTCTGATATTGTGCAATTAGGTGTTAGCTATGATACATCGCAATTTGTACAATTCTTATCAGATAACCCAAACATTATGTTTATGGAGTTCGACCAAGAACCGATTTTCCCAAAAGTATCACCAAAAGATATTAAAGCCATCATTGAAAAAAACGAAATGACACCGATCCATTACGGGATAAAAGTAGAACAGCCTGAGCATCTTATTGAATCGTTAACGATACAATACAGATATTTCGGTTTCCCGGTAACAAAAACTTATAAAGTACGTGACTAGTATATGCTACCGGACATGTGTTCCGTTATATTTGCCAAATACGATTTTTTCAAACAAGTTACGGACATCTGTTCCGCTATTTAGCAGAAATCAAGCCATTCGAGCCAAAAAAACAACAAGTAACGGAACACATGTCCGATAGCGATTCGAAATCCTCTATTTTCGCTAAAATAACGGATCATTTGTCCATTACGACATCCCTCCCCTAAACAAAAAAGGCGAGCCACAAGTATAGCTCACCTTCCCTTTCTTATTCTGCTTTCTGATATCGTAACACCGGTTTTCTCGCGGCTAACGTTTCATCAAGGCGACCAATCACGGTATGGTGTGGTGCTTCTTGAACGATTTCAGGATTTTCTTCTGTTTCTTTTGCGATTTGAATCATTGCCTCGATAAATTCATCTAATGTTTCTTTTGCTTCTGTTTCCGTTGGTTCGATCATCATACACTCTTCCACGTTAAGCGGGAAGTAAATCGTTGGTGGATGATAGCCGAAATCTAATAAGCGTTTTGCGATATCAAGTGTACGAACACCTAGTTTCTTTTGGCGACGTCCTGACAAGACAAATTCATGCTTACAATGCTGACCATAAGGCAAATCAAAATATGGCTCTAATCGTCTCATCATATAGTTTGCATTTAAGACCGCATATTCAGATACAAGACGTAATCCTTCAGGTCCCATCGTGCGGATGTATGTGTACGCACGGACATTAATGCCGAAATTTCCGTAATACGGTTTTACTCGACCAATTGATTCTGGACGGTCGTAGTCAAATCCGTACACGTCTCCTTTTTTCACAATAACTGGCTTTGGTAAAAACGGAATCAAATCTTTTTTCACTCCGACAGGGCCTGAACCAGGTCCGCCTCCACCATGTGGGCCAGTAAATGTTTTATGCAAGTTTAAGTGAACAACATCAAATCCCATGTCTCCTGGACGCGCAATTCCTAAAATCGCGTTAGAGTTTGCTCCATCATAATACAATTTTCCACCTGCATCATGAATGATTTTGGCCATTTCCACAATATATTCTTCAAATAAACCTAGCGTATTTGGGTTTGTTAACATCAATGCAGCTGTATCTGGACCAGCTACTTCACGTAAATGGTCAAGGTCAACTAGGCCTTGCTCATTTGTTCGAACGGTAATGGAATCAAAGCCGGCCACCGTTGCAGAAGCTGGGTTTGTACCATGGGCTGAGTCAGGTACGATGACTTTCGTCCGGTTCGTATCCCCATTTTTTTCGTGGAACGCCCGAATTAACATTAATCCAGTCCATTCACCGTGGGCGCCTGCTGCTGGTTGTAATGTCACTTCATCCATTCCCGTAATTTCAGCTAAAGATGTTTGTAATTCATATAATAATTCCAGTGCTCCTTGAACTTGAGACTCCTCTTGATGAGGGTGGATATGTGCAAAGCCATCATAACGTGCAACGTCTTCATTAATTTTCGGATTGTATTTCATCGTACAAGAACCAAGCGGATAAAACCCAGAGTCTACACCATGGTTTCTCTTTGATAAAGCCGTATAGTGACGCATTAATTGCAGCTCAGAAACTTCCGGTAATTCTGGTTCAGAAGTTCGTATATATTCAGCAGGAATTACATCCTCTAACGCTATTTCTTCTACATCACAAGGTGGTAAACTATGTCCAATTCTTCCTTCTTTGCTAAGTTCAAAAATTAACGGCTGATCCTTCATTCGTTATTCACCTTCCCAAGTACATTCACAAATTGGTCAATCTCTTCTTTTGTACGAATTTCCGTTACACATAATAAAACATGGCCAGCTAATTCAGGATAATCACGGCCAAGGTCATAACCACCAATAAAGCCTTCTTCAAACAATCTTGCATTTACGTCGGCAACGGATGCATTGAGTTTGACAACAAATTCATTAAATGTTGGTGCCGCAAACGCAATCGTTACCCCTTGTTGTTGCAATTGCTTTTTCATATATGCTGCTTTTTGAATGTTTTGTACCGCCATGTCACGTACGCCTTGTTTGCCAATCGCACTCATGGCCACAGAAGCGGCTAAAGCATTTAATGCTTGGTTTGAACAAATATTTGATGTTGCTTTCTCACGACGAATATGTTGTTCACGTGCTTGCAGTGTTAACACAAATCCACGTTGACCTTCATCATCAACCGTTTGACCTACTAAACGACCAGGTACTTTTCTCATTAGCTTTGTTGTAACGGCAAAATAACCACAATGTGGTCCGCCAAATTGAGTCGGAATCCCAAATGGTTGCGCATCTCCGACAACAACATCTGCCCCGTATTCACCTGGTGATTTTAACGCACCAAGCGAAACCGGATTACTAGAAACGACAAACATGCCTTTTTCAGCGTGCGTAATTTCTTCAATCGCCGCTAAATTTTCAATCGCACCAAAGAAGTTTGGATATTGAACAATGACACAAGCGGTTTCTGCATCATATTTTTGTTTTAAATCGTCAAGATCTGTTATCCCATCGGCAATATCCACTTCAATAACCGTAACGTTTTGACCTTTAGCGTTTGTTTTTAAAACATCTCTTGCTTCAGGATGAACAGCTTTGGATACAAGCACTTTTTTCTTACGTGTTTGACCTGCACACATCATCGCTGCTTCTGCTAATGCCGTTGGTCCATCATACATTGATGAATTGGCTATATCCATCCCTGTTAATTCACAAATCATCGATTGGAATTCAAAAATCGCTTGTAATTCGCCTTGAGAAATTTCTGGTTGATACGGTGTATACGCCGTATAAAATTCAGAACGTGAAATAACATGGTCAACAACAGATGGAATATAGTGCTCGTATACACCTGCTCCTAAAAAGGACGGCTTTTGTTTTACATTTGTATTTTTATTCGCTAACCCTTGTAAATATCGTACAAGCTCTGGCTCTGTTAACGCTTCTTTAATGTTTAACTGTCCTTTAAATCGAATATCTTCTGGAATATCTGAAAATAGCTCCTCAATCGATTGGACCCCGATTGATTCGAGCATCTCTTTTTTATCTTCTTCCGTCATTGGTAAATATCGAAATGACATTGATTTTCCCCCTCATCCTTATCGTTTATAAAATGGTGTTTTTACGACTTTGGCTTTTAATCGTTTTTTTCTTACTTGAACTTCGACTTCTTGGTTAAGCTCTGTAAATTCTTTTTGCAATAACGCTAATCCAACATTTCGTTTTAATGTTGGTGATTGTGTTCCTGTTGTCACCGTCCCAATGTTGTTATCTTGGACAAACACTTCATATCCTGTTCTTGGGATGCCCTTATCTATCATTTCAATCCCGACTAATTTACGAGTCAAGCCGTCTTCTTTTTGTTTCTTTAATGATTCTTTCCCGATAAAATCAGCTTCTTTGTTCAGCTTCACCGCAAAGCCGATTCCTGCTTCAAGCGGAGAAATTTCTTTTGTTAGTTCTTGCCCATAAAGCGGGAGTTTCGCTTCAAAACGAAGGGTATCACGTGCGCCTAAGCCACATGGAAGAACACCGTCTTCTTTCCCTTCTTCTAAAATAGCTTTCCACAATCTCGTTGCGTCTTCTGCCTTACAGTAAAGCTCAAATCCATCTTCACCTGTATAGCCTGTTCTTGAAACGAGAACTTGTTTTCCTGCGATTGTCACATTATCAGCAAACCAGAAAAAGCGAATCGCTGATAAATCAACATCTGTTAACCGTTGTAGAACTTGTTCTGCGACTGGTCCTTGCAAAGCAAGTAAAGCAAACTCATCTGATTTATTCGTAACAGATACTCCTTCTACCTTATGTTCTAGTAACCAAGCAACGTCTTTTTCAATATTAGCTGCATTCACAACAAGCAAATACTCATTGTCTTTCTTTTTGTATACGAGAAGGTCATCAACGGTTCCTCCGTTTTCATAACACATTACCGTATAAAGAGCTTGATTGTCTTGAAGTTTAGAAACATCATTTGTCATCACATATTGAAGGAACTCAAGGGCTTTTTCTCCTGTTACTTCCACTTCCCCCATGTGAGACACATCAAACAATCCTGCTTTTGTACGAACTGCTTCATGCTCTTCTTTTATACTTGAAAACTGAACAGGTAAATCCCAGCCACCGAAATCAATCGTCTTTCCACCATATTGTTCATACAACGGATACAACGGAGTTTGGTTTCCATTTGCCATACATTTGTCCTCCTTCGTTTTTATGTATTGTCAGCGAAAACAAACGGCTTAATTCTCTAGATCCCACTCAAAAAACGAAAAAAAAGACAGAGAAATACAAATATTCTTTGTATTCCTCTGTCCTGTTACCAGAAAGTTTCTTTCTTACTTTCGTAAGAAATGTCTTCGTGGGTGGTTCATTTTGAACGCTCTCCAGAGTTGCGTCGAGTAAGAGTTCTTTTGCCTGAGAGATTCGCTTTCGCTTGCTCCTTCGGCGCTGCATTTTACGAACATTTTGCAGTCTCTCCCCTTACTTTCATTCGCCTATATACGATTTTTTTATAAAATTTATTATTTTGACCATACTAAATATAATAATATCCTACCAATTGCTGACTAAGAAGGCAATACTATTTTTTTTAGAAAGGATGATCGCCATGAACATAGAAATTGAATTTTCTCAATCGTGGCAAGATGAATTTATAAAAAGATTGGATGAGGACGGGCCATGGGCCAATTGGGAGTTGTTTCAACTTGCCTATGAAGCAGAACAACATTTAGCTGTTCCAGAGTTTCAAGGCTTACAAGCACCCAAGCATCTACCACAGCTTGAACCGTACCCACATCAAATTGAAGTTGCCAATACGGTTATTGAAAAAATGAATGGAAAAGCGATTTTAGCGGATGAAGTAGGGCTAGGAAAAACAATCGAAGCTGGCCTTATTTTAAAAGAATATATGATTCGAGGACTTGTAAAGAAAGCACTCATTCTCGTTCCCGCTTCTCTTGTTTCACAATGGGCTTATGAATTAAATCAAAAGTTTCATATTCCGGCAGTCGCGCAAAAGAAAGCGTATGTGTGGGAACAGTTTGATGTTGTTGTCGCGTCGATGGATACAGCGAAACGACAGCCTCACTATGACATTGTCATGGAACAAGACTATGATCTCATCATTATTGACGAGGCTCACAAATTAAAAAATCCGAAAACGAAAAATTATGAATTTGTGAAAAAGCTAAAGAAAAAGTTTTGTCTGCTATTAACAGCAACACCAGTGCAAAACAAACTCGAAGAAATCTTTAATCTCGTATCTTTATTAAAACCAGGTCACCTTGGTGATTTATCATCGTTTGAAAAATCATACCGTTCAGGAAAGCGCTCACCGAAAAACGAAGAACAATTGCGAGAATTGGTTAATAAAGTGATGGTCCGCAATCGCCGTGAAGAAACGGGTATCACTTGGACAAAACGGATTGTTGAAACGGTACCAATCACATTTAGCAAAGAAGAACGCGAGCTTTATGATGCGATCTCTTCTTTAAAGGAAAATAAAGATATTCTTACCAATCATTTTGCATTGCTCACATTGCAACGAGAAATCTGTTCTAGTCGTGAAGCCGCCTTTATGACCTTAAAAAATATGATTGAAAAAGCACAGGAAGATAATAAAACCATTCCTCAAGCTGAATCTTTTATGGAGATGATTGGCAATATTTCCGTCAATTCAAAAGCGGAAAAAGCGTTAGAGATTATAAAACAAATTGATGGGAAAGTGATTATCTTCACCGAATATCGAGCAACTCAATTGTATTTACAATGGTTTTTAAAACAAAATGGCATTTCCTCTGTCCCATTCCGTGGAGGCTTTAAACGTGGTAAAAAAGACTGGATGCGCCAACTATTCCAAAATCATGCCCAAGTATTAATTGCAACAGAAGCGGGTGGTGAAGGGATTAATCTACAATTTTGTAGTCATATTATTAATTATGACCTTCCATGGAACCCAATGCGAATTGAACAACGGATTGGCCGAATTCATCGTCTCGGTCAAAAAGAAGATGTTCGCATTTATAATTTTGCCGTGGAAAATACAATTGAGCAGCATATCCTTTCTCTTCTCTATGAAAAAATCAATTTGTTTGAAAGTGTGATCGGTGAATTAGATGATATTTTATCAAAGCTAGAGCTTCCTTCACTCGAAGACCATATTCAAGAAATTTTGTATCACTCTGATTCAGATGGTGAGATCAAAGTAAAGATGGACCATTTAACAGCGATTATAAATGAAGTGGCAAAAGAAGAGCTTGAGGAGGGAGATGAACGTGCAACAGCATCAAATTAATCATTTTCTTGAACGTTATTTTACAGCCAATCAAAGTCCAGTCATTGAAAAACAAGAAGGATATATGCAAGTTCAATTATCGATAGAATTAGATAAAGCATTAATGAACCGGCCTTTTTATTGGCACTACTTAGAAAAAACCGGTGGCGAACCGAACCCGATGAAAATGACGTTAATTACAAACCAAGAAAAAGCACCTGACGATATAAGAGGCGAGCTAATCCATTTCGGCTCTCCTCGCCTCCATCAAATCTTTCAATCGACACAGGAGCTTGGGGGCTTTATTCGTTTATATGAACAAGTCCAGGTGCAAACACAGGAAAGACAAATGACACCACTTCAACCATGGGTTTGTATGAATACGAAGATTTCCTTTCAATGCGATCGAAAAAAAGATGTTTTGTTATCACTCGGGTTAAATTTAATTAACGGGGCTATGATACCGAATTTTTATGAGAACATGATAAAACGGGAGCTCACTCCGAATATACCTGATTTTTGTTTTAAGCTTTCACCGCTTATCACGCCAAAAAGTGGGATGTTACGCTTAGAAAAAGTCATTCGAACATTTATTGACGAGCAAGATAAAACATGGGCAGAAGAAGCAAAAAAACGGTGGGATGAAGACTTACATTTATTAAACCAATTTTATGAAGATACTGAGGAATTACCAGAAAGCTATGACATTGAAAAAGAAGCATTACGAAGTCAATATGAACCTGTTGTAAAAGTAAAAGTCATCAATGGTGGGATGTTTTATTTACAACAATAAGAAAAACGCGGGAGCGTCTTTTCTTTCAAGAATAAGCTTTCAATGCTTCATTGCTAGACCAAATTTTTTATACTCCCTCACTAAAGAAAGAAGCCGTGATAGATTGGACTCACGGCTTCTTTTGTATTTTTTGAAAGCAAATGGACGCTGTTTTATTGTGAAGGTTTCATGCCTTCTTCTTCCACATAAACTTTCCACGTGATTATTGTTGTATTGTCTCTTACATTGTTTTTTCGTATCGTTTCAAACAATGTTAGCACCCCTTCTTCAAGAGACTTCCGCTCCAACTCCTTTTGAATTAAAACTGGGTCATTGTACGGTTCACTAGGACATTCGATGATTCCATCTGTCGTTAAAAAAAGTGTGTTCCACCCTTTTCTAAGCTGACGAATGCCATGACTATAACTAGGAACCGTCTGTGCAAACGTATTTTCTTTCCCGATCCATTCAAAAAATTGGCGTTGATTCACTTGAAACTGTTGTAATGCTGCGAAATCATCATGAAAAACAAAAAGGACACAATCTCCAACAGAAAACCACCACACATAGCTTTCTTTTCTAGCAATAAGTAAACATGAGGCTTCTCCATTTACCCGTTCACAACGACGAATAAATGATTCAGATTGAAATAATGAGATAATTTTAGCATCGAGTTGTGTAAACATCTTTTGTACATTGTCGTTCGAAAAGATTTGTAGAAGAACCTCTTCGTTTTCTTTTATATATTGAATAATCAAATTTGCACTTTCTGCTGTATGGTGAGCATCTACTACAATACTAAACTCCCAGCCTTGTATCGGATGAGACCAAACTAAACATCCATCTTCATTTTTCGTTTGTCCTGCTGCTGAGTTTCCACCATACCGTCCGATACTAATATGTTGTTGACTGAAAACATGTGGGGCATCAATAAAATCTCGTTGATCTCCTACCCAACTCGATTGTTCAACTTTCCTCATGTTATGTTTTTGAAGTACGCTGCTAATCGTTCACAAAGTGCTCGTACATCTTCTTTGTTCCCCATTGGATCTTCTTCCCAGTCATAAACCCCATTAGGCCCCCAATATTGTTTTGGCGTGTTCGGATATCGGGGCACAACATGCATATGAAGATGGGGTACAGCATCACCTAAAACATAGCAGTAAACATGCTCTGCTTTTTCCGTTTCCATTAACGCTTTACTAACCGCAGACATCATCTTCCCAAAGGCAGCCGATTCCACTTCTGTCATATCCGCTAACGTCGGGGCATGTCTTTTTAAATCAATCATGACATGTCCTAAATAATGAGGATTTTCTCCGTTATCGATGTGACCAACATAAACAAACTCATTTTCATAAATCGTGTTTCCCGCTGTTTGAATCGTACCGCTATGTTTTTGACAGATAAAACAACCTTCCACCATTGCTACCCCCTTTTGTTTTTAAAAGTATAATATATGGAGGAATAAATTGGTAGATTTTTCTTGAGATATTTCACACTTAACCGTAACGGATAATCATTCTGCTATTTCATGTAAAATGAGTCTTGTTCATTGCCCTACGGACATACATTCCGTTAACAGGGAAAAAAAGTGTCAAAGTGGATCATTTACTCATTTAACGGAACGTACGCCCGATAGCATCGAATAAATCGTCATTTACGTTCATTTAGCGGAACAGGTGTCCTTAATTCCATAACATCCTGTTTTACTTACTCAAACATCCTACAATTCCCAATAATGTCCTTTGTCGATAAGAATGTTGCTTCCTCTATCCCAATGCCATTTTCTCTCATAAATGATTGAACTAGTTCATACCCTACCGCATATCCTGCAAACGGTGACAAGCCTACTGGAGAATAGCCTTGTTCTTTAGCAAACACATCCCCGAACATATAACTACTCACTTCCGCAAAACCTTTCACACCGAGATTTTCTTTAATAACAGCAAGCGAATACAGCAAATCATCTTTATCGATAGATGTGACCCAAGGCCCTAATAAGTGTTCTCCGTACAATTCTTTTGCAAACGATTCAGCCAGCCCTTCAATCACTAAATAATCACCAACTGTAACATTGCCATGGTCCCAGTCAAAATAGGAAAAGCGAATATTATGGTGAAATTCATGGGCAATCACTGCAGGTAGCCTAGGGATATTATAAGAATTCGGAAAAATAGACACGTGAATAAAACCAGGAATCCCCCCAAACCCACAATAGCCTTTTTGCAATTTGAGCTTTTCTGGATTAGCAATATATATTCCAAACCTCAGTTCATTTGTCTTTACCTCTATGTCTTTTTTCTTCATCCGTTCAACACATAATCGCAACGTAGCTTTAGCCGTTTGAAGTGCGTTTATTTCTTTTAACTTTGCTATCGCTTCCCGCCCTTTTTCCTCTTCAAATACTGGCATATAGCCGAGCATGTCAACGGCCATTAATACATCATAACCCCCATGTTGTTTCGGTTGTAGTGGGACTTGTATCGTCTTCCACATCGGTTCAAACGGCTTCATCATCGTATACCGAAAATAATCCTCTCTGCCTTCAGTCATCGCAAACATCGTTTCATATTGTTCCATCGTATTTTCAACAATAACTTTCATGCAACACACACCTTTCGCTCTGTCATTACTACTGACAATAAAGGATAACGCAACGTGAGAGTCAATAAAGAAAAACACGGGAGCTTCTTTTCGAATAAACTATCAAAGCTTCACTGCTATATCATATATGTTCAAAAAAAGAAGCTCAATTCATCAACTGAATTGAGCTTCTTTTTTTAGTGGGCAACTGGTGCACCTGTTCCTGTTGTAAGGATTGAATAAATCGTCATCACTGCGAACCATCCGAATACAGCTACAGATAGTCCTGCAAATCCTACCGCAAAGAAATTCTTTTTACGGAATTCACGAATTAATCCGATCGCACAGAGGATAGCGACAAGTAGAAAATTAATGGCTAAAAACATTGATTGTTCCCCCCTTATGTACACACGTAGCTATCATTAGTATAAGCGTTCTTTTGAAATGATACTATGAATTTTTTATGAACATTCTTACCATTTGTTTATAGAATGGACGAATCTATTCCATTTTACTCGTATTTATCCTATTTGTCGAGAGTAAAAATGAAATCGTAATCTTATAAGCATCCGCATATCCTTGCATTAATTCCTTCATTTGTTTATCAATAAAAAGAACAGGCGACTCTGCTTGGTCAAGGGCAATTAAGTCTTCTTTAATTTGCAATAACGCCATATCTATCTGTTGTTTCTCCCCGCTTGTAATGATAAACGGTAGCACTAATTCTTCATATAAATAACAACGATTCAAATTTGAAGTAAACCCATAATCAGAAAAGCGATCTTCAACTAGTGGATTGTGCAGCTGATATACAGTATGACTTGCCTCAAGCAAACCAAAGTCTTCTAAAAACAAAGCGGCTTCATCTGCTTCTTGATTAGATTGATAAATAAACATATCGTCTGCTTCATCAAGTGGAACTGCAACAAGAAACAACGCTTCGTAAAAGGAGTCCCATTCCATATCTTCCCCACTTTGCTTCCATTCAATCGCATAAAATACGGTCATTGTCACACTTCCTTTGAACATCCTTTTCGTAAAGTGTAAAATAAGAACCAAATGATTGCAATGGAGGAACTCATATGAATATACACCAAATTCCACTAGGACCATTACAAACGAACTGTTATGTCCTATCTAATGACAAAGGAGAAGCGGTCATCTTTGATCCAGGTGGCAACGCAGAGCAATTGCAAAATTTTTTAACCGAGCAACAATATACACCAGTCGCTATTTTATTAACGCACGCTCATTTTGACCATATTGGCGCTGTTGATTTCATCCGTGAGAAATGGGACATCCCCGTCTATCTACACGAAAATGAAAAAGGCTGGTTAAGCGACCCGGCCCAAAATGGTTCGATGTACTTTATGGGTGATGAAGAAGTGAAAATGAAAGAAGCTTCCCATTTAGTTGTAAAAGAGGAACCCATTACTGTCGGACCATTTACATTTACCGTCTTCTTCACACCGGGGCACTCGCCTGGAAGTATATCTTATTACTTCGAAAAAGAAAACATAGTTTTCTCAGGTGATGCTTTGTTTTCAGGAAGCATCGGTCGTACCGATTTACCAGGCGGAAATCATGAACAACTTTTACAAAGTATCCATTCGAAATTATTAGAATTACCAGAAGAAACTGTTGTCGCATCTGGTCATGGCCCAACAACAACGATTGGAAATGAAATGGACTCAAATCCCTTTTTATCTGGATTTTAAACCGCATAAAAAAAGGACCTCAAACGGAGGTCAATGGGGAGTAAATTGTAAAACAAGCATGAATGTATAGGGGGAGGGGGACTCCCTTTTCCT
The DNA here is from genome assembly GCF_000621445.1 of Alkalihalobacillus bogoriensis ATCC BAA-922. GTDB lineage: Bacteria > Bacillota > Bacilli > Bacillales > Bacillaceae_F > Bacillus_AO > Bacillus_AO bogoriense. The sequence continues at coordinate 277,007 of NZ_KK211278.1, read as the reverse complement.
TAGCATCCACATACAAAATTATAAAATATTGGTTAACACTATGTCAATGATGTTAACCTATTTGACGCTAAAGATGAAAGGGATTTAACTATGTTGTTGAACTATATTATTGCTTCTATCAAGGCAAATGAACAAAAACAAATATCGTACTCCGAATTTATGAGCTTAGCCCTTTACCATCCACAATTCGGCTATTACATGAAAGAAAAACAAAAAGTCGGAAAGACCGGTGATTTTTATACGAGCAGTAATGTCAGTACCGTATTTGCTGAAGTGTTTGCCCAGCAATTTATTGATATATGGCAATCCACTCCTCTTCCATTTCATATTTGTGAATTTGGTGCAGGAACCGGTCGGTTTGCCTTTGATGTTTTAACAAAAATAAAAGAGCTGTGCCCCGCGACTTATGAAGAACTTACATACAGCATTGTAGAAACTAGTCCATATCACTTACACGAACAAAAACAACGGCTAAAAGAACATCGTAATGTTCATTATTATCGTTCTATTGATGAGTTTCAAACAAAGCCGTTTTCAGGAATTGTGTTTTCCAACGAATTGCTTGATGCATTCCCTGTTGATGTCGTTTCGTGGGAGCATGGTCAATTATATGAAATAAAAATCACAATGGATGAAAACAGTTTATTACAAGAAGTGAAAACAAAATGTGACCGCGCAGAGCTACATGAGTGGCTACACCAATACGGCCCCCCACTGCAAGAAGGACAACGCATTGAAATCCCACTCGCCATGAAACAATGGGTTCAACACCTAGCCGACTGGGTCGAACAGGCCGTTATTTTCACTTTAGACTATGGTTATACAAAGAAAGACTGGGAACAACCAGAGCGAAAAGATGGCAGCTTACGTGGCTATTATGAGCATCAGATGATAACAAATCCACTTTTACACCCTGGTGAGATGGATTTAACAACTCATATACATTTAGACGCTCTAATTGAAATGGGAACAGAGCTTGGCTTTCAGCTACAATATGTAAACACCCAGGATAAATTTCTATTAGAAGCAGACATCCTTTCTTATTTGCAAGACCACCATAACCCAGATCCTTTTTCTGCAGAAAGCAAAAGGAACCGTGCGATCCGGTCGCTTTTAACAATGAGCACGTATTTTTATGTCATTAAACAAACAAAAGGGATGTAGCGACGATGGTGAAGGTGGGAATTCTTTTTTCCATGATAAAGGACAAAACTCTTGTTAGATTATTGAGAACTGTACATTAGAGCTTTCCTATTGGACACTTTACATGTTTTTTCACTCTGAAGTGTCTAATAGAACACTCCTTTTAGACACTTTGATTCCTTTTTCACTGAAATATCTAATAGAACCCTTAATAAAAAGCAGGTCTGTCCTTTAGACACGCATATCCAAAAACAAAAAAGCTGAGCTTCTCAAAAAGAGAACTCAGCTTTTTGTATGTAAAACACACGTTTTTAGTGACCTCCGACGCCTGGTTGTAACAGGAATGTAGAATAATATGTAAATCCTACAAAGAATACTGTTAAATAAGCACCGAAAATATAAATATACACACGCTCAGAAAGGTTTAAATAGCTTAGCGCTAACAATCCACCCGTTTGCGCGAAGAATAAGAGAGCCATGTTGTACATATCTCCAACAAAGAATAATACTGCGAAGATACCCGTCCAGAAGCTCAAGACACGAAACATGCGATCCATAACTGTCCCCTCCTTCTCTCTATCAATTCAATAAAACTAACACAAATGTTGTGTTGGCATCATTTTTAGCATAATACATGTTATATTATATATGAGAATGAAAGCACTTGTAAATATTTAATGTATGACAATAATTTGGTATCCTCGTTTTTAATACGTTAATACCGTTTTATATTGACAAGTGTCACACTCTGGTTTTGTCATTAAATGCTCTTCTTGTATTGTAATATCCCCAAAGAAATATTGAAATATTCCTTGAATTAATGCATGATGAAGCGGACATAGGGCATCTGAATAATCTTGAATTAATTCTTTAAACGTGCAATTGTAAATAGAAAAGGTGGCTTTTCGCTCTTCTTCATTAAATGCCAACTCAGGACTCAAACCTTGGTTTTGAGCAATTGTTTCAACACAACTTAATTTTTGTTTTGTCGATAAGTCTTCAACTTGTTTGCCGAGATACGCTAAATAATTTCCAGCTAACTCTCTTCCATATTTCAAACCAATTTTATTAAGAACGACTTGCCCTTGCTCTCCAAATTCAACTAATGTTTCCAAACACATTTCAGCAAGACGTTGATAATCACGATACGGAAACTGTAAGCTAACAACTTCTTCGGATAATTGGTATGTCCGACTTGGTCGGCCACCTTTCCCTGTTTTTTGAGTATGTGAAACAAGCATTTTCACGTCTTCCAATTTCGAAAGATGAAGCCGAGCAACATTTGCGTGAATTTTAAAATGCTCCGCAATTTCTTGCACCGTTACTTCGCGATGTATCCTTGACACATACTGATAAATGGAAAATCGAGTAGGGTCTGATAATACATTTGTTATTTTTAATGTTTGATCCATTGGATGGCTCACCCCTTTTCCTCTATTACACCATCATTATAATATAAATAGGAAAAAAGAATAATGTTTTTTTCTATGTTTTCTTTGCTTTTATCCGATATCTTAAAGAAGTTCGCTAATTTGCCATTTTTCCGGATGATGAACAAGCATTCGGACATCCAGTACGTTATTTTAGTAAAAACACGCGATTTCGAAAAGCTAACGGACACCTGTTCCGTTAATGGTGACAATTCCGAATGAATTCTTACCTATTCTAATCTCATCAATAGCGGAACACACGTCCGTAAAAAAAGCAAATACGCGGTTTTCACCGGAATAACGGAACAGATGTCCGTTACCATTTTAGAAAATAAAAAAGGCAGCAACTAGATGCCACCTTTTTATTTGTTTCGCTTAGACCGTGAATTCTTAAAGAAAATCGATAACGCCAATGGCACCATTCCAAACATTTGATAATGCATCGGAGACCTCGTACTTTTTCGTTCTTGTCGAAGCTCTTTTCTTTTCTCGCTTGGCTGGTCGACGTACGTGACGAACTGCTGGGTTATATATTTGACAATATCGTTAAACGACATCGCAAAACACTCCTATTCGAAAACAATCGTTTTACGAACAGTATCCCCTAGCTTCACTTACTTTATACACTTCATCTGTAATCAATTGGACAATTTGCGGTATATTTAACGAGTCGATATCTACAATTAAATCCGCTTCACGATAAAGCGGTTGTCTTTCTAAATATAAAGCTTCAATTTCTTGTAGTGGTTTTTGCATTAAGGGGCGAGTCGTATCACCTTCAAGCCTGTATAAAATTTGGTCGAGACTTACATCTAAAAAAATGACAAATCCGTTTTCTTTCATAAAATCACGATTTTCTTTTCTCATCACCATTCCACCACCAGTTGTCACAATGAGGAATTCATCTTTTATTTCTTTTAATGCTGCTGACTCTAAATCACGAAACTTCTCTTCTCCATACTTAGCAAATAAGTCAGAAATTGATTTTCCATATTTCTTTTGCAAATAGTCATCTGTATCAATGACTTGATAATCCAAGCATTTCCCAATAATACTGCCAATCGTACTTTTGCCAGACCCCATAAAGCCTGTAAAATAAACCATCATCCTTTAGTTACCTCCCACCAATGAGTGATTTTCTTTTTTTCTACATCATACGTAATCCGAACAAGCCTTTTATTTTTCGCATTCGTCTCCATTGTCATTTGTATATATACTGTATCATGAGTTACTGGTTCCATCCAGTAGTGTGCTGAGCCATGTTCATAAGAAAATGTTCCTGTCGTTTCCACCACAGCTTCGTTCATCCTATCAACAAGGTCAACTGCTGCCATTTGCAATAAGGATTCGATCGTAAATAACTCCTGTTGCTTTTCATAAAATATCCTTTTATGCATAAAATCGCGAACTTCAAATAACACAACAGCGGACAAGAGGAACATGATAATTAAAGTGAGAGGCAGGATAAAACCTGCCTCTTTATTGTTACTCGAAAACATCTGCTTGCGACAGCCTTCTTTCATAGCTTTTTTTCGATGAGCCAACAGACACGATGACACCATTGTTTGTCTTTTCAAACGAAACCATTTCAACATTTTGTAATAAAACATCATGCCCTGTTTGGTTAACACGCCGCCTGATTCTTGTTCCATACGGTTCAATCGTCACGAGCGAGTCATCCCATTTTTGTAACCGAATGATGTTGTTTTGGACATTCACTTGTTTTGCTTCACGCACTTCCATTGCAAGCTGTGTGTAGAACAACTCGACTTCATATTCGTGTAATCGGTCCGAGGATAGAGAAGTGGCGACTACATGAATGACAAGAGGAAATAAGGGGAGAACTAAAAGGAAAATAAACAACGCAATCAATACTTCTAGTAGCGTCATTCCTGCTTCATGTTTTTTTCGCATATTGACATGTCACATAACTTCGACTGTTTCTTCCTATCCAAGTTAAACAAAATTCCACCTGATTAGCTTCCATTTTGGAAGTTGCCTCATACGTTGTTCCTTTTTGTTGGATGGTAAATGAAGCGAGGAGTGTTTTTTCATCATATAACCATTCTTGTAGTGTTTTATGAACATATACATTTGCCCATGTCTGCTCTTGAATCGTCCTGTTTTCTTGATACACTTTCAATAATACAGGCAATAAAAAGCTTGTCATCATCATGACAATACTTAATGCCATCACGACTTCCATTAACGTAAATCCGCTACATTTTTTCAATGTAAAACCTCCCTTTCCCAAGGAGAAACACGACTCGATAACGAGTACCGTCAATCGTCATTAACAATGTACCAGATTTGCTAATATTGCCGTTATAATGGTAAATGACATCTGTAAATGACAATGTCCCTTTTTCAAAAGAAATCGTAGAATCAAATGTTCGAGTATAAAGAGGTTTTGTTTGTTGGTTAATGGAATATGTGTGGTTCGTTGTACGAATATATAATGTCGTGGGGTTCCCAGTTGAGATCGCAAGCTGTTGGGTTAAATAGAGGTCATTTTTGAATTCATGGAGAAAATGCTCTTTTTGCTGTGCCTTTTGAAGAGGACTAAATGTTAATGTGACTAGTGAGCTCATCATCATGATAATACTTAAAGTTACAATCAATTCTGTCATCGTGTAGCCTTTTTCATGTTTGTTCATGTCCATTAGTTAGATGGTGATTTCACCACTACACCATTAGTATTTAATGATAGAGTTTCATTATTCGGGCAAGTAATATTGTCCACGTACCCTTCGTCTTGCAGCGCTTGTAAACTTGCCGGCAAGCTTCCTTTTTCCACTTCATACGCACCTACTTGGGTTTGAAGCAACTTAATCGTAGCATCGCAGCTTTTATCACCCGCGACTGCCGTGTTTTTCGTCATGTTTGGCACAGCAATTAATAATAAAATCGAAATAATCAGCAACACAATCATCATTTCAATCAGCGTAAACCCAGCTTGCTTTTTCAACAGTTTTTTCATAATTCCACTCCTTTTTCATAAATGAAGATTGTAAACCGAGGAATCAAATTAAAGAGAACAAGAGGTTGGCAACTGAGGAACTAAGAATGGAAGAGGACTGTCCAGAAAGGAACATCACCACCAGTGTGTGTTTTTAAAAACGCATGTACTGATTTTGACATATTCTTTCAATTCCCTCCTTCCTTCTACAAAATGATTCATAATACACATTTATGTTTACTTTCTCTTTACAAAGAACAAAGCACTAGATGGATTTTCTTGTAAATTGGTGTGTTCATTCATCTAAAGAACTACCCCATGGTATTAATCAGCCCAAAGATAGGAAGTAAGATCGATAAAAACATAAGCAAAACGACGGATCCGATAAGAAGAAAACAAATCGGCTGAATCGTCATCACTGTTTTTTTTACATTTTCTTCAATTGAGCTAAACAACATGTCGCTGTAATGTCTTAATTCGGATGCAAGCCTGCCTCGACTTTGACCTTGCTTTATAATTAGCGACATGTCTGCTTGATAATACGAGCGTTGGGCAATGACACCATCAAGACTATATCCTTCTTGCAATTGTTCTTTCACACTTTTCGCTTCATCTTTAAAAAAGCGTATATAATTTTGACCTTCGAAAATCGATAATGCATGTAATATGGAAATACCGCCTTTTAACAAACTGCTTAGTTGGGAAGAAAAATAATAGGTAATCAAGGATTCGGTAAATGTCGACACACCAGGTATTTTTTGCAGTATGCGTACTTTTTCGTGAGGGGAATATTTTCTGAAAATGAAGAAGTAATAACAGAGGAAAAGGGTAACGAAAGCACTCCCTCCCCAAAAAATAAAAGGGACAAAATCAATAAAGGAAAGAAACAACTTTGTAATAAGAGGAGGTTCCATTGCCATCACTGAAAATATATTTTGAAAATGTGGAAACAAATAATTAACCATGACTAATGTAAGCATCGAAACGACCCATAATAAAATGACTGGATACCTTAGCAACCCGGTTATTTTTTTTATCATATCGACACGTTTTGAAAATAGCTCACCTGATTCAACTAACCCTGTACTCGTGTCGCCATTTTGTTCGGCAAAATATAAATATAGCAGCACATCTTGTGGAAATTTCTCGGCTTCTAATGCTTGGTGCAGCGTTGTTCCCGACCGTAATTTTAAAACAATCGAACGCAATGCATCTTTTACATGTTGAGGTTTGTACACGGTCAAAAGCTCGATACCTTCTGCTAGTGGATAGCCTTGGGCAAGTAAAGTACCAAGCCGTTTTAAAAACTCTGCTTTATCCTTATCCTTCCACTTCTTTTTTCTCATATTTTCCACTCCGTTTCACAAATAAATCCTAAAGCAATTGCTTTTCTTAATTCTGAATGTAGTGTTGAGTAGGTTTGTTTTTCATCTTGTTGTTGATTATGCAAATAATAATCCAACGGTTGTCCCATTAAAATTTCAAAAATCGCGACTTGTTTTCTTTTGCCCAAGTTGGTACAAAAGCGATGACATCTCCCATGACATAACGGACAATATCGAACAACAAGACGTTGTGCCATGACACCTTCCAATGTTTCTTTTAAATCTAATAACGGAATCCCAAACTCAAGCAGCCGAATAACAGCTCCTGCTGCGTTACGTGTATGTAATGTTGAAATAACAAGATGCCCTGTAAGCGCCGCCCGAACGGCCAATCTTGCTGTTTCTTCATCCCTAATTTCCCCGACCATAATAATATCCGGGTCATGACGCAAAATCGCACGAAGCCCTTCTGCAAATGTAATCCCCGCTTTTTCATTCATTTCAATTTGCAAAAACAAATCATTTTTCTTTTCTACTGGATCTTCCAACGTTATGACTTGTCGACCACTACTCAGTTTTAACGTTTGAAGAATCGTATATAATGTCGTCGTTTTCCCTGAACCAGTTGGACCAGTCACTAAAAGCAAACCAGATTTTTTTGAAATAAGTTTGTGAAGTTTTTGAACAGGTGAAGCAAATAATGAGAGTTGTTCGAGGGTAAGAAAAGAGGTTTGCGGATGAAGCCGAATAACTAAACTTTCATGAAAAATGGTTGGAACGGTCGACAAGCGTAAACTGATAGTCATCCCGTTATGCTGAAATTCCATTGCACCATTTTGCGGCTTGCGTCGTTCGCCAATATCCATCCCAGCCACAAATTTAAAATGACTAATTAATCGCTCTAACACTCTAAGACTAATCGTTTCTCCGTCGACAAGTGATTGATTAATGCGATATTGAATCAGAGCATCATTCCGTCTCGGAACAAAATGAATGTCGCTCGCATGTGTGTCACTTGCTTTCATAATCAGATTGGCGGACTTTTTTTCAATGTCCTCCACCCCATCACCTCCTTTATGATAAAGCTTAATTCGTGAAAAGTATGATTTCTCCTCCTTTAAAAATCAACGCCTTGAGAAAATCATTTATCATTCTTTACGCGTTCGGACATACGTTCTGCTATTTCAAGAAAAAGTAACGTTTTGAGAATGCTACCGGACATCAGTTCCGCTAAATCATAGAAAACGCTTGGTTTTGACCACGATTTTGAGGAATTAACGGAACAGGTGTCCAATAAAAAATGAATAACGCTTCTTTTTCACAATATAGAGTAATAAATGTCCGTTACACAAAGACATCCATCAAGCTCTAGTAAAATGCCAAACAATAAAAACTAGCAGAATAAAGAAAGCAACAACAGACCAAATTCGAATCATCTGCCATCCTTTTTTCCCTTGCGTAGAAGCGTAAATTCCCACGCCAATACTCAAAAATTGCAAAGACACTAAAAATACTATCAAACCAATGCTCATCTTTGTATCTCCTTATATAAACCCACTCTAAAAAGAAGTTTTATTTTAAAACTGCACACTAAAGCCATTAAACGTATGGATACCAGTTCCAAACTTAATCACGTCTTGTCGTTTCAGCTCTTGAACTGCCTTTTTCACTTCATCTAAAAGACTTGGTTCAAGTCCAATTGTATTATGGGACCCATAAATTTTTGTTACATTTTTTAAGTTTGCTATTTTTTCTAATGATTGAACAAGCTGGACAGGGTCGGTTGTCGGAAAAAAAGCATACACAGGTGTTTCATCATATAACAAATCTCCTGTAAATAAATAGCCACTGCTTTTATCCAAAATCGAAATATGACCTGGCGAATGTCCCGGCGTATGATAGATGACTAGCTTTCGGTTCCCAAGTTCAATCACATCACCGTCATCTAGTAATCCTGTTGGCTGCCCTTGAAAAGGGGTATAAGTTTCCGGTTGAAATGATGCTGGTGTTGGTTTCGTAATATCTCGACTTACATCATGTCTGATTTGCTCAATCGGTAGTTTTTTTATTCCGTTTACTAACCAATCCTCTTCCTCTTTATGTACGTAAACGGAATCAAACTCCCCATGACTGCCGATATGATCCCAATGGACATGTGTTGTTACGACTCGTATTGGCAAATCCGTTACTTGATCGGTAATCCTTTTGATATTGTCTATACCAAGCCCTGTATCAATTAACGCCGCTTCCTTTTCCCCTATTAACAAAAAAGAATGGACTTTTTCCCAGTGCCCAAACTCACTTATCGCAAATGTTTTCTCACCGATTGGGGTAACGGTAAACCAAGGGTCAATAATCTTTTTCATAACATTCTCCTTTACTATTTTTTCTTCCTTACCTACCATTTTATTTATTTCTTCAACAATACGAGGAATATCTCCTATATCGTCAACCTTAAAGTCTGCTTCTACACCATCCCATCGTTCATCCATTTTCCAGATTGCTGTCATCCCAACCTTTTGAGCGGCAAGGACATCATTTTCAGGATGGTCTCCGACAAATACACATTGATGGGCTAACACTTGAAGACGTTCAACCGCTCTTTCAAATATTTCTCGGTCCGGCTTCTTCACTTTTTCCCATTCTGAAATTAAGATAACATCAAAATATTCTTCGATCCCTAGTGCTTTGATATTATCTAGTTGAAACTGACCATACCCGTTTGTTATCATCCCAAGCAACACGTTTCTCTTATTTAACGTTTCTAGCATTGGTTTGAGATTTGGGAAAGGCACACAACTATATTTAAACTCATTTTCATAATCTTGTAGTAACGCTTCCCATGTTACACCCGTAATCTCAAATTCAGTAACTAGTTGCTGATACACTTTGTCTTTCCATACATACCCACCGTTATCTAACTCAATAAATCTGGATTTATATCGTTTTTTTGGGATATGACCAACAAACGGGAAAAATCGTTCATACTGCTTCTCGATAAACAGTTTAACTGACGCGTCTCGGTTCAATAATGTCCCGTCTAAATCAAAAATGACTGCTTTAATCATAGATTCCTCCATACTTTACAATTTCCTGTGAATTCGTGTTGGAGCATCCCATAATATACGAGATCTAAATATTGATTTTCCTTCTGTACATGCTCTCGTAATACTCCTTCTTTTGTCATTCCTAAATTTTGAATCACCTTACCTGAAGCTTGATTCGTATGAAAGTGACGAGCAAATACTTTATGAAGCTGCTTAACAGTGAATGCAAAAGTAAGCATGGCTTTACTTGCTTCTGTTGCATACCCGTTTCCCCAATACTGTTCCCCAATCCAAAATGCCATTTCACCATGATTAAAGTGGTGGTTATTCGTTAAAGCAATGGCGCCATATAATTCCCCCGTTCTGCGGTCTGTAATTGCAAACTCATATGATTTGTCAGTATTATAGTTGTCGAGGTGATTCGCAATCCAAGCTAAGGCATCTTCTTCAGAATAAGGAAATGGTAAATACAATGTATTTTTATAAATATTATAATTATTACAAAGGTGTGTAACTGCTGCTGTATCTGAAGGCTGGAACAATATTAACAACAATCTTTCAGACGTAATTGTATTACATATAGCGTCAAACTTCATCGTCGATCCTCCTATATTTATTAGCTTACTATTTTTATAGTTTTCAATAAACCTAGAAGTCCTCTCCAATAAAATTAGATAAACTTGTAACAAAATACGATTTTCAACGTTTTATTAGAAAAGGGGGGAATACTGTGAAAACAAACATGATAACTATAACAATAACCGTCTTCATCGTACTTTTGCTAGGAGGCTGTTTCAATAATGAAACAATGGAAAGTAATTCAGATAGCTATTATGAGGTGAAAGAAACGGCTTGGAATTTTATTAACGAGCAAGGGTGGAATGAAACAGCAAAGAAAAATTGGCAGACCGCCGAAGTTTCAAAACTTGTTGTTGATGATAATTACGAATTATTAGATCCTACCTTTGAAGGAAAAGAAGTTTTGACCGTCTCTTTTGAAGATGATAAGGACAGTGTGGTTAGTACACCTTCCATCTTAATTGACAGTGATACAAATAGGGTGATTGGGTATATGCTTAGTGAGTAGGACATCTATTCGATTTCTTTAAAAAGAAAAAGAGCGTGCTGAAAAACCGCTCTTTTCTACCTCTCTAACAATTCCATATCATACAAAGCATCTCCTTCATCTTCAACAATTAAAATCCCTGTATCGTTCCTATCATCTTCATGGATTAAATCTATTGAGGTTGAAATTGAGCTTTTCAGTTATTTCATTTATTTATTGAATTCATTAACTCGAAGAAGTATTCCGGTTGATGAGTCTTATTTAGGTTATACCATGAATGTAATGTATCTAGTGTAAATGCATCTATTTTTTTTAGTACTTCCATAGCAAATTCCAGTGGAGCTACTCCTGATGCCGTAACTAAATTCGCATCAGATACAACTGGTCCTAACTCATAAAACTTTTCTCCTTTATAATTTGGACATACCATTTTAATATAATCTAAGCTATTACTTGTATGCTTTCTAGAATCTAGGTATCCCATATTCGCGAGGGCCACAGTTGCACCACAAATTGCAGCAACAATGGTGCCAAGCTTTAAAGCTTGGCCAATTCTATCCAAGATAGGTTGATGGATTTCTTCATTCCAAGTAGTCCCTCCTGGTAAAATTAAAAGATCTTTACTCTCAAGAGTACATTCATCAAGGGAAATATCTGGTTTAATGCTAAGTCCTCCCATGGTAGTAATCATTTCTTTATTAGCACCTACAGTAGTTACTTTTAAAGGTGCTAAACCTTTTTTGAAATACCTTCCTGAGTGTAGTTCAGCAATTAAATATCCATATTCCCAGTCTGACATTGTATTAAATACATAAAGAAAAGCTTTTTTTGTTTTCATCCAATAACACTCCAATCACGTTGATATAACTATAATAAAATAACTTCCCTGACAGCTAGCGTCAGGGAAGTTATCATTCTTGATGAAATTTTATTAGTTCCGACAGAACTTCAACAAGTCTTTTCTTAAGACTTATTGGCTCAATAACTTTAATAGATTTATTGTACGGCAAAAGTAAATAAGGTACATATGTATGTATCATATCTTCTTCAAGAAGAAAAACTGCTTGATTTGATGTTCGTTCTAGTAAATAACGTCCTAAAAACCAATGTTGGCAAATATCATCTAACGCGCTTGTATTTCCTTTAATAACTAAAGAAATAATCCCATCCTTATATTCTATAGTTGGAAGGAGGCTTTTCATAAAAAAGTCACGTGCTGAAAAGTTTTCTGGCAGGTTAAACTTATTTTCGGTTAGCATAAGACTTTCAATTCGCTCTACTCTAAAACTACGGATATCATTCCTAAGATGACAAAATCCAATCACATACCACTTATTATTCCAATAGATAATTCTGTACGGATCGACCAATCTATCATTTACTTGCTTTTCCCCACTTTTATGGTAAAGAATTTTTACTGAGTACCCGTCAGCTACAGCCTGCTCCAACTCCTTCAAAAAAGGTTCGATAGAGAGCGAACTTACTGGACTTATTACTTCAAGACTAGTTAAATGTTGGTTTACCTTTGTTTCCTGCTCATGATTTGAGTATTTACTTAGTTTTGAAATGGCCCTATTTAGTGCTTCACCTCCATAATATCCGGCTTCTTCTGCAAAAACAGCAGCGTGATATAGTGCAGTTTGCTCTTCAATATCAAAAAATAGAGGGGCTTCAATAAAATTGTTCAATAAAGTGTATCCACCGTTATGTCCCGGTTCTGAAATTATAGGTACTCCACTTGTAGAAAGTGTATCAATATAACGATACACAGTCCTTATATTCATCTCTAACTTTTCTGAAATTTGTTTTGCAGTAATTTTTTCACCTGAACGAAGCATCCATAGAATTGCTAACATATTGTCAATTTTAGGCATATCATTCCACCTTAATATGAAATTTAATTTTCATTATATATTTCCGATTTTTGGTACAACTCATCAACTGTTCCTTTCCGATAGCTTTCTATTAAATGAGACAATCGTGCAACTTCATCCCCCCCAAAAAATTCAGTTCCCTTAAGACGTAATTTATTATGAAAAGTCGCAAAATACGAAATTTTTTCTTCTTTATTTTGAATTTTGCTAGTGACTCAAAAAAGAGCGTTCTATTTCCAAATAGAAACGCCCTTCTGCTCCTGCTAAAATGTAGACTCTACCCTTCTAATAACTCCATATAAAACAAAGTTTCCCCTTCATATTCCACAATCAAAATCCCTGTATCCTTCTCATTTTTACTTGCTCTATATATTGTTGTTCCAACAGGCAATTTTGTAGCGGTAAAGTCTTTAAAGCTTCTAGCATCCGTTGATTGTCTTCGCACAGCTCCTATTTCATCATGTTTTAGATAGTTTTGTTTTTCCTCTTGAAACCACTCCACATCAGTCATATTGCTGTAAATAAAGCCATTATATTGAAAAACATCTGCCTCGCCATTTTGTTGTAGTACTTCTTGTGCCGTTACTTTTCCGCCATCAGCCAAACCACAACTAGCTAGCATCAATAGAACAATAAGAAAATAAACGAGCAAGCCAAGTAATCTATTCATTTTTCTTCCTTCCGCGTTTACTCCAAAACACAACCGGAATGATAATCAATGAGAAAACAGCTCCCCATATCGATAATGTTGAAAAACTAGTATACGAGACAACAATTCCAGAAATAGCTCCACCCGCTGCACCTGATAGGGCAACTAACACATCTGACGTTCCTTGTGTTTTTGCACGAGTATCTGTGCTTGTTCCATCTACAATAAGTGCCGTTCCACTAATCAAACCAAAGTTCCAACCAATTCCTAACAAAATAAGAGCTGTATGAAGCATAAACATTGACTCAGCTGGACCAAAAGCCGCTAACATTCCGGCTAGACATAGTGTTATGGCTGAAGCTATGGCCATAACCGTTCTTCCGACTTTATCTACGAGAACACCAGTAACTAATGAAGGTAAAAACATCGCGCCAATATGAAAACCAATTACAAGTCCAACATCTTGTAATCCATGTCCATAATGCCCCATATGAACAGGCGTCATTGTCATAATAGCAATCATCACGAACTGAGCAACGACCATAATTGTTATGCCCGCTTTAACCTTTCGCTTTTTCTCTATCTCTTCCCGAGAATTCGGTTCTGCGCTTATCGTAGCTGTCGTCTTCTCAGCAGCAGCTATCGCTTTAGCGACAAGAAAAGGATCTGGACGGAGAAAAAATAAAATGACTAAACCAGCAAGTATATACGCTGCCGCAGCTAATATAAATGGTCCTGCCAATGTCGGTACACCGATAGAATCAGCGACATTGCCCATTACTCTAACTAAATTAGGCCCGGCTACAGCCCCAAACGTTGTCGATACTAAGGCAATACTAACAGCAGTTGCTCGTTGGGTAGACTTTGCTAAATCAGTCCCCGCATACCGAGCTTGCAAATTCGTGGCCGTTCCCGCTCCATAAATGAATAAGCAGGCAAACAGAAGAAAAATATTGCTTGTTACTGCGGCTATAATAACGCCAAGCGCTCCAATTCCACCAGCTAAAAACCCAGTTGCAAGCCCCGGCCGTCTCCCATACGATTGTGAAAGTCGTCCGACTAAAAACGCAGCCCCTGCTGATCCTAAAGTAAACAAAGCCATCGGAAGACCAGCCACACTATCGGTCCCTAACATATCTTGGGCAAGAAGAGCACCAACAGTAATACCCGCAGCAAGTCCTGCTCCACCAAAAATTTGTGAAAGAACAACAATGAGTAATGTTCGTTTGTATAATTTCTTTTGTTGTTCAGGTGAGTCGATATACTTTTGTACCCAAACCGGATTTTCCTTCTCTACGCTTATGCTTTCAGCCCCATCATCCACTCGTTTATCTCCCTTCCCGGTATTCTTTTATTCTATCTCTACTAGAACCTTCAATACTTTATTTCCGCCAAAAACTCGTACAATCAGCCTTATCAATTATATTAAATTCAATGATTTCCTCAAGCAAAGAGTAGTCCACCTGATGATTCCACTTGATTCGAATGATCTCTTTCGTGTGATCATATCCGGCTTCCTTAATTTTCTCGGCAAATCGATCAATTGCCACTTTTTCAGGGGCAATAGCTAAATGTTGTTTTGCTACACTAAACCCAATAATAAACGTATCGTGATCAGTAAACATCGGCTGGTTCCAGGCTATTTTCGGGTTTAACTGCGGGAATTTTTTAGACACCCAACTTAACACTTCGTTCGTTCGATTACGGTGTTCCTCTTTTTGAATCGCTGCTATAAATTCAGCAAACACTTCCATCCTTTTTCCTCCATTCATTCTGGAAATTTAATATATCTCTTTCGCATCAAAAGGCAAGTTTCTCACATGTTTAAGATAACTCATCATATTATTGTCATCCTTAATAGGGTACCTGAAATTAAAATGTGCTGCGACATCTTGAGCCAATGTTCTAAATAACTGACACGTAACAAAAATAGATTCCCACATATTATCATATTCTGCATTCGAATACGTGCCTTTATACATGTTCCAATACTGCTTTGGAAGATAGTTTTTCACATACTTTCCTAAACTTCCTATCGAAACTTGAAACTCATATTGTATCCCAATCCACCAAGCGATTATTTTATCTAACGCATCTCTTGTCGTATATTCAAACATGAGTTTGGAATAGGGGAGTTCATCACGCCACATTCCTTTTGCAACATTTTGCAAGCACCACCAGAAATTATTCGTGTAACTATCAAACTCCTCTTTTGTAGGCGGCTTCAAATAATAGTCGATATCGGTAGGCGGACTAATCGCCGGTAAGAGATGATCTTTATCCAATAGCGGCAAAGTCAATTTTTCTTTCTTGTACTTTTCTGCCATCACTTCTACTGTTTCAATACGAAGGTCAATCCGATTCCCATCTGTAAAAAGCATTAAAAATCCGTATGATTTATGAAAATCGATGTCTTGTACAATGCCGAAATCATTTTTGTCAGGTTCCTGCATCATAATAAGTTCACCAAAACGGTCGATCCACGTTTTATCTTTTATAAACGACATCGTTTCCGTTACGACAAAAACAATATCATAATCTTGAAATATATCTTTTTTTACGTTCGGATTTGTTCTCGAACCATTCATATATACAGCTCGAATACGTTCGTCATCTTTTGCGGTCGATAAGATTACGTCCATCATGTCTTGCTCATTTCTCAACCATCATCCCTCCAACAAACATTTCTTAATGTTTAAAAATAACCCATAAGAGCTAAACCCAATCCTATCGAGATTAACCCAATTGTTACATTCATACTCTCTCCACCTCTCTATTTTGAAAATTATCTATCTTTATTTTCTGCTATGTAATTTTTCGCCAAATAATAAGCACTGACAGTAAAAAGCTGTGTATTGATTTCCCCTGTTGTTATTTGCTTGCCAAAGTGATGAAAATCATACAATGATATCTTTATCTCTTCTGTGTCTTCTAAGTCTTGTTCAAAGGATTTGAAAGCATCGACAATTAAGTACGTTCTAATTTTGTTCGTTTGCGTCGCTGGATTCACCATAAATTCACCAAGGAATATCGGTTTTTCTATTGAAATATATCCAGTTTCTTCCTTCACTTCTCTAACGACCGCTTGTTCAAATGTTTCACCTTGTTCCTTTTTTCCTGCTGGGACTTCCAGAAAGAAACCTTCTCCAGCATGACGATATTGTTCGACCAATACCAATTCGTTTTTTTTTTGTAATGACAACCGCATTTACCCAATCTGAATATTCATTTACATAGTATTCCTGGAAGCTCACAGCAATCCCGTCGAATATTCCCAAATGGACTTTTATGTAGATAGTCAGATTTAATCGTTCTCCATTTTTCCATAACCGCCCTCCAAGATTTGTTACTTCCTTTATTTTAACATAAATATCCAGCAAGTAGACTGTATCCTTCTTCGTCTTCAAGTTACGGACATTCGTTCCGTTATTTCATGAAACTAACTTTACGAACCGCTCGTTTTTCTAGTTTATCGGAACAGATGTCCGATAGCATGTGAAAAAAGGTCATTTTCTTTAAAATAGAGGAATAGATGTCCTTTAGAGTTGTAAAAAGAAGGGCTGGGTTCGGAACTAAACGTTTACACCCAGCCACATATAAAACGAAGACTACTTACTTGACTTCAACACTTTTTCTAGTTTGCCCTTCTCTTTCTCAGAATGACTAGTTTCCGTATTTTCCGCTTTAAATCCCGCTAATGAATATGCGAAAAGAAATGGGTTACTAATGATTTTATTATGAAACTCGCTATCTCCAATTAAAGATAAGCTTTTGTATCCATATCGTTTGTTCATTTCTAATATCCACAAATGTTGATTTTGGTCGAGTATAAAATCAATGGCAATATCACCAAAGCAGCCTTGTTTATCAAGAAGCTGACATGCTCGCAAACAAATTGTTTCTATTTTTTGTTCTAACTCGGTAATTCCCTTTTCGTCTAGTTGAAAAAGCTTGCGAAGGGCCTCGCTTCCTTCCATTAAATAGTCAAGATATCTCATATTTGTTGTTACGCTGCCTGGGACAGCAAACCTAGCAATGAAGCCGGAACATTTCCATTGTTGGGTTTCATCTTTTTGCATGTAAAGACGAAAATCAACATTTCTTGAATCATGTGTTAAAGGGACACCTTGCTGAATCATATATTTACTTTTCTTTTTCATTATTTTTTTAATTTTGCGATGTCCTTCTAAATTTTCGACTTTCTCATGCTTCTCTTGTTTTGAAGAAATTTGGTAGAAATGACCATCATATTTTACTTGAATAATCCCTTTTCCACCTGATCCCTCTTTCGGTTTTAAATAAATGGCTGGGTAAATATCGAGCATATTATACAGATCATCGATACGATTTACCTCTTTTGTCGTAGGTAGATGCTTCCTGATTACTGGGTCAGGGTGTAACCATTCCCACATTTCCCACTTATTAAAGAAGTTTGAGTTAAAAATACGACCATTTGTCTTTTCATATAAATGTTCATCGATGTCAGAAGGTACAGGAACTCTTTTAAAAATCGAGGCTGGGTATTTAAAGTTTCCTTCCTTCCATTGTGATTCTGCCTTTTTTGAACCAGGTTGAAAATAATAACCTTCCATTGTTTCATTCTCAACATTAATTCTAGACACTGTGCTTAAAATGAGTAACCCTTTCACCGGTACCGCATTTTCGATTCGTTCTTTAATGACATCTAGTTTTTGAATAAACCGATTTGATACTAAATAAGCCATGACCGGCCCAACATTTACCTGTTTTTCATCTACCAGTATCTCGTAATCAAGATCTGGGATAAACACTTCCTCTTTTAAATTACGAGAAAGCCCAATCATCCCTTCTGATAAATCTGTTAGAATATTAACGGTAAGTTCTTTTTTCCATAAACCAAAATAAAACATTCGTTTTCCTTGTGACTGAATCGTTTGCAAGAAGCTCCTCGGAAAATAAATGTTATCTTCTTCGTTATCTTTAATCCATTTAACTTTCAAAAATCTCCCTCCTTTTTCTTTCAGCCTCTTAATACCATATGAAAAAGTAGCTAAGCCTGAATAGACTGAAAGAGTAGGGGTTTCGTCTTTTTCTTTGCAATAGTAGACAGATTACTCAAAACTAGATTGTTGTGCTATGGAAGTCGCGTATTCCATCATCAATTGATTCGCTTGAACATACATGGCATGCATTCCTGTATCAACAGCCATTTGATGACGAGGGTTGCGATGATTCATTTCAATCATCCATAGGTTTTGATTTTTGTCGACAGCAAAATCAAAACCTAAGTTTCCTAGATTCCCTCCTTCACTTTTATATTTTTCCATTTGCTGTGCCATCCCTACTGCAAGTTGACTCATTTTTGTTCTTAGTTCAATCGCTTTCCATTTCGGTAAAGACAATAGGTTTTGAAGTCCAGAATTCCCGGCTTTCACCACCCCTGTATTGCTCACAATCTCCCCTTCACTGCCTTTTCTAGCAAGCAAGCCGATATTTTCCCATTCTCCACCTCCGTTTTTTACAGTAATCAATCGAAAATCAATTGGACGATTCCTAATATATAAGTCAATCACCTGTTGAATAATATACGTATTCGGTTTGCATGTTTTTTGAATACAGAGGAGAAGCTCTTTCTCATTCCAATAAAATGTTTTTACTTTCTTTTTCGAACGAACTTTCACTTGAAAAACATCTTCTTGTTTTGTTATTTTCATAATTCCTTTTCCATAGCTTCCGAAAATCGGCTTCAAATATGCTTCTTGTTTTTCTTGCAAAAATGTAAGAACTTTATTCGGTTCATCAAGTCGTTCAGTGTAGGGTAAATAGTTGTGATAGTTATTATGTTGAGATAACCATTCATACAACTCCCATTTACTAAATGTAAAATTATTTATCATTTTCTCACCGACTACTTTTGTAAAATACCGTTCCCATTTATGAGATAAAGAAATTTGGTTTATGATAGCATCCGGCATTGGAAATATAGATCGGTTCCAGTTCTTCTCTTTTGTGGAATACACATATCCGTTAATGACATTCGTCGTTTTCCTTATCCCTTTCAAAGAAAAAGCAACGACTTCTCCACCTATACTACACTCAGCCAAATCAGTAAGGTCGAGAATTCGCTGCCTCAGTTTTTTATTTGCACGGGAGACAAGTAATCCTATCGTTACTTGATTTTCATCGCTCCGTATTCTTTCACTCACTTTTTCACCACTCCTTCTCTAGTTATTCATGCTGTATTCTATGTTCAAAAAAGAAAAGAAGTATGGACAAGACACCCTATCAATTTGCCTCTTTTTTCAAAATCAAAGGATTAATAGGTTTTCATACAAGCAACAAAATCCCCCCTACCATACGGATAGAATTAGATTGATAGAAAGGAGGGGAAACAGATGGGAAACAATATGAACACTTGTCCTGACAGCTGTTGTACAGGTGATGAAATTCTATGTATCGGCATTCCATGTCCGATTGATATTGTTCTATTAGGGATTGAACTTCAAGTCGAGTTACCTTGTGTTAGAATTAGTTCTCCCGAAGATTTAACTGAAGACCAAGTGCAACAATTAGTAGGTGTACTGCAAGGGATTCTTAGTGCAATTGCAAATTTAGGAGCTGGCGAAAGCGAAGAATAGAAAGTGAAAAAAGAGCTGTCCAAAAGGGTATTTTCGCCCTTTTGGAACAACTCTTTTTCTAGTTAATCCAATCAGGCGAGTAATAGCAGTGCTAAACGTCAAGTAGAAATTGTATGTAGTTATATTAGTTTGTTTTCATTTTTCATTCGAATTCTTTGAAACGACTGTTTTGATTTCATATAATTTCCTATAAATGCGTATCTTTCTAAATTATGTTAAAATTAATTACTTGATAATAGCATTTGTGGGTTAAGGATGTGATGATTGTTATTAAAAAAGTAGCAGAAAAAATCTTTGGTAAACCCATGCGTGATAATTCTGTTTTTTTGTTTGGATATTGGGCTAGTATTATCTTTTACGCGTTAGCAGTTGTGAGTTTCGGTATATACGGTCTTCTAAACGGGCATTGGATTTCATTTATCATATTTGCTTTACTATTCCCTATTTTATTTAGAGTTGTTTACAAGTTAAATGTCTGGTTGTTACATGAATTTATATCTGGAAATAAAAAACCTTTTTTTATCACCGCTTTTTTAATTCCTTTTCTATTCGGTATCGTAGCAATCGGGGGTGTCTTCTCCTTTCTATTGTTTGGAGACCACGTAGTAACAAATGTAGCAAACAATGTTACAAAAAATGTAGAAGATGGAAATAGAATAAACGTTTCCATAGATTCATTAAAAGGGACACATCAAGTTGAAGAATTTACAGTTACGAAAGAAGGCTTAATTATTATTCCTTTTGATTTCAACATTACTGATGGTGAGGTAAAATTAATCCTTAGAAGTGAAGATGGAATTGTTTGGTCTGAAAAACTTTCAGTTGAGACACATGACCAAATTCATCTTCAAGGGAAAGAAGGGCATTATAAAATCGAACTACATACAAAGGAAGCTAAAAATATAAAGATTCAACTAGACTTTTAAATCTCTGTAAAATCACCATTCAAAATTTAAACATCCCCAAAATAACTACTTGCTTTTCACTTTTTTATAGCTTAAAATGAAAAACAATATTTAATCACACATCAAATAAAGCTGTGATAAGGACATGAATCATTTCAATTTTTCTTTCCAGAGAACGGGGTCACTGGCTGTAAGCCCCGAAGAAAACGGGATGGTTTACCACCTTTGAGCTATTATAGGGAAATATCTTTTTAGAGTATCTATAATCGGGTAATCCGTTATCTTTTCTTGAGCATAAGAAGTTCGTCTTTTTATGGAATCAGGGTGGAACCACGACCGCACTCGTCCCTTTAGTTGGGATAAGTGCGTTTTTTTTATACAAAAAAATAGATTGGCGTAGATGAGGACATGAATCAATTGTTGTTTTCTTTCCAGAGAACAGGGTCATTGGCTGAGAACCCTGAAGAAAAGCAAATGATTTACCACCTCGGAGCTGTTATAGGGAAATATACTTGTATAGAATATCTATAACCGGGAAAACCGTTATCTTTCTTGAGCATAAAACTTGAATTTGTTTTTTTGGAATTAGGGTGGAACCACGACCACATTCGTCCCTTTAGTTGGGATGAGTGTGGTCTTTGTTATATTAAAAAGTAGGAGGAATTTACATGTGTAAACAAGAAGAAGCAGACAAAATTAATCATCGTAAACTAGGGGAAGAGTTAGAGCTATTTACTTCAATGGAAGAAGCACCAGGGATGCCTTTTTTCTTACCAAGAGGCATGATCATTCGAAATGAATTAGAAAGTTTTTGGAGGAGTAAACATCAAAAAGCTGGGTACAAAGAAATCAAAACACCAATTATGATGAAACAACAATTGTGGGAGCAGTCTGGACATTGGGACCATTACAAAGACAATATGTATTTTTCAACTGTTGACCAACAAAACTACGCGATAAAACCAATGAGCTGTCCTGGCGCTATTTTACTTTATAATAGTAAACGAAGAAGCTATCGTGAGCTTCCAATTCGCTTTGCTGAACTAGGATTAGTTCACAGGCACGAGCTTTCAGGGTCTTTAAATGGCTTACTTCGAGTTCGATCATTCACTCAAGATGATGCTCATTTATTTGTAACAATGGACCAAATCGAATCAGAAATCGGGAACGTGCTTGAATTGATTGATGAAATCTACTCTCATTTTGGCTTTGAATATAAAGTTGAACTATCAACAAGACCT
Organism: Alkalihalobacillus bogoriensis ATCC BAA-922; assembly: GCF_000621445.1. Lineage (GTDB taxonomy): Bacteria > Bacillota > Bacilli > Bacillales > Bacillaceae_F > Bacillus_AO > Bacillus_AO bogoriense. The sequence continues at coordinate 254,751 of NZ_KK211278.1, read as the reverse complement.
GAAGCCTATATGGGGGATAAAGCCATTTGGGATTTTTCAGAACTTGCTTTGGAATCTGTGTTAAACAGCAAAGGAATTCCCTTTCAAATCAACGCTGGAGATGGTGCCTTTTATGGTCCGAAAATCGACTTTCACATATTGGATTCTCTCGGAAGAAGCTGGCAATGTGGTACAATTCAGCTTGATTTTCAAATGCCACAACAATTTGATTGCTATTATGTCGACAAAGAAAATGAACGTCAACGCCCCGTTATGATTCATCGTGCAATTTATGGTTCTGTCGAGCGGTTTATGGCGATATTAATTGAACACTTCGCTGGCGATTTCCCGCTAAGGCTAGCCCCAGTTCAAGCAAGTATAATAACAATTTCTGATGTCCACATTCATTATGCATATGAAGTGAAATCACAGTTAGAATCTGCTGGTTATCGTGTGGAAGTTGACGATAGAGTAGAGAAACTTGGATTAAAAATTCGAGAAGCAGAAAAGCAGAAGATCCCTTATACACTTGTTATTGGTGATCAAGAGATGAACGAACAAACTGTCGCGTTACGGAAAAGAAAAAAAGGAAACATAGGGGTCATGGATCTCGAACAAGTCATTAATCATTTTAACAATGAATGACCGTCCTTCTATTGGCGTCAATGCAAAAAAAAGCCCGAAAAGATTTGGATTTATCTTTTCGAGCTTTCCCTTTGTGACCCCCTACCTTTTATTACAGTCACTCATATTCCGTTGGATCAACGAACGCTTTATAACAAAGGTAAATAACCATTGCCAAAGCTGTTAATAAAAACCCCCAGCCGAGCGTTAATTGTTCGATCATTAAATAATTATTGCACAATTGGAACGGAGCGAAAACATATAAAAACCCGACACCGATAAAAAGGACGGTAAAAAGCAGGATGACTGTATTTTTAGCAAATTCCGTTAGTTTTGTCCAACTATCACGTAATGGGAGCCCCGCTAGAAAAGGGAGACTAATAAACTTAAACACTTCTACACTTGTTATCATTAAAGCCTCGTCCATTGTTCGTGGCAACAACCAATAGCTAATAATGAAGGTAAACAACAGAATTCCTGGGACGCCATTGTGATTCCACTTTTCAAAAAAGTGAGGGAATCGCCGTTGGAAAAATGGTGCCATTAACAAACCCGAGATGACAAGCATTGGCATTTGCATATGCATATGAATGACCATTATCGACTCCATAAACCGAGCAACTGGAGGGAGCGCTAGGAAAAAAAAGAGGGCTAACCCTAGTTTACATTGGTCCATCACACTATCCCTCCTTCTCTTTTTCCAGAACCGCCCTAACTGTCGCTGCGGCTTCATCTGGCTTTGTAAAATCCATCACATGTTGTAATGTGCCTTCTCTATCAACAAAATAAAACGCTGAATTATGAGCGAAGTTTCCATATTCATCAGGGATTACAATGACCCCAAACTCTTGTAACAACCGTTCTAATTCCACTTGATCCGGAATTCTTGCCATTCGCCACGTTTCTCCATCGCTCTTAAAATAATTTTTATATTCGTCCAATGTCTCTGAGTCATCTGTTTCTGGGTCAAAACTAATACTAAGAAAAACGATGTCATTTCCGATAAACTGTTTAGGAATTTGGTCGTACACTTCCGCCATATTCATTTCTAATTGCCAGCATACACTTGTACACGTTGTATACATAAATGTAATCAATACATATTTATTTTCGAACTCAGTAAAAGGATAAATTCTCCCAAAGCTATCTTCAAATGTCACTTCCGGAAACTGTGGTTGTTGTTTCATTAATTGATTGACTCTCGCCGTTTCTGCTGTAAAGGCAGTAAACCCATCTGTTCCAACATAAAACAACAAACTTCCAAATAGGCAAACAACGAGAACTGAAATGATGTGACGCCGACGGTTATTCATGTAAGTCACTTCCTATCATCAAAGCTGATGGCTTGCTACTACCACAGGGGAAGACGGTATTGAGGACAAGCTCCCCCTGCTGTTAGCAATTACCATGTTCTAAATGGTGGCGAACCTGGCGGGGCATTCACGATCATATCGACGATCGGAACAACGTAGGCCATCCCAACAACAATAATCATAAGGACAACCCAAACACCCCATCGTTCTGTCCAATATCCTGAATTGTCCCCTGGCTCTTTTTCAGCAATCGGGAATTCTGTTTTTCCAATCGGCGCAAAAAACATCAAATGGATGACCGCATACACTTGAATGACAACACCAATTAATAGAAGCACAGCCCCCATTCCAATCGCCATCATATACGGATCCCAGCCAATGGCTGCGGCATGGTCACCGTATGTTGTGTATGATGTTCTTCGCGGAGAGCCCAATAACCCTGCTGCATGCATCGCAAATGACATTATTATCATAGCAACCGACCACACAATGGTTTGCCATATCCCAACTTTATTCATCGTAGGGGTTAAGACTCTACCTGATAAATAAGGAATTAACCAATAGCTAATGCCAAAAAACGTCATCGCAACTGACATTCCTAGTGTAAGGTGAAAATGTCCAACTACCCACATCGTATTATGAACAACTGAGTTTAGTTGAAAGGTTGTTTGGGCGATACCACCTGCTCCCCCTGCAATAAAGGCAAGCATGGCAATGAATGGTGCTAAGAAGCGAACATCATCCCATGGCAATTTTTTGAGCCAACCAAAGGCTCCTCTTCCTCCTTTTCTCCTCCCTGTTCGCTCCATTACAACAAATAGAGCATAAGCCGTCATTAATGAAGGAAAACCGATCGCTAAGCTCATAAACACGTGCATATATTTAATCGAGTCTGTAATACCAGGGTCAACAATTTGATGATGGAATCCCCCTGTAATATTCATAATGACTAAAGCAATCACAACAACACGCGTTAACGTATCATTCCAAAGCGTCCCACCGATCACTTTAGGAACAACAACATACCAGGCAGAAACAGCTGTTAAATACCAAATATTGACCGCAGTATGCCCAAATGCCCAAAACAATGTCCGTGCGAGCATCACATTAATCGTATCCACCCAACCAAGGGACCACGGAAGAATAAGAAAAAGAACTTCAACCGCCACAAACGCCGTTGCCCCTAATAGCAATACGAAAGCGCCAGTACTAAAGAAAGCTAAAATGGGAAGATGCTGACCTTTATGCCGTTTTCTCCAATTCGCAACTTGTATAAACGCACCGAAACAACACAGCCATATTCCGAGTACAACAAAAACTAAACCAATATAAAATATCGGATTCGCTCTCATCGGTGGATAAAAGGTGTACAATACAGACGCTTCGTTCATAAGTACCATAATGACAACGAGTACCGTACCAAACATACTTAAGCCAAACCCGACCCACCCCATCTTCCTTACTTTAGGAAGAAGTCCACCGAGGGTATGAGAAAGACACGAATAAAAATAACCAATCATAAAAAATCCTGAAAAAATCACGACTAATAAGATGCCATGTGCCGTTAATGCTTGATAATAAGTAAACCATAGTGGCAAATCGAGCAAACCCGAACGATTTAATCCTTGAAGTAAGCCAAAAAAACCACCCAAAAGCAACGCAATAAAAGCTACAAATAAATAGGATTTCGTTAATTTTGCATCTTCTACATTGACACCTAACACTTCATTGATTCTATGTCTACTGTCTATATGAACTGCTTCCACAAGACTCCCCCCCTTTATTTCACGATAATTGTCGTTGCCATGAACTGATGACCCGCACCACAAAATTCATTGCACAGCACTAAATATTCCCCAGGCTCAGAAAACGTTTGTGTCATGTTTAATACATAACCCGGCATTACCATTCCATTCGCATTTGTGCCTACAATTTGAAAACCATGAATCACATCTTTTGACGTTAATTTGAAATGAACTGTAGCGCCAGCAGGAATTTCAATGTCAGCAGGCGTAAAACGATACAACTCTAACACCATAACGACTTCATATTCATTTTCACCAATTTGTGTAATTCCTGGATTATCAAAAGGTGCGGTTTCATCCACTTTTTTCGGATCAATCGTTTCCATCCCTCCTGGTGGCGCCATCCCTAATGCAAAAGCTTGATACCCCGTTGCAATCATAAAAAGTAAAATCATACCAAAGCTTAATGAAAGCCAAATTTTCTCTGATTTATGCATGTTTACTCTCCCCTTTTTACACTCTAGCTAAATAAATGCCATATAAAATAAAATACGTAACTAAAATGACCGCACCCACAAACCCTAACCCCATTGCCGTACCTCGTAAGGAGCCTTTTTCATTTTTTTTAGGCATAGACATGTGATTCACCCTCCTTTTCCTTCATTTTAATTGAAAGTCATTCTCAAATACGTGATTGACATCACATTCTAAAAATTAATTGCAAGAAGATATCGTAAAAACAAAAAGAAGGCAAAGAAATCTTTACGATTTCCTCGCCTTCTTTTTGTATCGGAGTGCTATCGGACATACGTTCCGCTATTTTAAGAAAAAGTCGGGTTTGTCAAATGCTATCGGACATTGGTTCCGTTATATGGCCCCATTCGCTTGATTCCATCCCAATTTTGGGGAAATAACGGAACAGATGTCCGTAAAATATAAAAATCGCTTTATTTTTCAGCAAATAGCGGAATATATGTCCGAAACGTCAAAGCTCGTGATGCCACCCTCATGCTGCTTAATTACTTTTAACACAAGGCTACTTCGGTTTTCTCGAATCATAATGATACTCCATTTCTTAATCTAGTATATCAAGTAAGATATCTTTGTCATATGAGTTTGTTCTATTTTCAATGAAATAATAGTCTGTTGAAAACGCCTTTAACTTAACATCTGCTACATACAACTCTAGGTCATAATCGATGAATACAACCGTATAATGCCCTTTTCCTGGGAAGTACTTCGTTCCAAACAAAACGAGCTCTTGTTCCTCCATCTCATACTCATCTGAAATCAAGTCAAGCGCATACTCAATCGCTTGATGCTTTCCAAAAGGCGTCCCATTATTCCACACATAAACAATGCTAATGAAGATGAAGATGAGCAGGCCAAGCGAAACTAGAAAAAGCCTTTTTCTTTTCAACGCTAATCACCACCCTATTTGCCCAATTTCATATAATGTGTGGACTTCGTATACTCGACCCCTTTTATAAACCCAACAGATTGATAAAAAGCATCAGCTTCTCGTGTATCTGTGTACAAAATTAACGTATGAAAATATAATTTCGCCTCCATGATAATACGATTGATTAGCAATCTTCCAATTCCCATACGCCTCACTTCTTGTTTTATATAAAACCGTCTCACTCTCCCGATAGTAGAATCGTTTGAATGTGGGTCTTTATTCAATCCAGCAAGAGCAACAAGTTCTTCTTTTTCGCTAAACACACCAAATAGTGCTTCTCCACGATTACTAAATTGATTTTCCCCCGTTTTATACTCTTCTTCTACTCTTTCAACAAAACGAAAACCTTCAGCCTTACTCTGCTCTTTTAATTCCTTCAAGTCATAGTGTAGGAGATTATGTATCTTTTTTACGTTATATTCCATCATGCACTCTTTACTTTTTCTCGCATTTGTTTCAGGTGATGGCTATCATGTTTTAAAAAAATTTTCACAAAGCTCTCTGTTGATAGCTTTCGTTTTCCTCCACCAATTGTAAATCGAACATTTTCATCAATAGTGGAGATTTGTGTTATCAATTCTTTCCGTGTCGATATAAACAAAGTGTTAATGTCTTTAACAGAATGATCTTTTAACAATCTAATTGCTTCATGATTCAATTCATCATGGTTTGGAAAAGTAGGTAAATCATTTCCATCCTGCATGTAAGGAACCATTTGTTGAAGATTAAATTTGTCCCAATAATATAAATGACCAATAATTTCACGGATCGACCATTTCCCCACACTTAAAGGCTCGCATAATAGTTCCTCATTCATATCCTGAAATTGAATGACGTCCTCGATTGTTTCTTGAAATTGCTGTAATGTTTTATTCATTTATCACACACTCCCTTGATGAGTTTCACAAACCTATTTATTGCCATATTTTAAAACGTCCCTCTAAAAAAGCATTGATGCTGTTTTTCAAAAAAACTTAAAGAAAGGCCTGTCAAAACCTTTTCTTCCCTTACCTTTTCAAATCCATTTTTCTGATACAATTGAATAGCCGGAAGATTCAATGAAGCTGTTGCTACTTTTATGAGCGGAACAGGATATTGCCGTTCAATAAAAGATAGCAGCTTTTGCGCAATTCCTTTTTTAAAGTGGTCGGGATGGACAACGAGCCGATGAATATCTAATTCATCACTCTCTATTTTCAGTGAAATCACACCACATAACGCTTCTGCTTCCCAATATCCGTAAAATGTTTCACCGCAATATAGTAATGAATAAGCCGTATCAAACAAAGGGGGAATATCAGAGGACCCTATAAGACTAGCCTCTATTTTATAAGAAGGAAGTTGCACTTGCAAAACCCTCTCTGCCTGTTCCTTCTTCGTAATATCGATTCTTTTAATCATATGAGTCCTTTCTTTTACTAATCTTAATTTTCTGGCATCGAGTATGTCACTGCATGTTTCGTATTATCCTCTATCGCGTTATGCATGTCCGTCAATACTTCAAACGCTCTTTCTTTGGATGGATACGTTCCAAGCATTCTACTCCAAGTACACAAAAATCCTTTATTTACAATCCCTTCTATTTTTGTGTATGTTGAATAATCTCTTACTCTAATTTCCTTAACATTTATAATATTTTTCTTATTTTGCGTCATAACCCATAACATAAAAGCTCTCCTCCATGTTTATAATTTCCACTTAACGACCTATTTGTTTGATAAAACAAAAACAATCATGAACACGTTTGAATTTTTCTCTAATCATTGCTTTATCTTCACCTGTATAATGAGCAAAAGCTAAAATCGGAGTAAATTGGGGAATATCACAGTTACAAACCTTTAGCTCCTGTGGGTCTTCTAAAAAAACATGAAGATATGAATCTACTTGCACAAACTGCCTAGATTCGTACCAATGATGGACCCACTTATCATCTCTTGTCCACGCTTCAAAATAAGTAATCCCAAGGTCTTTTGCCAACTTTTCAGCTTCGTGTAACAATTGACTTGCAATGCTTCTGCGACGATAATCTGGATGGACGGCGATATGCCATATCATTCCGCCTATATTAGAGCCTTTTGTACAAACTGTATTCGGTTTTGTTTCATATTCAATATCTAACAGTCCTACTATCTCATTGTTTAGAACAGCTACTAGTTCAATCGCTGGATTTTGATAGATTTCTTTTTTCGGTAATACATTATCATAATAAGCCGTATCCAAAAATGAAAGAACTCGACAGCGAACCCAACCGGTTTCATCCTCTGGCTTATATGGTCTTATTTCTAACATTTGATTCCTCCTTTTTATCCTTTCTCCTAATATTACCAAAAAATAGATTGTAAACATACTACGTCTAACGAAACTATTATTCTACTCAATAAGAATAAAAACAACGATCCGAATGGAGCATCCAAAGCTCAAAAAAAGGCTATCCGTTTTGGATAACCTTTTAATCCGTTACTCAAACAAATCCGTTACGGCCCCTTTTGCCGCTGAAGAAACGAGCCTTGCATACTTTCCTAATGCGCCTTTTGAAACTTTTAGTGGTGGCTGTTTCCACTCTTTTTGTCGGCGTTGTAGCTCTTCTTCTGACACATCGAACATAATTTCCTGCGTTTCGCTATCAATTATAACGGTATCTCCACTTTGTAATAACGCGATCGGGCCACCAACTTGGGCTTCTGGTGCGATATGACCAATGACAAACCCGTGAGAACCACCCGAGAATCTTCCATCGGTAAGGAGTGCGACTTCTCCACCTAAACCTTTTCCAACAATCAAGGCGGTCACCGATAACATTTCCGGCATTCCTGGTCCTCCTTTTGGACCAGTGTATCTGACGACAAGAACATCTCCCGCTTTTATATCATTTTTCATGATTGCGTCAGTTGCTTCCTCTTCACTATCAAACACTTTTGCCGTTCCGACAAATCGAGATTTTTTCATCCCGGACATTTTCGCAATAGCTCCCTCAGGCGCTAAATTTCCTTTTAACACAACTAATGGTCCATTCGGCTTTAACGGGTTATCAAACGGACGAATAATGTCTTGATCTTTTTGCAAATCATCTACTTCTGCTAAGTTTTCTGCTATTGTCTTGCCAGTGACCGTCATACAGTCTCCATGAAGTAAGTCTTTTTCTAATAAGAGCTTCATGACCCCAGGTACTCCACCGATGTCATTTAAGTCTTGCATCGCATATTTTCCGCTCGGTTTTAAATCAGCGATATGGGGCACCCTTTTTCTAATCTGTTCAAAATCATCATAAGTTAACTCAACATCCACAGATTGTGCTATCGCTAAAAGGTGGAGGAATGCATTTGTCGAACCTCCAAGTGCCATCACAACTGTAATTGCATTTTCAAACGCTTTTTTCGTCATAATGTCCCTTGGGTAAATGCCTTTTTCAAGAAGTCCAATCGCTTTCTTTCCCGCTTCCTCACATTCAATCGCCTTATTTGGTGAAATAGCAGGGGTTGACGAAGAACCTGGAAGACTCATCCCCATCGCTTCTGCTGCTGAAGCCATCGTATTGGCGGTGTACATTCCGCCACAAGCCCCAGCTCCTGGGCAAGCAGTACATTCTACTTTATGTAATTCCTCTTCTGAAATTTGTCCTTCATGGTATTTTCCAACAGCTTCAAATGCACTGACGATGTCGACTTTTTCTCCATTTAAAAAACCAGGTTGAATCGTTCCACCGTATACGTAAACAGCTGGGATGTTCATCCTTCCAATCGACATTAAACAGGCAGGTGTATTTTTATCGCAACCTCCAATTGCAACGATTGCATCAAATCGTTCAGCATTTGTGACGATTTCAATTGAATCTGCAATGGCTTCCCGACTCGGTAAAGAATATCTCATTCCTTCATGACCCATTGAAATTCCATCGGATACAGTAATCGTGTTAAAAATTAACGGAGCACCGCCATGTTGTGTCGCCCCCTTTTTTGCGCTTTTGGCCAACTCATCAATATGCATATTACAAGGTGTGATTTCACTCCACGTGCTTGCAATTCCAATCATTGGCTTTTTAAAATCTTCATCGGTAAAACCTACCGCCCGCAACATCGCTCGGTTTGGCGACCGATTGACCCCTTCACTAATGTCCGTACTTCGGATGCGCAAATCTTTTTTATTCGTCATCTTTTATTCCTCCCACCTTAACTAATACTTCTTCTTGTCCAATAACCGTAACTTTTTGAATTCAAACGTTATGAGACAAGTTCTTGTACTAGGATCAACTACCTCTCCTAGTTTTAAACTTATCATTTCCTTTTTTACTCATAAATTATATTTTTTTCATTTATTAAAACCAAAAGAGCTGTTGCTTCGTCTAAAATAAACGAAGAGGGAATCCGTAATGTATAAGCGAGGTGCGCTTACTTCAGAAAAACTAGCGACAAACACATTTATTAAAACACTTCAAAGAGGAGGGCTAAATATGACGTCACAAAAGTTTGATGATTTTTTAAATAAAGTCACTTCAAAAGTGAAAGCAAAAGAGACACACACACTAATCAAAAAGGAACTGTCCAATCATCTTCAACAGTTAAGTCAATCATTTCAAAAAACAGAAACTTCAAAAGACGAAGCCGAAGAAAAAGCAGTTCAAGAAATGGGAAATCCCTATACAATCGGCGAACATTTAAATCGGCTTTATCGACCAAGAGTCGACTGGTTCCTTATTGTTTTGTTTCTCATCATTGCGGGGATAGGGTTTCTTCCTTTAATTCAGAGCGATTTCGCTATCAATTATTTAGGTTATCAAGCACTCTGGCTTACTCTTGCAACCATAGTTGTCGTTTGTCTTACTTTTTTCGATTATCGAAAATTACAAAATATGTGGATGTTATTTTATGGGGGTGGCTTAACACTTCTTATTTACACTTATATTTTTGGGTATACGCTGAATGGCGTTAAGAGGTGGATATCTGTAGGTGGAATTGAAGTCAACTCAACAACATTAAGCTTGCTATTATTCTTCATTGCATGGGTCGGCATTATAAGTAAAATTAATGAGTTTAACAGCTGGTTAAAGCAAGCTTTATTATTCTCCTTATTTTGGGTACCTATTCTTTTCTATATGGTTCTACCCCAATTTATATATATTATTATTTATTTTGTCTGTATTCTGACGATGTTTTCTTGTTCGAGAGTCCATAAAAAACTAGCGACTAGTTTAATCATATCTAATATCATAGCGGGTTTGGTTGTCATAATGAGTATTCCTTCCACCTCTCGTGGAGTCTACTTTTATCATAAATTAGTAGCTTTCTTTAATCCAAAATCTTACGAAGATGCGTTCGGATATATCTATATATTAGCTAAAGAAGCACTTTCTCGATCAGGTTGGTTTGGAAATGGTTTTCATGATGAGTTCATACAGCTACTGCCTGGTACACATACTGATTTTGCCTTTGTTTACCTCGTTTACACATTTGGTTGGGCATTTGGGATAACCCTTTGCCTTCTTCTCTTTGCTTTTATTACGAGAATTATTAAAAACACCTTTAAAACTAAAGATTTATTCGGTAAGTTATTAGTTATCGGTGGTGCTTCTATATTTGCGGTGCCAGCTTGTTGGAGCATTTTAATGGCTTTTGGTATTGTCCCAATCATTGGAGTATCATTTCCATTTGTTAGTTATGGAGGAAGTGCGCTACTCTTTAACTCTGTTGTATTAGGACTTATTTTAAGCGTGTATCGACGCAAAGATATTGTAAAGCCAACAATTGCAGATATAAAATACCGGTCAGATGGCGCTAAATAAAAAAATTTCAATCGCCCTGTTACATCAATAGTCTCTATCGGACATTTGTTCCGCTATTTTTAGAAAAAGTAGCATTTTTCAAAGGCTTACGGACATACGTTCCGCTATTTTACCTAAACAGTTTGTTTTTACTGCTCTTTTCGTCAATTAACGGAACGTATGTCCGTAAGAAATGAAAAAGGGGCGTGATTTCAAGAAATAGCGGAATAGATGTCCGTAACATTTGAGCTAATCCCAAAGAGCACTCTCTTTATCGGAGAGTACCCTTTTTCAAACTTTCTTTTTTCACTCCCAATACCTTTCCATTATATCCCGAGTCCATTCCGGCTGCTTAATCGATTCTTTTGGCAGAAACTCCTCCATTACCGGCTTTATATCAAGAATAGGCGTTTCGTTCAAACAATCCAATCGTTGGACATATAGCTCTCTTCCTTCTCTTTTTAATAATCGAACTGTCGTTAATCCCAAACGATTCGGTCGATTTTTCCCTCGTTGGGCAAAAATCCCGACTTTTGGTAATTCAAGATTGTTCCTTGGATGTCTCGCTCCCACTTCAATGTTTTCTTCTTTTACTTTGTGAAAATAATAAATAATTTCAAGATGGGAAAAGTGTTCAATCCCAGCTAACGCTTCTTCTGGAATGGTTCTATCGATTACAATTTTAGAATCCACTATTCCCCAATTATCGTCTTGGATGTTATCTCGCTCATTGTAAGCTATTCCAATCGGTTGTAATGTTATCATAATCTCACGCCTCCTTCGTTATTTCATCGCTTTCCAAATCGTCCAGCGATCTTTTTCAACAATTGGACCACCCATTGGTACTAACGGACGAATAAAATTAATAAGCTCGCTAACTTCATTATCATCAAGTTCATGTAATAAACTTCGACCTGTTCTGTTTTTAATATCTTGAAGCAATTCGTCTTTTTGCTCATACACTTTTCTCGTTTCCCACAATTTTAATTCTTCGATATTTGTAAACCCTTGATTTCTTAATGCAGTATCAACCGTTTCACTTTTATATCTGCGTGCTCTCTCGCTATTCATCAATTGCGGAAATCGCTCGAAAAAATAACCTCTAATATGGTTTCTGTCTCCTTTTAAGAAACAGTCTTCAGGAGTACGGTCTTGAATAATGAACGTACCGCCACGTTTTAACACTCTATACCCTTCTTGAAAACAACGGTGTAAGTCGTCTAAATGATGAATCAATGCTCTTTGTATTATGAGATCGTATTGTGCATTTTCCAAGCCTGTTTCATATGCATTGCCATACTTTAAGGATATATTTTCGTAGCTTTGACAATTTTCCTCTGCTCCTTCAAGCATACTCTCTGAAAAGTCAATACCTGTCACTTTTCCTATCCCTAAATCTGCTAGTGCTTTTGTATAAATTCCTCCGCCACACCCAATATCCAATGCATGATCAACAGTTTTCACCTCAACTAGCTTACGTATTGCTTCTATCCACGATTGATCTGCATTTCGTGTCGTATACGTTTTCTTATGTTCATGACTATGAAAATTAATCGTCATCTCTTTTCTCCCCTTCCACATCGCTTCTTTTTTAGTATAATAAAAATAATCCCATAAGAATAATACTTGTTTTTTATTGAAATTGATAAGAAAAACTTATATATGAGGGGGCAAAAATGAAAATCGATGACTATCGACTATTAGTGAAGATAAAAAATGTAGGGACAATTAGAGGCGCTGCTAAAGCATTACATCTATCGCAACCTGCGATTAGTCAAAGGGTGAAACAAATCGAGGAACACTGGGGCGAGAAACTTTTTATAAGAACGACAAAAAAGATCCTCATCACACCCGCGGGTGAAAAAATTATTGAATTTGGGGAAGAACTAATTGAGCGCGAAACAAAACTACTAGATGAGATTTCAAAATCAACAAACGAAGTGACGGGAAGATTATCGTTAGGTGTTTCTTCCGTTGTCGGTCAATACCTGCTTCCAGAAATTCTTGAAGCTTATATCGAACAGTACCCTCAAGTTAACATTGAACTGTTTACTGGTTTAAGCCAAGATATCCGTCATTCCATCAATCAGTATCATGTCGCCATTATACGAGGAGAAAAAATACAAGATAGGCAATGCCATCAACTTTTTTCCGATAAACTTTATATCATCGAAAGAAAAGATGTAAAAAAAGAAAAATTATTAATCGAATTCCAAAGCGATCCTAGTTTTCATTCTGTTGTAGACGAATGGCTCACCGACCACCCTAATTGGCGGCCGACACGAAAAATAACCGTCGATCAAATCGAAACATGTAAACAACTTATGTTACATGGAATCGGAATGGCCATTTTACCTGAGTCGGCCATCACCGATTTAGACACTAGTCTATATAATATCCATCCCTTGATATCACAAGAGACACATCTCTCACGACCGACTTGGATTAGTTATTCCGAAAACGCAACAGACCTTCCACAAGTAAAAGCTTTCTTGAATATCGTGACAAGGAAAAACTAGAGAGCTACCTGTTACTCTCTAGTGCTTCATATTCTATATACTTGTTATTGTATTCCGCATAAATGAAATCTTTTTGTTGCTCATCTGCAAAGATTTTAGTACCAACGGGGAGTGTGTTCGATATATACTCAGCTCCTAATATCATTGGTTCCGTTTGGGAAACCTGTTGTTTCACTTCCCCTAGCTCCTTCCACTCGTTTAACAATTCATTTTCTACATTTCCAGTATCGCCGTAAATCTCACTTTCGGTTGATATCATCGGTTTATAATCTGCTCCGGCTTTTATTTCTTGTTGTTCATTGCATCCTGTAATAAAAAGCAACATCAAAATAAAAACAGAAAACCCCATTTTCTTCATTTGAACCATGCCCCTTTCAAATTCTATTATTTATTTTGTTAGCTTATGATACACTTAGCATATCAAATTTTTCCAAAAAGTCATGTCTTTTTTTTAAGAGAATCGAGGGGATTATGGTTGTTAGAGGAAAAACTAGAGAATTGGGTTGAAAGATTCAAAGAAAATAAGTATTTGAATGGTTCACTTTTCATTCGTTATCATGACAAAATATTGTTAAATCAAGGCTTTAGTTTTGCAAATTGGGAACACCACGTTTCAAATACTGCAACGACAAAATATCGAATTGGTTCCCTAACAAAGGCGTTTACTGCTCTTGCTATTTTTCAATTGCACGAAAAAGGAAAGCTAAATGTTAACGACAATATTACTAAGTATATTCCTGCCTATCCAAATGGCGATCGTATCTCGATATACAACTGTTTAACCCATACAGCAGGTATTCCTAATTACACAAGCTTTCCTGACTTTTGGTCGACAACAATGAGACTTCCTTCCACATTACCGCAATTGATTGATTCTTTTAAAGACCTTGAGCTCCACTTTAATCCAGGAAGTCGATTTGAATACTCAAATTCTGGCTATGCTATCCTGACTGCCATTATTGAGCACGTCTCCAATATGTCTTATTCTGATTACATTCTAGAAAATATCTGTCGACCATTAGGGATGGTTAATACTGGTTGTGATGACGGGATTCAGGTCGTTCCGCATTTAGCTTCTGGTTATTCTTATTGGGAAACACCAATCCATTCTGCTTATGCGGACCTATCTTTTCCATTAGGGGCTTATGGACTTTATTCGACAACAGAGGACTTACACCTTTGGGATAAGGCACTCTCATCATCTCAACTTCTTCCTAAAGAGCTCACTGATTTGATGTTTTCGCCACATTTAAGTTCCTATGCTTGTGGTTGGGTCGTTTCTGACATTTCAAACCGGAGATGTTTGCACCACTTCGGTGATATAAGTGGATTTTCAAATGAGTTTCTTCGCTTTCATGAAGATAATGTGACTATTATATTTCTTAGTAATATTGATGTAACCCCTGTCACACAACTCTCTCGTGAAATCGCAAATCTATTATTCGGAAATAAAATTGCCATACCCCCTCTAGCAAATGCAATTCCTATTACAAACCTGTCATCGTTTACTGGAATGTATCGTTTTGAAAATCAAGAAACAACATTACATATTACCATTGACCGTAATGAACTTTACTTCATTGTTCCAAAACGATATGGAGTTCGCAATAAATTTAAGCTTATTGCTATTGAACACCAGTCAACAAAGACAACTTTTGTAACCGAAATGATTCACGAGCAGCTCACCTTTTACTATTCTTCATCAAATAAAATTGAACAGGTTGAGTATAAGGACTATAACAACAATCGTTATATCATCCGGAAAGAAAGCTAGTTTCACAAAAATAAATAATGAGCGAAAACCCTTGATAAATAAGCTGTAAGGAAGATTTGATTTCTTCCTTACAGCTTTTTTTCATAAAAAAGTTGCAATCAATGAGTATATTGTATATATTGTACATATACAATATCAATTCAATGAGCGAGGTTTTCCTATGGAAATCATCATTTCGAATCATTCGAAAGAACCGATTTACGAGCAAATTTATACACAAATTAAAAAGCAAATTTTATCAAACAAGTTAAAGGCCGGAGAACCTCTTCCTTCTATGCGTCAACTCGCAAAGGAGTTGGCCATCAGTGTCATTACGACAAAACGGGCTTATGAAGAACTCGAAAAACACGGCTTCATTTATTCTGTTGTCGGGAAAGGATCTTTTGTCGCCGAACAAAACAAAGAAATGATGAAAGAACGAAAGATGCAAGTCATTGAAGAACAATTATTAACTGTCATTCAAAACAGTAAAGAAATTGACGTCTCGCTTACAGAGTTAGTGGAATTACTTACGATGTTATATAAGGAGGAAGAATAATGGAAAATATTATTGAATTAAAAAATATTCAAAAATCATTTGCTGGATTTCAATTAAAGGATTTTTCCCTTAATGTGAAAAAAGGATTTGTAACAGGGTTTATCGGTGGAAATGGGGTTGGAAAATCAACGACAATTAAGCTCATTATGAATTTATTGCAACCAGATTCGGGTTCCGTTTCTGTCTTCGGCTTGAAGTATAAAGAGCATGAAAAAGCAATCAAGCAACGGATAGGCTTTGTTTTTGATGAAAACATTTTTTATGAACAAATCACTCTTGCAGAATTGAAAAAAATCATTAAACCCGCTTATACAAATTGGGATGACGATGTGTTTTATGAATACGTAAAAACATTTGAATTGCCACTTAATAAAAGGTTAAAAACGTTCTCAAAAGGGATGATGATGAAAGCTTCCTTGACGATTGCGCTATCGCATCATGCCGAATTAATTATTATGGATGAACCAACTTCTGGTTTAGACCCTATTTTCCGACGAGAACTGTTAGACATCCTCCATTCACTCATGCAGGACGGAGAGAAAACGATTTTTTTCTCGACTCATATTACAACTGATTTAGACCGAATTGCGGATTATATTACGTTTATCCATAATGGCGAGCATATTTTCACGAAGGAATTTTATCAAATCGAAGAAGAATACGCGATTGTTAAAGGTAGTATGGACTTATTAGATCGCGATACTGAACGGGAATTTATCGCTGTCCGCAAATCAAATCATGGTTTTGAGGGCTTAACAGCAAACAAAACACGGGTTCAGTTATTATTTGGAGAAATGGCGTTAATCGAGAAACCTAACCTTGAAGATATTATGTATTATACGAAGAAAGGGGAAAATCTAAATGTACACGCTCATTCGTAAAGATTTACTTTTACAAAAATATACCCTACTAATCTTGATTCCTATTTTGCTCATGATATTATTTCTTGAACCATCAAGCATCTGGTTTGGAGTCGTATTTAGTATCGCCACGATTATGAACGTTTTTGTCATGGATGAGAAACCAACGATACATGTTTTATTAAATTCCCTTCCCTATACACGAAAGGAAATTGTAAGTTCAAAATATGCCGGCACATTCATTTTTACAGCGATTTTTATTTTTATCATATTTATCGGCCATCTCATTTTCCATCAAGAAATATTACCATGGAAAGAACCGTTACTCATTTTATCTCTCGTAATGGTATTTACTTCATTTTACTTTCCATTTTCTTATCGTTTTAAAACACAGTATCTTACCTTTGCTGGAATTGGATTGTTGGCTTTGTATTTAATCACTGTCACTCTGTTTATTCCTAACTTACATGATAGA
Source organism: Alkalihalobacillus bogoriensis ATCC BAA-922 (assembly GCF_000621445.1). Lineage (GTDB taxonomy): Bacteria > Bacillota > Bacilli > Bacillales > Bacillaceae_F > Bacillus_AO > Bacillus_AO bogoriense. Next base: position 237,707 of record NZ_KK211278.1, on the reverse strand, counting down.
GTTAGAGACTTTATGCATACCTTACTCATGTTAGAAGACGCCCTAGTATATTTATTAATAATTGGTAGCGCATCTTTCCTTTATGTTTGTTCTTGGCTTCTATCCATCTATATTTATAGTAAAAAAGGAGAATGACAGGTTTTGAGCATCGTTCGGACATTTGTTCCGTTATTTCAATGATTTTGCCTCGTTTCACCTTCTTAACGGACATACGTTCCGCTATTTGGCAAAAACAAGCAAATTCAATTATGAATTTCGTTAATAACGGAACCGATGTCCAATAAGAATTCAAATTAGCTGTTTTTCATAACACTAGCGGAACACATGTCCGTTAGCCTCTCCTCGACCCTCCGACACTACTCACACTTAGACAGCACAGAGTTAATCATCGGCATCATTAACGTATCCACCATTCTTTCTACATACGCGCGGTCAAATGGCTCCCCGATAAATACACCCCGGTACGTTATAAGCGCTGGTCCAATATCTGCTAGCAAGTCAAACTCCGCTTCAGTAAGTGAATGCCCCTCTTTTAAAAAAGGACAAACAATCGATTTAATCGCTTCTCTATGACGCCAGTAAAATTCGTTTCTAAGTGCTTTTTCTACTTTTTCATTTGACGAAGCTGCATTATAAATCGCCGTCAGCATCGTTTGCGCTTTGTCATCGTCACATTGAAAAAGAAAAGACAGCATATCAACTAATTGTTCTCGCACGTCTTGTTCACGATTTAAACTCTCCTCTAGTTTTTGAAAAGGACTTATCATAGAGGCGGCATCGATAACAAGATCAGCTTTAGAAGACCAACGTCTATATATCGTTGCTTTTCCGACTTTTGCTTTTGCTGCAACCGCATCAATCGTTAAAGCGTCGAACCCGTTTTCTGCTAACAACTGTAATGTCGTTGTTAAAATCACTTCGTTACGGGACATATCAAGAGGTCTCCCTCTTTTGCTTTCTTGTTGTTCAAGTTGCTTTGACATCGAAAGTCCTCCCTCTTTCCCGAGTCTCGCTTTTCTTCCTTCAGTTTAACATCTTAATAAAACTTTTACAATTACGGAACTATTGCGTTTCGTATTTAATGGTGGTACTATTATTTAGCGAAACGATTCCGTTTCATATATATAGAGTACATTGGAGGGAGAGACGATGGCAGTTATCGCTCAAGAAAATGCTGCAACTTCGGAAACGAGTAAACCAGAGGTGAACCCGATTCCTATTCTTGCAGTGCTATTATCAGGTGCATTCGTTGCGATTTTAAGTGAAACGATTTTGAATGTTGCCTTAAATGTTATTACAGCCGATTTCGGTGTTGCTCATAGCACCGTGCAATGGCTTGTGACTGGATATATGCTTGTGATTGGTACACTAATCCCAATATCCGCTTATTTTATGCAACGCTTTACGACTCGACAATTATTTATTACGGCAATGTCCTTGTTTACAATCGGAACAATCATTTGTGGAGTAAGTCCCGTGTTTTCGGTATTATTAGTTGGCCGTTTAACACAGGCGGTCGGAACGGCTCTTATGATCCCGCTTTTAATTAACATTATTTTAACAGTGATCCCGATTGAACGACGCGGGGCAGCGATGGGGATGGTCGGTCTTGTCATTATGTTCGCTCCAGCAATTGGACCCACTGTTTCCGGATTAATTGTCGAAAGTTTAACGTGGCGCTGGTTATTTTTCTTTATTTTACCAATTTCAATAGCATCGCTTTTATTCGGAATGAAAGTACTTATTAATATTTCAGAAACATCAAAACCAAAGCTTGATGTTCTCTCATTCTTATTGTCCATGCTTGGCTTTGGTGGTATTGTTTATGGATTTAGCGCAGCTGGAAAAGGGGATGCAAGCTTTGCTGATCCGATGGTGTTCTCCTTTTTGCTCGTTGGGTTCCTATCTCTTGCCTTATTTAGCTGGCGACAATTAAAAATTGATATACCGTTACTAGACATTCGCGTATTCCGATATCCTATGTTCACTCTCGGTCTATTGATGGTTATGATCGTAATGATGACGATGTTTGCGATGATGCTTGTTATGCCTATTTACATGCAAGGAGCATTATTGTTTTCAGCTGTCACTGCAGGACTTATTATGTTACCCGGCGGATTATTAAACGGTGCCATGTCACCAATTATGGGACGGCTTTTTGACAAGTTTGGTCCTCGTCCACTTTTAATTCCGGGGACGATCATTCTTGCTATAATTGTTTTTACTTACCGATATACAACACCAGGCATCCCCGTTTGGGTCGTGGTTATCCAGCAAGCCATCTTAATGATCGCTGTTGCGATGATTATGATGCCTGCGCAAACAAATGGATTAAACCAAATTCCAAAACATCTTTATCCACACGGAACAGCGATCATGAATACATTAACGCAAGTGTCCGGAGCGATCGGTGCGGCTTTATTTATTTCGGTTATGGAAAATGGTCAGCAAAGTTATTTACAAACGAACGGCATTAGCAATCCGACTGGTGAAGACATGATTGCTGCCCTCACTCACGGGTCACAGCAAAGCTTCTCCACCGGTTTCTATTTAGCTATTGCTGCGATTATTATGTCTTTACTCGTTCGCAGAGTAACACAGCCTAAGGAAACAAAAGCTCAGTAAAAACAAAAAAAGCCTGTAGATGATTCGTGAAATCATAACTACAGGCTTTTTTGACATATATGAAAGTACTAAAAATTTAGATATAGCAGTGAAGCTTTGAAAGCTTAATCTAGAAGAGCGAAGGCTTTGCACTTCGCTTGAAAAGAAAAGACGCTCCTGCGTTTTTCTTTAACGGGGGGCGTTTGAAATGTGTGTTATAAGATTCTATTGAACAAAACAAGAGTAAAACCGGAGAGAAATGTCTAATAGAAGGCTTCTATTAGACAAAACGAGTGCAAAACCGGAGAAAAGTGTCCAATAGAAAGGCTCTATTAGACAAAACGAGTGCAAAACCGGAGAAAAGTGTCCAATAGAAAGGCTCTATTAGACAAAACGAGTGCAAAATCGGAGAAAAGTGTCCAATAGAAAGGCTCTATTAGACAAAATGAGTGCAAAATTGGAGAGAAGTGTCTAATAGAATACTACTATTAGACAAAGTATCCTGAGTATTATAAACGGTTACATGGAGGAGAGTACAGGCTTTCAGATTTGCAGGAAATTAAAAAAACTCGGGAAACGTCCTTTCGTTTCAAGGGAAGTGCGGAGCCCTGCCCGCTTTTGAAAGTGAACACCAAGTGCTCTTCTTGAATAAGTTTTCAAAGCTTCACTGATAGACCAAGATTTTTATGCTTTCTTATCTTCCAAAAAAAGACTGAGTGAAGTGGATTTCTTCACTCAGTTTTTTTTAATATCCTTATTTATCTACAACCGGAAACCAACCAGGTGTATTCATAATCGTTGTCCATAACGTATCCGGGACAACTAATCGTTGTTGGTCCTCTTTTGTCATCGTTGTTGCAATTTCATCTTCTTGTCCAGCTTGAACTTTTTCAACCCATTTTGGTTCCATAATCAATTCTCGCCCTAATGCAAGTATCGGTACACCTGTATCAAAAGCTTTCATGACATCATCTGGAGTATGGAGGGATCCTACGCCAATAATTGGAACTTTGTCACCAACACGCTCATGAATGAGGATGACTCTTGATGTTTTATCCTGTTCATCCCTAATCGACCCTTGCCAAAAATCTTGGACTGAGATATGTAAATAATCAAGGTCTTGCTCTGCTAACTTGTCGACAAACAAAAGTGTATCTTCCATTGTAATCCCCGGGTTTTCTACCTCTTCTGGAGAAATTCGATAGCCAACAAGAAAAGGCTCTTTCGCATGTTCCTCTACCGTAGCTTTAACCGCATCAATAACCGCTATCGGAAATGCCATCCGCTTTTCAATCGTACCGCCCCACTTATCTGTTCGTCGGTTAGAATGCGGAGAGAAAAATTGTTGAATTAAATACGTATTCGCTCCGTGAATTTCCACCCCGTCAAAACCTGCTTCAATGGCACGTCTTGTTGCCTGTCCAAATGCTTCAATAATTAAATCCACTTCTGATTCTGTTAACTCGCGTGGTGTCACTAACCCCGGACGAAGCGCAGCCACCGCACTTGCACTAACAGATTGACCATCCTCTAACAATTCAGGTGGTGCCATTCTACCGGCATGAAAAATTTGCAAAATCGCTTTAGCCCCTTGCCCTTTAATCGTGCAAGCTAATCGCTTTAAGCCTGGTATCATCTCATCAGAGTCTGCACTAATTTCATTCACAAAACCTTTGCCATCCCTTGTTACATAAGCAACTGCAGTAATAACCGCTCCTACACCATTGGAACGTTCTTTATAATAAGCGAGCTCTTCCTCACTCACAGCACCATTTTCTTCAGATGCAAAATTCGTCATCGGCGCCATAACAATCCGATTTTTTATACTAACTCCTCGTTTAAACGTATACTCGGTAAATAACGGTTCATATTTTTTGTTCATTTTTTCAACCTCCTTTTTCTCGTATGTTTATACTAAAGAGTACGACTTTATTATGCAAACAATTTGCTTTTTCATTCTGGTTTTATAAGTATTAAAAAAGTCCACCTTATACGTAAAATAAGGTGGACTGACTAGTAGTAATATAATGATAACGACCTTATCCCTCGTTAAAACAAGACCGCTAATAATATCGTAATCAGTAGCATAAAAACACTAGACCAGATTAATATTCCTTGAAGATGATCTGTATTTCGCTTTTTACTAGAATCATAGTTCTTTTGAATGGTATGGTGGTGATGCTCGTCTGGTGGAACATACGTTGTATAAGTTGGATTGGCGACTTTCCCTCCGTGATAAACAGCTTTATACAAAGGGAATGAACTTAAAAACAAGAGCAAAAACAATCCGAATCCCCACATTTTTATAAGTTCTAAGTCAAAGCTTCTAGTAAACATTAAAACAAACATTGTAAGTATTATATAAAGACTAAAAGAAATACTCATTCCGTAAAGTAAATTTCTTACCACCGAATCCACCTCCCAATTGATGTGCATGTAGTTTAATGTGAACCTCTAACGGACATTCGTTCCGCTACTTTATCAAAAAAGACTGATTCTCACATGCTATCGGACATTCGTTCCGCTATTTCAGGAAAGTGTGTTGTATTCAGTTTAAATTTGGTGAAATAACGGAATAATTGTCCGAACGATATCTGAAACACTACATTTTTGTTGAAATAGCGGAACAAATGTCCGCTACATCTAAACAATTACCCCGTTATAATACAGATACTATCAAAGCGACTATAATTATCACAACAATCAGTATCCCTGTTCCTTTCCAACCTAAACTGCCAACCAAATCCACTAAACTTCCACTACTTCCTCGATGAAATGCATCATTTGCCTTACCTAATGAATTGCGCTTTAACTCTTCTTGTCGCAGTCTTTCTCTCGTATTTTCAGGAGATTCTCTTTTATTACTCATCTTCATTTCCGTCCCTGATTTCTTTTATCATCTCAACCCGATTTCCAAAAGGGTCTCGAAATTCAAACCGTTCATAATGAGGAATCGGGACCGAATCTAGAATCTCAATCGAATGACTCTTTAATTTTTCTTTCCAAAATGCTAGATTTTCGACTTCATAGGCTAAATGAGCTTTTGTTGATAACCGGTCAAAACCAGCTTCTGTTCCGACATGAACTTCTTTTCCCCCACCTGTAACCAAAACCCGCCTCTCCCTTGTAATGACGCTGGTTTTTCGATTTCCCGTAATCCTAATACATTACAATAAAACTGTTTTCCCTCTTCTTCCTTACCTTTTGGGATTGTAATTTGCGCATGATGTAGGCCAATAATCATCAAAACATCCCCTCTCTGTTCTTATCTTTCATTTTAACAGATTATGTTAATTACGCCCACCGTAATAAGGCTATGTCATGATATTTTTATTTACCGATAATAAGATGTTGTGTCACTGTTGGTAGTTCAGTAAGGCCTGTTTTCAAAAACTCTGGATATAAAATAATCTTGTTAAGCTCCTCAATAGGAACCCAGTTATACAACAAATGTTCTCCTTCTTTTCCATAAAAAAAGTCGCTATTTACATTCACTTTATTAGTCGTAGAGACTTTGTAAATCAATCCAATCTCATGAAATGACTTTCCTTTGTATTCAAAGTAAACCAAAGCAACTGTTCAATTTGAACATCATATCCGAGCTCTTCTTTCATTTCTCTAAACATACTAAAGAACTCTTCAATATAATATATTAATGCCAAATAAAAAGAACGCTTATCAAGCGTTCTTTTTATTATCATCTTTTAATTTTTTTCTATTATAAATCACAACAATCATAGTCGCAATAAAACCACATACAATAACAATTGCTTTAAACGGATCTGGAAAGAAAAATATAGCAAAGAGCATTATTGAAGAAATAATAATATGAAACCAATCAACTCTAGCTAAAAGCTTTTCTTGAAGTTTATTCATTTTTCAAAAATCCACGAGCAAGCTCCAATAACTACACCAACACCAAATAAGTCAGCTAAAGCTGCTCGTGCTTCTGGTGCTGCTTTTGCAGCTGCACGTTGGGCCGCTTGTTGAATCGCAGTATGTGGTTTTTTTTCTTTATGTCTTAGTGTTTTATATGCAGAAGAAAATTTGTGAACAAAAGTTTTCGCTCCACAAACTGCCTTTAAACCAGCTTTAACTTTCAATAATATTGCTGGAGTAAAAGTTAATAGTGCAGCAATTTGTCCCACACTTGCATATGCAGAAACTTCTCCCGCACCTGGATATATAATAAAATCTGATTTTTGTCTACCATTTGAAATATTTTTTCCTGTTTTTACATATATCCATTGAGCCTTGACTTTATCTGAAGCAAAAACAATTTCTGCAGGCATTTCTTCAATAGCAGTTAATAGACTAAGAACATCTTCTAATTCATCAACTTTATTTTCTTTACTTAATGAAAACAAATAATCATTCAACTCGTTAGTTGCTTGTTCTTTTTGAATTGGTTGCGCTGAAACTAATGTGGGAGAAACTATTAAACTCAAAGCATAATCACACTTACAATTTTTCCCACGAACAAAACCTCCAATTTTTTCTAGTATTTTCATATATAAGTATACTATGTTTTAAATAAAACAGTAAATAATTTACTGTAAATAGATAGATAAAATTCCCATAATTTGAACCAATTTCAAAATAATTGTTGAGTAAGAGAAACCTCGTCCCTAAATCAGTTCACTAAACAAACATCAATAAAATCGACTACACTCCCTCAATCCGAAAACAAAACAAAACCTTTGGCGTTGCCCAAACCCACTGGGGAACTTTTCCCCAGACTCCAATTAATCGAACTCCCCAACCCTCAATCCTTGAGGGACTCCCTCGCCGGTAGGCAGGAATCGAATGCATTCGATTCAATGCCTAGAGGGTTCGGGGCTAGTGCAATTTGTTAACGCCTTTCCGTTCCCTATGCTCACTTCGTTTCGCTACCACTACAAGATTGACAAATACGCAAATACTGCGTTGAAGCCATAAACACAAAAAAAGATACGAGAATAATCTCTCGCATCTTTTTTCATTCCTCATTCCCTTTATTTTTAGCTGCTTTAAAATTAAGGTAAATAGCATAACCAACAGCTACAAACAAAAATACAATTCCATAACCTATTTTTAAATCCAACCAATATTTAAACAAAATTATTGTTATAGCAATAATAAAAATTAGCTTTAAACTCGATCGATGATATTTGTTCATTTAATTTAGTCTACACCTCACACTAACAAAATTCATAACTTGATTGACCCCAGTTATACATAATGGAATAAACATAATTAGTTCGATCTACCTCTTTATAACCGTCTAATTCTCCATTTTTAAATAGTTTCATAGATTCTTTTTCTAATATTTTCATATCTTAGCATACTATATTTTAAATAAAATAGTAAATATTAACATAATGTGTCATAGCTTATGCAATATCCGATTGCATAACTTTTAGTCACCTTTGAAAATGATATGATCGATGAAATCAATGAATCTAATGAAAACGTTGGTACATCAAACCCGTTCAAAAAATGAAACGGAAAATGATTGTTAAACGGATAATGTTTCAAATACTCTTTTTAATGTTTTAGAAGAAGAAATAATAAATTAAAAACACCTTGCTCTAAATAAAACGTAATATCCACCGTTTCACTCCTCCAACTCCTATTTTTGCGATATGGCATTAAGCCATTGTTCATCCCATTGAAAGTATACTTCACTGCGACCCGATTGTTCAAAAATAACTTTTGGATAAGGAATCGCAAGGTCTGGTATGTAATCCAGATGAAAATATTGCAATTCAGCCGTTTCCTCATCTTTTGGACAGAGCGTGCCTTCTATCACTTCACATTCAAACATAAAAAGATTGTACTCTACTTTATGACCATTCGGATATTCGTAACGAAATTCCTTCCCGCCAAACACACCGAGTAAGATTTTAGGGATAACAGTTAAGCCTGTTTCTTCCCAAACCTCACGAATAACAGCTTGGGCAGGTGCTTCCCCTAGTTCAATGGCACCCGCTGGCAAACTCCACTTTTCTCCATTCCCTTTATTTTGAAATAAAATTTCTCCTTTTTCATTACGCACGATTGCAGCAACACTAGGCATAAACATAAGATCAGACCCGATTTTGTCTCGAATATTTTTATAATAAGAAGACATAGCCATATGGACACACCTCTATCCTTAAATTGTATAGTTATATTTTACTTCTTTTTACAAAATTTTTTAACAATAAGTTTGTAACACAATGGTATAATTTAGTAAAAAAGTATGTAGCGGAGGGTACAGTCATAAAAAACACAGATAAACTTGATTACAATATTCTTTTTATTATTTTTCTATTATTCGTTGCAAGCTGCTATTACATCTTCCAAGCCCAGCACCTTGAGCAATATGGGGACGGCTATTTGCTGAAACAAATTCTCTTTTGTATAGTTGGCTTTATTATCATGATCTCGGTCGCTATTTTTGATTTTGATAGTTTAAAAAAGATACATTGGATTTTATATGGCCTAGGTATCCTCATCTTACTTGGTCTTTTTATCGTTCCTGATGTACTCGCACCGAACATTAAAGGTGCGGTTAGATGGTACCGATTACCTTTTATCGGTTCATTTCAACCTTCTGAACTCATGAAAGTTTTTTTAATTATTTCGATGAGCTCAATTCTATATAGCCATAACCGTAAGGAGACGATGAGTAAATTTAAAAATGATAGCCTTCTTTTACTAAAGCTGCTCGTAACCATGGTCCCTCCCATTCTCATTTTCATGCGTCAACCAGATATGGGTGTGATTATGGTAACATTATCGATTTTTATTTCTATCATCCTCGTTTCCGATATTGATATTAAGTTAGTACTTACGATGATTTTAACTCCGGTACTTGCTATTTTCGGGTTTGTTTATTTATTTTTTACGAAACACGAGGTACTAGAAAAATATTTTTTAAATCACCTCGAGCCTTACCAAGTGAAACGATTTTACGGTTGGCTCATGCCAACAGAACATTCAGATGCTGGCTATCAAACGATTCTATCAATGTCTGCTATTGGGTCTGGGACGATGTATGGAAGAGAAGATTCATTGTTTTATTTACCAGAAGCCCATACTGATTTTATCTTTGCAGTGATCGGACATACTCACGGTTTTGTTGGTACAAGCCTTATCGTAATTTTATATTTCTTCCTTATTTATCGAGTGATTATGATCGGGTTACACTGTCATGATAAATTTGGCTCTTACCTATGTGCCGGAGTAGCAGGAATGTTGGCTTTTCAAGTGTTTCAAAACATCGGAATGAACGTTGGATTACTTCCTGTCACAGGGTTTGCATTACCTTTTTTAAGCTATGGTGGCAGTGCACTTCTAGCTTCATGCCTTGCCATTGGATTAGTGTTAAGTGTGAAATACAATACGAAGCAGTATATGTTTCAAGATGACGACGAGTAAAAAAATGGAAGGAAAAGAGTTGAACCAGTTGATTATATGGTCAACTCTTTTCCTCTTCTTCCTATTCGATTTCCCTTACCATCCTATTTATCCAATGATTAACGGATAAACGCTAACTCCCTTTGTGCAAGTGCATCCTTTAACCATTGCGGATGCATTTTTAATAAATTGTTCGGTAAATCATCGACATCAAAAAATTTAATCTCTAGTGATTCCTCTTCGTTACAGCTTACTTCTCCGCCTGTTATTTCGGCAAGAAAACACGATGTTATAAAATGGACAACTTCTCCATTTGGGTATTCAAACCTTTGTGAATCTGGGTCTGAGTATACGCCAATTAACTTTTTGATTGTAATGTCCACATTCGTTTCTTCTTTTACCTCTCGAATTGCTGCTTGTTCAACGGTTTCTCCGATTTCAATGTGCCCAGAAGGAATTCCCCACAATCCAACATCTTTCCTTTTTTGCAGTAACACTTGCTTTTGCTCATTGAAAATAATAACCGCTACTGCCGCTTTGACTGCATCAATTCTTTTCATCTTTTCCCCTCCTAAATTAAGAAAAACGCGGGAGCGTCTTTTCGTCTTATATGTAAAAAAAGGCCCGAAGCAAAGTTTCAACGCATGCGAAATACGCTGAACCTTTCCCCTCGGACCTTTTATGTCAATAGGTGCCTTTTACATATAGTAAAAGATGTAGCCCTCGGTCACTGACCTAGTGTATACACTAGCGGAACCCTAGCTACAATTTTCCAGTTCTATTCTATTTTACTCGTTTTTCATGCTAATGAAAACAATATAACTAAAGAACAGTGAAATAGTTCTACAAAGATACGTTAATTACAGAACTGTGAATCTTCACTAACACCTCTTGAACAACGGTGACGAACATTGACATCTTCAATATACCAATACTCATTTTCTCGTTTCATAGACAATTTAATATCTGTTCCCGATATCGAGTCATCATACAAGCCATAGCTTAAAATAAACCCTTCTGCCATGTCTTCACTTACCATATTAATTCTCGTCGTAATTTCCCAAACTTCAATACCAAGCCATTCACTATATTCCACATCATGTAGCCATGCTTGTAATAACAATCCTGGCATGTCCCAATTTTGATTCGGTGCAGCTAATTCTTCTGCAAACTCAAAATCAGCATTTTCCCATTCTGTTACCCCACTCGTCCAACCAGTTTCCTCCGCCAGCGAATCGTCTTTCACATATTCCCAAAGCTGAGTATCCGCGTTATTCCATAATCGTGGGGCTTCATCTTTTGGTATTTTAATATAATCATCACTTTCATCATTCGAACAACCATTTAATACGAAAAATGCTAGCATCATAAAAAATAACAATCGTTTCATATTATCACCCTAGACTAGTTTACTATATAATATCATATACCTTTTCAAATATGGTAAAGTTTTCATTAGTTGCGTTTATTTTGAAGTATCGTTAAAAATAATTAAAAAAACCACCAATATTAAAATTGATGGTCTGCGCTCGTTATTTACTTAGAAAAGATTGTGTTTTTTTCTTACATACATAAACCATTTCATGACTAGCATTATCGATAGGTGTTTCGTTCCAATCTTTATAAACATCTACAATTTCAAATCCATGAATAAACAGAAGACGCTCCATTTCTTTTGGATAAACATATCTTAAGCTAATGTTTGTGTTCTTTTCATTAACGATTTCATCTGACTCGTTTTTATACTTACGGATTGTCGTATAATGCTGGATTTGCTCTAGGGCATCATAACGACTGATTGTATACACATCGACAGGGCAATGCGTCTCATCATCCGTATACGTTTTCCAATATTCTTCGGTAATCGGTTGTAGTAATTCATCTTCGTTCGGAAATCTTGTCCCAAAAATGAACACACCATCTTCTTCTAAATGTTTGTTTACTGAGACAAGTAGCCCATCTTGATCCTCACTCGTTAAAAAGTGTTGAAACGAGTTGCCAACCGAATAAATCAATCGACTCTTTATTCCTAATTTGAAATTTGTGCAGTCTTGTTCGACCCATTGTATATCTACGTTTTTCTTACTAGATTTATTTCGAGCTTCCTGTAACATTCCGTTATGTACATCGACACCGATTAACGTATAACCACTTTTCGCTAGTGGAATGGTTATTCTGCCCGTTCCACATGCAATGTCAATGATTGTTCCTTGTTGTTTTGCAGCCCATTTTGTTAAAAACGGAATTTCCGGTGTATACGATTCATTTTCTTTATCATATAAAATTGGGTCATCGTATTCTTCAAAATTATCTTGACTCATGTTATTTTTCTCCTTTAGTTTAAGCTTCAGTAAAACTAGCTAACAAAAGTGTATCATATGTTTCCATACCTTGTATTACATTTTTCGTTAGTCATTAAATCATTTATTTTCCTCCTTGTGTGCATCTAGTTTTTACGATAAAATCAAATTAAAGTTTCCTTAAGGAAACAAATTTAACCTCAGGAAAGTTTGGTGATAATATGTTACTTCTTCAAGTCGTTATCGCTCTTTTGATTGGTCGTCGTATTTTTTATTCATTTGTTCGAAAAGATCCTTTGTTCATTCAAATTTCGCGTTATGTTGGTTTTATCGGTATTACATTGTTATTTCATATTTTCTTAGGACCTATATGGACTTGGTTTTGGATTATCGGCTTTCCACTTATCGGTTTACTTATCCATTATATTTTTGTAAAAGTGAAAGGATTCAGCTTTATCAACCCTGGTGAAGACTATGATAAATATCGTGGTTGGAAATGATAAATCAGAAAGAAAGGTGAAGCCCATTTTTTCGACTTCACCTTTCTTTTTGTTTTTCTATATAACCCTTGAAAATCAAATCTGTTATTTTTTCAACAAGCTAGGTTAATTGTTCCATGGTAAATTAAAAAGATTTATTCCTTACAGCAAACCATTTTATTAAATCCAACTCTATTTTTTTGCACGACAATGGTATTAATAAATGATATTGTAATAATCCATGAAGATCTTTTCAGCGAAAGCATTCCTTTTTTCGTAATAACTAATGTCATCCTCTTCTAATTAGTGTGTTGAGGAACAATTGTCTTTTGTTAAATGAATTCCCATATAAGAAATTATTACGATTAGTTAGAGTTTCTGTATCGGCGTTGCTTGGAGTTTTTAGAACGCCACGAAACGAAGTTCCTTCAAGGTATGGACTTCAAGGAAATGTGGTTAAATACTGATAAGATGACCTACTTCCTCAACAATGTTCGTAAAACAAAAACAGTTGATACAGAAAGGACCACACATATTAGACATATCTAAAATGTGTGGTCCTATTTTTTTACTTCTTCAACTAACGCACCCGTTCAACAGCTATCTCAGTGGATCTCCAGAAACTATATGCCAATGGAGGTGTTTAGAATCCTGATAACCTCCTAAGTTTGTAATTACTCTACAAGCCCCATTTTCCTCGGTTACCTTAGTCGCAACCTTTTTAATTACTCCAAGTAGTTCTAATAATAACTCGTTATCACTTTCTTCCAATGTAATTAAAGAAGGGATATGTTTCTTTGGTATTGCAACAATATGGACTGGCCAAAAAGGTCTTGTATGATAGATAATAGGCTAATACGTTTTCTGTCTCCAATACCTTTCTTACTTGGGTTTTACCACTTAATACTTCATCACAATAAAAGTCTTCAGTCATAATGTACCTCCTAATACCTTGTTTAGTGAAAAATATCTTTTCGATTTCATGAGGTAACATTATTTAATTTATTATTTTGATAAGGAGTCACCTTGAGTGAACCTTTATTGTAACGATATAAAACATAGCAAACAATAGGAATTAGAATTAGGAATATAAGTGTCCCTATACTAAATACTAGCTGCATTTCATTTATTGATTGGGGTATATCTTCATAGTTTATTGGAGTTCCTCCATCAGGAATAAACTCCAAACTTAAAGCTAGTAAGTTATGAAAGGAATGGAGAATAATAGGCACGAGTAACGTTTTTGATTTTATATAGACAAAACTATAAAAAATCCCACTAACAAAACTACCAATAAAACCACTGTCAAAATGAAGAATTCCAAATACCAATGAACTCAACATAACAGCCTTAGTCACACCTATACGTTCTCCCCATTTATTTAACAGAAAGCCTCTGAAAAATAGTTCTTCCATAATTGGAACTAATGTAATACCTATTACAAGCGTAACAATCATTCGATTAATATCAATTATTTCGCTATTTTCTTCAAGTAATATGTCTCTATAGAAGGTAGAATCCACTAATCCGATGACGTAAAGAATGGCGACTATGGATAAAGTAGAGAAGATAAACAAGAATATTTTCATAGAAATTAATTGTAGCCAAGGGTGCTTTTGTATACTTAAACTTCCTATGACTGATTTAATAGATATATGGTGCTTCTTTAAGGAACGGATAATTAATATAATAAGAAGTATATGTATCGTAATATTAAACAAGTTGTTCATATCATTACCAGTTGTAAGTTCAATGGTTAGAAATACAGATAACGTAATTGCGAACAAGACAATTATTTTTACTGTTAAACTCAAAGTTTTTATCTCATGAAAATTATTTTCGCTCCCCAACTTTCTCCTCCTTTGTAACTTTACTAAACTGCACAACCACTCTTAAACTCTTCTGCTCCGTTACGTTAAGTACATCTTTTCACAAAGTCTTTATAACTTACATTAATATATTAACATAAATATCCAGAAAACCTGTATTTTTTTCAGGAAATTAAAGAAAAGCAGGAGAAACACCAATTCCCCTGCTAAATTCATTCAATATACTAGTTATTTTTCCTACTAATTCGACTGCGAATTGCGATTTTGTACTTCAAAACCGAACCCGTTAATTTTTTCTCCTCATCTTTCTTTTTGTTTTTCAATATAACCTTTGAAAATCGACTCTGCTATTTTTACATTCACCCCATCCGTTAATTGTAAAAGCATTTTCACCATTCTAAACAGCTTTAATTGGATCGTTGAGAATATGACGATACCGATTTGTTGTTCTTTTACAAATCCACAATACGTATGAAAGCCCATCGTTGTCCCGCCATGATGAATGACGGGGGAGTCACTCCACTTTTTAGTTTCCAGCATCCATCCTAATCCCATTTGACAAGTTTTCCACGGTGTCTTTCCATGGGGCTCATGGGTCATTTGTATCGCTTGTGACAAAGAACTTTCCCGTAAACCTAGTTGATATTGTAAATACATCAGCATGTCGTTTATCGTGCTTTTCAAAGCACCTGCCCCAGCCATAGCTGGAATTTCAATTGGTGGAATTCGCGATCCTTTTTTGTTAAATGCGGGTACATACCTTTTCAATTGTTCACTAGAAGGCGTTACACATGTATTATGTAACTGTAACGGTGTAAGAATATGCGTTTTTATCGCTTCCTCATATGAAGTTGCCCCTACAATATCCGCTAACAAGTTTCCTAATAAACCTACTCCGATATTCGAATACTTCCACTTCTTATCAATCTCTCTTTTTAAATCGAAGTCTAAATAAAATTGATGAAAGTCAGCTTCAGTATAATATTTATATGGGTTATCCTTATCATGTTTATTCTTTTTCATGCGTTTTCGAATCGTTTTCATATCCTCTCTCGGTAACCCTGAGAGATGGGTCGAAAGATGTTTAAACGTAATATCTTTTCCATTGTAGGAAAGAGCCTTCTCATATTCTCGTTTGTATGATTTTATCGGTTCATCTAACGAGATTATCTTTTCTTGAACGAGCTTTGCTAAAAGCAAACTAGTAAACGTTTTTGTTGTCGACCCGATTTCAAATAAGTAATCGCCAATCTCATATTCACCTAAATGCTCAAACAGCTCGCCTGTGATAAATGTTTCGTCTTTCGTCACAACACCGACCGCTATACTCGCATTTTTAGCATGTTTTAGTTCTTGTTTTACATATGGATTCGTTTGCAAATCAATCATAGAGAATCTCCCCCATTCTCATCATCATTATTATTTTTGATAAAAGCCAGCCGCTTGTTCAATATAGTTTTGAAGTTCTTTTGACATAAAGGAAAACAAAAATAACGAGTCCTCACTAAATTCGACGGTTTCTAGTTCTTCTAAATCTCTAGGGTCGATCACTTCATGTAGACAAGTAAAAAGCTCCTCAATAATCACTTGCACTCGCTTATCGTCAGGTGGAACATCTTTTTCATAGTACTGTTGGATGTTCTTTACTAACTCTAAAACCTTATTTTCAATCATCGTTCGTTCTTCTTCCGGTAGATGCTTCATAAAAACTCGTTCAACCGTATCATCTGAAACATGGTTGGCCAGCCATTGTTTTTGAGCGTTCTCATGTTGGATCGAATGGATAATCATTAAAATCAAATCACTATGGATGTCTTCTTTAATCATCGTTTCTACTTTCGAAATGGTTTGAATGACATGATCAAGCTCTGCCCGCTTTTGTTCAAGCAACTGTTTTTGCATTTGAAGGGAGCGCTGCATACTACGCTCTGAGTCTTCAGATAAAAATGCTTTTATATCAGCCAATGAAAATCCTAAATATTTTAATGTTACAATCTGTTGCATTTTGAATAAATCTTCGTCTTGATATAACCGATGCCCTTGACTTGAATAAACAGACGGTGTTAACACTCCTTTCCGGTCATAATAACGCAACGTCCGTTCTGTCACACCTGTCATGTTTGCGAATCTTTTAACGGTATACATGCTCTCACCTATCTTTTGTCCTTTTCTACAACATACATCATGACGTTAGGTCAACGTCAAGAATAATTTTCCTATATTGTCTTACTTGTAAACGGAAATAAATGTTAAAATGGAGAGAGAAAACGCGGGCTAAAGGAAACAGGGAAATACTTAGTTACAACATTTCAAGCTGTCACATAAGAAGAAATGTGTCTACCAACGGCACTTTTGTTAAACGGAGGAGAAACAATGAATCAAACTACTGTTTTTATCGGTCTTGCAATACTCATACTATTTTATTACGTTCTATCAGAAGCTCTATTAAAACGAAAATGGAAGATTCAACGAAAAACGCTTAGTCCTTTTACTAAAGGGAGACCGCGTCTTTTTGTATCGATCGAAGTTCTTCTCTTCCTGCTTTTTCTTTTCACAAATTTTTGGCTTATTACCTCTGATTCAAATGTATTAAGAGCCATGCCTTTGTTTCTCTTTTTCTTTTTATTATTTTTAACTAGAGGGGTAGAAGGATGGATTCGATTTCGCCAGGAAAAAAGTTATCTGCATGAATGGTTAGGCGCATTATTAGTTGTTATTAGTTTTCTTTGGCTGTTATATAGTTATTTTCAGTTTTTTTCTTTCTAAAAATCAATTGGAGTTTTCGTGTTTGTAATGCTACGGACATCTATTCCGTTATTTTTGCTAAATCAAGTGTTTTTCGTTCCGTTCGGACATACGTTCCTCTAATCTCGCCTTTTTCGCTATTTCCCTATTGATTTTCTGCAAATAACGGAACAGATGTCCGAACTGACCTTAAAACAAAGCCAGATCGTAAAAATAACGGATTCAATGTCCGTAAGTCTTATCCCTTCTTCGTTATTTCCAATGCTTCAACAGAAAAACTAGCAATGTCCTTTGGTAAATCGTGCAACGGAAACCACCTTACTTCCCCTAGCTTATCCGGTTCATTATTTTTCACATTCCCACCAATGAGTTCCGCCGAGTAAATAATAGAAACAAAATGTTCCTCCCGTTCTTGATGAATGGTTTCTGCCGTACATAACAGCTGCTTTATACGAATATCAGCATTCACTTCTTCTTTTATTTCTCTGATCACAGTTTCTTCTAATTGTTCATACAACTCTACCTTCCCGCCTGGGATACTCCATTTGAATTGCTCAGGTTCTTTTTTTCGATAGACGAGCAATACTTCATATTTTTCATTTACGATAACTGCCCCAACACCTACTACTATTTGCACAAAAAACACATCCTCAATTATTTTTTAAACTAGAAGGATAATTTTCCCTAGTTCTAGAATCCTATAAAAGTAAAACTATACTATAATTCCCAAGTAAAGAAAACTATTATAAAAATTATACTAATAATCTATCAGAAAAGAGAGGGCGAAACAAAATGCGGAAAAATAAGCATCATCTTTTTATTTTCGTACTTATGTTTTTCTCGTTTCCTTTGCTAGCATGTCAATCGGAACACTTCGCAACATCAGGAGAATATATTAATGTTAACGGGCAAATTTATATGAAGTCTGAAGAACTTCAAGAGACCTCCTCCGATTATGAAATCGATCAAGCCATCGGAAAAGTAAAGAGAAAAATCAGTGCTGACCATTACCCGAAAAAAGATTTGCATTCTAATTACGAGCCTGTTGGAACAGAAGTATTTTCCATTAAAGGCACCGACAAAATGATCGTAGCCAATCAAACTGTATATCGAATGATTTCCGATTAAAGAAAAGTTTGCCGTTTGGCAAACTTTTCTTGCTCTTACCCCTCTTGCGCTCAAAAATTTATATGATTCATCACACGTATGAAATACGCGCTATGTTTTTCCTCCAACACAAACAATTCCGTATTTGGGAAGTTCGTGTAATAAACTTGGTTATTGACAACCCATGTTTTCATTTCATGTTTTTCTTCCCCCATGACAACAACAATGTCATAATCTGATTTCTCTTGTAAATGAAGATTTAAATCCACTTTTTCATCATACGTAAATGCCTTGGCAACAAAACGGTTCCATTGCTTGTCATCAATTTGAACGATGCCTAAACGTGATGGTGCAATATCTCGTCTGAATGTGCGATTGTCGTTTGACATTGATTCTGCAAGTAATGTCATATCGATATTTTGTAAATGAATTTGATTCGCCGTTTGATTATCATCATTACTAACGAAGTCTGGGATTACTAATATCACTACTAAAAGAGCGACTATAGCTCCAAAGCCATAGGTAACAAAAAAGGGTTGTTTATTTTTCGTGGGAACTTCTGTCTTCACACGATAACGTATATTAGCCTTTTGTTGATTAGTAAAATGCTTTCCTTTATGTGTGGTAGAATCCATAGCTTCTTTTAATTGTTCTAGTTTTTCATCCATTGAACCCACCTCTTTCTAACCATTGTTTTACTTTTCCCCTTCCACGTGTCAGTCTAGTTTTCACTGTATTTGCATTCAGATGAAGCAACTCACTAATTTCATCTATCGATAACTCTTCATAGTAATAAAGAATTAGAATTTCACGATATTTTATTGATAACGATAGGACGGACAAAGATAGTAATTCTTGCTCATCTTTTCGAATTATCTCCATATCAGGTCCTACCTCTTTTGACTTAAATACAGAAAACAAACTTGAATTCACAATAACCCGTTGAAATAACGAGCTTTTTATTATATCTTTACACCGATTAATCGTAATTCGATAAATCCAAGATTTTACTGACAAAATCGACTCCACCTCGTCATATTTTTGATAACATGTAACAAATACATCTTGAACAACATCTTGAGCTAAGCTCCAATCTTTCACATAGTTATAGGCCAACTTCGTCAAACGTTCCCCGTATTCTTCCATAATCTTTTCTAACCATATGTCTTTTTCATTTTCAGTTTGGTCCTTCAAATCATTCTCACCTCTTTTTTCCGCTAATGCTAAGACGATTGAAATAAAAATAAGTTTCATTTTCTTTTTAAAGGTAAGTTTTTTTAAAACAATTCATTGGAAACGAGCATATAATCTGCCAATTCATGTTAACATGGAGTAAAGGGAGGTGGAACAATGAATAAAAAGAAAAAGTACATACTCATCTTTATAGCTGGTTTTCTGATTACAATGTTTATCCTTACTCCTTTATTTGGAAATCCACTCACTTCATTGTTTAATTAACATTCTCATTCTATATTTATCAGGCAGGATAAAAATTGAAAGGTTTGCTGTTTAGTACAATTCCGGAAACATTCAAAACAAAAAAGCCATATTTCGGATATGACTTTTAAAATATAAACATAAAATTATTACTAACCAAATCGTCACTGCCTCACAAAAAAGCACTCCTACACCGTCAACGCTAGTCCTATCATTTTATGCCTTTAATGCAAATCCATTTATCATTTGGACTTATGATAAACTCTACTTTGTTAAACCCAATTTGTTCAAGTAAACCTTGCATTTCTTCCTTTGTTTTATATTCTTTCATATGATAATGAATTTTAAATTTTTCTGCGACAATGATAAAGCATCCATCTTCTTTCAAGATCCTAAAAACTTCTTTGACACTGTATTCTAAATCCGGCCAGAAATAGTGTGTTTGAAAGGCAGTAATCACATCAAAACTCCTATCCTGGAACGGAATGTGAGTAACACTCGCTAGCTGTATTTCAACTTTTCCTTTTTCTACATCTAGTTTATTGACTCTTCTTGAATCTTTTACAGCTTGTTCAGAATAGTCGATACCATGTATCTTTCCATTGCGATTCATTTTTGAAAGAAGTTGTATCGTCTTACCTCCTCCACACCCTACATCCAATACGACAGATTCATTGCAAATCTCTATCTTCTCCAAAGCCCATTTGTTCATGGTAGCATGAGCAGAATTCATAATCGTTAGCATATAAGAACCTACTTTTCCATTGGGATTCTTCGCTTGTTCTATCAACTTAGTTATTAAACTCAACGTAACACCACCTCTACTTAAATACGAAAGATAATTGAATACGTTGCATTTTTATTTGTTTTCTTTCTTCAACCCCATCGCTTGTAAGTTCATCATCGCACCAAAATATTGCGAAGCCGTCGAAAATGCGATAAAAGCGCAAAGCTCACTAACTTCTTCATCACTGAAACTCTCTTTTAATATAGTAAATATCGAGTCTTGTATTGTACCTTTTTGTTTTATAAACACTTCTGCAAACCCAACCGCAACCGCTGTTTTTTCATCAAATGTTTCTGGTGCTGGTTTTCCTTTCGCTTTACAATACGCGCACCCATTTGACTGAGCTAATGTCCGTCTCACTTGTTCTTTTAATTCACACGAAAGATACCCGTCCCTTTCTAACACTTCTCCTAAACGAGACCAACTTGTCATGATGTCAACATTATGTCCTAATAAGCGCTCAAAAGGTGTGTTTCCATAACTGGATTCTTTAATTCTTGCCATCTTCAGCCCTCCCTTGTTATGTTATTATATAGAAGGATTTAGGCAATTCACATTAAATATAGAATGGAAATTTACATATTACTTTAAACACAAAAAAAATATGGAGGAAACACATTAAAATGAAACTAGACGAAATAGATAGACGGATATTAGATGAATTAAAAAGAAATAGTCGCTTGTCTATGAGTGCACTTGGCCGGAGAATTAATTTGTCATCTCCATCTGTTACGGAACGAGTGAGACAAATGGAATCTTTCGGGATTATCAAAAAGTATACAATCGAGATTGATGATGAAAAAGTAGGTTTTCCGATTCAATGTATCATTGAAGCCACTGTTAAAACCGGTGATTACAAAGCATTTACACGTTTTATTCAAGATTTCTCAAACATCGACTTTTGTTACCGAGTTGCTGGTAATGCTTGTTATATGCTCAAGATGCAATTTGAAACCTTCGCAAAAGCAGAGCAATTCATTAATGAAATAAATCCCTACGCCCAAACTGTGACACATTTTATTTTTTCAAAAGTGGATACCAATTCAAAATTGATTAATGAATAATTTCGAATTAAGAAAACACCGCTCCTGTTTTTCACGTCACAGAAACGGTGTTTTCTTAGTTTTTCACTTTGTTTTGTCGTTTTTCTTTTGCAACGACCGCTAAGGCATACACACTTAAAAGTAATGTCACAAACGAAAACAGCACAATTAATAAAGGATAGTCTACTTGAAAAACAAAAGAAAGAAGATTAACGACAAACCCAAATCCCGCATAGACCCATAGTAACTTTTCTCTAGTCGAGTTTTTCTCTTTGATTGTGAAGGCATACATTAATATCGCAGCAACAAACACGCTATACGAAAAGGGAGTCAACAAAATAAGAAACAAAGCCCAATCAAACACTTTATCACGCCCCTTTTATACAATTATAATCAGGATGCAGCTTGCTTTATGCTTTCTTTTCAAGTTGGTGCGTTTGGATTCGTCAAGATTTCCTCTGTTGTTAACCATATGACTGATTCGACTTCATCCGGACTTTTTTTCTGCGCTTCCCCAGCCTCATATTCACAAGGAAAAGCGACATCTACGACAGTTGCGCCATAATCTGTTACAAATAATGTGCTCTGAACATAAGTCATCTCGGATTTAATGATAACACCAACTTCTTCATTAACCTCACGTAAGCTTTACGGACATATGATCCGTTATTTTGCCAAAATCCTTACTTTTCTCAACCTTAACGGACATCTGTTCCGCTATCTCTGAAAACGACTCGAAAACCTTTGAAAACTATTAAAATAGCGGAACACATGTCCGAACGATCGAAGAAAACAGGGATTTTTATTGAAATAACGGAACATATGTCCGTTGTGATACCTCATTAAAATTTGACAAACTTTAACTTTACCATAAATTTAAAATTATAGTGTGAAAAGGGAAACAAACCGCTATTTCATTTAATCCTTATTAAAGCTAACCTCTTCTGCCGTTTTTCCATCAAGCGAAAATGGTGCTCCTACTAGACTTTCTTCTGTAATTGGAAATGATGTCCCACCAATTACTTGCCCGTCTACCAACATGACATATACATTCGTCTTTCCAAGTCCCTTGCCATCCCAATCGTCTAATGGATGATTTTTCACAATAAAGCGCTCCTCATATATCTCTTTTCCAATATAATCTTCCTTGTTCGCTGCTTGTACTTGCCACACTTGCACCAAATATTCTTCATCCAATCGGTCTCGCTCCAATGTGTATGGCTCACTACTCCATTCATGTGAAATTATTGTATACCCTTGTTGTTGTAAATGTTGCTTAGCTATAGATGGCATATCTGAATCACTATCGGTAACTTGACATCCAACGAATAGTAATAAAATGAAAAGAAACATAAACCCCTTCTTCACCACATTCACCTCCTCCTTCCTTACAATAGACGTTTTCAAATCATTCATGTTACAATATGTTCGGCAAAAAACATGAATAGCCTAGCAGTTGGGTACGCTATTCATGATGTTTAGGTTGAAAAGGAGTTTGTATCATGACCATTGCTGCTTTTATCATGGGGTTAGCGTTTATTCTTATTCATTTACTAGCGAATGAACTTATTCCTACGAAACGAATTCATCGACTAAAGTGGTTTTCCTTTTCTGGAGGACTTGCGGTTTCTTATGTATTTGTTTATGTTTTACCTACGTTACATAAAGAACAACTCAATGTAAAAAAATACTATGATTATTTAACGATGGAATCAGAGCTTTATTTTATTGGCCTTATTGGTGTGCTTATGTTTTATGGGATTCAAAAAGTCGTCAGGAAGGCGCAAGTGAACGACCATACACATAAAGCACGGTTTTTGTTTTGGCTGCAAATTCTCTTTTTTGGGTTTTATAATATGTTAGTTGCTTATACTGTCATTTCTCATAACGTATCAGGGGTTCAAGCGGTTTTTTATGGATTAGCGGTTGGCCTTCATTTTATTGCGGTTGCCCATGACTTATGGAGAGAATACGCCGATATTTATAACAAAGTCGGCCGGTATGTCCTAGCTTTAGGTATTATTGCTGGTTGGATCCTCGGGGTCACAGTCTCCTTTTCCCCTATTTTTGAATCGATTATTTTTGCTTTTATTGCAGGGGCGATGATGCTCAATGTCTTAAAATATGAACTTCCCCCTGATGAAGAAGCTCATTTTCCAACCTTTGCTTTTGGCGTCATTTCGTATACGACAGTAACAATGGCATTAAAATTTTTCTTTCAATGGTAAAAGACTTCTCTCACATCATAATGTAAGAGAAGTCTTTGTATTATTGACCTTGACCTAAGGAATAGCCTAGCTC
The DNA here is from genome assembly GCF_000621445.1 of Alkalihalobacillus bogoriensis ATCC BAA-922. Lineage (GTDB taxonomy): Bacteria > Bacillota > Bacilli > Bacillales > Bacillaceae_F > Bacillus_AO > Bacillus_AO bogoriense. Next base: position 213,692 of record NZ_KK211278.1, on the reverse strand, counting down.
ACCATTAAATCGGTACAAGTTTTCCGTTTTAATAAATTGAAGTCCTGCTTCCTCAACCCGTTCAAGCAATTGGATAATATGTTGATTTGTAACTGTTTCTTCTTGATTTGCTTTTTGGAAGCGACAACGCCAATGATCGACAGTAAACGTTTCTGGGAATCCGTCTGGGTATACTTTTACACCACGATTCGTAATGACCGCTAACGAAAACTGTGGACTAGCCAATTCTTCAAGCTTCTTTCCAATTTCATTAGGAGTCCATTCATTATTTAGTAAAAATACGTCAACCCCATCTAGTTCTTGAACAACATCAGGTTTCGGTCTGTCTTTTACTTGTGGTGCTAGTTTAAATGCGGCTCCTTTCGTTTCTTCATTCTTATATTCAACTGGCGAAAACGTTGATGGCTTCTGACCTAATCTTTCAATGACTGCTTCCGCAAATTCCATCGTACCAACGGACTTTCCACCTTTGGCGATATCTCCTGTATGAACACCATCTTCTAACGTCTTTAGCCATGCATTATGAATCTTTGTCGCTACATCAGCTTGGCCGATATGTACAAGCATCATAATCGCCCCATTAATCAGTCCAGATGGATTGGCAATTCCTTTTCCCGCAATATCAGGCGCACTCCCGTGTATCGCTTCGAACATTGCCACATGGTCGCCAATGTTTGCAGAGCCTGCTAAGCCAACACTTCCTGTAATTTGAGCGGCTACATCGGAAGCAATATCACCATATAAGTTCGGCATCACAATCACATCAAAGTCTTGAGGTGAATCTGCAATTTTTGCCATTCCAATATCAATAATCCAATGTTCGGTTTCAATATCAGGATATTCTTGTGCAACCTCTTTAAATACTTTATGAAACAGCCCATCTGTAAGCTTCATAATGTTGTCTTTCGTAAAACACGTCACTTTTTTGCGATTGTTTTTTCTCGCATACTCAAACGCATAACGGACAATTTTTTCACTACCTGGTCTAGTAATTAATTTTAAACATTGAACCACTTCAGGTGTATGCTGGTGCTCAATGCCTGCGTATAAATCTTCTTCATTTTCTCGAATAATAACCATGTCCATATCGGGATGTTTCGTTTGCACAAACGGGGCATACGACACATTCGGTCTTACATTGGCATACAAGCCTAATGTTTTTCGAATTGTAACGTTTAAGCTTTTGTATCCCCCACCTTGGGGCGTTGTAATTGGACCTTTGAAGAATACTTTTGTCCGTCGCAATGATTCCCAATCATCATCTGTAATCCCCGAAGAGTGTCCAGCTAAATATACTTTTTCTCCAATATCAATAAATTCTGGTTCAATCATTGCCCCAGCCTGAGTTAATATTTTTAATGTTGCATCCATGATTTCAGGACCGATTCCGTCTCCCCTAGCAACCGTTATTGCTCTTTTTTCCATTTTCACCAGCTCCTTTCACATATCCTTGTTATTATACCCACTTTTGCTTTTTGTACTATTGATTTTTTTAATATAAGAAAGCTATTGTATCATTAGAAAAACGCGGAGCGTCTAGAATAAGCTAACAAAGCTTCATTGCTATACTCAAATTTTTATGCTTTCTTCACTTTTAATAAAATAAAGTATATTCTTGTCGATATGCCCTCTTTTTTACTAGTTTCATATATCAAAAAAAATAATGATTTTTTTGTAACGAAATAAATCTAGCGGAGTTATATAAGTGAAAGGAGGAACTAAATTGGACTTTGAGCAAATCTATCAGAGATACTTTCACGATATTTATTTGTATATTAAATCTTTAAGCAACAATGAAAGTATTGCTGAAGAAATTACACAAGAAGCTTTTTTCAAAGCATTAAAAGCGATTGATTCCTTTGATGCGTCAACCGATATTCGAGCCTGGCTGTTTACAATTGCTAAAAATACATATTTTTCGCACTACAAACGAAACAAAAAGCACCTCGATTTTACCGAAGAACATAGCACAGGCGTTCAACTCGTGAACCATATCATTAATGAGGAAGAAGCTTTTATTATTCATCAATTTCTTCATTCGATGGATGAGCCTTACAAAGAAGTGTTTTCCTTACGAATGTTTGGAGAACTCCCATTTGAAAAAATCGGAAAACTTTTTGGAAAAAGTGATGGATGGGCAAGGGTAACCTTTTACAGAGCGAGAAAACAAATTATAGCGTATATGGAGGAGATAAATCATGAAAGAGATTAAATGCACAATTATTCAAGATGTGTTGCCTCTTTATATCGATGGGGTCGTTAGCCATGATACAAAGGAAATGGTAGACATCCACTTAAAGACGTGTGAAAACTGCAGGAAAGAATATGAGTCCATGAAACAAGAGCTCTATATTCCCGTAGACAATCAAACGTCCCCCATAAAAAATATGAAAAGAAAATGGCGTAATAAAAAATTCATCGTTTCACTTGTATCTGTTTTCGTTACTGCCATACTTCTTTATGGTGCGTTTGCTGCTGCCGTTTATATTGAAACTGTAATTCCGTATTCAGATGATCTAATACGAATTGAAAAGCTTGATAATAATCAGTTGGTTTCTATTTATACTGGTGAAAGCTATGCAGCTGTACATACAACCCATCCTTTCCCAATAGAAATTAATGGAGAAATTCAACATATTAGTTTTATGTATTACACTAAATCATTTGCCGAGTCACCAACAAGAGATCTTTTTAATCTTAACAAAAATCATAAACAAGAATATATTTTTCCAATTCCTGAATTTACAAAAGCTGACGCCGTCTATTATGTTAAATATGATACATTCGCCGTAAGTGGTGGGAAAGAAACATGGCCTTCCATTTTAAAACGCGGCGAACTAATTTGGGAGAAGAAATAGTCGAATACTAGCATTGTAATTTTTAATTAAAGCGCCTGGATATTCAATCCAAGCGCTTTTGTTCTTCATATTATTTCATGGCATTGTTACACCTGTGCCATTTCCATTCGTCAGATACCAAAATTATCGAAGTGGAATTGCAACAGTTGCCCCAACGGTAAGTGAATATGGGTCCAATGTTTCATTAGCTTCAAGCAAATCGTCTACTGAGACATAATCATATACGCTTGCTATTTCAGTAAATGTATTTCCTGGCTGAATCGTATGGTACACTACATTTTCATTCGTCCCATCATTTCCGTTTGAAGGCTCTGTCCTTTCAACAACAGTTACTTCTGAGCCAATTGGTAAATGATATGGATCAATACTTGAGTTTACATTCAATAAATGGTCTACTGAGACACCATCATATAATTGTGATATTGACCACAACGTATTTCCCGGTTGAACTACATGAGTTACATTATTACTATTTTCTGTCGTCGTTCCTAGTTGAACTTCTGTACCAATCGGGATTGCTAATGGATGTAATGAAGGATTTAACGCTTTTAACTCCTCAACACTGACATCTTGAGCTTCAGCAATCTCCCACAACGTATCTCCTTGTTCAACTGTTTTTGTTTCAGCTTTCACAGAAAGGCTTGTCCCTCCAAACACCATTGCAATGGCTAAAGTTGGTACTAGAATTTTCGAAAATTTTCTCATCTCTAATTCCTCCTTTAGTATTGTATATTTAGTACATACCTACATAAAGGAATGATTAAACATAATGAATGATTATTATTAGAAAATAAATTCGCTATCGTGCTCATGACGGTATTTATAGAAGTTAATTTTTTTTGTAAAAATTGCACTAATTCTTGTTTTTTAACAACAAATATTTATAATAAGCAGGAAATTCCCTGACTACCGAATAGATATCACGAATCTCTACAATGTCTGCATGAGCGGAATAAATGTCAGCCTTATCGAACCCGATTTTTTCAAAAGCGAGCTTCGTCCTTGTAATATGGAAATATTGCGAAATGACCATAACCGAGTTCAAATCTAGTTCGTCCATGATTGTTTTAGAATTTTCGGCTGTCATAAACGAATTATATCCTTGATTATCTTTAATAATCACTTCTTCCGGAATCCCTTGTTTCACTAAGTATACTTTCATTACTTCTGCTTCATCAAAGCCTTCTTTTCCTGTCCCACCACTAACAATAATATAAGGAAAATAACCTTCTTCAAAAAGCTCTATCGCTTTATCTAAACGCGCTTGTAATCGTTTAGCTGGTGTCCCGTCAACATCGACTTTATTGCCTAACACTACAGCCACGTCTACCTTATCAATTTCATCGTTAAATCCATCAACGACAATGGCAAGCGTATGGATACAAAACCAGAGCAACAATGAGGCAATAGAATATAGTAGGATTTTTTTCACATTTAATGTAGTCATACTTTTCCTCCGATGTTTATTTCTATCATTCTACCATTTTTTGTTCAACACCGATTAATTATTGTAAAATATGGTATTCTATTTTTAAAAAATTTTGTAACCTTCCCTCATGTTTTTTACACTAATAAATAAACAAAGCTGTAAGGAGGATATTTTGAAAAAACAGTTTGAAAATGAGCATGAAATCCAAATCATATATCGCCGTTATTTTAACGATGTGTACCAATTTATTGTGTCGTTTACAAAAAGCCAAGATGAAGCGGAAGACTTAACACAAGAAGTTTTCATTCGATTATGTAAGGCCTTAAAAACTTTTGAAGGGAAATCGGAACTAAAGACATTTGTTTTTTCAATTGCGCGGCACGTCGTATTCGACCATTATCGAAAAAGAAAAAGAAGAGCACGTTTGCAAGATTTTATCCTGCAATCTCTTCGGTTCCAGCAGAAATCAACAGAAGAAATGGTAGAACAAAGAGAGTCGATTTCCGAACTATATTCCGCATTACATGAATTAAAACCAAAGGCTAAAATGGTCGTTCTTCTTCGAGGATTACAAGAGTTTTCAATAAAAGAAACAGCCGAAATCATGGGCTTTACAGAATCAAATGTTAAAGTTCTTTATCACAGGGCGATAAAACAGCTTCAAGAAAAAATGGAGGGTGGTAAAACATGAGGAAAAGTGATGATAAGGAAATTATAGCTCAATTAAAACAGGATATGAGTAACATTCCGATTCGGGAAAGCTTTAAAAAGGAGCTAGAATATTCATTAGTTCAGCGATTTACAACGAAAAAAAAGACACTGGTCCTCTTACCAATGGCTTCAGCACTTGTTTGTTTTGTTGTTATTATATTATTGCTAAACAGTCCACTTATTGAAAACAATGCCGTTGAAATGCCGAAATATGAGTCAATTCTTATTCATTCATCCGATTTTGATGTAGACGTAAGACAACATTTATATAGCTTATTACTTGAAAAAGGGATTCCTGTTGTATTTGTTGATGAGCGTAATCAGTCTATGACTCATGAAAATGTTCATTTTGTTTTGCAACGCTCCACGGATTCCGCTAGAGATACAATAACGACCATTCAAAGCGAAGAGATGGGTCGCATTTTATTCGTATTACAAGGAGACTCTACGGATTTCGAGCATGATTACGAAATTGCCCTTACCCTGCATGAACAAAGTGAAAAATTATATCCTGGATTATCAAGAGGGGTTCTCGAAATCTCATATGGTAATGAAAAAGATGCACGACTGTTAATTGAAATTGGAAACAGGGAGAGTAGCGAGGAAGAGTTAATGAAAACTATCGAGCTCTTCGCTCACGTTATTGAAAGCTGGTGGGGGGAATAGTCTTTTTAACGGACATCTGTTCCGCTATTTCTTCAAAAACCCTAATAGTTTTTATCGGTTCGGACATCAGGTACGTTATTCACGTAAATATAAAGCTTTTCTCCATAATAATCACGTAATAACGGAACTGGTGTCCATTAGCTTTTAAAAAACAGGGGTTTCACGTAAAATAAAGGAATAGATGTCCGAACGCAAACATCATTTCTATTTCTCTATTTGTCTTTGTCGTCATCATTTCCCCAAGACATACCGGATTTTCCCATATAATACAATACACCTGCTAAAGCGAGGACACCTAAGATTCCAACGATAAATTCCATTAAAAATCAGCCTCCTTTCTTTCGTATATTGTAACATCTGTTATTAGTATTTTGAAATGTAGGATAAACTATGAACAACTGACGATAGTAATTGGAGTTGATATAATGCCTGTTCACGTATATTTAGTATTTAATGGAAACTGTCGAGAAGCGGTCGAATTTTACACAGATGCCTTTCAGACAGAAGCACCACAAATGATGACATTTGGAGAATCCCCACAAAACCCTGAATTTCCATTACAAGAGGATGCGAAAGAGTTAATCATGCATGCACGGATGAATGTTTGCGGAAGTGAAATCATGTTCTCAGATAATTTTCCGGGAACCCCGTACACTGTAGGAAACAATATTACATTAGCTATCATCATGGACAAACAAGAAGAAATTACTGCAGCTTTCGAAAAATTAAAACAAGGTGGCCGTGTTGGGATGAATCTTCAAGAAACATTTTGGAGCAAATGGTATGGTACAGTGACAGATCAATTTGGTGTTCACTGGCAGCTTAGTTTATTGTCGTAACAATATTGATAGTGCGAGTGGCCTTAGTGAACGCTACTCGCTTTATATATCTCCGTTAATTATCCATTTTTGTATACCATATGTTTCCACACAAATTAAATTTATAATTCTCTTTTTTTCCAAATACAGTATAATAGAATCATATTAACTATGAGGTGAACATGATGGACGCACTAATCGTAATTATTTTCATGGCTCCCGTATTATACACTTTGTTAAAAAGAGTACGAAAGCTTGAAGATGAACTAAGGGAAATGAAACAGCAATTAAAATAAAAAAATGGAGTTGTCTTTGGAAAACTCCTTTTATTATTACCTTACATCTACAGCAATCGTTCCAAATAACTCTTCATCTACATATGCCATTAATGCCCATTTCCCTTGAGTAGGTAACGACATCGAACTAGGCATATGAGCATCAGCGCCATTTAGTGGACCAGCAATGATCTCATTGTCAATTACGACAACTTCTTCTCCTGATTTCATGTTTTTCCCGATGACTGTAAATGGTTGGTCGACGACATCATCTCCCCAAAAGTGCCACATATACTTCTGACCTTCATCAACAATAAAAGGAGTCGAATACTCATCGTAAATAAAACCGATTTTATTTTCCACACCGATCATGGAATAGGAATTTGATTCGAATTTCTGACTTTCTCTTTCACTCACTTTCTCTTCCACCGTTTCTTCAGTTGCGGCACATCCACATACAACTAAGATAACGAATAAGATACTTATGAAAAATGAATATTTTCGGTTATTCATATATCCTCCTATATTTTCTATTTTTTCACATTATAGCATTTGACTAAAAATAAAACCTATTTGAAAAAAACTTTACAAATTTTTACTAGTTTATAAGGAAGACTTATTCATCAACCTACAAAATCGTTTAATACTATGATTTCTTCCAAACAAAAAGGACCCGATACATTCATCGGATCCTAAATTCCTTAAATTTTAAACACTTCAATTTCTCTTTGTAACGCTTCTGCCATCTCGCTTAACACTTGAGATGAAGCTGTAATTTCTTCCATGGCAGCGAGCTGCTGTTGTGAAGTAGAAGCAATCACTTCTGCTCCTTCAGACGTTTTGTTCGCTTTTACTTTCACATCTGCAAATGATAATTTTACTTTCTTAGACGAATTCGCTAATTCAGTTGATATGATCGACACTTTTTCGATATGTCTCACAACTTCATTAACCATCGCAACAATTTCGGTAAAGGTTTGTCCCGCTTCGTTAACAATCGTTGTTCCTGAGTTCACTTCGTTCGTAACAGTCGTCATCGATTGAACCGACTCTGTTGTCCCTGCTTGAATTTCACTAATTAACGCGGCAATTTGCTTTGTAGAGTTTTCAGTTTGCTCCGCTAATTTTCGAACTTCATCAGCTACGATTGAAAACCCTTTTCCATGTTCACCCGCACGAGCTGCTTCAATGGCAGCATTTAAGGCTAGTAAATTCGTTTGCCCTGAAATATCACTAATGACAGAAATAATATCATTAATTTCTTCTGACTTTTGACCGAGCGCTTGAATTGTTTCTGCTGTTGTGTGTACTGAACCACCAATCGAGCTCATTTGTCGAACAGCCTCTTGTACTTTTTCATTCCCGCTTTCAGCTGCCTCTTTTGTTTCTGACACTACTTTTGAAACAGAACTTGATGTTTCAGCAATCGTATCAATTTTGTGTGCCATTTCATTGATCGATTCCACACTTTGATTAATTGTTTCTACTGAGGCTGTCGCGTCATTTGTAAGTTCTTCTATTGTTGTGACGACTTGTTCCGTTCCTTTTGTCGTTTCAATCGCACTTGCAGACAATTGTTCAGAGGAAGCCGCCACTTGTGATGTCGCATCATTTACACTTCGGACTAACCCTTTCAGACTTTCGGTTGTATCATTGACAGACTCTGTTAGTAAGCCTACTTCATCTTTTGAATTTGTTTGTAATGATTGTCCACTTAAGTCCCCTGTTGACACTTGGTTCATTCGGTTAACAACTTGTAACACCGGTGTTGTAATTTTATTTGCTAACACAAAGGATACAACAATCCCAACCACAATCGCAGCAACCGCTAACGATATCGTAATAACGTTTGTTGTCGTACTAGCAGAGACTAGTTCATCCATATCTTTTTCGATAACAGACTGCTCATATTCCATCACATCTTCATAACCTAAAACAATCTCTTCTGCCAAGTCAGCTACTTTATCGCGCTCAAGTCGAATCGCGCCTTCAATATCTCCACTATCATAAAGAGGAAATAATTCACCTTCCACAATATTTCCAAACTCTACACTTAATTCAATTAAATGCTGAACTTCTTCTGACGGTTCATTCGCCAATACAACTTCTTCTATTTCTTTACTTTCTTCGGTATGTTCGAAAAATGATTGCTTAAATGATTCTTCTCCGTATAATAAATACCCACGCGCCAAAGTCACTCGTTCAGATATATTTTGACTTAGTTTCGTATTGCCATTCATCAATTTAATATCTTCATCAAGACGGTCAATGTCTTTAGAAATCGTTCCTAGATTTATAGAAACGACTACTGTTAATACGATAAGAAGGGCTAACATACAGGCAAAGCCTGCTAAGATTTTCAATCGTAAACTTTTCATCACTATCCTTCTCCCTATCATTTGTCCTCACTTAAAGATGTATGTTACTAATCCCACTATATATGTCGACAAAATATAATACAATAGTCAATTTTACGACAAAAAACGACAAATTAAAAGAGCATACACCGCTCATAACGAAATTACAAAACATTACCAATATCAATCTTTTATCTTTTTACCAAGAAAATAAATAAACATATTAACCCAACTGTTACATACAACTTTTACTAAAGGGGGATAAGCTTATGAAAAATCTGTTATTGAAAATAGGAACTCCAATATTGATAATCATCTTTAGTTTCGTTTATGGTTTTCAAAGCGAAAGTATAAAAGTACACGAAGAAGAAATAGACAAAGCTATTAACTCCACAGCCTTTTCATGGGATATATTTAGTTTAATAGGGAGTTTATTTGACGATGAAATCATTCATGAAATTAGCAACGCCTACGACATTGAAGAAAGAAAATCTGTTGGGTACGGACTGAATTATAGTGATATATATGTCGGGAGAACAGCAGATAAAGCAGGCTTTAATGTAACTTTTCATCTTCGAGCTTACCAAGAGAATGACAAATTCCTAGGATATGATATTGTAAAATTTTATATTGATACACAAACAAAAGAAATAGAGTTTTTACAATATCGTAAGGATGCGTGGGAAGGGCTAAAGAATTAAAACATGGATTTTTGTGTAGTTCCCCTTTGAAAATCCATCAAAGAAGCGTCCACCATAATCCGATATTACAGTGTCCACACAAGTTTACAATTTGTTCTTCCCCTATTCCCCTCGTTTACGATAATAAAGTATTACTAAAGAATAATAGACTACCGCGCTACACATAATAAAAATACGATAGTGCCATAGCTTTTCAACTGAATACTTTTCAATATAAAAGCTTGCATCAATCATCGATGTTAACGCCATCCCTCCAAATATAAATAAACCAATAACATATAAAAAGGGTTTTGTTTGGACACGAACTTCTTGATTCATCGTTTAGCCCCTTCCTCTCTCTACTTTTTACTTTTCTTTACTTGCGGCAACAAATGGTTCACTAATGCCGCTTGCCTTTCCTTTTTCTACACCGGCACCTTTAGTTAGAAAATGGACTGCCCCTACAAGTCCCCATAAAAAAGCAAGACTGAAACAGATAGCAAGAGGAATCCTATCGCCTACATTTTCAATCGACTTTATATCGGTAACTAAACGTAATCCAAATCCATCGAAGAAAAACAGCAAACCTAATGATAAATAAAATAGTGTGACTAACAAAACAGCCTTCATCTCATTCACTCCCTGTTCAAATAAAGTACTTGCTGTAAATTTCTCATTTTTGCGGTCAGAGCAGCCGTTATTTGTGAACTTCATACGGGTTTCCATTTTTTAGTGGCCACAGGAGCGCTTATTAACTCAAAAGCAACTCTATTCCTAGCGATCTATTATGATTAACTGCCCCTGTGTCCACCAACGTTCCAAAACGCTAGCATTGTTCACAGATAACGGTTTTCATGACCGCTAAATTAACAACACTATCCCAAACCCCTAATTCAATCTAAAAATATAGTAGAGCAATGTTACCCACAGGTCGACTATTTATAGTTCACTAAACAATAAAAAAACTTACCTCTAAATACGAGATAAGTATGAACTCGATTTCATTCCCACAATAAATGAGGCGCCTAAATATGTTTTGTACAGTTGTAAAGTAAACAGTCCCAAGTATTTTCATCAAACTTAAGAATAGTAACAGACGTATTGTCTAAGAATGTTTTTTGGAATTTGTCAGGCATAAGGGCACGTAATGTCATTCCGATAACTGCCCCGTGACTAACGACTAATATCCGTTTTCCTTTATGTAATTCAATTAATTCATGTAAACATGCAATCTTTCGCTTTGTTGCCTGTTCAGATGTTTCCATTCCTAAATCAAGACTTCTCCAGTTTTCACCCCACTTCTGAATTCGTTCTTGTTCAGTCGTCCCTTCAATTTTTCCACCATTCATTTCACGTAAACGTTCATCAAGAGTACTTACAGGAAGTTCAAGCTTTTGACCGATAATCGTCGCTGTTTCGTTTGCTCTACTTAATTCACTTGAAGCAATGATATCCCACTTTTCTTCTTGTTTCAGTCGTTCTCCTAAAGCGAGTGCTTGCGCTTTCACCTCTTCATTTAATGAAATATTAGACATTCCCTGTGCTTTCCCTAATTGATTCCACTCTGTGACACCATGCCGAATAAATCCGATTGTCGTCATGAGCTACCCCTTTGATTTGTTTAGTTTACACCAACGTTTTGACTCCTTCGTTCAAGTAATAGTACGTCTCTCCATATTCCAGCCATTTTTCCGACTTTTTCACGACGGCCAATTTCTCGAAATCCTAGCTTTTTATGAAGTTGTAAGCTTCCTAGATTTTCTGGAAAAATACCTGCTTGTAATGTCCAATACCCATTTTCTTCACTTTGCTTGATTAAACAATCTAATAGTTGGCTCCCAATTCCTTTTCCGGCTTTGGTTTGGCTTACATACACACTAACTTCAGCGACACCAGCATAAACACAACGACTTGAAACTGGACTTAATGCTGCCCAACCTACAACTTCTTCTCCGAGTTTTGCAACAATTCGGCATTCACTTAAATGGCTATCGTCCCACTCTTCCCAAGAAGGTGCCTCAGTTTGAAACGTTGCATTTCCTGTTGCGATCCCTTCATTGTAAATCTTTTTGACCAAATTCCAGTCCTCTCGTTTCATTGACTCGATTACAATTGACTTTTCCATTTCACGCCTCCTATTTCACATTTTCAATCACTTTTTTTATTGAATCCGTATACTGTTTGCCAAGATGCTCTGTAACATAAACAAAGTTTTCAGGAAAAGCTGTTTTAGGTACCCCTAATTGGACGAATGTCTCATCTAATTCTTCAATTAGAAAAATTTCATGCACATGATTTTTTGTTTGTCCGACATCCGTGATATCAATTGCTACATTATCTTTAAAATGGAGGATATAATAGAAATCACCTTTTTTCTTAGAGTAAAAAGAAAACCCTTTTCCATATACTCCTGTTTCAATATGGACGATATCGGTATATGCATACTCTTTCCCACTTGGTGTGAAAAAGGAGTGATCGATAATTTTAGTATCCGTAATTACAATCACTGAAGTGAGAATATAGTAAAATAATACAACATTACTACTAATAAAAATCGGCACAAGTTTTTTTCTATGCTTCTTCCAAAATGAAGGATGACGACTCTCTTTTACTGAACCGTAAGCCGGCCCCCAAAACAAATAAAACAACCCGATAATCAAATACACTTCATAAAGAATAATGACAGAAAAAGCCTGTGATTTGAATACCGTCAAAATAAAATCATCTGGGGCAAAAATAAACTGCTGCAACATCGTGATTAGCCCGAAAATAAGAATCGTAGAAATTACAATCACAAACATACCGATGACGCTAAATGTAAGACGGGACTTTACTTTCATTGAATACCTACTTTCCTGTTACACTCGTGATGAAGAAAGAATCTTAACAAATGCCCCGCGTGACGCTTTATGATAAGCCTCATCGCCTAGTTGCTTTACTTTCTCCGATAATGCAGACGCTTTCTGTATTTTCCCATTATAAAACATTGATGGATCAATTAATCTCACTTTGTTTTTTCGATAGATATCATAGTCATGCTCATTTTCCTCCACTACAATTTGAGGATGTAATTGATTTAGTTTTTGCTGTAATTCTGAATCTTGAATATTTTGGAGTTTCAACATCACTTCCACGTCTTCACCTAATAAATCATCTAACGTAAGGTATTGATGATGTAACGCATATTGAATGACGTTTGCTAGAACTTCATAACCGTAAATATTTAATGGGTCCATGAAGAAACCGATAACTTCTTTGTAATAGATGTCGACAAACCATTCTGCCACTTCAATTGTCTGCAAGTGAATTTTCCCATCGATAATAACGATGTCTTGTAAAAACCGTTTCACTTCTTCTTCGGTGATATGACCGTACTCATACATATCTCTTAATGTGTAATCGATTCGGTCCACACAAAGTTCTGGCGCTGGTTGTTCAAGTAATGTCCATTTTGAATCGTCATATAAAATAGCTTTTTCTTCAAATCCATACTTAGCTAAAATTTCTGGGATTTCCGAACTTGTCAACACAGATTCATAGATTTTTTCATGATAATCTTCTTTTTCATTATCAAAAACAAAATCGACAACATGTGAAAACGCAGTATGAGACACATCATGCAATAATGCTGCCACTTGCTCTTCTACAGATCCACCAAGCCGTTTTACAAGAATCATCGCACCAACAGAATGCTCATAACGAGTCACATTCCATTTCGGATTAACTAAATAACTTGCGCCGCCTTGGTGAATTCCTTTTAACCGTTGAACAGGTCTGCTATTCAATAATTCCTCCATTACACCTGTTACTTCACATTGCCCGTAAATCGTATCATTTAAAATCAAAAAATAACCTCCAATTACGTTTCATCGTTCAAAATACTAATATACGCTTTCCAAGGTCCTACATCATCACTGTAGCGTTTTGCCATCACTCTAACGATTTGGGACAAATGCGTTAAATCATGCACAACCCATGTCGCTAGTAATTCCTTTGTTTTCACTTCCCCAAATTCAGGGTGAATTCCCGTTAATTCAAGCTGTTGGTCTACTGTAACCAGCTGTTTTAGCTTCGCTATGTTTTGTTGTCGAAGCTGATGAAATTCCGCGATGCTCTCTTCAATTTTCTTCCCGGATGGAGTTTGCAAATGGGCAAATCGATCAAATGGTGGGAATGCTTTGTTTTCAGCCTGTTCCAATATTTTTTGTAAGCGAGGAATCCAATTTTGTTTTTCAGCATAAATGAAATGCTCAACAACTTCTTTCGCATTCCACGTCTTTTCTCCTTCACGGCAAGTGAGCCATGCTGTCGACAAGCCACTTAATAAAGCTTCCAAAGTTTTCGGTGTTCTTTCTAACACTTCAATCGCTTCCGGTAAAGAAAAGTTCATAAGGAATGTCTCCTTTCCTAATAAAACATGACTTTCGATGCATTCCCGTATTTTTCACAGATAGATAGAATAATTGATGCTACTATATTTATATCCTATTTTTACAGTAAAATCCAATCGAAATGTTTGAATTAGGAAGTGATACTTTTGACAAACGTAGAGAAGCTACAAGAAAAAATAAACACCGCATCAAAAGGATATGTTCAATTAACAGAGTTGGAAATTATCTTTTTGAAGGATATGATTTCAGACGACGAGAAAATCATTACAGCCTTTCTTGGAGCAAATGGGGATGAACTAGACGGTCTTTTTGTTATTACAAATAAACAAGTTATATTTTTAGCAAGACCAAAAACAATGAAGGACTTTGATTTTGTACATCAAGAATACTCAGCTTTTTATGATGTTGCAAAATATACCGTTCCAAATAATCTGTACCATTGTATTGACTTATATGTTCATGACGGCAGCATGTTCATCATTGAAAAATTAACAGAAAGTCAGGCTGACCTTCTTTACAAAATGTTTGTTGACTTTATCGGGGCAGAAGCAAACATCCAAAAACCACAACGAAAAAATCCTTTTAAACGACTTGTTGTCATTGGTGCTGTTGCGGTCGCTATCTTTTTAGGTGTTGTGGGAATTGGAGAAATCTTTAGTGATGAGAATGAACCTGGCAATCAATATCGAAGTGTATCTGTTGACTCCCCTGAGATAGAGATGGACGAACGAGAACGAGTACTTGCATCAGATGTGCATACAACCGACAATACAGTAACTGTAGACGACATCATTTCCATTGAGTATATAAAGCATTATTTTGCAGATGAAGTGATGCCGCCGAATAATAACCCTGATGCATTCGGTCATCGAATCGATGAAGAATTATTCACATTCCTTGTCATAGAAGCCGATGTCGCTAACCTCTCTAAAAAACAACTTGATCTCTACGATAATCCGTTACGACTGACCGTATTATGGGATGAAGTTCATGAGTATTTTCCGATGATTGATTTTTATATTGAAGGGGAATCTGACTTTCACTTTAACTATCAATTAGAAGGTAAAACAAAAGGAAGAACGTATTATATGTTTCGCATTCCTCGAAAAAGTGAATTTTCAGACGGTCCTTTAGTACTACAGATTCAATCCATTGATGAAGATTATCATATGGAGTTGATAAAGGACATTGATCTTCGATAGAACGAAAACGCTCAGTTTTGAGCGTTTTTTTTTATGTTTTTATAACACCGACTACGAGAATACTACTTTGCTTTTTTAAACAAAGCAACCCATAATCCTTCAACACCAAAAAGGTCGGCATTGTCTTCTACTTTTTTCATTTTTCTTATTTCAATTTCTTCAAAATTATAGAATATCGTTTTTAATTTTTCTGGTGTAAAGCCTAAACCAACTTGCAAACTTCTTTCGATGTAGACGTCTAAATCAGATATTGTTGCTCCACCTAATACTCCACCTTCCTCAAAGCATGTTAGCGCAAAATAACCACCCGCTTTTAATGAAGAAAATACTAAGTCAATGTAATCCATTCTTCGGTGTGGCGCAATGTGATGGAAGCAGCCTGAATCATAGACAAGGTCGTATACTCCTTTTTCTAATTCAAGTTCAAACAAGTCTTTTTTTATGTAATTGACATTGATACCATTTTCTTTTGCACGTTCTCTACCCCATTGCAGAGCAACCTCTGACATATCAACCGCATCAACGGAACAACCCTTTTCCGCTAGATACATGGCATTCCGCCCTGGACCACAGCCTAATTCCAACACGTTTCCTGAGGTAATCAATCCTTTATCCATATACTCCACTAAATTCTCATCAGGAATATCTACAAAAAATGGCACTTTCCGGTCTCTGTTTGTATAAAAATGATCCCAATCAATATTTGTCTCTTCGGCAATCAGTTTATCTAGCATTTTGATTACATCGTCATAATTTCGAATGACTTCGTCCATTGTTTCTCCTACCCTTCCCGCCAGCCTAAATATCTCACTTCCGCTGTGCCAACTTTTGCAATTAGTATGTCTTTTCGTTCTTTTGTCGTATAAACTTTTGTTCCGACTGGAAGAATCGATGCGGTCCCATTAGAGAAATCTCCACCATAAACAGATTGGTTTTTAATGTTTGTAAGCCTCTCTTGAATTGTCAACTCTAATTGTTTTACCCAATCAATCGATTCCGCATTAACATAAACAATGTCTTCCCAAACAAACAAATCGGTTTCTCCATATTGAGAAGGAACGTTTTCCGAAGTTGGATTTGTTATGGCCATATTGGATTCCGTCCCATGAAAACATCCTGCTAACATTATCAAACTACAAAATACCAAACCCCATTTTTTCATCTCGTCACCTCTTTTATAGATTAGACGATGAATAATAAAAATCGTTTCGGACATTTGTTCCTTTATTTAATTAAAAAATGCGGCATTCAAAGTTCAATCGGACATCTGTTCCGCTAATCGGCATCCATTTTAATAAACCTCTCAAAAATCAGGTCCTTAACGGAACTGATGTCCGTTAAAAATTCAAAAAGGGCGAAATCTATGAAAATAACGGATTATATGTCCTTTCGTAAGTTTAAGCACTATCCACATCCACTTTAAATGGACTTTCTTTTAATATGACTTCCTGACGAATGGGATCCAACGTTACTTTGCAACCGAGCGGTAAAATAAGCTTTGGATCCGTGTGTCCAAAATCAAAATTTGAAACAACAGTCAATTCACTCGCACCAAATTCTTTTGCAATGATTGAAACAAGGATGTCATCAAGCTCTTGTTTTTCCTCTGCCGTATAGTCTTTTGGTCTACCAAAAATAATACCTTTTACTTTTGAGAACACACCTTGCATTCCATAGTTTCGAAGCATATAACCAACTTGCATCGGAGTCGGCTTTTCTTCTGATGTCTCAAAAAATAAGATTTTCCCTTGCCAAAAATCCTCTTGAACCCAATATGGTGTCGCCTTCATAAATTCTAACACTTCAATACAGCCACCCCATAGTTCACCTTCAACTAGTGTATTTCCTTGAATAAATGTCCAACCTTCACTATTTTCAATAAACGGCTGACATTGCCCAAGTGTTTCTAAGTGACTCCAGTCTTTATATCCATTCGTCCATTTCGAGTATGGTTTATAGTGATATATTGGGGGTTCAGAGAAAAGAAACTGTTGGAGGTGTTCTGTATATGATTGGGGTAGATTTCCAATTTGAGCCATCCCAGCCATAACCGAAGGCCCATAAAACGTGACCATTCCTAATGAGTTTAAATAAGCCAAAAACGTTGTCGCGTCCGAAAATCCCATAATCAGTTTGGGATTTTCCATAATAAGCTCCGTATCTAAATGTGGCAAAATTCTTATCGATTCATATCCACCAATTGAAGTGAAAATAGCATCAATACTATGGTCGCGAAAACATTCGTTGATATCTTCTGCCCGAAGCGCCGGATTATCATATAACTGTACTGGCGACATTCTCGCTGTCGGCATTTCGATTACCTCAACCTGTAGCACTTCTCTTATTTTTTCTAGGCCAAGCTCATATATTTCTGGATACAGATATGGCAATCCACTTGAAGGAGAAATAATCGCCACTTTGGAGCCTTTTTTTAGTTTTCTTGGTTTTATCACGTCATTCCCTCCTTAGTTTAAAATACCGTATTGTTGAAGGGCGTATGTCACTCCATCTTCACTAGCTTTTTTTGTAATAAAATCAGCAACCATTTTTACATTATTATTGCCGTTTTCCATCGCAATACTAAGACCTGTAAGTTCGAGCATATCGATATCATTCTCACCGTCACCAATGGCAATGGCAGCATCCGGTGTCAAATTAAAATAGTTCAATACTTTTCTAACTGCGAATGACTTTGACACCTCATCCTGTAACACATTACAGACGAATGGATGCCACCTTTGAAACATTAGATTTGGAAATTCGTGAATATACTTCTTTACTGTTTCCTCATCTGCATACAAACACATAAGATAAATTTCTTCGTCATATATTTTGAGATGTTCCGGCGGATAAGAAACCATCCCTAGGGTTTCTTTTAGGGTTGTAGCAATTTTTTCATTTTCGACGCCATTCATTGTAAAAGTTTCTGTAAATAATGATAGCCCGTCGTTTTCTTTCTTCGCAAAATGATACACATCTTGAACAATCGTCTTATGTATAGGTACTTTGTGAATGACATGATTTTTATGCTTCGCATAAGCTCCATTTGCCGTAATAAACACATCAATTCCTAATTGTTTTATATCTTCACACATTGATAACGGTCTTCCAGTTGCCGCAACGACTTTTATTCCTTTGTGTTTTAATCGAGTAATCGTTTGTTTCATTGTTGTGGAAATACTACCGTCTTTCTCGTTTGTTATCGTACCGTCTACATCAAAGAATATGATTTTATATTTCATTTTTTCCCTTTCTAACCGTGCTACTGTAGTCAGGTTTATCCACCGATTATCGTCTTCATCCGTTCTTGTTCTTCACTTTTATCAAAATATTCAAACAAACCAATTTGGTTTCCCCACGGGTCAGAAAAAGTAGCCCATTTCACTGGAACTTCGCCTCTTGAAAATCATTGACTGCTAGCTTTTCTATTAACCGCTGTTTTTCTAATTCCAAATTAGGAACACCAAAACGAATTGGGCCACTTTGAATAGAGGGCGTACCCTCTGCTAGCTGGAGCCAACAACTAGGTATGACTTCCCTCCGCAAATCCGTCATGAGGAATAAAATCTGGTTTACGATTAAGAAGTGTCTCATACCATAATTGTCCTTTTGTAAAATCACGTACACGTATTTGGATGGTTAGTTCGAAAATCATGAATTCCCTTTCCTTTGCACTTGATTGAATATTGTCTTATTGTTTATATGGATTAAGAATCAAACACTAGTACAACTTTTCCTTCCGTCATTACTTCTTCAAAATTTCCATTTGTATATTCACTTATGAGCGTTCTCCAAAATTGTTGTGCCCTTTTATTCTCCCGTTCTTGAGCTACTTCCCACTTTCCAGAATGGCTACGGAACAATTGCAAGGCGACTGCCTTTCCAATTCCTTTCCGTCGCCAATTTTTCAAAAGGAAAAATTCGGCTATTGTAGAAGTGATGTCTTTTCGATTCAAACAAGAAACATTGTTAAGTAATGTAAAACCTACTAAATTATCCTCCACTTTAATGAAGTATGGAACTCTCCCTTCTTCTTCCACCCCATGTGGAGTCCAATAATGGTCAAGATATAAATATTCAAAAAAACCAAAGCGATTTGGATCACTTCCATTAAACTCACTCACATCATATTCATATAAATTAAGTAAATTTCGAAGAATACTTTTTTCTTCGTATTCCACTTTTACAAGATTAACATTGTTCATTGGACCACCTCATGTTTTCTTATATAATAGACTTGAAGTTTAAAATAAAAAGGATGTGGAACGTAATGCCCATATAAACCTCGAAATGACCCTAGCGAATTACAAATTTTACGATTACTAAGCACTCGAATGCAATTATCAGAAAAAGATCAGCAATACTTTTACAATCTTGAAAAGGGATTAGCTGGGGAAAAATTATTTGATTCCATCACTGAAGGGATTTTGTGTGATTGCTTGATATTAAATGACTTACTTTTCAAGCATAATAACACTACCTTTCAAATTGACTCCCTTATCGTTTTTCAAGACTGCATTTACATGTTTGAAGTGAAAAATTTTGAAGGCGACTATTTTTACGAATCAGAAAGATTTTACAAAACCTCTAACTCTGAAGTGAACAACCCGCTAAACCAATTAATGAGAAGCGAATCACTGTTCAGACAGCTCCTCCAAAGTTTGCGAGTTACTATTCCACTCCATGCATATGTCGTTTTTATTAACCCCGATTTCACGTTATATCAAGCTCCACTTAATAAACCGTTTCTTTTCCCAACACAACTCAATCGCTTTATAAAAAAATTAAATATGGTGCCTTCAAAATTAAACAAAAAACATAAAATACTAGCCGACCAATTAATTTCTCTGCATATCCAAGACTTCTCCTTTTCCTCATTGCCTTCCTATGAATACGATCAGCTACGAAAAGGAATTCCTTGTCCTAAATGCAAATCCTTTGCCACTACTTCTGTAGGTAGACTATCTGTATGTAATGCATGCAGATTTGAAGAAACTTTTGAAGCGGCCGTCATGCGAAACGTCCATGAATTTAAACTCCTTTTCCCAACTAAAAAAATCACAACGAACATCATTCATGATTGGTGTAATTTGGTGAATTCTAAAAAAAGGATTAATAGAATACTAGAAAAGAATTTGAAAATCGTTGGTACTCACCAATGGGCTTATTATGAGTAATCTTACCCTTATGAAGGACACTTCTTTTACTTTTTCACCTAGTTTTGTCCTTCATCATCCTTATGAAGGACACTTCTTTTGCCTTTTCACCTAGTTTTGTCCTTCATCACCCTTATGAAGGACACTTCTCTTCCTTTTTCACCTAGTTTTGTCCTTCATCACCCTTATGAAGGACACTTCTTTTGCTTTTTCACCTAGTTTTGTCCTTCATCACCCTTATGAAGGACACTTCTCTTCCTTTTTCACCTAGTTTTGTCCTTCATCACCCTTATGAAGGACACTTCTTTTGCTTTTTCACCTAGTTTTGTCCTTCATCACCCTTATGAAGGACACTTCTCTTCCTTTTTCATCTAGTTTTGTCCTTCATCCCCCTTATGAAGGACACTTCTCTCGCTTTTTCACTGAGTTTTGTCCTTCATCGAACTTATGAAGGACAAAACTTCTCCTCTTCAACAAACCCAACCTAACAACACTCCATCACCGTATCTCCAAATGAGCGAACATCTTGTAAATAGTTGTAGCCTTCTGGTGATCCGAAGCTATTAAATGCTCGGACCGCTACTAGATTTTTTTCTGGTATTACTAATAACGTTACTGTAGTGTAGCCTAATATTTGAAATGAGCCTCTTGGAACGGTGGCGCCGATTTCTGTTTTTTTAGCTTGTTTGTCTTTGACGAACCACAAACACCCGTTTTGTGGCAAATCATGCTGAATGCCATCTGGGCTTTGGATAGATGTTGCGAACTGAATGAGCTCTTTTGGCACGATTTGAGTCCCACCGATATTGCCTTGTTTCAAATGAAAATAGCCCCATTTTGCCAAATCTCGCGCAGACACATACATATTCATTTTATCGCCATCTACACTTTGACTTGTTTTCCATAAGCTATCATTTTGGTCTCTTATTACATCTACAAAGTTCTCTTTTTCATCTGCATACCAGCCTGTTTCCTGCAAGCCAAGCGGGGTAAAAACAGTGTCTTGCAATATCGCAGCTATTGTTTTCCCCGTTGTCTTTTTCACTAGTTTTGTTAATAAATCCACTCCTACACCACGATAAGCCCAACTCGTCCCGGCTACGAATTCCCTCATAATACAACCATTTTTCTCAACCAATCCGTGTGTATGTGTTAACAGATGCCTAATTGTTGTATCTGAAAGTAATTCTGCCTTAATTCCTGGAAAATACAAACTTACTTTTTCATCGATAGAATCGATGTAACCATAATAAATGGCATAAGCAACTGCAAAACCGATATAACTTTTTCGGACTGAAGCGACATGGAATTGTGTATTAGCTTGAACTATTCTTGCATTAGCTTCTTTCGATTGCGTTCCCCAGTATTCCTCGACGACAATGTTATCATTGTGGATAACAAACGCAGCGGCACCTGAGCAATCCACGCTCTGCGAAGTTTGTTTAATATGATTAATTACGCTAGTAAATTGAGAATTCACTCCATCATTACCCTCTTTTCCTTTTCTATTTTACCACATCATCCCAATTTTTCTTATAAAAGTCTAGTATGTAGATTCGTTCCTTTGTATAATAGTTTCTGACAAGCCTACTTGTGAACGAGAGGAATTACTAAAAATGAAAAAGAAATATATTCTTTTATTTATATTGCTTGGAATCAGCGTTGTTGTCATTAATTTCATGGACATTAAAAAAGTCGACAACCGCGATTATGATAACACAAATGAAGAACACCTTGCGAAAATAAAAGAGTTAGAAAAAGAACTGAGAGATGTAAAACTTGACTACATTAACTTAAGTGAAGAAAATAAAGAATTAATAGAAAAAGTTAACTCAGTAAATACTACTTTATCTGTCACTATTTTCGAATTGGTCTCCATCATCCTAGATTCCGATAAGGCAGATGAAGTTTTTGGAAGTGAAATCCTATATAAAGAGGTTACCGATTCCCAATATGTTGTCATCACTAATGATGAATATGGCAACTTTATAACGGTTGTCACTCCAGAAAAAACTAACGGTTCCGAACTTTATGATACGAAAGATAATGAATATGTTAATTGGAGCGGAACCGTGGGCTTTTTTACTGGATACATTTGGGATGAACAAGTCAACACAGTCCTCGTGGAAGATAAATCCATTCATACGGCTGAAATTATTCAGCTAACAGATGGAACAAAAATATGGTTTGTATCGTACGAACCTAGTCAAAAGGCCCAAGAGGCTGACACCGTGAAAGTTAAAATCAAAGCATTAGACGGAAATGATGAGATTTTATTTGAAGAATCTTTCAACTCCACTATCTGGGGTTATTAAATGCTTTTTCACTAACCTAACAACCATTAAAAAGAGTTGCCCCTCAACTAAGCAACTCTCCCTCATTTTCCATCACACTGCTTTTCGCATAAAATACAGCAACCCTGCCCCGTAAAATAGAACAAAACTTCCTCCGACAACGGTCAACACTTGGTCCCAAGGTACGAAGAATACACCTTGTGCTTCTCCATCAACATACATCATAAAAAATGGTTGAGCCCATGGATAAAAAGGACCGATACGCTGTGAATTTGCGACAAGAATCGTTGGCAATGTAAACATAACATTAATCGCTAACGGGATGGCCATATTTTTCCATACCATTGCAACCCATAATTGTAATGCGACTAACGGGAAGGT
Source organism: Alkalihalobacillus bogoriensis ATCC BAA-922 (assembly GCF_000621445.1). Taxonomy (GTDB): domain Bacteria; phylum Bacillota; class Bacilli; order Bacillales; family Bacillaceae_F; genus Bacillus_AO; species Bacillus_AO bogoriense. The sequence goes on along the minus strand of NZ_KK211278.1, from coordinate 190,474 downwards.
TGCGACCCAGCCACCAACAACGCTTTTCCATACAATTTCAATTGGAAACGGGTCAGAAAAGCCTTTGATGAACCCGACCGTATAAATCGCAGCAAGATATAATATCTGTATCACAAAAACAATACTCATTAACAAACTATACTTTGCCATAAACACTCGACCTCTTGTCACAGGTAAGCTTAACAGCTGCTTCCACCCTCCTGCTTGATGTTCATAGCGGCAAATCATACTGGCAAGTACACCTGTGAGTAACGGTAAAAACAATAACGCATACGTTAAATTCATAGCGAACAAGGAAATATACCACTGGTTAATATCTACGTCCATTACAGCTGGAAAGCTAACTGTCAACCCCATAAACAAACCAACGGCAGGACCGATGAGAAGAAAAGGAACGATATTTGTTTTTCGTAATTTATACCACTCCGCTAAAAATAAAGATGGAAACATCATTTCACGTCCCTTCTCATAAAGTCGAGCATACCGACGAGATAAATGACGATACCGACTCCTAACCCTAAATAGACATTCATCAATGGTTCATTCGCTTCATTCATTAAACTCGGCCATTTCCAAATCATCCAGTCCGGTAAGATATAAGCCATATACGTTAATAGCGTCCCGATGATCCCTACTGAAACGGCAACACCTTGTTTTTTACTTACTGTTGTAATCCATAAATGAAGCGCCAATACTGGTAGAGCGGCAAGTAAAGGAAAGTAACTATACTCAAGCAAAGCTCGAACAGGAATATCTGTTCCAAGCTCTAGCACCGAGCCGTACGCAAATGTAAAAACGAACAACAGTGTGGAAGAAACAACTAATAATACTGCTAACACAGAAAACTTCGATATATAAACACTTTTCTTAGTGACAGGGAGGGCTAACAGTTGTTTCCATGCCCTCGTCTCATCTTCCACGCTCGCCATAAGTGACGTTAAAATAACAATCCCTAACACAAGAGCGAGCGATGTGAATGCGTTCACGTTTACAATATAATACATCCAGTTATCATCACTTTGTTGAAGCAAATAATCTTTGCGAACTCCATAATTGACCATTTGCAACGCAACAACACCGATTGGTCCTAAAAAAACAAAAATCCAAAACCCTTTTCGTTTTATTTTCATAAATTCACCCGACATCAATCTTATGAGCATCTAACATTCCCTCCTTTGTTATCTCAAGGAAAATGTCTTCAAGCGACCGTTTTTCTTCTTCTATTCTGTAAATCGAAATATTATCCGCCACAAACCACTTCACGATTTGGGCAATGTCATCATTAGATACATCTTCAATATAAATTTGATTCCCACGACATTCAGCTTCAATTCCTTTCGTCTTTAAAAAGCGCCATCCTTTTCGGCTTTCACTAGTTGTGAATACGAGCTTTTTCTGGGAACGACTCCGTAATTTATCAATTGAATCTTCAAAAATTAAATGTCCTTTTGAAAGAATCCCAACCGTTGTAGCCATTTGGTCGACTTCAGTTAATAAATGACTAGAAATTAAAACCGTCATGCCATAGTCTTCCGGAAGCCTTTTAATTAAATTTCTCATTTCAATGATTCCTGATGGATCTAATCCATTTGTTGGTTCATCTAAAATTAACAGCTCTGGTTCGTGTAATAAGGCAGCTGCAATTCCTAATCGTTGTTTCATTCCTAATGAAAAACCTTTTACTTTTTTTGTCGCGACATCTGTTAACCTAACAATATCTAATACTTTCATAATTCTTGTTTTTGGAACATTAACGATTTTTCGAATCACCTCTAAGTTTTCATAAGCGGTTAGATGTGGATAATACGATGGATTTTCTACAAGTGAACCAATTTTACGAAGAATATCGATTTTGTCTCTTTTTAAATTTTGGTTAAAAAGTTCAACATCTCCTGCAGTTGGTTTCATTAAACCTAGTAACATTCGAATCGTCGTTGTTTTCCCTGCTCCATTTGGGCCTAAAAATCCGTAAATTTCACCTTTTTTAATGTTCATGCTCACTTCATTTACTGCTTTTTCTTTCCCAAATGTTTTTGACAACCGTTTTGTCTTCACAATATATTCCATCTCTCTTCACCTCAGTTTCTAGTGTAAAAAGACAAGGTTAAACAGAATGGTTTAAAATGGTTAAATTTTGTTTAAAAAAACCATGAGAAGATGATTATCCTTCTCATGGCCAGTTACAACGATTTACTTTTTGATTTCAATAAATTTTCTTTTTCCTACTTGTACGATTAATTTATCTTCTACTTTGACTTGTAATTTACTATTTTCTACAACAACTCCATTTAGTTTAACGCCACGGTTTTCAACCATCCGTCTCGCTTCACTTTTAGAAGTAAACATGTTCAGTTCAAATAAAAGTTCAATTACAGGAACTTCGTCGTCGCCTGCCCACACCACCGTTGGAATTTCATCTGGAAGTTCCCGCTTTTGGAATACAGAAATAAAATGTTGTTCTGCCTTTTCCGCTTCTTTTTCACCGTGGTACATTCTTACGATTGTTCTACTTAACAGCATTTTCGCATCACGTGGATGCATTTGACCCGCCGCCACATTTTCTTTTATTTTTTGCATGTCTACTGGTGAAAAATCTGTGACTAATTCAAAGTATTTTATCATTAACTCATCTGGAATGGACATCGATTTCCCGTACATTTCATTTGGACTTTCATCAATTCCAATGTAATTTTTCTTTGATTTTGACATTTTTTCAACGCCATCTAGCCCTTCTAACAGTGGCATTAATAGCGCGACTTGCTTTTCTTTGCCAAACTTCTCTTGGAAATGTCTCCCCATTAAAATGTTAAAATGCTGGTCTGTTCCTCCTAATTCAATATCACATTCTAACATAACAGAATCATAGCCTTGCATTAACGGGTAGAAAAATTCATGTAAAGAAATTGGCTGATGAAAGGCCATTCGTTCCTCGAAATCATCTCGTTCTAACAGCCTTGCGACAGTTATTTTTCCCGCTAATTGAATGACGTCCTCAAACAATAATTGCGACAGCCATTTCGAATTGTAATGTAGTTCAACTTTTTCCATATCAATGACTTTCGCAAACTGTTCAAAGTACGTTTTCGCATTATGCTTTACTTCTTCATCTGTTAATTGTTTTCTTGCGACTGATTTCCCTGTTGGATCGCCGATTTTCCCTGTAAAATCACCGATAATGAGTTGAATAATATGGCCATTTTCTTGGAATTGTCTCATCTTATTAAGAACGACCGTATGACCAAGATGTACATCCGGGGCTGAAGGGTCTAAGCCTAATTTCACTTTTAACGGCTTATGTTGTAAAATCGACTTCGCCACTTTCATTTCTAACTCTTCAAGCGGTATAATTTCTTGTACACCTTGACTATATAGTGCAAGTTGACGTTTCACTTCATCTCGTTGTTGTTCTGTTAACTGTTCCATTACATTTGTCATTTTTCTTCCTCCTAAAAAATTCAATATAAAAAACCACATCCCAAAATAAGGGACGTGGTTCTCACGCGGTACCACCCTTGTTGAAGGTGTCCACCTTCCACTCATCGGATAACGGTCCGTCCGTCTCTGCTAGTAAGCAAAGAAAGCTCAAGGATTGTATTTCATCATATCTTTGTGTCGATTTGCACCATCCATCGACTCTCTTTAAACAGGGAGATAATGACTACTTGACTTCCTCTCATTGCTCTAATGTTTCATCTTTTTAAAATTGATTGTCTCGAATGACTTTTCTTAGTAACCTAGACATTTCCTTTTGCTCATCGGTTGTTAAGCTAGATACAATATCCACTTCTCGTTTATGAAATGGCGGATAAAGAGTTTCCATTACTTCTTTCCCTGTGTCGGTTATTCCTACGTAAGTCACTCTTCTGTCTTTACTATCCGTTTTTCGATAACACAATTGTTTTCGTTCTAATGTTTTCGTAATATTGCTTATTGTTGCTTTAGAAACCCCAACAGACTCAGCTAGTCTCTTTGTTTCTAATGACTCCCAAATCCATAAATCATATAACATCGAGAAGGCAGTCCATGACAATCCATGCTCAACTAGAACTTCTTGCTCCATTTGATTTCGTAACCCTTGTGCTACCCGATATATATTAGTAACGACTGCAACTGCATCGAGGTGCAACGAATCTAGTGGGAGTTTTGTTAACCTGTTTATCGTATCGATTTCTTCAGGAAGCCATTCTCCATCCTCATTATAATTATGAATGTGTCATCCCTCCTTCTTTTATTTTTATAATCGTTAGCTATGAAACGATTCTAACAAAATAAAAAAGAGAATGCAATAGTCATCTAAAAAAGTTCTAAAAGATAGCTAGTCGATTAAACTGTTATAAGAAAAACGCGGAGCGTCTTTTCGTTTCAAGCGAAGTGCGGATCCCTGCCCGCTTTTGACAGTGAACCACAAGTGCTCTTCTTGGGGGGAAACGCGCAGGTGCGCAGCCTTCGCTCTTCTTGAATAAGCTTTCAAAGCTTCGCTGCTAGACCAAAAATTTCCTTTCTTATCTTTTAAAAAAAGGAGCTTAATAACCCATGCTCCTTTTTTACCACTTAGCGACGATTTCGCTTCAATGTTTTCAAACTCCAAAACCGAACTCCTAATAATAAATCCGAGCGGTTCAACTTTTAAAATTTCTGCTTATTTTCACCGTCGTTCCACTTTCATCTGACGATATCTCCCAATCTAATCCCATTTCTTTTACCATCATATCGACAATAGATAACCCAATGCCTACGCCTGATTCATTTGATTGATGGTGAATGCCTGGTCCGTGGTCTGTTATAACAATTACGTCAGCTTTTTCTGTTACGACTGTATTTACTTGAATAAAGCGGCCATCTTTTGCATGACGCAACACATTTTGAAGAACATTGTCTACTATCCGTTCCATCCATAGTGGGTCAATTTGCCATTCTTTTTCTTGTAAAGGAAGGAAATCAACTTCAATTGTAAAATATTCTTTTTCAAATAATGGATACCAAGACGCTACTGTTTTTCGTAACAACCGAACGATATCGATTTTGCTCGGTTCATATTCGTATTTATTTGCTGTTAAAAGGGTGTAGGACATTAAGTTTTCGATGAATTGATCGACATGTTGAATCGATTGATCCATCATCTCAACGGATTGCTCCCCGTTTTTTGAAAGTTCTTCTTCTTTTCCAAGTGAATAAAGGTGAGCCCGTATTTTCGTTAATGGTGTTCTTAAATCATGGGATAAATTCGCAATGAGCTCTTTCCGTAATTGCTCTTCTTGTTGTTCTCGATGTCTACTTTCCTTTAATTCTTGCACCATTTTATTAAACGTTTGTTCTAATTGACCAATCTCGTCTTTTTTCTTCACATCGATTAAAACTGGCAAACCATCGACTTCGCGAACTTCCATCGCATGCTGTAACGTTAGAAGTCGTTTTCGAATTGAACGGAAAAATAAAAAAGAAATGAAAATAAAGAAAAGAATAATGCCAATAAACATGAAGACAAAAAAATGACCATATTCTTGTACATTTTGGAAAGTTAACAAATCCCGAGGTAACTCAAGAACAACAAAGCCATCGGCGTCTTTTTCTCCTACAAAGGCCACAACCGTAAACGGATCACCATTATAGCGACTTTTTAAAAATTGTGCGGTATTTACACTCGACCAATTAGCAGGCAATTTTTCTGTTGTGTCGATTTCTAATTGCAATCGTCCATCTCCATCAACCCAAAACATGGAGGATTCAGGATACTTTTCTTTCCACTTGAGAAAAAGCTGTTCAACTGCTTTAGTCGGATTGGTTAAGATGGCGTTCGCTTCTTCATGCCAGTTATTTTCAATTTCTGTTGCATTAAGATGATTGACCTGTTGTTGCAATGGCTCTGTATTAAAAACAACAAGTGCTGTTAAAATAAAGCTAATTTGGACGAGCCCAATCGCAAATAAAATAATGAGCATGTATTTTACGAGTAAGGAGCGCAAAAAATTCATCTTTTCACCCGATACCCAATGCCACGAATCGTTTCAATAACGGCAGGTTTTGCTGGGTCTTTTTCTATTTTTCCACGTAAATGACGAATATGGACCATTAATGTTTTATCTCCTTCTATGTACTGTTCGCCCCAAACCCCTTCAAACAATTGTTCCTTCGTTAAAATTTGATTTAAATGTCGGATAAAAAATTGAAAAATAGCTCGTTGTTTTCCGGTAAGCTGAATTTCTTCTTTTGTCTCTGTATTACTAATATGCATATCTTTAGGACGAATCGTTAAATGATGGATTTGTAAAGTCTCCTCATCTTTTTCAAATCTTCTTAACAATACTTCTACTCTTGCACAAAGCTCATCTGGATGAAATGGTTTTGTCAAATAATCATCAGCAAAGCTTAAACCTTCAATTTTATCTTCAATTGCCGCCCTTGCAGAAAGCATTAACACCGGGAGAGTTTTCGTTTCTTTTTTTATTCGTTTTCCAATTGAAAATCCATCTAAGCCAGGAAGCATAATATCTAATATCATTAAATCCGCTTCCATTATATACCGCTCAATCCCTTCTCCAGATTGAAGCCATGTCACTTCATACCCTTTTTCGGTTAATTCTTTTGTTACCCAAGCTCCAATTTCATTTTCATCTTCAACATATAAGATATGAACCATCCTAATCCTCCACACTAACTTTTAAATGTATGTATATAACAGCGTTCTCCATCAACAATTTCTTCCTTTTCCTCATACACAATCTCTAACTCTTGGAAAAGCTTTTTCCAGAAAGATACTGCCGAAACATTCTCACACAATTCGATAATAAAGTAGCTTCCTTTGTTTTCTTTAAAAATCTCCTCTACTGCTTGTCGACCAAATCCTTTTCTCTTATATTGATTCAAAATAAACATATCATTGATTCCGAAATCATGATCCTTTTTTAAAAATGGACGATGTAATAAAAGGAAAAAGCCGATGATTGTGTTCTCTTCCATAATAAAATAAGGGGTAATCCCTTCTATGGCCCAAAACAAGTCAATATCCTCATATTCAAATAAGCCATCGTTATTTATAGTCAGATGTGACGTAAAACTAGACAAGTCATGAAGGTAGAGAGAGTATAAATTCTTTAACACTTGTTTTTCCGATTCTAGCACCTTTTGAAGTATGATAGACATTTTTTTCACTCCTACTATTTTTTTCCTATTATACTAAAGGATCGGAATTTAAGCTAAAGTAAAAATAACAAAAAGCGAACCATCAAAGTCCGCTTATTTCCTCTTTATTCATTTATTGCTTTAGATTGCATTCCATTTTTACTCAATATTAAGCTTCCTGTCACAATAAAGGCCACTCCTAAAATAATCGAAAAAACAAAAAATAACTGGCCTCCACTAGTAGGAGAATCTTTCATCACAAAACTTCCAAGAAGCAACATTGTCGCTATACAAATCAGAAACGAAGGAAATCCTCGGTCCCACTTTTTTAGTGTGAAATACCCAATAAGAATCAAGAAATAAAGAAAACTTACCATCATAAGAAACGGAAATATTGGTTGATGTTTTGCTGCATAAACAAAGAAGTCAAATTGTGAAATTTGGCTTGATGACTGAATTTCTCCATGGACGTTTTGAGAAATAGGCGCTGAATATTTCCACTCCCATGGGTTGTCTAACAAGGCACTCCCTTCATACCAAGAAGCTACCGTAGCTACGACAAGCACACAAATTACACAAGCAAATTGAACAATTATTTTTATCAAAAAAAACACTCCTATAATGAACTTACATGTTGTTTAGTTTATTTTCTTAATGTCTACCGCATCTGCATGAGGGGGTAATGATGTTTCCATCCCATCACCTGCGATAATCTTCACTTTCTCTCCAACTTCGTATTGAGTAGTATCTTCTTTTACATAAAACCATATTAAATCTTCTAGATTTTCTTCATAGTCATCTATAGACCATTCTTCTACATTTACATCATTAACTACTAAAAGGCGATTATCCTTTATTTCTACTATATAACCCTCATACGTTTTTCCTAACGATTGATTATTAAAAAAGACAAAAATAAACAAAAAGAGAGAAAGGCAACTGACTAACAAAATAACATTATTTTTCTTTTCAACCGTTCCTCCTCCTTTTTGCATGTTTTTAAATTTATTATTCGATTTTTATAGCCAAAAAGGCAATAAGGATTTAGTCTCTGAATAAAGTTTTACAAATTATTAATAATTTCCAAAAGACCGAATACGCTTAAACCATCCGTACTTTTCCCTTGAAATCATTAACAGAAAGGGGATTTGATAGTATATCAAATCAAATGGAAGCTCAACTTTGGTTATTATGGATGTTGGCTAGTACTAGCATTAGTTTCTTTATATTCGATTGGAAAGTAACCATTGCTCTTTTTTTTCTGCTTTTCTCATGGCCATTTTTTGCTTCATTCAATATGAACTTTATGAAAAGCAAAGGTGAGGTTTCGTGCAAATCATGAGGAGACTCGCCTTTGCCTACAGTCAGGAAGTAGATTACCGATTTATCATTTCTCCGTATAGGGGAGGGCTCCAAAAATGGTTGCTTGTTCAAGTAAAATGTATCAGAAGGCTCGTTTTCATTTATATAAAACATGATAAAATAACTTTAATGATAAGGGGGGAATTTCAATGAAAATAATCTCCGTTTTGTTAATTCTCTTTGGAGTTATTTTAACGTTTTTAGGAGTTTTGCCTTATATTTTTAATAATCCGCATAGTGCCGGGCCCTATTCAGGCCCAGCAAACTATTGGGAATTACTCCTTATGATAGCTTATGACAGCAAGCCATGGTATATAATCATTGGTGTTTGTTTATTAATTTCTATGATATCCTCATTATTATTGAAACGAAGAAAATTGAATTTTTAACTTATATCATTGTTTATTGATTTTATTAGAGACGAGGAGTAAGGCATGAAACAAGGATTGCTACACCACATCGAATTGTATGTATCGAACTTAAAAACATCAACAACATTTTGGGGCTGGTTGCTAGAAGAATTAGGGTATTCGAAATACCAACAATGGGAACAAGGCCAAAGTTGGAAGCTACAAGATACATATATTGTTTTTGTTCAAACTGAGTCCAAATTTTTAGATATTCCGTACCACCGTTGTCGTGTTGGTCTCAATCATTTAGCGTTCCATGGTAAGTCACGCCAGCATATTGACGAGCTAACTGTAAAATTGATAGAGCGTGATGTACCTATATTATACGGCAATAAGCATCCTTTCGCAGGCGGCTACGACCATTATGCCGTCTATTTTGAAGACCCAGACCGAATAAAAGTTGAAGTTGTTGCCCCTAACGAATCATAATACGGCTTGTTCAAAATATGGAGGATTCTATGAAAAAAAATTAAAGTGGACGCTTCCTCTCGCTATTATCATAATTCTCGCACTACACCTCGGTACATTAAAGTCTTCCCCAATCCATAATGTTCCTGTACCGATTACAGCTAAACTCGAAACCAATCATAACGATACAGCATATACGTATTCCTATTACGGGATTAATAGACTTTATCTTAAGTTTATTGAAGGTCAAAGGGTGGCGAGAAAGGACCAAATGGGAGCGTTACACACCTTTGAAAAAGATGGAAACCGAGTTGGCATTATCACATTTCAAGATGGATTTAGTATTTCAGAAGAATGAAGCATGCGGACATCTGTTCCGTTATTCTTTATATACAGGTAGATGTTCGAAACTTAACGGACATACGTTCCGCTATTTTCCAATTCCAGCTCTCATTTTCACATTTTTTCGGCGATTAGCGGAACATATGTCCGAAAGCCTTTGAAAAAGCTATGGAAATTGGAAAATAGCGGAATCAGTGTCCGTAAATAAGCGACTATGAGCTTTATCATCCCATAGTCGCTTATCCAACGTTGATCGACTATTCTCGTCAATTGAAAAAAGAATAATACAAAACTCCTGCCATCGCAAATAGAGCAAATGCAAATACAATAGACTTCTTATAGGCTTTAAGAAATGATTTCATCCCACTGCCCTTTTCTTCTGTTACCGTCAATTCAGCTGCTAACCATAAAACAGCCAATATCGCCATTCCAATCCCAATCAACCATGTCATAGAAACCACCACCCTTTCATAGTCTCAGGATTCTCGAATAAAAAATAACCTACAACAACAAGGAGTAATAAACCTTGTAATACCATTCCAATCAAGCTGCATATTAAGCCAATAACCGCCGTCTGAGAGATACCTTCCTTTCTCTCTTGTATAACCATCATCACCTTTTTTGAGCTCCTTACCCCAATGATGCCAAAAATCAAGCCGAAGAAAGGAACGGTCATCGCTAATACACCACTAGCTATTGGAAACAACGGATTTTTTTTCGGTTTCACTTTGGCCATTCTCTATCCCTCCCCTAACCATACTGTTACTCGATAATATCAATCAATTGTTGATGAACTTCAACAAAATGGTTTTGAAGAAAGTGATCCAACTTCCCATCTAATTGATAATACTCTCCGTCTACTTTCTCAAGAATCGAATAAAAGGCATTTTCTTCAATTTCACCGTTCTCTAATGCGTTATATTTTTCCCAAAGCGCTATCATGTACTTTTTTTCAATAGCGGCATATTCAACCGCTCCTATTTTTTCAAGTAAAGCCGTTATTTTGCCACTATATTGTAAAATTCCCATCATATCAATTGTTTCTGAAAACCAAGTAAATAAGCTTTCGTGCCCTCCACTTTCGAGCTCTGAATAATATTGATACAATAAATATGTATCATTACCAACTATGGAATCAGAAGGGTATTCATATTCAGTCATTACTGTAATCACTGCATTCCAAATTTCATTAGAATCTTGTAAATCCGACTTTTTCATTTGAGGTTTCACTTTAATCGTCCTTTCATCCATACCTTAATGATTGTATTTATTCCGATTTATATATTGAAAGAGAAGATAAATGAGATACACTGGTATCCCGACAAAAATAAGCAAAAAACCAAAAAGAATAAACCATTGAATTATGACTTCCATATTACACCTCACAATCTATACGTTTAACTAGCGCTCTGCTACCAATGTGACAACGACAATTTCAGGTCTATTAAAAATTCGAAGTGGAATAATACTATTTCCTAGTCCACGATTGACAATCATGGTGGACTGATTAATTGTAAACATTCCTGCATCATATGTCGGTAAAAATCCTTGATTAGGAGCAACGAGTCCTCCGATAAATGGAAAGCGAACTTGTCCACCATGGGCATGACCCGAAAAAATGAGGTCGATCTCATATTGCGCATAAGTGGAAAACAACTCAGGGCGATGAGCTAATAACATCGTAAAGTTAGTGTTGTTTTTATTATCATCCAGTAACTCATGAAGTATTATATTGGATTCTTCTTCCGTAGCAAACGCTGCTGGGTCATCAATTCCAAAAAGAACGATTTCTTCCCCATTCCTTTTTATTACTTCTCTCTCATTTCGTAATACATGAACACCAGCAGCTAGCAATCCTTCTTCTAAACTACTATATTTCCCTGACCACCACTCATGATTTCCTGTGACAAAATAAACAGGCGCAATGGCTACTAATTGAGCCATTAACGAAAGACTCGCTTGTTCATCATATTTTTTAGAATCTACAAGATCACCAGTGAACACAATGAGATCTGGATTCTCTTTTTCCACTTTTTTAATAAGCTTTTTTTGCTCTTGACCAAACCATTTGCTATGGAGATCGGATAATTGGACAATCTTATACTGGTCAAACATTGTTGGTATATTATCAAATTGAATTGTATATTCTGTCGTTTCAACCGCATTATTTTGCACATAAAAAAAGATACCAATGAAACAAACGAGAACAAAACAATAAATAATCCATTTCTTCTTCTTTCCCTTTTTCATGCATTCAGCTCCATCTCAAAATACACTGTTTCGTTTACTATATTACCATTTATTTGCTATAAAGTAGATTGAAAAAACATGTAAAAAAGCCATAGTTTATAGAAACTATGACTTTTCCAAGGAAATATAAGTAAATTTACTTAGTTACAATGACATATTGTCGTTCTCTGAACGCAAATCGTTCACTAAGCTCGTGATATAGGCGTTTTTCGTTCAATCGGTATGTCCCTATATCATTTTTATATGTTAATGTTCGTAAATTAACAATAATACTTAATGAGTCTTTTCTACTTTTTTCTTCTTCTCCGTCTAGGCAAGTATACATTTCAATCCTCTCACCATGACTTAAGAACCTATCTAACTCTTGAAACAAAGATTTATAACCTTCCCTCGTGTCTTTACAAGACAAATAATATACAAAAGGATGTTGAAATTGTGTTCGAATATTATGGTCTTCGTCAACTTCATGGGCACCAATTTGTTGTTGGAAATCTTCTTCTGTCTCATAATAACGAACGGGAATTTTCACTTTTGGTGAATATTTGTTTTTCTTTTCTTTGTAAAACTCGATTTTGAAATTCAGTTCTGATAAATCGTCAACGTATATCGTTTTCCCGCGGTCTTCGAAAGTATCAGAAAGAATCGGAGTGCTAGTCGCAATAAAATGATACACCGTCATCCAAATTCCCCCTTTCATACATACCATTAACGGAACCCATGTCCATAAGAGGAAGTTGCTGTCGAGATTAAGAATCGTCAACAGCAACCATCTTGTTATTCTTCAATTAAATAAACGTATTTATTACCTAAGCGGTCAGTGAATATCAACTCATAGTCGAAATACTCATCTTGACTCATATCCTTTTTATAAATAATGTCCGTTACTTTATTTTTAGCAATAGAGTACGTCTTTGTAAATACCTCATAGTCATCCCAATATCGATATGCCGTTAGTTTTAACGTCACATTTTCTGACGTTTTAACTTTATAAAGCAATTCATTTGGGACAGACCAACTATTTGGTCGTTTTAGTTGATAGCTCTTCTCGAGTAACCACTTAGGGTCATCACTATTAGAGAACTCTCCTGTTACTTTTGTTGTCTTTCCTCCGTGTAACGGTTTTGCTTGTATTTCATATGTGTATCCATCAAAGTACCATTCTCTATACCAATCAGCCACTCCATCCCATATAAACTGATTAATACCTTTATTCATTTGTTGATCTGATTGAACTGTATAAACTTCCTCACCATAATAATCATAAATCTTGATTGTGACTAAAGCTGCGTCTGAAAGCTCATAGAACACTTGTGCAGAAGAATAATAACCCGAATCATCATAATGAACTACATCCGGTGCCGTAATAGTGATATTTGTAAAAGCAACTGTGATATTTCTAGTTCGTTCTACTTGCTGCCCATATTTATCAACGACTTTAATCGTATAACGATAAACGCCATCGGCAACATCTTGGCCTTGAGCATTTTTACCGTTCCAAACCACTTGGTGTGCTCCTTTAGATTTTGACACATTGGTTTCAAGCTCACGAACTAATGTGGACCCATTATGAATTTGAATCGTTACTTTCCCTGCTTTTCCAAGTTGGTAAGGAATCGTTAATGATGTTCCTTTGTTAACAAATTCAAGGTCCGTTGATTTTGTTATGGTCGGTTTTGACCAATCTTGCACCGTTACATTCGAGCTTCTGACGGTTTTCGTATTGCCATATTTATCTTTAATTTCAAACAAATAACGATACGTTCCTTCACTGACTCGCTTGTTTTTATCATCTTTTCCATCCCAGTTAAATGTACGATTTTTTGGTTTATACAATTTATTATTTGATAGTTGGCGGATTTTTGTTCCTTTATCGTTAATGATAAATGTACTAACATATAAATTTTCAGTAAACTCTAATGTTGCTTTATGATTATTATCACCGGTTGATTTAAATGTCGTCGAGCTAAGTTTGGCCTTACCATCTACTTTAGAATCAATGACAACCTTGATTGATTTTGTGCTTTTTAAATTATTCGTTGATTTCGAAGTGAATTTAATCGTATACGTTCCATCTTTAACGACATTTCCTTTTGAATTTTTGCCGTTCCATGTAACAGAGCGTTTCCCACCGTTTAGAGATTTGTTATTCAGAATAGTTCTAACCACATTTCCGTTTGCATCATATACTTTTGCTGTAACCGTTGCTTTTCGATTAAGCTCAAATGAAAGTTTGACGTCATTTTTGACTTTGGGTGAAAATCCATATGACGATTTAGAAAATGTTAGAATTGGCGGTGCCTTGTCTACAACCTTCACTTTTTTTGTCTTTGTATTTGTAAATTTGCCATTGGACATTTTTACTTCAATGACATAATTTCCATTTGCATAAATTCCATTATCAAGTTTTCCATCCCATGAAAAAGATTGCTTTCCACCAGATGATGCTCGATTCGTCATAAATTTTTTAACGATTTTTCCATTTGAATCTTTTAGTCGGACAGTAATATTTGCTTGTCCATTCGTTGTAAATGAAATATTGAAGTTGTTTGTTCCTTTTGCCGTAAATGTCGCGTTCGGTGTTTTAATGGATGTTAATGGAACACGGGTATTCGCTATTGCTTTTTGCGCATCCACGCGACCATATCCATAAAATTGATCCCAGCCTGGAGCCCCTAAGTCCTTTGCTGATTTGCTCATAATGTCATAGACCTCATGAGGTGATAAATACGGATTTCTTGACTTAATTAACGCGGCTACCCCACTTACAACTGGAGCAGCCATCGATGTCCCGTCAAAATTCCCATATTTCCCATTTATCTTTGTAGAATAGATCGATTGTCCAGGAGCGGAAACATCTATATAATTACCATAATTTGAAAAAGAGGTGATCACATCATTTTTATTTGTTGCGGAAACAGCGACAACACTTCCATGTGCTGCTGGATACATCGGTCGACTCGTATCACTATTCCCAGAAGCAGCGATAACAAGTACTCCTTTTGATAGCGCATAACTTGTATAGTAATCTACGATATAGCTATAATACGGACTACCTAAACTCAAATTGATGATATCTGCCCCATTATCAACAGCATATTCAATTCCAGCAGCGACAAAATCAGCTGTTGTTCCGTTACCATAAAACACATTAATCGGCATAATCTTTACATTTGGTGCTACACCTGTTACACCTTTGCCATCCATCTTTGCTCCAATAATACCGGCCACATGTGTTCCGTGGTCTTCTGCTATTAATGACTTCCGATTATAGACGACATCATATGGCTTTACAATTTTGCCTTTAAATTCTGGATGACTTGTTTGGATCCCGGTATCAATGACAGCAACCGTGATTTTGGAAGAGCCTTTTGTTATATCCCATGCTTTTGGCATTTGTATTTTTTTCAAATACCATTGCTTACTATATCCCGGATCTTTTGGTGTTACTAGATGCTCTAATTGAATACTAGGTTCTACAAACTCAACTATCTCTTCTTGTAGTAACAATTCAATTACATCATCCATGTCAAGCTGTTTTGGCAATGTTAGTGTAGAAAACTGACCTAATTCTAAGTACAGAATTTCTTTAGCTCCTGTTTTCTTTATCAATTCTTCTCTTTGCTGTTCTGATGTCTTATCTAAAAATTTCACAATCAGTTCTTGTTCTTTATAAATACCCTCTTCTTCAAAATATTCCAATACTTCTTCTTGCGTTAGTTCCGGTTCGTCTTGTATATCTTCTCCAAATTCAGCAAACCCGATTGAAACCGGATAAACCATAAATAAAACGAAAAAAAGCCATAATCGCACTTGTTTCATTTGCTATTCTCCTCTTTATCAAAAACTAGTAGTAAGAATATTATATAGTCAAATAGTCCTCTTTAACAGAATTATTTTTCAAGACTGACCATTTACTGCCAGCTAATAATAGAAAACGAGAATTTTCACTGTACTGACTATAAATCGTATATAATAAAACAAAGAGATTAGATAGAAAGAGGGACGTCAATGTACACATTATATTGTAGAATGTATCAGAGAATCTTAAAGTTTATCAGTTCCTTTTTAACTTGGCGACAACCACATTTAATCGAAGGTGACAATTGTCTCTATGAAATTGTCCCGCTATTAAAGGATAAAAAGTTTCGGTGTGTTTTCATTGTTTCTGATAAAGGGATTACTACACTTGGGTTACTCGCTCCATTATGCGAATCTTTAAAGAACGAAAACATTCATTATATTATATATGACGATGTTATTCCTAACCCAACTATTGAAACAATTGAAAACGCCGTCAAAATGTATCGCGACCATCATTGTGAAGCGATTATTGCCTTTGGAGGGGGATCTCCGATCGATTGTGCGAAAGCGGTTGGTGCTAGAATCGCAAAGCCCCAAAAAACGATCCAGCAAATGAAAGGACAATTGAAGATTCGGAAAGAAACTCCCTTTCTTGTTTCCGTTCCAACAACAGCAGGGACAGGAAGTGAAGCTACTCTTGCAGCAGTTGTTTCAAACCGTGACACACAAGAAAAATATGCAATTAATGATCATACCTTAATTCCAGATGTCGCCGTACTTGACCCCGTTCTTACGATTAATCTTCCTCCCGATATTACAGCAGCTACAGGTATGGACGCGTTAACACATGCGGTTGAAGCTTTTATTGGAAAAGGAAATACAAATGAAACAACAGAATATAGTCGAGACGCCGTGCAGCTCATTTTTGAAAATTTATATGAGGCATACTCAAACGGTTCCAACCTTGTGGCTCGTCAAAATATGCAAAAAGCTTCTTATTTAGCAGGACTAGCGTTTACTCGTGCCTATGTCGGCAACGTTCATGCGATAGCACATCAGCTCGGAGGATTTTATTCGTACCCTCATGGTTTAGCGAACGCCATCATCTTGCCTCATGTGTTAGAAAAATACGGTGAGTCCGTTCACAAGTCGTTAGCCGAATTAGCGGAACTCATTGGCATTAAACAATCCTATATTACAACCGAGGAAAAGGCTGCAGCGTTTATTGAAGAAATAAAGAAGCTAAATACAATGATGGAAATTCCGAGTCAAGTCAATTGTATAGTAGAAAGCGATATTCCATTAATGGTAAAACGAGCATTACAGGAAGCCAATCCACTCTATCCCGTTCCACAAATATTTACTAGAAAAGATATGACTGAGCTATATTATCAAATTAAAGAATAGGTATTTACTCAATTCTATCGGACATATATTCCGTTACTTCTATAGAAATGGCTTCTTTTACCGTTAAAGTAGAAAATCTGAACGTCTTTATCACTAAAATCATGAAGTAACGGAACAGATGTCCGAACGAGATGAAAAAAGGGCCTCCATTCACAAAATAGCGGAATATATGTCCGATACGTCCCCTCCCTCCCGTAACATGACGAGACGTGAAAAGCCCCAAACCGTGGAGCATTTGGGGGCTTTTATCATTTAAGAAAGCATTCGCTTTTCTCCTTCTATGTCTTGAATCGGACTTATATTTTGTGTAAACTCAAGCGTTCCCATATACTTCCCGTTTTCATCACGGACCGCAAAATAACGGATGTATACAAATTTATCTTTAAATTGAATCCAAAAATCCTCACTATCTTTCACACCAGACTTAAAATCAATAAGTAATTGTTCAACAAGATGAACACTTTTTGGAGGGTGACAATTTTGAACGGTTCTGCCAATTACGGCTTTCGTTCTAGCAAAAATTCGCTCTTTTCCATGAGAGAAGTACCGAACGACATCATCTTGATCAATAAAGGTGATATCAATTGGTAAATGGTTCATTATAGCCTCTAGTTGTTTTACCGAGACATTTCCCGTTTCGAACTGAATCATGCCTTCTGCCCATTTGCTTTCTTGCACTTCTTTTCGCTCCGGTTTCCACTCGACAGTAGGAGATGTTAAGCAATACCCAATCTCATCACTTTCATAAGCAATCTTTACCCATTCATCTTCTGTCAACGTGTTTAATGCCATCGGAAACAATATATTTTCCTCTTTAAAAATCATCTCAACCGTTTCTCTCATTACATAATCTAAATCATCTAACACCGCCTGTTTGTTGCCATCATAATGAAGTAATTTTTTCTTTACTTCCTTAATACCAGCTCGAATCATATCATCTACGCCCCACATGACTTTTGTTGGTCCATAGATTCCGTACTTTTCTAAATAAGGAAACAGTAAATTTTCTTTGCGACTGTAATGTTTATCCACATCAAGTAGTAAATTTAAATCTTCAATGAGTTTCCACCTAGCTTCATCAGTAGCTTCTTTTTCAAATTTTTCATAATGGAGCTTGAGCTTGAAATTGACCAGATAATCAATCTCTTTATTTTCTAATTTAAACGTATGGACCGGATGTCCCGGCGGTTCTTCGTCCTGTGTGTTTCTATGAATATCATCAATCGACCCTTTAAAAATTGAGGCATGAACAGAACAAAGGCGTTGAACTTCTTCAACTGGAATCCCTTCTTCTTCCATTAGCGCTTGCTCAAGCTTTGATATTTCTTCAACCGTTATATTTCCTACAGCTTCCTCAAACTGAGCTTTCACTTCATCAACGCTTCTCCCATCATGAAGGTCCTTCATGATTTTTTTTAACATGTCTTTTCGATTCAGTTCTTTTCCCTCTTCTTGTTCGCGATTATTAATGATTTCACTCATTGTCCTTCCCCTCCCTTTCCATAAAACCATGTGCTTTCATTGTTTCTTTCACTCGGTCAAATGGGATTCCTTTCATCCGACATCCTTTTGGGATTGTCATCACTCGACCAGCTGTTTGTAACATCCCTGGTTTTGTAATTTGGTCAAAACCAAGCTCGTGCAAAATTGCGATGATTTCAGGATAGTGTATCGTTAATTCATAAACAGACTGATTATAATCAATCGTTTTCATTTCAATCACCTCTATCAATGATATTCATTCTCAATAACAATGTAACAGAAAGTCATCTTTTTGTTTGTGAGCTGTATCACACTATAAAAGAGGAAATTAAAATGTAGATATTGTGATTTATTTCACATCATTAAGCATGAGAAATTGATATGCTTTTTGTAGAAACAATATATTATTTAAATTTATCAATCTACTGGAGGCCAGAATATGATGGAACAGACATTTTCAGAAACGTCAATTGTTGGTGAAATCGTCACGAAGTTTCCAAAGGCGAGTGACCTTTTTAAACGATATCGAATTGATTTTTGTTGTGGGGGAAACCGTCCACTTATAGAAGCAATTAATGAAAGGAAGTTATCCGCAGAAGAAGTCATCACAACTTTAAATAAACTATACGACGAAACGATGGCGTTGAACGAATCAAGAATTGAATGGGAGCATGCTTCATTCCGTGAGTTAATTGATTATATTATGAATAAACACCACCGATTTTTACATGAAGAGTTAACCTTATTAAGTCCATACGTGACAAAAGTGTTACGCGTACATGGTGCGGACCAGCCACATCTCGCTCAAATTCATCGCTTATATCATGAGTTACGCATTGAGCTAGAACAGCATTTAATTAAAGAAGAAACAGAAGACTTCCCTCTTTTATTAGAATTAGAACATCAACCAACAGTAGAAACTGTAAGTCAATTGAAAAAAATTGTGGACGAACTAGAACAAGAGCATAGTCATGCTGGTGCTCTATTAAAAGAACTACGAGCTGTTACAAATGACTTTACCCCTCCAGAAGGGGCTTGCGGTACGTATCGCCTCGTATACCAACGTCTTGAACATCTCGAATCAGATTTATTTGAGCACATTCACTTAGAAAACAATGTGTTGTTCAAAAGAGCCATTACTCAATACGCATAATAATAAAGACAACAAACCCGCTTGGATTTTTCCCAAGCGGGTTTTGTTATGATGATATAGTGAGTGGATAGGCGGAAGAATCAAATAACAACTCAAGTAAACTTGAAAACAGCGTCACTTGTGCAGGATTAAACCAATCTTCTTCACATTCAGCCAATAGCCACATGACCTCATCTAAAAATACATGCTCAAGTGCTTTTGTCCAATTAACTTTATCTGTTTCCGTTAATGAAGATGATACCCCATAGCCAGAAAGGAAGGTTCCCCATTGTCTTGGGGTAAAAATAACATTTGGAGCAGTTGAATGCTCATTATGAAACAATAATAGGACAAGAGCTAAATCGAAAATTTTTGGAACCCAACTCGCATTATCGGGATCAATTAAATAAGGCGTATCATTATAAATTAAATTATTTGCTTTAAAGTCATGTGGCGTAGCGATATAAGATAAATCTCCCTCTTTAAGCTCTTCTTGTTGAGCAACAATCGCGAGTAATTTTTCTTTGAGTTTTTCATGATCAATTGTTACATTCACTTTGTTTGCTATCGTATTAATTTTTTGTACACTTTCTTCGACTTCTTCCTTTGTAAAATTAAATACTTCATAACCTGGCAATTGATAGTAGTTTTCCTCAGGGGATACACGATGAATCTCCCCCAACATTTTTCCTGCCTGATAGATTTCATCCTCTGTCCCAGTATAAGGCTTGCCGTCGATAAAAGAATAAACAATATAAACGTCCTCATCAATCGTTTGTGGATTCTCATTCTGTAGGTGAACAGGTGTTACAACAGCAATCCCCGACTCTTTTAACATTTTCGTATAGTGAATCACTCGTTCCGCTCGCTCTATTGGTTTTTGTGTTTTTTTTACAATATACTCTTTATCCTGTTTTTTCACCCGATACACAGGTGAAAAAGGGTAAATACTATTGGGCTCCTCTTCGGTGTTGAACCCAAACTGCTTTAAAACCTTACGTCCACTCATCATTTCTTTCCTCCGTTATTCCCTTTGTTCCGCTCTTGCCCTCATTGCTTTTGGAATATAAACACAGAACGGTTCACTTTCTAAATAATCACCTGTCATGGCATACGCTCGTGACCGCGATCCTCCACAAACAAAACGAAACTCACACACTCCACACTTCCCTTTATATTTATCAGGGTTACGTAAATCTATAAAAATAGGAGATTCCCGGTAAATATCAGCTAATGGCGTTGTTCTCACATTGCCTGCCTTCACAGGAAGCAAACCACTAGGGAACACATCACCAATATGAGAAATAAAGACAAAGCCATTGCCATCATTTACGCCTTTTGGGGCACGCCCTAAACCATCAAACGGTGTAGTGATTCCTTTTTGCAGTGCATCCTCATACTCAATTGTTTGTTCTCTATTTTGTTTTTCCTTCATTTTTTGTTGAATGACAACACGGCGGTAATGCTGGGCTGCGGTTGTTTTAATATCA
Organism: Alkalihalobacillus bogoriensis ATCC BAA-922; assembly: GCF_000621445.1. Lineage (GTDB taxonomy): Bacteria > Bacillota > Bacilli > Bacillales > Bacillaceae_F > Bacillus_AO > Bacillus_AO bogoriense. The sequence goes on along the minus strand of NZ_KK211278.1, from coordinate 169,271 downwards.
AACGGTACTTTTTTGCTTAATTTGTGAAGCCATCGAAACACTCTCTCGTGTTCAGCTGGTGAAATCATGTCTGTTTCTTTGCCACGCCCAATTGGGACAAGAAAAAAAACACTCCATAATACGCAGTTTAGTTCTTCCACTAATGTGGCCATCTCTTCAAGGGCATCTACATTGTACCTAGAAATGACAGTATTAATTTGAATCGGAATTTCTAACTGATGCAAATGCTGAATTGCATCCATTGTTAATTGGAATGAGCCTTCTGTCCCTCTAAAATGGTCATGAATCTCAGCTGTTGGCCCGTCCAAGCTAAAAGCCCACCGTGCAAGACCAACATCCTTTGCTTTTTGTATCGCTTCTTTTGTTACGTTTGGTGTTGCACTTGGCGTCATTGACACACGGACACCTTTTGTTATCGCATAATCAGCAATATCATATACGTCAGGACGCATGAGTGGATCCCCACCTGTAAACACAAGCATAGGATTGTCCATATCATATATATCATCAATCAATCTTTTTCCTTCTTCTAATGTTAGTTCAAGTGGATGTCGGTGATATTGTGCCTCTGCCCGGCAATGGAGACATTTTAATTCACATGCTCTCGTAAGCTCCCATATAACGATAAATGGATTTTGATTAAAATCTCGTTGAAACATCATTCTCCCTCCCCCTTCATTCCCATTCATTATAAGCTTATTTTCTAAATTGCAATGTGAGATTCATCACGAGGTAGAAATAGGGGATCGGGAGTTGGGAGAATGACAAGTTGTTCTCACTCGCTTCGGACATCTATTCCGCTAATGGAGTGAAAATTGAGGAATTTCCAATCGTTACGGACATGCGTTCCGCTATGTAAGGAAAACACGGCAAATTTACGCTTAGTTTTGATAAGATAACGGAACAGGTGTCCGATAAAAATAGAAACACGGCTAAAACTAGCCAAATAGCAGATCCTATGTCCGATAGATAATCTGTTCTACCTCTCAATGTCCCCATATAAACATTGTTCAGCTAGATCTTTCCCACGACACCAGTTGTGAAAGTTAAAACTCAATTCATCGTTACTGCCCGCGAGACATGTAATAATGTTCCTCGTTTTAAAATGATATGAAAACGTATGCATCGTCCCAAAAAACTCATCGTAATCAGTAAAAAATAGAGGCGAGTTTTTTTCTTTAAATAATTGAACTACCTCTTCTTGCCCTAACGATGTATCTTGTAATGCTTCTATAAACTTTTCTCGTTTGATAGAACTATCTATCTGATTTCGATTTTTATCCTGCATCTCTTTACTAGAAAAATGATTCACACAAGCTAGCGATACATCCCCTTCGCCTTCTCTCACAACTACTTTACTTGGACTTGCTTCAACAACCACTTTTTGTCCTGTTTCATCGGCGATTGAAAAATTATAACAAGCTGCTTTGGGGATTTCCTTTAACAAAGCGATCGCCTCCTGGACTGTTTTACAGCAATCCAACACCATTCTTACTGCTGTCCATGCGGAAACTCCAATCTGAAACTCTTGAAAACTAACAAAATGCAAACCAATGACTACTCCATGTTCGTTTACTCCGTCATGTCTGCCAATTACTTGGAGATTATAACCAGCTGACGCAAAGCTTTGTTGATTATCTAGTAAACTAAATACATGGTCATATAAAACCGGAGAAAAATCATAATTTCGCACATAATAGGAATCTGTCATATAAGCTGAACAACCCATCGCTTGAAATTTTGGAACATCATAACCACTAAACATTGCCACCGTTTTCTTATAAGGGATTTCAAGGGACTCACTTATTCCATGTAATTCTTCAATTAAGTGTGACGAATATGTAGAGAAAATCTGTTCCACATTTTGAATATTAACTTCAGGTTTTGTCATTCTACTTAATATATTGAAAATCGATTTGTGTTTTACACACTTTCCTAACTCGACTCCTATTTCATATGGACGTTTCCTTAGTTGTAAAATATCGACTTGAAACGGTTCCATCAGCTTTTCCCACCTTTTTATTTACATGCTTGGACAAACGGTTGAAATAAATTTAATTGCTGATCATCTTTTGATAATATAATTCTGGATGCCTTTGTACTGCAAGCATCTAAACAGCTTCTATCACTCCATCTTCTGCAGTAACAACAAGAACAAGTTTTTCTGACAATTTTTCTTTCATATCCTCTATCGTTTTTTTATCACTAGCATTGAATTGGCATTTTGCTGAAACTCATAATCTGATAATCGTTCTTCCACTGAGTACCCTTGACTTCTTAAGTCTTCAATAATCTCATCAAGATGCTCATAACGATTTCCGTTTAAGTCAACAAGAGGGAATATTCGAACTTCTTCGCTCACAACTCGTAACATTTCTGTTAATGCTGCCTGATGAAAAACAAAGTCCAACCGATCTGCATACAAAAATAAAAAATGTGCCGATAATATAATATCAAATTCATGATCTTGAAATGGAAGGCAAGGGAGTGTGACAGCTTGATAGCGGTCAGGTGTTGAAACCATATGTTCATAGCAATCCGCTAGAGCTTGTTTCCTCGTTTCAGCAAGCTCTGTCACATCGTTAAAATAATCCCAAACGTAAAGGTCTTTTTCTTTTTGAACATGTTCCATTGCATGTTCGATATCTAGCTTCCCTTTTTCAAATAACGCTTTTGCTTGATGAACATAAGCAATATCACAGGCGGTTACATCCATTCCTTTTTTATTCGCCACCGCGGTAAACGAACAAGCGCCTGCTGGACAATCTAACACTCTCTTTTGTTGTAATTCATTTTCTGTCAATTGAAAGATTGACAGATACTCTTCAAATGTCCTTCCAATAAAAACAACTCTGTCTAATGTAATACTCATCTCAGCTCATCTCCTCTCAACAATACTGATAGTTTATCATCTTTTTCCAATGTTTTGAAATGGTTACTCGTCTGTTTCATCATTTTCAATTCCAAATAAAATTTTCCCATTGGCAAGGGCTCCTGCTATCGCAAAAAATGTAATTACATACGCCACAACTAAACGTATGCCTGATAATGATTGTGTTGCTAATGTAAAAAAACCAAATCCAATTAGTAAAAAATAGGAAATCGCAGATATTATCGTCTTCGTCTTCGTCTTCAATTTAACCTCCCGGGTGCAAGATACATTCGTTTGTCACCCTCACTTTTTATGGATAATTATGTTAAAATTATAATATAATTCATTCTATGTATCTAGAACAATACGGGGGAATACAATTGAAAAAAAGTGAAATACAAAAAAGACAAACATGGGTTAACGAAGTTCGGCAAATCGCAAAGCCTATCGAACACTATCACAAATGGATCGACGATTATGTTGCGAATAAAAAGATTGTTCTCCTTGGTGAAAATTCTCATTTTATCGGAGACTACTATAAGAAAAAAATCGAACTTATAAAATACTTGCATATTCATCATGGCTTTTCCACTGTTGTATTTGAGAGCGGACTACTAGAAGCATCAATGAGTTCTATCATAAATGATGATGTTCCAATAAAAAAGAGGATTAAACATGACTTTCTCGGTATTTATCATAACGAAGAAATGCTTTCTCTTTTTACTGATCCCTCACTAGCCTCGTTAACGATAACTGGAATGGATGTGCAACCGGCAGATAGCATCGCTTCACAAAAATTAGTAACTTGGGTCGGCAATCATCTCGGCTCAGAATGGAAAACAAAGTTAGAGCAAATCGAAACATTATTTTTTGAATTCGACCGTCAAATACAAAATCAATTTAAAATCAGTAAAAAAATAAGAGGAAACTTAAAAGATGTAATTGAAAAATACAATTCAGTTATACTTGACTTACACTCTACACTACAAAAAGAAACGGACACACAATTGAGAAAGAAACTTGAAATTCTATTAAGAGGAATGAAAAATCGGCAACAATGGTTTACATTGAACATCAAAGGACGAATTGCCTCAAGCCGGTTAAGAGATGAATGGATGTTTGAGAATTTAGAATGGATATTTCAACAGGAAAAAGACCAAAAAATTATCGTCTGGTCCCACAACTTTCATATCCGAAAACGAAAATCACTGTTATTAAAAATAATTGGCATGGAAACGCTCGGTCATCTATTAACGAAGCATTACCCGAATGATACGTATACAATTGGACTTTACGCTCGAAGTGGTTCTTGTTACAACGCTTATAAAGAGCAATATGAATTGTCAACATCCAACCCACGATATTTAGAATCATTAATAGCGGAAGCAACCGATGAAGAGGTATTTCTCCCGCTTACTCTCCAAACGAAAAAACAACAATCATGGATGAAACAACATTGGTGGTTACTCGAATCGAAATTCCCTGGAATGGGTCCTCATCCTATGAAACCACAACGTTTTTATGACGGATTACTCGTATTTGGTGAAGTTCAACCACCTACTTATTATCAAGTTCATGAGTAAAGGATTTTTCTGGCACGGGAAAAATTCGGGTATGTCACTACCAGCTTTTAACGGTTCGGACATCAGTTCCGTTATTACATGAAAAACAAGCCAAACTTCGATGGATTCGGACATTTGTTCCGTTATTTTAAAGAAACCGCCCCTAAATCACTTTGATTTTGTTATTTAGCGGAACATATGTCCTTTAGAACTTGTGAAACGTTACTTTTCTTAAATATAACGGAACTGATGTCCAATAAAAAAGCACCACTCTTCATAGCATCATCTGCTCAACCCTTAGTTTCTCATTACTTCGTTCACATATTTTTGTCGTGCTAAAACATAATAAATGATTTGCAATAGTAGATACATACTTCCAATAATGAAAAAATTGTGTAGCAGTATCGGATTCTCTAGTATTCGCCCTCCGCCATCTTTTGCTAATGTAGCGATATAAACAAATCCTAACCCAATGCCTACAATCGGCGCTACAAAGAATAACATACGTAACTCTTTTGAAATCATCTTTTTCATTTCTTTTCTCGTAATTCCAATTTTATAAAGTTTTTGATATTTTTGTTTTTCTACTTCAATGTCTGTAAAAATATTTAAATAAAGAAGAATAAACGTTCCAAAGAAAAACAAAACACTCAGAAATGTGGAAATAAAAAAGAGAAGCCCAGCTGCTGTTTTTTGCTCTTGATACTGATCAATGCGAGTTATTGGTGTCATCAATTCTTCTTCAGAATCCCTCCCATGAGTCATTTTTTCATCAAGTGGCCCAGTAAGCACGTTTAATCTTTGTAATGTTTCATTGAGGGTTTCAACAGCTAGTGCAGTTTGTTTCCAATTGGTTACTGTAAACAAATGAACTGTTGAACGATAGCCTTCTATCGATGATGAAAGATTCGTATAATCATTTTCATGCACAATTATAAATTCTTGGTCATAATAAGGTAAATGATTGAACACTTGCTGATTTACGCTACCCGTATATGTTAATGAAACAGTAGCGTTGTCCCTCGGGATAGTCAGTCCATTTTCTAATGGAGTACTATATTCAAAGTTACTATTGATAAGAGAAACAAATTCTCCTTCTTTCACCTCTACCTTATTTTCTGCCACTTCATTAAAATCATCGACTTTCATAATCACAAACCGATATTCGTAAACCCATCCCGGAAGTATCTCGTAAAATTCAAATACATCAAGGGTTTCATGTTGTTGCAAGCGATGTTCCGGCTGATCAATAATGTCATAAAGGACAGCGTCATCTATCTGGTTTTTTTGTTCGGTTTGAACAAAAGCAATGTCAAAAGGCTGTTGTAATGCTGTTTCTTCAGCTGAAGAAAAGAAAAATAACATCAATGTACTATAAAAAATCGTTACCATTGCCATTGTAATGATAAGCATTAAGGTTGATTTTAACTGTTTAAATTTATAATCAACATTTGTTAAAAACAACAAGCGTTTATAATAAAACGACCTTTTTTTCTTAGCAAGTCCAATTATAAAACTACCAAGTTGTGAAATGGTAAAATACAAACCGATTAAAAGACCGATAGTACAATAAATAAATAGCTTTCCTTCATCTATTTTGTATACTTCATGATAAGAAAAATGATAAAGGACAAATACAGAAGCAATAGCAAGAGATAGTCCAATCCCACCTATAAAAGGATTTTTCATTGTACTTCTTTCAGACATTCGATCTCCTTTTAGACTCGAAGCAAGGTCTCGATTTCTTGTTATCCATAATGTTTTTCCTATCGCAATCATAAACACAAACAGATAAATTCCTATAGGCACAATAAACATAACATGACTAAAATGAAAGGTGATAGTCTCTAGCTCCACCCCTTTCATTAATAAAAGGAAAAACAAACGTGAAAAAATCGCACCCGTCCCTATCCCTGATACGATCGCAGCGAGGGCAATGACGCCATTTTCAATAAGCAATAATCTCGCAATATCACGAAAGGACATTCCTAATGTCATAAACAATCCAAACTCTTTTTTCCTTCTTTTAATAAAAATTGAATGTGCCGAGCTAATAAAAAAGATGGTAAACAGGACAAGAGCAATAGCTGGAATCATTAATATCTCAGTGAAACCTTCGCCCATCTCTTTTGCCTCATTGATTCCTTCATTAAAAAAAACGGTGGAAAACATAAAGAAAATCATCACTGCAAACATATTACATAAAAAGTAAAACAAGTATTTACGTTTATTTACCTTGGCCATTTTCCATACGAGTTGTTCAAAAGTCATGGCTTTTTCCTCCTAAAACAGCGAGGTTATCCATAATTTGATGTAAAAATTCTTTTCTATCTCCTTTTTTGGCAAGTGTTGAATGAATGTTTCCATCTTTTATAAAAACAACTTTCTGGCAATAACTAGCCGCAAACACATCATGGGTAACAACAAGAATAGTTGTTTCATATGTTGATACGATCTTTTCGAATGACTCCATAATCGTCTCAGAAGAAGTAGAATCTAAATTTCCTGTTGGTTCATCGGCAAAAATCATCGCCGGTTCATTCACTAGTGCACGACTCACCGCCACGCGTTGCTGTTGTCCTCCTGAAATTTCATATGGATATTTGTTCGCAATATGTGAAATCCCAAACAAATGAAGAAGCTCGTCAACTTTATTATCCATTTCACTGGAACTTTTACCTTCTAACACCATTGGCACGATTATATTTTCTTTCACTGTTAAACTATCAAGCAAATTAAAGTCTTGAAACACAAACCCAAGCTGCTTTCGGCGGAATAAAGCAAGTTCGTCCCCTGTCATTCTACTAATTTCAACTCCGGATAACGCAACAAATCCAGATGTCGGTTTATCAATCCCGCTTAACAAATTTAGCAATGTCGTTTTTCCGCTTCCTGAAGGACCCATAATCGCAACAAATTCACCTTTTGTAATCGTGAGGCTTACTCCATTTAACGCAGTCGTCGCCCCTACTCCCCTTTTATCTCCATATATTTTCACTATCTGTTCTGCTCGTAATAAACGCATATTGTCTCCTCCTTTCCTTAACAATAATGGTTAGAAAAAATTTCAGCCATCGAGAAAACTAAAGATACCTTACACTTTTGTAAGGTATCGAATCATTACTTTTGTTCCAACTGACACTTCCGATTGTATTGTTATCTCATGCCCTAGCTTCTCTGTTATTTTTTTGCATAAATATAACCCAATTCCGGTTGAACCACGATAGTCTCTGCCATTTTCTCCAGTAAAAAAAGGCTCAAAAATCCTTTCCATATCATAGCTAGGAATTCCAATCCCTTCGTCTTCGATGATTAAATTTGTATATTGTTGATTTTGTTCAATTCGAAAATAAATATGTTTACTGCCTTTGTCAGCGTTCGAATATTTAAGCGCATTAGAAATAAGCTGTTCGATCACAACTTCATTCCACTTTTTATCCGATAAAATCCGAAAGTCCTCTTTATCGGCTTCAATTACAGGATACACTTGACGGTAAATAAATTCACTTTTGCGTTCATTAATGAGTTTACGAATAGAGGAAAGTAGGTCAACCGCTTCTACCGTAAAATCATTTTCAAAGCGGTCCATCCTTACCATCGTTAACCCTTGTTCAATACTCGTATGTAGCCGTTTGTTCTCACGTTTTATCTTACTCCACGTGTCACTGTCACTTAAATTATCGTGTTGCTGTTTATCCACAATAAGTTCAATCACAGAAACAGGTGTTTTCAAATGATGCATCCAATGAGAAAGAAAATAATACCGTTCTTTACTTTGTTCTTCTAATTGGCTTATTTCTTTCGCATGGTCATTGTTCATTTTTTCAATAACTGCTGTTACAAGTTTTTGCTCTTCTGTGGCCCCTTCTAATACCGTATATTGTTCTTTAAACAACTGTTTAATTTTTTTATTAAATGAATAATATTTTGACCAATCGACAAATAAAAAGACAAGCAAAAAGAAAGCAGCCATACTGAGCGGATAAGCCATTTCATTTTCATTCGTCTCTGTTACATAAAAAAATAACACAATACAGACGATACTTGCACAATAAAAAAGAAGAAAGAGCAACCTGTCTTTTACATATTGTAACGCAATCGATTTAACCATCAGATTTCCCTACTGATTCAACGTCCTGCATCATATAACCGACCCCTCGTTTACTTTTTATAAGATTGGGCAACCCAAGCTCGGCTAATTTTTGCTTAATCCGACTCATATTTACCGTTAATGTATTATCATCAACAAACGTTACATCGTCCCACACTTCTTCAATTAATGCCTCTCTCGCTACGAATTGATTTTGATGTTTCATAAATTTTACAATAAGCCTACATTCATTTTTACTCACTTCTATTAAGCGCTCGCGATAGCCTATTACTAGTTTTGCACTGTCAACGTAAAAGTCACCATGCCGAAGAATGGTTGTCTCATCCTTTGCATATTCACCATACACCCTTCGTATCGTTGCTTTTACTTTCGAAACAAGGATATCCAATGTAAATGGTTTTGTAATATAGTCATCAGCCCCTAATTCAATCGCCATAATTTGGTCCATATCCGCACTCCTTGCCGAAATCATAATAATCGGTACCGTTGATTTCGCCCGAATGCTTCGGCAAAGAAAATAGCCATCATAGTATGGTAGATTAATATCGAGCAACACTAAGTCCGGCTGCAACGATTGAAAATCTTCTAAAATCGTTTTAAAATCAGTTTGCACATAGACATCAAACCCATACCGCTCTAGCGATTCCTTTGTCAAGGACCTCAATTCTTCGTCGTCTTCAATCACCATGAGCTTGTACAATGAAATTCCTCCCAAAACGCTTTGTTCATTAGTCTTACTCCATATTTTAACAAAGTGGATGAGAAGGTGGAATTGTTTTTTCAAGAAGAGGGGGAACGTCGGAGGGTGGAAAGTGGAGTACGTACTGAACTTAACGGACATCTGTTCCGCTATTTTCATAAAAACTAGTTTTTTTCGAAGCCGTTCGGACATACGTTCCGCTATTTAACCTTTTTATATAGAATAACCGTTCATTTCTATCCGATTAACGGAACAGATGTCCGAACGATTTGGATTTTATATAAAAAATCAAGATATAGCGGAACAAATGTCCGTAACAAATCTAGCTTATTTCTCAAACTCACTTTTTATAATATAAGCAACATCATACTTTTCTAATTCGCTCCTATTAGTTTCGAAATCAGCATAAAAATCACTCGATAAACTCTCTAATGAACCACCGTTTGAATAGCAAACACTTCCTAAAACATGTACCCCTGTAGTTGGGTCAATTTCACTTACATTTTCACTCCATACGGACATCATCCCATCTACTAAAATGGACATCTCAGCTGTACTTTCTGTTGTTGTCCCTGATTCAGATAAAACAATGACAGACAAACTATCTGACTTTCCTCCATTCATAGCTTCTTTAGTAAATAATAACGTTCCTTTTTCCTCAATTTCCGCTTTTATTTCGAGAATATGCTCTTCCTGCTTCATACCAAATTCATATTTCTCCACCCATACTCTTACCGTTTCAAATGATGAATCAACTTGATAATCAAACGTTAAACCCGATGTTGTCACCGATTTTTCAGAACTAGAAAAAAGACACACCCTATCATCATCCATTTTTTCATCCTACTGTCTCCTCACAGCTCATTTTTCTTTCTTTTTAATTTGTCTACTATGTATAGTCAATCATCTTTTTCAGCATTTCTGCATCTAATCTATTAATGAGTCGATAATCTCCTTCTGCCATCTTAATGACTGCCCCGTCTTCGTGAAACCACACTTCTGAGTGAACCAGTCCGATGTTGGCTTTTGGGCTATTAATGACAAGATGCACGTTGGGTTTATCAGCTAAATCCAAATCATCCTCTGTTTGTCTACTAAACATCATGATTTGCTGTAAATTATCAATCGTCCATTGGTCATCGGCATCTGTAATTATCGTTGCATAATCGATTCGGCCTTCATACTCTGGGTGATCATATCCTACAAAAACTTCTCTCGTCGGCTCATGACTTGTTAACTTCCCTGTCATATAGCCACTTCCAAATAACCCGATGGAAACAATAAGAATGAAGATGAATGTGCCTACTTTCTTCAAATTGAAAACCTCCTGATTACCGTACAATAATTATAAGTCCGTTAAAACCTGTCTTTACTACATACGAAAATCTATCATATTCCGTTTCACCTTTATTGTATCATTACACAATCCTCTTTTGGTTATTATTTGGAAATGTTTATAATAATCAACCTATGACAAGGAAACGAAAAGAAAGTTGATGTCCAATACTGGAAACCAACTCTCTTTTTCAAATAATATTTAACTTGGACCGCATGCATTGATTTGACTATTTTCCAACGTAATATCACGGAAAATCACATTATCGCCACATGGTGATTCTAGAATCGAAGAATTTCGTAATCGTATGTTTTGCATGAGAATATTTGCTGTATTTGGGAATTCAGCACGTGCTGCAATTCGGATATCATTTGGGCCCTCCACAACACCACCGTTAATAGTAATATTATAACAGTTTTCAATTAACATTGAATTACTACCAGTACCTGCAATATCGACTCGTTCAATGACCGCGCCACCACTGCGTGATACACAGAAGATTCCACGACCACCACCACGGGCAATGACTTCACCTACATGAATATTTGCTGAATACTCATCATCAACATGACCGTTACGGTTGGCCATACGGAAAGCGGCATAACCTGTGCCAGTGCCCGCTCCATAACCATAAACGACATCAATATCCGCATTAATCGTATCGTTTAATAGAATACCAGAATACCCGGTATGAACCGCTGTGACACGACCAATGCTAATTCCGTCAACTCCATATGTTTCAACACCATGACTACTTGTTCCTGTTACATACACATCATCAATCCGTACATTTCGAACTCCGTATACGTCATCATTATCGCGACTATCAATTCGGATACCATGTCCTCCATCTAATCGTAAATCAATTTGTCCTAAATGAATATTTTCAGACGTCCGAACAAAAATACCAAAGTTTGGACGACCTGTCACTTGTAAATAAGGTACAGTAACATTTTCAACATGTCGGATCCGAACAGCTGCATTATGATTGCCATAATCAAATGGATCTCCTGTCCCTTCAACATGAATCGTTCCACACACTTCAAATGAAGTATGACTCGGTAACTCTACAGACTTATCCGCCGGAATTGTTCCAGACCCTCGAACGATTACTCGCTCTTGCTTTGTTCGGTCTGGCGTTAAACTATCGACTGCCGCTTGCATCGCTGCATGCATATCATTCCCTGTATAGACAACACCTTTATTGATGACTCGCCACGATTTTCCAGTTTGTAACACTTGAGCATCAAATTTACCTTGGCCACACCCTTTAAAATCTCCACTATATGTTTTCTCGTCCTGGAAAGAGACCACAGTAGAGTTTTCTGAGAGACCTCCTTCATTGACTGCTTTTACGACATAAAAGTATGGATTCGGAGAAAAAATTTGTTCATCTGTCCATGTAAGTTCGTCAGTAACCCCGATTTTCTCAGTCACATCCTCAATAGGAAATTGCTCTGGGCTATAACGAGTGCGGTACACATAATAACGAACCGCATCATCCACTTCGTTCCAAGCCAAAGTTGCTTCCTCTGCTGAATGACTTGTTACTTTCACTCCACCTGGACTTTTTGGAACAGACACATTGTCATCTATCATCGTGACCGTAACTTCATTACTTCTAGCAGATTCAATCCCGACGTCTGTCACTAATGACACAGCGTAACGATACGTATACCCTAACTCAGCTGTTTCATCTGTAAAACGAGCTTCTGAAGTGTCCCCGATATGAGAAAAACTTCTTTCACCCTCTTTTTGACGGAACACCTTATACGATTGCGCTAACTCGTTAGGATCCCAGCTTACTTGAACATACGTGTTGGGAGCTAATGAAACCTCAGACACATCCAAACTTGTTATTTCAGGAACTGGATAAATTTCTAACCCATTGATTCGACCATTATCCCCTATTTGAATATTTAACTGTCCGTCAGAAACAGTTGTCGTATGCGTAATTTCGGCAAACTGCCCTGCATTTGATGTAAAACTCCCAATGTTCTCGCCTTCAATAGTAAAGCGAGAGCGGTTAAAGGCAATATTATCACCCGCAATCAATTTTAAGTAATAATCGCCATTGGGAAGGTCCACTTTAAATTCATAATTCCCATCTAAAAGAAAATCACGTTTAAGATCGTCTGGTTCACCTCGGTCTCTTTCAGCAACGCTTTTATTAATCCCATATCCTCTTTCTTCTGAGTAAATTGTCGTGCTTGTTACGTCTAAATATCCATCCGCAGTTGGACCATTTCCAAAATCAAACTTTAATGGTTGTTCATTTCCTTCAGCTAAAGCCGTCATCGCAAACAATCCACTTGAAACGAGTAAAGCAACTGTCATCAATACAAACATAGAAAATCTTTTTCGAATCATCAAATTCCCCCTTTTTTTCTTCCACCGCAAACATGACAACGTTGTTAATATTCGTCGTTCACTCTCGGTACCTAAAAAGATAACGCTTACAAAATTAAAAAACGATATGACTCCCTCCTATCAAAATGGGTTTTATAATACAAAAACACTAAACAAAAAAGACGACGAGATTGTTTATTGTTTCTATACACGAATGATAAATGTTTTATATGTAAATAAATTTTCCATACCCTCATTATAGTAAGGCTCGTTTCATTTTTTAATATAAAAAACGTAAACATCCTTTCAAAAAACAATGAACTTTTCTGAAAATTACAATAAATAACCATATATATGAAAATATTTCCTTAAAAATCGGAGAAATAGCTTTGGACGTGACCTTGCTCACTGACAAACATCATTCATTTCATTAGGCTAAAAGGATAAAGTTGGTGAAAGGGGATAATAACGATGAAACAAAAGAATATGCCACTTGTGTATTCTTGCTCAGGCTGTTCTTCAGCCGCACAAATGGCCAATGCCATTGCGGTAAAAATGGATCGAGAAAAACTAGCAGAAATGTCTTGTATCGCAGGTGTAGGAGGTAATGTAAAACCTTTAGTGAACACCGCAACATCAGGACGCGACATTATTGCTATCGACGGTTGTCCTTTGGCTTGTTGCCACCATTGTTTAGCCAAACATGATGTCCAACCAACCTATCATTTTCTTTTGCACGAGTTCGATGTAAAAAAACGTAAAGGAATTGATCCCGATGAAGATGAAACGAATCGGGTTTATGAGAGGATTGTTGGGGAGATAAAAGACTATTAATCGAACCAATAAGAAAAACGCGAGAGCATCTTTTCGTTTCAAGCGAAGTGCGGAGCCCTGCCCGCTTTTGACAGTGAACCACAGGTGCTCTTCTTGGGGTGAAAGCTCTTCTAGAGTAAGCTTTCAAAGCTTCACTGCTAGACCAAAATTTTTATACTGTCTTATCTTGTAAAAAAAAGGACCGTATATCACAGTCCCTCTCCTCTCTACTTTTTCACAACAGGCACCCATATTTCACAACAATGGTCCTTTGCTTGAACATCATCATCCTTATACACTTCTAATTCCGGTCCAGGCGCTTGCTCATAGCCTGTCGCAGGAAACCATTCACTATATATTCGGTCCCATGTTTCATTTATCGCGTTCGGAACAGGTCCTATAGCTTCAAATACCGCCCATGTTGCAGCTGGGATTGTGTAAACATCAAATTCATTCGCCACGTCATCTTTTGTTTTTTCCACTGCAACCATATACATGAAGTCTTTGTACTCGTTTGTATTGCTTAGACAAGCTCCAATAAAGCCCATCTCTCCCATTTTCTTACTGAGTTTTTCTGATACGCCGTTTGAATTACATTCATCCCAAAATGCTGGAATCGCCTGCTTGTTTTCTTCATTTTCAAGCGAAACCCTAAGTCCTTTCCCGATAATATCAAACGCTTCTTTTTCCACAATTTTATACTTCATATCCGCTACCCCTTTGATTTGAATTTGGAAGGAGATTTTTGGAAATGCCTTTAACATCATTCCGCGAGTTTTGACTTGAGACGGTGTGATGCCATGTAATTTACGAAATGCCTTGGAAAACGATTCGGGCGTATCATATCGATATTTCAGCGCAATATCAATCACTTTGCTTTTAGATGAAGATAATTCTTGCGCTGCTTTTGTTAACCGTCTTTTTCGAATATACTCGGCCACTGGTACACCTGTTAACATATGGAACATACGTTGATAATGAAAGGTTGAGCTACATGCCACTTTTGCTAGTTCGTCAATATCAATGTCCTCGGTTAGATTTTGTTCAATATAATCAAGACTGTCAGATAATCGCTGAAGTATTTCCACTATGTTTCCTCCTTCCTACAACCTTATCTTATCAAGCAGTTTCCATCGTCTCCTGTCATTTTCTGCTTTTTGAAGACCGGTTTTTTTTTCAAACATAGGCATGTGCCGTGCCAAACTTACGTCCTAACCCATAGGTATATGTCTATAAGCAATGAGGAAAGGGGTTTATCATGTTTCATTTGAATGGAAGTCCATATGGTTATTATCAAGAACAAGCTTTGCCACCAGGGAAATATATGTATTCCCCGCAATTCCCGCAAATGATGCAACAATTGTCACCAGTGTACATGATTCCTACAGAGCCAGTATTTGTTGATCATTTGATGATGCAATTGAATAAACCAATTACGGTTGTGACCGTTGCTGAAACATTAGCTGGTACGTTAACGGGTGTCGCAGTTGACCATCTCCAATTAACCATTAATGATGTTGATCACCATATCCGTTATCAGCATATCATTTACTTTAAAGAAGAATAAACCCGAATCTAGTTCGGGTTTCATTCCTTTTACGACCATTTTTCTGCCAGTTTATGCGCGAATAGTAAAGCAGGAAGAAGACATAAAACTATGATGACACTGTCTAAAAAATTGAATGTGTAATAGAGCTGATGCAGCTCTAAATAGTAATAGAAATATAGATTATAAGGTAAAATAACAAAAATCGTCGTCCATAATCCTGGTACATAACATTTCAAAACAATCGCTTGAGTTATATGTGTCACAATATTTAAAGAGAAAAATAAATTGAGCCCAATAAAAAGAAAGAAATGCTCTTGCAAGATGGTTAGGAAAATAACGATAGAGGCAACTAAAAATAACACGAAAACGGCCATTGTAAATTGAGCCGTTGTGATATTTTTTCTTTTTTCGAGTTCATTTCGGACAAAGGCAGGTAGCTTTTCTTTTATATCTGGATATGTCGTGTGAAACCACTTTTCTATCATGATGATTTCTTCAAAATTATGAACCATAAAAACAATCAAAAAGGACCAAATAAGAAAAGATAAATCCATTTATTCACCTTCTAACGAAACGATTTTAGTTGTTCTTTTTCACCTTATCCATTAAGTAAAATTGCATAGTGACAATAAAAGCAAACATAACAATGAAGTATACTGGCACAGACAATTCCTCAAGCCCCATCATTAAAAAACAAATATAATGACACTGACCAAAACTGTTTAGAAAAAAATACTGATATATTTACTCAAGGTCAAAACCCTCTCTAATGACATTCTTTCTCTATTTTTTCTAAATATTTTTCTAGCTTTGTCTCGTTCCATATTTCATGAGTGATGAAATCACCATTATAAAACAGCGAGAATGTTGTCCAAATTGCAGGTGATTTTTGTGCTTCTTCTTGAGTCGTCAATTTTTTCGTCTGAAAAGAAATACCCTTCCTATTGGCAACACTCTGTAATTCTGTTACGACTCCAACTGCAAATGGACATTGAGCTGTATAGTAAATCATAATGCCTTCTTTTTCTGTACAGTCTCTCCGTTTACTAAACGTAGGAATCTCACTTTCCTCGTTCCACGTTAACGCTAACAATTGAAAATAAGGCTCCGCTTCGTCTACGACTTGAAATCCTTGATGCTCAAAAAAACGGGCGTCACTTAAAAATGGCATTTTCTTCTTACTTGCAAGATGTACAATTCCATCCATTCCTCGATTTATCGCATCTTGCTTACAATAATCTAGCAATTGAGCACCATGTCCCCCATTTTGATATTTACCGGATACCCATAAGCAGTTTATATACATATAATTCGGTGCTTGAATCGGTACCCATGCCCTTTTGGCAGGGAGATATTCGATAAACACTTTCGCCCTTTCATTAAGTCGATAAAAAACAAGTCCTTCTTCGATCCGTTCTGCGATCCATTTCTTTTTCTCCATTACACCTGATTCATATTTCTTTGAACTAAACGCGCAACAAACATGCTCTTCTGAAAGATTCTTATTTGTTAAAGAGAGGTAATTCATGAACGAACACCTGCTTTCTTATCATATATAACTTCTTAAGTTCTATTAATATACTTGGTATCTTCCTACGAAATTAGCGTTAGATTTTATATTATGATTTAACAGTGAATAGTAAGGTAATATTTTACTATTTTTGATAAAATGCCTTGTGTGTTTTTTAAAACTATACTATAAATATAAATGGAATGTCTTGGTTATTACTCCAAGTAATCCCTGTAGATAATTTCATTATAAACTAGGTTGTGCTTTATTACTTGGGTATGGAGAACTAGGAAAACAAAAAATTGTTAAGGAGAAGATAATGTCAGAGAAAACTAGTGTATTCATTCAAAACAAAAAGGTAACAATCGTATTATTATTAAGTTTATTGTTAGTAATTGGTATAATTATAACATTATTCTTATCTTTAAATTCTGGAGCTTCGATTGAAGACTTCCAACAAGCCATCAAAAATCGTGACGCTGAAGCAGTCTTAGCTATTATTGACAGTGAAGAAGGTGCAACACAGGAGTGGACAGAAAACACAGTCGCTTATTTATTTGAAACATTAAATAAGAATCCTAGGTACGAAGATGGATTATTTTATTATTTAGACGCACAACGTTTAGATTTTGAAGGTGAACTAGTTAGTCGAGAATTAGTTCAAGAATCAAGGGAAGAAATACCATTTTTAATTGTAGAAGGTAAAAGGAATAAACCAAAAATTATCGCGAGGGCACAAAGAGTTGTACTAACAACTAATGTAGATAATGTCGAGATATCCATTGATTCTGATTCCCACACAATAAATAAAGAAGAACAAGTAGACCTTGGAACTTTTGCCCCTGGTGAATATGAGATTGAGGGTAAGACCATCGTAAACGGACAGGAAATCACAACAACTGAAAAAGTTGACGTTCCTTTCTTCGGGAAAATGAATACGAATAATGTTCAAGTTAGTTTTAACATCCAGTCTTTAAAATTATTTACTCCTATTGAAAATACTGAAGTTTATATTAATGAAGAAAATGTAGACATAGAATGGAACCAAGTCCAGAACCCTTATCTTGGATTTGAGTATCAAGGAACTTATAATCCAGTTGTCGAGGGAGATAAAATTTATGGTGTTGTTCAAACTCCAGTTGGTGAGTTCACATCGGAAATCAATGAAATCGATAGCGATGAACTAGTGTTTAATGTTTTACAAAATGAACAAATTAAAAATGAACTGTTCAGTTTATTAGAAACATATGAGAAACAAAGAATCGAAGTGTTGGAAAATGAATCTGTGGATTATATGAAAGCTGCAGTAAGTGATGAAATCATGAACGATTTACGAAAAGATGTAAATAATCTATCACCTATCTTCGGTGATGAAAGACATTATGAAGGTACTTTAAAGCAAATAAGAATGGTGAATTACACTAATTCAATGAGACTAAATCAACAAGAAAACTTAGAAGTCGAAATTGAATTTGAAACGATTGTACACGAAGGGCGTTGGAAAACAATAAACGGTCGAGATATTAATAAAGACATAAAAGATAATATCCTATCAAAAAATGTTACTTTTGAATATAAGAATGAAACTTGGACGATAAAAAACTTCGAAAGGAATTATTCATCTAGTAAATTAGATAGTAATAACTATGGTGAGGCAAAAAAAGAGCAGTATTAATTTCATATATGTATAGGACATTCTCAAGGAGATAGAATGTCCTTTTTATATCTCCATTTAACTTCAATCTCGATTCTCCAAATACCCAATACACTCTTTTTCAGCATGTTTCGTATCTTTCGTTGTAAAGTCCGTCATGACTTGAGCATTTATTTCTTTTTCACAAAATTGCACGACTTCTTTTCCTTTTCTTGTTACACCAAATACATAAGTAATATGAGGTTCATCATCAAATACAACATTATACTGCGTTTGATAAACACTTTTATTAATCGGATGTTTCGGAGTGGCTGGATGTTGTTTTCGTATTTGTCCTTCTTCATATCCTTGTTCTTCTAAATAAGTGGGCACATAGGTTGTGATGATATAATTTTCATATGGATTACCATTGTTTATTAAATAAACCATAATAAAGAAAGTCAATAATACGAGGCCAATGATGCTAAAAAACAAAACTTCAAGAAAATAACGTTTCACATACAATTTCATAAGAACCCTTCCTTTCTAAGAAAAAAGCGGGAGCGTCTTTCGTTTCAAGCGAAGTGCGGAGCCCTGCCCGCTTTTGACAGTGAACCCCAAGTGCTCTTCTTGGGGTGAAACGCGCAGGTGCGCAGCCTTCGCTCTTCTAGAATAAGCTTCCAAAGCTTCATTGCGATACCAAAATTTTTATACTCCCTCATTAAAGTAACGTTTATCTCTTATTTCCTTCTTATCTTTTTAAAAAAACTCTCTATAAGTGTAATATTACACCTATAGAGAGTTTTGTCAACTTTATATTTAATTGAAATCCAATTTGTATTTTTATGGTAATATAAGAAGAGTACTTTTATTTGACAAAGGCTGGTGTAGTGACATGGACATGAAGTATTCTTTTAAAAAACGAAAAACGCCAAAACGAGGATACATCTTAGCTTTATTTTTCCTAACAGTGATAGCACTTCTTGTTTTCCTTTGGTATGAAGGGATTATCATTCCGAATGCATCCCGTGCCAATGAATACCCTGTAAAAGGAGTAGACGTATCTGCTTATCAAGGTGACATTGATTGGGACCACCTGCAAAGACAAGGATTGTCATTTGCTTTTATTAAAGCTACAGAAGGAAGTTCTTTTGTCGACCGATATTTCAAGAAAAACTGGGAATACGCAAACAACACGCCATTACGAATGGGTGCTTATCACTTTTTCAGTTATGATAGTGGCGGGGATACACAAGCGGAAAACTTTATAAAAACGGTCCCTATTGACGAGAGTGCCTTACCACCGGTTATTGATGTTGAGTTTTATGGTGATAAAGAAAAAAATCTACCAGACCGTGCAGATGTCGTGCGTGAACTTACAGTTATGATTGACTTATTAGAAGAGCACTATGGGAAGCGAGTTATTCTTTACACAACGAATAAAGCATACGACTTATTCATTAAAGATGAATTTCAACAATGTGATATATGGATAAGGGATGTTTTTCAACCTCCATCTTTACCAGATAATCGAGAGTGGACATTTTGGCAATATACAGATAGGGAAAAGCTAGAAGGCTACAACGGCGAAGAAAAATTTATTGATGTCAATGTATTTTCAGGCAGTAAACAAGAATTTGCTGATTATGGCTATAAGAAGTGAGCTCGTATTGGACATTCATTCCGCTATTTTACAAAAAACATCTCCTCAATTAAACGTATCGGACATCTGTTCCGTTATTACTTGATTTTCTAGCGATTACAGGTTTTTTTCTATGAAATAGCGGAACCTATGTCCGTAAGAAATAAACTCCATCTGATAAACATATATTATTTCTCCTCATTTTGCTTTCTAAAACGCTGACTAGTATTCACATATACAACTGTAAAGATGACTAATACAAAAACGGTAAGAAGACCTAAAGTAAACAACCACTTTATCTCATAAACCTCACTTATAATCCATAAGACAAGACTGAATGAAAAAGCAAACATCATTTTCCCCATAAACTTGCATAAGGCGACTGTATCAATGTTTTCTTTCTCCTCTTTTGGCATCGTGTTATATCCTGCGATAAGAAATCCTCCTCTTCCAGTCGATAAAATAACACCTAAGACTAGAAATATAGACATAATAATAATCGTTACGATCATAGCTTCCTCCCTTATATAATTTTATTTGCTTTATGATTGTTTTCTACCTTATTCACAAAAAGAATGTGCCAAAACAAAACGACCGAGAAAACCGTATAAAGAACAGAAAAAATCGCAAGACCACTTGTAAAATCTGGTTCTTTCTTAAATTCAAATAGTGACGGAACTCCGATATAAAAAGGAAGGATGACATAAATATAATAGATGATACTCAAGTATAATAATAAAACCACCATGAAGTGAACGGATTCTTTTCGACTTGGCACTTTAAAAAAAAGCCTTCGTTCTCCTTTTACCATTCGATAGCTTGTCATTCCAACTACATAAGCTAAACTAACAAAAAGAATCATAATGGCAAAAAGAACTGTTTTCGCCTCACTGCTTACTTTAGGATAATTCGAGGATAATAATGGTGTTGGATCTGTACCTTCTAATATTTTATACAAATTAAAACTAGTATCTAATGTAACGTCTTGCTTTGAATTTGCTAATAAGACCAACCCAAATGACCGATCTGCTGAGAGCACCATTGATGTCGTGAAGCCTGGTAAACCTCCATCCATAGTTATATTGTGGGGGAAAATAAACCAATTCATTCCTAGCCCATACTGATTTGGACGAAACATTTCATCAATACTATCTTGAGTCACAAGCATATGTCCCTTTTCCTCTTGCAAAAGAAAGAACAAGAAGTTAGCCAGATCAGTAGCATTAGAGGATAGCCCAGCCGAACTAGATGTCGCGTACACGAGTTGTTCGTCGTAAGGCTTTAGCTTTCCCCAATGATAACGATGACCATCGGCTGTGTTCCGGAGATGGTCACTATTAAATGTATAATAGCCTGTTCGATGCATATGTAGTGGATGAAACACATTGGTTTCCATATAGTTTGGAAAGCTTTCATTTGTAACTTCTTCTACGATCCGTTGTAACAAATCCGTGTTCATGTTTGTATATTCATAGACCTCACCCGGTTTACCAACCAAAGATACATCTTTAAGCTTAGCTTCCATCATTTCCGTTATTTCCTCTGGATTAACGTTTGAAATATCATGGACATTTAACCTTCCAGGGAGACCACTTGAATGTTGCAACAAGTGTTTAACAGTGATTTCATTAAACGGAAACCATGGCAAATAATGAACTACTGCTGTGTCAAGATTTAGCTTTTCTTTTTCATAAAGCTGCAAAACAGCAATCGAAGTAAAGACCTTTGATAATGAACCTAAATGAAAGTTTGTCTCTTCATCAATTTTTGCCACTCTTTTTTCACTATTACTATAACCAAACCCTTCAGTATAAATGAAACCATGCTTGTCGACGATAGCCACAGCCATTCCCGGAATATTATGTTCCTCCATCGTTTGAGTAATTTCAACTTTAAGTTTTTCTATCTTTTCATTTATTTCTTCTGAAGCCGACACACTAACTTCTTGCATGAAAACAAAAAAGAGTAAAACACTCATCATTAGGATTACAACATAATTTCGAATTGGGCTCACCTCTTGGTCTATGAAAAGTAAAAATTTGGTTTTACTCTTTTTCGATTTATATTATGCGAAATCCTTTAGTTATAAAACAATCTTTTCATTACAGCTAAAAAGTCGCACATTGACGAAGGAAAATAGTAACGAGTCCCATCCACACCTAGGACTCGTTTTATTTAAGCATTACTTTATCATGACCATTGACTTGGATACTCAGTCAACTAACAAGATTACTAGTTTTTTCAATTTCACGAGCCTCTTTTGGTAGGGCTAAATTCATGAAAGATGCAATAAGGAGTAAAACAATAGCAGATAGCAAGGCCATTCCATATCCCCCTGTTATGTCATATAGCAACGCCGGAATATAAGCTCCTAGCGCTGATCCTAGTTGATGACATAATGATAATAACCCTAAGACGAGTCCAAGTGAGTGTTTAGAAAACAGATCAGACGCTAACATCGTTGTTGGTGTGACCGTTGCAAAATCAACAAGGCCAAACGTTACAGCAAACACCAAAAGTAATAGCCATTGATCAGTTATTAGCAATAGTAAAATCGTGACCGACCGTAAAGCATAAAGGATCGCCAAAAATTTTCGGTTACTAAATCTATCGGCAATGATGCCCGAAGATAATGTCCCTATAATATTAAATGCGGCTAGTAATCCAACTGCAGCTCCCGTTACCCCTATTGAAAACCCGTGATGATGAGAAAAAGAGATTAAATGTGTATCAATTAGACCTGTTGTTGTATAACCACAAATCAAAAAAGGTAAAGCTAGGAACACAAAAGATTTGGAGAATACTATAGAAAAAGTCGATATCTTCGGAGTTCTTTCTACTACTTTTCTAGCTTGTTTTTGCTCGTTCTTGATTCCCCCATAAGGTTCTATCCCCATTTCTAATGGTGATGTTCGTAAAAAAAGAAGCAAAAGTGGAAAAATGACAAGCAACAAAAAACTGCCTAGTATTAGTACGGTCATTTTCCAGTCCAACCAATCAATTAAATACAAACATAACGGGACTATGACTAGCTGTCCCGCACTCATCCCTGCTGTCATCATGCCAAGAGCAAGCCCTTTTTTGTGCTGAAACCAATTTGTAACCGCCACTGCTGCTGCTACATTTGAAGCTCCACCAAAACCAATCGAGGCGACGATACCATAAAGAATGATGATTTGCCAAAAGGAAGTTACAAAAAAAGTAAGGAGCGTACTCAATCCAACTACAAATGCACTATAAGCTAATATTTTTCGAACACCAAACGTATCAATGAGCTTTCCTAAAATAGGTTGCGATATTCCATAAACGATAAAACTAACGGTTGCAATAAGAGAAATGTTTGCTCTTGTTGTTGAAAATTCTTGCTCCCATGATGGAATAAAAGCGCCAAACGATAATCGTACTCCTTGTACCGCTAGTAAAGCCAAGAAACAAAGACAAAGGATAATCCAGCCATAGTGTATTTTTCTCATTCTCATACCTCAACCTTCTCATTTAAATAGAATACATAATCCAATCGCCTTTTTTTCCACCCATTTTTTCATAAAACCGTTGTGCTCGTTTATTCGTTTCCGCCGTCTCCCACATCATTGTGGCAAAACCGTTGTTTACTTTATAAGCGAAACATGCTTCAAATAATAACTTTGCCACCCCTTTACCTCGCCAAGGTTCTATAACATATAAGTCATTCATCACAACAATTTGCTCTGCTTTTGTTGTACTAAATGAGAAATAAAGTGTCGCAAAGCCAACAAGGTTTCCATTAACTTCAGCAATAAATTGAAACCCAATTTCTCTTTCAAGTAATTGCAGAACAAGTCGTTCAAGTTTTTCACCGGCTGGTTTGGGGCAGTTATAAAAGTCGACAATATACTCATTCATAAGTGCCAATAGCTGTTGTTGATCTTCCTTTTTAGCTTTTCTTACGATTACAGATTCCATTAAACCCACTCTCCTAAAATGATCCTTTTGTTTGTTGCATTTTGATATAATGATTGTATTCTTGTTTTGTCCTCATTTATAGTGACAGTTGACTTCATTTTTTTAGGATCAGATTTTAGATAAGGAGAGAATGCACGATGCTAGAGATTACTCCCATTTTACAAAAGAGCAAGAAAGAACCTCTTTATGTTCAGTTATACCAATATATAAAAGCGGAAATCATATCAGGGGCTATCCCAGCAAACAGTCGTTTGCCATCGATAAGACAATTACATCAATATTTAAATGTAAGTCGAAATACAGTGGAAGCCGGCTATCATCAATTACTCATCGAAGGTTATGTTGAAAGCAAACCTCGTAGTGGCCTGTTTGTCGTGGATCTAACATCGACTATTCCCCTTACACCAGCTCCTCCTTATGAGAGTAGAAGTCAACAAGCACAGGAGCCTTCAACCATCGACATTGATTTTCGCTATGGCACTGTAGATTCAGAACATTTCCCTTCCTCGGTTTGGCGGAAATTAACGCTACAATTTCTTCATCCCGACCAACAGCAATTGTTTACCTATGGAGACCCACAAGGAGAATTTGACTTACGTCAGCAACTCGCAACTTATTTACATTTTGCAAGAGGTGTTCATTGCTCACCAGACCAAATCGTCATTGGTGCTGGCATTCAACATGTAATTGGGGTTTTAGCTCAGCTTTTACGAAACGACAGTATAGCCGCAATAGAGGATCCTGGATATGACGGGGTACGTGCTGTTTTTTATAATCATCATCTTCCTCTTATCCCAATTCCGCTAGACGATGGGGGGATGAGAGTGGATGACTTAATGAAGAGTAACGCAACGATCGCCTATATTACCCCATCTCATCAATTTCCTTGTGGGATGGTCATGCCATTAAAAAGAAGATTGCAATTATTAGAATGGGCACAAGAAAAGAATGGCATCATTATTGAGGATGATTACGATGGAGAGTTTCGTTATGTCGGAAAGCCGATTCCAGCTTTGCAAGGCTTAGACCAGCATAACAAAGTTGTTTACTTAGGCAGTTTATCAAAATCGTTTCTTCCCTCGCTTAGAATGGGATATATGATTCTACCTTTTCCGTTGCTTGCACGATATAAACAAATGTTCCGCTTATTTGACCAGCCCGTTCCTTTGCTTAGTCAACTTACGCTTACTGAGTTTATGAAACAAGGTCATTGGGATAGCCATATTCGAAAAATGCGTACAATTTATCAGAAAAAACAAGCTGTGCTTATTGCAGAAATTGAAAACCAGTTTCGTAATCGGGTAATCATACGAGGAAAAGAGGCAGGTTTGCACATTTTATTAGAAATTGAAAACGGGATGACAGAGGAAGAATTAATAGAAAGGGCTGTTCGGCAACGGGTTGCAGTGTATCCCGTATCCCGACATATGATTAATCCATCAACACATCAAAAGCCAATGATTCAACTTGGATTCGGGGGATTAACGAAAGCGCAAATCGTTGATGGGGTAAATCGGCTGAAGCAAGCTTGGCTTTAGAGATTATAAAACAATGTAAAAAAGCGCAACTGTAAAAACAATACCAAGTAACGAACCAAACACTAATTGATTGAACTTTTTTCCATCTTGCTTTTGCCTTGCTTCTTCACTGTCAGCAAAAAGGCCAAAAAGCCCTCCTGAAACGATAGTATCATACAATCGCCATTTTTCTTTTTTAGGGTTTGCCGGTCGTTTTGCCATCATGTTACCTCCGTTTCGGACATATGTTCCGCTATTATTGTGAATTGCTTACATTTTAAAACCCTATCGGACATTTGTTCCGTTATTTCTTAAAAGCAAGCTGGTTCACTCGCCTTTTTTGGAGATTAGCGGAACTGATGTCCGTTTACATTTAAAATTCGTTAAAATTTGCTCAAATAACGGAATTGATGTCCGAACGCAACAACGTTACAGTTGCCCAATTTTATCAAACGGAAAATATCGTAAAATGACTTTGCCAATCACATGATCAATTGGAACCGGTCCGATGTTTCTACTATCTGTACTCCCATTACGATTATCTCCCATTACAAAAATCATATCTTCAGGGACTGTTGTTGCTTCTAATTCACCATAGATTTCTTCTTTTATATACTCTTCTTCAATCATGCTCCCATTGCGATAGACGACTCCATCTTTAATTTCAATAATATCACCTGGCTCCCCGATGACACGTTTAATCCAAATATGCTTCTGTTTCTGTCTTGTTAATGTTGAAATCATTGGACTGTCTAATAAAAGATCCTGGAGTGTACGCTCTTCGTTCACACGACTATCGATGACAATAACATCACCAAACTCAGGGGAAGCCCCCAATATATATGGTGTTTTATATGTAATCACTCGGTCTCCCTTCAAGGTTTCATCCAAGTCATTTCTTCCCTCTAACGTTGGTTCCATTGAGCTTCCATCAACTTCATATGGTTGAATAATGAAAATACTTAAAAGGAAAGCGAGAACAAACCCTAATACAATCGCTTTTATCCAACTGATCATTTCCAACATAATTTTCTGTCCCATAACGTTTCTCCTTTAATATATATATCTTTTACTCTAGTAAAATATAAAGTTGTTTTGAGATACTATGCTTATCCAAACATTAGTATAACGGATACATCGCCATTCCTATCATGATAGATGAAATAAAAAACAATCGGTTCTGGTGGTAGAAAACTTAAATGCTGAATAAAATATTGTTGAATCACAAGTTTCCACTGTTCCAGCATGAATACTTTCTATTTATCAATGATAGCATTGGAATTTATTTCTTTTTTCTAGTTTATTCTATTTTTCAATAAAATAGAATAGAGAGATCATGTAAAATTACTAGACCAAAAGTCCGCCTACTGTCCGCCCCTTTAAAATGAAAAGATTATATGATAAGGTAACACTACATTCCTTTTTCTTTTGGGGGTGACACACTCATGGAGGCTTTCATTTTCTTTGGTGGATTAGTGCTAGCTGCTATAGTTGGTATTGCATTATTAACATGGGGCATTTTCGCTTTATATAAGTTATTTTTCAAATCTTCATCATAATCACCGCCTTTATTAAATGGCGGTGTTTTTTTATATTTTTTTATAAAAGTGACACTGACTTTCATCAATGTGTTCGATTTGATACCCAACCTTTTTATAAAAACAAATCGCACTTTCCCAAGAGCGGTTTGTTTCTAACACAATGTTTTTGTAGCCAGACTGCTTTGCCTTTTGTTCTAAATGCTTTATCATTATTTTCGCGAATCCTCTTTGTCGCCACTCTTTTTTTACCGACATCCTTGCAATCCGAACAGTTTCGTTTGTTTCTTTTTGCAATGCTCCCGTACAAACAATGTCGCCATGATGTGCACCTGTGAAAAAAACGCAACCGTCTTTTGTGTAGGAATTTACAAGGTCTTTTAAGTCGGGATTAAAGGAATGATCGATAAAACCGAACCTTTCTAAAAAACCTTCCAAAATAATCGCACGAGCGATAGCTTCATTTTCTTTCGTTAGTGTGTGTATTTCAAGCTCAGGCATGTAATTTTTCCTCACTTTCTGCTTTTAAAAAAGTGCACATTTTTTTGTATAAAAGAACGCGGATCCGACCATAATATAAATGTAGCAGCGAGGCAGTGGGCTATAGCCAAGCGGTAAGGCAACGGACTTTGACTCCGTCATGCGTTGGTTCGAATCCAGCTAGCCCAGCCATACATAGAGGGTGTCGCATTTGCGACACCCTTGTTTTTTTATAATTCTTCGTTTTTATTTGCGCCATCGTCCTCTTGTTTTTTTGCTGCTATTTTTGTTTGAACTGCTTCTACTTTTCCTTCCATTGATGAAGGCTTGTCTCTTCGGTCATCAATGCGAATATTTGTTGCCACTCGGTTAATACCTGCTTTAAATGGAACTTCATGTATCGCTTGAATCACTTCAAACAACACAGGTAATTCTCCTTCAATTATTGTACTCATCGGTGTTAACTGAAATTTGATTTTCTCTCCATACCCTTCTAACACACGATGGATGTCCGCGACATACTCGCTAACACTTGCATTTTCCGTTCCAATTGGAATGATTGTAACATCGACAATCGCCATTTTCTTTTCCTCCACTTTTTGTTTTCGTTTTACGACTAACGCTTCAGGAAACTCTGCATTTGCTAAACCACGATAGGAACGAATCGCGGTAATCATATGATGTCGATCTGGTTCCATCGTTGTCACTTTTTTTTGTAAAAAATAGGATACGGCTAAAACATAGGAACGAACCCATGCTAGCCCACGATATTTTAATGCCTTATTGACAGGCGAACTAATAAGTACAGCACTATACGAAGCCCACATTATTGCTTGTGTCGGCGGAAATAGGAATGATAAAGCTAAACTGCCAACTGCAACAAGCGAAAAATATACAACAACGAGATTCGTTGAACAAAAACGGTTTGTTATAGCTGCTTTCCGAATTTGATACAGGCGAGCCATCCTTTTAATCCCTCTATCACTAAATACTTTATGCTCAGCACCATGATATTTCTTTAATTGTGTCGGAAAAATAAAATGGGTGCCAAAAGCATAATATAGCAAAAAATAATTTGGCAGCCCGTAAAACGGGATGAAATCTGGGTAAAAGGCATGGCCTAGCTTCGGGAGGAACACTAAGATAATCAGGATAGCCGTTAATATTTTATACCATAGAGGCATCGAAAAGAAGACTAACTTTGCCATAACGAAAGCCGTACTTGCCTCTAGTGGCTTCACCCATTCTTTAATCAATTTCCCGTTATCATTGTATGCGCATGAAACATGGTTTTTACCGATAAAAAAAACGCCTTTTTGAAAAGAAATACCTCGAATTAACAATTTCCTATCTCCTCTCAAGCGTTACGGGATATTAACGGTTTGTTCTAAAATCCAATGCGGAATAGCTGCTTCATTTACATTTGTCGTTAGGAATCGAGCATCCTCTATATGAAGCAGTTCATGTTCTCCCCATGTATGAAGGTAACTAATGGATACACGATGACCTTCTGTATCGTCAGAGGTTTGAAAAGAAACAGAAATTCGACCGTTATTTCCAAATGTTTCGTGTTCAATCATTTCATTTGGAAACGAAAACATATATCCGTTTTCAAGCAGTGTTCCTTCAGCTTCATAAATGATTTTGTTTCCATAAAACAATTCAATCTTTCCGTTCGCAAATGAAACATCTTCAAGTTGTTGTCCGTTTGCATCAAGTAATGATACCCCGATATAATCAGTTCCAATTAACCCTTCTGCTGGCATCTCTGTCCATTCCCACTCGCTCGTTAAAATAAATTGGTCATTTCTAGGCTCGAGCTTATGGTCAAAATTCACGTATTGACTTAATTCCTCATTTGTCACACTTCCAATAGACTGCCAATACGAATAGCCACCATAAAAAATGAAAGCTACAACAAGAAGAGGTAAAATAATCACAACTTTATTTCCGTTTAGCATATTTATATCACCTCTCTAACTACAGACGTTTATCCCTTATTCTTTTGTTTATATGCTGCATGGTTTGTTGGTCCGATTCCCGTTCCAATTGCTAAGGAATGTGTTATTGCTTCCGTTATAAATTCCTTTGCAGTTGCAACTGCTTGTTGAATTTCTTTTCCTTTTGCTAATTCGGCGGCTAGAGCAGCGGCAAACGTACATCCAGTACCATGTGTATGTTTCGTTTCAATCCGCGCGTGTTTATAATATGTAATCTCAATTCCATCAAACACAACATCAGTCGCATCACCCTCGTTCAGATGACCACCTTTTAATACAACATATTGCGGTCCTAACTCATGAAGTTGTTTGGCTACTTGCTCCATTTCTTCTACTGAAGAAATCTCACTTACCCCTAAAATTTTCGCGGCTTCTGGTAAATTAGGAGTAATCGCTGTTGCAATCGGTAGTAAGTCTGAAATAAGAGCTTCTACCGCTTCTTCCTGTAATAATGAAGCTCCACCTTTTGCAATCATCACTGGGTCAACGACAATATTTTTCACATCGTATTGCTTCATTTTTTTGGCAACAAGTGTAATAATATCAGCAGAAAACAACATTCCTGTTTTCACTGCATCTGTTCCAATATCAGATAGAACGGCGTCAATTTGCGCTTCGATTGCCTCAAGTGACTGAGGATATACACCATGAACCCCGAGTGTATTTTGAGCAGTTAAAGCTGTAATCGCACTTGTTCCAAACACACCTAACTCTTGAAACGTTTTTAAATCCGCTTGAATTCCAGCACCACCACCACTATCTGACCCCGCAATTGTTAATGCTTTAAACATAATAACCCTCCTTTAACTAAACCGCTCTGGCTGAAAAAGTCCGAGTGGTACTCTTTCTTTTTTTTGTTCAAGAATATCAGCGACAATATGACCGGTAACAGGACTTAATAAAATCCCGTTTCGATAATGTCCTGTCGCAAAAATAATGTGTGGGGCATGTGAAAGTTGTCCAAGCAATGGATAACCATCTTGTGTTGCTGGACGTAACCCTGCCCAAGTATGGAATGGTGTTTCTTGTTCTAGAAATGGAAGAACATGCTTGTTCCAATTTGTAAGGCGTGCAATCCCTTTATCTGTAACAGACGTTTGAAAACCTGCAATATCTTCAGACGCCCCATTAACAATCGTTCCATTTCCTTTTGGTACGAGATAACCTTGACTTGTATAAATAATATGCTTTACTTTTCCAACAGGAAGTGGATACGCACAAATTTGACCGCGAATCGGGTAAACAGGAATCGAGATGTCAAATGTGTCTTCCAATTCCTTTGACCATGCCCCGCTACTTATGACAAGGCGGTCACCAGTAAATGTTCGGCCATCCTTTGCTTTAACTTCAATCTCCTCTTGCCAACTTGTAATCGAAACCTCTTCTAATTCATCATAAATATTGACCCCAAGATTACGACAAGCGACTTCCAACGATTTCGCATAATCAGGAGCATACACATGACTTTCTTCAGGATAATACATCGCAGCGATAATTTCCTTTGATAGTTCCGGTTCCAATCGGAACAGTTCATCTCCAGATAAAATCGTTGCATCCGCCCCAAATTCACCTTGCCATTGTTGGCGACTTTCTAACGCTAATAAATCAGCTTCATGATAAACACAATGCAAGCTTCCTGAATTTGTATATTCAAAGTTTACCTTTGAAATATCTTTAATATCTTTCTGCCATTGTGGATATAAGTGTAAGCTTTCTAAACATAATCGAAAAAAATCATCAGGGTCTTCCCCAATTTCAGAGTATGGGGCTAACATCCCCGCCGCTGCACCTGTTGCTTGTCCACCACACTTGACT
Organism: Alkalihalobacillus bogoriensis ATCC BAA-922; assembly: GCF_000621445.1. Classification (GTDB taxonomy): domain Bacteria; phylum Bacillota; class Bacilli; order Bacillales; family Bacillaceae_F; genus Bacillus_AO; species Bacillus_AO bogoriense. The sequence goes on along the minus strand of NZ_KK211278.1, from coordinate 137,902 downwards.
TTTTCGACAATGGTCACTTCATGTCCGCGTCGTTGGCATTCAAATGCTGATGCCAGTCCGATAATTCCTCCACCTAAAATGACGACACGCTCTCCCATTTGCGATCCCTCTTTTATGTCCTATTTTGAAATATATGATTCAAATGCACTACTTGCTGTTGCATACCGCTTCTTTTGAATTCGTCCTGCTAAATAAGAATGTCTCCCTGCTTCAATCGCCAGCTTCATCGCTAACGCCATTCGAACCGGGTCTTTTGCTTTCGCAACAGGTGTATTCATTAACACTCCATCAACACCGAGCTCCATCGCTTGTGCTACATCACCAGCGGAACCTAGCCCCGCATCAACGATAATCGGCACATTGGCTTCTTCCACAATGAGCGATAAATTATATGGATTTAAAATCCCTAATCCTGTCCCAATTGGTGCCGCACCAGGCATAACCGCAGCAGCCCCCGCTTCTTCTAGTCGTTTGCATAAAACAGGGTCATCTGATGTGTATGGAAGAACAGTGAAGCCTTCTTTTGCTAACACTTCGGTTGCCTTTAACGTTTCAATCGGGTCAGGCAATAATGTTTTTTCATTGACACTAATTTCGACTTTAATCCAATCACTTAACCCGCTTGCTTTTGCTAATCGGGCAATTCGAATCGCTTCTTCTGCGGTTTTTGCTCCTGACGTATTTGGTAAGTACGTAAACGACTGCCCTTCTATATGTTGCAATATTGCATCCTCATCAGGAGATTCTAAGTTGACCCGACGAATCGCAAACGTTAACACATCTGCCCCTGATGCTTTAATGGCTTCGTTTTGTACGAATGGATTAGGGTAACGTCCTGTCCCAATAAAAAAACGAGAGGATAACTCTTTTCCTCCTATAATAAATGGATCTTTTTTCATGCTCATCATCCTCCTCCTACAAAATGGACGAGTTCAATTTTCATCCCGTCTTTCAATTCGGTTTCTGACCAATTTGTTCTATCAATTATCGTACCATCTACTTCTGTTACAACTAAGTTTTGTTCCAGCCCATAATGTTTCACGACTTCATCTAACGTTTTCACATCAAGCTGCATGTCCTCTCCATTAATGATTAACTTCATGATTGCTTCTCACCCTTTATCTTTTCTATAAATGTCTCACAAACGCCTTTAACATCGTCTGCCCCGACAATTTCACTAATGGCACAAATACGAGTAGCTCCAGCTTGTAAGACTTGATCGACATTATGGAGTTTAATCCCACCAATTGCTACAAACGGAATCGTAATTTCTTGTGCCACTTGGGTCACATACTGTGTCGTAACAGGGTCAACTACATCCTCTTTGCTTTTTGTTTCAAATACAGGACCTACTCCTATATAATCTGCTCCATTTTGTTGGGCTTCACGCGCTTCTTCTATCGCATGCGTGGAAATCCCAATGATTTTTGTTGGCCCTACTATTTTTCTTGCCTCTTCTAAAGGTAAGTCATCTTGTCCAATATGAATACCATCTGCATCGACAGCTAAAGCAACATCAATATGATCATTCACAATAAATAGGACATCATGTTTTTTCGTTAAAGCACGAAGCTCTTTTGCTTTTTGTAGCACTTCTCGCTTACTGCTTTTCTTGTCACGTAGTTGAATAATATCAGCGCCACCTAGAATCGCCTCTTCCATCACATCAATCATCTTTCGACCAGGATGAAATTGTTCTCCTGTAATTGCGTATAATGTAAATTCTCTCATCTTTTAATCCCTGCCTTTTTTCGTATATGAAAAGCCGTACCCAACGAGTGGATTACGGCTAAACAAATAACATCATTAGTCGACTTTCCTACGCTGGGGTGATCCAGATCAGGTTCAAGGGTAAAAGGAACTTCCTTTTTCTCAGCCAATAGGCACCCCTAGTCATATAATTGGTCTTTATTTTATTATGACATAATCTCATTAGAATACAACTATTTGAGTTCGATGACCGCTTGAGTTTCTTTTTTCTCAATATTTACAATTTGGTCAAACTGATGGCCAACTAACAACCATTGTCCATTTGGGCCAAGCTTAATCGGAATATGTTGGTCTACTTCGATAACGGCTGTTTCTTCTCCTTTTAAAATATCGTACTTCATAAGTTGATACCCTGCATCATATCCATAAAAATCACCACTATAAAATGGGCGTAAATAATAAAACTGATAATGTTCAGCATCAAAATCATGGAATGGAATCCACCATTGTTCCGAATAGGTATTTAAATTCGGGACTTCCAATGTAGATAAGACATGCCCATCTTGGTAGAACGTATAAACTGACATCGGATTTGTTGGGTCATCGACTGTAATTGTCATATAGTAGTCATTCTCAAAAGAAAAAGCAGCAATAACATCATCAAACATTTTGTTTCTTTCTTGCGTCTCTAAATCAATAGTCATTAATGGAGCTTCAAAACTCGGTTCATACGGATGCCAATCTAAATATCCCACCTTTGTTGGCCCTAACCATTGGAAAAAGGTTTGCTCGATCGGAAGGGGGAGAAGGCGATTTTCGTTTACATACAGATGATAGACTTCAAATTCCCAATCTGGTAAATATGATACAATAATGATCTCATCTGTATGGTATGGATTCCAATACAAACTATAATCTTCACCAAGATTATTATTTTCATAAATAAGAGTGCCTGACTGATCAACTACATACAATGGAGCTTTAAAATCTTCGGATGCCGTTTGAATCGCAAATAAGGAGTGGTCTGCATTTGCCTCCACTTTAAGTATCGGTTCTTCTACTGAAAAAAAATCTTCTTGATTTCCTGTTTCAATACTGGCCCTTTGTAAAGTAGACACTTCATTTTCATCAAACAAGAGCAGCAGTTCATGATCTGATAACCATTCACTCACTTGAACAAAACTAAATGGATTGACTTCAAATGGCAACCATTGTTCAATGGAAATGCCACCAATTGCTGCTTTTCTTTGAGGATCCAAATGGAGGGGCGGTGCGTCTTTCGCATAAGGAAAGCTTCCTTGACAGCCCGTTAATACTATTACACAAGCAACTAAAATTCCTACAATAACCCGTCCCACTGGATTCCTCCCTCCTTTTTTCCTCTATTTCTGTTCTTGAATATATATACATACGTCATTTACAGACTTTCGTTTCAAAATATAGTACATTATCTCATTTTTTTTTTAGAACAACAATGACTAATTCTTGTTTAAAGCAGAAAAAGAAAAAGGATGCACGAGGCATCCTTTATTTAGATTGATTCGGTAAGCTCTCTTATTACCGGACATTGGTTCCGCTATTTCAAGTGAAAATGCCTTTTGCAAAAGGCTATCGGACACGAGTTCCGTTATCTTCCCCTTAATTTCAGGAAGTAACGGAATATATGTCCGAAAAGGAAAGAATTTTGTTTATTTTTTATAAAATAGCAGTATACATGTCCAAACGTCGCGTGTTATTAATTCCGATAAATAAACTTTGCTCCCGCTATACCAGGATTCGTCATTTCAATTGGATCGAGGATTTCATTTAATTCTTCTTCTGAAAGAATGCCACGCTCCAGGCAAATCTCACGAACCGAACGATTTTCTTGAAGAGCTTCTTTCGCGACACGTGTGGCTACCTCATAACCAACATGAGGATTAATCGCTGTAATGACCCCTACACTACGTTCTACCATATTTCTACAATGCTCAATATTTGCAGTAATGCCTTCTATTGCATATTTTCTAAAGACCGTCATTCCATTTTGTAAAATCGAAAGCGATTGCAGTAGGTTAAAAACTAATACAGGTTCCATCACATTTAACTCAAGCTGTCCGGCTTCAGAAGCAAGACTAATCGTATGATCATTTCCAATAACCTGGAAGGATATTTGGTTCATAACTTCGCACATGACAGGATTTACCTTTCCAGGCATAATGGATGATCCTGGTTGTCGAGGTGGCAAGTTAATTTCATTAATTCCTGTTTTCGGACCAGAACTTATTAAACGAAGGTCGTTTGCAATTTTCGATAAGTTAATCGCTAAAATCTTTAACGCACTTGACAGTTCCGTATACGCATCTGTATTTTGGGTTGCATCTACAAGATCTTCTGCTGTTTGAAACGGAAGCTTTGTAATGTCTGCCAAGTGCTTTGCTACCTTCTCAATATATTCTGGTTTCGCATTTAATCCGGTACCAACCGCTGTAGCGCCCATATTAATTTCGTAAAGGTGACTAACCGATCCTTTAATTCGCTGTAAATCACGAGTTAATACACGACGATACGCGCCAAATTCCTGTCCTAGTCGAATCGGAACGGCATCTTGTAAATGCGTTCGTCCCATTTTTATAACGGAATCAAACTCTTTTGCTTTTTTTTCAAATTCTTGAATTAAATCAGAAAGTGATTCAGTTAATCCTTTGGCTAAAGATAAACAAGCAATATGAATGGCAGTTGGAAATGCGTCGTTTGTCGATTGCGCCATATTGACGTGAGTGTTTGGACTCAATTTCATATAATCGCCTTTATTCCCACCAAGGTGTTCAATGGCACGATTTGCAATAACTTCATTTGCATTCATATTAAATGACGTTCCTGCCCCACCTTGAATGGAGTCCACGATAAATTGGTCATCAAAATCTCCAGCGATCACTTCTTCACTCGCTTTTACAATTGCATCTGCTAATTTCTTATTTAATCCACCTACATCGGCATTGGCTAATGCTGCCGCTTTTTTCACATAGCCAAATGCACGAATAAGCTCCTTATGGGGTGGATATCCGGTAATTGGGAAATTTTCTTTCGCTCGCATCGTTTGTATTCCATAATACGCATCTTTTGGAACTTCTTTTTCACCTAATAAATCTCGTTCAATTCGGTATTCCGTCATAAATGATTCCCCTTTATTGATCTCTCAAATCGTATTCTCTTTATCATATGGTACCCGAAATCTATGGTGTAGTATGTTTATAAATTAAGAAGCGTTTGTTTTCGCTAGCCATGCTCCACCAATAACCCCTGCATCATTTCCTAGTGTTGCGATAGCAAAATCTGCCCCGTCTTTCACTCGCGGCAAAGCAAATCTAGAAAATTCACGTTTTAGTGGGGTAAGAAGTAAATCTCCTGCTTTGGAAACGCCTCCACCTATCACTATTTTACCAGGATTTACAGCGTTGGCAATATTTGCAATCGCAAAACCTAAATGAAAGCACATTTCATCAATGACTTCTACCGCTAACGAATCTTCCTGTGCTAATGCGTCAAACACATCTTTTGATGTAAGTTGTCCACTTCTTTCATAAACACCATGCAAAAAACTATCTGGATGATTAGGTAATCCTTCTTTTGCCAAACGTGCAATCCCTGTAGCCGAGGCAATCGTTTCAAGACAACCTGTTTTTCCGCAATTACACTTTGCACCACCTTCAACTATGGATGTAATATGACCAATTTCACCAGCCATCCCGTTTACTCCGTGAATAATATTTCCGTTACTGACAATACCGCCACCTACACCTGTTCCTAATGTGACACAAAGTAAATCCTTTGCTCCATCCCCAGCACCGGTCCACATTTCACCAATTGCCGCAATGTTGGCATCATTGTCTACAGTAACAGGTAGTCCTGTTTTTTCTACTAAACTTTCTTTAAGAGGAAAATCCCTCCATCCGATATTTACTGCATGGAAAATAAACCCTGTTTCCATATCAATAAAACCTGGTGCACCAATGCCAATTCCTTGGAGCTTTTCTTTTGTTTCTCCTAATGCCGTTACTTTTTGTTCGATGGATGCTGCAATTTCTTCTGTAATAAAGCGGCCTCCCTCTTCCTTGTTCGTTGGGATTTCCCATTTGTCAACGATGTCACCTGTTGTTGACACGAACGCCATTTTAATTGTAGTTCCCCCTACATCCACACCTACTAACCATTTACTCATGCTCTTACCCTTCTTTCTGTAGTTCATTCTTAAGTATAAGGATTCCTTGCTGATATGTTTTTGCATCGAGCATACTTAACTTGTATAGTTCTCGAAGCTCTTCTTCCATCATCATAATATCTGTTTCTCTATTTTTTGTATAGATGATCGTTCCATATCTTTTTAAAAGTTGCTGGACATCATAAAAACTGTTCATGTTCATCACCGCTTTTATTATACCAGTTTTATAATGACGATGAAAAGAAGCCAAACAAATGGAATAAAAGCTGAATAAGGAATTCTCCATGCTTTTTCTTGAATCATGACTTGGACAAACGTTCCAGCCATCATCGTCCCCATAAATAAGAGGGATGCAAGAATAATGACCCAAGGAGAAATATCAGCGAATGCCCACTCCATTCCGAATAACAAAAATAATACAAGTAGCGGTGCCCATACTATCTTTTCTTTTGTATAAAAAAAACCGAGTGTTGAATGAAATTGACTAAGACAAACAACAATAAATAAGACCGCACATATTGTCATAAACACTTTGATAACAATAATGGATAAAAAGGAACTGACAATACTTCCAAGCAACATGCCAACATACGTCATCCCAGCAAACATAATAACGACAGCAAGAATAAGCTTATGTTGAGGTAGATTACGTTTTGATACTAACAATCCCCCCATCATTAATCCAAGTAACGTTGTGAAAAATAAAACGCCAAACCATGTCAACATAGTGTACCTCCTTGTTTAAGTAAATAATCACAGTTCCGTGACAAACAAAAGCTTGTATTTATGATATTCTATGAGTAGTCAAGCTGTTTAACAACAAGAAAAATCAGATAGGAAGAAGGGAACGTAATGGAAGATAAAGTAAAAGATGCTCTTGAACGAGGAATATATGGGGCACCTGAAATTAAACCTGAGGAACGAGCGATTTTTTTATCGACGATTGTTGAGCGAATATTTATTGCCTTAACAAAAAAACAAGTGATACATAAAGGGATGTACCCAGAGGTTGTTCGCCTAATGGCAGAAAAACAAAAGAAACATTTATACATCAATGGCAGTCTTGGCTATCAACTTTATGCTAATTACGTAAAAGAAGCCAATAAGCACAATATCCCATTTACGATTGTCACGACATCGAACAATGATGCAATGGGATTAGTATTAGCAAGTGAAAATACAGCAGTTGATATTGATGAAATTTTTGTACGAGATGATTTGTTTGCACTTGGATAAGAAAAGCGCCAAAGCGTCTTTTCTTTTCAAGCGAAGTGCGGAGTCTTCGCTCTCCTAGAATAAGCTTTCAAAGCTTCAATGCTATACCAAAATTTTTAGCTGATAGAAGCCTTCTATTGGACACTTCTCTCCAGGGGACCCATCTCATTTGTATGAAGGACACTTTTGCTTCGGTTTCTCCTCGCTTTGTCCTTCATCACCTTTATGAAGGACACTTTCGCTTCGGTTTCTCCTTGTTTTGTCCTTCATCCCCTTTATGAAGGACACTTTTGCTTCGGTTTCTTCTTGTTTTGTCCTTCATCGCCTTTATGAAGGACACTTTTGCTTTGTTTTCTCCTTGTTTTGTCCTTCATCTCCTTTATGAAGGACACTTTTGCTTTGTTTTCTCCTTGTTTTGTCCTTCATCGCCTTTATGAAGGACACTTTTGCTTCGGTTTCTTCTTGTTTTGTCCTTCACCACTGTATTAATAACAACGGCTATATTTGCATTTAACGAAGTTTGACGTGTTCATGTCATTCTACTATCCAGTAAACAACAAAAAAGAGGTGTCTAAACGTTTGGTTACGTTATGACACCTTTTTTATTATCGGTCTGGATCAAGTGGATGAAGCGCGGCTGGTCTTCTGTTTTTAAGTGGCATTGGAGCGCGAAACAATACATCGCGTAAACCACGAAGTGAGAACGGAAGAAATGGCCATAAATACGGAACATCTAACACTTTGATCGACGCTAACCAAAGCACCCATACTACAATTCCTCCCACATATCCTCCTAAACCAAAAATGGCTGTTGAGGTCAAGAGCAACACTCGAATCATACGATTTGCTAAACTGATTTCATAACTTGGCGTAGCAAATGAACCAATCGCTGCAACCGCTAAATACAAAATTACTTCAGGTGAAAATAAACCAACATCAATGGCGACTTGTCCTATTAAAATCGCTGCAACTAACCCAAGAGCTGTAGCAAGAGCATTTGGAGTATGAATGGCGGCCATCCTCAGCATTTCAATTCCAATTTCGGCTAGTATGAACTGAACATACAGAGAAACTTCTCCATCATCTGCAACACCAATATAATGGAGTGGACCCGGCACTAACGCCTCATTCATTGCAAACAAATACCATAACGGCAAAAGAAAAATCGAAGCCCAAACGGCAAAAAAGCGAACACCACGTAGGACTGCTCCTACAATCGGTTTTTGCCGATATTCTTCTGCATGCTGAAGATGATGCCAAAACGTTGTCGGTGTTAACATCACACTTGGTGACCCATCAACCATTATAATGATATGACCTTCAAACAAATGAGACGCTGCTACATCCGGCCTTTCAGTATATCTCACCATCGGGTAAGGGTTATAATGATGTCCGAAAATAAATTCTTCAATCGATTTGTCTCCCATCGGTAACCCGTCGGTTGATATTTTTTCTAATGCTTTTTTTAATTTTTCCACATGACTTGGATCAGCTATATCCGCTATATACATGAGGGCAAGGTCGGTTTTTGAACGCCGTCCGACTTGTATGTATTGAACCCGGAACGTTCTGTCACGGACACGTCTTCTTGTTAATGCGGCATTTTCAACAAGAGTTTCCACATACCCATCTTTTGCACCGCGAATAACTTGTTCTGTATCTGGCTCTTCAGGTCCACGAACCGGGTATGTTCTTGTATCAAGTAAAATGATTTCATCAACACCATCGACAACAAGGGCAGCTGGACCGGCTAACACTTGGTCAACTACGGCATCTAAATCATTATTCGTTTCTATTTCAACATATGGAATCGTGCTTTTAATGAGTTTTTGTAAAATATCCGTTTGAAAAGCTTCAGGTTTCGCGGCGGATAATTCCCGCTGAATTTGAGTTAATGATAAATCTTTGGCAAATCCATCTACTAGAAAGAGTGCCATTTTGCGACCAACATGCTCTAGATCAAGTTGAATCACGTCAAAGCTCTCATCGACCCCTAGTTCGCGTTTTAAAAATTCTACATTTTCATCTAAACTTGTACTTACTGGATGCTTAATCGCCTCTTTTTTCAATTGTACTCGCCTCCAATTCAAGTTCATTTTTTGCAATTGCTTTCCATTTCATGCATGAATCTAACCATTTTTAGATGAAAGTGAATTTGTAAGTAAAGATGCAATTTTAATCTCGTGTCATCAACCGTTCGGACACCTGCTCCGCTATTTCGCAAAAAACACACCTTTTTCATTTCTACCGGACATCTATTCCGCTAATAGACGAAAAGAGCGACAAAATCACACTCGTTCTGTTAAGTAACGGAACTAGTGTCCGATAGTCTTTGAAAAAAGCTACTTTTTTTAAAATTAGCGGAACAGATGTCCGTGTTAATGTCCTAGACACCTGACTTCTCTTTAAAACAATAGAAAAACGCCTAAGAGAACCATTTCTCAAAGGCGTTTCTTAAGTGACAAGTATAAATTTTATGGAAGCAGCTCACTTTTTACATATGCATAAAGGAGTTTGCTTGTATTTTCTAAAGAGCTTCGATGTGTTCGTTCATGAGCATGTGACGCATCAATACCTGGCCCAATTAATGCGTGCTTAATATCGTGTCCTGATCGAATCGCAGCCGATGCATCTGAACCGTAATATGGGTAAATATCAATTTCATAATTTAATGAATGTTCCTCTGCTAAGTCAACAAGCTTTTGTTTAAACTGCTTGTGATAAGGACCACTTGCATCTTTGGCGCAAATCGAAACACAATATTCCGTTGTGGTTTGACCATCACCAATCGCTCCCATATCGACTGCTAAGTATTCGACAACTTCACTTGGTATATTAGAATTTCCACCATAACCGATTTCTTCATTATTTGAGATTAAGAAATGAGTCGTATAAGGAAGATTCCATTTTGCCTCCATCGCCGTCATGATTAGTTCAAGTAAAATGGCAACACTTGCTTTATCATCTAAATGCCTCGATTTAATAAATCCACTACTTGTCGTCTCAAATCTTGGTGCAAACGAAACAAAATCACCAACTTGAATCCCTAGTTTTTTCACATCGTCTTTTGAGTTTACAACCTCATCGATCCTCACTTCAATATTCTTTTCATCTCGTTTAGCACTGCCCGCTTCTTTATATACATGCACAGAGGACTGGTGAATTAAAATCGTACCAGTGTGAATAGCTCCGTTACTTGTCTCGATTTCACAATACTCTCCTTCCACCGCATTCCATCTAAATCCGCCGATCATCGCTAAACGCAATCGACCATCATCTTTAATTTCCTTTACCATCGCCCCTAACGTATCAACATGCGCTGTTAACATCCGCTGTTTGCTATCGTCTTCCCCTTGTATGGAAATCAGTAAGCCGCCTTTGTGATTGCGGAACATTGTCACACCGTGTGGTTGTAATAATGTTTCAACAGCAGTGATAACATTTTCCGTATTTCCAGAAGGACTTGGAATATTGACGATTTCCTCTAATAATTTGACGATTTTGTTTACATTCGGTTGGTTTTTCATTTTGGACTCTCCCTTTCTAATTTAAAGTTTTCATATTTAGTAAAGGTCGTACATATTGTAAGACAAGGCTATCCATTGGAGGTTACCATTATGCCACGAAAAACTATATATCTAGCAATTGGATTACTGGCTCTAGGCTTTTCATTGTTTTTATTTTTACGACCTGACCCGAGCAGAGAAACATTAGTATTTTTCCCTACTGATGAAAAAGTTCAATATGTAGAAGCGTTGTCTAGTTTACAAGTGTTAAAGCTGAATGATCAAGATGAGTATACATTATCTTGGACGTCTCACTCGACATTAGATGAAAAAGTTCAACTACGTCATGACCTCTCTCTTCTGTTTGAAGATGGTGTCCTAAAAGATACGATGAGTGAAGCTAAACAAAATAGTGATACGATTTTATTAGAAAAAAAAGTTCGTGGTGAAGACAGTGGTCATTATGAAATCATAAGTTTTCATCATGCAGAAATTCATTATCCAAATGACGAAAAGAAAAGCAAACATAAAATGAGTACGGATGAGTTATATGTCATTGATTCACCTCTTAGTCCATTAACTTCATTTCGAACACCTAAAACTGAAAAAGAAATGGAGAGTAAACGAATTTTAGACAATATCGTCAATCAAAATTTATCGTACAAATGGGAAGATCTTATTATTTTTTATAATATTCCTATCGATTCCTATGAACAAATTCCATTGACAACACTCGGTCAATATCAGGATAAGCCTTTGCCTGGATTAACAATGAATGAAACGATGTATGCCCTTGGTGTCATTTGGGAAAGTCTTTATGAAAATTATTTACTAGGTATCCCATCACCAACAAACGGAGAGAGAATGGATCCTATTGGTAGCACAGTCCCTCTCCTCTTACTTTCCAAGGAAGCAGATCATATCGTCATTGTTTTTGAAACAAAAGATGGCGAAAAAGTTCAATTACTTAAGCCTTTATCATTCACGTCCAGTATCGACGAGTAAAAGCTCCTGTAATTGTTCATATTGCTCATCTTTTTCAATAGATATAGCCTTTTCTACAGATTGCAACGCATCGTTATATTGCTTAAGTTCCTTATAAATTAAAGCTAAGTTATAATGAGCTTCATGAAATTGAGGGTTAAGTCGCACTGTTTGTTGAAAGCTGACTTTTCCCTCTTCATACATGCCAAGCTTGGCTTCAGCAACACCTAATAAAAAGAAAGCTTCTGGTCGTTCATTCCCATCATCGACAACTTTTCTAGCTAAATGATAAGCTTCTTCTACTTCTTCCTCTACTAAAAGTTCTTGGATATATTGTAGGTGAGCAAGATCAGCCCCTGATTTCGATTCATTTTGCATACCATAAAAAAATAAGCCACCGACCGCCAGACAAACAAAGAGAAAATAAACAAACTGCTTTCCACTCTTTTTATGTTTCGGTAAATGCATTAGTCCTGATGCGAAAAATCCACCGACTAATCCACCGATATGAGCTGCATTGTCAATAACCGGAATAGCAAAGCCTATAGCTAAATTTATCGCTAAAATAACAAATAAACTTGTCCCCATTGTTCGAAGAAAGATTCTTTTATGAATGAGACCAAAATATAACAAAGCTCCAAAACAGCCAAAAATCGCCCCAGAAGCTCCTGCTGAGATTTGTTCGCTAAATGCATAACTTGCGATTGAGCCTACTATTCCTGCGATAACATAAATAAATAGAAAACGAAAACTACCGTAAATTCGTTCCACCGCCGTTCCTAAAAAATACAAGGCTAGTGAATTCATAAACAGATGAAGTAATCCTATATGTAAAAACATGGAGGTAAAAAAACGCCACCATTCTCCTTCTTCAATCGCAGGATTGTATTTAGCTCCAAATTCAATTAAAACTGATATACTTTGACTTCCCCCACTATATTCTACAATCCCAAACATAACACCTATGAGAAGTAACAATACATAAGTTAATTTAGGCTTTGCAAACTGAAACAATGCTTTTTCCTGCTGGATGCGCTGCTCATGAATCATCCTAACCTCATGACGAATGAGCGGAATATTTTCATAACTTTGTTTATCCCACTCTCCCATCGATGGGAGAGTAATATGTAACCTTTGACAAAGTTTTTTCAATGTTGCTTCTTTATTTTGTTCTTCTGCCTCTAATAAAGACGTATACACAGTTGTAGCATAATTTCTTCCTAATTGAGTAGGTTCGTTAATTAGATGCTCATAGGAATCAACCGGTGGATACATAGAAACATACACATTTTCTACTGTAAGTGTTCGATATCCTAATTTTTTTCTAACACGCTCAACTGCCGCTAACGTGTTATCAATATCTTTTTTTAATGCATTTCCCCAATCTAACTCTGTCCTTACAAGTCGAACTACCGTATTGGCGTTTTCATGTTCTAACCATACTTCTTTATGACTCGAATGAATATCAAGTACTTTCATTCCATTCAAGATAAAGTAATGGGCTATTTGCCAATACAGTAAATCATGACGATAAACGTCCATATCCTCATCCCTTCAAGTTCAATTCTCTCTCGATGATGTTTTTCACTTCAGTAAGTGTATGACAAGTCGCTACTACAGGTTCAGTTGAATGTGGATCAACATTTCTTGTGTTCATATAAATGGCTTCCCAGCCAGCATGTCGTGCACCGATAATATCCTGTTCCCACGAATCTCCTACATATAATTTTCCTTCTTGTGGTTGATGCTGTAGTTGTGTAAGGGCATAGTTGAAAATAGCTGGGTTCGGCTTAGCGACGGTTAGCTGTTCAGAAATAAATATATGTTCTGATGTTATATACTGAGAAATCCCTAATCTTTTTATTTTTTCATATTGTGTGTCTGCTGGTCCGTTCGTAATAATCCCTAGTTTTATGCCGTTTTCTTGTAAGAACTCAAGCAATGAGGCAAGTCCTTCATAAGGTTCAGTAAATTCGTAAACCGTTTGATTATATTGTTCATGAAATTGGTCTGCCTCTGTGTCTGAATAAGGTAGGTTAAAAGCTAGCATCGTTTGTTGATAGCGCAATCTACGGTACGTTCTCCTATCGATCGTTTTTTGCTCGAATTGACGCCAAAACCGATCACTGTTTTGTTTAAACAGAAAAAACCATTCGTCCGTACTTGGGGCGTGTTTTATTTGCTTATCCTTTTTCCACAAAGTCACTGTTTTTTCATAACAATTTTTGATTGCTTTTTCGAACGCCGCTTCATGGCTGAACAATGTATTATCCAAATCAAAGCAAATGGTTTTCCATCTCATTCCATCACCTCTTCACTTCATTATAGCAAGCTTTCTTTCGGTTTACGAATAAAACAAGCACCAAAAGGAAAGGCGCCTTTTGGTGGGCTTCGCTCGGGGCGCGTCCATTTGGAGAAAAACGCTCCAATTGGACTTTAAAGATTGCCCCGGCTTCGCCTTGCTAACGAACAAGCACCAAAAGGAAAGGCGCCTTTTGGTGCTTGTTCTCTATCTTTGGGTGAAGACGAAGTTGCTCAGGAGTTTTTGACGGACGAATGGGATTTGCATGGATAGGGCGATGGCTGCTTTTCGTAGTGTTCGTTGTCCGAGGACAGCGTTTAGAATACGATATCTGTATTTGTAAATAACAACACCTGATGTAATCATGGATAGTAATGACAATATTCTTGAGATCATATTACATTCCTCCTTATCCATACTTTGTGCATTTTCTATTGAATTATCCGTTTATCATTGGGCTAACTTACATTCCTTTCAGAGGCTCCATTGCTTCTTTTAAAACGGAAGCGGAATGGTGAAGCTTTTCCCTTTCTTTTTCATGTAAATTTAATTCTAATACTTCTCGTATTCCTTGACGATTGACGAAAGCGGGTACGCCAATATAAATATCATCTAAGCCATATTGTCCATTTAGTAGTGTAGACACCGTTAAGATGGAGTTTTCATTACGAAATATCGCTTCTGTTAGTCGAACTAACCCCATTGCAATCGCATAGTACGTAGCGCCTTTTCTTTCAATAATGTGATAGGCGGCGTCTCTTACATTGATAAAAATCTCATCTAAGTCAGCTTCTGATTTAGCTTTATCATCCAGCAAACTTAATATTGGTTTTCCTCCAATGTCCGCGTGACTCCACACTGGTAACTCTGTGTCCCCATGTTCTCCCATAATGTAAGCATGGACATTACGTGAATCCACATTGAAATATTGACCTAATAAAAATCGGAAGCGTGCTGTATCTAATATTGTGCCAGACCCAATGACACGTTCCATTGGTAAGCCAGAAAACTTCCATGTCGCGTAGGATAAAATATCAACAGGATTTGTAGCCACGATAAAAATACCATCAAATCCAGAAGCCATTACATCACCGACAATTTTTTTGAAAATAGCTGCGTTTTTTTCAATCAAGTCAAGCCGTGTTTCTCCTGGTCCTTGATTTGCTCCGGCTGTAATGACAACAATATCTGCCTCTTTACAATCTTCATATGTACCTGCCCATATTTTCATCGGAGCACCGAATGGCATACCGTGATTTAAATCCATTGCATCCCCTTCTGCTTTTTCTTTATTTAAATCTAAAAGAACGAGTTCTTCAACTAACCCTTGATTTAATAAAGCATACGCATAACTCGATCCAACAAACCCTGTTCCAATAATAACTACACGCGATCCGTTTGCCATTTATTACCTCCACCTTTCAACAAATGATTTGCCTTTATCTTGACGTAATATAGCTAAAAATACTAGGAGATGAAGGACTCATCACTAAAGCCCTATATATTTCCGATATAATGCTTTCGCTTCTGTAACATCTTCCGTACCTTGGACAAGTGTCCGGCCATCCGGGAATAGCACGAATTTCATCCCATTGTCCAACTCTACTCTAAGAAGAAAAGGCGTCTCTTTCACTGTGCCAATGACTTGCAATTTTGTTGCCCATTCTTTTAAATCAAAAGATGACCTTGCATTGATTTGAACCGTTTCTCTTCCACAAAGCGATGTCACCATTTCCCCCTCTTCCATTTGAAGAGCTGGGTATTCATGTAACTGACATGTCGGACAATCATGATCAGGTGTAGAGAACTTCAATTCAAACATATGATAGTTCCAAATATCAAAAGAAAGTAAACTGTTACGTTGTGATTTATTCGCTTGAACTAAAAATTTTATCGCTTCAACAGCTTGAAACGAACCTACAATATCAACAACAGGAGAAATAACACCAATCATGTCACAAGTTTGTCCACCTGTATCACCTTCTTTTATAAAGCAACGTAAGCACGGTGTTTCACCTGGAATAAAAATTGCCGTCATCCCTCTTGAACTAACCGCACCGCCATAAACAAAAGGAATTCCTTTTTTAAAACAAGCATCATTAATTAAAAACCTAGTTTGAAAATTATCTGTTCCATCTAATACTAAGTCGACGCCGTCTAACAAGTCATCCATATTATCTCTCGTTACATCTGCCACAATACCTTGAATTGTAATGTCAGAATTTACTTTTCTCAATTTTCTCTCAGCCGCCACCGCTTTTGGCAACGCTTCAGCTACATCGTCTTCATCAAATAACACTTGGCGTTGAAGATTGCTTTTTTCAACATAATCTCGGTCAGCAAAAGTAACCGTGCCTACCCCTGCCCGGACAAGATGACTAGCTAATACCGTTCCAAGTGCTCCCATCCCAACGATGAGCACTTTTTTTTCAAGTAACAACGCTTGTCCTTCTTCCCCAATTGGCGAAAATAATATTTGTCTAGAATACCGCTCTCTTTGCTGTTCCATCTTCACATTTCTCCTTTAGTTTATATGAACAAAACTGCTACAACTGCACCGGTAATTGTACAGCATAAGTTAACTGTGTCATTTGTTATCCATCGAAATCCAAAGACGGGTATTGTCTTTTGCTGACAATGGTAACGTTTTTCTGTTTTCCTTTGACAGACTGAACATTCATTTACATTTTGCATAAAAGCTCCAATAAGAGTATCAACTGTACTTCCAAACCATCCTGCAAGTACAAATAATACAAAAATATAAACGGAAGTCCACGAAATCAGTGATTCAAATAAAATAACAGCTGGCACTGCAATTGCAATGGCTCCGCAAAGTGAAGCAACTGTTCCAAGAAAAGAAATAGCACCTGAGGTACCACGTTCCACTCGTTGAAAAGATAAAATGGAAATCGGCTTCTTACGGCTTAATGTTCCGATCTCAGAAGCCCATGTGTCTGCATTAGCCGCAGCAAGTGACCCAACGAACGCTACCACCCATAATGGCTCATTCGTCACACCAAACATACTCGCACAAACAGCAGCGACACCTCCGTTTGCGATTACTTGAAAGCCATCTCGCCTGTCACCTTTTTCTACTATATCATTTTGCTTTTTCTTTTGAAAAAATGCTCCCAATGCTGTGGAACTGACAAAAAATATACCTAGTAATACAAGCCCTTCTAGTTGTAACCCATATACAATCATCGTTCCCACAATAAATGCCATAAATGAGCCTGACATAGATAGTTTTTTAAAAAAAAACGCTGTGAAAGAAAGTAAAAATACGACAACAATTAAGCCAAGCATTGAATAACCCGCTTTTCTGTCACTATTTTTTGGACTGGTATATCAAAGGACTCTTTTGGAATGTCATCTCTTATTTGTGTTTCAAATGCAATCGAACACGTTTCCCCGTCGTATGTAGAAAGAAATCGGTCATAATACCCGCCACCAAAACCGAGACGATACCCTTGCTCATCGTAAGCAAGCCCTGGAACAATGACAAAGTCAATATCCGTTTTGTTCACCTGTATACAACGGCTTGGGATTGGCTCAAGGAGATTGTAATATGTTTCTTCCAAATCTGAAAAAGAATCAATTTTATAAAAGATCATCGTTTTATTTTTTTGATCGGTCTTTGGAACGACAATCGTCTTGTTTTGTTGCCAACCGACTTCAAGTAAGGAATGAGTATGAACTTCTGTTTGCCTTGAAATCGTTATAGCGATGGTTTGAGCATTTTTCCAACTAGACAGTTGCTGTACTTTCGCTGCAATAATCGCTGCATGCTGTTCCCGTTCTTCTTCGCTCATTTGTTGTAATTTTTGTTGTGTCCATTTCCGGAGCTGTTTTTTTTCTAACATTGTTGCAACTCCTTTCCCTATTCTCGTTTTCTATTCTACCTTTCTACAAGAAAAAACGCTATGAAAAGACTTTCTTGCAAAAGAACTAAAAAGCACCTTCCCTGTTTTAGTAGAACAAGAAAGGTGCTATGAATATCAATAATTTATTACGCAATCCGGCTTCTTCGTTTGATTTCTGTTTTCAACAAATATATAAATTCGGGCTCGAGTTTTAATTGAATAGCGGTTTCATATGCCTTATATAAATTTTCCTCGCTTAAGTGACGTAAACTATTTGAAGAAGTCGTGTATACAAACATGTAAAATCCCTCCTACAAAGTATGGACATGCTTTACTCTCCTATACCTCTTGAGAAGAAACTTTAAACATCAACGAATAAAAAAACCGCAACCTTTGAGTCGGTGCGGTTTTTTTATTCTTTATTTTGTTTCACGGTGCAAAGTGTGCTTTTTAAGTCTTGGGCTGTATTTTTTTAGCTCAATACGCTCAGGATTATTACGTTTATTTTTAGTAGTGATGTAGTTACGATCACCCGTTTCAGTGCAAGCTAATGTTACATTTACGCGCATGTGTTATCCCTCCAAACGTTCTATTTTCACTCATACTTTTCAATAATAGCAAAAGATTGTCGATTGAGCAAGTAGAATTTCTATCTACTTATTAAGAAAGGAGTTGCCGATATACATTCGTTGTTTGTGCGGTCACTTCCGACCAACAATACTGTTGTACTTCTTGTCGCCCTCTTTCTCCTAGTTGTTCTGCCCGATTTGGCTTTGATAACAATTCTATGATTCCTTCTGCTAATCGCTCGCTGTCACATGGTGGCACGATAATTCCTGTTTGATTATGGACAACCACTTCTTTTAGCCCACCTGTATTTGATGCCACAATCGGTTTCCCACAAGCCATCGCCTCAAGTGCCACAATCCCAAAAGGCTCATAAACACTTGGGATACAAACGACAGACGCTTCATGATATAGATCCCATTTCTCATTTTCTTGAAGAAACCCTTTTATGTGAAAGGATTCTGCTATGTTTACTTGCTGTATTTGCTTCACATAGTCTTGTTTCATTTCTCCTTGTCCCGCTAGAATAAATCTAGTTTTTGGATATTTCAGAAGAACATGTTTTGCCGCATCAATGAAAACAGTAAAACCTTTCTCATAGACAAACCTACCTATCGCGATCACTGTCTGTCCATCCTCTACGTTAACTTTATGTTTTTCTTTTAGAATCACTCCATTCGGTATAATGGAAATTTTCTCGAGTGACGTTTTAAATGATGTATGGATTTCAGTTTTCATAAACTGACTACAAACAATAATATGATTGGCTTGCTGAACGAATTTCCGTTCTAGATGATGAATCGCTTGCTGTAATGAAGTTTTAATTCCTTGATTTCTTCCTGCTTCTGTCGCATGAATTGTCGCTAATAGCGGACAATGTAAAGATTCTTTTAGTACTAAAGCGGATGAGGCCACTAACCAATCATGAGCATGAATAATAGAAAATGAAACTCGATTCGATAAGGATAGAACATAGTCAATAATTTCTCGGTTCCAGTCAGCAATGGAGAGATAGAAATCTTCTGAAACAGAAGCGGGAATGCGATGAATGATAACCCCGTTTCTTTTTTCAACAACGATCTTTTCTTTGTCGTTATACGTGACGACATGGACCCTTTCTCCACGTTTCGCTATTGTTTCAGCTAGATGGTGTACATGAATTCCTAACCCACCAAATATAGTTGGTGGGTATTCAAACGATAAAAGAAGCAAAACTTTTCGGTCACCTGTCGCCTCTTGTTTATTCTTAGTCTTTTGTTGTTGCTTATAAAGCCGAAAGAAACACTCGATATGCTCTTGAATTCGTTTATACCCATAGTTCGCATTTCGGTTGGCGTCAATCATGAATAGCCAATCTGAGCTTATCGCTAATCGCCATTCATTTTTCATTTGTTCATAAACAAACCCTTCTGGTTGAAGTCTTGAAAATAATATATCTTCCATCTCATGAAATATTTTATAAAACGAAGCATTTCTTTCATTTAACCAAACTTCCCCATACCCTCCCCGCCCCCAAGAAGATAAAAGCTGAGGTGTTTTCAGTGGTAATGGTTTCGACTGCATCGAAATCCATTTTTGTGGTGAGACAAATGGTATCGATTTTTGTTCTGATATGACATGAGCTAGCCAATCTGGTCCTTCATACCACCAATGGCCAAAGAGCTCGGCATCAAATGCGAGTACGGCAAGTTCTTTGTCAAGTTCAAGTAATTTCTGTGTGAAATGTGTACTATCGATTTTTGCCTGATGTATCGCCTCTTCTCTGTTATACCAATCTTTCTCCTCATGCCCTGTTACTTTCCAGTACTTTAATCCTGTATCGACAGGAACGGGTGTATTTACATAAGGAGAAAGTTGGTTCCAATCACGTTTAAAAGAAATATCCCAATAATATTCGCGGTACAAAGGATGTGCAGGATACCCCGTTGTACTTGACCAGACTCTTTCTGCAAGGATTCGATTTATAGGAAGCAAAACAAGCCCTTGCTCAGTTTGACTAGGCTCGCAAATGGTTGCATCAGATAAAAAGGTGTATTCAAGTCCTTCTTGAACTAACACATCTCCTACTTCTGCACTATAGCCACATTCCGGTAGCCAGAACCCTTTAGGCTGAAAACCAAAATGTTCAATAAAAATGTCGAGTCCATAACGGATTTGTTCTTGTTTTCCTTTCCTTGTTTGAATATAAGGCAAAAACGGATGTGTGGCAGCTGTCGTTATTGCTTCGACTATCCCTTCTTCAACTAACTTACGAAAAGTGAACACAATGTTTTTGTTCATTTGATAAAACGACTGAAACAGCTTTTCATATCTTTTTTCATACATGCATACAATCTCTCTCTCAACTTCTGAGGGTACGGTTTGCTTTTCAATACGGAGGAGTGCGAGCGTTTGTTCAGTATAAGTTTCAAACCGTAATAACACTTCATCATCAGTGAGCATTTGTAATAATGTTGGAGAAAACGACATCGTTACTACAGCTTCACTTTTCCTATTTGACAATGTTTCTAAAAGCGGAAGATATGATTCGAAAATCGCTTGAAATAACGCTCGTTCTTCTAGTCGTAAATTATTGCTCGTTCGATAATCAGGAAGATGGGCATGTAATAAAAAAATACTATGCGTCGCCAATGTTTTTTCTCCCCTCTGAAATTGAATAACCTGAAAATCCTTCTTGCCATCTTTTTTTCATTTTCACCTGTTTGTTGCTATCTTTCGGTCCTTGATGTGATAGTGTTACTTTTTCTAGCAATAAAAAGCCCCCGCTTTTGCTTTTCACACCGAATTGAACTTCCTCAATTTGTTCCATTTCTGAACAAAATAAGAAAAGCGATTTTGATTGTGTCACAGATTGTTCAAAAATGACTTCGTTCTTTATACTTAATACGCGTATTATTTTGTCTAAATCATCCCAATTCATATGCAATACAAGTTCAGCAAACCGTTGTTTGGGCAACAGCTTGTCCCAAGCGACATAAAGCGTATTTGGATTTTGTATGAGGACGGTAAGGCAACGATTGATTTCAGGCCATTTGAACATATAGGACATCCTTTAGCTTGTTTATTTTCTTTATCTTACTTGCTCTATAAAGAAGGGACAAGAACTTTTGACAAATCTTTGACCTAGTTCTTTCCATTCTCTTTTCCTTACTCGACGTGTATAATAGGAAATGGACAATCTAGAATTTTTTTATTCAACGGGAAAGGGGCCTTTATCTTGGAACTTGTCATCATCATCTTGTTTATACTGTCGATACTATTATTTATTCTTTCTTTTGTTCAAAAAGACCGAACAAAAGATTTAGAAAATCAAATAGAAAACTTTTCAATTACGCTCATGCAAGAAATTTATCAGCTTAAAAAGAAAATAAAAATTGTAGAAGAAGAGTTATTATCTTCTAACAGTGAACCTTATTACGCCCAACAACAAAAACAAACAACTGGAAGTTTAATGAACGAAGTTGCCCAGCACTATGAAAATGGCTATTCGATTGAACGAATTTCTCAACTAACTGGTTTAACAGAAACTGAAGTACAAAGCCTATTAGCGAACTACCTTCGAAAAGAATGAAATGAGGGGATATCATGTCCAAAAAAGGATTACGTGGTCTTGCAACCGGACTATTTATTGCAACGAGCGTGTTAGGATATATGTATTTTTTTCAAACAACACAAGCGGAAACTGATAAGAAAGAAGAAACGATGCCTGAAATTCAGCTTTCAAGTGAAGAAATGATGGCTATCCTAGAAGAACAAGGTTTTATTATATTAGAGGAACAACAATATAACTCATTGCTTGAAAAAACGGCTACTGAAGAAGAGGTTGAAAGAATTGAAGCGACTGTAACGATTGAGCAAGGCATGAGCAGTACAGATGTCGCACTCGCTCTAGAAGAAGCTGAAATTATTTCTGATCATCATGAGTTTATTACTTTTGTTGAAGAACAAAATGCCTCTTCACAAATTAGACGCGGAGAATATTTGTTACACAATGAAATGAGCTTTGAAGAGATTATTGAAATCATTACGTAAATACGAACTTTAGCTAGTGTCCTTCATTATGTTGATGAAGGACACTTTTCTTCTTTCTTTCATCAGTTTTGTCCTTCATTCCCTTTATGAAGGACACTTTTCCTCTTTCTTTCATCAGTTTTGTCCTTCATCTCCTTTATGAAGGACACTTCTCCTCTGTTTCTCACTAGTTTTGTCCTTCATTCCCTTTATGAAGGACACTTCTCCTCTGTTTCTCACTAGTTTTGTCCTTCATTCCCTTTATGAAGGACACTTCTCCTCTGTTTCTCACTAGTTTTGTCCTTCATCTGCTGTGCCCATAAATAAAATAAAAAAGGAGGACCATTCAAAGTAGAATGGTTCTCCTCTTTTTCCAATATTTAATTGTTTTCTTCCTCTTCATCATTTTGAACAGGGCGCTCTTCTCCATTTGAAAGAGGACCATTTCGATTATCTTTTAGTTCAAAATAAGCATCCATGGATTGCTTTAAAATATTTCGTGAAAATGGATGTGGATTTTTCCCACGAACATGTGGGACAACGACTGCAACCGCGATTTCAGGATCATCAAACGGTGCATATGCAACTAATGTTTGGTTTGTTCCATCAACTAAGTAACGAGTACCGTCACTTCTTGTAACCGCGACACGAACTTCGGCTGTTCCTGTTTTCGCTGCAACATCATAAGAGAAACCAGCATTTCTCCATGTTCCAGATAGATTTGGGTTTACTACACGCTTTAATCCGTCTTGTACCCTTTTAATATGGGCATCACTCATATCAATTCGGTTTAATATTTTTGGGTCATTTTGATACACAACCGGTCCTAATTCATCTTTTATGGGACTCGGCTGCCGAATTTCTTTAACGAGATGTGGTTGCATTCGATATCCGTCATTAGCAATTGTTGAAATATATTGAGCTAGCTGTAATGTTGTATACGTGTCAAACTGGCCAATCGAAAAGTCAAGCAAGTTCCCCCCTTGACCAATACCACCACTTAAACCAGTAGAAACTGATGGCAAATCAATCGCTGTTTCAGACCCTAATCCAAACTGACTATAATAATATCGCATTTTATCATAAGTACCAGGAATATCATTCCAGCAACAATTCGTTCCATACCGAAAGCCAGCCATTTCCATAGCAATAAAAAACATATAAACGTTCGAGGATTTTTCTAACGCTTGAAGGTCATTAATACTACCTAGATTGGAAATTGACTTTTTTGTTTGTCCTCCGATCTGAATTGGACGGTCATAAATGTATTTATTAGGATGAACGGAGCCTTCATGAAACCCCATTAACATTGTAGCACCTTTTATCGATGACCCCATCGCATACGCTTTATTTAAAGCACCTGTGTCATCTTCATAGCCGTTCATCGCTAAAATTTCACCTGTTTTCGGATTCATCATTACGATATAGGCTGCTTTTTCATCGATAAATGAGGCTGCGCCTGTTTCAACTTCTTTTTTTACAATACCTTCTACAATTTGTTGAAGCTCCATATCAACAGTTAACACTAAGTCGTTCCCACGTTGACCTAGTTGTTCTCGTTCACCAACAACGGCCCCTCGACTTGTCACACTTTCAACTAATGCTTTTTGACCACGGAGCGCTTCTTCATATTGGAGCTCAAGAAAACTCGTACCGACTTGGTCAGACCGTTCATATCCTCTTGATAAATAATAATCTAGCTTTTCGCGTGGGATTGAACCTGTCCGTCCAAAAAAACTTCGGAATGTATCGTCATATACATACGTTCTCGTAGAATCTCGTAAAATATCGACACCTGGAAGCTCAAACAAGTGCTCTCCCACAATATGAGCTTCTTCTTCTGTAATCCCTTGCTTAATTCGTTGTGGTGCTAATGCATAGCCACGATCCATTTCGCGTTTAATTGCGAGCACCCGCTCTTCTTGCTTTGTAATTTCACTTAAATCTTCATCCGTAATTCTCTCAACCGTTAATCTGTACTCTTCTGTCGGGTCATTTATCTTTCGACGTTCTTCATCTGTAAGCTTTTCTTTCGCTTCATCCGGACGAGTAATAATCCAATAATCGATTCTGTCGCGTGGAATAATATTATCAATCATTTCCTCATCCACTTCGATTAACTTTTCTAATTTTTGTGCGACTTCTAATTTTTCCGCATGTGTCGTCTTTTTTTGTGGCGTGTACGTAATCGATAATTCTAATTCATTATCAACGACAATATTACCAAAGCGATCATACATTAATCCTCGTGGTGCATCGATTCTAGCTGTAACATTTGTCGTGCGTTCTAGCTCTTTTACGTATTCTTCCCCTTGTACAATTTGGACAACACCTAATCGTAATATAAGTGCAGAAAACAAAAGAAATACAACTAAAAAAAGGAAATTAAGGCGTGCAGGTACATGATTACGTTTCTTCTTTTTATTATTCCCCATCGTTTCTTCCCTTCTTTATCTGTTTATTCATTATAAGACATGACAATAGACACCTAACAGCGTTGTTGGTGTCTAAAACGGAAACCCGCGAATGCCGTTGCCTCGATGTTTCAAGAACCTACTCTCGCAGGTGGGTGCTCGCAAACCAATCTCCAACTTCCACAACGAGAGGCTTGTTGTCAACCGGTTAATGTGGAGCTCCCGTTTCTTATTCACGGTTCGAAACAAAGAGAAGCTAACAAACACGGCAGGCTTCTTGTTTATATGATTGTTGTTAGTATACCATAACTCCTCTCCCATTTAAAGACGGTAAGAGCATTTCCATATTCTCACACAAATTAAACCGTCGTTCCACCACTATCTCCCTCACCTTTATCTTGCCTAGAAAACGCGTAACTTTTTCCTCCTTCATTCACAGGAAGGTGGACATGTCGAATAAAGAAGTATAGAATCAAATGACCAGCTCCAATCACAAGCAGTAGACCTGGAATACCTTGTTCTTCATTAAACAAAGTAATGGTAGCTAAAAAGGCAAGAATCGATACAATTCTACCTCCATTAAGGAAAAGTTCACGCACGACAATATACTCGACTCTCATCTCAGCTGCTTTCCATCCTTTTCCGATCACATCATATGTTAATGAGACATACGGAACAAGTAAGGTTGGATATGCAATGGAAATGACAACGGCATATATGATGAGTTTCGTAAATGTTAAATCAAAAATGATAAGGAAAATGGCGAGGTAGAGAATAATCCCACCTAGCAAAATTGATTTTTTCCTAAATTGTTCTTTTATGACTCGAGTAGCAACATAATAACTAACAAAGGAAACGGCAGACGCGACTAAGCCATACGTTCCTAATGCCAGTTCACTTTGTGTCGTTATATATACCCAAACTGAAATAACAAAGACAAACGTACCTTCACGCAACCCTTGGAAAAAATGAGCATGTAGCACATGTTTCCAGTTTTTGTTGTTTTTCCGTTCTTTTAAAATTTTCAAAAAGTGAAATGAACCTCTTGCTGAACGTCTTTCCAAAAAAAAGCTTGTAATGACTGCAGCGATAAATAAAATCAAAGAGATGGCAAAAATATACGTATACCCAGTAAATTTCTCCATTCTCGTAATTAATACCCCTGCAAAAATTGGTCCGATCATCCCAGCAAGTGAAGTGACTAAACCTAAAAAGCCGTTAAAAAAAACACGTGTTTCCGGTTCAGTAATCTCAAAGGTGAGTACATTAAAAGCGAGCCAATAAAAGCCAAAACCAATTCCTAGTAAGGCTCCTAATAATAAAAGATACTCATTTGCATTACCGCCTAAAAAAAGCACAGTAAAAAAGAATACGGAAAGGAAGCTTACACCTAACCGCAATACAATTACTCGGTCGATCTTTTTCGCCCATAACCCCGCAACGATAAACGCGATAGGTTGCATAAATACGGAAGCTAAATTGTAAAGCGCGATATCCATGAATTCCCCAGACTGCTTCCATAAGTACACATTTACAAACGTATTGGACAATGCAATACTTAACGAATACATTCCCCCAATGACAAGTAGCAATGTTAAATCGCGATTAACCTCAACTTCCCCAATCATCTTTTTCAGTATCGCTTTCATTGACGACTCACCACCTTACATAATTGTAGTTTGCTCTACAGAGGCTCCTTTATGCAGAACAAACCGACAATCGAAAGAAAGAAATCAAAATAAATAAGAAAAACGCGGAGCGTCTTTTCTTTCAAGCGAAGTGCGGAGCCCTGCCCGCTTTTGACAGTGAGCCCCAAGTGCTCTTCTTGGGGTGAAACGCGCAGGTGCGGAGCCTTCGCTCTTCTTGAAATAGCTTTCAAAGCTTTAAGAAAAAAAGCCTTATGACTACAGATAGTCATAAGGCTTAAGGTTATGTTATTTTGCAGCGCTATATAGCTTTGCAACTTCATCCCAGTTTACAACATTCCAGAATGCCGAAATGTAATCAGGACGACGGTTTTGATACTTTAAGTAATAAGCATGCTCCCAAACATCCAATCCTAGAATTGGTGTTTTTCCTTCCATTACTGGAGAGTCTTGGTTTGGTGTACTTGTTACTTCTAGTTCACCATTGTTTACAACTAACCAAGCCCAACCAGAACCAAAGCGATTAGCACCTGCATTCGCAAATTGCTCTTTGAAGCTTTCTAAGCTACCAAATGTTTTGTTGATTGCTTCAGCAAGCTCACCTGTTGGCTCGCCGCCACCATTCGGGCTAAGAAGTGTCCAGAACAATGTATGGTTAGCATGTCCACCACCATTATTACGAACAGCCGTACGGATGTTTTCAGGAACTGCATCTAAGTTTTTGATTAAATCTTCAACAGATTTGCTCGCAAGCTCATCATGTCCCTCTAGTGCTGCATTTAATTTTTGAATGTACGTGTTGTGGTGTTTCCCGTGATGAATATTCATTGTGTCTTCATCAATGTGTGGTTCTAAAGCGTTTGCTGCATAAGGTAATGCTGGTAATTCATAAGCCATGATTAAAACTCCTCCTTGTTTCTTTTCAATTTTAATTTCGAGGAAATTTCCTCAAAAATAGTAAATAAATATAAGCAACAAAAATGTTTACTAAGTCGCTCAAGTATTAGATTATCAGAAACAATTGAAACTTTCAATGAATATGCCATTCAATTGTTTTCTTGTTTCCGACTTCTTATACAATACCCTATTGAGTTTTTTATAATCACTCTATCGTAAAAAAACTCCCTATGATGAAAGCATCACAGAGAGTTGATTCTTATGTATGGCGGAGGAAGAGGGATTCGAACCCCCGCGCGGTTTAACCCGCCTGTCGGTTTTCAAGACCGATCCCTTCAGCCGGACTTGGGTATTCCTCCGCATTTATCGTTTGAGGGCTTGTCCCTCGTTATAATGGTGGACCCTGTAGGACTCGAACCTACGACCAATCGGTTATGAGCCGACCGCTCTGACCAACTGAGCTAAGGGTCCAATATATGGGGCGATTGATGGGAATCGAACCCACGAATGCCGGAGCCACAATCCGGTGCGTTAACCACTTCGCCACAACCGCCATATTAAAACCATCTATTCAATTATTGGTAGCGGCGGAGGGGATCGAACCCCCGACCTCACGGGTATGAACCGTACGCTCTAGCCAGCTGAGCTACACCGCCAAATGGCTCCACAGGTAGGACTCGAACCTACGACCGATCGGTTAACAGCCGATAGCTCTACCACTGAGCTACTGTGGAATGTTTCATAAAGGACAAAGATTATTTTACATCAGACAATATGAATAGTCAATAACTTTTTTATTTTTTTTGTGAGATTTCAAAAATAAGCACAAGAATTACTATAACATACTGATTTACATTATGCAAACCATTTTTACATTTTTCTAAGAAAACCCTGTGCCTGTCCATCCGACTTGTGAACAGGCACAGACTTACATTTATATTATTAGTTTTCTTCTCCAATGACAGCTTCTGCGATATTAACCGCATGGTCGCCAATACGCTCTAAATTACTAACGATATCAACAAAAACAATACCAGCAGCTCCAGTACATTTCCCTTCATTTACACGAAGAATATGCTTTTTACGAAGCTTTCGTTCCATCTTATCAATTAAATCTTCTTTGTCCACAACAGATAGGGCGATATCACGATCGCCATTCCCTAAACAGGAAATCGCTTTGCCTACTGTTTCGATTGTTAAATCGAACATTTCATGTAAATCCTCTAATGCACTTTCTGACATCGGAACTTTATTTGCGAGCTGGTAATCTTTTAATTCGACGATATTTTCCATATGGTCACCAATACGTTCAATATCTCGAACAGTATCCATTAACATCGAATGAAGCTTAGAATCTTGTTCAGATAATGATCCAGCAGAAACCTTTATTAAATAATCGGTAATTTTTCGATCTAAATTATTTATCGCATCCTCAAACTGAACAGTCATTTCAGAATGACGCTTTTGACCAGTTATTAAATATTGCTTTGCTTCTGTTAACCCTTTTTCAGCAAATTCGCCCATACGTAGTACTTCTTCTCGAGCTTGTCCAATCGCAATAGCTGGAGAGCTACGAATAAAGCGCTCATCTAGGTGCTTTGCTTTATATTCAATCTCATACTCTTCACCAGGAATTAACTTCGTCACAATAAGAGCAAGAACAGCAACGAATGGCAATTGAATTAATGTGTTAGAAACATTAAAAATCCCATGAGCAAACGCAATTGTCATTTCAGGATTTAAGCCAAGTGTTTCTTGAATATGAGCGATAAAGACAGTAAATGGTCGAATAATGATTAAAATTAAAGCCGTCCCAATGACATTAAATATTACATGTGTTAACGCCGCTCTTCTCGCCGCAATCGAAGCTCCTATGGATGCTAAAACAGCAGTAATGGTTGTTCCAATATTATCCCCAAATAATACCGGCAATGCAGCATCGAGGGACATGGCCCCTTGTGCAAATAACGTTTGCAACATCCCAATAGCAGCAGAAGAACTTTGAACTAACACAGTAAATAAAGTCCCAATTAATACCCCTAATAATGGATTGTCACTCATCGAAACCGTTAAGTCTGCAAATGCTTGCACTTCACGTAAAGGTTTTAACCCTGTCCCCATCGTCTCGAGACCATAAAAAAGCGCACCAAAACCAAACACTACTTGACCATAGTAATTGATTTTTTTATTTTTAAAAAAGAATAGCAGAACAGCACCTGCTGCAATGATTGGTAAGGCATATTGCGAAATTTTAATCCCGATTATAAAAGCAGTAACGGTTGTCCCGATATTCGCCCCCATAATAACACCAATCGCCTGCTTTAGCGTCATAAAACCCGCATTTACGAGTCCTACTGTTAACACTGTTGTTCCTGTACTTGTTTGTAGTAAAATTGTTACAACTAGTCCAGCAATAACCCCCATCACTGGATTCGAGGTAAACCGGTCTAACACTTCTCGTAATCGGTCTCCTGCGACATTTTGAAGGCCATCCCCCATGTACTTAATTCCAAATAGAAAAATACCAAGCCCTCCGAAGAACATAAACAACAACGTCTGTAAATCCAATTATTCTCATCCCTTCAAAAATATTCCCCTAATTATTTGTTCATTCGACAAACCTTTACAATCGTACCTGTTTATTATTAAGTAAACGTTAATGATTTGTAAAGAATTTATTAAGTTTTTTACATTGTTAATTTATTTATTTTTTCACCTATAAAAAAATCCTTCTGTTTAAAGGGTTTGTTTGCACCTACATTTTATTTATTTACATTTTCTTAATATTATTTTCTGGCACTTCGATACTTTGTAAATAAATTGTAAATATTTACTATTGTGAAATCCATTCGCTTTATTAGTATCCTCAAACACACTATTTTCATCCTAAAAATCGATTCATTTTTCATTGTTCTTACAGCGAGTCCACGTTACAATAAGAAAAGAATTATTTATCAAAGGAGTTGCACTATGAATATTTTTAAACAATTTTTAAAAAGTTTGCATTCACCAAAGGATATTGCCCTCTTTCGCTTTCAAGGAATTGGGAAAACGATATTATATGTATTTTTATTAATGTTCATTGCGACATTGCCTTCTATCATTTCATTCGGGACAACCTTATCACAAGCAGTCAATTCCGTTCAAGAGGCATTTGAGTACGATATCCCTTATTTTGAAATGAACAATGGGGTTTTATCCTCTAATATGAACGAACCGATTATTGAAGAGGATGACGAAGGTGTTTTTATTTTTGATACAACTGGAGAAGTTACTTACGATGACGTCGTACAACATGATACGGCTGTAGCTATTTTAGAACATGAAATAGTGATGGTTGAAAGTGGTCAAGCTAGCTCTATTTTTTTTGACGATTTAGCTACTATGGGGATGGGCAATTTTACAAAAGATAATATCGAAGGCATTGTTAATAGTGTCGGAGGGATGATGCCTTTAATTATAGCGGTGATTGCCGTAATTATGTATTTGTACAATACAGCATTAAAATTTATTGGCGTTACTGTACTTGCTGTAATCGGTTTAATTATTAAAGAAACATTACATGCGAATGTGAAATATCGCCATCTTTGGATTATGTCTGCTTATACTGTCACATTACCAACGATTTTGTTCTCTTATATTAAATTGCTAATCACTGTACCATTCTCCTTCCTGTTTTATTGGCTTATTGCAATAACCATGTTGACTTTAGTTGTAAAAAAAGTCCCAAAGCCTAAACGCAAACAAGCAACGCCTCCTGTTGAAGATGGTTCCGAAGAGGAACATAATGCATATGATGAAAAAACCAAAGAGTAATCTTTGGGTTTTTGCTTACTCTAACATTACATTCGGACATGTATTCCGCTATTTCACAAAAAACTACGTTGTTCCGAGAGCTATCGGACATCCGTTCCGCTATATGTCTAAAAACAGGCTAAATTGGGCTCGTTTTTCTAATTTACCGGAACCAATGTCCGATAGCATTTGCCTAACGCTACTTTTTTCAAAAATAGAGGAATACATGTCCGATGGCATTTTGAATAAGCTTTCAAAGCTTCGCTGCTAGACCAAAAATTTTATCTTTTAAAAAAACTGAAGCCGCGCAAAAGCAACTCTTTTTTTGTGCGGCTTCTCTATTCCATTCCTACTCTTTATTATCCTGCTCTACCCTTCTCACAACTATCCGTGTACCATCTACTGAAACAACTTCAATTTCCTCACCTTCTGATAGCCATTGACTCCCGCTTGTCGCACTATAAAGCTCATCATCGATTTTCACTGTTCCTGTAGGGCGGAACGGACTGACTGTTACTCCTTTACGTCCAATCAATTGAACATACGTTTCATTTATGGAATTATACCCTTCTTCACTCGAAAGTTTGTTTTTTAATGTCATTTTTGACCACATATTTCGGGCTGGAAACACTTTTAAAAATAAAAGGGAACTAAACCCTCCGACGAGAAACCCCATCGAAGCTAAAATACCGTAAATGACATTGGGTGCTGGAATCGCTAGGCCAAGTACCATCAGAATAGCTCCTAATGATGCTATAGTTCCATCGTTCACAACTTTCCCATCGACAATGAACAATAATAAACCGAGAATATAAAGCAAAACGACCCATAACCCAGTTTCCCCTGTTAGATGATATGAAAAATAAATCGTCATAATACCAATGCCTAATAGGCCAAACAATCCTTTAACTTTAACTAATATTTCACCAATTAAAAATAATGTGCCTAAAAACACAACAAGAAAACCAATCGAAGCAATTTCTAACATTTCCATCGCTCTAACCTCCTCTTCTATATATACGATTCACTCTAATCATTGTTTCATTTTCTACCACTTATTTTATTCTTTTTTGCCGTTCATACTAGTAGTGAGGTGATTTGAATGAAAAAACATGATAAACCGTTAAAGAAATCCAACAAAAAGAACGCAAGCACGAAAAGCGACCATGCATTCTTAGTGTTACCATCAAAAACAATGTCCATCTAATCTTAATACGTTACATAGGAAAATGGCAAACAAGGGATGTCACATTTTAGCGTGACATCCCTTTTGTTGCCTATTTAAAGAATCCTTTAATTTGGTCAATCAGTCGATTAATAGCATCTAAAATACTTGCAATAAATCCTTGTGTATCTTCTCTATTTAAAAATTCACCTAGATTGTCTCGAACTTTTCCGATTTGATTTTGAACTTGGTCCCAATCGATGTTCATATCTTTTAACCGCATAAACAAGGAAACTAACCCATTTAACTCTTCATCCGTTAAGGTAATTCCTAATTCCGCTGCTACTCGTTGGATTAATGCACGAAGGTCTTCCTCTGACTCAACAGGATTCTTCGCAATTTCCTCTTTGATTCGATTCATTAATTCTGTTGCTTCTTCCATTCCGATGCTTTCCGCGAGCTGACCTGTTTTGACTAATTCTTCATTAGCTATTTGCTTTTGCTCTTCTGGAATTTCAATATCAGCTGTAATTTCATATGCTTTTATTAAGCCGGTTAAAGCACCAGTACCCGAAACTGCAAATGGCGCTGTTACATAAATATCAGCATCTTTTATCCCTGCCGTAATTAAAGCATTGGCATACATCGCTTCTGAAACCCAATTTATGTTGTTCGTTTCAACATTAAGACCAGAGCCTTCTTCACCGATAGTGATTTTAGCAGATGAGAATGTTTTATTACCAATGACAGAACGACTAATATAATTCCCTAAATATTGATGCTCCTCTTCGTTTGTGACAGGAATGACTTCGATATCTTGGGAAACACCCATTTCATTTAAAATTTGAGTACGTTGTTGTTCGGATAAATCTGCTCCTAAAGTGACAACAACTTCTCCAACAACCGCATCAGCTAAAGCAAGATTTGGTAAAAGTAATGTCAAGATTAATAAAAGTGGTAACACCTTTCGTTTTATCAAATTCATCCTATTCGACCCCTTTTTGTTTAAGTTCTTTTTTGAACGCAAGAACTTTTATTGTCCTAATTTATAGATAACAATGTTTCAGAAAGAATAAACAGAGACTTTAGACCTATTTTCCCTATGTGAAATTGTCAAATCAAACACATTGTTTTACAAATGGAATGCAGGACCAAAATGCTGTTAATATAAATATTGAGACGAAAGCGAGAAAAAATGACCAGTAATACATTTGGGTAAGATTGACCATCCATACACTAAATATAACCGGGCCAAATGCTACACCTAAAAACCGAACCATGTTATAAAGTGATACAATAAACCCTCTTTCCTCTTTCCCAATTGATGATGTAACTGCTGTACTTGCAGCAGGTAAAAACAACCCCATCCCCGCTGCAGCTAAGGAAAGAAATAGGAGCAAACCAATCAAATGATGATAATAAATTAAACAAGCAAAGGCCATCACAATGAGAAAAAAACCAATAAATAATGCTTGTTTCATTTTTTGAACGTTCTCACCTACAAACGTGCCTGTCCAATAAGAAACAATACCTAATGCAAATAATGGTATCGCCAAATACACACCTCGCATCACCCCGACAATATCATACACTCCTTCTAACTCAAAGGACAAAAAATAAAGCATTCCAAATAACAAAAACAACGCGATACCATTTGTAAAAAAAATAGGGATGATCCACTTTCCTTCTCGTTTTAAGACGCTCCCTATCATCGAAACGTACTTCTTTAAAGAAAAGCGTTGTTCGCTCTCAAATGGAGACGATTTCAAGTAAACAAGAAGAGCCAAAAAAGCAATAGCCGCCAATAGAAAGTAAAAATAAAAAGAACCGTACCATGCGAAAACAGCCGCAATAACCGCTCCTAAAATCGGACTAATGACTTTTCCAACTCCATTAAACACTTCAAGAACTCCTAACGCTTGACTTCGGTCCTTACCATCAAATAAGTCACCGACTAATGCCATAGCTAGTGGCGCTGTTCCACCCGCGCCTATCCCTTGTAGTAGTCTCCCAAACAAAAGAAAAGAAAAGCTCGCTTCATGCAAATACAAAGCGATTGCCGAACACAAACTGCCTACCATAATCAATACCAATGAGGAAAGAACCATTTTTTTACGACCAAAACGGTCAGACATGAATCCGATTAATGGAATCATCACGGCAGCAGGAATAGAAAATACCGTTAATACTAAACCGGCTTGCACAGGAGTAAGCTGCAACTCTGCTTGCACTTCTGGAATTAAGGGGATAAACATCGAATTCCCTAACACCATGATTAATGGCAACAAGCCTAAGATAGGAACTAAGATTGTTTTTGAGCTTGTTTGATTCATGTTTATTTCATCCTTTTTTAATTATGACTATTTTTTTCATACGATTCAAATAAATTGGAATAATTTCACTCCTTCAAACATATAGTGAATAGTAATAACCTTATTTTTGATGTGGAGGGACAAGCCTGATGAAAAAATTATTTTATTCCCTTGTTATTGTTCTCATTTTATATGCAACTTATTATGATTTATCGACTGGTACATTACCTGAAGCTTCAGCAACACCATCTGAACAAACGAATCCTAGCCAAAGCCCAGTTACAATTCCAGCACAAGAAGTTGTTGTAGATAGTGGCTATACTGTCCTTTCAATCGTGGAACATCTACATGAAGGTCCCATTCGTGCTTCTATTCAAGAAATTATTTATGATTTCAAACAGTTAAACGGTGGCACCGAACCTGAAGATATTCAAGTTGGTCAAACATATTTGTTTCCTCTTTATCAAGAATAAAAGAATGTTCTTGCCAAACAAAACAAGCTCTTGCTAAAATAGACGGTGTGTGTTTACCACATTATTTTTATTTGAAACTTAAAAGGGGCGAATTTTTAAAATGACCCAAATTACGCATCGTACAAAAACAAGACCTGTTAAAGTTGGGAATTTAACAATTGGTGGTAACAATGAAGTTGTTGTGCAAAGTATGACAACAACAAAAACACATGATGTGGAAGCTACTGTTGCTGAGATTCACCGATTAGAAGAAGCGGGTTGCCAAGTCGTTCGTGTTGCATGTCCTGATATGCGAGCTGCTGAAGCCATTCCTCACATTAAAGCACGAATTAACATACCACTTGTTGTAGACATTCACTTTGACTATAAGCTAGCATTAAAAGCCATTGAAGGTGGCGCTGATAAAATCCGAATTAATCCTGGAAATATCGGAAAGCGCGAAAAAGTCGAAGCTGTTGTTAAAGCAGCAAAAGAAAAAGGTATTCCCATTCGAATTGGTGTGAATGCAGGCTCTTTAGAAAAACGAATTTTAGATAAATATGGCTATCCTACAGCAGATGGCATGGTCGAAAGTGCCCTTCACCATATTAAAATTCTTGAAGATTTAGACTTTCATGACATTGTCGTTTCCATGAAAGCTTCTGATGTCAATTTAGCCATCGAAGCGTATGAAAAAGCAGCAAAAGCGTTTCAATACCCACTTCATCTTGGAATTACAGAATCAGGGACATTATTTGCTGGGACTATTAAAAGCGCTGCTGGTCTTGGAGCAATTTTAAACATGGGAATCGGCAATACTGTTCGTATTTCGTTAAGTGCAGATCCTGTTGAAGAAATAAAAGTAGCCCGGGAGTTATTAAAGTCATTTGGTTTAGCTGCCAATGCTGCTACATTAATTTCATGCCCAACATGCGGTCGAATTGAAATTGACTTAATCAGCATTGCAAATGAAATTGAAGAATACATTTCAAAAATTAAAGCCCCAATAAAAGTTGCCGTTCTTGGATGTGCAGTTAACGGTCCTGGAGAAGCGCGCGAAGCAGACATTGGTATTGCTGGAGCTAGAGGTGAAGGATTGTTATTCCGTCATGGTGAAATCGTCCGGAAAGTTCCAGAAGCAACAATGGTGGAGGAATTAAAAAAAGAAATTGATAAAATTGCGGAAGAACATTTTGCCAAACAAGAACAACAAGTATAAATAAAGAAAAACGCGGGAGCGTTTTTCGTTTCAAGCAAAGTGCGGAGCCTTCGCTCATCTAGTAAAAGCTTTCTCGCTTCACTGCTATTTTCTTATATAACAAAAAAAGAAGCACACTTCGCGATTTGCGAGTGTGCTTCTCTACATTCAACAGTTTCAAACAGTTGAACGCTCTCCCCGTTTACACTTACGTTAATTCGTTAAAAGAAAGGTGAGAAAAACACCGTTAAGATAATTGAAACTGCACCAATACCGATTGCCCAGTTTCCAAGAGCAGTAGCACCATTTCTACGGGATACAAACCCGACAATAATCCCAGCTGCCCCTAAAATGATTGGCAAGAAAAATAAAGAAAGGATAGACAAAACAACAGCAAATGTTCCTACCCCTTTACCTGCCGCTGCATCATCTGTTTCAGTTACTGCATCATCAGCATCAACCCCTCGATATGGAGCTGTGCCTACAGTATTAAACGGCGCGATCTCAGCAGCTGTTTCTTCTTCATTATTTTCAACTCGGTTATAATCTCGCTCGCCGCCTTCAAGCTCAAGTGATCGTCTGTCTTTATCATATTGTGTCAAGTTGGATCCCTCGCTTTCTGTTTTTGGGGGAGCATTTATAGTATGACTCGACAACAGCTCATTATAGGTGTTAATCTTTACTTGTATAGGAAATACTGAGACCAAACTTGTAAGGAGCTGGAAAAGAACATGACAAAAAAGAAAACGTTCGGTCTAGATATTGACGGGACTGTCACCGATCCTGCGACATTTATCCCTTATTTGAACGAACATTTCAATAAAAATATTACCATAGAGGATATTACCGATTATGATTTAACATCATTATTAGGAATTTCTTCAAAACAATTTTGGTCATGGCTCCAACAACATGAAGGTGCCATTTACGAACAAGCAAAAATTGCAGATTATTTTTTAGATGCTCTTCACCACTGGAAAGATAATCACGACCTTATTTATATTAGTGCACGTGGCGAGCATTTAATGGATATAACTTCTGGTTGGCTTAACCAACATCGCATTCCATATAACCATATTGAGTTGATTGGAAGCCACGATAAAATCAACGCGATTCAACAAAATGAAATTGATATCTTTTTTGAAGATAAACATGATAATGCCTGTGACATTGCTGAAGCTTGTAACATTCCCGTTATTCTCATGGATACCCCTTATAACCGAAAACCGACTCCTACTAATGTGGTTCGAGCTTCAAATTGGAAATCAGCTTCAGAGTGGGTCAATAATTGGCTGGCCACAACGTAAAAAAGAACGCTCTTTTGCGTTCTTTTTTTAGAGATAAGAAAGGATAAATATTTTGGTGTAGCAGTGAAGCTTGAAAGCTATTTCAAGAAGAGCGAAGGCTGCGCGTTTCATCCTAGGAAGAGCAACTTGGGGCTCACTTTCAAAAGCGGGCAGGGCTCCGCACTTCGCTTGAAAGAAAAGACGCTCCGCGTTTTTCTTATACTGCTATGTTTAAGCGTTTAACGCTTACGACACTACTAAAACACAATATTTATAGTGCTGATGTTTTGACATTCTGATTTTTACATTCAGCACAATATCCATAAATTTCAAATTTATGTCCAATCACTTCAAAATCGTTTGTGTTAATTTTCAAGGCATCCATCGGACAATCTTTCACCTCTACAGTTTTCCCACAATCCATACAAATTAAATGGTGATGGTGATGGGCCGTTGTGCAACTAAAGCGAAACTTTTTTTCCCCTTCAAGCTCTGTCATTTCTAAAATCGATAAATCCACGAACAAAGATAAATTCCGGTAAATCGTATCAAAGCTTAATCCAGGGTAGTCGTTGTTCATTTTTTCTAACACATCTTTTGCAGATAAATATCGTTTTTCATCCGCAAATAATTTAATCATATCTTCGCGTTTCCCTGTATGTTTATATCCTTTTTCCTTTAACATATTTAACGCATCGGTGACATTCATTGTAGGTCCTCCTTATCGCTTCTCATACATCGTTGTACCTATTATAACAAGAGCTAAAAAGATTGTCGCAAATAAAACAATTCCACCGCCAGTTGCAATATTTAAGTGATAAGAAAAAAACAAGCCGCACCCCATAGTGAGTTGCCCAAATAAAATGGAATAGACAATCATTTGTTTAAAGCTTTTGGCGATTCGGATAGCCATAGCCGCTGGTAAGACAATCATCGCTCCGACTAATAAAATTCCAACAACCTTCATCGAAAGGGCGATAACTAATGCCACTAATAAGGAAAAAATAATATTTAATCTTTTGCTTTGGATACCCGACACTTCTGAGAACTCTTGATCAAAGGAAATGACGACAAACTCTTTATAGAACAATCCGATGATAACAAGAACAATTAGTGTCGTAACAAGCATAAAGACAATGTCTTCTGCTGTAACACTGACAATACTGCCAAATAAATAGCTAAACCATTCATTATACCCACCTGTTGACATGCTCATAAAAATCGCACTTAAACCGATTCCCGTTGATAAAATAATGGGAACTGCTAATTCTTGAAAATGTGGAAACTCTTGACGGAGCTTTTCAATTAGTAACGACCCGATAAAAGCGAAAAGAAACCCAACATAAAGCGGATCAACTGTAAAAAAGGTCATCGTTTGCATAAGGACCAATCCAGCTGTAATACCAGTTAACGTAATATGAGAGAGTGATTCAGAGATAATGGAGACACGCCGCACAAGCAAAAATGCACCAAGTAGCGGACATACTACACCAATTAATATGGCAGCAACACCCCCCCTCTCAATAAACGTTAACTGTAAAAGCCATTCAGGCATACGAACATCCTCCAAAACCAAATAAATTTATTAAAATGACCTTTCTTCTTTCGCCACGACTTTTTTGCGACCGGTGATGGCCATTTGCAGTTTCTTGAGTAAAATTACAAAAAGTAAGATAAAAACAGATAATAGCACTATCGTTCCACCAGGAGCTAAGTCAAGATGATACGCTAAAACTAACCCACCAATTACAGCAATCTCTCCAAACAGTACCGCATAAAAAAACATTTGCTTAAACCCTCTTGCTAACCGCATACTAGCCGCAACTGGCAATGTCATGAGAGCGGAAACGAGTAAAATCCCAACGACTCGCATTGAAGCAGCAATGACAAGGGCAACCATTACGATAAAAATAAAATGAAGCCATTTCTTTTGAATTCCAGACACAGTTGCTTGTTCCTCATCAAATGACAAATAAAACAATTCTTTATATAAAAAAACAATAATGAAAAAAACAACTATAGTAATGATTAAGATTGTCCATAAATCAGAGCGACTAACTGCAATTACACTGCCAAATAAATAATTAAACAAATCATTATTAAATCCATCCGCTAATGATATAAACACAACACCAATCCCGATCCCGCTTGATAATACAATGGGTATAGCAAGCTCTTGGTAATGTTTATAAACAGAACGTAATTTTTCGATTAATAACGAGCCAAAAACAGAAAAAACCATTCCCATATAAAGCGGATTGATTAATTGAAAAAAGGAATGATATTTTCCTAATAATAAGCTTAATGCGATTCCTGTTAATGTAATGTGCGAGAGTGCATCAGCGATTAATGATAATCGTCTCACGACTAAAAAAACACCAAGGATGGGTGCGATAAACCCGACTAATATTCCAGTGAAAAACGCATTTTGTAAAAAGGGATATGTCCAAAATACTTCAAGCATTCCAAGCCTCCAACTAATGGTCGTGATGATGTGTCAGTAATTGAACATCATGACCATAAAACGAAGATAAATCGTGGTTATTTTCAAACTCTTGGGCATTACCATGAAAATGTAAATTCTTATTTAAACAGGCAACATCTGTAACAAATTCCGTCATCGCTCCGATATCATGAGTGACTAACAACAATGTAATGCCTTCGTTTATATTTAATTTACTTAACATATTATAAAAGTTTCGAACTGAATTTGTATCCACACCAACGGTCGGTTCATCCAAGATGAGTAACTCTGGTTCACTGACAAGTGCTCTTGCAATAAACACTCGCTGCTGTTGTCCACCAGATAATTCTCCTATATTTTGATGAATAAACTTCTCCATCCCGACATTATGAATCGCTTCTCTCACTTTTTCTTTATGTTTCTTTGTTAAAAACCGAAACATACCGACTTTTGCAAAGAGACCCATTGAAACCACTTCAAAAACGGTTGCGGGAAATCCACTATTAAAGCTATTTGCCTTTTGTGACACAAATCCAATTTTGTCTCGTTGCTTAAATTTCGTTATATTTTCTCCAAAAAGGCGGATTTCACCTTCCTGTGGAGTTAAAAGTCCTAACATACATTTTAATAACGTCGACTTTCCAGACCCGTTTGGACCAACAAGCCCAAGGAAAGCTCCTTTTTCAACTTTTAATGTGATATCCTCGAGAACGTTGCGTGCCCCATACCGGAATGAAACATGTTCGATATCAATCGCCAACTCTTTCATTCGCTCCTCCTTGCCAAAAACGTAATTAAATAAGAACAATTACGATTATTTTCTTCTTTATTATAAAGGATAATTAGCTTTTGTCCAATTGTTTATATTGAGTATGCCATGCAATT
This sequence comes from Alkalihalobacillus bogoriensis ATCC BAA-922, assembly GCF_000621445.1. Lineage (GTDB taxonomy): Bacteria > Bacillota > Bacilli > Bacillales > Bacillaceae_F > Bacillus_AO > Bacillus_AO bogoriense. The sequence goes on along the minus strand of NZ_KK211278.1, from coordinate 97,029 downwards.
TATTTAGGAACATTATATAATAAGTAGAAGTCTCATAAAGGTAGGATGTGGATGTAAGAATGAAAGAAAAAAAAGTTGCAATTATTGATATGGGTTCAAACTCCATACGCTTAGTCATAAATAAAATTGATAATGATGGTCGTTATACACAATTACATAATTTTAAAGTCGTCGCTCGCTTGAGTAGCCATATGACACAAAAAGGGCATATTTCAAAAGAAGGAATTTCTATAATCATTTCTTCTTTACTTCAATTTAAAAATATCATTTCATACCATAAAGTTGACCAAGTCAACGGTGTCGCTACTGCAGCAGTCCGTCGCGCCGCAAACCAAGAAGAGGTTCTTCATACAATAAAAAAAGAAACCGGCTTCTCCTTTCGTGTGCTATCAGAATATGAAGAAGCTTACTATGGTTATTTAGCCGTCGTAAATTCAACCAATATTGAAAATGGAATTACCATTGATATTGGTGGTGGAAGTACAGAAGTCACCATATTTAAAAATCGAAAAATGATACATTATACAAGTTTTCCATTTGGTGCAATTACGCTAAAGCAACAATTTATGAATGACTCAGAGCCATTACAAGAAAATCTTGATGCACTTACATCCTTTCTAACGGAGCAATATGAATCACTTGATTGGATTGTACAAAGTCAACTTCCTGTTATCGGTATCGGCGGGACAGCCCGAAACCTATCGCTCGTTCACCAACGACAAGTCGACTATCCATTAGCTGGTTTACATCAATATGAACTAACAAAACAAGATGTTGAATCGACACAAGCTTTATTTACAAGTGTAAACATTGAAGAACGTCAAAATATTGATGGTCTTTCAAAAGACCGCTCAGATATTATTATTCCAGCTGTACAAGCCATATTAACATTACTTAATGTGACTGGCTCGAAAACATTTACGATGAGCAACAGAGGGCTACGTGATGGACTTTTTTATGAGGAAATCTTAACACAACTAGGATTAGAGCATTTTCCAAATGTTGCTGAAGAAAGCTTTTATCAAATTACACATATGTATGAAATCAATTTAGATCATGTAAAGCAAGTGTGGAAGTTAGCTAAGTCTCTTTACCGTCAGCTTGTTCCCTATGTAAACGAGACTTCTTCAGAACAAGAAAATGATTTATCCCTTTTAAAATATAGCGCAAGAATGTTATATATGGGTGAATTCATAAGTAATGAAGCAAGCAGTCAGCATACATTTTATCTTATCACCAATATGTCCATTGATGGTCTCACACATCAAGAGCGACTTGCCATTGCTTTAATCTCGTCGTTTAAATCCAAATCGTATTTACAAAAATTCGCGGGCCCATTTGAATCTCTTTTAACTAAACAACAGTTAAAACAATATGAGTTTCTAGGCGCGATTTTAAAACTAGCTTATGCTTTAAATCGAACGAGAAGAAATATTGTTACTTCTATTTCTGTAATGAAAGAAACTGAAGACCATTTCATGATCTACTTTCATTGTAATGACGACTATCCATTTGAAGAACAACTAGCAAATAAGTATAAAAAGCACATTGAAAAGCTGATTAACGCAAAAATTTCGTTACATTTTCTCTCTTAAGTCTTCTAATTTACATAAATTTTACATAAAATTTACAATATACTGTTACAATGGAGAAAAATAGTCTTTTTTAAATAATTATGTATATTTATGTCAGGAAGGTTGAATTCAATGGAATCGAACAATTACTTGAAAGAACTCGATTTAAATGATCCAAACTTTTATAACAACAGAGAACTAAGTTGGCTTGCTTTTAACGAGAGAGTTCTAGAGGAAGCGATTGATGAACGCAATCCGTTATTAGAACGCCTAAAGTTTTTGGCCATCTTCAGTTCAAACTTAGACGAATTTTTCATGGTTCGTGTTGCAGGTCTTAAAGACCAAGTAAAAGCCGGATTTAACCGTCCAGAAAATAAAGCGGGGCTAACCCCGAAGCAACAATTAAAGCGAATTTCAGCTCAAACCCAACAACTCGTTCGTCTTCAAGACAATGTGTACACAGAAACACTCTTACCGATGTTATACAATGAAGGCGTACAATTTTTAGCAATTGATGAATTAACCAAAGCACAAATGCAGTTTATTAAAGACCGCTTTAATCATTATATATTTCCTGTTCTTACACCGATGGCCGTTGATGCGTATCGACCGTTTCCAATGTTACTCAATAAAAGTTTAAATTTAGCGGTCGTATTAAAAGAAAAAGAAGATTCACGTGAACAATTGGCAATAGTCCAAGTTCCGAGCGTCCTCACTCGATACCTTCCCCTCCCTAGCGAGGGAAAAAAACAATTTATATTACTTGAAAATGTCATAAGCCATTTTATTGACCGTTTATTTCCTGGTTACAGTGTCCAATCCGTTTCTCCTTTTCGCATTACAAGAAATGCAGATTTAACGATTCATGAAGAAGGAGCTCGTGATTTATTAGTTGAAATCGAGAAAGAAATTAAAAAGCGAAAATGGGGATCTGCGGTTCGTCTAGAAATGCAAGAAGGATTAATGGAATCAAAAGTGTTAAAACTACTACTCGACGTCCTTGAAATTCATCGAAATGATGTATATTCCTTTAAAGGTCCATTAGATTTAACGTTTTTATTTAAATTATACGGATATTTAGCGGCTGATTTGGAGCATTTAACGAATGAAACATTAGTCCCACAGCCTCCTGAAGACTTGGCCGGCGAAGAAAATATCTTCCAAGCTATCTTAAAAAAGGATATATTTTTGCATCATCCTTATGAATCATTTCAACCGATAGTTGACTTTATCCTCCAAGCAGCAGAAGACCCAAACGTGTTAGCGATAAAGCAGACACTGTACCGAGTGAGTGGAGATTCCCCGATAGTAGGCGCGTTATCAAGAGCTGCCGATAACGGAAAACAAGTAACAGTATTGTTAGAATTAAAAGCTCGATTTGATGAAGAAAATAATATACAGTGGGCTAAAAAGCTAGAAAAGTCTGGGGTCCATGTCATTTATGGCATTACCGGCTTAAAAACACATAGTAAAATTTCATTAGTTGTTCGGCATGAAAACGAAAAAATACAACGATTAGTACATCTCGGGACAGGAAACTATAATGATTCAACGGCCAAACTCTACACGGATATGGGATTGTTAACTTCTGATGAAGGATTTGGCATTGACGCCACGAACTTCTTTAATTATTTAAGTGGATATAGCGAAAAACCAAAGTGGAATCATCTCTCAACCGCACCGTTTCAAATCCGTGACACGTTTATTGAACTTATTGAACAAGAAATTGAATATCATAAAGAAAATGGAGACGGACGTATTATTGCAAAAATGAACTCGTTAACAGACAAACCGATTATTTTAAAATTGTATGAAGCATCACAAGCAGGGGTTTCTATCGATTTAGTTATTCGTGGAACATGTTGTTTACGCCCAGGAATTGAAGGTGTTAGTGAGAATATACGGGTTCGCAGCATCGTTGATCGATTTTTAGAACATAGTCGAATTTTTTATTTTCATCATAGTGGGCAAGATAAAATCTTTTTATCTTCGGCAGACTGGATGACGAGAAATATGGAAAAACGCATTGAAATACTATTCCCTGTGTTTAGTCCAAGAATCAAAGCCAGAATTAAACAAATATTAGACATTACATTACAAGATAATATGAAGGCACGTCTCCAAGACAAATTTGGCCGTTATCTTTATGTCGAACGAAAACCAAATGAGCAACCGGTCCAAAGTCAACTTACCTTTTATGATATGGCAGCCCAATTTGGTGAGGAAGATTAAGAAAAACGCGGGAGCGTCTTTTCTTTGCTTTCAAAGCTTCACTGCTACACCAAAATTTTATACTTTCCTATCTTTTAACAAAAAGAACTAAAGGGATTATCCTTTAGTTCTCTTTCATTTAGCCAACTTGATGTAGTTTTGAACGTACCATTTTTGTAACTACTCCTTGTTTAGGAGAAAAGAAAAATGCTAAACCAAACATAACAGAGGCTACAAGGACAATCGATGCTCCAGAAGCGACATCATAAAAGACAGAAAAGTATATCCCTACAACGGCTGAAATTGTACCAAACAATGACGATAAGAAAATCATCGTTGGAAGACGGTCTGTTAATAAATATGCAGTTGCTCCTGGAGTAATTAACATTGCGACGACTAGAATGATACCAACCGTCTTTAATGAAGCAACTGTCACTAAGGATAACAGTAACATTAATAAGTAATGGATAAATCGAACAGGGATTCCTACCCCTTTGGCGACAGTGGGGTCAAATGTGCTCATTAATAATGGTCGATAAAAAATAAATATCATAATTAACACAAAGATACCGATACCAAATGTAATCCATAAATCGGTACGTGAAACGGCTAACACATTACCAAAAAGAATATGCCACAGGTCAACACCTGTTCCGCGTAGCCCTGTAATTAAAACGATACCTAACGCAAAGGCAGCGGTAAACATAATCCCAATTGCAGAATCATCTTTAATCCGACTGTTTTGTGATACATATCCAATGGCTAGCGCCGTAATAATCCCTGTAATAACTGCTCCTACAAAGAAACTGGCTCCGATCATATAAGCGATGACGACTCCTGGTAACACCGCATGAGAAATCGCATCTCCCATTAAAGCCATCCCTCTTAAAATGATAAAACAACCAATGACACCACAAATTATCCCAACCAAAATCGCTGCTAACAAGGCTTGTTGTAAATATGGATAGCGGATTACTTGGTCAACAAAAGCTATAATGGATTGCATTAGCTACTCACCACCATCATTTGATCATTATGATTAAAGAGCTTAATTTGCCCTCTATACGTTTCACTTAATAGTTCAGGTGTAAAGGTGTCTTTTACTGCACCAAAGCTAATAAGTTCTTTATTCATTAACATAATTTCGTCAAAATATTGTTCAACCTTACTTAAGTCATGGTGAACGACAAACACAGTTTTTCCTTCATTCCGTAAGGTACGGAGTAATTGAATAATAATGTTTTCAGAAGTGACATCAATCCCAACAAAAGGCTCATCTAAAAAAAACATATCGGCCTGCTGAGAAAGTGCTCTTGCGATGAACACACGTTGTTGCTGTCCACCTGATAATTCGCCAATTTGGCGTTTTCGATAAGCTTCCATCCCTACTTTTTCTAAAGCTTCGGTAACAATAGCCTTATCTGTTTTCGATGGTTTTTTATACCATGGCAAATGAACGTATCTGCCCATCATCACTACGTCTTCAACTAGGACAGGAAAATCCCAATCAATTTGACTCCGCTGTGGAACATAGGCAATCTTTTTTCGAACTTTTTTGATTGGTTGGTTAAAAATACTGACAGACTCGTACCTTGAACGTTCTAGTCCTAATATCGCTTTAATTAACGTCGATTTCCCCGCACCATTTGGTCCGATAATCCCAATGAGTTTTCCTGCCTCCGCACAAAACGTAACATCTTTAATCGCTTGTAATCGATCATAATAGACAGAAAGTCCTTTAATTTCAACGACCTCTCCCAACAACATCTCCTCCTAACATAAGTGGTCCTATTATCATTTTTTATCGAATATGGATCATTATATGTGACTATTTATGGATGTGTGATAAAAAGTTGTACTAAGGAAACATTTTATCCTATCACCAATTATATTAGTAACGGTTAAAACTTGCAAACCTTTTTTCTTCATGAATGAATTTTTGTTCCAAGCTAAAGAAAAGCTACAAAAGTTGATATAACTTTTGTAGCTTTTCTCATGAATGGAACGGAAGAGTAATCGTTATTTTCGTTCCTTTATTTACTTTACTTTCAATAAAAAAAGTACCATCATGCTCTTCAATTATTTTTTTACAAAGAGGAATACCTACCCCTGTTCCCTGTTTTTTTGTTGTGAAAAAAGGTTCTCCTAATTGTTCAATGACATCACTTGGGATACCCACTCCATTATCCTCGACTTGAATGACATATTCATTGGACGTACTCCATGACTCGATATGAAACCTTTTTTCCACACTGTCGCTATAGGCTTCAATCGAATTTCGCAGTAAATTTAACATCACCTGTTTAATATTCGCAACATTAACATTCACCTTCTTTTCTGTTTTTGAAAACTGGTATGTAAATGTAACATTATGAAGCAAACATTCTGGATTAATAATTTCAACTAACGACTTCATTATTTCTTCTGGTGACTGTGTTTCTCTTTCTGTTTTCTTTCTTGAAACTGATAAAAAGTTTTCGATAATACTATTCATTCGGTTAAGTTCTGATAAGATCGTATCGTAATATAAAGAAAACTTGTCTGTTAATTTCGCTAATTGCAAAAAACCAATAATGACAGACAATGGATTTCTTAGTTCATGGGCCACACTCGCAGAAACATGAGACACAGCTTTCATTTGTTCATGAAATGCTTGTAATTGTTCATATTGCTTTTGCAATGAGTAATCATATAAAAAGACAAATACAACATCATTTCTGTTCATATGAACAACTTTACATTTTAATAAGAAATGCTCGTTTTCAAAGATATTTTCGAGTGAACGGTTTTCTTGCCTTGCCTGGTAAACGAGGTTACATATCTTTTCTTGGAACGGATAGTCTTTCAAAAATTGATGAATCGGTATTTGGGATTCATCAATTGAAAACTTCCCATAGCATGCATCATTCACATCTTCAACAATATTATGCTCGTTCAATTTTATAATTGGAATCTCTATTTCTTTCCAAAGTCCTTCATCTTGTGTTTTAGTGTCCCCATCCAAAAATGGTCTTATCGATTCTTCTTTCTCTTTAGAATTTGTCATACTGTCCCCCTCAAACCTCATTAGCCGTGACAGATGCAAAAATAACCACGTTGGATAGTAATTCCACAAAAATAAAGAATTTCCTTTCTTTTTTTATTTTATCTATTACGGTCACACCTTTTCATTTTTTTCATATAGTATCATATCTGATTTCAAGGAGTGAACGGTATGAACCCTGTTATTGTACAAATGATTAATTTAAAAGTTAATTCTCTATCTAAAGAAGAGCTTTTATCACTATCACAACAGCATAACTTGCCCATAACTGAAAAACAAGCAGAACAAGTACTTAACGTGTTACGTTCAGAAACCATCAATATTACAAATAAGCAGCAAGTAGAAAGAATGATCCAGCGCTTAAGAACGGAAGTCGACCCTCACGTATCAAATGTTGTGAAGCAATTATTAGACCAATATGGACATTATTTACATTCGATATAGGTTAACTTAAACATTATAGCGCTACAGTCCCTTGCGCTTTTGCGAGCAGGTACTAGACTAAGTCGAGCCTCACATAGACTGAAAAAACGGTGCCCTTTTTCGGGACACCGTTTTTTATCTTACAATTATTCCATAACGAGCATTTCTCTAAACTTCTCGTTAAATGCACCTTCTTTTAACATCGAAATTTCATGTTTGTATGGCGCTTTTTTGGATGTTTTATCTTCTCCGACAAATGGTGTTTCTAATATTTTTGGAACATGCATTAATTGTGGATGATGAACGATATAATGGAGTGCTTTATAGCCAATATGGCCAAAGCCGATATTTTCGTGTCGGTCTTTTCTTGCTCCTCGCTCGTTTTTACTATCATTGACATGAAGAACTTGTATTCTGTCAATTCCAATGATTTTATCAAATTCTTCTAAAACCCCGTCAAAATCTTCGACGATATTATAACCTGCATCATGTGTGTGACACGTATCAAAACATATTGATAATTTTTCATTATGAGTCACTCCATCAATAATTTGAGCAAGTTCTTCAAAACTTCTTCCACACTCAGAACCTTTTCCAGCCATCGTTTCTAGTGCAATATGAACATGTTGCTCTTTTTCTAATACTTCATTTAATCCTTCAATTATTTTTGCAATTCCTTGGTCTGCGCCTGCACCGACATGGGCACCTGGATGAAGAACAATTTGTTTTGCTCCAATCGCATCGGTCCGTTCAATCTCAGCACGAAGAAAGTTAACACCTAATTCAAAGGTTTCTTTTTTTTGCGTATTCCCAATGTTTATTATATACGGCGCATGAACAATAATATCGGTAATCCCGTTTTCTTTCATATGGGCAACACCCGCTTCAAGGTTTAATTCCTCGATTGGCTTTCTCCTTGTATTTTGTGGTGCACCCGTATAAATCATAAATGTATTTGCCCCGTAAGAAACAGCTTCCTCACTTGAAGCTAATAGCATCTTTTTCCCACTCATGGATACATGTGATCCTAATATCATAACAAACCCTCTCCCTTTGGAACCGTTATTTCTTTTTCCGGTTTAATCTTCTTTGTCTACGCGCAACTTTTTCTTGCTCCCACCTTGCCTTTTTTTTATATCCAGGCTTTACTTTTTTCGGTTTTGCTTTCGCAACACCCTGGCCGCCTTGAGGTGATGCTGTCGACTTTTTCGCTCTTGTTAACGACGCTAATCTAGGCTTTTCAAGCTCTACCCATTCACCTTTTTTCACATCGGAAAAAGAAAAATCTATGCCACGTTTCATCAATTTTTCGATCGAAGCATGGTCTTGTTCGTCATAAATCGTAATCGCAATCCCGTCTTCCCCAGCACGAGCTGTTCGACCGACACGATGGACGTAAAAATCTAAATCCTTCGGTATTGCGAAATTAATGACATGAGAAACTCCTTTAATATCTAACCCTCTTGCAGCTAGATCCGTCGCTACAACATATTGGATCTTTCCCTCTTTCACTTGTTTCATGACTTGTTTTCTTTGTCTAGGTAACAAGCCACCGTGTATCGCTTCTACATTTAAATCAGCTGAAGCCATAGCAGCCATCAATTCATCCGCTTGTTCTTTTGTATTTGTAAATATTAACGCCAAATAAGGATTCACTAAGGTGGCAATTTGAACCGTTAGCTCAATTTTGTTCCGATGTCTCAGTGGAATTAAGCGATGTTCGATCGTAGGAGCTGTTGCGTTTTTCGGTTTAACATGAACATGCCTAGGCTGATTCATATATTTTTTCAGAAATGGCTGGAGTTTTTCTGGAATCGTGGCAGAAAAAACGAGCATTTGTAGCTGTTCTGCCATTCTTGAGGCGGTTTTGTCCACATCACTAATAAACCCCATATCTAACATTTGATCTGCTTCATCAACGACTAGCATTGTAGCTGTATGCAATTGTAGTGCTTGTTCATCGACCATATCATTAATTCGCCCCGGTGTTCCGACCACAATATGAGGAACGGATTTCAAGCGGTCAATTGTACGGAGGCGATCTGTTCCACCAACTAATAATCTTGTTGCTATCGTATCTTCGTCATGTTTAAGTAACAACTGAAGCTCATCATATATTTGTGAAGCTAATTCTCGTGTCGGTGCTGTAATAACAGCTTGGACTTCATCTTTCGCTTCGTCAATCCTGTCAATAATCGGAATGAGAAACGCTAATGTTTTCCCAGACCCAGTTTGCGATTGCCCGATTACATCTTTGCCACCTCGAATAGCTGGGATTAACCGTTCTTGAATTTCTGTTGGCATCGAAAACCCTTGTTCTTGTATCGACTTTATAATAAAGTCTTTAATTTCAAATCGTGCAAAATTAGATTCCATCATATACTTCTCCTACTTTCACTACTTACTTGCTTGTCCATTCTATCATAGGTTAAACAAAAAACGCCAATTCTTATACATACAGTTTTCATCCTGTTACCTCACCATTTCGTCCTTATTGCATAAGTTAATCATAGAGAAGATTATTTTGCGAAAGGAATGACCGTCAATGTTCCCACCTCTTCATCAAAACATACCAATGCCCCCCATGCAAAACCCCATATCCATGGGTGCTCCAATGATGCAACAAATGCCAACGCAAGCAGCAGGCCAGCTCGGTTCGATGGCGCCACAAGCAGGCGGATTTCTATCAAAATTATTCGGCGGTGGTGCTAGTGCTGGGGCAAATGCTGCTTCTGCAGGAATGGGAGCCATGTCAAATGCTGCCGCAGGTGCTGCAGGTGCATCTGGGGCTGGGAGTGCACTTGGTGGTTTAAATTTAATGTCGATGTTAAATAATGCCCAAAGGGTCATGGGTGTAGTCCAAACTGTTACTCCAATGGTTCAACAATACGGACCACTATTAAAGAGTGTTCCTGCTTTATATCAAATGTTAAAATCAAATAACTCAACGGAAAGTACGGATCAATCAGAATCAGCGGTCGTGCAAGAGCAAACCGAGGCAGCAGAAACCGAAAATCCCAAAAACGAAAGTGAGTTAACAACAGAAGAAAAGGAAGAAAAAGAAGAAACATCCGTAGCTATAGATGAGACCAAAGAAAATAAAAAATCTTCCGATGAAAAACAACAAAAATCGAAAAAAATATCAATAGATGACATAGAAGAAGATGAAGCAGCCGAAGAAGAAAACAAAGTAAAAACAATTAATGGTATTCCAGCTCCAAAACTTTACATTTAACGAGTTTTTGTTTGTCACACACTCCTTCCTCCTTTATAATGATGGACAGAAAGAATTTTTCTAAATGTAGGAGGACGACTATGAAAGTCATCAAAATTTCCCCTCGTGGGTATTGCTATGGTGTTGTAGACGCCATGGTACTTGCAAGACAAGCAGCTGCAAATCTTGATTTGCCTAGACCGATTTATATACTTGGAATGATTGTTCATAATAAGCATGTGACAGACGCATTTGAAGAAGATGGAATTATTTCATTAGATGGTCCCAATCGATTAGATATCATTAAACAAGTCGAAAAAGGAACAGTTATCTTTACAGCACACGGTGTCTCTCCAGAAGTTCGTAAAGTCGCTCGCGAAAAAGGACTGACAGTTGTTGATGCGACTTGTCCAGATGTAACGAAAACACATGATTTAATACGCGAGAAAAAAGCAGAAGGCTATCATGTCATTTATGTTGGTAAAAAAGGACACCCAGAACCTGAAGGGGCGTTAGGTGTAGCTCCCGATATCGTTCATCTTGTCCAAAACGTTGAAGAAGTTGAGCAACTAGAGTTAAACGTAGATAAAATTATTATTACAAACCAAACAACAATGAGTCAGTGGGATGTTTCTGATATTATGAATCATGCATTAAAGAAATTCCCTCATGCAGAAATTCATAATGAAATATGCCTTGCAACCCAAGTGCGACAAGAAGCGGTAGCAGAGCAAGCAAAGCAAACCGATTTAGTTATTGTTGTAGGAGACCCTAAAAGTAATAATTCAAATCGCCTTGCCCAAGTTTCAGAAGATATCGCTGGAACGAAAGCATACCGAATTGGAGATGTCACAGAACTTCAGTTAGAATGGCTAGAAGGTGTAAATATAGTTGGAGTTACATCAGGGGCATCTACCCCAACACCAATTACAAAAGAGGTCATTGCCTTTTTAGAACAATACGATCCGAATGATGAATCTACTTGGGTACGCGAGAGGAAAATTGCGTTAAATAAAATTTTGCCAAAGGTAAAACAGAAAAAGTAAAACAAAACAACCACACAAAAGGTGTGGTTGTTTTGTTTGCGAGAGAGACTGAGCTTACGGACATCTATTCCGCTATTTTTACAAACAGAGACGTTAGGCAAATGCTAACGGACATTGGTTCCTCTATATGGACAAAACAACGTTCAACTCTGTTAATTTTAACGAAATAACGGAACCAATGTCCGTAAAAATTGGAAATAAGCCCATTTTTTATATAATAGCGGAACCTGTGTCCGAACAAAACACACAAAAGTCTTCACTTAAATAAACGTAAACGGGTCTGTATGAATCTTAGAGACAATGACTTCTGTTTTTGAGTTTGCTTCTTTCAAATAGCGGTCTAAATAGCGTTTAACCCCGTCTTTCATTATTTTTTCCACATTATGACCTGGGTCGACAATGCGAAGACCATCCATCATCGCATCATGAGCAACATGGTAATATACATCACCTGTGACGAAAACATCTGCTCCTTTAAAAATCGCTTGGTTCATATATTTATTTCCGTCCCCACCTAGGACCGCAACCTTTTTCACTTTATCTTGGAAATTTCCAACCACTCTAGCTCCACTAACATCAAATACTTTTTTTACATGGTGAGAAAATTGCTCTAAAGTCATTTCTTCTTGTAAATATCCGATTCTTCCAAGACCTAAACTTCCGCCTCTGTTGTCAAGTGGATAAATATCATATGCCGGCTCTTCATAAGGATGAGCATTTATCATGGCTCGAATAACATGTTGTTGGAGTTCTGCTGGGATAATCGTCTCTAGTTTGATTTCTTCAACGGACTCTGACTTTCCTTGTTGTCCTATAAATGGTGTTGAGCCTTCCAAAGGTGTAAATCGGCCAACTCCCTCACTACTAAAAGAACAATGGCTATAATCGCCAATATGTCCTGCTCCTGCCGTTCCTATCGCTTCACGAACAACCGCCTCATGTGAACGCGGGACATATACCACAAATTTCTTAAGCTTTTTCTCTGTCGTTGGCGCTAGAACTTCTGTTTGTTGTAAGCCTAATGCTTCTGCCATCATATCATTAACACCACCAATAGCTACATCAAGATTCGTATGGGCAGCATAAATTGTAATATCATGTTTGATTGCTTTTTCAATGATTCTTCCATATGTATGATCAGTCCGAATTTGTTTTAATGGTCGGAAAATAAGCGGATGGTGAGCGATAATCAAATCAACTTGTTCAGAAATCGCTTCATCCAATACGTCTTCCAATACATCTAATGCTATCATTACTTTTTTCACTTGCTTTTGTAATGTGCCGACCATGACACCATTTTTATCACCTTCAACAGCAAGTGATTTTGGTGCCCATTGTTCAATAGTTTGAATAATTGTTTGACCATGACTATATTTCATGTTGATAAAACCTCCTCAACATCTTGAATTAACGTTTGAAACTCTTGTTTTTTTTGCTTCACTTCATCCGTTTGTTTTGCTTCAGAAAATTGCGCCACGATACGTTTCCAGCTATCTATTTCACTGCGCCATTTTTTTTGAAATGCTGCATTTTTCTCTTTCATTAAGAAAGGACCAAGTAATAATTCTACAGCTTCACTTTCTGAATATGGAGCATCAGGGTTTCCTTGCTCTGCGACAAGAACTTCATACACTTTGCCATCTTCTTCGAGAATTTCTTCCGCTGTTAATTCCCAATCATTGTTTTTCAACCAAATTCTAACTTTATCTGCCATGACATTCGGTTGCAAAATTAATCGAGTCATACCGCTTAATTTCGATTTTCCAGACTCTAAAATTTGGGCGATTAAGGCTCCCCCCATTCCAGCTATCGTTATCGTATCTACCTCTCCATTTTCTATCACTGTAAGTCCATCGCCTCGTCGAACCGATATTACATCTTCATATCGACATTTCCTCACTTGATTCATGGCCGATTCGTATGGTCCTTGATTTACTTCTCCTGCAATCGCAAATGTAATTTTTCCTTGATGATATAAAAACGAAGGCAAATAAGCGTGGTCTGAACCAATATCAGCTACTTTACTCCCTTCTTTCACATAGTTGGCAACACATTCAAGACGTTTCGATAATTGTAATTCATTCATTTATGATTTCTCCCTATTGATTATCTTTCTATTCATGATATCCTTCTCATATGAAAAATTGCAAGTCATCAAGTAACAAAAAAAAGAGAGCATACGCCCTCTTACTTTTGTTCTTATTGAGAAATAGAAAGCAAGTAAGCTGCAATTGCTTCAGCTTCCGCTTCTTGTAAATGCCCTTGAGCTGGCATAGTGCCAATACCACCTGTAATAATATCCACAATTTCTTCTTCAGAATATTTTCCAGCTAGTTGGTTGATCGCAGGGTTTCCACCGAGACCTTCTAAATCACCGCCATGACAGCCAATACAAGAACGGCCAGCAAGTTCTTCACCAGCAGCAATCGGGTCATCAATCACGATTTCTTCTTGCGCCTCTTCCTCACCATCACCCGCTTGTTGATTTAACCCAACAAGAGAAAGAGTTAACATTAGGAGAATTCCTATTATTGCTGTTACTGCAAATGGAAGTAGTGGTTGTCCTTTCATGTATATATCCCCCTTTACATTAAAATATTTCATTCACTACGAACTATGTATAGTGAACTCTTAATCGAATTCCCTCTATATTTTACTTGAAAAAACCAAAAGAGGAAAGAGATAATGTGAGAATTGCCGATTTTGTCAATTGTTTCATTTAATTTAACGTTAAAAACAACGCAAATAGGAGAAACCCACCGATACCAGCAATCGTAAAATAACTCATTTTCCATTTTAGACCAATCGTTAGCCAAACTATACATGTAAAAAAAATAACAGCACCCATTGCTATTTGATTATTTACGAACATTATACTCGTACAATACACCATTAACAAAAATAAAATAATTGCTGCGACTAAATAATAAAAATGTGACAACAAAACGCTATAAGACGCCATTTTATAAGCAGCAAAAATCGTAATTCCTATAAAAAGAACACAAATGGCGATTTGCATTACTAGAAAAAAATCAGTAAAATAAATGACAACAACAGATAACAACAAACATATTTGAACGAATACAACAGAAAGCAATTTAAACTTTGCAACCGCTTTTTCTTGTTCCGGTTCAAATTGTTCATCTCCTTCTGAATAAAGAGTTAAAAGGAAATCACAATAATGTTCTGGTAATAATTTCGATTTTTTCCAATGCTTAATTTCATTGATAATTATTTCTTTACGCTCTGGATTCATCATGTCCTCCAAATAAACAACGATATGGTTAATATCGGTTACGTGAACAAAAATGTAAAGGATTTTTGAGAAAAGAAAAAGGTTCACTTCATAGAAGCAAACCTTTTGATACATTTATTCTAAAAAGTCTTTTAAACGTTTACTACGGCTTGGGTGTCTTAATTTACGTAACGCTTTTGCTTCAATTTGACGAATTCTTTCTCGAGTTACACCAAACACTTTACCAACTTCCTCGAGAGTTCTTGTACGTCCATCATCTAACCCAAAGCGTAAACGAAGCACATTTTCTTCACGGTCTGTTAATGTATCAAGAACATCTTCAAGTTGTTCTTTTAGTAATTCATAAGCAGCCGCATCCGAAGGCGCAAGCGCTTCTTGGTCTTCAATAAAATCACCTAAGTGAGAGTCATCTTCTTCACCAATTGGTGTTTCTAATGAAACAGGCTCTTGTGCAATCTTTAAAATTTCACGGACTTTATCCGGAGTTAAATCCATTTCCTCAGACACTTCTTCTGGAGTTGGTTCACGTCCTAGATCTTGTAATAATTGACGTTGGACACGGATAAGCTTATTAATTGTTTCTACCATATGAACCGGAATTCGAATCGTACGAGCTTGGTCTGCGATGGCTCTTGTTATAGCCTGACGAATCCACCATGTTGCATACGTACTAAATTTATATCCTTTTTGGTAATCAAATTTCTCAACGGCTTTAATAAGACCCATGTTGCCTTCTTGAATTAAGTCAAGGAATAACATACCACGACCTACATAGCGTTTTGCAATACTAACAACAAGTCGTAAGTTAGCTTCTGCTAATCTTCGCTTCGCTTCTTCATCGCCATCTTCAATTCGTTTTGCCAAATTAATTTCTTCTTCAGCTGATAATAATGGGACACGCCCAATTTCTTTTAAGTACATGCGAACAGGGTCATTGATTTTAATGCCAGGTGGTACACTTAAGTCATTTAAATCAAATTCCTCTTCTTCTTTGCCTAGTTGCTGTAAATTAGGTACTTCGTCTGTTTCGTTAATAATTTCAATTCCTTGTTCCCCAAGATAATCAAAAAATTCATCGATTTGATCAGAGTCTTGATCAAACACCGCCAGCTTTTCTGTAATGTCGGCGTATGTTAAAACCCCTCTTTTTTTCCCTAATTCAACTAATTGTTCTTTCACTTGATCGATTGACAAATCTCCTTCAGCCAAAGGGCGTAACGGTTTCTCAGCCATTCGATCCCCTCCTTCCATTGTTCACAACACTTCATGCAGCTTCGTAGCCTAGCGTTTTAAGTCTTGCGTCATTTTAATAATTTCCATTCCGATTTTTGCTGCTAATAATACATCTTGCCGCTTCTCAGCTTCTCTCTTTTCTTTTTCTTTTTTCTCAATTTCCATCCATTTCGGATACGTTTCAATCTTTTTCATATAGTCATCAAGCTCTTGGCTGGATAATTCTTCAGAAATGTTCATCATTGCTATTTCGGTTGCTATCGTTACTAATCGTTCATCTTGAATCCGATGAATAAATTCTCCCGGATTTGGATGATGCCCTTCTGCATAATAGGCATACAAGTATGCGGAAATAGCTTGATACTCATCGACATTAAAATCCCCTCCGATTCGTTGTTGAACCGTTTCACAAACATCCGCATCACGCATCATATGGGCTAATAACATTCTTTCAGCATTATGAAAAGCCGGTAATAATCGTTTTTTCTCAAGCGGCTTGCGCTTAAATTCAGTAGCCACCATCGGTTTTTGTTCTTGCTCTTTTCGCGATGATTGACTTGCTCTGAAAATGCGATACTGTTCTTGTTTTAATGCGTCCAATGAAAGGGAGAATTCTTCTGCAATTTGGCGTAAATAATGGTCTCTTTCAACCGGATTTTGCAATCGGGTAATTTCTCCTAGTACTTCTTCGATATAGCGCATCCGTTCTCCTTCATCTTGAAGGTTTTTCCCTCTACGCAAATATTGCATTTTAAATGCCATTAATGTTAAGCTTGCCCCTATTACATCCGTTTTAAAGCGTTCACCGCCAAATTTTTGAATGTAGTCATCAGGATCAAATTTATCTGGCAAAGCAGCAACCTTCACATATGCGCCTGTTGCTTCAAGTATACCAGCCGCTCGAAAAGCTGCTTGAATTCCCGCCTCATCACTGTCATAACAAATGACAACCGACTCCGCATTTCGACGAATAATTTTTGCCTGCATCTCAGTTAATGACGTTCCTAACGTTGCAACACCATTTTTCACACCTGCTCCCCAGGCTGCAATAACATCTACATAACCTTCAAATAAAACAGCTTGATTTTCTTTTCGGATCGTAGGTCTAGCTAAATGTAGACCGTAAATCGTTTTACTTTTTGAAAAGATTATTGTTTCAGGACTATTTAAGTATTTCGGCTTATCATCACCTAACGTCCTTCCACCAAACGCAATCACATTTCCTTGTCCATCCCAGATTGGAAACATCACACGTTTTCGAAACCGATCATAAAATTTTCGGTCAAATTCCCTAATGCCAAGTAACCCACTTTGTTCTAACAGTTTCATGTTCAGTTTTCTTTTTTCAAAAAACGAAACTAAACTGTCCCAGCTTTCTGGCGCATAGCCAATTTGGAATGTTTCAATCATTTCATCCGTAAATCCACGCTCTTTTAAATAGTGTAACCCTTCTTCACCATTTTTAACGTTTAATAAGATATGATGATAAAACTTTGCTGCTAACTCATGGCCCTTAGCAATTTCTTTTTGTTCATGATTGGAACTATCACTGTCTTCACGACTTGTTTCTGGTAAATGAATATTTGCTCGCTTAGCCAATTGTCGAACAGCTTCAATAAACGTATATCCTTCTATTTCTCGTAGAAAAGAAAAAACATTACCACCAGCTCCACATCCAAAACAATGATAAAGCTGTTTATCCGGTGAAACTGAAAAAGAAGGTGTCTTTTCTCCATGGAATGGACAAAGACCACTAAAATTTTTCCCTTGTTTTTTTAATTGAACATAGTCGCCAATCACATCTACAATATCGGATGATTTGCGAATTTGCTCGATTGTTTCATCCGGGATACGTGTTCCCATTAGAAATCATCACCATGCTTTTTGATAAAATATACGTACCAAGATATATAAATTCGACCTTTTTCGTCATTCCCCTTCTTCCTGAGACAAAATTCTTCGAAAAGATTTACAAAATTGATTTCGGTCCTCGTCTGTGAACTTCTTTGGACCTTTTGTCTTGGCTCCTGCCCTCCTTTGTTTTTGAGAAAAATGCCGTTCTTCAAGCATGTTCTCGATTCTTTCTTCAGAAAAGATTATGCCTCTTGGTGATAGGACTTTGGCTTTTTTCGGAAGTAGGATCGATGCCAATGCATGATCTTGTGTCACAACAACATTGTGACTTTTAGCATGATTGACAATGTACATATCTACTGCTTCTTTTTCATTATCCACAAAGACGGTTTGACTCCCTTCCATCTTTGTTCCATGATGAGAATAAGACGTTACGAAAATCACATCATAATGTAACTCTTGAGCAATTACCATGATTTCTTGTTTTACTGGACATGAATCTGCATCAACATAAACGACCCGTTTCTTAGTTTGCATGAGTGTTAATTTCTACATCCCCTTACAAAATCCTTCCTTCTTTTTAATTACCCTTAGAAAAATGTCGACAAACTTTCTTTCAATAACTATCATTACCAAAAAAACAAATAAAAGTCTTGACTTTTTCAATTTATTTGTTCTTTTTTACTTTTATGCTTAATTCTCCTTGATTTTTCAAAAATAAAATTGGTCTATTTTCCAGAAATAATAAAGGGTGTCCCAATAGGATTGTTTCCCTTTGAGACACCCGTAAACCATAATGAGTACTATTCTACTCTCTAGCATGATTTAACATTATTTACCTTGAAACATATTAGAAATTAAATTTGCGGTTTCTTCAACTGCTTTATTTGAAACGTCAATAACTGTACATCCAATTCGCTTCATTAATTTTTCCGCATAGTCCAACTCTTGTTTAATCCGCTCAACACTTGCATAATTCGCTTCGGGTTTTAGTCCTAATGAACGAAGTCGTTCTGAACGGATTTCATTTAGTTTTTCCGGACTGATTTTTAAACCAATACATTTTTTTGCGGACACCTTAAATAATTCTTCTGGCGGTTCTACTTCAGGTACTAGTGGAACATTCGCTACTTTCAGACGTTTATGTGCCAAATATTGAGATAATGGGGTTTTGGACGTTCTAGACACTCCTATTAATACAATATCAGCTCTCATAATCCCGCGTGGATCACGACCATCATCATATTTCACTGCAAATTCGATCGCTTCCACTTTCCTAAAATAATCTTCATCTAAGCGATAAACAAGACCTGGCTCATAGCGTGGCTCTTGTTTTGTTAAATTCCCGATTTTCTCAAGAACCGGTCCGATAATATCAACCGTTTCTACGCCGGCTTCCTCGGCTTGTCGTAATAAATAATGTCGAATATCTGGAATTACAAGCGTGAATGCTATGACAGCATTCACCTGTTTTGCCAACGTGATGACTTCATCGATCGTCCCTTTATCTTCAACATAAGGAATTCTCCTTACTTCAATACCTGTTCCACTAAATTGACTTGCCCCTGCACGAACAACTAAATCTGCTGTTTCTCCTACCGAGTCAGACACGACATAAACGATAGGACGATGTTTAAATTCTACCATGCAAACCTCCTTACTGATTCAAAGAGTCGCTATTATTTTCGAATGGAGTTAGAGCAATTCATCATTGGCTAAATCTACAAGTACTTTTGTCATACTTGTCTTTGTCACTCTTCCAATGACTTCATAACCCGAACCTTTCTCTATTTTTCGAACGACTGGAAGTGCATCAATCTGCTTTGTAATCAATGTATTAGCGACTTCAATAATTAAATCATCTTTCATACACATCGTAATATTGGGCATTCTCGTCATAATAATACTAACAGGCATCGATTCTAACTGCTGTTTTCCTAGACTAGCCCGTAACAAATCTTTACGCGACAGAACTCCTGTTAAAGATGAATGTTTATCCACAACAAATAACGTTCCCACATCTTCTAAAAACATCGTACATATGGCGTCGTACACCGACGAGGAATCATCCACAACAACAGGAATCGATTGATACTGCTGCACTGTAATCTTTTTTACTTTTTCGGTTAATAATTGCGAACCTGTTTTCCCCGTGTAAAAATAACCGACTCTTGGTCTAGCATCTAAAAAGCCTGCCATCGTTAAAATCGCTAAATCTGGCCGTAATGTAGCTCTTGTTAAATTCAAACTTTCCGCGATCTGTTCTCCTGTTATTGGCCCATTGTCTCTTACTAAATCAAGAATGTATTGTTGCCTCACCGTTAGTTCGATCGTGTTCACCACCTTCATAACAGTGCTATACTATTGTTAAAATAACGTAGCTTATTTCCGTTCCTTTATCACAGTAAGCATCCTAATTACGTCTATTTTTATTGTACATGTTCATTATGAAAAAACAATAGCATTAAACTGCGCAAATGATTCAATTGTATCAGCTAACTTCTTCATCTGGCTTAGTCGGTTTGTTTTTAATGCATCCTCTTTTGCCATAACCATAATATTATCAAAATATTGATGGATGACTTCCTGACCTGACGCTAATAATTGAAATGCTTCTGTTGGATTTCCCTCATTCATTAGTTGTTCCACTTTTTCACTTGCATTTTCATAAAACGCAAACAATGCCTTTTCTTCTTCTTTTTCAAATAAAGAAGGATCAATTTGTATCGATTTTAAATCCTTTGCTTTCGCTGCAATGTTCGTAACCCGACTCAACGCCTCAACAATCTCTTTAAAACGAGGTGTGTTTACTTGTTCCATAAGAACATCTGCTTTTTTTACGACCGTTGTTAGTTCTCCTAATTGGCCAACGAGGATAGCGTCAATGATGTCATAACGAACGCCCTTTTCTTGCAATAAGTTTTTCATTCTTAATGTGAAAAACTCTGTTAAATCTTGAACAATCTCTTTTTCTTCTCTTTTTAACAATTGATTTTTTTTTGCAACAGATAACGCAACATCGATGATTTCTTCAACTGAAATGGATAATTTGTGGTCGACAACCATTTGCACGATACCAGCCGCTTGTCTTCTAAGAGCATACGGGTCTTGGGAACCTGTCGGGATTAATCCAATGGAAAAACAAGACACAATCGTATCGATTTTATCTGCTATACTTACCATCGTTCCAACTAACGTTGATGGACTTTGATCACCTGAAAACCGTGGCATATAATGTTCTTTTATCGCTTTGGAAACAACTGGACTTTCTCCAGCTTTTAACGCATATTCCTCCCCCATTCTTCCTTGAAGTTCAGGGAATTCATACACCATTTGTGTCACAAGGTCGAACTTACATAATTTTGCTGCGCGCTCGACTTCTTCACTTTGTTCCACACCAGTTCTTTTCGCTAACTGATTTGCAATTTTTTGAATCCGACGGACTTTGTCTCCTGTCGTGCCTAAATCTTCATGATATACAATCGACTCAAGGCGAGCAAGCGCATCGCTAATTTGCATTTTTTGGTCTTCTTTATAGAAAAACTCAGCATCTGAAAGTCTTGCACGAAGCACTTTTTCATTTCCTTTTTTCACGTTCTCTAAATGTTGATGGTCTCCGTTTCGAACGGTAATAAAGTAAGGAAGTAGTTTACCTTCTTTCGATTGAACAGGGAAGTAACGTTGATGTTCACGCATTGACGTGATAAGCACTTCTTCTGGTAACACTAAAAAGCTTTCTTCAAATCCACCAAATAACGCGGTCGGATATTCAACTAAGTTCGTTACTTCTTCAAGCAATCCCTCATCTACAGGAATCGTCCAATTTCTTTCTTCCTCTATTCCTTTTATTTGCTGGCGAATTGCATTTTTTCGGTCTTCTGGCTGAACTAAAACATGCTCACCTAACAATGTAGTTTTGTAGTCTGTTGGATGTTGAATTTCTACTTTTCCACCAAGGAATCGATGTCCATATGTATAGCGGTCTGCTGAAACATTTGTAATCTCAATAGGGATAATATCTTGCCCATATAGTGCAACTAACCACTGGATCGGACGGACAAACCGTAAATCATATTGATTCCAACGCATATTTTTCGGGAAGCTCATGCTTGTAATTAAAGTTTGAATTTTTGGTAAGACAGATATTGTTTCCTGCCCTTTAATGAATTTTTTTGCAAAAACATATTCTGTTCCTTTTACCTCTTTAAAAAATAATTGACTCTCCTCTACTCCTTGGCCTCTTGCAAATCCAAGTGCAGCTTTTGTCCAGTTTCCTTGTTCATCCATTGCTATCTTTTTAGCAGGTCCCCGGCTCTCTTCTTCAATATCTTCTTGTTTTTCTGCCAACTGGTACACTAAGACCGCTAACCGTCTCGGCGTAGAAAAGGCTTCCACTCGTTCAAATTCAATTTGTTCTTCCGTCAGCCAATTCGTCACTTTTTCTTGCAATTGATTCATCGCATCCGTGACAAAGCGTGCAGGCATTTCTTCTAATCCAACCTCTAATAAAAAATCACGTTTATTCATGTGTTGACTCCCCTTTCTGTTTCAACATCGGAAACCCTAAACGCTCTCGCTCCTCATAATAAACACGGGCACATGTTCTCGCCAAATTTCGAACTCTGCCAATATAACCAGTACGCTCCGTTACCGAAATGGCCCCTCTTGCATCTAATAAGTTAAACACATGAGAACATTTTAGAACATAATCATAAGCAGGGAACACGAGCTTTTCATCTAACGCACGTTTTGCTTCTTGCTCATACGTACTAAACAATTGAAATAGCATTGCACTGTCGGAAACTTCGAACGTATATTTGGAATGCTCATATTCAGGCTGTAAAAAGATATCGCCATATGTAAACCCATTTACCCATTCTAAATCAAATACATTTTCTTTATCTTGAATATAAGATGCTAACCGTTCAATACCATATGTAATTTCAACAGCAACAGGATTGGCATCAATTCCACCTACTTGCTGGAAATACGTGAATTGAGTGATTTCCATTCCATCTAACCAAACTTCCCAACCTAATCCCCACGCTCCTAACGTGGGTGCCTCCCAGTTGTCTTCTACAAACCGGATATCATGTTCAAGCGGGTTTACCCCTAATTGCTTTAAACTTTCTAAATAAAGCTCTTGAATATTATCTGGAGATGGTTTCATAATGACCTGAAATTGATGATGTTGATATAAACGATTAGGATTCTCTCCATAACGACCATCTACCGGCCTTCTGGATGGTTCAACATATGCGACATTCCAAGGTTCAGGACCTATACTTCGCAAGTATGTCATCGGATTCATCGTTCCGGCCCCTTTTTCAACATCATACGCTTGAGCAATGATACAATTTTGTTCAGCCCAAAAGTTTTGCAACGTTAAAATCATCGTTTGCACATTCATTTTTTTGCCTCCTTCATTTTTTCCTAACAGGTACTCGAATAAGAAAAACGCGGAGCGTCTTTTCTTTCAAGCGAAGTGCGGAGCCTTCGCTCTTCTTGAAATAGCTTTCAAAGCTTCACTGCTAGACCAAAATTTTTATACTTTCTTATTTTTAAATAAAAAAACTCCCGTCCCTATGTCTTAAGACATAGGGACGGGAGTTCACCCGCGGTTCCACCCTATTTGCTTTTCTTTAGAAAAGCCACTTTCAAAATACTACGCGCTCCAGACTGCCTTCCTTATCATTTGTTCTCTAGCTTACACCACCCTAGAGTCGCTTTTTAACAAAGAGGATAAGTACTACTTTCCTTCGTTGCACCATATAATTAATTGAATAATACTCGATCTCAAACCACTCTGTCAACTTTCATTTTCTTGATTAACATCCATTCGTTCTAATTGTTCTAAAAAACGTTTAGATTTTAGCTGAATGCCAGAGTATGTATCGTAATAAGCTGAAATCACAGTCGCTAGTTCTTTTTTTGTTTCTTTTTTTACCGATATTGCACCTAATTTATCGAGATTAATCGTTGAAAATAAACGAAGTAGCCTTATCGTCGCAGGTGATATTCTCATCAAGTGAGGATCTTTAAAATAACATCGGTGACACAGGAAACCTGCTTCCTTAATGGAAAAACTAAATTCTCCTTCCACCTGACCACACGATGCGCATTGATGAAGTTCAGGCTGTATACCAGCGACAATGAACATTTTAACTTCATAAATCCGAGTTAATATTTCACTATCAATGCCTTCATCAATATAATGTAAGGTTTTTTGTAACAAATCAAATAAAGCAGGGTGTGGATGACGTTCCTCAGTTAGTCTGTCTGTTAATTCAATAACGTAAGAAGCATAAGAGGCTCGAAATAAATCATTCCGAACCTCTCGAAAAGACTCAATAATTTCCCCTTGTTGCAACGTCGATAATCCTGTACTTTTGTAGAACAAGAAATATCCATGGACAAATAATTGAGAAATTGAAGTCAACCGACTTTTCGGCTTTTTTGCACCACGTGCCATTACACCTATTTTGCCAAACTCACGGGTAAGTAATGTAATTATTTTATTTGATTCTCCATAATCAATCGATCGAATTACAATGCCTTCTGCTTTTTGTAGCATATTGTCACCACTTATTTTCATGTAAAACAAGGTGTGAACGTTAATGAGCGTCTAGTTGGTTCATTGGCTCTTCCAACTCTTCATCACCTGAGTCATCTAAATCTCTTTCTAGCTCCTTCATTAACAAGTATGTGTCAATGCTCCCTGTTTTCGAAAATACCTTCCAGGAAAAATCAAGCATGTTGAGATTCCACCTTTCACAAAAGGATTAATAGACCGCTCTATAATAATAGCTTGACCTTGTTTTCAAAAATCATGTTAAGGAAATATTGTAAATTTCCTTGTGTATAATATTATCTTAAATACAATGAGCAAAAAAAACAATGGTTCCATACTGACTAATAATATTAAATCTTTATTAACAGTTTTACTTTTAGATAACAAATTAATACTCGTCTTCGCGAAATCCAAAATCTTTTAAATGAAGCGGACGATTTCTCCAGTCTTTTTGAACTTTCACCCATAATTCAAGAAACACTTTTGAACCTAATAGTGTTTCAATATCTTGTCTAGCATTTTTTCCAATTTCCTTTAATAAAGAACCTTGCTTTCCAATAATAATCCCTTTTTGAGATGACCGTTCAACAATAATGGTTGCTCCGATATAAACTGTCTCATTATGACGTTCTTTCATTTGTTCAATAACAACGGCAATTGAATGAGGAATTTCTTCACGCGTGACGTGTAACACCTTTTCACGAATTAATTCTGAAACGATAAATCGTTCAGGATGGTCCGTTACTTGGTCAGCTGGATAATATTGTGGTCCTTCTGGCATATAACTCGTAATTTGAGTTAGTAATGTCTCCACATTATTTCCTTCTAACGCAGAAACTGGGACGATTTCTTTAAATGGGTAACGGTCTTTATAAGTCGATATGATTTCTAATAATTTCTCAGGGTGAACCTTATCAATTTTATTTAATACTAGAAATACTGGCGTATTCGTATTTTCAAGCCGTTCTAAGATGAACTGTTCCCCAGGACCAAATGATTGGTCTGCATCGGTCACAAACAGAATCAAATCAACTTCTTTTAATGTATTAGTGGCTACTTTCATCATAAAATCGCCAAGCTTATGTTTTGGTTTATGTATACCAGGAGTATCAATGAAAATAACTTGCGAATCGTTTGTTGTGTAAACCCCTTGCACTTTATTACGTGTTGTCTGTGGCTTATCACTCATAATTGCAATCTTCTGTCCGATAATCTTGTTTAATAATGTTGATTTACCTACATTTGGTCTGCCAATAATAGCAGCAAATCCAGATTTATAGTTAGTATTATTCATGTAAATCCTCCGCTGTAAATGCTCCAGGCAACAACTTAGAAATCGTTGTTTCTGTTGTTTGTCCTTGCAAGTTTGTTAAAAAAACAGGCATATCATGTGGGCAATGTTCGACTAGTACTTGTCTACAAGCTCCACATGGTGAAATCGGACCAGATGTATCTCCGATAACTGCTATCGCCGTAAATGTTTTGTCCCCTTCTGAAATTGCTTTGAAGATTGCTGTTCGTTCAGCACAATTTGTTAATCCATAAGAGGCATTTTCGATGTTACAACCTCGATAAATTTTTCCTGAATCAGTCAAAAGGGCAGCTCCAACCTTAAAGTTTGAATAAGGGACATATGCAAAGTCCATCGCTTTTTTTGCTTCTGTAATTATGTTTTGTTTATCCATTATGATTCATCCTTTCGTTTCCCACGTATATGTATTGTGACATCCTTTTCGTCAAAAACAGCCTCACATTCTCCCAGCCCTTCTGACGGATCAGGCGGTACAACGACACCACCAGAGATGATGAATTTAAGGCCTTGTTCAACTGTCATATTAAGAAATGTTACATCTTCTTTTGGCACTAGCACTAACCATCCCGAAGTAGGATTTGGTGTTGTCGGTAAAAAAACATTAATACATGCTTTTGATGTTACGCGCTGGACTTCCCCTTTTGATTCTCCAGTAAGAAATCCAATCGTATACAATCCTTTTCGAGGGTACTCAAGAAGAACAACACGCTGAAATGACGAACGTTCTTGGGCAAAAGCATGGATGATTTGTTCCACACTCGTGTAAATTGAGTTTGCAATTGGGATTCTACGAAAGGCACGGTCAATCGTAAGAAATACTTGACTAGCTTGTCCCTTTATTCGCATGGAACCTATCCATGTAATTAAGAATATCGTCAAAATAAAACCAATCCCTAATAGTCTCTCTGAAAATGGAGTATACACACCTAAAAAATATATACTTCCTTCATGAAGTGTAATAATATTTAATGCTTTTAAAATACTCGTTATAAATGACCCTAAAAAAGCATCAATTAATGAGAAAAGGAACTGGATTAAATAGATCGTTGCAATAGCTGGCAATAAAAAGATTAATCCTGCAATAATGTTTTTTTGAAACCTTTTCCACATTTACGTCGATACTCCTCTCTTGGCTTCACCCTACATCAAAACAGCTATAAACGGCGGTAATAAAATTATAAGTCCAATGATGACAGCAATAAGACTAAACACAAATACAGCTGCCGCTGCAATATCTTTTGCAATTTTGGCTAAAGGATGGTATTCATTCGTGATAAAATCAATTGTTCTTTCAACCGCTGTATTCATCACTTCAAGTGAAAATACAACACCAATAACAAGTAAAAGAATAACCTTTTCTAGCTTTGACACGTCTAGCAAAAAGGCGATAGTCATGACGACAGTACCAATCAACAGATGGATCCGCATATTTTGTTCGTTTACTAAAACATAACGCAACCCAGACCAAGCATAAACAAACGAGCGCAATAGACGAGTTAGACCCCACCGATTTTTATCTTTTAAGTCCATATGCCTGTAAAATTTCCTCTTGAAGAGAAAACATTTCTTTTTCTTCTTGTTCTGTCATATGATCATACCCAAGCAAATGTAATGTCCCATGAACAATTAAAAAAGCTAACTCCCGCTCAAACGAATGCTCGTATTCATCAGCTTGTTCTTTTGCTCGAGGAATGGATACGATAATATCCCCGAGCATATTTACCTCTTCGCCACCTACAATTTGCAATTCCACGTCTTCATTGTCATTTAAGGCAAATGAAATCACATCTGTAACAGCATCTTTATTTCGATACTCCTTATTGATTTCACGAATGGTATTATTATCTACTAACGAAACAGACACTTCGATGTCACCTTCAACTTTTTCATGTTCTAACGTTGCGATAATAACCTCTTTAATAAGTGAAACGTGCACTGATTCTACTTGTTCTGTTTCATCGTTAATATCAATTTCTATTCCCATTTGACTCACCCTTTTTTTCTTTTACGTCTTCTGGATATTCAATTCTTGAATGGAATGTTCCCTGTAACGTTTCACAAATCGAAATCGCAATCTTATCTAGCTCTTTCATTGTTAGGTCACACTCATCAAATTGCCCATCTTCTAAACGGTCATTAATAATCTTTCGGACTAAATTTTCTATCTTGTCTGGCGTAGGCTTTGAAATCGACCGTACGGCTGCTTCAACTGAATCAGCAATTCCGACAATCGCAGCGACTTTCGTTTGTGCTTTCGGTCCGGGATAGCGGAATTGGGATTCTGGTATGGGGTTATCACAATCTTTATTTGCCTTATGGTAAAAGAATTTCAATAACGTTGTTCCATGATGCTGTTCTGCAATATCAACGATTTCCTTTGGCATTTTATATTCGCGAAGCAATTCCGCACCATCATAAGGATGTGAAATAATAATCGTTTTACTTAGTTGTGGTGAAATTTTATCATGGGGATTATCCATTTTCATTTGATTTTCAATGAAGAAATGGGGCCTTCTCGTTTTCCCTAAATCATGATAATAAGACCCTACTCTAGCTAGTAACCCATTTGCACCAACAGACTCACAAGCAGCCTCGGCTAAGTTTCCAACAACGACACTATGGTGATATGTTCCCGGTGCCTCCAAAAGAATCTTTCGTAGTAACGGATGATTCGGATTGGACAACTCAATTAATTTAGTAGTTGATAAAATTCCAAAACCCGCTTCAAAAAAAGGTAACAATCCAAGTGTTAATACAGCCGCAAGAAACCCCGACAGAAAAGCAAACCCTAGATGCATTCCAATTTCCAAGCCACTTTGTTGAAAACTTTTTAATAATAAAATCGCCATGATGGTTAATATATTAATAAAAGAAATAAATAACCCCGTTTGAAGAATGCGAGAAATTTTATTTGTTTTCCCTAAAAAGTACACACCTGCAAACGAGCTAAATAACACATAAATCCCGTATTGAAAATTAAATGTACCCACCGTTTCATTGTTAAATAAAATACTGGCAACTACAGCAAAGAAAATACTCGCAAACAGTGCCACTCGTTCATGAAGAAGCATCGTAAGCAACATTGACCCAACCGCGACGGGAACAATCAATCCAACCCCTGGATAATCTAAATTCTCTAATAAACTTGTGATTTTCATTACGACAAGGGTTACAAAAAAGATTAGTACAAACATTAATAGATGGCTATTGTTTGTTTTGACACTTGTCTGCGCTTCATTTAAATAGTAGGCTAACATTCCAATCATTAATAATATTAGTATGGCAAGACCAGCATAGGGATATCCGTTAAATGTATCGTCTAAAAGACCAACTAACCGCAACTGTTCATATACTTCATGATTGACCATTTCACCAGCTTTCACTAACAGTTGCCCTTCACGAATAATGACAGGTTCCACTCGTTCAACAGCTTCTTGCTGTAGCCGCTCTGTTGCTTGGTCATCATAAATATAGTTAGGGATAATCGCAAATTGAGCGAGTTCAATCATCGCTGTATGTAACCGACTACTTACCGTGGATATTGCAATTTTTTCTTGAACTGATTGTTTTGCATCCGCTAAATCATTGATTGCAATGCGTTGACTCATCACTTCATAGACAACATTTTTTGTCGTTTCACGAGCCATTTGTAATTGCGTTTCATTCGCTTGAAGTAATGTTAGAATTGTTTCATCTGATAAATCATTACTCGTCCCAGTAGAAATGACGTTTTGTACATATTCTAATTTTTCTTCTAAACTTTCCTCTTCCTGTCCTTCTGCTTGTTCATCCGCTTCCTCAACGTCTTCAACAACAACTTCCTCATGTGCTTGTTGTTTAATTAATTCAAAAATGTCATTAATCTTTTCAATTTGGAGTTGAGCATACTCATTTTTTTGAGAATAAACGGGACGAATTTCTTGAACCGCTTCTTTACGTTTTTGTTCTGTTGCCACTTTATTCTCGACTGTTATAGGAGAACGTATATCTCTATCAGCAATCGATGACATTTGTATATTTAGTCGTTCTGGTGTCACATTGTCAAGCATTGCTAAAAAGAGGACAATCCCCAGTGTCATAAATAGTATAATTCGGATATACCGGTGGTCTTTGATTCGGTTCCACCATCTAATATTGTCAATAGGTGCTCGTTTTCTCATTGGTTTCACCACCTTCATTCTTCTTTACCAGTTTCCCTTAAGTATGAAAACGGAAGACCCTCAAGAGATTTGAGGGTCTTACTGTTGCTGATTTCCCTTTTCTTTTTCCTCAGCATGCTCATATGCATTTAACACCTTTTGCACAAGTGTATGACGAACAACATCTGTTGGTTGTAGGTAAATAAAATCAATCTCATTAACTTTTTCTAATATTTGAATGGCGACTTTTAATCCTGATTTTTTTCCTTTTGGTAAATCGACTTGTGTTAAATCCCCATTAATGACCATTTTCGATCCGAATCCAAGACGGGTTAGAAACATTTTCATTTGCTCTTGTGTTGTGTTTTGTGCTTCGTCTAAAATGACAAACGAATCATCCAATGTTCGACCTCTCATATAAGCAAGTGGCGCGACTTCAATTGTTCCTCGCTCCATCAATCTTGTCGTATGTTCAGCACCTAACACTTCATGTAAGGCATCATACAACGGTCGTAAATAAGGGTCAACTTTTTCTTTTAAGTCACCTGGTAAAAAACCTAAGCTTTCTCCGGCTTCAACTGCTGGGCGGGTTAATACAATTTTTTTAACTCGTCCATCTTTTAATGCAGTTACAGCCATAACAACAGCTAAAAAGGTTTTCCCTGTACCAGCGGGACCTATCCCAAACACCATATCCCTTTTTTGAATCGCTGAAACATAATGCTTCTGTCCTAATGTTTTAACAACGATTGGCTTACCTTTCGTATTTACAGCCAATTTTTCGCCGTATAAGTTTACGATTTCCTCTAGCAAGTTTTTTTCTGCTAATTGAATTGCGTAAACAACATCACGTTCAGAAATGGATGCACCTTTCCGAAGTAATGTAAGCAATGTTTGCAATACATTCGCAACAGTTTCAACTTGTTTCTCATCTCCTAAGACGGAAACCGTTTCGCCTCTAGTCGTTATAGAGATGCCTAACTTTTCCTCGATCCTTTTTAAATGAACGTCATTGGGTCCAAATAATGTTTGTGTTTCAGTTTGGTCTTTTGCCTCTAATTGAATTAATTTCATTTCTGACAATAACCTCAGTCTCCTTGAATAATCGGTTGTGCCGATGTGATTTCTTCAATTACTTGGTAATGTATCGTTAATTTAACTTTACCATTCTCAACACTCTCGTGCAAAACTTTTTCACCTTTTATTGTGGCATCCTCTTGAATTTTATCTTTCAGTTCTTCTTTTGCGCGCTTTTTGGCCACTTCTTTTGCTTCCTCTTCCGTGTACGTCATTTCTGTTTTTTGTTTTTCAAGCCACTGCTTACTCTTATACTGTACAGGAAGCGTCCAATTTAAAAGTCGAAATGAATAGTTTCTTTCAAAAATCTCATATTCATTATATTTCTCTCCAAAAAAACCCCAAAAAGGAATGTCCGTTCCAAAAAAACTTAAATAATGCCTTTTCTCATAATTACCTGTTAAAGTATCGTACGTAGCTTCTAACGGAACGGACACGTCTGACTTGTACCAAATTTCTCCATAAACTTCTGCTTGTGCTGGTACAATTTCTGTCTTTCCTTCTTTTCCAATAAACCCTGAAACGAGAATATCACCCTCATTTACGAATTCATTCGGCTTTACTAATGCTTGGCCTTTTTCAACAAATAAATCATGAACAATCGCTTTTTTTGTAGCTACTAAATGCCGCGGACTGATTAATTCTTTTTCCTCAGGTAATGTTTGCTCAACGACTTCAAAGTGAAAGGTCGTCCCATTTAAACGGACTCCAACCCATGTCGCATCTTCTAATCGGTCTGATACTTCTTTTTGAATATCTTCTACACTTGGAAGAACAAACATAAATTTGCCACGTTTAATCCCTAGGTCAGCTACCACTTGTTGAAGTTGGTGCTCCACCTTTGGTGAAGCCCCTTCAATCGAAATGTTCCACACGACATTGGATAGGACAAAAAGAAGAAATAAAAACCCGGCAACTCCAGCAGTGAATCCCCCTCTTTTTATCATACTTTTTTGTAAAAAAGGAAGACCCCTTCTCTCCATAAAAGTGACTTTACATTCTGTTTGTTTCACTATTTCTTTTACTCTTTTGGCATCCTCAAGAGAGATATAACATACAATTCGTTCATTCCCTAATCTTTTTATATTCCATAAATCTATCCTCTTTTGAATACAACGATTTAAGAATCGTTCACCGTAAGGTCCATCGATTCTCATTTTGACATAACCTTGTAAATAAGACACCCACCCGTTCTTCATCATTATCCCCCTAAGCTCAAAATCATAAATTTATTCGTTAATATATAGGACCTGATCGATTTTCCCTTCCAGTAACAATTCTTCAGGAAGAATCGTTTTGATGACAAATTGTTCCCCTTTAATAATTAACTGTCCTTGTCCTTGGGATAGTAACAACCGCAGTTCTTCATTTGAAAATTGAAGAACACCACGATGATTTTCAATATAGATATGTAATTGTCCAATCATCGTAATCCGCGGTAGGTCCATGAGCACATCAGCTGGAAGGTCCATCTGATTTGTTATCCATTTCCTCATTCGTTGCTGCCATTTTTTCATGCATCAAGACCTCCTCTCCTCTCATTTTTATGAAGAAAGATGGTCCACTATCACTAAAAAGTCGATTTTGTCCGTGTCTTTTCTGAATTCTCATTTTTCGCTTGCAAAGAACTGTCACAAGTTCCGATTCTTTGTTACTACAAATAAAGAAAAACGCGAGAGCATCTTTTTCTTTTTAAGCGAAGTGCGGACCCCTGTCCGCTTTTGACATTGAACCCCAAGTTCTCTCCTTGGGGTGAAACACGCAGGCGCAAAAGCCTTCGTTCTTCTACTTTCAAAATTAGCTGCTAGACCAAAATTTTATCTTTCTTATCTTTTAAAAAAAGGAGCCACAAACGCGATAATCACGTTTGTGGCTCCTTTTTTTATATTCGAACACTTCTTCTTGGTTGCTTCGCCTTTGGTTTTCCTAATACTTCCGACCAAACGACAGCTTTCATTGCATCTTCTCGCGTTAACTCAGAAAAATGTAGCTGTAAAGAAGGCGTTTTTCCAATTTCTCGTGTTTCAATTGGACTTTGCCGAATCGGGTCATTCATGAAGGTTAAACCCGCTTCCGCTTTCTTTTGAAGCAACTCTTGTTTTTTCTTTAATATATCGCGTTCCTTTTGCAGTTCTGTTCGTTTGTCTTCTACATGCTGTGTTATCGTTTCTGTATCCATTGTCGGTTGTAGTGGCGCTGGTCGAGATGTTTCTTGTTGTGGCTGTTGTTCAGCTTGAGTAAAAATCTCTTCCCAGTTGATGTCTCGTTTTTCTTGTCCTTGTTGCTGTGGTTTCTTAGGTTGCTGTTCTTTCTTTTGTTCAGCACTTCGGCTAAACAAATTCCATAATGCACCTAAAATAATGATTAACCATATAGGATTAAATTCCATGTTTTGAACTCTCCTTTCGAAGGAGCTTATCGTTCCACATTAGTCTTTCTTTTTATTATCGCCCGTTGCTTTTCCGATAGAATCTCTCATATCCGTATCAGCATTGACGTTTTGATAATTCACATAGTCCATAACACCCATATTGCCTGAACGTAACGCTTCTGCAAGTGCCATAGGGACATCTGCTTCTGCTTCCACAACTTTCGCACGCATTTCTTCAACACGGGCTTTCATTTCTTGTTCTTTCGCCACAGCCATTGCACGACGCTCTTCGGCTTTCGCTTGGGCAATCTTCTTATCTGCTTCTGCTTGGTCTGTTTGTAACTCAGCACCGATGTTTTTACCGATATCAATATCAGCAATATCAATCGAAAGAATTTCAAATGCTGTCCCTGCATCTAATCCTTTCGCTAACACCGTTTGCGAAATCATATCTGGATTTTCTAATACTTTTTTATGATTACTTGCTGAACCGATTGTCGATACAATCCCTTCCCCTACACGGGCAATAACCGTATCTTCACCAGCACCCCCAACAAGGCGGTCAATGTTTGCGCGAACAGTAATACGCGCTTTCGCTTTCACTTCAATTCCGTCCATAGCCACACCGGCAATAAACGGTGTTTCAATAACTTTCGGATTTACACTCATTTGTACTGCTTCTAATACGTCACGTCCTGCTAAATCAATCGCTGCACAACGTTCAAACGTTAACTCGATATTTGCTCTTTGAGCGGCAATTAACGCATTGACAACGCGGTCAACATTACCACCTGCAAGATAATGACCTTCTAGCTTTCCAGTATTTAAGTCTAATCCAGCTTTAACAGCTTTAATTAACGGATTTACTACACGTGCTGGAATAACACGACGTAATCTCATCCCAACTAATTCAAAAATTCCTACTTTTACCCCTGCTGCTAACGCTGAAATCCATAGCATAACTGGAACAAACGTAAACAAAATAGCAAACGCAATAATAATTAACCCTACAACAACGAGAAACATAATGCTTCCTACATCTGGCATTCCAATCTCCTCCTACGAAATTATTCTTTTACTTGTCTTACTACAATTCTTGAACCTGAAGTATAGACGACTTCGATTTTCTTCCCCTGTCCAATATAGCCTCCTTCAGAAACAACGTCAAGTCGTTCATGGTTAAAGACAGCTGAACCTGAAGGTCGGAGTGGGGTAAGCGTTTCACCAACTTGACCGATTAGTTCTTCCCTTGTTACATTAGAAATATAGCCTTCTTCTGTCGTTGTTGCCCCTTTAAATACAATTTTCTTCATCGGACCCCGATTACCAAAGTATTTAAATACTATGACGGAAGCAACCGCTGACACGATAACAGCGATTAAAATTGAAATCAGCATATTCATTGTAGAAAATGATGCTAACACCATACTTCCAATAATCGAACCAATGCCAAGGACCCCAAAAATTCCAAAACCAGGCACAAATATTTCTATCAAGATTAACAGAATTCCGACTACAAATAGTATAATGGATTCCCATCCAGCAAAACCCGCAAACATATGGCCAAAGAAAAATAACAGTAATGCACTTAAGCCCATAATACCTGGAATTCCAAAGCCAGGGGAATACAATTCTAATACTAATCCGAGACTTCCAATGGATAATAAAATAGGGATCACGACTGGATGCGTAACAAACCGCGCAATTTGTTCAGCAAAGCTGACATCGGTTTCTTTTATTAAGGCATTTTCTAATCCAAGATAATCTAATAGTTCTTCGCGATTATTCGCTAACGCTTCTGCATATCCGACTTCAAGTGCTTGTGTGGCTCCTAATGTTAAGAATTCACCTGTTGGCGCTCCAAGTTCAGGTAAATCAATTGAATTATCAGCCATCGCAAGCGCATATTTTGGGTCCCGATTGTTTAACTCTGCTGATTCTCTCATTTCTGCTAACCAATACGATTGAGCTTTTTGATCACCTGCATTACCTGCTCCATCGATAATTCCTGCAGCTCCCATTGTGGTCCCTGGTACCATGACTATTTCATCGGCATTCAATGAAATATACGCACCAGCTGATATTGCTTTTGCTGTGACAAACGCGGTAATCGGCGTTTCTGTTTGCCTTAATAGCGTCGCAATATTTCCTGCTGCTTCTACCGCACCACCTGGGGTATCAATTTCTAACACGATATGATCAGCTCGTTCTTCAACTGCTTGGGCAAATGAGCGCTTCATAAAAGCTTCCAATCCTCGTTCAACCGTTTGTTCAACAGGAATAAAATATACGATTGGACGGTTTACATCGGCTTCTTCTTGGCTATGTACAAACAATTGGAAAGGGATAAGCACGATGCCTAAGAGCATGAGAAAAGCAAACAATCCCATCCTTTTTTTTGAACCCATCATCTTCCTCCTTTCATGGTGTTTTGACAAACGAGGCCTCACAATAAATAGTTACGTATTTAGTATATCAAAGGTTTCACTATTTTAACGAATGATTTGACTAAAAAAAGAAAAACGCGGGAGCGTCTTTTTTAGAATAAGCTTTCTAAGCTTCGCTGCTATACCGAAATTTTCATGCTCCCTCATTTGTCTCATTTTTGCGGTCAGAGCAGCCGTTATTTGTGAACATGATACGGGTTTCCGTTTTTTAGCGGCCACAGAAGCGCTTATTCACGCAAAAGCCACTCTATTCCTAGCGATATATTATGATTAACTGCTCCTGTGTCCTCCAACGTTCCAAAACGCTAGCAATGTTCACAAATAACGGTTTTCATGGCCGCTTACTTACCATAAACAACAAAATCGTAATACGATAAACCCGACCCAAGTGTTGAATGATTCACTTGGGTCTTTTCTTGCTTGTCCCATAGTACTCCAAGTCCCTCATTCATTCTAAGAATTTATTAGAGCAATGTTATACACAAGTCGACTATTTTATAGTTTCCTAAACAATAAGAAAAACTGAGTGAGGAGACCCACCTCACTCAGTCTTTTTTTGTTTCCTGCAAATCTGAAAGCATGTAATCAATTCCAGGTACCCATTTATAATACTCAGGATACATTTCTCCTCCACAAGTTTCACAGGAAAACATTGGTGGTGTCATTAGATCGCCACCATCCATTAAACCAAAATCTCTTACCATATCAAAATGTATCTTACTTTCTCATGACACACTAAACAAACATAGCTGATAGAAGCCTTCTATTGGACACTTCTCTCCAGGGAAGCCATCCCATTTGTATGAAGGACACTTTCGCTTCGTTTTCTCCTCGTTTTGTCCTTCATCGCCTTTATGAAGGACACTTTCGCTTCATTTTCTCCTCGTTTTGTCCTTCACCACTGTATTAATAACAACGGCTATGTTTGCATTTAACGAAGTTTGACGTGTTCGTTTCATAATAAATATATAAAGCTTCATCGCTATATTATTCTTATTATTTCTTATATGTATATAAAAAACGCTTTGCTCTTTATAAGAGCAAAGCGTTATTCATTGTAATTGTTGTAGAACAAAACGATTGACTAGACTACCATCAGCTTTGCCTTTTACTTTAGGCATAATGGCTCCCATGACTTTTCCGATGTCAGCTTTTGATGTTGCGCCAACTTCAGAAATTGTTGCTTTCACAATGTCAAGGAGTTCATCTTCTGATAACTGTTCAGGCATGTATTGTTCAAGAATCGCTATCTCATCACGTAAATTAGATACTAAATCATCTCGGTTGGCTTTTTCAAACTCATTGAGGGAATCTTTTCGTTGCTTTAATTCACGATTAAGTACGGTTAGCGCATCATCTTGACTAAGCTCATGACCACTCTTAATCTGCTCATTTTGCAATGATGATTTCACCATACGTATGACAGAAAGCTTTTGTTTTTCCTTATTCTTCATTGCCGTCTTCATATCTTGATTTAACTGTTCAAGAAGAGTCAACCGAAACACCTCTCTAAATTAGAACTTACGCTTTCTAGCCGCCTCTGATTTTTTCTTACGTTTCACACTAGGCTTTTCATAGTGCTTACGCTTTTTCACTTCAGCTAACGTTCCTTCTTTAGAAAGTGATCTTTTGAAGCGACGAAGAGCAGCATCAATCGATTCATTTTTGCGAACACGAGTTTCTGCCAATTTATTTCCCTCCCTCCGAAACAACCAACTAACGACTTATAATAAACAAGTCTTTTTTGATTATAATACAACCCAGTATCTAGGTCAACTCATATTATAAATTATATGACTTGTTAACGATAATTACACATGTTTTTATTCTGTTAATGGGATGATTTCCCCATCCTCAATCGCCCCAACTGCACCTTTCCAGTTCATGCCTTGATTTTCGACCCCTGTTAGATGCCAAACAATTAATTCATCCGGAATTGCTTTGACACCGGCATCAAGATGTTCCATTATTGCTTTTGTATCATCGACTGTACCCGCAAGCTTCATCGCTTCGACAAACGCATACATTGCCTGATAGTTAAACGCGGCTTCTGCTGTTGGTACTCGGCCATGCTCGGCTTCATATTTTTCAACAATGGCTTCTGAACCTGGGGCTCCATTCCCAGCAATCGGTAATGTACCGACCGCTCCCTCTAACATTTCATAGCCACCTAATACAGGTTCCATTTCTTCAAACTTCGCTTGATCCATAATCATAAATCCACCTTCAAATCCAAGTTCCCGTGCAGCTTTAATAAGCAAGGCAGTTGGTTCAGAAGGTCCACCAACAAATAATACATCTGGATTTTGACTTAACGCATTTGTGACAATCGGGAAAAAGTCTGTATCTTTACCAAAGTCAATATCGCCATCATATACGACTTCTCCTCCAAACTCTTCCCACACCGGAACGAGAGCCTCTGTCCAATCTTTTCCATATTGTGTTGCTGTTGGAAGTAAAGCAAGTTTTTTGCCAAAGCGCTCTTGCTGATATTGAACAAAAGGTTCAGGGTACATATCATAAGCTGGTGGAATTCGTAACGTTAATTCATTGCCTTGCTCAAGAACAGATTGTTCACTCGTATAGGCACCAATAATAAAGTTTTCTTGTTCATTAAAAACTTGAGTTGCAAAAATTCCTCCACTATGAGGGATAAAGACAACAGGTGTATTATATTCCTGCACGAGTCTTCTAGCATTTGTACCTGCTTCATTTGGCATATACATATCATCTAACGTAACGAGATTTAATTTATATGTTGTTCCATTAACTTCAAATCCTTCGACATTAATTTCCTCTACGGCCATTCGAATCCCACTTACTGTATTTTCACCGTAAAACGCTGCAGGACCACTTAAAGGACCTGAATAACCGATGTTTAAAATTTCCTCCTCACCTGAAACTTCTGGTGTTTCTTCATTAGACGGCGTCTCTTCTGCTGTTTCATTTCCTTCATTGTTTACATCCGGATCAGCAGGTGCACTACTTTCCCCTCCTCCACAACCGATGAGTAACAATACCATCATTAAACTACTTAACCATAACCCCAGATTCTTTTTCATTCCTTCTTCCCCCTTATGGATCGTTTTATATGAAACCGCTTACGCTCCGATGTACGCTTTACGGATTTCATCGTTTTTCATTAATTCATCTTTACTACCACTCGTCACTATTTCTCCGCTTTCTATGACATAACCCCTTGAAGAAATAGATAAAGCTGCATGAGCATTTTGTTCAGCTAGTAATACCGTTACCCCTGTTTTATTAATTTCTTTAATAATCATAAACATCTGTTCAACTATTAAAGGAGCTAAACCCAATGACGGTTCATCTAACATTAATAATTTTGGTCTTGCCATTAACGCTCTTCCTATCGCTACCATTTGTTGTTGACCTCCACTTAAGCTACCTGCTTGAGCTTTACGTTTGGCTACTAAATCAGGGAAAAGCTCATATACGTCATCTAACGTTTTTTTCAGTAATGCTTTATCTTTTTTTAAAACATAGCCACCTAACTTTAAATTTTCATCTACTGTCATTTGTGGAAACAGCATTCTTCCTTCTGCACATTGAACAACTCCATTTTGGACCAAACGATTGGGAGCGAGTCCATGAATAGTCCGATCTTCAAATTTCATTTCACCTTGACTAGGTTTCATTAATCCGCTTATCGTTTGAAAAAGTGTACTCTTTCCAGCACCGTTTGAGCCTAATAAAACAACCAATTCTCCTTTTTCAACCGACAAAGAAATCTCGTGTAACGCTCGAACATTTCCATAATAAGTAGAGATCCGATTAAGCACTAACATGGGCATCTCCCCCTAAATACGCTTCAATGACATTTTTGTTTAACTGAATTTCTTCCGGTGTTCCTTCAGCTATTTTCTCACCATGATTTAGTACGATAATATGGTCGGCTAAAGACATAATCATCGGCATTTTATGCTCAATTAAACAAACCGTTTTTCCGTGACTTACCATTTTTCGAATTAGTTGAACTAATCCATCTGTTTCATCTGGATTCACCCCTGCGGCTGGTTCATCTAATAACACAATTTCTGGGTCTGTCGCTAACGCTAACGCAATGGCAACTCTTTTTTTCTCTTCCTGAGTAATAGAAGAAACAGAGGTGTAAGCTGCATGTAATAGTCCAACGAAACTTAACACTTCTTCCGCTTTTTCCTTACATTGCTTTTGCTCTCTTTTTTCTCGTTTTGTTTTAAAAATAGCATCAAATAATCCTGATTTTGTTCGTAAACGATGTCCTATTAACACATTATCCATAATCGTCTGTTGTTCAAATAAGTGGGTCGTTTGGAACGTTCTGCCGATCCCTAACCTTGCGACTTTTTCCACCGGTAATGTCGTAATATCTTCGCCTTGAAAAGAAATGTGACCTGATGTAGGCTGATGGAACCCACTAATTAAATTAAAGAACGTTGATTTTCCCGCTCCATTTGGGCCAATGACAGCCGTAATTTTTCCTTTTTCAATGTTCGCATCGACTTGATTAACCGCTGTCAGTCCCCCAAATGATTTTGTCAGCTTTTCAATTTGTAACAACAATGATTAAGCCTCCTTTGTCTTGTTATTGCTTTCTCTTTCACTCTTTTTCTTCTGTTTCATTTTCCATACTAAATATCCACCAGCAATTCCCCTTGGATAAAATAAAATCAGTAAAACGACAACAGGACCAAAAACGAGCATTCGATATTGCTCTAAAAATTGAAGCATTTGAGTGAGCACGACAACAATCAATGTACCTAAAATGGGACCCGCCATTGTTCCTATCCCACCGACTAAAAGATAAAGTAGCAGTTCGAATGATTTATGAATGTCAGCCATTTCTGGCCCAATAAAGCGAATATATGACGCATATAAAGCTCCAGCCATTCCCGCAATGACAGCAGAAAGAACAAAAGCAATCAACTTATTTTTCATCACCGAAATTCCAAGTGTTTGCGCTAATTCTTCACTATTACGAATAGCTACAAAAGTTCTCCCTAATAAAGAATGAGTTAATCGATACATAAAAAAGATAACGAGTAACAGGAAGGCCAGCATTAAATAGTATTGAGATGTTATCGTTTCAAATGTTAACGGACCAAGCGGAGTGGGATTCGGAATACCAATTAACCCTCGAACTCCCCCGGTTAAATCATCCCATTTATAAATAATGAGGTAAATTAAAAAGCCAACAGATAACGTATAAATCGCAAAGAAGTGTGATTTAGTTCGTAATGCGACAAGACCAATTAACAATCCAATCACAGCACAAATGACAAGGGCGAGAAAAAAAGCTATCCAAAAAGGGAGTTCAACTGATACGGTTAAAATTCCTAATCCATATGCACCAATTGCAAAGAATCCAGCATGAGCAAGTGATAATTGTCCGGTTAATCCTGTTATCGTATTTAGTCCATAAACAGCAATAGACCAAATAAATACTAAAATTAAAATTTGAATATAATATTGATTTGGAATAAAAAGCGGAAATAGTATAAAGAACAGAAGTAATCCTCCATACAACAAATAATGTCTAGTTGCAATTGGCATTAATGAACCCCCTTCCCAAATAAGCCGTTCGGTTTCATCGTTAAGATAATGACGAGTAAGGCAAAAGCAATAACGTCTTTATAATCAGCAGAAATATAAGTTCCACCTAAGCTTTCGGTTATGCCTAAAATATACCCACCAATAATTGCTCCGGGAATACTCCCCATTCCTCCAATAATAATTATGACAAACGCTTTCATAATGACTAAATTTCCCATGCTTGGAAATACAAGATTAATAGGGGCTGACAATGAAGCTGCAGCTGCAGCTAATCCACCGGCAATTGCAAACGTTAGCATGGCAACTTTATTTGCATTGATCCCAACTAGAAATGCTCCTTTTCGATTTTGAGACATCGCCACAATTGCCGATCCTGTCATTGTTTTCGTCAAAAACAAATGCAATAAAATCATTAATATAACAGCCGCTACAATAACGAGGATTCGTTGATACGTGACGGTAATCCCAAGAAATTGAACTGTATCTCCGTACGGTGTTATCATTCGTTGATATTGACTTCCCCATAAATAAAGGGCCGCTGATTCAAGAAAAAACAATATACCAATCGCCGCAATCATCATCGCAAGCGGGTCTTTTGCATCAATCCGACTAAATACGAGACGTTCAAACACGATCGATAATAACCCGACACTTACAATAGAAATAATAATCGCTATCCAATAATTCATACCGAGTGCGGTCATCACAAGAAGAGTAATATAAGCACCAATCATGTAAAATGCGCCATGAGCAAAGTTCGGAACATGCAATATTCCGAATACAAGGGTCAACCCAAGTGCAACTAGGCTATAAATACTTCCTACCGTAAGGCCATTTACAAGCTGTTGTAGAAATAAATCCACAAGTTTGCCCTCCTTTTAAATCCAGAATATTCAGTAATTTTTATCTATAGGGAAGGGGAAGCCCAGTCCCCTATGGTTGCAATATTAATTTCCCTATCGTTTTCCTTCCCTGAAGCAATTCATGAACTTGACTTGCTTCTTCCAATGGGTATGTCCCCCCAATTGTGAGCTTTAATTTACCTGTACCTACAAGCTTAAGCAATTCAACAAGACTTTGTTGGAATAACGCCGGTTTTCTCATCATTTGTGGAAGAAAGAAACCAATAACAGACTGGTTTTTAGCCATTAGAGATGAAGGATAAAACCGACTTTGCTCTCCACTAGCCACACCGTAAATCACAACTCTTCCAAACGGTGCGAGGCATAAAAGTGTATCATTGAAAATTCTTCCTCCTGCCATTTCAAGAGCAACATCGACTCCTTTGCCTTCCGTTGCTTCTAACACACGCTCATACCAGTTTTCCTCTGTATAATTGACTGTCACATCTGCCCCAAGTTGTTTGGCAACCGATCGCTTTTCTTCCGTGCTTGCAGTGGCGATTATATTCCCCGCTCCAAAATGTTTTGCTAGCTGGACCGCTAACGAGCCAACTCCTCCAGCTGCCGCATGAATCAATACGGTTTCGTCCTTTTCTAGACGTCCCATCGTTTTTAATATATGGTAGGCACTTAAACCTTGTAATGGAAGCGCACAAGCTTGCTCAAAGCTCACATTTTCTGGGACGGGGATTAAACCAGACTCATGTGCCACCGTATATTCAGCATATCCCGTTGCTCGTTTTGAGCTTAACAAGGTGACGACTTTATCCCCTACCTTTGTTTTTTTTACTTGTTCACCAACAGCAGTAACAATACCGGCTACTTCGGCCCCTGGAACAAACGGTAAAGGGGTAGGAATGACATATTGCCCCTCTCGTCTAGCAGTATCCGCATAATTTACACCAATCGCTTTAATTTCGAGTAACACTTCATTTTCCTTCGGAGCAGGTACGTCAAGTTCGACGAGTTTGAGTACTTCTGGACCACCATATTGACTTAGTTGAATCGCTTTCATATTAACACTCCCTTTTGTTTGTCTTTCCTTAGAAACTATCTCTTTTTTTATGACTGGATTTTGACTTATGTAATAAGCCAACCACCATCAACAAGCAAGTCAGTTCCTGTCATATAACTAGCATCGGATGAGGCAACAAATGCAACGACCTTCGCGATTTCGTGCGGCTGTCCGATTCGATTCAGAGCCGTATGCCGTTGAATCGTCTTTTGAAACTGTTCATTTTCAAGATTTCCGGCTGTCATTGGCGTCTCGACAAATCCTGGTGAGACAGAATTGACTCGAATTCCTTTTGGGGCAAGCTCTGCTGCTAATGCTTTTGTAAAGTGAATAACCGCTGCTTTTGCTGTACTATAATGAGGGATTTTCGCTCCTGCTTTATGTCCTGATAACGAAGCAATATTCACAATCGCTTTATTTTCTCCCTCTATCAACGATGCCATATGTTTTGACATTAAAAATACACTTGTTACATTTGCCGTTTGAACTTTTTCCCACTCAGACTGATCAAGGTTTACTATTGAACTACCTGAAGACATTCCGGCATTATTTACTAATACCGTTATATGTCCATACTTGTCTTTAAGGTGACCAGCTAATTTTTCGATTTCCTTTTCGTTCGTTACATCGGTTTGATAGTAAGAGGCGGTGTTTTTACCGAAACGTTCATTAATCTCTCTTGTTACGGCTTCAAGCTTTTGCAACGTCCGACCGACCAAACATATTTTTGCCCCTTCTAATGCTAGTTGAATAGCAACTTCTTTCCCAATTCCACTTCCTGCCCCTGTGATAACCGCAATGTCATGTTGAAATCTCTGCACAAATTCACCTCCTTAATCACATCTATACTCCCTTGCTTCAATGATAAAGTTCGCGATATCCCGATTTCGCTTCGTCGCACTTGAAAATGAATAGCAGGAAAACTCTGTTGCTAAAAACTTCAATAAGCCATCTCGCTTTTGTGAAACATCAAAACCATAAAGCAATTGCTTTGTTAACGCATCCACTTTTTGTAGACTACCTTGAATACTAGAAATCATCATTTGCTTTTTTAGGTCAGCCTTTTCTTCCCCTTGCTTTTCTATCGCTTTTACAGTTCGTAACAATGTCGATTCACTAGCATATAATTCAATGGCGATATCCGCTAACTTCATTGTCACCTCTTGATGTTCTGTTAGTTGGTCACCCAGTTGTTCATATGCAAATCCGGCTAAGGTTAAAAAAGCACGTCTGATAGATGATACAACTGCTCGTACTTCAGATAATTGCTCGACTTCCCGACTTTCATCGTTTTGTTTCAGCTCCATTACTGCACTCTCTATCGCATGTTGTATCGGTAGTTCACCCTTTGCGCCTTTCTTAAAAAAAGTGCCTGGGATAAGGAGACGGTTAATTTCGTTTGTTCCTTCAAAAATTCGATTAATTCTAGAATCTCGATAAGCCTGCTCTATCGGGTATTCTTTAATATACCCCGCTCCTCCATGAAGTTGTAACGACTCATCGACGACATAATCTAGCACTTCAGAGCCATAGACTTTACAAATTGCGCATTCCATCGCAAATTCCATTAATCGTTTCGTGACAAGAGAACGGTCCTCAATATCATAAACATCGTGTAGTACCC
Organism: Alkalihalobacillus bogoriensis ATCC BAA-922; assembly: GCF_000621445.1. Classification (GTDB taxonomy): domain Bacteria; phylum Bacillota; class Bacilli; order Bacillales; family Bacillaceae_F; genus Bacillus_AO; species Bacillus_AO bogoriense. Next base: position 52,161 of record NZ_KK211278.1, on the reverse strand, counting down.
CTTCTAGTAAACCAGCAGAGCGATATTGCAGAGATTCTGCCGTATAAAGCTTACAAGCCATTTTTGCAATTTTTTCTTTTGTGGCACCAAAATCAGCTATTAATCTATTAAACTGCTTTCTTTGTGTCGTGTGCTCAATGGCTAACCCAAGTGCTGCTTTTGCTCCTCCCATACAAGCAGCCCCCAAATTAAACCGTCCTAAATTCAAGACATTTAAGGCAATGAGATGACCATTTCCTATTTCTCCTAAGACATTTTCTATCGGTACAAGGCAATCTTCAAGCACGACAGAACGCGTTGAAGAACCTTTAATTCCCATCTTTTTTTCTTCTGGTCCAAGCGAAAGACCCGGAAAGTCTTTTTCTACTATGAAAGCTGTAAATTTAGTTCCATCTACTTTTGCATAAACGATAAACGTATCTGAAAAGCCAGCATTTGTAATATAAAGTTTTGTTCCGTTTAAAATATAATGAGTATTTTGTTCGTTTAATACCGCTGTTGTTTTTGCTGCTAAAGCATCTGAGCCGGAACCTGGTTCGGTTAAACAATATGCCCCTATATACTCACCAGATGCTAATTTCGGTAAATACTTTTGTTTTTGCTGCTTTGTACCGTAATACGTAATCGGTAACGTTGCAATACATGTTTGATTTGAATGGGCAACCCCATAAGTACCGGCACGACCGACCATTTCACCGACAACAGCATTACTCATCTTGTCTAACCCTAATCCACCGTAAGATTCTGGAATACTATGGGCTAGTAACCCTAATTCCCCTGCCTTACGTAAAAGCGAAACAACCGTATCAAAATCTTGTTCTTCTATTGTTTCTCTTTTCGGGTATACTTCATTTTCAATAAACTGTTTCCCTGTTTGCTTTATCATGTGATGCTCATCAGAAAAGTCTTCTGGAGTAAAAACCATATCTGCTTCGATTTCAGACGTTAGAAATTGTCCACCTCTTATTTCCATTTTTGTTTCCATACTTACTCCTCCTTTTTAATAATTTCATGGCCATTAAACACCGGTACAACCGTATAAATTCCTTTTTGTGCAACATAGTCAAGTGCTTCATCATAACCGTATTGAGCTAAAAGCATTCCTACTTGCGATTCCCGCAGTATCGTGTTCGCGTTTCCTGTCTTGTAAAAAGAAAGTGCTGCCTTCGCTGAATCTGTTAACCTCCACCCTTTTTCGTGAGCCAAAAACTCACGGATAAGATAACCAGCACCATAGAAGTCTTCTAAGCAAAATTGATTGGAAGACCCTGAGCAAACGATAACGACCGACTGAGCCTTTTCTATCGTTTGATAAATCTCTTTAACAATTGCCGTTGCATTTAATAGACTTGCAATATAAAGTTGCTTTGCAGCTTTTGCTTTCACAATCGCAACTGTCCCATTCGTTGTTGATAAAATTACGTGTTTGTTTTCCACTTGACGTTGTAGTTCAAGAGGGTTTGGTGATAAAAAACCTTCCAATGTTTGACCCTCATACTCACCAATAAAGATTGTGTCTTTTTTTTCATATAGTGTAGAAACGTAGGTAACATCTTCTTTCTTTTCTAATGGAAGAATAGACTTCGCTTTATGCTGGAACAACGACACTATCGTTGAAGTTGCTAAAAGAACATCTAATACAATCACAATATTACTTGTAAGCTTTTCAGGGATGATGTCTTCTTTTTTTAATATGACTTGTAATGTCCTCATCATTTCCTCCTAACGAAAAGCTTGCAGTGATGTTTCTCTTCCATGTGTTATTAAAGAGGCGACGGTTTCATTAAAACGCGCAAAACGTGGATCTTTTGTTTGCCCCATTTTATAACGATAATAAATTTGTTGAGCGATGACCGCTAATTTAAAATAGGCAAATGTGATATAGTAATTGAGATGTTGAAGATCTCGCCCACTTCGTTTTGCATACTGTTCTGCAAATTGTTGTCGCGTGTAAAAACCTGGTAATACCGTAACAGGTGGTTTCCCGAATCCTTGCTTTAATAAAGAAGGGTCATCTTCTTGAATCCAATAACTCAACGCCACACCGAGATCTGCTAACGGGTCACCAATCGTAGCCATTTCCCAATCGAATAATCCATTCATCTCCGTAAACGAAGGTGAAAACATCGCATTGTTTAATTTAAAGTCGTAATGAATAATCGTTGGTGGTAAAGACGACGGGATATGTTTGGCAAGCCATGCTGTTAACTGTTCAACATGAGGAACCTCATCCGTTTTCGCCTTTTCATATCTTTTTATCCACCCAAGCACTTGTCTCTCTAAAAACCCTTCAGGACGACTAATGTCTAGTAATTTTGTTTTTGAAAAATCAATATCATGAAGCTTCACTAAAGATTCAACCATAAGATTTGAAATTGTCTCATTCATTTCTTTCGTAGGAACGATTTCTTCTGGAAATTGCGTATCAATCACAATCCCTCTTCTTCGTTCCATAATAAAAAATTCACTACCAATTAAGTCAGAGTTCTCATAATATAAGATTGGCTTTGGGGCAAGTGGAAAAAACGGATGAATTTCTTGTAGTATAAATGATTCACGTTTCATATCATGAGCCTTTGCAGCAACAGGTCCTAATGGTCTTTTTCGCAGTACTGCTTCCCAATTACTAATTTGAAGGGCGTACGTTAAATTCGAATGACCTGATGGAAATTGTTCAATTTTTAATGGGGCCTCAGGAAGGTCACTGAGTTGTCTTCGTAAAAATCGTTCTACTTTATCTTTATCGAGTTCTTCACCTGGCCGAACCGAAATCGTATCTTTATAGGTCAATGGCATTCACTCCTTTAGCGGTGCTGAAAACTTGGCTTACGCTTTTCGATAAAAGCTGAAACACCTTCTCGAACATCTTCAGTGCGAAACACCGCTTCAAATAATGAGGCTTCAAGTTCAATTCCCGCAGCTAAATGTTGCTCTCCACCTTCATCTACTGCTTTTTTTATACGAGATAATGATTGAAGAGAATGACGGGCGATTTTGTTGGCCAGATTCTTTGCTTTTTCCATCCCTTCTCCTGTTGAAACAACATGATTCACTAACCCTATTTTCTCCGCTTCTAGGGCTGAAATAGGATCCCCTGTAAACATCATTTCTTTTGCCTTTGCTTCTCCAATTAACCTAGGTAATCGTTGCGTCCCCCCACTTCCAGGAAATAATCCAAGCTTTACTTCCGGTAATCCGATTTGACTATGCTCTTCTGCGATGCGTATATCACAAGTTAATGCCAGTTCACATCCTCCACCAAAAGTTAAGCCATTTAATACGGCAATCGTCGGTTTGTGTAAGAAGTCAATTTGATTGTAAACAGCATGTGTTGCCAATACACTTTCTTTCATATTTGGGTCATCCATAAGATGAGGAAACTCCTTTATATCTGCTCCTGCCATGAATGCGGTGTTTCCTGCTCCTGTTAAAATCACAACGATAACTTTTTCGTCAGTTTCAAGTTCAGTAAACACGCTCTGTAATTGTTTAACTACTTTAGCACTTAACACATTCAGAGGGGGATTATTTATTGTGACTGTTGCAATTCCCTTCTCTATTTCAAGCTCAACAACCTGTGATTCCATTTATTTCACCTCTACCTGTTCATAGTTATACCAGCCTTGCCCCGTCTTTCTTCCTAGAGTACCTGCTTTTACTTTCTCCTCTACACATTTTGGTGGCTTGTCATTTGGATCTCCTGTTTCTGCATAGCGTTGCTGGTCGACAAAATAGGCAATATCAATCCCAGATAAGTCCATTAAAGCAAATGGTCCAATTGGGTGATTTAGTGCTTTTGTACAAATGAGGTCGATATCTTCAAAGTCAGCATATCCTTCTTCATAAAGAGAAACCGCTTCTCTTGTTAACGCTCCTAAAATTCGGTTCGCAATAAATCCAGAAATTTCTTTATGAAGCAGCACTGCCGTACGATTAATGCGCTTACATAAATTCATTGTAATTTGGGCTGTTTCATCTGAGGTTTGCTCACTTTTCACAACTTCAACACAATCCATCACTAATGGTGGGAAAAAGAAATGCATATTACAAACTTTTTCAGGTCGATTTGTGACTGCGGCAATTTTTGAATTGACGATCGTTGACGAGTTTGTTGCTAAAATGGCATGTGGAGGTGCAAGTTGATCTACTTTTTGAAACACTTGCTGCTTCACATCTAGTTTTTCGACTATCGCTTCGATTACAAAATCTGTATGAATAACTGCTTCTTCTAAACTTGTAACAAATGTTAATCGTGAAAATGCCGCTTCCTTATCAGCCTCAGATATTTTTCCTTTTTTCATCCATTTCCCGATTTGGTACTCTAAACTCTCTTTTGCTTTTTGTAATGCTGTTTCTTCTATATCTTGAATCGTAGTTTCATAGCCACCTAGCGCACATAACATTGCAATTTGATGACCCATAGAACCTGCACCTAACACTGTAATTCTTTTAATATTATCAATATTCATGTTCATATCCACCTTCCTTGACTAACCGGTTAGTATGTTATTACAATACTCCACTCTAGCAAGAGTAGAAGAGTGAATGAATTAAGCTTGAATTCCATTTATAATTAAATCTAAGTATATATCTGAGATTTGCAATTCTGTTAATGGACCCTTTGGATCAAACCAATGATAGCCCCAGTTTGCAGCACCTAATATCGCCAACGTAATAATTTCAGCATTAATGTCTTGCCGAAATTCACCCATTTCCATACCTTTTTCAATGACAAATTGCGTTTGCTTTCGGAATTGGTCTCTTTTCTTAAAAATATCTTGTAAATGTTCTTCATTTAAATTTTGCATTTCACGGAAAAAGACTTTTGCACTTTGTCCTTGACCTTCAATGTTTTTTAATAACATATAAACGATTCCGTGTAATTTCTCTTTAGCAGATTTTGATTCATCTTCAACAATCGCTTTTTGCGTTTGAAGTAACTCATTGATAAAACGCAAATGGATTTCCATTAGCAATTCTTCTTTACTAGTAAAATAATAGTAAAAGGTTCCTTTCGTGACGCCTAGCTCTTCAACTATATGTTGGATTGAAGTTTCCGTAAACCCATTTTTCCCAAATAAAATGATGCTTTTTTCAAAGATTTTTTCTTTCATGTTGCAAGCTCCTCACTATTCTCAAGTCATTTTTTAGTATACCATACCGTTGTACACCTCACTTTAGGTTTACCTAAATTCCACTTAAAATGTCAAGCCTCCACCATCGACCATAATCGTCGTTCCTGTAATAAAAGAAGATTCTTTGGATGCTAAGAAAACAACAACGTTGGCGACCTCTATCGGAGTGCCTAATCTTCTTAACGCATTTGCTCTTGAAATAATGTTCCACTTCTCTGGATGTTTTCTCCATTCATCGATAATAGGTGTGTCAATGACTCCAGGCGCAATCGCATTAACGCGAATATTTTGTTCCCCATATTCTAGAGCTGCATTTTTCGTCAACGTTAGGACACCAGCTTTTGATGCATTATACGGCGCTACATATTTTTTCCCTTTAATCCCTAAAAGACTAGAAGTGTTAATAATGGAGCCACCTGTTTGCTTCATCATTTCTGGGATAACATATTTCATCCCAAGAAATATTGACTTTAAATTCACATTAATGACCTTATCCCATTCTTCACTCTTCATGTCTACAAGTCTTTTTTCTTCATTGCCAATGCCGGCATTATTGAAGAGAATATCGATTCGGCCAAATTGACTAATCGTCTTATTTACTACTTGTTGAATTTCTGTTTCGTTTGTTACATCAGCTTTAACAAATAAGGCATCATACCCATCGTTTGTCAGTGTTTGTTGTAACTGTTGTCCTTGGTCTATCTTTATATCTGTTAAAACTAGTTTTGCCCCTTCTTCTGCGAATCTAAATGCTGTTGCTCGACCAATTCCGCTGCTAGCTCCAGTAATAATCGCGACCTTTCCTTCAAGACGCACGAATTAATCCTCCTCTCGTTTCAGCAATGTTGCGATTCCTTGACCACCACCAATACAAGCTGACACAACTGCATATGTCCCTTGGCGTCGCTTTAATTCATACACTGCTTTTGTTATTAATATTCCTCCTGTCGCACCAAGTGGATGTCCATGGGCAATCGCGCCACCATTGACATTCAACTTTTCATCAGGGATGCCTAGTTCTTTATTACATGCTAATATTTGAGCGGCAAAGGCTTCATTGATTTCAACAAAATCAACTTCATCTAATGACACTTTTGTTTTTTCAACTAACGCATGTATCGCTGGGACAGGACCAATCCCCATTTTATTTGGGTCGACACCGGTAACCGTATACCCAATAACTGCACCCAACGGTTTTACCCCGAGTTCTTCTGCTTTTTCTCTTGACATAAGTACAAGTGCAGAAGCTGCATCATTCAAGCCTGAACTACTCCCAGCAGTTACTGAGCCACCTTGGATAAAAGCAGGGGGAAGTTTCGCTAATGCTTCTAACGATGTATTTGGTCTAGGATGTTCATCTTCTTGAAACACAATCGGTTCGCCTTTTCGAGTAGGTATGGAAATCGGAACTATTTGCTCTGTAAAATAGCCTTGTTTCATCGCTTTAGCCATTTTTTGTTGACTGCAAAGGGCATACTTATCCTGTTCTTCTCTAGTAATCGAATATTCGTTTGCTAGATTTTCAGCCGTTATCCCCATCGGTGGATCTCCAATTTCTTTCGGAGAGAGTTGTGCTGGTAAAATCTTTGGCGGAGCTGTAGCATATGCTTTTGTCGGTTTTTCTAATAAGAAAGGGGCACGACTCATACTTTCTGTACCACCTGCAACGACAATCTCGCAATCTCCAGCTTTTATCGCTTGCGCCGCTAAGTTTATGGCATTAATTCCTGATCCACACTGACGGTCAACCGTAACTCCTGGAATCGATAGTGATAGTCCTGTTTGTAATGCAGATAATCTAGCAATGTTGCCTCCGCCACTTAACACATTTCCAAAAATAACATCATCAACATGTTCTGCATGAACCTTTGCACGACTTAAAGCCTCTTTAATAACAACAGCTCCAAATTCATGTGCTTTTAACGAAGCCATTGCTCCTCCTTGCTTTCCAATCGGTGTCCGTACGGCAGCTACAATGACCGGATCTCGTTTTGACATGATATTTCCCCTCCTTTTAAAGCCATCTTTGAAATCACGAAAATTACTTCACACGTTTTTTCATAGTGTTTTGTCTATTAGAACTCTTCTATTGAACATTTTCTCTTCGGTTTTCGCTGAGTTTGACTGATACTCGCTACATCGCATTCATACCACCATCAACAACAACAACTTCTCCTGTCACATAATCAGAAGCTTGCGATGCTAAAAATAAAGCTGCTCCTTTCAAGTCATCTTCATTTCCAAATCTTTGTAAAGGGGTTCGTTCTAAAATTAAATTTCCACCATGTTCTAATAATCCTTTTGACATTTTCGTTGGGAAAAAGCCTGGTGCTATGGCATTCACGTTAATTTGATGTTGCCCCCATTTTGCAGCTAAATCTTTCGTAAACGTAATCACAGCCCCTTTACTCGTGTTGTACACAATCGTATCCATATATTTAGGGTCAGCTCCCCTTAAGCCCGCTACTGAAGCAATATTTATGATTTTTCCGTTTTTTTGTTCAATCATCACTTTTCCAACCGCTTTTGCCATTAAGAACGTTCCCGTTACATTCACGTCCATTACTTTTTTCCATGCTTCGCTCGGCATATCAACAACTGGTGTTCCCCATGTTGCTCCACTATTATTGACAAGAATATCGATAGTACCAAACCTGTTGACGGTTTGTTCTACTACATTCGTGACATCAGTTTCGCTTGTCACATCACATGCGAGGGATAATGTTTGGACCCCTTTTTCCTCTAACTCCTTTGCCACTTCATCACACGCTTCTTTTTTCCGGGAACAAATGACAACATTTGCTCCCGCATCGGCAAAGGCGTGGGCGATTTGTGCCCCTAATCCTCGTCCTCCTCCTGTTACGATCGCGGTTTTCCCTGTTAATTGAAATAATGAGAGTGCATTCATCATGGGCCTCCTTTACGACAATTGGTTCGTGTTTTGTTTTTGAAGTTCCTCATCGCGGAGTTTTCGCTTAAGTAATTTTCCAACTGCTGATTTTGGAAGCTCATCTCGAAACTCTACTAGTTTAGGAACTTTGTAGGCTGCTAAGTATTTTTGACAAAATTGTATGATCGACTCCTCTGTTAATGTTGTATTCGGTTTTGGTGTGATATAAGCTTTAATAGTCTCTCCACGGTATGCATCTGGAACTCCTAAAACAATGACTTCCTGCACTGCATCATGTTGATAAATTACTTCTTCGATTTCTCGCGGATATACATTGTAACCGCTTGCAATAATCATATCTTTTTTTCGATCAACTATATAAAAATACCCATCCTCATCCATCTTTGCTAAATCGCCTGTAAAAAGCCAGCCATCCTTTATCGTTTGCGCTGTCACTTCTTCTTTGCGCCAATAGCCTTTCATCACTTGAGGACCTTTAATGACGAGTTCACCTACTTCACCAATTGGAACTTCTTCAATCCCTGCATCTGTTTCACGAACAACTCTAGCATCTGTACTTGGAATCGGAATCCCGATACTGCCTGCTTTTCTTTCTCGAAATGACGGATTAAAATGGGTCACTGGCGCTGTTTCTGATAAGCCATAACCTTCACAAATTTGATTGTTCACCGCTTTTTCAAACGTTTCTAATGCTTCAACTGGTAAGGAAGAACCCCCACTAATAAAAGCTTTAATTTTATCAAGGTCAAACTTCTGATGTTCACCAACAGCATTAAAGCCAACATACATTGTCGGTACACCTGAAAAGGAAAATGGCTGTTCTCTTTTTAATGTTTCAAGGACCTCTCGCATTTCAAAACGCGGAAGTAAAATTTGGTTTCCACCAATTCGAACCGTTAAGAAATTGGCACAAGTTAAACTGAAAATATGAAACAGCGGGAGCACATTCATAATTTTGGCATTTTCCGGTATATCATCTCGGACACGGTACATAAAGTCATAAGTTTGCTCTATATTTGAAATAAAATTTAAATGAGTGAGCATAACTCCTTTAGATACACCTGTCGTTCCTCCCGTGTACTGAAGAACAGCAATATCCTCTTCAGGATTGATATCAACTGTTGGTGCTCCCTTTGTTCCTTTTTTCAAAAAGTCTTCAAAGTGTTCGTCACCTTCTGAAAGTTGAAGGTCTGAATCAGCTTTTAAACTAACGACAATCGCTTTTTTTACACTCGTCTTTTCTCTTACTTGCTCTAGTATCGGATATAAGTCGGATAAAATGACAATATGTGTAGCCCCAGAATCATTTAATATATACTCTAGCTCTCTAGCGACATACATTGGGTTTACTTGAACAACCGTTCCCCCTACTCGAAATGTCGCAAATAAGCTAAATACATAATGAGGACAGTTTGGTAACATAATCGCAAGACGATCCCCTTTTTGAAATTGTTCCTGATGAAGGGCACTAGCAAATGCTTCTGCCATTTGTACCAATTGGTTATATGTCCACTTATGCTCATAAAAAGTAAGAGCTGTACTATCCCCTGATTTGTTTTGCGTTTGGAGAAGAAGCTCATATAAAGATTTTGATTGGACCGTTGTCGTTTCATGTAATGATTCATGATAAAGTGATAACCATCTTTTTTTCATCATCCCTCATCCTTTCTGTAATAAGGCTTTAATTCTAATTTGGCGACCGCTTCTTGATGGACTTCATCAGGGCCATCCGCTAACCGTAATGTTCGAATACTTGCATATTGAAAAGCGAGTGGGAAATCGTTGCTGACACCTGCCCCTCCTAATGCTTGAATTGCTCTGTCAATCACATGAAGAGCAATATTTGGAGCAACGACTTTTATCATAGCAATCTCTTTTTTCGCTTGTTTGTTTCCGACAGTGTCCATCATATATGCTGCTTTCATCGTTAATAGCCTTGCTTGCTCAATTTCAATTCTTGATTTCGCTATCCATTCTCTTATTACTCCTTGCTCAGCCAACGGTTTTCCAAATGCCTCACGATGAATTACACGGTTACATAAAATTGATAATGCTCTTTCTGCTGCTCCTATCGTTCGCATACAATGATGGATTCGGCCTGGTCCTAATCGGCCTTGAGCTATAGCAAACCCCATCCCTTCTCCTAACAACATGTTTTCTGCCGGAACACGGACATTGTTAAATGTAATTTCAGCATGACCGTGTGGTGCATCATCATATCCAAACACCGGTAACATTCGTTCAATCGTTATGCCTGGAGTATCGAGTGGAACTAGAATCATAGATTGTTGTTCGTATTTATGAGCATTTGGGTCGGTTTTCCCCATAAAAATTAAAATTTTGCATCTTGGATCACCAGCACCAGAGGACCACCATTTTTTTCCATTTATTATATAACCATCCCCACTACGACGAATTTCTGATTGGATATTCGTCGCATCAGAGGAAGCTACAGCTGGCTCTGTCATTGCAAAAGCTGACCGAATGTCCCCTTGTAAAAGTGGAGTAAGCCATTTATCTTTTTGTTTTTGGGTACCGTATCTAGCTAACACCTCCATATTGCCTGTATCTGGAGCATTACAATTAAACACTTCAGGTGCAATCGGGGAGTGCCCCATGATTTCACAAAGGGGTGCATATTCAACATTTGTTAAACCTGCTCCATATTCACTTTCAGGTAAAAATAAATTCCATAGGTTTCGCTCTTTTGCTTTTGCTTTCATTTCTTCCATGATGGGAGGGATTTTTGAGAATCGATTTTCTTTACACAATTGTTCTTCATACACTTTTTCGTTTGGATATATCACTTCATCCATAAACTGCAGTAGCTCATCTTGTAAGCGCTTTACTTTTTCGGAATGCTCAAAGTACAAGTAATGTTCCTCCTTCTCTTATATTATACTAACCGGTTAGTATGTTATGAACATAAAAAATAAAATAAACCTTGAGAACCATAGATTATTGTTCACAAATACTAACTAACCAGTCGGTATGTTTGATGTAAAAAAATAACTAACCATCTAGTATGTTAATTGAAAAATAATACAATTCCTATTACATTTTTTACTATAACTGATATTATCTAAATTTTCAATCATTATATTTATCTTTTTTTCTGTCATTGTCTGAATTCCTTGTCCATACATTTAATATAGAGGTGATACTAATGACGAAAGAAATTCTTTCCCTACTTGCTGTTTTTATATCGATATTTCTATTTGGCATGATTATCATGCGGTTTGGGTTATTAAATTTAGGGGAAGAACGAGTAAGACAAGTTTTACATAAGATGACAAGTGCCCCGTGGAAAGGGCTTCTAGCAGGAACACTCATTACTGCAGTCATCCAAAGTAGCTCAGCTTTAATGGTGATTGTTGTTGGACTTGTGGCTGCTCGTTTTATCACCTTTCGCCACTCAATCGGTCTAATATTAGGGGCCAATATCGGGACGTGTTTAACTTTAGAGCTCATTGCGATTGATTTGTCTTCTTATATACTACCCATGTTATTTTTAGGATTGCTTTTACTGCTCATTCCAAAAGCGTTAACGTATTCTTTAGGATGTGTTTGTTTTGGACTTGCTTGTATTTTTGTTGCCATGGATGGGCTTGAAACTTTAGCGTATCCGTTAGCCAGCATTCCCATCTTTCATTCTTTTTTTGAAATCACGAATGAGGTTTATATTTTAGGTGTTGCGATTGGCACTGTGTTAACCGCTATTATACAATCGAGTACGGCTACTACTGCAATTGCAATGGGATTTTTAAATGAAGATGTCTTATCCTTACCATCAAGTGTTGCGATTATGCTTGGTGCCAATATTGGAACTTGTGTGACAGCCTACCTTGCTAGTCTCGGTGCCGGAAGAGAAGCTAAGCTTGTCGCTTACGCTAATATTTGGTTGAATGTTATTGGGGTATTACTATTTTTGCCTCTCATCGGATTACTTAGTGCTGTCGCTAGTTCATTGGCTGATTTACCAAGCTTACAACTAGCCCATGCTAGCATGATATTTAATATTGTCTGCTCATTATTATTTTTCCCGTTTATTTCAATGTTTGCTACATTTATCACTGCCGTCCACGGCCGACATTTATAGCAGAAGGACCAAAAGGAAGTTCACCTTTTGGTCTGTTTCGTTCCGCTCGCTGCGCGCATTCGAGAAGAAGATCGCTTCTCGATGCTTAAAGAACGGCAGCGGCTTCTCTTCACTGACGCAGAAGGACCAAAAGGAAGTTCACCTTTTGGTCCTTCTGCTTTAGTATTCTGTTGTTCCTTTTTTGCCTTTGATGATGGCGATTCCGGCGCTGGCTCCGATTCTTGTTGCTCCGGCTTCTGTCATTGCTTTAGCTCCGGCTGCGTCTCTTACTCCGCCAGAGGCTTTGACTCCGATTTCTGGTCCGACTACTTTTCTCATGAGCGCGATATCTTCTACGGTTGCTCCACCTGTTGAAAATCCTGTTGATGTTTTGACAAAGTCTGCCCCTGCTTTAACAGCTAGTTCGCATGCTCTTCTTTTTTCTTCTTCGTTTAACAGGCTTGTTTCAATAATTACTTTTGTTAGTGCTTTTCCTTTTGCTTCTTGTACAACAGCTCTTATGTCCTCTTCTACTAAAGCATCATTTTTATCTTTTAACGCGCCAATATTTATGACCATATCTACTTCTGTTGCACCATGGGCAATCGCTGTTTTTGTTTCGAATGCCTTTACTTCTGTCGCTGTTGCTCCTAAAGGAAACCCAATTACTGTACACACTTTTACAGCTGGTGTGTCAGCTAATAGTTGGGCACAATATTTCACCCATGTTGGGTTTACACAAACAGAGGCAAACTGATATTCTTTTGCTTCATTACATAATGTTAAAATTTGTTCTTTTGTCGCATCCGCCTTCAGCAATGTGTGGTCGATCATTTGTCCGATATTCATATTTCCAATCCTTTCTCTTTTACATTTCCATTTTCTATCATACCATAATTCTCACTTATCAAATAATGCTATCCACTATACTCCTAAGAGCTATTTATCGGACATCTATTCCTCTATTTCGATTAAAAGCTAGGTTTGTTTATTTCTTACGGACATCTGTTCCGTTATTGGACCAGAAACTGTGTTTAAATTTGCTCTTTTTCATAATATAACGGAACAAATGTCCGATAGCTTTTGAAAAACCTTATTTTTTGTTGAATTAGCGGAACAGATGTCCGTAAAGAAACACACACAGGTGCAAGCCTTCGCTGTTCTAGGATAAGCTTTCAAAACTTTTCTTATCTTTTAAAAAAAGCTGTCGATCTATTCTCGACAGCTTGAGCCTATTTTTATAAAGAAAACGTTATCCTTATCCGTGAACCACTTCTTTTTGTTCAGACACGATGCGGACAAATTCCCCTTCGTTATAAGGATACCCGGCTTTTGTAATTTTAACTTTTACAATTTCACCAATGAGCTCATCAGTACCTGCTACTTTTACTTTTAAATAATTATCGGTATAGCCAATATACAGTCCGCTTTCAGGGTTGTCTTTGTCTCGTTCTTCTGGAATGATTTCTAATACTTCTCCCTCAAACTGTGATGCATATTCTTTCGCAAGTTGATTCGATAATTCAATGAGACGATGAACGCGTTCGTTTTTCACATCTTCATCAACCTGGTCTTCCATTCTTGCTGCAGGTGTACCTGTTCGTTTTGAATAAGGAAACACATGAAGTTCGGAAAATTTATGCTTTGCGATAAAATCATATGTTTCTTGGAATTCTTCAGCTGTTTCTCCTGGGAATCCAACAATGACATCGGATGTCACCGCTAATCCTGGTAACACTTCTTTCAATCGTTCTAGACGTTCAGCAAAAAAGGCCATTGAATATTTTCGTCTCATTCGCTTTAATACCGTGTCTGAGCCTGATTGAATCGGAATATGCAAATGGCGTACAATTTTTGTTGATTTATCAATAACAGAAATCACTTCATCTGTAATTTGGCTTGCCTCAATCGATGAAATTCGAATTCGTTTCAAGCCTTCAACTAACTCTAATTCTTCTAACAAACGGGCTAAACTATAATCTTTTAAATCTTCCCCGTACCCACCTGTATGAATTCCAGTTAACACAATTTCCTTATAACCAGCTTCAACAAGCTGAGTTGCTTGTTTAATAACTTCTTGTGGGTCTCTTGAACGCATAAGACCTCTTGCCCACGGGATGATACAAAACGTACAAAAGTTATTGCAGCCTTCTTGGATTTTTAAAGAGGCTCGTGTTCGGTCCGTAAAGGCAGGAACATCGAGTTCTTCATACACCCGTGATTTCATAATATTTCCTACACCATTTATTGGCTTTCGTTCTTCTTTAAATTGTTCAATATACCCAAGCATTTTATTTCGATCTTGCGTGCCTACTACGATGTCGACACCTGGTATCGCCATAATTTCTGCTGGTGATGTTTGCGCGTAACAGCCAGTAACACAAATAACTGCATCTGGATTTTTTCGGATCGCACGTCGAATGACTTGACGACTCTTTTTATCCCCTGTATTCGTGACAGTACATGTATTTATAACATAAACATCGGCAGCCGTTTCGAACTCTACTTTTTCATAACCTTCACTTTTAAACAATTGCCAAATGGCTTCTGTTTCATAATGATTTACTTTGCAACCTAATGTATGAAATGCTACTGATGACATTATTTCCACCTCACATAATTTCAAAATGGTAAGAGACTGCTGATAACACATACATTGCTGCGGTTTCTGTTCTTACGATTCGTGGCCCTAAACTACAAGGGATAAATCCTGCATCAGTAAGCTTTGTTACTTCCTTCGTTGTTAACCCGCCTTCAGGTCCGATAACACATACGAAAGAATCCCCTCGATTTGTATGATTCAACAGTTTATACAATTGACTTGGTTCATCTGTTTTTTTGGCTTTTTCCTCATAAGCGATCATCTTTGTTGTATAGGATTTTGTCTTTTGAATAATTTCCTCTACTGACATCGATTGTGTGATATAAGGAATTTTGGCTCGGTATGATTGCTCTGCTGCTTCTTTCGCTATTTTTTCAAGACGTTCGATTTTCTTCTCTTGTTTTTTTCGGTCCCATTTTACAATCGTCCGTTCACTTTGAAACGGAATAAACATGGAAGCTCCTAGCTCTGTTCCTTTTTGGACAATCGTATCTAACTTGTCTCCTTTAGGTAAGCCTTGGACAATCGTAACGTTGATAGGCAGCTCTGTGTTTGTCGTGATATCTTCCAAAATATTTGTATGCACAGCTTGATCTGAAATGCTCTCAATCTCTACTTTACAGACTCTTCCCTGATTATTGCAACAAATTATTTTATCTCCTTGTGACATTCTCATCACTCGGGCAATATGCTTTACATCCTCACCAATAATTTCAACGGTTGTTTCCGTCATTTGCTCTGGCTTTACAAAATATCGCTGCATCTCTTCACCCACTACGCCTTTTTTGCTATAATGGCAACCCAATCTTCCATTTCAATGATTTCTTCAATCGTAAATTGATGGGCGAGGAGGGCATCTTTTACTTCTTGCTTTTTCCGTTGAATGATTCCTGATGTAATAAAAATGCCATCTTGCTTCAGTACTTTTGCTGCGTCTTCAACAAATCTAACAATAATTTCAGCCAAAATATTGGCAACAATCACATCTTTTGATTCGTGAATGCCTTCGATCAAATTATTTTGTTTTACACTAACAATATGTTCGACTTGATTTAGTTCAACATTCGTTTGAGCACTTTTCACCGCAACATCATCAAGGTCAAGTGCTAGTACACTTTTCGCTCCTAGCTTTGCAGCAGCAATACTTAAGACACCTGAACCTGTTCCAACGTCAATAACCGTATCTCTTTTTTTCATCCACTTTTCCAAAGCTTGTATACACAAAACCGTCGTTGGATGCGTACCTGTTCCAAATGCCATCCCAGGATCTAACTCAATGATGCATTCATCTTCTCGAACTGGGGTATACTCTTCCCATGTAGGAATAATCGTAATCGAATTTGATACTTTTACTGGCTTGTAATACTTTTTCCAAGCTGTTGCCCAATCTTCTTCTTCAACTTCATGTAATACAACTTTATTAAAACCGAGGTCAATATCATATAATAATAACCCATTAATCGCTTCTTTCGTTTCTTCAATTGTCTCTGCTAAAAAACTATTGACTGGAAAATACGCTTTTACGATAACCCCTTCTTCTGGGTAATCATCAGGGGAGAGTTGATAGATTTCACCAAGATTTACTCCCCACTCCTTTACTAAGTCCTGTGGGTCTTCAATGACAACACCGCTTGCACCTGCTTCATGCAAAATATTACAAACCGGTTCAACTGCCTCTTGGGTCGTATGGATACTAAATTCAGACCATTTCATTCTACCAACTCCATTTCAAATACTCGTATTATTCCCCTTTAAATGCGCGTTTCACTTTAGCAAAGAAATTTTCTTGCTGTTCATCGACTTTTTGGTTTCCACTTTCGACTCCAAATTCACGTAATAATTCTTTTTGTTTCTCACTTAAGTTTCTCGGAGTAATGACACGCACTTTCACATGTTGGTCACCTTGGCCTCGTCCATGAACATTGGGAACCCCTTTACCACGCAAGCGGAAGCTTGTTCCTGTTTGTGTGCCCGCTGGAATTTTTAGCTTTACTTTTCCTTCTAATGTTGGCACTTCGATTTCATCGCCTAATGCAACCTGGGTAAACGTTAACGGCATTTCGCAATAAATGTCATCGCCTTCACGTTCAAAAAACTCATGTGGTTTTACATTAAAGACAACATATAAATCACCTGGAGGTCCACCGTTTGCACCTGGCTCCCCTTGACCAGAAATACGAATTTGTTGACCGTAATCGATTCCTGCTGGTACTTTCACTTTAATTTTCTTACGTTTTTGTACTTTTCCATCTCCACCACAAGTACGGCATTTTTCTTTAATAAATTTCCCAGTACCATTACAGTGGTGACATACTCTTCGATTCACAATTCGTCCAAACGCCGTATTTTGCTCGACATTTAACTGTCCAGAGCCACCACAATGTGAACAAGTTTCCGGTTTCGTACCTGGCTTTGCCCCTGAACCATCACATGTTTGACACTCTTCCTCACGCGGAATTTCAATTTCTGTTTCTTTTCCGAAGACAGCTTCTTTAAACGTAATTGTCATTGTATATTGCAAGTCTGCCCCTTGACGAGGTGCGTTCGGGTTACGGCGATTGCCACCGCCCCCAAAAAACATATCAAAGATATCGCCAAATCCACCGAAATCTTGACCACCACCACCAAATCCACCAAACCCTTGATTTGGGTTGGAATGTCCGAATTGGTCGTAATGTGATTTCTTTTGTGGGTCACTTAGTGTATCATACGCTTCTTTTACTTCTTTAAACTTTTCTGTCGCATCCGGTGCTTTGTTCACATCTGGATGGTATTGCCGAGCAAGTTTACGATACGCTTTTTTCACTTCATCAACCGACGCATTTTTATCAACACCAAGTACGTCATAATAATCTCTCTTACTCATCCTATCCACTCCCGATTCCTATTACATAACGATAATCTTACCACTTTTTCTTTTGTTTTTGCAAGGGTGCCATTACATTCGAAAAAGTCAAAGCCAAGATACCCTGACTTTGACTTTTCCCGTTTGTTCGATTATTTCTTTTCTTCGTCTTTTACTTCTTCATAATCAGCGTCAACGACATTGTCATCTGATTTTTGTTCTGCTTGAGCTCCCTCTGAACCTTCTTGTCCTTGTGCGGCTTGAGCAGCTTGCTCATATAATTTTACAGATAGCTGTTGAACAATTTCTTGAAGCTCGTCTTTAGCCGTACGAATCGCTTCAATATCTGTTCCTTCTAACGCAGATTTTAATTTATCTTTCGCTTCGTTTGCTTTATCGATTTCCGCTTGGTCAACTTTATCACCTAAGTCTTTTAACGTTTTTTCAGTTGTAAAGACTAAGTGGTCCCCTTCATTGCGAAGGTCAGCTTCTTCACGTTGCTTTTTATCCGCTTCCGCATTTGCTTCCGCTTCTTTCACCATTTTTTCGATTTCATCATCAGATAAACCTGAAGAAGAAGTAATCGTAATGGATTGTTCTTTATTTGTTCCTAAGTCTTTTGCTTTTACATTTACAATTCCATTTGCATCAATATCAAAGGATACTTCGATTTGAGGTACTCCACGTGGTGCAGGAGGAATATCTGTTAATTGGAAACGACCTAATGTTTTGTTGTAAGCCGCCATTTCACGCTCCCCTTGCAATACGTGAATGTCTACAGATGGCTGATTGTCAGCCGCTGTTGAGAATACTTGTGATTTACTTGTTGGAATTGTAGTATTTCGCTCAATTAATTTTGTAAAGACGCCACCCATAGTTTCAATCCCGAGTGAAAGTGGTGTTACATCAAGAAGAACAACATCTTTTACATCACCAGTTAACACACCCGCTTGTACTGCAGCCCCTAAAGCAACAACTTCATCTGGGTTTACCCCTTTATGTGGGTCTTTTCCAGTTAATTTCTTAATTTCTGCTTGTACTGCTGGAATACGAGTAGAACCACCTACAAGGACAACTTTATCAATTTCATTTGCTGTTAAACCAGCATCTTTTAAAGCTTGACGAGTTGGGCCAAGTGTACGTTCAACAAGGTCAGCAGATAACTCTTCGAATTTAGCACGGCTTAATGAAAGCTCTAAGTGCTTTGGTCCTGTAGCATCAGCTGTAATAAACGGTAGTGAAATTTGGGTTTGTGTTACACCTGATAAATCTTTTTTCGCTTTTTCAGCTGCATCTTTTAAACGTTGCATCGCCATTTTATCTTGAGATAAATCAATACCATTGTCTTTTTTAAATTGTTCAACAAGGTAATCGATAATCACTTGGTCAAAGTCATCTCCACCAAGTTTGTTATCACCAGATGTTGCTTTAACTTCGAAGAAACCATCACCTAGCTCAAGAATTGAAACGTCAAAAGTACCACCACCAAGGTCATATACTAAGATCGTTTGGTCTTCTCCTTTTTCAAGGCCATAAGCTAGAGCAGCTGCTGTCGGCTCGTTAACAATGCGGTCTACTTCAAGACCAGCAATTTTTCCAGCATCTTTTGTAGCTTGACGTTGTGAATCGTTAAAATAAGCAGGGACAGTAATAACAGCTTTTGTCACTTTTTCACCAAGGTAAGCTTCAGCATCTGATTTTAGTTTTTGTAAAATAATCGCAGAGATTTCTTGTGGCGTATATTTTTTTCCATCCACTTCCTCTGTGTGACTTGTACCCATATGACGTTTAATTGATATGATAGTATTTGGGTTTGTTATTGCTTGGCGTTTTGCCACTTCACCTACTAAACGCTCTCCATCTTTAAATGCGACAACTGATGGAGTTGTGCGGTTTCCTTCTGCATTTGGAATAACAACAGCCTCTCCACCTTCCATTACTGCTACGCAAGAGTTTGTTGTACCAAGGTCAATCCCAATAATTTTACTCATCGTCTTTTCCTCCTATTTTTTTGTTCTTTTATGTAAGCGTTCATTATGCATTTACCTTTACCATTGCTGGTCGTATAATGCGGTCTTTTAATTTATAACCTTTTTGCAATTCTTCAATCACTTCATTTGGTTCATGCTCGCTGCTTTCTTCTTGCATGACAGCTTGGTGTAAATGAGGATCAAACTTTTGTCCCTTTGCCTCAATGACAGCTACACCTTCTTTTATTAAAGCATCTTGAAGCTGGCGATACACCATTTCCATTCCTTGTAATAATGATTTTGCCTCATCGTTTTCAACAGAAACTGAAAGAGCTCTTTCAAAATTATCTAACACAGGTAATAATTCTTCTACAATACTTTGTGCTCTATATTTAGCAGCCGCTTCTTTTTCTTCTCTCGTACGGCGACGAAAATTTTCATAATCGGCATTCACACGAAGATAGCGTTGATTTAACTCTGCCACTTGCTGTTCTAATTCCGCAAGTTTCGTTTGTTCGCTATTTACTTCATTTTCATCAGCATCAATGACCTCAATCGTGTCTTCTCCTACTTCATCAGCTTTACTAACGGTTTCTTCCGTTTGTTCCACCTTTTCTTCGGCTTGGTCATCAACCATTTGGTCTTTTTGTTGTTCTTCCAACCTGTTCACCTCCCTATAAAATTCAAACAAAATTTATCAATAAGTGTGGGAGAGACAGCTCTCCCACAACTAATTGTCAATATTACCATTCTTAGTCTCTTTGATACAAATTAGTCAGCATTTTCGTCAAATCTTTAGAAATATAATCTAATACGCTAATGACTCTTCGGTATTCCATTCGTGTTGGCCCTAAAATGCCAATCGTACCCATCTCTTTTCCACCAACCGAATAGGATGCTGTAATAATACTACAATTCTCAAATGCTTCCATATCATTTTCATGACCAATTCTCACTTGTATTCCATGAGAATCTGTTTTAAATATTTGTTGAACCAACTGATCTTCTTCCAAGATGTTATAAAGAAGCCTTACTTTTTCAATATCTTTAAATTCCGGCTGGTTTAACAAATTTGTTTTCCCACCATAAAACACTCTTTCCCCTTTATCAGGTTGTAATGTTTGATTTAAGGCGGACACGATTTGACGGTAGTTGCGAATATTTGCTTTTAATACATGCGATACTTCTTTAGCAATTTTCTGTCGTAATTGAACGAGGGGGACACCTTGTAATCTTTCATTCAAAATATTGACGACTTTCTCCAGTTCTTCTGAATCTATGCCCTCTGGAATCGAAAATGTGTAGTTCTCTACATGACCAGAATCAGTAACGAGAATGATAACCGCTTTTTGGTCTGAGAGTGGAATGATCTGGACATGTTTCATTTTCATGTCATACATTTCAGGGCCTAATACAACTGAAATATAACTAGTGACTGTCGATAATATTTTGGCAGATTGTTGGATTACCTGCTCTGTTTCTTGAAACCTTTCTTCAAATAAGGTTTTTATAGTACCCGCGTCATCACTAGATAAATGATGAGGAAAAAGCAAGTTATCTACATAATAGCGATATCCTTTATGAGATGGTATACGTCCGGCAGAGCTATGTGGTTTCTCAATATAGCCTAATTCTTCTAAATCTGCCATTTCGTTACGAATGGTTGCCGCACTATATGTGACATCTTCTCGCTTTGAAATGCTTCTTGAGCCCACTGGCTCAGCAGAACGAATATAATCATCAACAATCGCTTGTAAAATCTGGAGTTGTCGCTCTGATAACATATCAAATCACCTCTGTTAGCACTCTCTGATGTCGAGTGCTAAATCTAAAGATAAATTAACAAAAAGCCTAGCAAATGTCAACTATTATTCGATTAAAAACTGTTCAAAAACTTCGTTTGATAAAAACAATCCTGTTTCCGTTAAGTAAATCGACTTTTCTGTTTCCTCTAACCAGCCTTTTTCTTTTAACTTTCTTATTTTCGTACCGTACACATTATCAATTACCTGACCATAACGAGTGAAAAATTGCTTTTTCTCCACACCTTTTCTTTTTCGAAGACCCATAAACATAAATTCTTCCATCGCTTCTCGCGGTGAAACCGAATGGCTTTCTAAAATCGGTTTTTTATTGTCACGAGCCAATTGAATATATTTCGTAACAGGACCAACATTCGCATATCGGACTCCGTCAACATAGCCGTGCGCTCCTGCTCCAAACCCAAAGTATTCATCGTTGTTCCAGTATGTTAAGTTATGACGGCTTTCAAATCCTTTTTTCGCAAAATTACTAATCTCATATGGTAGAAAGCGATGTTCGCTCATTTGTTCAATTAAAAATTTATACATATTCAACTCTTCTTCTTCTGGAGGAAGCTGTAATTTTCCTTTACGTTGCATATTAAAAAACACAGTTTTTTCCTCAACCTTTAACGAATAAGCCGAAAAATGCTCAACACTTAATTTACATGCCGACTCGAGTGTTTGCTTGAACATGTCCATCGTTTGACCCGGTAAGCCAAACATTAAATCGACTGAAAGATTCGTAAACCCGATGTGCTTGGCTTGTTCGATCGTTTCAAGTACATCTGTTTGATTATGGGTTCTTCCAATTTTGTGTAATAACCCTTCATCAAATGTTTGCGCTCCAATGCTTAACCGATTCACGCCCTTTTCAAACATCACCTGTAATTTTTCACGTAAGTCTCCACCTGGATTTACTTCGACTGTCCATTCCACATGGTCACTAATACGTGGAAACAATCTTCTCATACTCGTTAACAGTCGATCTAATTGTTCAACAGATAATGCAGTAGGAGTTCCACCACCAATATAAATTGAATCAATGAAAGGGACATCTCTATTTTGCAAAACTCGCTCCATTTCATCTTCAAGTGCTGTCATATATTCATCAACAGGTTGTCCATGTAGAAACACTTTATTAAAGTCACAATAATGGCATATATGCTCACAAAAAGGAATATGGACATACAACGCATTTGGCATCTCTTTCACTTCTTTCTAGTTCTTTACTTTTATAAACAGGAAAACCGCAGACTTAAGAGCCGCGGTTTTTTTATTATTGTTTTGGGTCATCCATCCGTAACACAGCCATAAATGCCTCTTGTGGTACTTCTACATTTCCTACGGCTTTCATTCGTTTCTTTCCTTCTTTTTGTTTTTCGAGAAGTTTTCGTTTACGAGAGATGTCTCCTCCATAACATTTAGCAAGAACGTTTTTACGCATCGCTTTAATCGTCGAGCGGGCAATGATTTTTTGACCAATACTTGCTTGGACAGGAACTTCAAATTGTTGTCTTGGAATAAGCTCTTTCAACTTTTCAACAATGAGTTTCCCGCGCTCATATGCTGAGTCACGGTGGACAATAATTGATAAGGCGTCAACTGTTTCCCCGTTTAACAATATATCCATTTTCACAAGCTTGGATTCTTTATAGCCAATTAATTCATAGTCGAAGGACGCATACCCTTTTGTACTTGATTTTAATTGGTCGAAAAAGTCATACACAATTTCCGCTAATGGAATTTCATAAATAATGGATACCCGATTTTCATCATAATATTGCATATCGATAAAAATCCCCCGTTTTCCTTGACAAAGCTCCATAACCGCTCCGACATAATCATTTGGCACCATGATGCTTGCTTTTACATACGGTTCTTCCACATACTCTGTTTTCTGTGGGTCAGGCATATTGGATGGGTTATCAATTTCAATCTTTTCCCCATTTGTCATATACACATGGTAAATAACACTAGGCGCTGTTGTAATTAACGTAATATTAAATTCACGTTCAATTCTTTCTTGAATAATTTCCATATGAAGCAGCCCTAAAAATCCACAGCGGAAACCAAATCCTAACGCTTGTGATGTTTCAGGTTCGAACTGTAAAGAAGCGTCATTTAACTGGAGGCGCTCTAGTGCTTCACGTAAATCATTATAGTCGTTTGTATCAATTGGATATAAACCACAATATACCATTGGGTTTAATTTACGGTAACCCGGCAATGCTTCTGCTGCTGGGTTTTGACTGCTTGTTACCGTATCACCGACACGACAATCACTTACATTTTTTATCGCAGCTGTTAAAAAGCCTACATCTCCGACCGTTAACTCATCACGTTTTTCTGGCTTTGGAGTGAAAACTCCAACTTCTGAAACTTCAAATTCTTTTCCTGTTGCCATCATTTTAATTTTCTGGCCAGGCTTTACCGTTCCTTCTGTGATTCGCAAATAAGCAATAACCCCTCGATACGGGTCATAGAGAGAATCAAAGATCAGAGCTTTTAATGGCCCTTCAGGATCACCCGACGGAGCCGGTACTCGTTCCACGATTTGTTCAAGTATATCGGATATGCCAATTCCGTTTTTGGCAGAAGCTAATACAGCATCGGAAGCATCTAACCCGATGACATCTTCCACTTCTTGTCTTACTCTTTCAGGTTCAGCACTTGGTAAATCAATTTTATTAATGACCGGCAAGATCTCAAGGTCATTATCTAACGCTAAATAAACATTTGCGAGCGTTTGTGCTTCGATTCCTTGCGCCGCATCAACAATTAACAGAGCTCCTTCGCAAGCTGCTAAGCTTCGAGAAACCTCATACGTAAAGTCGACATGCCCTGGTGTATCAATCAAGTGAAAGATATACTCTTCCCCATCTTTTGCTTTATAAACAAGCTGAACAGCATTTAATTTAATTGTAATTCCTCTTTCACGCTCAAGGTCCATTGCATCAAGCATTTGATCCTTCATTTCCCTTTGAGTCAATGCACTTGTTGCTTCTAAAATTCGGTCAGCAAGTGTAGATTTCCCGTGGTCAATATGGGCAATAATCGAGAAATTTCTAATTTTCGATCGACGTTTTAACCGCTCTTCCTTATTCATTTTCATAATCACTCCTACAAACATCACTAGTATCTCGAATCAGTAGGGTATTTGATGCTTGATCACGTAACATATCTGACATTCAAAATACACTAACTTTGATTATACCAATGACTAGGCATTCATTCAATCTTTCTTCGGAAAAGCTACTGAATGATTTCAATTAAAAAACTGAGACCAAGACAAAATAGGTTTTATGAGAGAGCGTTTGTGCATCAAACCCGCTACGGAAATATACTTCGCTAGTTTTCATCCTCAAAAAACACTATATTTTTGTCACAATCTCAGTCTTATTCTCTATTCATTCAGCAACGAGTGGATGGTTGTTGATACAAATGCGACTACATGGAAAAATATTGATTCCATCCATTCACCTATCGTTGAGCCTAATTCTGAGTAAAAGTTCATTGGCTCGACTTCTACTATTCGTTGTTGTTTTTGCACTAACTCTTCTCGCCCATCTTTTGGCACTTCTTTTTTGACTTTTTGCTTTGCGCTATCTTCTTTTTTTTCTTTCGAAGGTTCTGCTTTTATTGTTTCTTCTTTTTGTTCAGTTGAAGGAACATCTATCTTTTTACTTTCTGTCCCATTTGCTTGGTGGAATCCGAAGAGGACTCCAAATAATAAAATACTAGCAATCAAGATCACTTGAATGGTGAATTTTTTCATTTTTTTCATCCTCTCCAGACCGTTTTATTCTTCGCTTACTTTTTCTGCATCCCAATAATACTTACTAAACACTTCTGCAAAAGCGTCTGCTGATCTGAACGCTTCTTCTAAATTGTTATCTACCCCACCAACTTCTAGTAATAACGATCGTGGTGATAAATCTTGATTGTACACACCATTTGTACCTGCACTTGGTGGGAAAAAGACCCCTCGACTTAGACCTGGATAATGTTCCTCTAATAAATCATGTAACTCTTCAGCAATCGCTAAATTCTGTTCATAATTTTTATTACCTTTTCCGATAACGAATAGTGTTCTCGCATATTGTTCACCATTGATCGTAACTGTTGTTTTCTCTCGTGGCTGTGTATCACGGTGAAACTCAAAGAAAAACTCTAAATGTTCATTTGCTGCCGTTGCTTCTTTTACAATTTCTCTTCCAGCATCATACGATTTTCCGTATTGCCATCCTCGCTCACTCAAAACCGAACCAACGTCGGTATCATCGACTTCAGCACCAATTCCATGACGTTCAAGAGCTTGGCCAAATCGTTTTCCTACTAACGTAATATTCACTTCTGAATGAAAGGCACTACTTGCTCCTTCTTCTAGCTCTGGCCAAAATGATTCACGGTTATGAGAATGCATGACATGAACGACCCTTCTTTCTCCAGTCGTTTGCTCTGCATTTCCAGCTGGGAGCGGTTGTAAATTTTCTAGTTCTTCTAAACTACGAAGGGAAGCTTGTCTTTCCTCCATTAACACTTCAAGTGGAGGTGCTGATTCTATCGGCATCGTGGTAAAATTCGTCCCATCTCCGGCAACGACGATATGCCCGTCAAACAAAGCAAATCCCGGTAGTTCTCGTCCAAGTAAACTTCTTGGGTCATCCGGATTTATACTAGTCATTAGTTCAAACGCTAAACTCCCTACATTCGGTAAAGCACTGCCTTCAGGTAATACTTGTGTAAAATACGAGTTCTCCATCCCAAGAACATGTACTAAGCTTTCTCCATCAATTTGCCCTGCCCATTGATGAATTGTAGAAGAGGCTAGTCCATGTTTAGAATCTAGAGACGTAATAATTCCAGTTAAAATAAAAATGCTAATCATACCAACGATCGTAAGTACAATTAATCGTCTTATACTTGTCCGATTTACAGAAAACGTAAATCCTCGGTATTGGTTGCTTCTCATTTCTGGCCACCCTTTCTCTCTTGTCAGAGTATATGTGCCAGCGAAACAAAATAGACCAAAAAAAAAGATTGTCTCAAAAACGAGACAATCTTACGTATATTAATGTGTATATGCATTAACATTTCCTTGATTCACATCACCATGAAGTGCTGCATTTAACCCTGATGCAATCACATTGGCCATGTCTTCAATAAATACATCCACTTCTTTTGGTGTAACCATTAAATTATGCCCTAGAGGTGCTAATACTTCTTGAATCAGTTGTCTTTTTTCTTGTTCTTCTAAATTCCCTATCATCCCTAAAATCGTTTCACGTTTATCCTTATCGGGTAAATCTTCCTCTGATAACGTTCGTTTTTCTCCAAATGTCATCCCGGCCGGCACTAAGCTTCGTGAAGGTTTATTGCCTTCTTTCATTTCACGTCCGAAATGCTTTAACACAAAGTCAATCGTATCACTCGTAATCGACACCGCATCCACTACAGTTGGAATACCAACAGCTATAACTGGAATGCCCAACGTTTCTTTACTTAATTCTTTTCGTTTATTGCCAACTCCACTTCCTGGATGTATGCCCGTATCGGATACTTGAATTGTAGTATTAACTCGTTCAATCGATCTCGATGCTAACGCATCAATGGCGATAACAAAATCAGGTTTTGTTTTTTCAATGACACCGTGGATGATATCACTCGTTTCAATCCCCGTTATTCCCATTACCCCAGGAGATATCGCACTTACTTGACGGAATCCATCTTGTACTTGTTCAGGAGCCAAGCTAAACAAGTGCTTTGTAATGAGTAAATTTTCGACTGCAATCGGTCCTAGTGCATCCGGTGTCACGTTCCAATTTCCTAAGCCGACCACTAAACATGTATCATTTTCTTTAATCCCACAAGCGGTCATAAATTGATGGAACTCCGAAGCAAAGACTTCTTCTACTTGTTGTTGTAGTTCAGAATCTTTTTTTCGAATGCCTTGAGATTCAAACGTAACATATCTTCCTGCTTTTTTTCCTAATCTAGTTGCACCGTCTTCCGTAATTTCCACGGTTGTTATTTTTACTTCCTCCACCGTTCGTTCTTTTACAATTACACCATCAACGGTTTGTCGTTGCTTCACTTTTTTTGCTTCTCTTTCTTGCACCATCTCATGGGCTTCTAACGCTAAATCAGTACGAACACTATAAGCACTTAAATCAAGGTCTTTTTGTTCATTTGCCATCTCGCTCACGCTCCTTGTCAATCTCGATAAAAATAGCGTCCCCAACCTTTCTCGTTTTCATTCTCTATTGCATTTATGTTCTGTTTTTGGTAAAATGCAATTTGTTGTAGAAGTTTGGAAACACCACTAGGGAGGTGAAAGATATGCCTAACATTAAATCAGCGATTAAGCGTGTAAAAACAAGTGATAAAAAACGTGCACAAAATGCTGCTGTTAAATCAGCTTTACGTACTGCAATTAAAAGCTTTGAAACAAAAGTAGCTAGCAACGATGTTGAAAGTGCAAAAGAAGCTCTTTTAGTTGCGATTAAAAAGCTTGACAAAGCAGCAAACAAAGGCCTTATTCATAAAAATGCAGCTTCACGTCAAAAATCTCGTTTACAAAAACAGCTTAACAGCCTATCAGCATAATAAAAACCGGAGCGGGTAACCACTCCGGTTTTTATTATGCTTTTGAAACAACATTTTCTTTTGGATTCATCTTCATTAAAAATAATTCTACGGCTAGTTTTTTATCCATTTGTCCTGTTTTAATTTGAAAGTCCACTGTAGCCAATCCATCTAACCATACTAATAACTGACGTTCATTAAACTTTTTTGCTTGTTGACCAGCCAGCTTTACAACATATGGATGTAGCTTTAATTGAGATGCCATCTGCTTTTGTGAGTAGCCTTGTTTACTCATCTCACTGACCATGTATAAAATACGAAACTGCCTTGCTAGTAACGCCACTACTTTTAATGGGTCTTCTTTTTGGCGAAGTAGATCGAAAAAGATATCTAACCCTTTTTCAATTCGACGATGAATCACGTGATCAATCAACGAGAAAATATCTTGTTCAATCGTTCTGGCTACTAATAAATGAACAATTTCCTCATCAATCGTTCCTCCTTCTCCAACATACAGAGCAAGCTTTTTCACCTCGTTGGCGATCATGAGTAAATTCCCACTTTGTAATTGAATTAGCGTTTCCTTTCCCTTATCTGTTATATCCGCCCCAAACTCACGAGCTTGGGCTGTTAACCATTCCATTGTCATCTTCTCATCAAATTCTTTTGAATCTACAACTTCCGTTTTCTCCTTGAGCACTTTCGTTATTTTTTTCCGTTCATCTAGTTTTTCGTACGGCGCTGTAATAATGAGGACTGTTTCATTTGCTGGATTTTGAACATACTCTTCTAGCACTTTTACATTATGTTCAATTTTTGCTTCATCTCTTTGGCCAGTAAGGAAATAAGCTTCTTTCACAATAACAACTCTTTTTTCACCTAAAAAAGGTAATGTTTGTGCATCCTCAATTGCCATATCCACAGGCGTTTCCTTCATCTCAAATACAGATAAATTGAAATCCCTTTCTGCTTCATTTAGTGTTTGATTGACAACAGAATGAGTAATATCATCAATTAAAAAAGCTTCTGTACCTGTTAATAAATAAACAGGAGCGATTTTATTTTTTTCGATATTTCGTTTCGTATGTAAATAAGACATTGTATCCCAACCTTTATAAGATAGACCATTAATTCTATCCTAGACAACGAAATGCCGTTTGACAAGTGAAAAAGAGAGTTAGCTGCAAGAGCTAACCCTCCATTTATGATAAACGTCATCAAAAGAGCCCTAGGAATCTCTTCTGACGACGATGATCACCGTCGCTCCATTACATTAGTTATAATATCCTATGCACACGAAAACTATAGGTGACAACTCTTAGCAACAGTGGTAAGAAGCGATGATGTATATTTAAATTTTTACAATTGAAATTCACGATATCTCCAATATGTGATATGGATTTTTTTTATTACTTGCCTTATACTAATAACAGTAATAGGAGGGATTCTAAATGAGCCAATTCGAAAAGAAAGTTCAATGCAGACGTAACGACGCTATCGATACTGCTGTCGGTTTCATTGTTCCTTTTGGGTTTTTTGCATTAATTTTTGTTATTGCAACACTCGTTGACGTATTTGGTAACATGTAAGTTACATACAAAAACGGGTACAAGGTAGGAGTGCTTTATTGCAATCCTCCTTGTTTTTTTATTTTCGATTCAAATTGTTTCGTGTTCTTCGTAAATTGAAACCGTATTGCCCCGTGTTGATCTGTTCGGAATGTCATGACCCCAACTTCCTCAAGCCCTTTTACAACATCAGGATGTGGATGACCAAATCTGTTTTGTTTTCCAACTGGAATAAGGGCGATGCTTGGAGATATATGCTCTATAAACAAAGGGGTTGACGATGTTTTACTTCCATGGTGACCTACTTTTAATACATCAACAGGTAAATCTGTATATTCCTGTATAAGTCTCGCTTCTCCCTCTTGCTCTAAATCTCCCGTAAACAGCCAGCGATAACCTCCAATATAAGCATAGAGGACAATCGAGCGATTATTTAAGCTTTGTTCATGGCCTTGCGGAGATAAAACAATGAACTGGGCATCTCCTTCTTTCCACTTTTCCCCTTCTCCTACAAACTGAATGGAGCTTCCACTTTCGTATAGCTGTTGTAATAACTGTTGTTCAAATTCACCTTCAACAACACCTTGACTGTAGAGAACTTCTTTAATCTCGATTTCACCTAGTAAAGCTTCGACACCGCCAATATGGTCATAATGACCATGGGACAAAATGAGTTTATCAATTTTTGTGATACCTTTTGACTTCAAGTAAGGTAAGATAACATCTTTCCCCACTTCAAATGTACGTATCTTTTCCCGCCACTTTTCATTATTAAACGCGACAAGCCCTCCTGCATCAAGCAAATACACAGACTTTCGATATGGAAATTCGATTAAAATACAATCACCTTGTCCAACATCTAATACCGTAATTTCACCAGTTTTGGTTACATATGGGGTAATTTTTGCAGCAAACAAAAAAACAGTTAATAAGAAAATTGGGAGTAATAGCCTATTTTTCATAGTTTTCCTCTCATTTCTCATAAATAGAAATGCAATAGTACCAAATAATGCGACTACTATAGAAGAAGGAAGCTTTCCAACCGATAATTTTCCGAAAGAAAAAGAATCAACAAATAGCAAAAACATATGGCTTACTTGAATAAGCGGCGTAAGAATGGTAATAACGAGTTGGCTTGCTTCCGTTGAAATAGGCAATAAGAGAGACAGTAACATAGATAGTGGCAAAATAATAAAAGAGACCAATGGAATAAAAATGAAATTCAAAGGAAGGCTTAATACGGAAATTTCATAAAAATAGTGGAGAATGAACGGAAGAGAGATGAGTTGACTAATCCCGGTAACAAAAAATAAAAGCTGGACGTAATTTTTTTCTTTTAGCGTAAACACCGAAAGAAGTAATGCCATTGTCGTGAGGAACGAAAGTTGAAACCCTATATGAAACAAGGATAAAGGCTGGACAAGCAAATAAATCATTCCGATTATACATACAAGGTCTAGTGGTTGTATATTTATGTTTATCCTTTTAAATAAAAGGGCAATCATGACCATCGTCGCCGCACGGATAACAGAAGGGGCCCCTCCTGCAATAACGATATACATAGGTAAGATAAGTAAAAGTATATCTATCGTGCGTTCACGCGTTATTCCAATTCGTATGAGCAAGAAATAAAAAGCTCCTACTACTAAACCGACATGCAATCCTGATACCGCTAATAAATGTATAATTCCTAATCGTTGATAAGCTTGTAAAATATCTTCTTCCATGAAACTTCTTTCCCCATAAACTAAAGCCGCAACAATGCCAGCGGTCGGTTCAGGTATCGATGTTCGAACAGACTCTAACCCTTTTTGGCGAAATTCAATTAACTCGTTGATACCATTCCATCGCCCAGAGTAACAAGATTCAAATGAGGTTGGTATAAAAATCCAATGAATTCCCTTTTCATATAAATGCTGTTCATAATCAAATCCATTGAAATTTGTCGCTGGCCCAGGTTTTCGGAATTCTCCTTTTATCGTACACTTCATCCCTTTCTTTAATTGACGCAATTGGTGTTGCTCCTCAACCGAATGAAGATAATATTGAACTTGAACCTTTTCCTTATCGTTTGTTTTAAATTCAAACCGCAAACGGTCCCCATCAATGGATGGCATAGAATAAATTTGGCCAGAAAGCAAAAGAGATTGATTTTGTAATGAAAGAGGATAATGACTTTGATTAAGGATATCGTGAAAAGTAGTAGTAGAATAAAAGAGGATAAAAGAAAAGACAAGAAAAAGAAGGTGGATTCGTCCTTTTGTCTTGTCTTTTAATGAAAGGTACACAAGAAATGATCCAACGAGTAAACACCAAACACTAAAACCGTAAACAGCAATAGAAATACTTATGATTGCCGCTAAGAAAAGCATGTACCATTTCCCAGCCACAAGCCACCTCCAACTTAAGTCGATGTAAAAAGTTTATTCGCCTGTTGTGTTAATGATTGGAGCTCTTCATCTTGAACTCCTGCTTGCTTTAATTTTTCTAATAGCGCTGCTGTAAACTTTAATTTTTCACTATTGTGACGATCTAAAATCATTTCTTCCAATTCAACTTGTTGGACGGTCACCCCTGCTTTTTCAAATAATTCTATTGCATAAGGATGATTTTTGTAGTCTTGTGCATAATAGACAGCTTTAATACCAGCTTGAATCAATGCTTTTGTACAATGAACACAAGGGTAATGCGTCACATAAATTTCGGCACCTTCAGATGGCACACCAAATTTAGCACATTGTAAGAGTGCATTTACTTCTGCATGTATTGTCCGGATACAATGGTTATCAACAACATAACATCCTTCATCAATACAATGGTCACCACCAGAAACAGAACCATTATAGCCCCCAGCAATAATTCGCTTATCTCGAACGATTGTCGCCCCCACCATTAAACGGGTACATGTACTTCTTAATGCTAGCAAATGACTTTGAGCCATAAAATATTGATCCCATGATATTCTTCCTGTCAATGTCTTTCATCTCCTATTTGGTAAACTATCGACATTTTACCACATGTTTTTCAATAAGACGATGAAAACGGAAGACATTGCTTATTCCTTAGCTTGACTCGCTTGTAATGCTTGGTCAAGGTCAGCTATAATATCATTCACATTTTCAATTCCAATCGATAGGCGAATAAGCTCAGGTGTGACGCCCGCTGCTTTTTGATCAGCCTCTGACAATTGTTGATGTGTCGTACTAGCTGGATGAATGACTAATGACTTCGCATCTCCAACATTGGCTACATGTGAAAATAATGAGAGGTGATTTATAAATTTTTTCCCTTCCTCTACTCCACCTTTAATACCAAATGTTAAAATAGCACCTTGTCCATTCGGTAAATATTTTTGCGCTAAGGCATAAGAAGAGTGTGATGGTAAGCCTGAATAACTGACCCACTCAACAAGGTGATGACCTTCTAAATATTCCACAACTTTTTTTGTGTTTTCACAATGCCTTTCCATGCGTAAATGTAGTGTTTCTAATCCTTGCAATAGCAAAAATGAATTAAATGGCGCAATCGCTGGACCTAAATCACGAAGCAATTGTACTCTTGCTTTAATAATATATGCTAGTGGACCGAGAGCTTCCGTGTAGACTAAGCCATGATAGCTTGGATCTGGTTCTGTTAAGCCAGGAAATTTCCCATTACTCCAATCAAATTTCCCCGCATCAATAATGACACCCCCGATGGATGTTCCATGTCCGCCAATAAACTTTGTCGCCGAGTGAACAACAATATCAGCACCGTGCTCAATTGGACGACAAAGGGCTGGAGTTGTTAACGTAGCATCGACCATGAGAGGAATTCCATTAGCATGAGCAATATTAGCAACTGCTTCAATATCTAAAATATTCCCTTGAGGATTTCCAATGATTTCACCATATAATAATTTTGTTTTAGGTGTAATTGCTTGTGCAAACTCTTCAGGGTTTGTCCCATCAACTAAGTGAACTTTAATCCCTAATTTTTTAAAAGTATGAACAAATAAGTTGTATGTACCTCCATAAAGAGCACTAGACGCTACAATTTCATCTCCTGCTTCACAAATATTTAAAATAGCAAGGTGTATAGCCGAGCTTCCGCTTGCTGTCGCTAATGCTGCAATTCCACCTTCAAGTTCAGCCATACGCTTTTCAAATACATCTTGAGTCGGATTCATAATTCGTGTATATATGTTACCAAATTCAGATAATGAAAATAAATTAGCTGCGTGTTCCGTATCTTTAAAGCTATATGATGTCGTTTGATAAATTGGAACTGCTCTTGCTTGTGTTGCAGAATCTACTTCTTGTCCTCCATGTACTGCAATTGTTTCTAAAGACCATTTTCTTTCCGTCATGCTTTTCCCCTCCAATGATTGGTTTGGTAATTTTTACGAAATTATATCTCTAATTTCAACATAATTCAATCTTTTCTAAAAACTTATATTAAAACTCAATCTCTTCCCGAAGTTTTTCTAACGATTTTGGACCAATGCCTGAAACTTTTAATACATCTTCAGGGGTTTGAAACGGTCCATGTTCTTCTCGATATGAAATAATTGCTGCCGCTTTACTTGGTCCTATTCCGGATAGCGTTTGAAGCTCTTCTGCTGTTGCATTATTAATATTAATTTTTCCACTTCCGCTTTGCTGGCCTCCTGCTGCAACCATCGCTTGAGGTAAACTGATTTCTTCACCAACTACCGGGACATAAATCACCATTTCATCTTGAATTTTCATTGCTAAATTAATTTTCGTTTCATCAGCAGACTCACTTAAGCCTCCTGCTAAGTCAATGAGATGATACACCCTACTTTCTTTATTCACTTCATAAATACCAGGCTTTTTCACTGCACCTTTCACATCTACGACAAATCGCTCCTCTTGTTGTTTAATTTCGTCGCCTTTACCTTCATCCTCTTTTTCAATTGATTCCATGTCAAATAACCACTCTTCCCTGTCATTTACTGGTTCCCTTGTGACAAAATGATAAAAGGCACCTGCACTAATCACAATTAAAATAAAAATTACACCGACAAATACTTGCTCCCGTCTTGACAAATCCATACAAAACACCTCATTATTTAAAGATAGCTCTACGGAAAGGAATGGAGAACATGAGTGTACATTTACAAATTGCAAACCAAATAAGCAAACATATTGATGGCCAACTACAATTTAAACAATTAGACGAACTAAGAGAGGCCGCTATCGAAGAAGCTTTAACTTTAGCAAAACAACAAAAAGAATTTTCTACAGCTAACATTAATGCCATTACAAATAAAATGAATGAAATTGCATCACAATTTCATTTTCCGATGCGTAAACAAGTAACACGCGAAATGGTGTTAGAATATATCAAACGTTCGTAAACTCCTATCATATTCTCCTCCTAACTCACATACAAATGAGGGTAAACGTGTTTTTTAGGCGTTTTGCACGATTTAAGGAGGAGGGGATGCATAATGAAGATCGGAATTATTGGAACAGGAAGCATGGGAACAATTTTGGTCGATTCATTTATAGAATCTAACGCTATGGCCCCAACACAACTACACATTACCAACCGTTCAGTCGAAAAGGCAAAACAACTTGCTGCCCGACATCCTGGTATTCGTGTAGAAGACAACGCTCAGGCCGTTGTCTATGAGTGTGATGTTGTATTTCTTTGCGTAAAACCATTGCAATTTCATGAAGTACTGCAACCGATCGAGTTCCTAGAAAGTCAATTGCTTGTATCGATTACAAGTCCGTTTTCCGTTGAACAGTTAGAGCAAATCGTCAATTGCAAAGTAGCACGAGCCATTCCAAGTATTTTAAACCGCGCTCACTCTGGTCCATCATTACTTAGCTTCGGGACCCGATGTACAGCTGAAGATAAGCAGATGCTTAATCACTTAATGGGAGCTATCTCGACTCCACTAGTGATAGAAGAAAACATTACACGCGTTGCTTCTGATATTGTCAGTTGTGGACCGGCGTTTTTTAGCTATTTAACTCAACGGTTTATTGATGGTGCCGTACGTGAAACGGAAATCTCGGAAGAAGAAGCAACTATTTTAGCGACCGACATGCTAATTGGATTAGGAAAATTGTTAGAAAAAGAAATTTTTACATTACCCGCTCTTCAAAAACGAGTGTGTGTCCCAGGCGGAATTACGGGAGAAGGTATCAAAGTGTTAGAAACTGAAATCGGGGATATGTTTGATCAACTTTTCCGTCAAACTCATGCAAAATACAAAGAAGATAAAGAAATTATTCAAAAGCAATTTCATTAATTGAAAATAAGGGTGTCACACTAGTCATATGACGATGTGACACCCATTAATTTCGTGACGAAAACAAAATCTCCTGCTTGTTTATTTTTTTTGGGCAGTAAAAAAAATTCGTTCACTTGTTTCTGTAACTTTCTTCGAGAAATCCGCTTCAATGGTTATGTTTGTAAAACCAGCTTCTTTAAGCCATCTTTCATAATCCTCTATTGGAAAAGTCCGTTGCTCATGCCATTCTTGAAATTTACGATACAATTCATTTTCTTCTCTCACAAAAAAAGTTAATTCATGTTCAACCGAAAAAGGATGTTCCCCTTCAAAACTTTGCCAAATATATGCTACTTCTTCACTGTCATAGGTGAACGTTTGGTCTTTAAAAATTGACTCCATCTTGTAGATGGAGTGAATATCAAAAAGTAACTGTCCCCCTGATCGAAGGATTGAATAAAAATTAAACAAGCTCTTTTTGACATCTTCTTCAGTTTGTAAATAATTTAAAGAATCACAAAATACCGTTACCGCATCAAATGTCCCAATATTTTCGAGATATCTCATATCTTGTTCAAATAGTCGAACAGAATGGCCTTGCTCCATGATTTTCTCATTTGCGATGGCTAACATATTCGCAGAAAGGTCAACCCCAGACACATCATATCCAGCATTTTTTAATTTAAGAATAAATTGTCCTGTTCCACAACCAACATCTAATATATGCGGTACTTGATAAGATGCTAATTTTTCTTTCGTAAATTGTAACCATTCGTCATATGGCGCATCTTCCATAAGCACGTCATAAACATAAGCAAACCGTTGATAACTCATTCTTTCTCCTTCGCATACGTCCAACCGTCTTTTTGATAAACTTTATCTTCTTTCATCAGTTTCCCTAATGCCCGTTTAAAAGCCGCTTTACTTATGTTAAATCGGGATTTCACCTCGTCAGCAGGAGTTTTGTCCCCATAAGGCATTGATCCACCCCGATTCACTAAATGCCGATATACCTTTTCTGAATCTTCTACTTGACTTTCCATTTTAGAAGCATGCATCGAAACGTTAATGCGCCCGTCTTCCCTAACAAACGTGACACGCACTTCCAATCGTTCTCCTAATCTTGGGTGATCTTTCATTTCACTTTCATGTAAAAACGCTAAATACTTTTCGTCCGTTAACAAAAACACACCTTCACTTCCAAAGTGGTACACAATCCCTGAAACTTCTGTGTTCATAATTATTTTATCAGCTTTTTTTGCTTCTTTTTCAATCGGTTGTCCACTAACGAGCTTTCCCATTACTCGTCCTTTTTTATCAAACGTTGGGGTCACTGGAAGGCTGTCACCTTCTTGTGGCCATAAATTCCGGTCGGTTGGAAGCTCGTCCATGGAAACAAATAAATCCCTTGATATGCCATTATTTAAAAATAATCCATCACGAGGTTTGACTGTAACAACTTCTAACCAAGCAATTTCACCAAGAATAACGTGTGGTCTTGTCATCGTTGCAGCGATTCGATTTTGATGGTCATGGTATAAATAGACGGTTACTTCTTCTTCTTCTTCTAACACTTTCGTTGCTTCTCTTTCATGAAGCAACACGTCAACTTGGCCATCGGTTAAGAAATATCCAAACTTAGCTTTTCGCGCTACTTTTAACGTTTCCATTTGACCTGGTGTTAGCATTATCGCAACACACCTTCTAATTGTACAACAGGCGCATCTCCCCACAGTTTTTCAAGGTTGTAAAATAACCTTTCATCTTTATGGAATACGTGGACAATAACATCTCCTAAATCGATTAAGACCCATCTTGCTTGGTCATATCCTTCTAGCCTTTTTAAATCCATCCCATGCTCTTGTGCGGCTTTTTTCACCTCGTAAGCAATAGCTTGTACTTGCTTTTCCGAATTTCCATGACAAATGACAAAGTATTCTGCCATTAAAGAAATCCCTTTCATATCCATCGCCACAATATTTTCTGCCTTTTTGTCGTCACACGCTTTTACTGCTAATTCTAACACATTATTTTCTGTCATTTTATACCCTCCTTTTATTTTGCCTGCTTTGTACCATTTCGTTATACGTCGCTAGTGTTCCAGGATAAACGAGTTGGTTCTTCTTCATGAGAAAAGTCACTGTATTTTTTATCGACATAAGGATTCCTTCATCTATATCTTGAAATGTGACTTGTCGAACTTCTTCCACCCCTGGAAAAATCCGATTTGGTTCGATATAATCAGAAATAAATATGATTTTCTCTAACATCGTCATATTTGGACGACCTGTCGTATGAGATTCAATGGCTTGCAATACTTCTTCATCATCGATACCAACTTCTTGTTTTACAAGATAAGCACCACAAGGGGCATGTAACAATTCATCTCCATAATCAAGCATATCCACCGCTATTTGCTGTTGCAGGAGAATAGCCTTCATTTCATCTTTAGGACGAAATTTAGCATAATCATGAAAAATCGCTGCTAATTCTGCTTTTTCTTTATTTTGTCCATATTTTTTTGCAAGTAAAATTGCGGTTTCCATGACACCGACCGTATGAGTATACCTATGTTCGGTTAGATGAGCTTTTACAATTTCAAGTGCTTCTTCCCTCTCCATATAATCCCCTCTCTCGAATAAACGTACCAACCGGATCAGGTACTAAATAGCGAATACTTTCCCCACGACTAACTCGTTGTCGTATTAACGAGGAGGAAATATCAACTTGTGGTACATCCACCTCAATGATTTGATTTTTATATGGCGTATTGTGATCAAATTGTGGGCGTTTTAGTCCAACGAAGGTGACTAACCCTAATAAGTACTCAATCTCCACCCATGTATGAAGCTGTCCAATCATATCCCCACCGATAATAAAATAAAATGCAACATCAGCATACTGTGCTTTTAATTGCTTCATTGTGTCAATCGTATATGAGCGCCCTTTTCTTTCAATTTCTAATGTTGAGAGTGAAAAATATCCATTATCTTTAATCGCTAATTCTACCATTGTTTTTCTTTCAACAGACGAAGAAAGATCATGACGATTTTTGTGAGGGGGAATATAAGACGGCATAAACCATATCTCATCCAATGTCAGTTGTGACCTTACTTCTTCTGCAATTAATAAGTGACCTAAATGCGGAGGATCAAAAGTCCCCCCTAAAATACCAATTTTCTTCATTCCAAACAAGGTCCCCTCGTCTTAATTTATAGAGTTTAAGGTAATTCAATCGCTTTATTTTCTCTTGATTCTTTATATAATACGATCGTATTCCCAATCACTTGAACGAGCTCAGCTTTTGCTCCAACCTTTAACATTTCTGCTACTTCATCTTTATCTTCATCACAATTTTGTAGCACACTTATCTTTAATAATTCTCTTGCTTCTAACGCTTCCTCAATTTGTTTAATCATGTTTTCATTTACTCCACCTTTTCCAACTTGAAAAATCGGTTGTAAATGATGAGCCTTCGCTCGCAAAAATCGTTTTTGTTTTCCAGTTAACATAATGAACCTCCAAGTTCCTTTAATACACGCTCTTTCATTTTATTACGGTCAGGTTGAATGCCTGTCCACTTTTCAAACGCAAGTGCGCCTTGTCCAACAAACATCCCGACTCCTTCAACAATTAAAGCATTTTTCTTTTTCGCTTCTTTAAGGAGTTTTGTTTCAAGCGGGTTATAAATCAAATCACTTACAACTGTGCCTTCTTTCATTTTTTCCAAGCTTAAAGGCATCTCATTTATCTTGGGACTCATCCCAACCGAAGTGGTATTAATAATTAAGTCAAAAGTAGCTAACTGTTGTTCTGCGTCTTGTATACTAATTGACTTTGTCATTGTCTCACTAGCAAGGGTATTTGCTTTTTCTTTTGTCCGATTACAAATGGTCACATCACCTACACCGTGAGAAACTAGGACTGTAACGATCGCTCTAGCCGCTCCTCCTGCTCCAATAACAAGAACAGACTTTTGTTGTAGCGTCAGACCCGTCACGTCAAGTAGGGATTCTAAATATCCTCTTCCATCTGTGTTATAGCCAATCAATTTCCCATCTTCTACTACAACTGTATTAACGGCACCAATTTTCTTAGCCTCATCATCTATTTCATCCAAGTATTTCATAATGGCCACTTTGTGTGGGATCGTAACATTAAAACCAGCAATGCCTAATGCTTTAATACCAGCAACAGCTTTTTCTAATTGAGTTTCTTCCACATTAAAAGCGTGATAATAATGTGGCAACTGTAAAAAAGTAAACATTTCATTATGCATCGCCGGCGATAATGAATGCCCAACAGGATTTCCTAAAAGGCCAAATAGTTTCCCCATCTTTTCTCCTCCCCCTATACTAACGAACTCCGAATGGACACTCCCACACCTTTAGGTACGTAGGCACTAACAGTAACATGCGGTTGGTGAACAGCAAC
Organism: Alkalihalobacillus bogoriensis ATCC BAA-922; assembly: GCF_000621445.1. Taxonomy (GTDB): domain Bacteria; phylum Bacillota; class Bacilli; order Bacillales; family Bacillaceae_F; genus Bacillus_AO; species Bacillus_AO bogoriense. Next base: position 11,978 of record NZ_KK211278.1, on the reverse strand, counting down.
CCACCCTAAACCGGAAAAGACGATATCACATTTTTCTTCCTTAATAGTAAAGTCATGTCGAACGAATTCGGGTAATGTCTCTTTTGTATCTTCGCCAGGAGGAGTTAGCAATTCACCGAGGTGATTTTTATATAACTCGTCTGCTTTTTCTAATTTTGTCCGATGAATCATTAACTCATTTGAGAAATAACAGACAAATGACCCGTGACCACCTGTTTTAAAGTCAAATCGAGCTAACCCACCAAAAAATAAGCTTTGTTCTTCATTTAATTGGAATACTCTCGGTTTGATTTCCTTTTTCGGTGTAATGACCTTTAGTTCTTTTTTATCAATATAATGAGCAATTTGATGATGATTTATAATTCCTGGGGTATCATAAAGAAATTTCCCATCATCTAATGGAATGTCAATCATATCTAATGTCGTCCCTGGAAAATGGGACGTCGTTATTTTTAATTCATCTTCTCCACCAAAAGCTTCAATTAATTTATTTATAAAGGTAGACTTTCCTACGTTCGTTGCCCCCACAATATAAACGTCTTTCCCTTTTCTAAGCTCATCAATTCGATTTGCCGCTTCAATAATTCCTTGCCCTTTCGACGCACTTAAAAGGTGAACATCGATTGGTTTTAATCCATGTTCTTTCGCAGACTTTTTTAACCAGTTTGTTAACCTGTTTACATTTAACGACTTTGGCAATAAATCCGTTTTATTTCCTAATAATAAAACATCATTATTTCCGACAAATCTGTGTAATCCAGGCAACCAACTTCCATTCACATCAAAAATATCAATGATTTTAACGATTAGCGCATTTGTATGGCCAAGGCTCGTTAAAATTTTGAGAAAATCATCATCTGTTAAAGAAACATCTTGAACTTCATTATAATGTCTTAACCGAAAGCACCGTTGACATATGACTATATCTTTTTGTAGTGCCGATGCTGGAGTATATCCTAATTTATCTTTATGTTCGGATTGGACTTTTACCCCACAACCTGCACAAATAGTCTCTCGTTCGAGCATATTCATCACTCAACCCTTTCTTTTTCTATTTATCATGAAACGATTTAGCCTATGTTTACGTACATAATAGAAGATATCTTCCATCTAACTTGTTATGTTGTTCTTCTTCATAGTATGTAATATCGTTACTGTCTTCATCCTTGATTGCTAGTACATGCACTTACACAAAAGATAACATAAGTAATTCAAACGGTAAGTATACCCTTAAATCTCATATTTTTCAATCCTTATGCAAAAGTCACCCTTCGACAAAAAACCACTCCATTTATTTGCAATTTATAAGTTTATGCTTAAAACAAAAAAAAATTCAAAAACTTTTCGACAAAAGATCCTTCATATCTACAGTTGTGGATAACGTTATACACGTCTCAACATCTAGTAAAATCAATCGTTTTTTTCTTTATAAACAAGTAACCCACAGGTTATCCACTACCAAATGTGGATAAAACGAACGGTTGTTCCTTTTTACAATTCATGGTAGGATGAATGTAACAAAAAGAGACAAGCATTCTACCCAATAAAAAGAGAAATGTAAATCCAACACAATAACCTTTTTTCACTAGGAAATTAGATATACCTTGATAAAGAATATTAGGGAGGTGAACTGCCGTAACTAGGCAGAGACAAGATGAAAAAATTATCTGATGACTTGCTTATCGAAACTTATTATAAAGCAATCGAGCTACAGCTTAGTGAAGATTTTGTTTATTTAGTCAAATTAGAAATTGACCGTCGCTCCTTAACTGATAAAATTAAACTTTCTTCATAATAAAGAAATTAAAAAAACCACTGCATCGGCAGTGGTTTTTTTTATCGGAATCCTAACGGTGTCGGATATATTCACGCGAATTAAATCGTTCAAGTGGCACTAATTGTTGTGGTGCAACTTCTAGGATGCCAATGTCTTCTCTTTCTGGGTGCTGAACATAACGGTTGTTGACGGCATCAGCACGCCAAGCCGCTATGAACATCACTAGAAAAATTAAGAAAGCTATAATCCCTTTTCGTACATTCATGATTACTCACTCCAAGTCGTTTCTACTATTAGAATGAGAAACCGTTTGGAAAAATATACGTCGAATTTCAAAAACAAGCATATTTTTTTCATGAGGATAAATAATATGAGTTGTCTCCTTAAATTTGAGATCGTTTTCAAAAAAAAATTTTTTTTTGCGGAATTACTCGTTTCTTCATATTTATAATGGGGTAAACAAATCGTGATTGTGTCAAGGTTTCTAGTGTGCATGTAGTGAAAATTTAGTATATAATTTTTAATGTGCCTAAAACACCTCTCCCTTTCCGGTCTAATTCGTCCCATACAAAACCAAAATAAAAACTTGGTTAGCCAAGTTTTATTTCATGTAAAAGAAAAAGTTAATCATTAAAAGGAGGTCATAAACTTTGACAGCATTACACTGGGCAACATTATCACCATTCTTACTAGCCATCCTAATCCCATTCTTGTATAAATACGTAAGAAAGATACATACTGGTTGGTTTGTCCTACTATTACCTATCACTTTGTTTATTCTTTTCCTACAGTATTTACCAACCACATCAAGTGGATTAGTTGTGATGGAAACCATTGCATGGGTTCCTTCTCTCGGGATTAATTTTACTGTTTATCTTGATGGACTAAGCTTATTATTTGCATTATTAATAACAGGAATTGGTGCCTTAGTCGTCCTTTATTCCATTTACTATTTATCAAATAAAACCGAGTCCTTAAATAATTTTTACGTTTATTTACTTATGTTTATGGGAGCTATGCTAGGGGTTGTTATTTCCGATAACCTCATTGTTCTTTATGTGTTTTGGGAACTTACAAGTTTAGCATCGTCATTATTAATCAGTTACTGGTTCCATAGGGAGAAATCAACATACGGTGCCCAAAAATCCATGTTAATTACTGTGTTCGGTGGGTTCGGTATGTTAGGGGGCTTCTCTTTGCTTTACGTTATGACAAACACGTTTAGCATCAGAGGCATTATTGAGCAAGCAGATGTTATTGCTCAAAACCCACTATTCATCCCGGCAATGTTACTTGTATTATTGGGAGCATTTACGAAATCTGCTCAATTTCCATTTCATATTTGGTTACCAGATGCCATGGAAGCTCCAACACCTGTTAGTGCGTATTTACACTCCGCTACGATGGTAAAAGCAGGGATTTACTTAGTGGCAAGATTAACGCCTGTTTTCGGTGGAGTAGCTGAATGGTTTTGGATTATATCTGCAGTAGGTTTATTCACGTTATTGTGGGGTTCTGTCTCCGCGGTCCGACAAAAAGACTTAAAGTCAATTTTGGCTTTTTCTACGATAAGTCAACTTGGGTTAATTATGTGTTTACTCGGTCTTGGGTCTGCTTCTCTTTATGTCGGATTTGAAGGTACTGAAACGATATTATTTACTACCGCAACATTAGCGGCAATTTTCCATCTTATAAACCATGCCACCTTTAAAGGAAGTCTCTTCATGACTGTCGGAATTATCGACCATGAAACAGGAACACGAGATATTCGAAAACTTGGTGGTTTGATGGCGATTATGCCAATCACATTTACAATTTCATTGGTAGGGTTAGCCGCTATGGCAGGTTTACCACCATTTAATGGTTTCTTAAGTAAAGAAATGTTCTTTACGGGGCTTGTCAATGCTACACAACTAGATATTTTCAATATGCAAACATGGGGATTCATCTTCCCTATTGTCGGTTGGGTTGCTAGTGTGTTTACATTCGCTTACTGTTTAATCATGTTTTTCAAGACGTTCTTCGGAAAATTCAAACCGGAAAATTTCGATGTAAAACATGTTCATGAAGCTCCAATCGGAATGTTAATTAGTCCAATTATATTAGGGTCCCTCGTTATTTTAATTGGGTTCTTCCCTAATTTATTAACTCATTCCATTATTGAACCAGCAATATCCGCTATTTTACCTGATCAACGATTCTATTTAGATATTTATCACTGGCATGGTATAAATACCGAATTGCTAATGACGTTAGGGGTTATTGCTTTTGGTACAATGATTTATTTAACCGCCAAGAAATGGATGCAATTGTCGATTTATTTAAGAGAACGCGATCCATTAAATTATGTGTATGACAACGGCTTAGTCGGCCTCATTAAAGGCTCAACAAAAGTAACGCAAATGCAAATGACTGGCTTATTGCGTGATTACTTCGCTTATATGCTAACGTTCTTTATTTTAGCGATTGGCTATACATTTATCCGCTATGAAGCCTTTGCCATTGATACTGTCAATGTTGCTCCAATTTCACCATTTATGTGGATATTAGTGTTGATCTTTATTGCAGCTACTTTATCTGTACCGTTTATTCATCACCGGATTTCAGCTGTTATCGTTGTCGGTGTCATCGGCTTTTTAATCGCTTTATTTTTCGCCGTGTTTAGTGCACCTGATTTAGTATTAACACAGCTTCTTGTAGAAACGGTTATGGTTGTCTTATTATTACTTGCGTTTTATCATTTACCAGAGTTACGTAAAGAAAAGTTTACGCCTAGATTCAATGGTGTAAATTTAATTATATCGATTGGTGTCGGTGTGCTTGTTACGTTAACAGCATTAAGTTCATTTGCATTAAGTAATCAAAATGGGTTACAACCTATCTCTGATTTCTTCTTAGAAAATGCTTATAAATTAGCTGGTGGAAAAAATGTCGTAAACGTCATCCTCGTCGACTTCCGTGGCATTGATACATTATTAGAAGTACTCGTTTTAGGGATAGCGGCTCTAGGTGTCGTTACACTCATTAAATTACGTATGACAGGGAGGGAAGATGTGTGAAGACGAATAATGTCATGCTTCATACGATTACGAGAATCGTTACGTTTATCATTCTAATCTTCTCCGTCTATTTATTTTTTGCAGGCCATAACAACCCTGGCGGTGGTTTTATCGGCGGTCTCATGACCGCCTCCGCCTTATTGCTACTATATTTAGGGTTTGACATGGGTTCAATAAAAAAAGCATTGCCCATTAATTTCACGACGATGATAGCTGCGGGATTACTTATTTCATTACTTACCGGAATTACGAGTATGTTTATGGGCGACCCATTCCTTACTCAATATTTCGATTATTTTCAATTACCGATTTTAGGTGAAACTGAACTTACGACCGCCCTACCGTTTGACCTTGGGATTTATCTCGTTGTTGTCGGAATTGCGCTATTAATTATATTAACGATTGGAGAGGATGAAGCGTAATGGAAATCTTAATGTCAGTAGCTATCGGCATCCTCTTTATGGTCGGTACGTATTTAATTTTAACGAAAAGTTTGCTCAGAGTTGTTCTAGGTCTTATGTTGCTCTCACATGGTGCACATTTACTATTACTCACAATGGCTGGATTAATGAGAGGAGCTCCTCCCCTCCTTGGTGAAGAAGCGGCGGCTTATGCTGACCCGCTTCCACAAGCATTAATTTTAACCGCCATTGTTATCAGTTTTGGGGTTACAGCTTTCTTGCTTGTATTAGCTTATCGAACATATAAAGAGCATAAAACAGATGATTTAGATAAATTAAGGGGAACTGCTGATGAATAATTTAGTGATATTACCAATATTAATACCTTTTTTAATCGGCACAATCTTGATTTTCTTTGCAAAGCAACATCAAATTCAACGGGTAATTAGCGGATTCACCGCCGTTGCTTTACTTGGAATTTCGATTTATATGGCTGTCGTTGTTTATCACCAAGGCATTACAACGCTAGCAGTCGGAAACTGGCAACCTCCGTTTGGAATTGTGTTAGTAGCCGATATGTTTGCGACGATGATGCTAATTTTATCGAGTATCGTTGGAGTCGTTTGTCTTTTCTTTGCTTTTCAAACGATATCAAATGAAAGAGAAAAGTTTTACTTTTATCCGTTTTACTTTTTTCTCCTTGCTGGAGTTAACGGAGCCTTTTTAACAGGTGACTTGTTTAACTTGTTCGTCTTTTTCGAAGTTATGCTTATTGCTTCCTATATTTTAATTGTAATTGGGGGCACAAAATATCAGTTGCGTGAATCACTTAAGTACGTCATTATCAACATTTTTGCTTCGATATTGTTTATCGTTGGTGTTGCTTATATATATGCAGCAACTGGAACATTGAATTTTGCTGACTTAGCAGTGAAAGTAGCCGAACTTGAGCAACAAGGTGTTTTGAATGTTATTGCGATTCTTTTCTTAATTGTTTTTGCAATGAAAGGAGCGTTATTCCCTCTTTATTTTTGGTTACCACGTTCTTATTATGGCCCACCCGCAGCCATTGCTGCCCTATTCGGTGGACTATTAACAAAAGTAGGGATTTACGCGATATTCCGAATGTTTACGCTCGTTTTCAACCATGACCCAGGCTTTACCCATAATATTATTCTTGCTTTAGCAGGATTGACGATGTTCTTTGGGGTACTAGGAGCTGTTTCACAATTTGACTTTAAACGCATCCTTTCTTATCACATCATTAGTCAGGTTGGTTATATGGTAATGGGGCTTGGAATTTTCACACCATTAGCAATAGCTGGTGCGATTTATTATATTGCTCACCACATTATCGTAAAAGCTGCATTATTTTTATTTGCTGGTGCAACGCAAAAACTTACGGGAACGACAAACTTAAAAGAAATGGGTGGGATATTAAAAACTCATCCATGGCTCGCATGGTTGTTCTTTATATCCGCTATTTCATTAGCTGGTATACCTCCATTAAGTGGATTCTTTAGTAAATTCGCTCTGATTTTAGCCGGGTTTGAAGAAGGGCGTTATATAATCGTTACCGTTGCTTTAATTGTTGGTTTACTAACATTATTTTCAATGATGAAAATCTTTATTTATGCTTTCTGGGGTGAGCAAAAGATGACCACAGAACAAGCGAAACAAAAAATTGGCAAAGTCATTTTACCTATTGTTCCTTTAGTTGCGTTAACAATTATTTTAGGATTTTTCGCAGAACCTATCTTTCAATATTCATTAGCCGTTGCTAATGAAATATTAGACCCTTCAATTTATATTAATTCTGTGCTAAAGGAGTAGTGCTATGGCTTTTCAAATCTTATTAAACGTCGTCTTAGCCGTCATTTGGGTATTTTTACAAAACAGCTATACATTTGTCGACTTTCTAGTAGGCTACGTAATCGGGTTAGGGATTTTACTTGTCTTACGACGGTTTCTTGTTTTTGATTTTTACTTTCGAAGGCTCTACGCTTTTATAAAGTTACTGTTACTTTTTAGTAAAGAGTTAATTCTTTCAAACATCGATTTAATTAAAATTGTGCTTAGTCCAAAAATGGACATCAAGCCAGGGATTGTTGCCGTACCAACAAAATTAACGTCTGACTGGGAGCTCACGTTGCTAGCTTCTCTTATAACGTTAACTCCAGGGACATTAACAATGGATTTTTCAGATGATAATAAAATTTTGTACATTCACTCTATCCATGTCCCTGATAAAGAAGCGATGATTAAACAAATCCAAACGACGTTTGAAAAAGCGATTATGGAGGTGAGCCACTAATGCTTGATACGATTTTGATTACTGTATTAGTGATGATGTCCATTTCGTTGCTCGTTCGCTTCATTCGCGTCGTTATCGGTCCGACGATGCCTGACCGTGTTGTTGCTTTAGACACATTCGGTATCAATTTAATTGGCTTTATCGCCTTATTAATGATTTTACAACGGACATCTGCTTATGCAGAGATTATCCTCGTCATCGGGATTTTAGCTTTCGTTGGTTCCATCGCTTTAGCAAAGTTTCTAGAAAGGGGTGTCGTCATTGACCGTGACCGAAATAGTCATTAGTGTTTTCGCCATTATCGGGGGTTTATTAAGCTTATTAGGGGCTGTCGGGATGATTCGCTTTCCTGACGTATATGGAAGGTTACATGCCGCCACAAAAAGTGCAACATTAGGTGTTATATCGATTATGGCATCCACATTTATTTATTTTCTTGTCATTGAAGGACAATTTATCGCCAAAATATTATTAACGATTTTCTTCGTGTTTTTAACTGCACCTGTTGCCGGTTTAATGATGTCACGGTCTGCTTATCGAACCGGTGTCCCATTAGCTGATATCAGCATCCAAGATGATTTAAAGCATAAAAAAAGCATTCACCCAAAAGAACAGGAAACAGTAGAAAAGCTAAAGGGATAATTCCCTTTAGCTTTTTAGTTTAGAGATTTTTTACAATACAGCGCTTCTAACCGCTACTGGAATGTTGCAATCCTTGACCCCACTGTCATTTCTGTTGGAACTTCTTTCACATCCGACTCAATCATCCCCTCTTCAAAAAGGAGAATCACCGTGGAACCAAATGAGAAATACGCCATTTCCTCTCCTTTTTTAATTTGATTAGTTTCATGTGTAGTATGAATACTGTTCACATTTAAGGCCCCTACTTTGACGATAGCAACATGTGAAGAGTCTACTTCTACTTCAGAAATAAGACGATAGTTTCTCGACAATGGTCGTTTTCCGTACTTAAGCCCACTTTGATTGACTGGGTACGACCTTGAACCTAACTGCCATTGCTTTTCGATCTCTCCATTAACAGGACTATGTATACGATGATAATGGCTTGGACTTAAGTAAAACAAATAAAACATACCATCTTTGTATTTGACAGCATCTTCTTTTGACCCTAACATTTCCTCAAGGCTATAGTCCTGCCCTTTCACAAAAAAACTGCATTCAGAGGTAATTTGCCCAACTTTTGCTAAAACGCCATCTACTGGGCTAACAACCGCCTTAGAATCGACATCAATAGGTCGAGCCCCCTTTTTTAAACGGCGGATAAATAATTGTTGTAATGATTCGTATTGTTTTAGCGGATACTCCATTTCCTCTTCATTAATTTTATAAGTTTTCACAAATGACTTTGTTATTGGTTTACTTAGCTTTGATTCGGTGAATTTCTTTAAAATAAGTGAGTGAACTGGACTGTTTGATAATTCTACAAATAAACGATAAAGCTTTTTTTTCATCATAATCCTCCATATTCCCTTTTTCCTGTGGTTTTTTATGTAATTTTATGGGAATCCCTTGTTTCTTTCAGCTGTGTTTTTTAAGATATGTATAGCTTGTTTTCATAAAACTATCATATGATTATACTTGATTTTAATGGAAAAAGCCAAATGACAACAGGTGACCACTTTTATAAAATTTACGCTTGTTTTCATGTAGAAAATTGTCAAGAAGTGTGTGAAACTATGAAAAAATATGACGAATTCAGTCGAATTTCGAGTGTTTTTTCAAACTCAAATCTCCGTTTTGTCAAGAAATTTAGCAAAAAAAAGAGAAATTTTGGTTTTTTTTCTTTTATTTCTCTCGAAAGTATTGACACGACTAGGTTTCACGGTTAAATTTGAAATGCAAGTATTTATTTAAGCAATGAAAGGGAGTAATTTCATGAACAAGACAGATTTAATTAATGCCGTTGCTGAACAAGCAGAACTTTCTAAAAAGGACGCATCAAAAGCAGTTGATGCTGTATTTGAAAGCATCACTGGTGCTTTAAAAGATGGTGGAAAAGTACAATTAGTTGGTTTTGGTAGTTTCGAAGTTCGCGAGCGCTCTGCACGCAAAGGTCGTAACCCACAAACTGGTGAAGAAATTGAAATTCCAGCAACTAAAAACCCAGCTTTCAAACCAGGTAAACAATTAAAAGATTCTGTAAACTAATATGTTTTAGAGCAGTAGCTTCTCGCTACTGCTCTTATTCATTTTTACAAGGTTTTCTCCCCTCCTTTCTTTCAACTCCACTTCTCTTATTTTATTCCTATAATAATTATTCACTTCAGTTTACACCATTTCTAGGACTAAATTCTCATTTGTGAATGATTGAATTGACAATGAACTTCATTGGTATTATGGTTAGTTACATAAGTAATGAACCATGGAGGTTAACATATGCAGTCTTTTGATGACAGTCGTCCTATCTTCTTGCAAATCGCAAGTCGCATTGCAGACGATATCATAAACGAAACGATACAGGAAGGTGAACAAGTACCGTCAACAAATCAATTTGCAAAGCACTACAATATCAACCCTGCGACCGCAGCAAAAGGAATTAACCTTCTTGTCGATGAAGGAATTTTATTTAAAAAACGAGGTGTTGGCATGTTTGTCAGTGAAGGTGCACGTGAAAAAATTATGGACCAAAGACGGGATCAATTTTATACCGAATTTGTTGTTCCACTTCTTCATGAAGCCGATAAACTTCAACTTTCACGTAATATGATTTTAGAAATGATTGAAAAGGGGAGAGAAGAAAGATGAAAAAGGCAATTACGCTCAAATCTGTTTCGAAATCGATGAAAAAACAAGAAATTATCACACCTATGACATGTTCACTTGAAGAAAATAAAATTTACGGATTACTAGGAAGAAATGGTGCAGGAAAAACAACGTTAATGAGAATGATAACAGGTCAACTCCTTCCTACTTCTGGCTCAATAGAAGTTCTTGGAGAACAACCTTTTGATAATGCCACCATTCAAAAACAAATTTGTTTTATTAAAGAAAGCGGAAACTTTAAAGATACATTAAAAATAAAAGATTTACTCACGATCTTGCCTTCCTTTTATCCAAATTGGGACAATGAACTCGCTTTAGATTTATTAAAAGAATTTTCCTTACCTATCCAAAAACGAATCTCACAATTATCAAAAGGGATGGGATCTGCGCTTGGGATTACTGTCGGATTAGCCAGTAAAGCCCCTATTACAATTTTTGATGAGCCGTATATTGGTATGGATGCTGCAGCAAGACAAACTTTTTATAATATTTTACTTGAGGAATACACTCAACAACCTCGAACAATTATTTTTTCAACTCATTTAATTGATGAAGTTAGCAATCTATTTCAAGAAGTAATCATTTTAGATAAAGGGTCATTAGTTTTACATGAAGATACAGATACAATTGCCGAATCTGTTTTTACATTAACAGGTTCTAAAGATGAAATCACCCCGCTATTACACAATGTTACGGTACTATATGATAAAACATTCATGGGGGATTATGCCGTTACTGTGCTTGACCGCCATCGTCAATTACAGTCACTACCACCAACAGTAAAAAAACGAGTGCTTCCTATCCAAGAAGTTATGATTAATGCTTCAAAATTATCTGAAGGAATGGAGAGAATAAAATGAGTCAGCCATTAACTTTTTACCGAATTCAACTTATGGATACCCGTTCATCCACATTAATTTTTTGGTCAATTTTAGCCATTACTTCGATATTTTCACTCGTTATCTCGTTTATGTTTGAATCTACCAATATGATTATGGTCACAACAATGCCTGTCATCATATTTATTGCGATTACTAGCTTTGTTTCAGTAAAAGGGATGTTCCCATTCACGATTCATTTAGGGGTAACTAGAAAACAATATGTCATTCACTATTCTATTTTTCTCGTCTTATTTACGCTAGGTTTGGCTTTGATAAATCAGCTTTTTAACTTTTTAATCAATGTTATCGTTGATTTCTTCCATGCTGAACAAATTCAATTTTTATATTTAACGCATTTTTTAGAGATGCCGGCATATTCATTGAATGATATTATAATTGACTGGATGCTCTTTCTCTTATTTGGCTTTGTTAATTTCTTTTTAGCTTCCTTGCTTTATCGTTACGGGAAAATCGCCGTATACTGTGTTATCGCATTGTGCGTACTCATTTTCCTCATTCCTGATGTACAACATTCCTTATTTAAATGGATACAAGGATTGGTAGAGAGTAGCGCGTATCCTTTATTTATCTTTGTCCCTATTTGTTTCGTTTTTGCACTATTAAGTTATGTCACCTTAAAACGTTCTGCCGTTTAACTTTACTATCTAAAATCAAAACCACCCGTGTGAACGGGTGGTTTGTTCTGCGGCTGAAAGCCTTTGTTACTGACCAAGCCCTAAAGGGCTACTGAATGGTTCGCCA
>NZ_KK211277.1:408372-529031 GCF_000621445.1 Alkalihalobacillus bogoriensis ATCC BAA-922 | reverse complement strand
TGTCCTTAGTACGAGAGGACCGGGATGGACACACCGCTGGTGTACCAGTTGTTCCGCCAGGAGCATAGCTGGGTAGCTACGTGTGGACGGGATAAGCGCTGAAAGCATCTAAGCGTGAAGCCCCCCTCAAGATGAGATTTCCCATGGAGTTAATCCAGTAAGACCCCTTAGAGATGATGAGGTTGATAGGTCTCGGGTGGAAGCATGGCGACATGTGGAGCTGAGAGATACTAATCGGTCGAGGACTTATCCAAGATTTAAAAAAGGCGAAGTCTTTTTGACATAATTCAATACACACACTATCTAGTTTTGAGGGAATCATTTAGATGAACTCATCTGAATAACAGGATTGCTCCTGCGTCTACAAGCCATGCTTCGAGGTAAGCTTCCTCGTCGCAAATCTGCGCAGAAGTGATTCAAGTTAGCTGATTTAGTGACGATAGCGATGAGGTCACACCCGTTCCCATACCGAACACGGAAGTTAAGCTCATCAGCGCCGATGGTAGTTGGGGGCTTCCCCCTGCGAGAGTAGGACGTTGCTAAGCATAAAAACAAAAAAACTTGCCATTATTCAATTGAATGATGACAAGTTTTTTTGTGTTTTTCGTTTTAATGCTGAAAAGAAGGCTCATACTATAAGAAAAATGCTTATGGGAGGAAATATATATGGAGCCAATTGTTGTATGTCCGCAATGTAAAAATGAAAAAACAGTTACAAATGCTTTTATTGCCCAATCTAATCAAAATATAATATATGAATGTGAACAATGTCATTTTTCTAAACGGAATATTGAGACTAGAAAAGGGTAATGAAAGAAAATATCGAATAAGTTTAAGGGAGACTACCAGGAAACAAACAAACGTGTTATAATAATTAGTACCTAGTGTTAATAACAACCTATAGGTTATTTTGGAGGGGAAAACATGAATTTATCTTTACAAGATCGTACATATGTCATCATGGGGGTTGCGAATAAACGAAGCATTGCATGGGGGATTGCCCAATCCTTATCAAAAGCAGGCGCACGTTTAGTATTTACATACGCTGGAGAAAGATTGGAAAAAAATGTTCGTGACTTAGCTGAAACACTAAACAGGGATGATTTTCTTGTTTTACCTTGCGATGTTACAAATGACGAAGAAGTTGAAAAAACATTTGCAGCCATTAAAGAACAAGTTGGTGTCATTCATGGAATTGCGCATTGTATCGCTTTTGCAAATAAAGATGAATTAGAAGGCGAGTATTTAAACACAACAAGAGATGGATTTTTATTGGCACAAAATATTAGCGCTTATTCTTTAACGGCAGTTGCGAAAGCTGCACGTCCTGTTATGTCAGAAGGAGGCAGTATCGTTACTTTAACTTATTTAGGTGGGGAACGAGTTGTCCGAAATTATAATGTAATGGGTGTGGCGAAAGCTTCATTAGATGCAAGCGTAAAGTATTTAGCAAATGATTTGGGGAAAGATGGTATTCGCGTGAACTCGATTTCAGCTGGACCAATTCGAACATTAGCTGCAAAAGGAATTTCTGGTTTTAATGATGTGTTAAAAGAAATCGAAGAGCGTGCTCCGCTTCGTCGTACAACGACACAAGAGGAAGTAGGAGATACGGCGTTATTTTTAATGAGTGATTTATCACGAGGAATTACCGGTGAAATGATCCATGTCGATTGTGGTTACAATATTCTATCGCTTTCTTAATAAAAGTAGAGAAAGTATTACGTAACGGACATATGTCCGATAGCATTTGAGAAACTTTATTTTCGTTTAAAATAACGGAACCAATGTTCATAGAAGACAAACATGAAACAGCAAGGGTACCCTTGCTGTTTTTTATTTTTTTTCACTTTTGAAGTGAGAACATCTAACAAACATGAAAAAACATAGTCAGATTTTATATCAATAATTGAGTTAATATTCTGAAATTAAACTATAACTAAATTATGCAAAACAACATAACGAAAAAGGGGGAAATGAAATGATAAAAAAATTATTAGTAATAGGGTTATTAGCTTTGTTTTCAGTTGCTTTGTTTGCGTGTTCTGATGAGGCAGCTACACCACAAGATAGTGCTGGGACAGAAACTGTGGCAGAAGGTGGTAAAAAACTAGAGGAAGTCAAACAAAGAGGGAAAATAATATTAGGAACAAATAATCAACTTCCTGGTTTTGGTTATGTTGATACTAATGGTGATTATGTTGGCTTTGATGTAGAGTTTGGCCAAGTAATGGCAGCGGCCATTTTTGGAGACAAAGATGCGATAGAATACCGTCCGCTTTCGTCACAAGAACGTTTTACAGCACTACAAACAGGTGAAGTAGACGTACTCATAAGAAACACAACGTGGACTTTAACACGTGATGTAGAAGTTGGCTTAGCTTTTGGACCGACAACGTTTTATGATGGGCAAGGAATGATGGTACCAAAAGAAAGTGGAATAACAACAATGGAAGAATTACAAGGAGCTCGTATAGGAGTAGAACAAGGTACAACCACAGAATTAAATTTGATGGATCAAATGCGGAAAAGAGGAATTGATTTTGAGCCGGTCGTTTTTCAAGACCAAGATGGACTTGTGGCGGCTTATGAATCAGGAACAATTGATGCATGGACAACTGACCAATCAGCCCTTGTTGCTCGACTTACGACTATGAATGATCCAGATGGTCATGTTATTTTAGGAGAGGTTTTGTCAAAAGAACCGTTAGGGCCCGCTGTATTAGATGGAGATTCACAGTTTTTTGATATTATGCAATGGGCCACTTTTGCCACAATGCAAGCAGAGGAGTTTGGGATTACATCTGAAAATGTAGATGAGTTTTTAAGCAGTGAAGATCCAGATATCCAACGGTTTTTAGGGGTTGATGGAAATAATGGAGAGCAATTAGGATTAAGTAATGATTTTGCTTATCAAATAATTAAACAAGTTGGCAATTTCTCTGAAATCTTTGAAAGAAACCTAGGAAAAGATAGCGCATTTGGTTTGGAACGTGGAATAAACGCATTATATACAGACGGAGGTATTATTTACTCACCACCTTTTAGATAATAAGATGGTTTAAATTACATAGAGTCTGCTATCTTTCTTAGTTTAGGAGCAGGCTCTTTATGTTTTAGGAGCAAAGGGGGAATCCGTGGTGAAGGACAATAATAAACAAAAAATTCCTCTTTGGAGGAATCAGAAAGTGATTCAGTTTTTTTGGCAATTGGTAGTACTCGTTGCAGTTATTGGGACAGTATTTATATGCATTCATAATGCGATGGAAAGTTTGAATAAAAGTGGATTAAAATTTGGGTTCTCCTTTTTAAATTCTAGTGCTTCGTTTGGGATAGGAGAAACAGTCATTGAATATTCACCTCAAGATTCCTATTTAAAAGCTCTAGTAGTCGGGTTTATTAATTCACTAAAGGTAATAGTTATAGGGGTTATTCTATCGACTTTGCTTGGAGTTGTAATGGGAGTCGCGAGGCTATCAGATAATTGGATGGCAAAAGCAGTTTCAGGAGCATATGTGGAAATATTTAGAAATACACCGTTGTTAGTTCAAATCTTTATCTGGTATTTTGCTGTATTTTTAACATTACCAAAAATTCAGGATGCATCATCTTATTTTGGATTTTATCTTACAAATCGCGGTTTTGTGTTTCCTTGGTTTGAAATGAATGATAGTTCGTTGCTGTGGTTTATTACGATAGCTGTTGGTTTCCTTTTTTTCTTATTTGTGAGGAAACGATTAGTTGAGAAGCAAATTGAAAGTGGGAATCGGACCTACCCATTAGTGTCTGTGATAGGAGGATTTTTTGTTCTTCTCACTGTATCTTTTTTTATGTTCCCTGACTTGCCCTTAAATTTAAGCGTACCGACAGTTGAAGGAATGGGCTTTACAGGTGGTTATCGTTTTACACCTGAGTTTGCTGCAATTTTATTCGGGCTCGTGTTTTATACGGCTTCTTATATTACTGAAATTGTTCGAGGAGGAATTCAATCTGTTTCAAAAGGTCAAATCGAAGCTGCAAAAGCACTCGGTTTCACCCGTTTTTCAATTTTACGTTTAGTTACGTTTCCACAAGCAATTCGAACGATTATTCCACCAGTGACAAGCCAATATTTAAATTTAGCCAAAAACTCAAGTTTAGCTGTAGCTGTAGCTTATCCTGATTTAGTCAATGTCGGCTATACCGTTTTAAATCAAACAGGAAAAGCAATTGAAGTCATCCTTATTTTCCTAGTTGTCTATTTAACAATCAGTTTAGTCACTTCATTTTTAATGAATATTTATAACAACATGACGAAGCTTGTGGAGAGGTGATAAATAAATGATTTTAGAAAGAAATTTAAAAACAGTTGAAGTGAAAACTCGTCCTGTTGTAAAAGTAGGTTTCATA
The DNA here is from genome assembly GCF_000621445.1 of Alkalihalobacillus bogoriensis ATCC BAA-922. Taxonomy (GTDB): domain Bacteria; phylum Bacillota; class Bacilli; order Bacillales; family Bacillaceae_F; genus Bacillus_AO; species Bacillus_AO bogoriense. Next base: position 524,642 of record NZ_KK211277.1, on the reverse strand, counting down.
ACGTGGATTAAAAAAAATTTATTTAGTAGTTGGCTAAATGGGATGATTACGCTGTTGTTAGCAGCCATTATAATTTCTATGGCTATCCCCGCTTTCCGTTGGATCTTTGTGAGTGGGAATTGGACAGTGATTGAAGCGAATTTTAAACTAGTAGTTGTTGGCCAATATCCAATTGACCAACTTTGGCGAGTTTGGACATGTTTCTTATTTGTTAGTGGGCTATTGGGAGTATCGTACGGACGTTTTAATGGGAAAGTTTCGAAATTACTGTTTTATTCCATAATTGGTTTGACAACGATTAATTTATTATTACCCTTCATCACAATGCAATCAAGATTATGGCTGATTTGTTCACTATCTACCACTATCTTCAGTTATCTTATTTCAAGAAAATATAAAAGTACGACTCGTATCATTTGGGTTGGATGGTTTCTTGTTTTCCCAATTGGCATTTTTCTTCTCCATGGGTTTGGGGTATTACCTGTTGTTGGCACAAATGTATGGGGTGGATTTTTATTAACACTCCTAATCTCGTTAGTTGCCATCGTTGTATCGTTCCCGATAGGAGTGTTATTAGCCCTTGGTAGAGCTAGTCAATTACCAATCATTCGATGGTTATGTATTGTATATATTGAAGTCATTCGAGGTGTCCCACTTATAACGATTTTATTTATGTCCTCAATTATGCTTCCGCTATTTTTGCCAGCAGGAATATCAATAGATAGTGTCGTTCGAGCAATGGTCGCCTTTACTCTGTTTAATGCAGCTTATATTGCTGAAAATGTTCGTGGAGGACTTCAGTCCATTCCAAAAAGTCAATATGAAGCTTCGACTGCATTAGGATTAAACACCATTCAGATGACAGCTTTTATCATATTGCCTCAGGCTTTACGTGTAACAGTCCCATCTATGGTTGGCCAATCGATATCTATCTTTAAAGATACGACATTGGTCGCTGTTATCGGAATGGTAGATTTGTTAGGGATTGCCCGAGCAGTCATTGCGAATCCGCAGTTTTTAGGAACACAAAAGGAAGTATATTTATTCGTAGCTTTTGTGTTCTGGATTTTTTGCTTTGTTATGTCTCGTGCAAGTAAAGAAATTGAAAATAATATGAACAAAAGTTACCGATAATGATAGGGGGTATGGAAATGGAAGATGTTATCGTATCTGAATTTGATTCTACTGTTCCATTAGAGGAGCGTGAAGCAATTATTATATGTAAAAAAGTTAATAAGTGGTATGGTAATCAGCTTCATGTATTAAAGGATGTTGATGTTGAAATAAAAAAAGGAGAAATCGTCTGTATATTGGGGCCTTCTGGTTCAGGTAAATCGACATTTATTAGAACAATTAATGGATTAGAAGAAATCCAAGAAGGGGAAATAGTAGTTGATGGCATTCAACTTTCTAATGATATAGCCAATATTGAAGCTATTCGAATGGAAACAGGAATGGTGTTTCAATCATTTAATTTATTTCCACACTTAACTATTTTGAAAAATATTACATTAGCGCCAATTTGGGTAAGAAAATGGCCAAAAGAAAAAGCTGAAAAAATTGGGATGGAGCTATTAGAAAGAGTAGGGATCCCTGAACAAGCTCATAAATTTCCTGGCCAACTATCAGGTGGACAACAGCAAAGGGTAGCGATTGCAAGAGCACTTGCGATGCAACCTCAAATTATGTTGTTTGATGAGCCAACGTCGGCGCTCGACCCAGAAATGGTAAAAGAAGTTCTAGATGTTATGAAGGAACTTTGTCATACAGGAATGACGATGTTAGTCGTTACTCATGAAATGAACTTTGCGAGAGAAGTAGCGGATCGAATTATTTTATTTGATCAAGGGGAAATCGTTGAATCTGGTACGCCAGAACAGTTATTTGATAATCCGAAACATGAAAGAACAAAAGTGTTTTTATCAAAAATAATATAAACAAAACAAGGACATCGACAAAATAAGTCATTTTGAAGATGTCCTTGTTTGCTATAATCCGATTCTATTTTATCGAGGTTGCTGTCCACCAAAAAAACCGGCAGTATGCCATAACCATGGCCAGAATCCCCCATGGCCCGGAAAGCCGGGATAACCAGGAAAACCGGGATAACCAGGAAAGCCAGGATAACCAGGGAATGTTGGTGGTTGATAAGGTGGTCTTGGTTGTTCTGGTCTTGGAGGTATTGGACCAAAATATGGGCTAATGCCAACTAAATCGCTATGGTGAACTTGTATAAACTGTTGTTGGTATCGTGGAGCAGGATAAATGAGTAAAGAAACCATTCCAGTTCTTCTATTGTAATCTGCAATATAAGCAACGACTCGACCATAACCTTGAATAGATGTTGTTACCCATTGGTTTAGATATTGTTCGACTGTCTGAGGGGGAAGAAATTGTACAGAAGGTTGTTGGCGAGTATGATCAATTTCTGTTCCTTGATAATAATTCATATGTTCATTCTCCTTTCCTTTTTTCGATATAGACTATGTAAAGGATTCCCAGCTTGTGATATATATCTAGAAAAAAGTAGGTTCTTCCCTATTTTAAAATTATCAAGTGCTGAAAAATACTCATAAAATAGTTTGTAAGACATACAGTTTAAAAGAATGAAAAAGTAGGAAAATTTATAATCTACAATTCACTCTTTCCTTATGAAAAAGGGTCTAACATAAATGACAAACATAAAAAAGGGGGAAGGAAAATGAAAAGAGAGATGACCATTAGGAAGCAAGGAAACGATCCGATTTTACTAAAGCAAAAGTTGATTAATGCACACTCTGAGTTAAGTTTGTACAAAAAAAAGATTAAAGATTATGAGGAGCATTATAATTATCGTAAATTAGAAGAAGTAAAAGCTGAGCTTGAGGAAGTTAAAAAGCAAATGAAAAACAAGGATGAAGAATTACAAATGGTTGACAAGGAAAAGCAAGAGCTCATTAAAGAAAAAACAGACTTACTTACAAAACTAGATGAGTGGAATGAAAAATATACGAAACAAACGGAAGAACTACACCATTTACAAAAAGAAGTTAAAGAAAGAGAAGCATTAATTCGTTTATTAAAAGAAGAGAATGAGAGAAACAACGAAGTTAAAAGGGGAATGGATAATAAAAAAAACGAGTCTTGGTTTCTAAAAAAGTAAAAAAGCGTTGAGAGGTCTTTTCCTCTCGACGCTTTTTATATTAGACATAAGGAATATTCATTCACTCTAATCGGACATGGGTATTAGAAATATTTAATCTCTTTGTCTTTTAAAATAAAGGAAACATGTCTTTTCCTAAAAACAGACAAAAACTAAACATATCTTAGAATGGTGAGTTCAAAAAAATTTAAAAACTTTTTCAAATTTCGACATAATATTGGAAGAACAGGGTATATAATAAAATAAGAGGGGTGATGATAATGGGATATGTACCACCAGTTAAAGACCCAGCAACGGTTCAATACGAGAATAGAATTCCGATTGAAAAAGAAGCAGCCATTAAACGAAAAGACCCTGTACCCAAAATCACGTTTTTAAATGTTACAAAAGATGGGGAAGAACAATCTTCCTTACTTGCAATAAAAAAACAAATTGAAAGAAAACATACGAATAAAGGGTTATTTTTTGACCAATCTGTATAAAACAGTAAGTAAAACTTGGGAAGTTCTAAACTATAAACAATAGTTTAGAGCTTCCCTTTTATTTTTGGTGAAAAAATTTTAAGTTACAAGTTGTTTTCCGTAAAATTATGGTATTATAGACTTAGGGATAATTACTCTTTTATAAAAAAGGTCAAACTGTCAGGAGGCAAGTAATGAAAAGAAAATGGAACATAGGAAAGAATAAAAACAAAAAAAGTAAGCGTTATCCTAATCCTGCTATTTCAAAGCTTACGACTTTATTTCAGTTTAAAATGAATGGAAAGAAAGCGTTGTCACAAGAGGTAAAAAGAAAAGACTCTATTGGAAACAAGCTTTTTTTGAGTATGGTCTTAACGGTTCTTATTAGTGTCATTGTCGTAGGGATTTTCTCTTATATGATTGCAAAATCAATATTAGAAGAACAAGTGAAACATGCATCAGAACAAACGATTCAGCAAGCAGGAAAAAACTTAGACTTTATCTTAACAAATACAGACCGACAAATTACAGATTTTGCTGCGAATGTGGATATGAGGACATTGCTAGAACAATATGAAAAAGCAGATGTGAATGATGATTTTACAATGTACCGTGCACTACGTGATATTGAAGACCGATTAAAAGCGATGAATATTACAAATAGTAATTATAATTTTTATATTTTAAGTGGTACACATCATACCGTTGCAACAAATGTTGATTACCGGGATAAAGAATTATTGTTTGAAGAAGATTGGTATAAAGAAATTAAAGAAGAAAGGAAGCAATTATGGATTGGAGGTAAAGAAAACGGAATAACGGGGACGGAAACTAGTCCAACATTATCAGTAGGCCGATTTCTTCCAATAGGGAAACAAGGATATATCATTGTAGTAGAAGTAAAGGAAGCGCTGCTAGCGGAAACACTTCAAGAGATAACGTTTGGTGAAAGTGAAAAAGTGAAGCTAGTGGATGCAAACAATGTTATTCAATTCTCATTTGAGGAAAATGAAATTGGAAGTGAAAACCGCTATGAGTTTGATAAGAAAACAGATGAAACATCGTATGTACACCATAATGGAGATAATCTAGTGTTTGTTCATCACTCTAGCGATTCGAATTGGTACTTAGCAGGACAAGTTAAAATTTCTGAGCTTACAAAGGATATGAATAAAATTGCTTACTTAATTTTAATTGTCGTCGTTATTTGTGCTTTAATTGCTAGTTTTATTGGAAGAAGGATTGTAACTTTTGTCGGGGTACCATTAAAAGAAATTGGTTCATTAATGAAACAAGCGAGTGAAGGTGATTTGCGTGTCCGTGCTCAAATGGACATGCGCAAAGATGAAATTGGTTTGTTGGGGAAAAACTTTAATGAAATGGTTGACAGTATATCACTGTTAGTTCAAAACACTACGGAAACAGCAAACCATGTTCTTGATGCGGCCGCAGAGTTATCGGAAGTATCTACAACAACAGCAGCTGCAGCAAAAGAAGTGGCGATTGCGACAGATGAAATTGCACAAGGGGCACAAGGGTTAACAGGACAAGCGGAAATTGGAAATGGCTTAACGACGAAAATGGGAACTGAAATTCAAAATGTCATTGAAAAAAATAGTCAAATGAATGATTATGTCATGACGGTTCAACAGTCAAGTGATGACGGTATTCAAAAAATGAATCATCTCGTTGCAAAAACGAAACGTGGAGAAGAATTAACAACGATGATAGTAAGGAAAGTGAATGGATTAAAAGAAAGTACGACGAAAATTAATGAAGTGATGGAAATTTTACAGTCGATTTCTAAACAAACGAACTTACTTTCGCTTAATGCAGCGATAGAAGCGGCAAGAGCAGGTCAAGTAGGGAAAGGATTTGCGGTTGTTGCTCAAGAAATAAGGAATTTATCGAATGAGTCGCAAACATCAATTGAAACCGTTGGAAACATTACGAGTGCAATCGTTCGTGATGTGGAGCAAACCGTTGAGGTATTATTAGAAGCTGAGCCAATCTTTAAAGAACAAGTAGATACTGCCCAAGAAACAGATGAACTACTAAGTGCAGTAGGTATTCATATGAAAGATGTTATTCGTAAAATAGAAGAAGTGTCAGAGTCAACAAAACAATTGACAAGTTCTCAATGCAATTTAGCTGATTCAATTATGCAAGTTAGCTCAACTGCGCAGCAATCAGCAGCAATTACAGAAGAAGTCTCTGCATCGACTCATCAACAGTTATCAATCAGTGACCGACTTGTTACAACATCGGATGAGTTAAAGCAGTTATCGACGAAACTTCAAGATGCTCTTTCAAAATTCACAATTAAGTAGCGGAAAAAATCCTCTGATTAGAGGATTTTTTTGTTTGAAAAGCTAAACCATAGAAGAGGATAAGGAAGAAGGTGTAACGATGAAATGTAATCAGTTAAGTGACAGTTGTTTTTATTTTCAAGGCAGTGTGAATATCGGATATGTAAAAAATGAAACGGGTGGTCTTCTCATCGATTCCGGTTTAGATGATGCTGCAGCCAAAAAAGTGATGAAAGTAATAAAAGAAAATGAGTGGCCATTAACAGACTTGTTTATAACACATGCCCATGCCGACCATTATGGTGGAGCTCATTTTTTGCAAAAACATTATGAAATCCATACTTATGCACCTCACTTTGAAGAGGCGATCATGACATATCCAAAACTAGAGCCACTTTATCTATTCCAAGGGAATGAACCACCACAGGAAATGAGAAATAAATTTTTAGAGGGAAAGCCAATTCAGATCGACACAAAGGTGAAACCTGGAAAACAAAAACTAGGAGCTTTTCATGTTGAACTACATTCGGTTCCCGGTCATAGCTATAATATGATGGCACTTGAAATTGATTCTATTCTTTACGCAACGGATGCTTATTTTGATGAAGCTTCATTACAAAAGCATAATATCCCGTTTATTGTTCAATATGAAGAAACCGTTCGCTCTCTTCGCTATTTGTTAACGTTAAAAGTAAAAGGGGCTGTGCCGGGGCATGGTATATATGAACCAACCTTTACAGAAACAGTGAAAAACAACATAGAATATCATCAAAATGTAAAAGAAGATTTGTTTCAATGGATTATTAAACAAAAAGAACCGATCCCATTTGAAACATTGATTAGCTCTTTTTGTTCTAAGAGAGACATCAATATACAGAACTTTACATCTTGGGCACTGTTTCGAACTGGTGTTACAGCTTATGTCCAAGCTCTTGTTAGTGAACAAAAGGTTGAATATGTATTTCAAAATAATACACTTAAAGTCAGTAGAAGATGAAAGAAATAAGGAGGTGAATGGTTTTGAAAAAAAGAGGCGCATGCGAGCTTTGTTTGCGGACAGATATTGAACAAACCGTTCACCATTTAATCCCAAGGGAGGAAGGGGGAGCATTGTTAGAAAAAGCAATGCTCTGTATACCATGTCATAAACAAATTCATGCTCTATACTCAAACCGAGAACTCGCGATTCGTTTACATACAATCGAAGCGTTGCAGGCGGACGAGAAAATTCAATCGTATTTACGTTGGATAAAAAAACAACCATCAACTGTGTTAACAAAAGTAAAAAAATCAAAAACAAGGTAGCTATCTTTTACTTTTAAAGCGAATGATCGTCTCGTTTTGTTTTTTGACTATCGGGATGTCTTTCTGGTCATTGAGGACAGACGTACAATTTGGACATCGTGTAGCTTTATAAGGAATCGTTGAAAAGCAAAATGAACAATTTTTCGTTTTTATACTATCAAGTAGGTTTTCATTTGGGCGACGAATTCGATTCATTTGACGGACAAACATAAATAATACGAAGGCCACAATGATAAAATGGAAAAGATGATTTAAAAATATCCCATAATTTAACGTAGGGATTCCAAATTCTTTTGCTTCTGTTACAGTTGAAATCGGTTCATTCGTAAAGTTTATAAACAGGTTTGAAAAGTCTACTTTTCCTATAATTAAACCAATAGGTGGCATGAGTACGTCATCAACGAATGATTGAACAATCCTACCAAAGGTTGTGCCGATGATGACTCCAATACTCATATCGATAACATTGCCTCTCATTGCAAATTCTTTAAACTCCTCTATGATTTTCATGGTCTCACCTCATACCCGTCCTTACTGACAAGCTATGATAAAAAGTAGATGGACAGAACAAAAAAACCAACCATGTCGATGGTTGATTTATGTATGGGACTGTTAAGTTAATGTTTTTTTCATTGTGACATGAGGGATACCTGCATCTAGAAATTGTCCAGAAACAGTGAGGTAACCAAGCTTTTTATAAAACCCTTCTGCTTGAATTTGCGCATTGAGCTTAGCTTCTGTTACATGCAGTTCTTTTGCTACTTCTTCTATTTTTTCCATAAGAATTTTGCCAGCGCCTGTTTTACGATAGTTTGGAAGAATACAAATACGTTCGATTTTCGCCATACCATCAACGTGACGAAGACGGCCAGCACCTACAGGCTGATTGTCGTCATACATGACAAAATGAGTGGCCTCTTTCTCATATTGGTCAATTTCTTCTTCGATAGGAACTTGTTGTTCTTCGACAAATACAACGGTTCTTATATGGTAAGCGTCTTGAAGTTGTTTTTCATTTTTTACGACAATGACTTTCACATAACTTCTTCCTTTCCGCGATAAACTGTAAATTTCATTTTACTTTGTTTTTACTGAAGGCGCAAACATATGAACTAGCGCTTTTTTTAAGTCTGGCTGCCAATACTTCCATGTATGGTCACCATTAAATTCTTCATAGTAATAATGAGAGATTCGGTTTGAAAGTAATTGATTTAATTTTCGATTTGGTTGTAAAAAGTCAACGGTCCGACCATTCGTTGTTTGTACTTCTGTTTCTTGTAACCCGATAACATGATAAAGCTGAAGTTGAGTTTGAACTTTGTGAGTAACGGTATGTAAAACATCTTCATTGACAAATGGAGACTGTAAAATGGCGTTTGTAAAAGTGTGAGGGTATTCGAGAGCAGCGATAAGTGAAACTGTAGCCCCTAATGAATCACCGACTAACACTCTTCCTGTGTTGACAGGCTGAGTTTGAAACTCCTTGTCAAGAAAAGGCACAAGCTCTTCTGCTAAAAAGCGTAAGTATTGTTTGTGTAATGTCCCATTTGGATGATACCACTCTCTTCTTTTCTCAACGGAGGGGTAAGGAACCCCAACTATAATAATATCTTTTATTTTGTTTTGTTCAATGAGTTCTTCCGTTTGTCTTGCGATACGTCCAAGTTGAAAATAATCTTTCCCATCTTGAGCAATCAATACGTCATATGAATATAAGTCAGAATAATTTGGTGGTAAATATAAGAGAATGGGAATGTCTGTTTTTAGAAAACGACTTGTTATCTGTTTTTCCATCGTTTTCCCATATAGCTTCTTCATAAAAAAATGACCTCCTCAATTCAAAAGTAAATGACCATTCTTAGTGTACCACAAAGGTAGCTTCATTTTAGCGTAGTTTACATAAAATGTGATAAAATACAGCCAAGGAGGGGAAACAATGAGACTACCTGTACCATGCGAAATTGTTGAAGATGCGGCAAGAAAGCTATTGCAAGAAAGAGGGGTAACGATTGAAGCGATTGCTCAAATTGTGTATGAACTTCAAGTGAAGTATAATCCAACATTAGAAATGGAGGATTGTATTGAAAGTGCAAATGCAGTGTTGTGGAAACGAGAAATTCAACATGCGATATTAGTAGGAGTTGAGTTAGATAAGTTAGCAGAGCAAGGAAAACTTTCAGAACCCCTTCAATCATTAATTACATCAGATGAAGGATTGTTTGGTGTTGATGAAACGATTGCTCTTGGTTCCGTGTTTGGCTTTGGTAGTATTGCTGTGACAACTTTTGGTTATTTAGACAAAGCGAAATATGGAATTATTGAAGATTTAGATAAAAATAAAAAACAAACACATACGTTTTTAGATGACTTAGTTTGCAGTATAGCAGCAAGTGCTGCAGCAAGATTAGCCCATCGACTTCGTGACCGCGAAGAAAAACGCGATCGAAATGAGATAAAGAAAAGAGAAGATGAAGATCTTATTGGGTAAACGGGTACACTATACAAGATAATATTGGAAAGGCAAGAGGCAAATGCAAAAACCGAGGTGGATTTATTGGAAACAGACGTTTCATTCTAAATTTCAAGCCGGTTGTTTAAAAGCAAAGTTAGAAGATAATTGGCAGAACGGCTATGAAATTGGACCATGTGTAGAAATTAAAAAACTAAAAAGTGACAAATATATTGTACGCTACACATGGGACGAAATGTCGGAAATGACCCAATGAATGTAAAAGGAAACACCCCAATCGAAAGGAATTTTTCGATTGGGGTGTTTTTAGCTTTTTTTAACATATATGAAAGCATAAAAATTTTGGTCTAGAAGTGAAGCTTTGAAAGTTTATTCTTGAAAGGAAAAGAGGCTCGTTTTGCTTAATGGAGGGCGTTTGGATTGTGTGTTAAGGCTTCTATTAGACAAAACGAGTACAAAAACGGAGAGAAGTGTCTAATAGAAGGCTTTTATCAGCTATGTTTGTTTAGTGTGTCATGAAAAGGGAAAGATACCTTTTGATGTGGTAAGAGATTTTGATTTAATGGATGGTAGCGATCCGATGACACCACCAATGTTTTCCTGTGAAACTTGTGGAGAAGAAATGTATCCTGAGAATTATAAAGGGGTACATGGAGTAGAGTACAGGCTATCAGAATTGCAGGAAACAAAAAAGGACTGAGTGAGGTGGGGTTCCTCACTCAGTTTTTCTTACAAGATAAGAGTATAAAAGTTTTGAAGGCTTATTCAAGAAGAGCGAAGGCTGCGCACCTGCGCGTTTCACCCCAAGAAAAACACTTGGGGTTCACTATCAAAAGCGGGCAGGGCTCCGCACTTCGCTTGAAACGAAAAGACGCTCCCGCGTTTTTCTTATTGTTTAGGAAACTATAAAATAGTCGACTTGTGTATAGCATTGTTTTAATAAATTCTTAGAATGAATGAGGGACTTGGAGTACTATGAGACAAGCAAGAAAAGACCTAAGTGAATTATTCAACACTTGGGTCGGATTTATCGCGATAGCAATTTTGTTGTTTATGATAAGTAAGCGGCCATGAAAACCGTTATCTGTGAACATTACTAGCGTTTTGGAACGTTGGCGGACACAGGAGCAGTTAATCATAATATATCGCTAGGAATAGAGTTGCTTTTGCGTGAATAAGCGCTCCTGTGGCCGCTAAAAAAAGGAAACTCGTATCATGTTCACAAATAACGGCTGCTGTGACCGCGAAAATGAAACATGGGATTGTTGGTTGTTCATCATACACTTCGCTTGAAAGAAAAGACGCTCCCGCGTTTTTCTTAGACCATTTTTTCAGGTTTTACAAAATCATCAAACTGCTCAGCAGTCAACAGTTTCGTCTCTATTGCTGCTTCTTTTAACGTTAAACCTTTTTCATGAGCTGTTTTTGCTATTTTAGCCGCTTTTTCATATCCAATGTGAGGGTTGAGGGCAGTGACTAACATTAAGGAATGTTCAAGATGTTTTTTTATAATTTGCTCATTTGCTTCAATTCCGACCGCACATTTTTCAGTGAAGGAATGTAAGGCATCAGATAACAATTGAACGGATTGAAGATAGTTATAAATAATGACTGGTTTAAAGACATTTAATTCAAAATTACCTTGGCTAGCCGCAAATCCAATCGTTGCATCATTTCCCATCACTTGTGCACAAACCATTGTGACGGCTTCACTTTGGGTAGGGTTTACTTTGCCAGGCATGATGGAACTTCCCGGTTCATTTGCAGGAATGTTCAGTTCACCAATGCCAGAGCGAGGTCCACTTGCTAACCATCGGATGTCATTTGCTATTTTCATAAAATCTGCTGCCAATGCTTTTAATGCACCATGAACAAACACGAGTTCATCGTGACTAGTAAGTGCATGAAACTTATTGTCGGCAGAGGTAAACGATTTCTTTGTCATTTGACTAATTTCTTCAGCCACTAGTTTTCCAAAGTCAGGATGTGCATTAATACCCGTACCTACAGCTGTTCCCCCGATCGCCAATTCTTGTAATGAAGATAAGCTTGTAGAAATCATTGCTAGCGATTTTTCTAGCATCTTTCTCCAACCACTAATTTCTTGTCCTAGTGTTAGCGGAGTGGCATCTTGAAGATGTGTTCGACCAATTTTGATGAGTGAAGCATATTTTTGTTCTTTTTCAGTAAAGGTGGCAATCAGACGTTTTAGAGCAGGAAGAAGTTCTTCTTCTGTTTTTACTAAAGCGGCAATATGCATCGCTGTTGGAAATGTATCGTTTGAACTTTGGGATTGATTCACATCATCATTGGGGTGAATTCTCGTATCGTCTCCTTTTTGTTCTAAACGTTTATTCGCTTCATATGAGATGACTTCATTCATGTTCATATTCGATTGTGTTCCACTTCCTGTTTGCCAAACAACGAGTGGAAAATGCTCTTCATACCCACCAGTTAAAATATCATCACATACTTCTCTAATGATATCGGCTTTAACATTACTCATATTATGTAAGCGTTCATTAGCAAGCGCACAAGCCTTTTTTAATATCGCAAAAGCTTGAATCATCTCTTCTGGCATTTTTTCTTTGCCAATTTTGAAATTTTCCAAGCTTCGCTGAGTTTGAGCACCCCATAATTTTTCAACTGGTACTTTCATTTCACCTAACGTATCTCGTTCGATTCGATAAGACATCATGATCCCTCCATATGTAGCACAAGTTTCATTATTTCATTGTATTCTTTTATTTCCTTTTTAGTCGTTTCCAAAACAGGAATAGGAAATAAGTGAAAATTGGTTGACACACATAATAAAATAAAATATTGTATTAAGTGTAATATATATAGTAATACACTAGAAGAGGAAGAGTGGTGTATTCATGTTTATACGAATTGACCCGAAAAGCAATGTTGCCTTATATGAACAAGTCATACAGCAAATAAAAGAAATGTGTGCAAGAGGACTTTTAAAGCCTGATGATAAATTACCTTCTGTACGTGAGCTTTCTGCTCAAATCGTCATTAACCCTAATACAGTAGCAAAAGCCTATAAAGAGTTAGAGCGACAAGGGGTGATTGTAACGGTTAGGGGAAAAGGGACATTTATTGCAGAGTTTGAGTCCCAAGAAGTAACAGAGAAGCAGAAGAATAAAATAAAAAAAGAAATCGAAAATTTGATTATTGAATGTAAATACTTAGGGATATCTGGAGACCAGCTAAAGCAGTGGGTGGACGAACTATATTTGGATTTAATGGACAAAAACAAATAGTGGTGGGGGTGTTTTTATGAAAACAAAATGGTTTATGTTCGTTTGTTTCCTTTTCATTATCGTCGGTTGTACTCAAAAAATGGAAGCGACATTTGCGCCAATTCACTATGTGAAAACAGGGGTTTTAAAAGATGATGTGATTGCGATTAGTCAAACGTTACCAGGGAATCAAATTTACAAATCATTTGATATTGGAAAAGATACGATATCGATTCACTACCATACGGCATTAATGGAAAGTGAGCGGTTTTTGTTGAAGAAAGATGATGAAATTTCCGAAAAAATCATTTTAAATAATGCTTTAAGCTATTTAATTCTACTTGATTCGATTGACACAATTAAGATTAAAGTGATTGACCGAGAAAATAGTGGCACTTTAGAGTTAAAACGAAGTGAAGCAGAGCAGCTAGTGAATCGTCCTTTAGTTGAGTATTCAAATGATGAGCAAACATGGCGGGATGAAATTATTGATCCCGTTGTAAATGAAGATAGAATAAGAGAACGGTGGATAGAGCGGTTTTATACTCAGCCCTAAGCCACAAGTGGCTTAGGGCTGAGTGTTTTGAAGCTCTGTGTAGTAGTGAGTGGTTGAAGATTAACGGCTAAATAAAGGTAGATAGCGCCCATACCCTTCTTTTTCTAACTCTTCTTTCGGAATAAATCGTAATGCGGCGGAATTAATACAATAGCGTAATCCATCCGGTCCAGGTCCATCTGGAAATACATGTCCTAGGTGTGAGTCGGCTTGCTTGCTACGAACTTCAGTTCGTACCATATTATGTGTGAAATCCGCTTTTTCTTCAATCGTTTCACCATGAATAGGTTTTGTAAAGCTTGGCCACCCACAACCGGCATCATATTTGTCTAATGAACTAAACAATGGTTCCCCTGAAACGATATCAACATAAATTCCTTCACGTTCATCATTCCAAAATTCATTCATAAACGGTCGTTCAGTTCCGTTATTTTGGGTCACTTCATATTGAATGGGTGTTAGCTTTTCTTTTAATTCATCTTTGGAAAAACCATTCCCCCAAGTCGTTTTTATATAATCTTCTCGACCAGACCCTTTTCGATAATGTTTATATCGTAAAGGGTTTTTCTTATAGTAGTCTTGATGATAGTCTTCCGCTGGATAAAAAGCACGAGCAGGAAGAATTTGTGTGACTATCGGTTTTGAAAACTTACCACTTTGTTGGAGTGTTTCTTTTGATTGCTCAGCTAATTTTTTTTGATTGTCATTATGGTAAAAAATGACGGTTTGGTAGGATTGTCCTCGATCATGGAATTGACCACCTGGATCGGTTGGATCAATTTGTTGCCAAAACAGTTCTAATAAATTCTCGTATGGAAACACGACGGGATCAAAAGTAATTTCGACTGCCTCATAATGACCTGTTTCATTTGTACATACTTCCTCATATGTAGGGTTTTCCGTGTGGCCACCTGTATAGCCGGAAATGACACTTTCAATTCCGGGTTGTTTATCAAAAGGAGAGACCATACACCAAAAACAACCCCCAGCAAAAGTTGCTTTTTCGAATTTTCTTTGGTTTGTCAATTTACGCCCGTCCTTTCGTATCTATAATTTCTTTCTAATTTAGTATACCATGATTTCCTTATACTCTTGTTTCATACGCTCATGAAAGAAGAAGAACATGTTGTTTTTTCATAATTATAGGTTTAACGGAAACGATAAGTAGGTAAATAAACAATACACTTACAAACGAATGGAAAAATTTAGAGATTGGAGGGTAGTGTAGGGGATTTTACCTACACGAAAAACTAAATGGGAAATTATTCATATAACACAAAGAAACCAGGTAGTGTTTTTATCATTTCGGCCATCCTTGTTTTTTTATTTGTTTTATGGGGTGTTGTCTCTCCACAATCTTTAGCGAATACAGCTGATTATTTGTTAGGAGTAACCATTGAGAATTTCGGTTGGTTTTATATGCTTGTCACTGCTTTTTTTATCGCATTTGTATTATTTTTAGCGATAAGTCCATTCGGGAAATTACGATTAGGGAAACAAAACGATAAACCAGAATACTCGTATTACACTTGGGTTGGGATGTTATTTTCCGCAGGCATTGGTGTTGGGTTTGTTTTCTGGGGAGTTGCCGAGCCTGTGCTATATTATATGGATCCTCCGCCCGGCATCGCAGCGGAAACAACGGAGGCAGCAAGAATGGGATTGCGATACTCGGTGTTCCATTGGGCTTTGCATCCATGGGCGATTTTTTCCTTAGTGGCATTAGCTCTAGCGTATGTGCAATTTAGAAAAGAGCAACCAGCTTTAATTAGCTCTGCATTTTACCCGTTAATTGGCAATAAAGTAGATAGTTGGTATGGTCGAGGAATTGATGTATTAGCTGTATTAGCTACAGCAACAGGTGTTGCAACAACATTTGGCTTAAGTGCGATTCAAATTACTGGAGGACTCTCCTTTTTATCTCCGATTCCAAATACAGTCATTACACAAATGGCTGTTATCTTTATTGTGACAATTTTGTTTATTTTTTCTGCAGCCTCTGGATTAAATCGAGGAATTCGAATTTTAAGTGTTACAAATTTAACAATTGCGGGTATATTACTAGTATTTATGCTTATTTTTGGCCCAACTTTGTTTATTGCTGAGAGCTTTGTTACGACATTAGGAGGCTATATTTCAAACGTCATACCAATGAGTTTGACGATGAATCCATTCTCTGGAAGTGTTTGGCTTGGAGCATATACAATTTTCTTTTGGGCTTGGCATATTTCTTGGGCTCCATTTATGGGATTGTTCATTGCGCGTATTTCACGAGGGCGAACGATTCGAGAATTTGTATTTGGAGTTTTGCTTGTCCCGTCTGTATTAGGACTAATATGGTTTACTGCATTTGGTGGGACAGCCCTTCATTTAGACATTACAGGTGGTCATCAAATTGCAGAAGTTGTTTCATCTAATGTCGAGCTTGCTTTATTTGCAACATTAGCTGAGCTTCCTTTAGGTGGTCTTATGAGTGGCATAGCGGTCATTTTAATTTTGATTTTCTTTATTACATCTGCAGATTCAGCATCGTATGTGTTAGGAGCTATGACATCAAGGGGAAGTCTTAATCCATATATGTATGTTAAAGTTGTGTGGGGCTTTTTAATTGCAGCAACAGCAAGTGTTCTTTTGCTTAGCGGAGGATTACAAGGCTTGCAGACCGCATCAATTATTGCCGCACTCCCGTTTGCTGTCATTATGGTTTTTATGACCATTTCTATTTTCATGATGTTAAATAGCGACTTGCAAACTGAGCGGAAAAAGAAACAAGAAAAGCAATTAGATAAATTAAAAGAAGAAATACGTGAAGAGGTATACGAAGATATAAAGGAAGAAGTAAAAGAAGAAATTTTAGAAGAAATCAATGAGGAAGAATCAATACTGGAAGATGATAACAAAAAAAATCTCTAAGTGAATATTGGAGTAGAAGGGGATATTTATAAAGGTTGTAACAAGCTTTTATAGATATCCCCAAAGTTGTAATCCTCTCTTCATAATTAGATAAAAAAAGAACTAGGGTATGGTATCAGGTTTGAGATTGGGGAGGTAAGTAGAATGAAAAAATATCAGAAATTATTAATTTCTCGGTGTAAACAAACGCTTCGTGAATGGGAACAAGAGGAAAAAATTAACGGTAACGAATTTTATCGTTTTTTCCACTCGTTAAAAGGGACAGCAGCATCAATTGAATTACATGAATTTGCTAAGATGG
The DNA here is from genome assembly GCF_000621445.1 of Alkalihalobacillus bogoriensis ATCC BAA-922. Classification (GTDB taxonomy): domain Bacteria; phylum Bacillota; class Bacilli; order Bacillales; family Bacillaceae_F; genus Bacillus_AO; species Bacillus_AO bogoriense. The sequence goes on along the minus strand of NZ_KK211277.1, from coordinate 507,937 downwards.
CAGATTATGTATTAGAAGAAATTAATTCTTTGGAAAAAGACGAGTGGTATCCGGATGAGTGGAAAAAGTACACTGGGCATTTAGAGCAGGTGCTGGGAAAAAAAGAGCAGGAAACAGTTTTACCGACTGAGCCAATACAAAATCAAAAGAAAGATGAACAGAATAAGCTAGTATTGATTGTTGATGATGATATTGACATGGTGACCTTTTTAAAAACTAATTTAGAGCAGCAAGGATACATGGTACTCGCAGCATTAACCGCTAAAAAAGCGATTCAAGTTTTTTATAATCAAAAACCGGATAGTGTCCTTCTTGATGTCAATTTACCTGACAAAAATGGTTTTGATGTATTAAAAAAGATGTTAGAGAAATCACATAGCTTATTTATCCCTGTTATTATGATGAGTACTGATAATTCGAAGGAAACGATTATAAAAAGCTTTCAAATGGGTGCAGTTGATTTTGTAGCAAAACCAATATTTATTGAAGAGATCGTTGCTCGTCTAGAAAATCGTTTGAAATATAAAGAAATGATTAGTGAGGCCGTTTTAATTGATGAATTAACCGGAGCTTTTAACCGAAAGTTTTTTTCGATTGAAGTGGAACGTCAACTTTACGAATATAAACGGTCAAAAGATCCATTTTCGATTGTGTTGATTGACCTAGACCATTTTAAACAAGTGAATGATTTGTACGGTCATGATATCGGTGACATTGTATTAAGAGAGTTTTCGAATTATGTAAAAGAGGCGAAACGCCATTCAGATTTTTTCATCCGCTACGGTGGTGAAGAGTTTGTTTTAATTTTACCAAGAACGACAAAAGAAGATGCCAAAATTTTTATTGAAAGATTATTACAAGGATTTTCGAAAATAGAATTTCAAACAAATGAAATGGAAACGTTCTTCAGCACATTTTCATCAGGTATTGTAGAAGTGAACCATGAGAATACCGACGTCGATACTTATATGAAACATGCTGACCAAGCGCTCTATGAAGCAAAGGCAGCAGGACGAAAAGCGGTCGTGATTTATAATAGTAAAGAAACGTACAAGAGCCAGAAAAAAGTTCTCCGAATCGGAATTATTGATGATGATACGATTGTGCATCAAATTGTATCCGAACAGCTGGAGAAATTAAAGATTGGTCATTATGCGATTGAAATTTCTTCGTTCCGAGAAGGCGAAGCTTTTTTTGAATCAAAATGGCACACACATCCAGGGAAAAACTTAGTGATTTTAGATGGGATTATGCCAAGAATGGATGGACTAGAAGTGTTACAAAAATTGCGTAAGCATCCGAATGGGAAAAATGCCATGGTATTAATGTTAACAGGCAGAAAAAGTGAAAAAGATATCGTTAAAGCACTAGAGCTTGGAGCAGATGACTATTTAACAAAACCGTTTAGTTTACCTGAGCTTGTTGCCCGTGTAAAAAGGCTTACGACTAGGATGATTACCGAATGATATCTGTAAATATAGCATTAGTTTTTTGGACAAATATAGTTTTAGTCTCCATTCTTTTTATCATGTTACTGTATTTGCTTGTCCAAAAGAAAAAAGAAGCAATAAAAGAAAGCCGAAAGAAATTGATTAAAACGAAACTGAGAACACCTTTGTATACTTATTTAACAGAAGGTGGTGAATTCTCCGCAAGATTGCTCCAACATTCGGTGATAAGCTATGAAGTATTAGGTGAATTGCTTTCTGAATATCAATCATTGCTACGCAAAGAGAAAGCACAGGAGAAGATTCGCCAATTAGCAGAAGAGAAGTTAGGTTCTTACTATGCTAAACAGTTGCAACATAAACGGTGGAGTATACGAATGAATACATTACACAAAATAGAAGATTTTAAAATGACGATGTTTGAGGACAAGTTATTAGGGGCTATCAGACAGGAAGCAATTTCTGATACAGAAACATATCAAATGTTACGAACGTTAGCGTCTTTCGAATCAAAACCATTCTTTTATTTTTTACTGCATGATTCACAACAGTGGCCACGGTTCGTTTATAGGGACTTGCTCCGCCGTTTCCCGGCCGAGTGGATAGCGGATCTAATGTCTCATTTTAAAACAATGTCGTTACCTTTTCAAACGGCTCTCCTTGACATTATAGGGGAAAGAAAACAAAAAGAAGATATTGCTTTTCTTGAAACACAATTAAATTCAGAGTTATTGGAAGTTCGTATGGCTGCTTTAAAAGCAATCGTTCAGATTGGATATATCGTAAATGCAGAGTGGGTTCTTCCATTTGCGGTGTCTTCTTATTTTGAAGAAAGAATGATGTTTGCTCGTATTGTAAAGCTTACAAAAAAAGAAAGGTTCAAACCAATCGTTGTCTCTATGTTAGCAGATTCTAATTGGTGGGTGCGAAATGCAGCTGGGGAGGCTGTGTCCTCTTTTTCGGATGGCCATTTTCTTTTAAGCTATGTTGAAGAAACACATGAAGATAAATTTGCGCGTGATATGGCAAAACAATGGCTAGAAGGAGGGAACTAGTATGTTCGAAATAATCACAATGGCATTGCAAATACTAGCTTTCCTTATTATTGGCTACATGTTTGTTGTCATGTTGTTTTATATTGTTATGTTTTTCATATCTGCATTTCAGTTGCGTAGTCAGTATGAATTAAATGAAAAAGATATCTACGAGGAAATGGCTGAGTCCATTGATACAAAGCCAATCTCCATTATTGTGCCTGCTTTTAATGAAGAAGTTGGGATATATAGTAGTGTTCGCTCTCTCCTTAGTATTCATTACCCTGAATATGAAATTATTGTTGTTAATGATGGCTCAAAAGACAATACATTACAAGAAATGATTGAACGGTTTCAAATGAAGAAAGTGAATCAAATTGTTAAACAAAGCATTGCTTCAAAGGAAGTTCATGCTATATATCAATCTACCCTTTATGATTATGTGTACTTGGTCGATAAAAGTAATGGAGGGAAAGCAGATGCTTTAAATGCAGGCATAAATATTGCTAGATTTCCTTACATTTGCTCTTTAGATGGTGATTCGGTTTTAGAACGTGACGCTTTTTTAAAAGTAATGAAACCAATAATTGACTCAAACGAACAAGTAATTGCAACAGGTGGAAGCATTAGAATAGCCAATGATTGTATCATTGAGCGTGGAGAACTGATGGAAGTTCGATTATCTAAACGACCAATCGTCGTTATGCAAGTCATTGAATATTTACGTGCCTTTTTATTAGGAAGAGTAGGATTAAGTAAACATAATCTACTCTTAATTGTTTCTGGTGCTTTCGGTGTTTTTCACAAAGAATGGGTGATTAAAGCGGGAGGATATGCACCGAATACGGTTGGGGAAGATATGGAGCTTGTTGTCCGGCTCCATCGGTTAATAAAAGAAGGAAATTATAACCACCGAATCGAGTATATTCCTGATCCTGTCTGTTGGACAGAAGCACCCGAGTCAATCAAAATTTTAAGGAGACAACGGAGTCGTTGGCAAAGAGGATTATTTGAATCGCTTTGGCTTCATAGAAACATGTTGTTTAATCGCAAATATGGCAATGTGGGTCTTGTTTCGATGCCGTTCTTTTTATTTGTTGAGCTTTTAGGAGCTGTCGTTGAGTTTTTTGGATATCTTTTAGTCGTATTTGGAATTTTTACATCGTTTATTTATGTTGAATTGGCTATATTACTTTTTATGATGACATTTCTATACGGATCGATTTTATCGATGACTGCTGTTCTGCTCGAAGAATGGAGCTTACGCAAATACAAAAAGGCAACAGATATTATTCGATTATTCCTTTATTCATTAACAGAAGCGTTCTGGTATCGACCACTAACCGTGTTATGGCGATGTGAAGGTTTACTTCAAGTGTTTTCGAAAAAGAAGCAATGGGGTGAAATGACGAGAAAAGGAATTTCGAAATAATCAGGGGGACATGATGACAAAACTACTAGTAGCAGAAGATGAAGATGTACTTCGAATGTTAATCGTAGATACATTAGAAGATGAAGGCTATGTAATTGATGAAGCTACCGACGGCCTTGAAGCTATTGAACTTATTGAGAAAAATCAATATGATTTGATTTTAGTTGATTATATGATGCCAGGTTTGACAGGCATTGAAGTTATTGAAAAAGTAAGGACAATGGAAGAAAAAAACGATACATTAATCATGATGCTCACAGCCAAAAGTCAACAAGCTGATGAGGAACAAGCTAGAAAAGCAGGTGCTGACTTTTTTTTAGCAAAACCATTTAGTCCGACTAAGTTAGCTGAAATGGTTGGAGAAATTACCCATGCTTAACTATATGAAACAAAGCTTATTACGACAGTTTGCTTTTATCATGATCATTCTTGTGGCATTCATCATCCTTGGTTCGCTCGGTTTAGGAGTTGCTTTTTACAGTGAACAGCAAACATTTATCATAGAACGAGATGATCTGTTAGACAAACAATCAAAGATTACAGAAATTGAAGAGCATTTTACAGAAATGTTATTCCGAGGTAGAGGATATACAGCATTTCAAAGTGAAACAGAACTTGAACAATTGTATATTGAAGCAAAAAAACTAGAGCAAGTGATTACAAGCTTAGAAATGTCAGAATTAACTTCTGAAGAAGCTTATTTTATTAAGGAAATAACCGATTTCACTTTTTATTATTTAAATGAATTAATGCCACAACGAATCGTTCTCGTTGAAGCTGGTGATTATGATGGTTTACGTGACTTATCAGAACAAGGGTCTACTGCAGCGATTAATCAAATCCTTTCAACAGCTCATGACTTTGCTAATGAAATGGATGAAAAATTAATTATGAAAAATGAAGAATTTATTAATAAGTTAAATCAAGTTAGTATTATTTTTCTTCTGTATCTTTTATTCGTGTTAGCATGTATCGGATTTGCAATTCGCAAAGTGGTGAAAGAAATTGGCTATCCACTCCAAGCGCTTTCAAAAGCAACGCTCCAGGTTAAAGCTGGGGAGCATGTGAATTTTGTGGAAACCGATAGACAAGATGAAATCGGTACATTATCCAAATCATTTGAAGAAATGGTTCGTTCTTTACAAGTGAAAGAAGAAGAGTTAACTGCACAAAATGAAGAATTAATGGCACAACAAGATGAATTAACAGGTCAGCAAGAACAGCTTCAAGATTTATTATATATATCAGAAAGCCAGAAGAAAAAGCTAGAATTAAATAATCAAGTAATTTCAACTTTATCAACGACGTTAAACAAACATGAATTATTACAAGAAATTGTCACAACTGTTTCTGAAATTTTCCATTGTGATAAAGCGATGCTTGTTTTATTAAATGAAAATCGTGATTATGAAGTAATCGGAGTTTCATCAAGTCAAGCGGAAAACTTTATTCATTGGATGGATAATGGAGTGACTATTAAATTAGGACAAACAAAAAAGTTGTTTGTAACAAAAAGAGAAAGTCATCTTGCTGAACAAGGCTATCACGATGAACGATCGTTTAGCTATGATTTATTTGCACCGATTATGAGAGCAGATGGAGAACTCATTGCTATTTATACAGCAACCCGTGTAGGTCAATCGTTTTTACCACACGAACTTGATGAGCACACAATGATTATGAATCAAATTTCTTTATCACTAGATAAAATATTCTTGTATGAAGAAGCAGAGCAAAATCGACTATTAAATCAAGATATTATTGATAATGTAAATGAAGGGATTCTATTAGTTGATAACAGTGGAAGTATTATTCAAATCAATCGAGTCCTTTCTCAAGTGATGGGGATAGATTCCGTTTCACATTTGCTTCAACTTCCGTTTGAGGAGTGGATTGGCAAATTAGGTAATGTGCCGGAAGAGTTTATTCATTTTCTAACGGATACCCTTAGACACCAGACAGATGCAGTGATGACGTATCGCTATGAAATTTCTCACCCGAAACATCATGTTTTTGACATTTATGGACAAGCGATATTCCGGAATGATGAAAAAATTGGAACTCTTTTTGTACAGCGTGATATTACAGTTGAGCATGAAATCGACCAAATGAAATCTGAGCTTGTTAGCACAGTTAGTCATGAATTACGGACGCCGCTTGCTAGTATTTTAGGATTTACAGAGTTAATGATTACAAAGAATTTAAAACAAGAAAGACAAGCGAAGTATTTAGAAACGATTCATAAAGAAGCGAAAAGGTTGACGAATTTAATTAATGACTTTTTAGATTTACAACGAATGGAATCTGGTAACCAAACCTATCAAAAAGAATCATTACAAGTCGTTCACGTATTACAACAAGTAGTTGATCTGTTTCAAGTGCAACATCCTGATAGAAAGATTTCGATAAAAAATGAAGTCAAAGAACCTTATATCATAGCGGACGAAGAAAAACTTATTCAATTGTTTACAAATTTAATTAGTAATGCGATTAAGTTTTCTCCGAACGGCGGCAATATTGACATTAGTGTTGATGTGGTAAACAGTCAACTTCGAATTGCTATTCATGATGAAGGTCTTGGAATTCCACGTAGTGAAATTCCGAACTTATTCCAGAAGTTTTATCGAATTGACAACTCAGATAGAAGAAAAATTGGGGGAACTGGACTTGGGTTAGCGATTTGTAAAGAAATTGTTCAAGCCCACCATGGGACAATATCGGTAAGTTCTGAACAAGGAAAAGGAAGTACGTTTACAATGCAATTCCCTTTAGCGAAAGAGGACCGACCGATTGCAAATGAACTTGATTCAATGAGTGACCTCCCAAAACTTGTTATATTAGAAGATGATAACAGTCTTGCGATGCTCTTAAAAGAACAGTTGAATGAGACGGGGTTTCATGTTATTCATGAAAAAGATGGTGAACAAGCGTTGAAGACAATTGAGCAAGCAAAACCAGATGCCGTTGTCATTGATATAATGTTACAAAATAGCATTGATGGCTGGTCAGTTATTGAGAAATTAAAGGAAAATCCAGTAACGAAAGATATTCCAATTATCGTCTCCTCTGCGTTAGATGAAAAAGAACGCGGATTAGGAGCGGGAGCGAAGCATTATTTAACAAAACCGTATCCACCAAATCAATTATCGACGGTCATTTTACAAACATTAGTGACTAGAAAGAAAGATGGCAAGATTTTATTGCCAAAAGAAACCGAATAATAACAAAGAGCGCTAACAAAGGAATTCCTTTTAGCGCTCTTTGATATGATTACCAAAGGCTTTCATATAACTTCCGGTCAATTAAGTTCGTATCAATCGGGCATTCTTCAGCATCTCGACCATATTGCCAACCCCATACGAGTGCATCGCAATCAGGTGTGGCAGGAGCAAATGTTCTAGGACGATTTTGTTTTGTGGTCACTCCATTCTCAGGTTCAGCGCTCCAAAGGACTGCTTGTTCTTTGACGCGCTTATGATTAATAACAGCTTGACAAAAAGCCTCATTAAATTGGCCTCTAACTGGATCATTATAAAAGTCAGGCTTAAATCCGCTTGGATAAAAGGCATCAATCCACCCACGTAGCCATGCTTCATCAATCATAAAAAAATGTTCGATATTGGCAAAAATAAAAGTCCCGGTTGGGATTCCGAGTCGTCTCGCATGAAAAATTGCATTTGTAGCTGTGATCTCACCTTGGCGATAACCGACAGCTTCTCGAAAAACATTATAGATAGGCATAATTTTAATTCTATTATCTTGTAAAAATTGAATTTCTTCTTGAGTTAAACCATCACTTACATTTTCTACAGTCGTTAAGTACCTTCCCCAATATTCCGGTTTACCAAATTGGTTCACGACACATTCAAATAAAGAAGGACTAACAGCACTTGCAGAATCGACTCCCCAAACAGTTCTAACCATACGATCACTCCAATATCCCTTTATCAGCTCGATTCATCTTATGCAATTGTAGGCAATTGGTGATCATTCGCCTATGAAGATAAATCGAATGTTTGTAAATTGGTCACATATATATTGAATAAAGGAAAGTGGGTGATGAAAAGTGACAGTCATTAGTTTAATAGCTGTAGTAGGATTATCATTGGCATTATTAATGATTGCCCTTGGTTCCACATTAATGATGTTATATATGGCCAGACAAGAGAAATAAAAATAACCCTAACACCTAGGGGTAATGAAGAAATCCGTCGAAAAAATGAAAATTTAATAAAAAAAGAAACTTTTTTGTTGTTCTTTATAGAATTATATAGTATTCTTTATATAGAACAATAAAGAAGGTGATATGATGAACAATACAAAAAATATCGAGTTATATCATAATAGTGGAAAATGCTATCGAATTGTTGATGTTCCAGTTTTTTATGAAGATTTTCTAATCTTAACGTATTATTTAGAAATGATGATAAATGACATTGAAAAATTGTCTACCCCAAAACAAAAATATTCGTTTCTTTCTTTTGTTATCCAAAAGTATGGACTAAAGGAATATGCTCAATTACTAAAAAAGAATGAAAGTGCTGAAACTACAGTTTCGGCCATCTAAAAAAAGTGAGCGCATAGTTGCGCTCACTTCCTTGACTTTAGTAGTACCAAGATGCACCGACAATAATGAGAAGGATGAAGAGGACAACGATTAAAGCAAATCCTCCTGCATATCCGCCATGGTATCCGCTCATCAAAAAACCTCCTTTCGTCAGAGGATAATATAGCTTATTCAATGAGCGGTAAAATGGTATGGACGCGGTGCGGGGTTTAAGGCGGAAAATTTTAGTATACGATTGTTCTGTTAAAAGGCATGTCGGTTAGATGAAAGTTTTGCTGTTGACTTTTAATCTTTATTGGCATTGTCCGTCATTCGCCAATTAATTAAACCTACCGCAACGAATAAAATAAACAAAAATATATAAACACGAGTGGACCAGTTTCCTATCCCAAAAATGGCTAAAATAAGCCACATTAGCGATGCACTAAAAAGTAAAATACTGCCTACCGGAATTTTTTTCAAAGTCGTAACCTCCGATTTCATAGCTAGTTTCATTTTTAGTTATAAACATGAAATGAATAATGTAAACATGAAAACGAATGAAAAGATATGAGAAAAATAAGCTTGACCATGGTTGTTTTTTTTATTATAATAAAACTTGTCGTTAAATGATCCGTTAGCTCAGCTGGGAGAGCGCTACCTTGACAGGGTAGAGGTCGGCGGTTCGATCCCGTCACGGGTCACCATACATATTTATTGAAACAATGCGGTTTCTGAATTTAATCAGGAGTCGCATTTTTTATTTGTGGTTGGGAACAACCAACCAACTTACACATATTAAACCTTAAAAATCTTACAAAGTAAAAATGGTTGGTTAAGATTGTTCCTTTTCATCGAGGAGAGAATCAAATTCGTTGGCTGCAGCTTCGTCAGCTGACTCGAGGGCATATGCATTTCAAACGTGCTACAATGATAGTGGAAAATAAATATGTTTATAAAAAAGGCATCCATCTTTTGTAGATGGGTGTCTTTTTATGTTGAATAACATCGAATTTCATCGAATGTATTTCATCTACTTAAAAAAAATAGTATAGTAGTCCATGCACTGAAAAAAATAGGAGGATATTACTATGAAAAAAATACTATCTATACTTTTAATGGTTTTATTGATTGCCTTTATGACTGCATGTGGCTTAGAAGAAGAGGGACAGGCTGCTGTTGAACCAGAGGAAACAGAAGTAGTTGAAGCTGAAACTGAAACTGATGCCGATGAGGAAACAGATGTTGTAGAAGAAGAAGAGACTGAACCAGAAGAACCAGCAGAGCCGGCTGAACAAGAGGCAGATGACGTTCCTCGTGAATATCAAAACGCTTTAAGGGCCGCTGAAAATTATATCAGCTTTATGCCGTTTTCGGAAAAAGGACTTTTTGAACAATTGACTTCTGAGTATGGAGATAAATATCCGGAGGAAGCTGCTCAATACGCCATAGAAAATATAGAAGTAGATTATAACGAACAAGCCCTTAAATCGGCTATAAGCTATTTAGAGATGATGCCAATGTCTGACCAAGAACTATTGGAACAACTTTCATCAGAATACGGCGAACAATTTACAAATGAACAAGCGCAATATGCTATTGATAACTTACCCAATTAATTAAAAACATGAAGACTACTCACATTGAGTGGTCTTTTTTTGTATTTTTTGTATAGAAAGTTAAAAGATCATTGGGTGTTTAGTTTCTTTTTAATTGTTGGTATTACACTAAGTAATCCAGTTCTAGGCTATACATATGTACCAAACCCGGATCTGTTGGTATTATGCAATTGCAATTATTATTAGTTCTTATTTCGGGCTTGTTATTACTAGGTGTTCTGGAGATTGTTAAATTACTTGATGAAATTAATGATAAAACGAAAAAACAGAAAGCAACCTAATAGAAATGGCTGCTTTTTTAATCTTTTTCAGCCCTAATTAACATAAACCCTAGTCCAGATATTAATATGAAGATTAAAAACAATAAAATGTTTTTTGATAACACATACGCATCTATAGCCAATTCGTAACCGGGAGGTATTAATATACCAGGTGGTTTCTGAATTTAATCAGGAGTCGCATTTTTTATGGTGTTGTTATAAAATTATATCTTAAGCAGCGTAAAATGGGGATATATTAGGAGTCGTCCGACCTTGTGTTGAAATACTGAGGTATGGGGAATGATGTAGCTTATAATAATAGGAATGGCAATTGACCTGACCCCCAAAGTGAGAGGATTTGAAGATAAAGATGAAGGAAAATTTTTGGCGTGAGCTACCACGACCTTTTTTTATATTGGCACCAATGGAAGAAGTAACAGATGTTGTTTTTCGTCATGTTGTAAGTGCGGCAGCTAGACCGGATGTGTTTTTTACGGAGTTTGCAAACAGTGATAGTTATTGTCATCCAGAGGGAAACAAAAGTTTACGTGGGCGTTTAGCTTTTACAGAAGATGAACAACCCATTGTCGCCCATATTTGGGGAGACAATCCTGACCACTTCAGGCAAATGAGTATTGGTATGGCGCAACTTGGCTTTAAAGGTTTGGATATTAATATGGGCTGTCCTGTTCCTAATGTTGCGCGGCATGGAAAGGGAAGTGGATTAATCTGCCGCCCTGAAGTTGCAGCCGAGTTAATTAAAGCAGCAAAAGCAGGAGGATTGCCTGTAAGTGTGAAAACAAGGCTTGGTTTTAAGGAATTAGACGAGTGGCATGAATGGCTGACACACCTATTAAAACAAGATATTGTGAATCTTTCCATTCATCTGCGAACAAGAGAGGAAATGAGCAAGGTAGATGCGCATTGGGAACTGATCCCGGAAATAAAAAAATTACGTGACCGTGTAGCACCAGATACTCTTTTAACGATTAACGGTGATATTCCAGACCGCCAAACAGGTCTAAGACTTGCCAATGAATACGGTGTAGATGGGGTAATGATTGGTCGTGGTATTTTCCATAACCCATTTGCCTTTGAAAAAGATCCAAGAGAACATAGCAGTATGGAATTACTTACTCTTTTACGATTGCATATCGATCTCCATGATCAATATGCAGGATTAGAGCTACGTCCGTTTCATGCGCTTCATCGCTTTTTCAAAATATATGTAAAAGGATTTCCGGGGGCAAGTACATTAAGAAATTCTCTAATGAACACTAAATCAACAGATGAAGTCCGAGCTTTGCTTGATAACTTTGAACTTTAAGGTCACTGATGGAATGAGGCAATATTTAAGTTATTGCTCATTTTAATTGCAAAGAAATTGGGCATGAAATAGGTGTGTAAAACGTTAAAGCATAACAGTTAGTTAAACTTAAAAAGGAAAGACTAGTGCCTGAATCCCGATGTGTGTTTGTATAATGACATACTAGGGACTAGGCCTCTTTTTTTTCGAATCGTGAGGAATCAATCTCCCTCACGACAGCATTCAATTAGAGTAATTCAGTTCTAAAAAAGTATTACTGTGTTGGGGGTTATACGGGATGACGTTTATTTTTTTATCATCAAAAATGACACGATTTTCACTACAAAGTTTCTTAATTATGCCACACTTTTGTAACAATCCTTTTTAATCTAACAAAAATTTAGTAAAATAGTTATAAAAGAGACTTACATCAACTTTATTGATAGGGTCGTAATCGAGTTCGAAGATAATAAACCTTGCTGTTTTAAATATATGTAATGGAATGGGTGAAATGATGGCGACAATAAAAGATGTTGCAAAGGAAGCAAATGTTTCCATATCAACAGTATCCAGGGTATTAAATGGTGATGAAACGATAACAGTTATGGATGAAACAAGACAGAGAATTATAGAAATTGCCAAGAAACTTAATTACTCACCAACTAAGCGTAAGAAAACAAAAGCAGTGCAGGAAGAAAAGGCCACCTGTATTGGAGTTGTCTTATGGGGCTCCAAGGACGATGAAATGAATGATCCTTATTATTTATCCATACGAGAAGGAATCGAGAACCAGTGTGCAGAAAAACAAATAGTTATTACAAAGCTAGTTCGGTTAAAAAATAAAGTGGAAACGGATTTAAATGAATTGGATGGTATTATTGTTATTGGTCGAATCGATCCAAATGAAATAAAAAGCATTTATGATAAGAGCCAAAATATTGTGTACATAAATGATTCTCCTGATCCAAATACATTTGATTCCGTTGTTGTTGATTTAGAAGAAGCAACAAAGAGCATTTTGAAATATCTAACAGAGATAGGACATAAAAAAATAGGATTTATAGCCGGAGCAGAATTTGTACAGAGGTTTCAATCCAAGGAAGAGTACGCCAGTGAGGCAAGAATAAAAGCATATCAGGAATTCATGACTAGTATTAATGGATATGATCCCGAACATGTATATATCGGAGATTGGACTACATATTCGGCATATGAACTCATGAAAAAAGCCATTAATAAAGGGAATTTACCGACTGCATTTTTTATAGCTAGTGATTCTATGGCAATAGGAGCTATCCGTGCGTTGTTTGAGTCGGGCATCCATGTTCCAGAAGAAGTATCGATTGTCAGTGTGAATGATATTGAACTTGCACAGTTTATGACGCCTCCCTTGTCTACTGTAAAAATATATAGTGAGCAACTTGGCAGAACAGCGGTTAACCTTCTAGCTGAAAGAATTGAAGGAAGGGAAATTCCATTAAAAGTCGTTGTACCAACCAAATTAATCATTAGAAATTCTAGTAAATCTATATAGTCTTGATAAAAATCATCTAATGAATAGGTGATTTTTTTTTTTTTTTGAACAAATAGAACCCCAGGTCCTTTAAGTAAAACAAAGAAAAAACATACGGAAAAACACTAATTTTTACTAAAAAAATATGTTAAATAACAAAAAAACTATTGAAAACGCATTCAATAGGTGATAAATTACAAATATAAAATAAAATCTATAGGAAAAAGAGGTAAAAAATATGGTAAAATAGAAAAGTTTTATTGGTGAGTTCTTTTATTTTTGTTTTTATTCTTAAAAATTCAGGGGGATGAAAAATGAAAAAACTATTTATTGGTATTTTAACAAGTGTATTAGCTATTTCTTTACTAACAGCATGTGGTAATAAAAATGGGGCAAACGAGGGAGAAGTAAATCTAGAATTCTTTCAATTCAAGCAAGAGGCTGTAGGCACTTTTAATACCCTAATTGAAAAATTTGAGCATGAAAATCCCGGTATTAAAATTACGCAAAATAATGTGCCCGAATCAGATACAGTTTTGTTATCAAGGTTAACCCAAAATGATGTTCCAGAAATCATGTCGATCAATGGCAATGTTACTTACGGTGAATTAGCTCGTGCAGGAGCTTTAAGGGATTTTTCAGAAGATGCTAACGTAAATCGCGTCATTCCTTCCTATATTGATATGCTACAAATGATTGTTGGTGATTATGAGCAAGTTTTTGGAATCCCTCATTCAGCAAACGCAAATACAGTTTTATATAATAAATCAATGTTTGAAGAATTAGGATTAGAAGTACCTGAGACATGGGATGAATTTATTGCTCTAGCGGAAAAAATTGAATCAGCTGGTGAAACCCCATTCTACTCCACGTACGGAGAATCCTGGACAGTTTTACCTCCACTAAACGCGTTAGCTTCTAACCTTCATGGTGATGATTTTTTTGAGAAGAGAAATATGGGGGAAACAACCTTTACGGAGCGGTATCGCGAGGTTGCTGAAAAGATGCTAACATTATTAGAATTTACTGACAACGATGTATTTGGTTCTAACTATCATCAAGGTAATACTGCTTTTGCAAATGGTGAATCGGTAATGTATATGCAAGGCGTTTGGGCTATTGGACCTATTAGAGAAGCTAATCCGGATATAGAAGTCGGAGCATTTGCGTTACCTGCAACAAATAATGTTGAAGCAAACCGTCTAATTTCTGGGGTCGATATCGTATTAACTATATCTTCTAATGCGAAACATCCAGAGGAAGCACAAAAGTTCTTAGAATTTTTAGTAAGAGAGGATAATATGGAATTCTATATTGAGGAACAAAAGCTGTTCTCGGCTATTGATGGTGTATTCCAGGAAGATTCAACTGTGATAGATTTACTTGCGTATTTTGAGGAAGGTAGAATTACGAGTTTTGCTGATCATTACTATCCGGGTGGAATGGGTGTAGATAATTTAGTGCAAGAATTATTGATAGACGGGAATGTAGATAAGTTCCTTGAGACAATGGATACCGAATGGGATAAAATAAAAGCCCGTCAATAAACAAGAGTTAGGCTGCGTAAAAACGCAGTCTTTTTTTTGTTCTAATAAGTAAAAACATTGAGTAAAAAACAAGTAAAAATAAGTAAAATGTATTGAAAATTGATTAAATAAGTGATAAATTAAAAATGTAGAAGGAAAACAGGTAAAAAACCAAAAAAGTTTTAGTGAAAAAGAGGGATGTTGAATGAGTACGATTACAGATGTAGCTAAAAAAGCAAACGTCTCCATTTCTACCGTTTCAAGAGTGCTAAACAACGATGAAACAATAACTGTTATGAATGAAACACGAGAGCGTATTATACAGATTGCAGAAGAATTAAAATATTCCACCCCTAAGAAAAAAACAACAAAAAGGAAAGACACAACGAACAATTATCAGATAGGGGTTATTATGTACGGTTCAAAAGAAGATGAGAATAGTGACCCCTTCTTTCTAGCCATTCGAGAAGGGGTGGAAAAACAATGTGAAGAGTCAGGAATAGCCATATCTGAATTAATCCGATTACGCAATTCCACTCCATCCTCAACTCTTCATGAATTAGATGGCATCATTGTTATAGGCAAGATTGATCCGAAGGAAATAGAGGCGGTTTATCCAAAATCGAATCATATTGTGTATATCAATGATTCCCCCAATCCAAAGTATTATGACTCTATCATTTCTGATTTACATATGGCAGCAAGTGAAGTATTACATCACTTGTCTTCTCTTGGACATGAGAAAATAGGATTTCTTGGTGGATATGAGTATGTTCAAAGATTCAACAATAATAAAAAAAAATACGTTCAAGAAACACGAAGAGAAATATACGAAAAATGGATGAAAGAAAAAAAATTATACTATCCAGACTATGTTTTTCTTGGTGATTGGACAACGGTTTCTGGCTATTCGCAAATAATGGCGGCCATAAAAAAAGGAAATCTGCCTACTGCTATTTTTGCCGCAAGTGATCCGATGGCGATAGGTGCTTTGAGGGCTCTCAACGAATGTGGGATTAGAGTACCAGATGATATGGCTGTTGCAAGTATTGATGATATTGATATTGCGGGTTTCCTTAATCCACCGTTAACGACAGTAAAGATTTACACAGAACAAATGGGGAGAACAGCAGTGAATATGTTACTAGAACGAATCCATGGAAGGGAGGTCCCCGTAAAAATTGTTTTTCCTACCTCACTAATTATACGAGAGTCATGTGGCTATGTTTTGGAGAAAATGCAGTAATGTTATTTACAATAGAAAGAAATAACCCTTTGAAGGAGAGTTGAAGATGAAAACACTTAAATCGAATGCCTACCTCTTCATGGTGCTGCCAGCGGTCCTACTATTTTTCTTTTTTCATACATTTCCAGCTTTACAAGGTATCTTCTACAGTTTTACTAACGCAAGAGGATATGGAAGTTGGGACTTTATTGGTTTGCAAAACTATTTCCATGTTTTTCAGGATACAAGAGTAAGAGATGCTTATACATTTACTTTTAAGTTTGCGATTGTTTCTACCATCTTAGTAAACATTTTTAGTTTAATAATTGCACTAGGACTAAATGCAAAAATAAAATTTCATAAAACGTTACGTGGCCTTTATTTTATGCCGAATATTTTAAGTATATTAATTGTAGCTTTTATTTTTAATTATATTTTTTCCGTGTTCATTCCAACAATTGCAAGTGAAGCTGGTATTGAAGCTTTATCTATCAGTATTTTAGGAAGGACGGATCTAGCTTGGGTTGGAGTAGTTGTAGTCGCAGTTTGGCAAGCGACAGCATTTAATACAATTCTTTATTTAGCAGGGTTAGCGACTATAGACCAAGGTTTATATGAAGCGTCTAATTTAGATGGAGCGAATAAGTGGCAAGAGTTCTGGAAGATTACTTTTCCGCTTATTGCGCCGTTCTTTACTATCAATATGGTATTAGCAATGAAAAATTTTTTAATGGTATTTGACCACATTATTGGGTTAACAGGTGGGGGGCCAGGGCGAGCAACTGAATCTATCTCCATTTTAATTTATCGTGGAGGATTTCAAGGAGGAGAATTCGCTTACCAATCAGCAAATGCCGTTCTTTACTTTATCGTAATATTAGCCGTATCTATTTTTCAAATTCGAACGTTGCAGAAGAGGGAGGTTGAAATGTAATGAGACAAAAAACAAATTGGGTCGTTACTATTCTCCTTATTATAGGAAGTATAACCATTTTATTTCCATTGTATATTACGATTGTCAATGCATTTAAAACGCCACAGGAGACAGCAAAATCCATTTTGGCGTTACCGCAAAACTTTAGTTTTGATAATTTCACAAGGGCGATAGAGATGACAAACTTTTATCAAGCTTTTGGAAATAGTTTTTACATTACCTTGTTTACAGTTATCTTAACGGTTCTAACAAATGCTATGGTTGCTTATGCTATTGCCAGAAACATGCATAGGAGAGCCTATAGGTTTTTATTTTACTATCTAGTTAGTGCAATGTTCATTCCATTTCCAATTATTATGTTACCAATTGTTAAGCAAATGAGTTCGTTAGGGTTAACAAATCCAACGGGGTTAATCATTCTTTATGTAGTATATGGACTATCCTTCAATGTGTTCTTATATGTGGGTTATATCAAAGCGATTCCAAAAGAACTAGAGGAGGCAGCTATTGTAGATGGATGCAGTCGATGGGGAGTGTTTTGGAGAATTATTTTTCCGCTCTTAACTCCGATGAATGCGACTGTAGGTATCCTGACTACATTATGGGCATGGAATGACTTCTTGCTCCCATTAGTTCTATTGTCTGAACGTTCGCATCAAACGTTACCACTTGTACAATATGTATTTCAATCACAGTTTAGTGTGAATTATAATTTAGCGTTTGCATCCTATATTCTAGCTTTACTTCCTATGATTCTCGTGTATTTATTCTTACAAAAATGGATTATCAGTGGAGTCATGAAGGGTGCAATCAAATAAATAAATTACTCGGAGGTTAACCATGTCTATACATTATTTTGATACAACAAAAACATTTCATTTAACAGCAAGGAACACGAGTTATCTCTTTCAAGTAGTGAAAGAAGGATACTTAGCTCACCTGTATTGGGGGAAAAAAATCAAAGAATACAATCATTCCAATGAATTACGTTTTGTCGATCGAGCTTTTTCTGGAAACACTGTTGCAAGAGACCGTTCCTTTTCTTTGGATACTTTACCGCAAGAATATCCATCCTTTGGGCATACGGACTATCGTAATCCTGCTTTTCAAGTAGAGTTAGAAAATGGTTCTACAGTAACGGATCTTCGCTATGTATCCCACCAAATTACGAAGGGGAAACCGAAACTTGACGGACTCCCAGCTACATATGTAGAAGACATAGAAGAGGCGGAAACCCTTGAAGTTGTTCTAAAAGACCGTTTAACCAACTTAACTGTTATTCTAATTTATACCGTATTTGAAAATTTTAATGCCATAACAAGGTCTGTCCGGTTTGAAAATAATGGTACTGATAATCTTAGACTGTTAAAAGCTTCTAGTGCAAACGTAGATTTTAGAGAATCTGATTTTGACCTCATTAGTTTACCAGGCGCTTGGGGGAGGGAACGATATGTTTCTAGAACAGCTTTAAGAGATGGTATCCAGTCTGTAGGAAGTCGTCGAGGAGCAAGTAGTCACCAGCACAATCCATTTATGGCACTAGTAAGTAAGGAAACGAATGAAAATTATGGGGATGTATTTGCCTTTAACTTTGTATATAGTGGGAATTTTTTAAGTGCCGTTGAGGTGGACCAATTTGGCTATTCTCGTGCAACAATAGGGATTAACCCATTTGATTTCTCTTGGCTATTGGAGCCTAAGGAGGTATTCCAAACACCAGAGGTTGTGATGGTGTATTCTGGAAGTGGATTAACAGAGATGTCCCACACATTCCATGAACTTTATCGTACACGATTATGTCGTGGGGAGTTTCGTGATAAGGTACGCCCTATTTTAATTAATAACTGGGAAGCAACGTATTTTAATTTTAACGAACAAAAGATTGAACAAATAGCTAAATGTGGGAAAGATTTAGGGATGGAGTTATTTGTTCTTGATGATGGCTGGTTTGGGAAAAGGGATGACGATACGACTTCACTTGGAGATTGGATTGTTAATCAAAATAAAATTCCAAACGGTTTAAATGCATTAGCTCAAAACATTTGTGACATGAACATGGAGTTTGGGCTTTGGTTTGAGCCAGAAATGATTTCTGTCAATAGTAACCTCTATAAGGAGCATCCAGATTGGTGTATTCACGTTCCGAATCGAAGAAGATCTGAAAGTAGACAACAATTAATTCTAGACTTCTCAAGAAAAGATGTGTGTGATGAAATTATAAAAAGAATCTCCAGTATATTAAAGAGCGCACCAATAACGTATGTGAAGTGGGATATGAATAGACATATGACAGAGGTTGGCTCAGCCAGTTTACCACCTGAACGTCAAAGGGAAACAGCTCACCGTTACATGATTGGGTTATATCGAGTCATGGAGGAAATCACAACGAAGTTCCCGCATATTTTGTTTGAAAGTTGCTCTGGTGGTGGAGGAAGGTTTGATCCGGGTATTCTACACTACATGCCTCAAACGTGGACGAGTGATAATACAGATGCGATATCCCGATTAAAAATTCAATATGGAACAAGCTATGTTTATCCTACGATTTCTATGGGGGCACATGTGTCAGCTGTTCCTAATCATCAAGTACACCGGAACACTTCATTGGAGGTGAGAGGGCATGTAGCCATGTCAGGCAATTTTGGTTATGAACTTGATGTGACAGAGCTGAATCAGGAGGAACAGGAAAAAATATCCGAACAAGTATCTTATTATAAAGAAATTCGACCAGTGATCCAATTTGGTCATTTCTATCGGCTACTTAATCCTTTCGCTGGAAATGAAACAGCCTGGATGAATGTATCTCCTAATAAAGAAGACGCAGTATTCATGTACGTAAAGGTATTGGCAGAGCCAAATGAACCATATAGAAAACTACGACTAAAAGGGTTGGATCCTGAGAAAAAGTACCATGTAGTGGAATTAGATAAGACATATTACGGTGATGAATTGATGCAAGTAGGAATTAATATTCCTGCTATGGACGGAGATTTCACGAGCATCATGTGGAGATTTAAGGCTGAGTGACACCTTATATGGAGTGACTGTTGAAATGGCACCACCATAATTGGGATATTAAAGTCTCAACTTGTAGGGTAAATTCTATGAAGTGAAAATAAAGAGGAGTCTGTGGGGTATGATGAAGTTTGATGAAAAAATAGAGTTTCCAATGAAACGAAATGATCTCTTAACGGTTGGTGAGATTTTAGTAGATATGATTTCTGCTGATTATGACGATAATTTTGAATGTAGCACCTTCCATAAATATTTTGGGGGGTCCCCATCGAATATTGCTATAAACGTTAAACGTTTAGGACTCAATCCTCTTGTAGCGTCCGCTGTTGGAAAGGATGGGTTAGGTTCCTATTTAATGGACCATCTTCAATCAGCCGGAGTCGATATCTGTCATGTTCAGAAGGTAGATTATGCCACAAGTATGGTATTAGTGACAAAAAGCCAAAACAGTCCAATACCCATTTTTTATAGAGGGGCTGACTATCGCTTAATGTACACGGCTGAGCTAGAGAAAGCTGTTATAGAGTCGAAAATTATTCATTTCTCCTGCTGGCCTATTTCTCGAATGCCGATGCGTTCTACTATAGAAAAAATAATAAATCTAGCCCAAAAACAACGTATTTTAATTGGGTTTGATCCTAATTATCATCCTATGATCTGGGAAATGGGAGAAGACGGAATTTCCTATGTGAAGTCGATTATTAAACATGTGGATATCGTTAAGCCTTCTGAAGATGACGCTGAAAGACTTTTCGGTAAAGATACAAATGAGAATCAAGTGGAGAAGTTTCTGAAACTAGGGCCAAAACTCGTTATTATGACTCTTGGAAAAGAAGGAGCTATCGTTTCCAATGGGAAGGAGACATTAAAATTTCCTAGTTTTGCAAAAGAAGTGGTAGATACCACTGGAGCTGGAGATGCATTCTGGTCAGGGTTCTATACAGCGTTAGTAAAAGGGTTTTCCTTGAGAGAAGCGTTAGAGTATGGCTTTGCTGTTAGTGCCTATAAACTACAATTTACTGGCGCGGTAGTTGAACTTCCAAAACTTGAAGAGATAGGGAGGAATCATGAATGAGATTAAAAAATCAAGTGCAACTTATCACCTATCCCGATTCCCTGGGAGGCGATTTAGGTACATTAAATAGAGTTTTGACTACGCATTTTATTAATATTTTCAAAGGTGGTGTGCATATTCTACCTCCTTTTCCTTCGTCAGGTGATAGAGGATTTGCTCCATTAACCTATTTAGAAATTGAGCCAAAATTTGGGAGTTGGGATGATATTAAAAGCATTGGTGAGAATCATGATGTTCTGTTAGATTTAATGGTCAATCATATATCTCAACAGTCGTCTTATTTCCAAGATTTCTTAAGGAAGGGGAGATATTCTGAGTATGCGGATTTATTCTTAACATTGGATAAAATATGGAAAGATGGAGTTCCTGTACAAGAGGATATAGATAAAATGTTCTTACGTCGTCCAGTACCGTACTCAACCTTTTATATTGGAGAAATTGGTTTGGAAGAAAAAGTGTGGACGACATTTGGAAAGACTGATCCTTCTGAGCAAATTGACTTCGATATTCATTCGGATAAAGTAAGACAATTGTTTACGGAATTTTTCTTGAATTTCAAGAAAAATAATGTAAAGATTGTCAGGTTAGATGCAGTTGGATATATTATAAAAAAACTTGGAACGAGTTGTTTTTTCGTTGAACCAGATATTTATAAATTTTTAGATTGGATAAAAGAGCTTGCAGATTCCTTAGAAATTGAATTACTGCCTGAAGTGCATTCCCACTACTCCATTCAATATAAACTAGCGGAGTATGGTTGTTGGATTTATGATTTCATCCTGCCATACCGGATCCTTGACACGTTGGTAAACAAATCTAGTCGTGCTTTAGTTGAGTACTTGAAGAATCGACCAGAAAAGCAGTTCACCATGTTAGATTGTCATGATGGAATTCCTGTTAAACCGGACTTGGATGATTTAATAGATACAAAAGAAGCTCGAGAATTAGTGGACATTTGCCTAGACAGAGGAGCTAACTTGAGTCTTATAGTATCCGATGAACATAAGGATGAAGACGGATTTGACGTTCACCAGATTAGGTGTTCCTATTATTCTGTCCTTAACTGTGATGATGATGCTTATTTAGCGGCAAGAGCTATTCAATTCTTTGCACCGGGAATTCCTCAGGTTTATTATGTCGGGTTTCTTGCTGGTGAAAATGACGAGGACAAAATGAAATCTATAGGGGACGGCAGGGAAATAAATCGTCACAATTTTACGGTTAAGGAAATTGAACAATGCTTAGAAAAAGATGTAGTTCAAAGACTCATAAAACTCATTCGATTCAGAAATG
This sequence comes from Alkalihalobacillus bogoriensis ATCC BAA-922, assembly GCF_000621445.1. Taxonomy (GTDB): domain Bacteria; phylum Bacillota; class Bacilli; order Bacillales; family Bacillaceae_F; genus Bacillus_AO; species Bacillus_AO bogoriense. The sequence continues at coordinate 485,711 of NZ_KK211277.1, read as the reverse complement.
AATATGAAGCTTTTAATGGAGGTTTCCAGGTGCAAGACATTTCCAATGATGAAGTGAACTTATCTTGGGAAAAAGATGAGAAATATTGCAGATTAAATATTAACCTTATTACAATGGAAACTGTTATTGACTATGTTGATATAGAAGGTAAAACAGTTCAATATCATGTGTAACTATTTGTTCGTGCTTTTTTTGTAAAATTGCAGTAACGATTGATAATGGTATGGTTATTATAGTCGTTTAACTTGAAAAAAGTACCTACCTCTACAATACTATTGGAGATAGGTACTTTTTGTTTTGCAAACGCCTTATCGATGATACATAGTGATAAAATCCCTCTATAATTCCATTCGATAGAAAATTAGATTATAAATTTAATTATTACCTATTAGTGAGTTTTATAAAGAAATGAAATAGAACAAGTAACACAGTTAGTGAACGTGAATTTATTGTAAATTGTAATAAATGTAAAATCACGTTGATTATTGATATTCGCTAGGCTATTATTATCTTATTCGATAAGAGAGGTCATAAAGTATTTGGGATAGATATTAGTTAAAGATAGGATGGTCTGAGGATGGCTAACAAGAAATTTCGTACTCGCTTGTTCGTAATATTATCTGGTTTTTTGTTGATACTTTTCATATTCTTTTATGGTGTGAATAAGATGTTTTTTTCAACAGATTTATCAAATATAAATGGTACATTTGAGTTACAGGAAAGTATAGATTCTCCCGACGGTACTTTTACTGCTAATGTGTATCTAGTAAATGCACATTCCACTGTAAAGTATTCGTTAGCGGTTGGAATTGATTCGAATAATGAAAAGTTTCCAGAATTAAATGATAAGATCATTTATTGGCATTATCCAGAGTCAGAGTATGATGTAGAATGGCTAGATGATGAAACCATTATCATTAATGGAACTCATTTAAATATTTTTAAAGATACATATCATTGGAGAAAAGACGGTAAGAATTAGGAGTATTCTTTTCTCACTACTCTAAATAAGAGATTCCGAAGCTCTTAGAAAGTTTTTATGCTAGTATATCAAGTAAGCTTGCTTTAAACGTCCATTTACAAGAAGCGATAGAAAGTAAAAATTTGAACAATACATTCTCAAAATATCGTATTATTGTAGGAAGAGTCTATGGTATGAGCTATTATGTTGAGGATTTGGACGGGAGATTTCATGAAGTTAGTTGGTTTTTCAAAACAGGAATGTTATCGATATTTTTCTTTAACAGTAGGTGGCATGATACAAGGCTTAGCAATGGGCATTTTTTTATTCCCTCATGACATTCCATCTGGAGGGGCTGCAGGTTTAGCCTTACTATTAAATTATGGGCTTTTGTTGCCTCTTGGGGTTGCCTTATGGCTTGTTAATGGTTTAATGCTCCTATTTTCAGTTAAAATATTTGGTCGTTGGTGGACCGTTCGCACGATGTATGCAGTTACGGTCACATCTGTGACTGTGAGTGTGATACCTACTTTTTTGTCACTTGGAAACATGAACTTATTTTATTCGTTACTAGTAGGTGCGTTGTTGTTCGGAATGGGAGTCGGGATTCTAATAAGAAATGGTGCTTCTAGTGGTGGTATGGTTATTTTAGCCTTGTTCATCGCAAAGAAGAAAGACTACCCACCAGGAAAAACGATGTTTTGGGTGAATTTATTTATCTTTATATTAACAGCTACTGTTATAAAAATTGATATTGTTTTGTACGCCATTGTTTGTCAATGGTTATCAACAAAAGTCATTGATGGCCTTCAAATAGTAAAGGTTCAGACTGTCAGTACTCATGATGCTTAGGAAAAGGAGAGGCGTTGTTTGACTATCCAAACGCCTCACTTTTCAATTATCAATTAAAATGATTGATTAGCCTGTGAACTCCAATCAATAATCATTGCTTGAGAAGACAAGTTATTTTATAAGTTCTACTAATGTTCAATCGTGTATTTTTACATTAAATGAGCCAATAGTACCGAAGCTAAACCAAAATAAATTAATAGCCCCGTAACATCTTTAATGGTTGTAATAAAAGGGTCTGAACCTGCAGCTTGGTCGAAACCTAATTTGACAAGAATATAAGGAATTAAGAAACCAATTGTAGTTGCTATTGTAACTGTGAAAAATAGTGATAAGCCAACAACAAGACCAAGTGCAAAAATCCCTTGCCATAAGTAAGCAATTAAACACGCGGCAACACCAAGTACGGCACCCATACTTATACCGACAAGCACTTCTTTTCCAAGATGCTTTTTCCATTTATCAAATGATATTTGTCCTAATACAAAAGCTCTTGTAAAAATCGAGGAAGATTGTGTCCCTGCATTTCCACCCATATCCATGATAACCGGGATAAATACAGCCAAGATCACAATGGCTTCTAAAGCCTCTTCAAATGCACCGACGACAGCTCCCGCAAGCATCCCACCGATTAGTGTAATAATTAAAAAAGGTAGACGGACTTTCCAAATTTGAAAGACTGATCCGTTCACTAATACATCACTTTTGATAGTTTCTTTTTCTTTATACTCTTGTAATTCTTGTTGCACTTTTAAATCTAATTCTACTTTTGCCATCATTGTTTCCTCCTTGGGACATGAATTGGCTCCATGTCCAATTGATTTTGTTAAGCTTACTAAAACAAGAAAAAAGAAATAAATCAGGTTCCGGACTACTATCCAATTCATACCACCCCCTAGGAAGAATTATTGTAAAAGGAAATGAAAAACCACCTTCAAATGAATGAAGGTGGTGATTTGCACAGCAAAAACACAGATCTGTACAAAAAAACAATACAAATCTAAACATTTCCCTCCATTCGTAGAGCTTTAGCACTGTGCGGCATAGGATAAATATCCAGCTACGTTAAAAACCACCTTATGTCGATGGTTTCTGTTGACCCATTGGCGTCTTTGGACATTTTTGGGCAGCAGCATATCTCCAGCACAGGAGCCTCACCTAACGAGGAATTTTCAATTTTTTACAATATTGATACTAAATTAAAGTTATAGAAGTGTCAATAGTTTTTTTATTAAGAATTTTAAGAGATGATATAAGATACAGTGCCATTAATTTTGATAGATTAACACATTCTCCTTTCGATATTGACTAGGGGTTAATCCGGTATGTTTTTTAAAAGCGCTAGCAAAATAACTCTGGTCACCGAACTGTAAAAGATTACAAATTTCAGAAATTGTATATTCACTTTGCAACAGTAATTTTTTGGCTTCGTTTAATTTTTCCTGTTGTATGTATTTCCCGAGAGAAAGGCCGGTTTCTTTTTTAAATAATCGAGATAAGTAAATAGGATTAAGGTGAACTTTTTTAGCGATAACATCAATCGTTAGCTTCTCAAAAATATGATTAAAAATATAGTTTTTACATATTGCGATTGTTTTTGAATGATTTTTTAATTTACTAGCATGAATACGGTCTGTTAGCTCAAACATATATTCTCTTGTTAGAAGGAAAATCATCTCTACATTTTGAACTTCTTGTGTATCTTCAATGCGTTGAATATAAATATCACTCATCGTTAAAACAATTTCAGGATAAAGTCCACCTTCAATGGCAGCTCTTGAAGCAAGTGCGATCCCGATGATGCAGTAGTTTTTTACATGCCGTAGATGGCTTGTTTTCGATAAGAGCCCAATTCTGTCTACATTTATTTGGTTTAAGTGTTCTTCCAGCTTATCTTTTTTTCCTTCCCGAATGTATTGCCATATATATTGCTCTTGGTGATAATCCATATGAAACCGCCCATCAAGCCGGCGTATTTGTAATTCTTTTTCAATCTTTACTTTATCAATATTCACCAGCTTGGATTCTTGCTGAAGAGAAGGGAGGTCTAATTTTTGAAAGAAGAACAAAAAGTAAGCATGTTGAGCTAGATGGAGTAAGTCCTCTTGCTTTAGTTTTGTTAAGCTTTGAAAGTAATAAAGTAAATCGGAATGTAAGTACGATGGGATTTGATAATCAAATAAAAGACCAGAAATCATTTCTTCTGCCACATCATCGGTTAAAAAAGGACCGATAAGCAAAGTTCCGAGTTTTTTATGATTCTTTTCAACATGAATTAGGAAAAATGTCTCAAACATAGTTGTTTTAAAATGAGGATAACATGGCTTGTCATTCTCATTTAGCAAGGTGGAAATGAGTTCATGTTTTGTCAAGTAAATCGGATTTAATACAGAATTGTATTCAAACATGATGTTCTTTTCTGTCCCGATAAACATAACAGGTACTTTATATGAGTTTTGAAGAAGATTAAGTAAAAATTGTATATGATTAGAATCCAATGGAACAACACCTCGTTAAAAAGTGTGATATAAATTTTAATATAATAATAATTATTATCATATTTTACCATGTTCAATATAATGAAAAATGAGTAAGAATAACCTAATTATTCCAAAAGTTTTTTCAGATCAGTTAACTACTGTGTCTAAAGAACTGATTTGTAAAAAAGACTAGCAACGGATTCCAAAGTCAGATAGTACGGTGTATCTATAAAAAATAGTGAAATTCTTTTGAAAATAAACAAATTGTGTAAGAGAAAGAGGAATCAGTTTGTATGAAAAGAGAATAAAACTGAAAGGAGGAATGAAAATGAACGAAAAAAAGAAAGAAAGCTATGCACATGTTCCATTGTTTCGTGATCCGATTTATGACGGGGCTGCGGATCCTACGATTATATGGAATGAGCAAGAAAAACAATGGTGGGTGATTTATACAAATCGAAGAGCGACAGCGCCGGGTATCGGGGTTTCATGGGTTCATGGTACATCACTAGGTATAGCCTCATCTTCTAATGGGGTTAATTGGAAGTATCGTGGGATAATAGAAGGGTTAGAGGTAGAGCAAGGCCACAATACATTTTGGGCTCCTGAGATTGTTTTCGTAGATGGAATGTATCATATGTATGTCAGTTACATTCAAGGAATACCAACAGATTGGCCAGGAGTTGAACGGGAGATAAGACACTATACAAGTAAGAATTTATGGGATTGGACGTATCAATCTCCGTTACACCTAAGCTCGAACTTTGTTATAGATGCGGCCGTCCACCAACATCCAGATGGAAGTTATCGATTATGGTATAAAGATGAAGCCCATGATTCACATACATATGTTGCAAAAAGTGATGACTTATACGAATGGGAAGTCATCGGTCCAGTTATAACAGGTTTTCCTCATGAAGGAGCGAACGTATTTTATTGGAAAAGTTCATATTGGCTTATCGTTGACAGTTGGAAAGGGCAGGTTGTCTTTCGCTCAAGTGACTGTGAGAATTGGGAAAAAAATTCAAAGATTCTCGATGAATTCGGTCAGCGGGAAGATGATTATGATTATGGTCGTCATGCTGATGTCCTCGTCCATAATGAAGAAGCTTATATATTTTACTTTACTCACCCTGGTGTTCATAAACAAACAACCGGAGATTCATCTGAAAGCAAACGGTCGAGCATCCAAGTTGCAAAATTAGAGCTAAAAAATGGGATTATTAAATGTAACCGGGATGAATCCCTGATGATGAATTTGAAGAAATGATATATTTTGAAAGTAGAAAAACCGGTAGAGAGGGTTCTGCTGTTTTTTGGCGGGGAGTTTGCTCTATAGGACAAAACACATGTGAAAAAGAAAAGAAGTGTCCAATAGAATTAGGTAACAAAAACCTTCCTGCCCGCCTATAAGGAAAAGCCAATAATACTCCACATTCGTCTTACATTGTCACGCACTCGAATAAAATTAGTATGTGCTTTTATGTAGTTCCCCGAACAGCAAAACCATTAGCTGTTCGGGGGAGGCAGTTAGTTACGGAATTGGTCCATTGCTTTTTGAATCGGTTGCATCATGTTGTCCATCATTTGGTTATTGTTGTCGCCATTGTTTCCGTTGTTTCTGCCACGCATTAAGCCGTAAGCTGCTGCACCAACTCCCACTCCAACGAGTGTTACCATTAATGGTGTGTTACCATTTTTCTTATTTCGTCTCATTCCAAACATACAAACATCTCCTTTTATTTTTTTTACAGAAGTGAAAAAAGTGTTTGAACGATACCATCAAACACTTTTAGTATTGAGAGTTGTCTGAATTTAAAACGAGGATTTCGTTTCCAAGTTAGTTCGAAATTGATTTAAAAATGATACAATCCACGAGTATAAAGAATGGTCATATGACTTACAATGTCATCGATGTCTTCAGTGTTTCCTGAAACGAGTTCCCACATAAACATTTCGTTTGTATAAAACCAAGATCGTGCAACGATGGAAGGTTGTAATTCTGTATTGGCCAGCGCTTTTTCTTGGACATAATGAATATCATTTGTAATGTTCTCAATAAATCGATTTCGAATGGAAAGCCAATGTTGTTCAACTACAGGTGAAAAACCTATCGCTTCTTTAATTAGTTTCATTAAGTCTTTATTATCTAACGCTAAAGTTAAGAAAAGCTTAACTTGATTTCCAATTAAATGCTGAGCTTCTGTTTTTGAAGATGGTGTAAAGGGCATTGTTGCCACTTTGTAAAATTCGTCCATCGTTTCCTGCATAATTTCAACTAAAAAGTCATCTTTATTTTTAAAATATACGTAAGCCGTACCATAACCTGTTTCGGCGTGTTTAATTATTTGTTGGATTGTTGATTTTTGGAAGCCTTGTTCAAAGAAAACTTCCTTTGCTGCTTTCACTAATTTCTGTTTTGTCTCCATTGCTTGTAATTGCCGCTTCGTTTTCAGTTTCCTCACCTACTCTATCTAGCTTACCCAATAAAATAGCATACATTGTGGGAAAAGGAAAGATGATAAGAACAGAGTATCGACAAACTTAACAATTCATTGACATAATGTCATTGACAATATGTCAATGAAGAAAATATAATGGTTTTATCATACAGCAAAAGGGGCGCTTGGAATGAGTGAAAAAAAGAATACGGCCGAGTTTGCACATAAAAAGGATAAAGAAGATCCATTGTTTAAGTATCGAGATGAATTTTATATTGGAGAAGGTATATATTTAGATGGCAATTCGCTTGGGTTATTGTCAAAGCGTGCAGAAGAAACATTACTCATCGTCTTAGATTCATGGAAACAATATGGCATTGATGGTTGGGTAGAGGGGAAACATCCATGGTTTTATATGTCAGAATATTTAGGCGAACAACTGTCATCACTTGTTGGCGCGAAAGCTAAAGAGGTTATTGTTACCGGTTCAACAACGGTCAACATTCATCAGCTCGTGTCTAGCTTTTACAAGCCAACAAAAGAACGGTATAAAATCTTAGCAGATGACGCGACATTTCCTTCTGATATTTATGCGTTAAAAAGTCAAATTACATTAAATGGCTTTGACCCACAGACGGCGTTACATAAAGTTGAAAGTCAAAAAGGACTATTGCAAGAAGAAGATATTATCGCTGCCATGACAGATGATGTAGCTCTTATTTTCTTACCAAGTATCCTTTATCGAAGTGGTCAAATATTGAATATGAAACGCTTAACAGCACAAGCACATAAGCGAGGCATCGTTATCGGTTTTGATTTATGTCATTCGATTGGCTCTATCCCGCACGAATTACATGAGTGGAATGTAGACTTTGCTGTTTGGTGCAATTATAAGCATTTAAATGGAGGACCAGGTGCGGTTGGTGCGCTCTTTGTTCATGAAGAGCATTTTGGGCAAGAACCAGGGTTAGCTGGATGGTTTAGTTCAAAAAAAGAAGTTCAATTTGATATGAGTCACGATTTAGATGCTGCAGTTGATGCGAGTGCGTATGAAATTGGAACACCGCATATTTTAAGTATGGCTCCGTTACTTGGTTCCCTGGAGATGTTTAATGAAGTAGGAATGGAAAACATCAGGAAAAAATCATTACAATTAACACAATATTTCCTTGATTTACTTGACCTTGAATTAAAAGAATATGGATTTCAATTAGCGAGTCCGAAAGAGGAAGAAAAACGTGGCGCTCATATTTTACTTGAGCATGAGCATGCGGCTAGCATTTGCAAAGCATTAAAGCAGGCGGGAATTGTTCCGGATTTCCGGGCACCGAATTTTATCCGACTTGGTCCAGTTGCTTTGTATAATACTTTTTTTGATATTTGGAAAACCGTTGAAACGTTAAAAGAAATTATGGAAACGAAAGAGTATGAAAAGTTTGCGAATACTCGTGGGATTATTGCGTAATGAGGTGAAACATGAAAAATAAAAAATGGATTGATATTTCACAGCCTTTACACAAGAAAACGGCTCACTGGCCAGGGGATACGCCTTTTTCCTATGAAACCATTTATCGGAAAAAGGATACGGGTTCGGTTAATATTGGAAAAATGACAATGAGTTTGCATAGTGGGACACATATTGATGCTCCCTTTCACTTTTTAGATGATGGTGACGCTGTGACCGAACTTGATGTAAATCGATGTATCGGTCCTTGTTTATTAATCGATGTAAGTCATATGGATGAAATTGGAGTCGAAGCTTTACAACAACAAGATTATACGGGAGTAGATAAAGTGTTATTCCGAACAGCAGCTTGGAAAGATAGAACAGTCTTTCCAACAAAGATTCCCGTCTTGTCACTAGGGGCCATCGATTATTTACATAACCAAGGGATAACGTTAATCGGTGTTGATTTACCATCAGTTGATCATATTGATAGCAAAGAATTACCACGGCATCATCGTATCCATCAAAATGGAATGTATATTTTGGAAAATGTCGTATTAGATGATGTCTCACCTGGCATATATGAACTAATTGCCTTGCCACTACCGATTGAACAGGCAGATGGGAGTCCAGTCCGGGCTGTCATTACACCTCTTTCAACTGCAAAAGGAATGGAGTGAAACAATGAAACGACCTACAGATAATGAGAAACAGATTGAAACCAATTTTTCTGAAAAAATGACGTACGGGGATTATTTACAGTTAGATACGCTGCTCTCTAGTCAAAATCGACTATCAGATCACCATGATGAAATGTTATTTATCATCATTCATCAAGTGAGTGAGCTATGGATGAAACTGACTTTACACGAATTAGAAGCAGCAAAACAAGAGATTATGGATGGTAACTATGACGTTAGCTTTAAAAAACTGGCGCGTGTCTCACAAATTCAATCGCAAATCATTAAAGCATGGGATGTATTATCGACATTAACTCCTGCAGAATATCTTGAATTTCGAGATAAACTAGGGAGCTCATCAGGATTTCAATCGTTTCAGTATCGTTTAATTGAATTTGCACTTGGAAACAAAACAGATTATATTTTAAAAATTTATGAAAAAGACAAAGAACTATTACAAAAACTAACAAAGGCATACCATGAGCCAAGCATTTATGATGTGTCGGTTGCAGCACTACACCGTGCCGGATTTTCGATCCCTCATGAGGTGTTGAATCGGGATGTTACACAGCCTTATGAAGAAAATGAAGCGGTAAAAGAAGCATGGAAAACAGTGTATCAGCAAACAGATAAATATTGGGATTTATATCAACTAGCAGAAAAGCTTGTTGATATAGAAGATAGTTTACAGCAATGGCGATTCCGTCATATGAAAACAGTAGAAAGAATAATCGGATTTAAAATTGGCACGGGTGGGTCATCAGGTGTGAATTATTTAAAACAAGTGTTAGAACAACAATTTTTTCCGGAACTATGGAATTTACGAACGGAGTTATAAAAATAGGAGAAGCATCCGGATATTACCATCGGGATGCTTTTTTATTACTATCATTTTTAGCCAATCACAGATTGCGTTGCAGAGTAAAAAGTAATAAGTCCAAGCACTCCGAAAAGTTGAATTACAATTCCGATCGTGCTACAAATTAAACCTGACGTTGCTAAGCTTTTCCCATCTTCACTTGTCTTTTCCATTTGTTTTACAGCTTTTCTTGATGCCACTACTCCGAAAATACCAAGAACTAGACCCAAAAATGGTAAAAGTATTGAAAGAACACCCATAGTTAAAGAAATAACAGCTTGACTATTTGTTTTCGTTTGACTAACCATAACATTTTCCCTTCTGCTATAAATTGATTTAAAAAAGAAATATTAAATTCGATAATCTGTTTTTAAAAAGTGGAAGTATCCCTTGTTCATTTATCCTTTTTTGATAAATATAACATTTTTACAAGTGGAGTGGATCGATTATCGCTTTAAAAAAGTTAATTCATATTCAGTTCATAATCCCTTTCTATAATCAAAAAGCACAGAACATAAGGGGGACGAACGAATGAAAATGAATATGAGTGAACTACCAGGAGTCGGAAAAAAAATCTCGTTTATAAATGCAGAAAATCAACTGATGGCTGTTGTTTTCCATCATACGGGCAAAAGGGAGCTTTATTTTTTTGAAGATGCTGATGATGATGAAGCTAGCTTTACGTATCGATTAACATCTGATGACACGAAGCAAGTAGCAACGCAATTACTTGGAGCTACGTTTAGTCCATTGGAACATGAAACAATTGAAAAAATAAAAATGGCGAGGAAACAAATTATTGTAGAATGGGTCGAGTTAACAAAACAATCCCCTATTATTGGTTGGCATATTTCATTACTAAAAGAAAAAATGCCGGTAGGAGCAAAGGTAATTGGTATTTTTCGAGATGAAGATTTTCTAGTCGATGATGAATTTGATTATTTGCTTGAAGCGAATGATACGATTATGGTCGTTGGAAAAAAAGAAGCAGTGGCACAATTTGAGCAACTTTGTGAAGGGAAGAATAACTAATGGAATTTCCTGAACTATTAAGTGCCGGCTTAATTCTACTACTATTGTTCTTCGTTGGTTTTCTTGGTGTGAAAATTAAAATACCAAATGTTATTATTTTTATTATTACCGGAATAGTGATTAGTGGAATATTGACAGATACACATTTGCTTCATTTTGCAGGGGAAATTGGAATTGTCTTGTTGTTTTTTATGCTAGGTATGGAATTTCCGATTAAGCAGTTGCTTACTGTTGCAAAAAAAGTAGTAAAAGCAGGGGTACTTGATGTTGTATTATGTTTTGGTGTCACGATTGGGATATGTTTACTTGCTGGTCTTGACCTTGTTGCATCCTTAATTATCGGTGGTGTATTATATGCAACAAGCTCATCAATAACGGCTAAAATGCTTGAAAGCTCAAAGCGATTAGCCAACCCAGAATCAGAATTCATGTTAGGATTATTAATATTTGAAGACCTTGTTGCACCCATTTTAGTTGCAGTGTTAGTTGGTGTTACTGCCGGGGCAACACTAACATACTCATCGATGTCATTGTTGATTGTTAAAGTCATGTTACTAGTTGCCGGTGCTGTTTTGTTAGGACATTTTCTTTTTAGTAAGCTTGGCCCGTTTTTTGACCGATATATGAATGAAGATATTTTCTTATTATTTGTCATTGGACTAGCTCTTGCTTATGGTGGATTCGCTCTTTATCTAGATTTATCTGAAGTATTAGGAGCGTTTTTAGCAGGAATTATGTTAGCGGAAGTGAAACGTACACATGAGTTAGAAGAGCTTGTTGTCCGTTCAAGAGATTTACTTATGCCGTTATTTTTCTTATATTTTGGAACGACGATAACGTTACAAGAGGGAGTTCCTATGGTCGGTCTATTGTTCTTATTACTTGTTTGGTCGATTATTGCTAAAATCATCGTCGGGTATTTAGGGGGACAATGGTATGGGCTATCAAAGCGAGTGTCGCTTCGAGCAGGACTTTCCTTAACGCAACGCGGGGAGTTTTCCATCATTATTGCAGCGTTAGCAATCGGGACGATTCAATCGTTTAGTAGTATATTTATTCTATTATCTGCTTTAATTGGTGTCGCTTTATTTCAACTTGCCCCTTCGATTTCCAAGAAAATATATGGTCGGAAAAAACTACGGATGAAAGAGATATACTAAAGAGTTGAGGATGAACAACAGTTACGAGAGGAGGGAACCGCATGAACACGATTTTAGTTGTTGATGATGATGCGCATATTCGAAAATTAATGAGGTTATATCTAGAGGATAGTCAATTTACTGTGATTGAAGCAGCCGACGGGAAAGAAGCGCTAGATATTCTTTCTCGGGTCAACGTTCAACTCGCTATAGTTGATGTCATGATGCCACATGTCGACGGAATTGAGTTAACAGAAGATATTCGTTCTTTTTTAGATATTCCCATTTTAATGGTAACAGCAAAAGGGGAATCTCAAGATAAAGTAAGAGGGTTTCAAGCAGGTACGGATGATTATGTCGTGAAGCCATTTGACCCGGTCGAACTAATTTTGCGAGTAAAAGCATTGTTAAAACGGTATAATGTTTCATCTGAAAAAACAGTAACAATCGGCTCTGCTACGATTGATATTGACCAACTTATTGTCACTTCAAATGCATTAACGATATCGTTAAAGAAAAAAGAGTGTGAATTATTGTTTATGCTAGCAAGTTCACCAGGAGTTATTTTTACACGCTCCCAATTGATCGAGAAAATATGGGGATATGATTATGAAGGTGATGAAAGAACAGTGGATGTCCATATTAAACGGCTTCGTGAACAACTGAATCCGATTACTGATATAGCCATATCGACGGTTAGAGGGCTTGGATATCGCTTGGAGGTCGTATAGTGTTTAAGCGTAGCTTGTATATCCGTTTTATTAGTATATTTATTGGTGTTGTCCTTTTTAGTATTCTTCTTTCCTATGTCATCTCTTCTTTGTTTTTTCATAGTGAAGTGATTTTTGAAGAAGAAGTGTCCAGTATTACAAAGGGCATTGCCACCCTTGTGGAGCTTGCAGAGCCAGAAACGATTCAGGAATTTGCAGAAACAATACAAACTTATTTTTTTGATATGATTATTGTGGATGAAGCGGGTGTTTCGGTTATTGAAGACGCACCTGAATTTTACTTGTCAGAAGAGGCAGTCGAGCAAGTGTTTCTAGGACAGGAGACTCCTGTCATCTTGCCATTTGGTAGTCGCCAAGAAACGCGAATGGTAGGGATGCCGGTTGAAATCGAAAACGAACGATATGCTTTATTTATTCATATTGATTATGAGGAACAAATGGATGCAATTAAAGAAATTATGATAAGAGCGCTCCTTATTGTGTTGGCATTCGGAAGTTTCATGATTTTATTAGCATCTCGGCATTTAATAAATCCAATAAAGAAATTAACCAATGCAGCAAGAGAGATGGCAAAAGGGAATTTTTCCATTCGATTAAAAAGTAAAGACAAAGATGAAATAGGTGAACTCATTACGAGCTTTAACCATATGGCGACAGAAGTTGAAAAAATTGATAAAATGCGGGAAGACTTTGTGAGCAGTGTCTCCCATGAAATTCAATCACCACTGACGAGTATTCGTGGTTTTACAAAAGCATTACGAGATGGGGTCATTCCACAAGAAAATCAGCGAGAATATTTCGATATTATATATCAGGAGACAGACAGACTTTCTCGTTTAAGTGATAATTTATTGCGGTTATCTTCACTTGAGTCAGACCAGCATCCTTTTCACCCTGAACGGTACAGAGTGGATGAACAAATAAGAAGAATCGTTCTAGCAACTGAACCTCAATGGGAACAAAAACAGCTAACGATTTCTTTAGATTTACAGTCAACTTGGATTAAGGCTGATGAAGATTTATTTGAACAAGTTTGGCTTAATCTTTTGAACAATGCCATTAAATATTCACCTGAGGGCGGCACGATTTCAATTGAAGTGAAGCAAGAAGACGACTATGTCGTTGTTAGCATTCAAGATGATGGAAAAGGCATACCTAGTGAAGCATTTCCACGTTTATTTGAACGATTTTACAAAGTGGATCGAGCACGAACAAATCAAATGCCCGGGAATGGTCTTGGCTTATCCATTGTCAAAAAAATTATTGACCTTCATCAAAGTTATATAGAAGTGGAAAGTGAAGTTGGTAAAGGATCGACATTTACGGTTTATATATCACATGAGGAAAAGGACTAATACTGGATATGAGGGAAGGAGCCATTATGAAAAGAGAATTGGAGGTTAACTATACTACACCGTCTCGGATATTAACAGCAACGGGTGGTTTTTTAAGTGGATATAGTCATTCTTTAAACCCTTATACAGGTTGCTCCTTTGCTTGTTCGTATTGCTATGTGAGAAAAAGTCCTGTTGGTTTATTTAGAAGGCAAGAGTGGGGTACATGGGTGGATATTAAACAATCGTCTCAAGAAAAATTAAAACGGGAAATTGCAAATGTAAAAAAGAAAGGCAAGGAAGTAACGATTTTCATGTCTTCTAGTACAGACCCTTATCAACCGATTGACTATAAAGAAAAAAGAACCCGTCATATATTAGAAGCCTTGGTGGAAGCTCCACCAGACTTTTTATTCATTCAAACGAGAAGCTCTTTAGTCACACGTGATATAGATGTGATTACTAAGTTAGGAGATAAGGTGAGGGTGAGTATGACAGTAGAAACAGACTGTGATTCGATTCGAAAAAGGTTTAGCCCGTATGCCCCTCCCATCCAAGCACGATTAAAAGCGATTTGGAAGTTACGAGAAAGCAATATTCCTGTACAGGTCGCCGTATCACCGGTTTTACCGTTCACGAATCAATTTCCGAAAATGCTATCAAAGCTAGTGGACCGAATCGTAATTGACGATTATTTTTCCGGAGATGGAAGTCATGGCAAAAGAACGGAAAAGCTAAATATAAAAGAATTGTATGATGAAGGAGAAAGAAAACTGTGGTATGGAAAACAAACACATCAACATGCTTTTCAGCTTTTTCAAGATTCGTTTAACCGAGAACAAATCCTGTTTAGTCAAGAGGGGTTCTTACCCGGTTAAAATCGGAGATAAGATGTGTTTGCTAGAAAAATAATAGAACTCGTTACGGACATCTGTTCCGTTAATCTAGCAATTTACGTGAATATTACAAGGTTTTCGGTCATCTGTTCCGTTAATGAGCTATAAAACAGCCTTCCACGACCTTCCAACGCAAAATAACGAAATAGATGTCCGAACGGAAATGAAAAACCCTAGTATTTGTCTAAATAGCGGAACGTATGTCCGTAAAAATTTAAAACTCCTTGTTGTTGGTTCATATTCAGTTCATATTCCGAGATTATACTTAACGTATAGAAATAAAACCAAAGGGGATAGCGAAGATGGAGATGAATCTAGCTTTAGATGGCCTACAGCCACAACAAAAGGAGTTTATTCATTTGGTTGACTCAAACATTGTAAATGTTGATAAAATGAAACAAGTAAAAACAGAATTAACACGCTTTATGATGTTGTATAAATTTGCACTTGAAGAAATGAATACGAAGATTGATATATTAAAACAAGAATTTCAATATATACATGAATACAATCCGATTGAACATGTGAAATCTAGGGTAAAGTCACCTGAGAGTATTTTAAAAAAAGTCTATAAAAAAGGATATGACCTTTCGCTTTCATCGATTAAAGAAAATGTTAAAGATATTGCCGGAATTCGGATTACATGCTCTTTTATTTCTGATATATATGAATTAAGTCAGATGCTTCAAAATCAACAAGATATTACCGTTATTGAAGTGAAAGATTATATAAAGAAGCCCAAACCAAACGGTTATCAAAGCTTACATGTAGTGTTGCAAATTCCGATATTTATGTCTGACCGTGTGGAACATGTCTATGTTGAACTTCAAATTCGCACAATCGCCATGGATTTTTGGGCGAGCTTAGAACATAAAATTTACTATAAATACAACAAAACCGTTCCGACACATTTAGTAGAGGAGCTAAAGAAAGCTGCTTTATCAGCTGCTGAGCTTGATGAAAAAATGGAAAGAATTCATAAAGAAATGAATGCGGTAAAAGAAGAAAATAAAGAAGAGTTCAATATGAATGAACTTGCGATTAACAATGAAAAATTTGCGTTACCTTATGAATTACTCCATTCTTTTTTGAAAAAGTAACAAGAAAGGATGATACGATTGAATCCATTTAAAGTAAATAAAGCATTGCCACTGTATACAAAAAGAGAATTAGAAAAAATTCAAAAGACAATTGCACCATATTTGAAAAAAAGCACGTTGTTTTCGTTACTTTCCATTCCACTGCTTTCTTTCGCATTTGCCAGCTTATATTCTTTACTATTCGGACAAATGGTCAATCCAGAAATGACAATCATAATACTAGTTTCTTTCATTGGTGCACTAGGGGCGGCATTTTTTAAAGAGTCGATGCATTATAATCGAAGTGTTTTTAAAACCGGGTTTTCATTAATAAGAGAACGTATTATAAAAAGTGACATTGCCTCAGAATCTGTCAGAAAAATGTATGCAGAGAAGCTACAAAAAGAGCCCTTTAATGCAATGAATATTTTTATTGAATTTTTAGCACATGAAGAAAGACAAAAAAGACGAGAAGAATGGTCAAATTAAAGAGGATACGCTATGATATGGCGTATCCTTTTTAGTTCAATTTCAAAAAAATAGAGACTGTGATAATATAAAAAATAGTAATAAAATATTTAGGGAGCTATATGATGTTACCTTCTATATTCGGATATACTATTTTCGCAGTGCTATTCTTTATTTTATATAAAAAACGAATTCTCGTTTTTTCGGTTAAAAACTATCGATATAAAAAAACGCCGACAACTCTTTCCGTAACGTATAAATATTTATCTGGGATTCAAAGTTTCGGCTTTTTTCTGCCTAAAAATAAACAAGTAAAACTGAAGTATAAAGTAAAACTAGCAAAAGGTGATTTGAAAATGAGTGTTGTCAAATTTTTTTCAACTGAAAAAGATGCTCTCTTTATAAAAGAATGTAGTCAATATGAAGAAGGCGAAGTTGTGATTACGACATCATCACGTATTCACTATGTTAGATTTGAAGGAAAGAAAGCAGCTGCACAGTGTGAAATTAAAGTAGACGGTTGAGTAGTTACTCTATTAACTGTATGAGGATATCCGTCATTTCTTCTGATGTTGTATAAATGTAGTGCGTCTCTTCTTGTTTCATAAATGCGCTTTTTTCTCCTTTTTTACCTATCCATAAATGATAGCGATGCTGTTTATTATATTCATCGGTTACAGCTAAAGAATAGGATGGTTTTGTCATATTGACTATCCCTTTTTCTTTATAGGCACTTGTTATCATTTGTTTGAGTGTTTTCAACTCATTCACGTCTTCTATTTCAATAGAAGAATGACCGGTTTCCTTTAGTATAGCCTTCGTAATATCATGCTCTCCAAACAACACTTCCCCTTTCTCTTGCCATTCATTATAAGCACCTCGCTCTTCGGTGTTCGCTTTGTCTTGTGCTTGAAACCCCAAAAGACCAATTGTTAAAAAAGCTAGAAAAGAAAAAATGACAAGTACTTTTTTCACAGACAATTCCCTCCAATTCAATGTATAGTTCATTAGACGATGAAAGTCCTCGCAAGTTACAAAGCTCGTTTTTATGAGAAATTCTCCGTTAAAAACTGTTGCAATTTCCTAACAGCATACGATCTGTACGTGTCTTTTTTTGTAATAATCGCTAATTCCCACATCGGTGGAGAGTGTAGCGGAATCATCGAAATCGCTTCTTTATCCATTTTTTCGTAAATTAGTTTTGGAAGAAGTGTAATTCCGAGTTGGGCGATGACGAGTTCAGTTATTAAATCCCACTGAGAGCTTTCATATGCAATCGTTGGTGTAAACCCAGCTAGTTGACATTGCTCAATGAGAAACGAGTGTAAGGTGAATTCTCGATTAAATAAGATGAATCTCTCATCGGCTAATTGCTGTAGTTGGACAGTGGATTCGTTAGCCAATGTGTGATTTGGATGAACAAATAACATAAATTCCTCTTTAATAAACGGGACAATATCAAATTTTTTCTTATCTATCGGTAAGACGACAATGCCAACATCGACCTGTCCCTCTTCTACTAATCTTTCAATTCTCTTCGCTCCTAGTTCAACCAATTCTAAAGAAACGTTCGGATATAACGTCCCAAATTTTGTAGCGATCGTTGGAAAAAAAGTGTTCCGATTAACGGAGGAATCCCGATTTTTATTTTTCCTGTTGGTAAGTTCATTAAGTCATCTAATAATGTTGTCAGTTCGTTTGTGGCATTTAAAATATGCAGACTTTGTTTGTACACAATGTTTCCGGCATCAGTTAGTTTTAATTTCCGTGTTGAACGTTCAAATAACTCAACATTGAGTTCCCTTTCTAACTTTTGAACAGATTTACTTAACGCTGGTTGAGATAAAAATGTTTGTTGAGCGGCCTTCGTAAAACTCCCGTAGTTGGCGACTTCTACAAAATAACGCAAATCCTTCATTTCCATGCCTTATCACCTATTTATTTGTTTTAGTAATAAATAATATAATTTTAATTCATTTTACTCATAAATAAGAAAGCTGTAAACTTTTAAGGTGAAGGGGATTGAATATTCGAAATACTCCACTAAAAGGAGGAATGGAAACATGAATGAAACAGATGTTGTCATTGTTAGTGCTGTTCGAACACCGATAGGTAATTTCGGTGGAATGTTAAAGTCAGTTTCAGCGGTTCAACTTGGGGCTATTGTCATAAAAGAAGTACTCAATAGAGCGGGAGTTTTGAAAGAAGAGGTTGATGAAGTCATAATGGGAAATGTTCTACAAGCTGGGCTTGGACAAAATCCAGCAAGGCAAGCCGCCTTATTAGCAAACCTCCCAGAAACTGTACCGGCACTGACGATTAATAAAGTGTGTGGGTCGGGGTTAAAAGCGGTTCATTTAGCAGCACAAGCGATCGTTACAGGAGATGCTGATGTTGTTGTAGCGGGTGGAATGGAAAATATGAGTCAAGCACCTTATGTATCAATGGGAGCTAGAGACGGTTTTCGGATGGGGCATCAAACGATAATAGACAGCATGGTTCATGATGGGTTGTGGTGTGCAACAAACGACTATCATATGGGAATCACAGCGGAAAACATTTGCGAGCAATATCGTCTTACAAGAGAAGAACAAGATGAATTTGCCGCTTGGAGTCAAAAAAAAGCAGCAAATGCAGTGGCTGAAGGAAGGTTTGAAGAAGAAATGGTTTCGGTAGACATCCCTCAGAAAAAAGGAGACCCTATCCGTTTTGAGAGTGATGAATATATTAAAGCAGGAACAACAAAAGAGAAATTAGCAAAGCTTCGATCCGCATTTAAAAAAGAGGGTGCTGTAACAGCTGGAAATGCATCAGGCATTAATGACGGGGCAGCTGCTGTGTTAGTGATGAGTCGAAAAAAAGCAGAACAACTTGGGGTCACGCCTCTTGCAACAATAAAAGCAAATGCAAGTGCAGGGGTTAACCCTAGTGTGATGGGATTAGGTCCTGTTCCGGCTACAAATAAAGCTTTGGAGAAAGCAGGGGTCAAACTCGATGAATTGGATTTAATTGAAGCAAATGAAGCTTTTGCTGCTCAAGCTATAGCCGTTGGAAAAGAGCTTCAAATTTCCAAAGAGATTTTAAATGTAAATGGTGGAGCCATCGCATTAGGCCATCCGATTGGGGCAAGTGGGGCAAGAGTTCTCGTCACATTAATCCATGAATTAAAACGACGACAACAACGATTAGGATTAGCGACGCTATGTATCGGTGGTGGCCAAGGTGTAGCAACAATTATTGAAAGAGAAGAATAGAAGGGGAGGGAGCAGCGATGAAAACGATTTATAGAAGTTTTGAAGAAGCGGTAAGCGAGATTAAAAGTGGTATGACGATTATGGTTGGTGGCTTTGGCTTAGTTGGAATTCCTGAGAATCTGATTCAAGCATTGTGTAAAACGAATGTAAAAGACTTAACTGTCATATCTAATAATTGTGGTGTTGATGATTGGGGATTAGGCTTATTATTAAAAAATAAACAAATAAAAAAGATGATCTCTTCTTATGTTGGCGAAAATAAAGAATTTGAACGACAAGTATTACAAGGGGAATTAGAAGTTGAACTAGTTCCACAAGGGTCATTAGCCGAAAAAATTCGTGCTGGTGGAGCAGGAATTCCCGCTTTTTATACGCCTGCTGGTGTCGGAACTCCAATTGCAGAAGGAAAAGAAAAAAGACAATTTCATGGCAAAGAGTATGTTTTAGAAGAAGGATATAAAGCAGATTTTAGTTTAATTCGTGCATGGAAAGGCGATAAACTAGGAAACTTAGTGTATCGTAAAACGGCACAAAATTTTAATCCGATGATGGCAGCTGCAGGAAAAATCACGATTGCTGAAGTCGAAGAGCTTGTTGAAATCGGAGAACTTAATCCAGATGAAATTCATACGCCAAGTATATATGTTCAACGATTAATTGTTGGAAAACAACAAAAACGTATCGAAAGACTTACCGTAAAAGAAACATAAAGTTTGAATGTAAGGAGGATTATCGATGGCCAATAGCGTAAGAGTAAAAATAGCGAAACGAGCGGAACGAGAAATTCAAGATGGGTTTTATGTGAATTTAGGAATCGGCATGCCTACGATGGTAGCGAATTATATTTCGGACAATAAATATGTTGTGTTGCAATCGGAAAATGGCTTACTTGGCATTGGACCTTATCCAACAAAAGAAGAGGTCGACCCAGATTTAATTAATGCAGGAAAAGAAACGGTAACGGCTATCAAAGGGGCGAGTTACTTTAACAATGCAGAGTCGTTTGCGATGATCCGGGGTGGACATATTGATTTAGCGATTTTAGGTGGAATGGAAGTATCCGAACAAGGGAATTTAGCCAATTGGATGATTCCAGGCAAGATGATAAAGGGAATGGGCGGAGCGATGGACTTAGTTCATGGTGCAAAACGAATTGTAATTATTATGGAGCATGTCAATAAAAAAGGGGAGTCGAAAATTTTAAAGGAATGTTCGTTGCCTTTAACAGGACAAAATGTCGTAAATCGGATCATTACTGACCGAGCTGTTATCGATGTTACATCAAACGGATTAAAGTTAATGGAAGTTGCACAAGGTTTTCAAATTGAAGATATTATTCAAGCAACAGAAGCGCCATTGCAAATTGATGATAATGTAAAGCTAGAAGCATTTTAACTGTATTTTTATCGACATAAATGTAAGCGTTACCATTTTACCATTTTAAGGGGGATTTTAAGTGAATTTTGAACTAACAAAAGAACAAACAATGATTCGAGATATGGTCCGGGATTTTGCCCAAAATGAAGTGGCTCCACATGCTAGATTTGTAGATGAATCAGGTCAATTTCCAATTGATACGTTTAAAAAAATGGGTGAGTTAGGGATGTTAGGAATTCCTTTTCCAGAGGAGTATGGTGGCTCAGGTGGAGATACGATTTCATATGCGTTAGCTGTAGAGGAAATTGGTCGGGCTTGCGGAAGTACGGGTTTAAGCTATGCGGCTGCCGTTTCTCTTGGAGCTAGTCCACTTTATTATTTTGGAACCGAAAAACAAAAACAAGAGCATCTTATTCCTTTAGCTTCTGGAAAGTCATTAGGTGCATTCGGATTAACGGAACCAAATGCAGGGTCAGATGCAGGTGGAACAAGAACAAAAGCGATAATAGAAAATGATGAGTATGTTATTAATGGGGAAAAATGCTGGATTACAAACGCGGGCTATTCAAGAACGGTAATCGTAACTGCAGTTACAGGGAAAGATGCCCGTGGAAAAAACATCATTTCAGCGATTATTGTGCCTACGGGTTTACCTGGATTTACGATTAATAGCAATTATGAAAAGATGGGCTTAAAAGGCTCTAATACTTCTGAACTAATTTTAGAGGATGTCCGTGTCCCGAAAGAGAATTTACTAGGAGATCCAGAAAAAGGCTTTAAGCAGTTTTTATATACTTTAGATGGAGGGAGAATCTCGATAGCGGCGCTTTCAGTTGGAATTGCTCAAGGTGCGTTTGACGCAGCATTAAAATATGCAAAAGAACGAAAACAATTTGGTCAATCCATTTCTAATTTTCAAGCGATACAATTTAAGCTTGCTGACATGGCGATGGAAATTGAATTAGCGAGAAATATGTATTTAAAATCTGCTTGGTTAAAAGATCAAAATAAGCCGTTTACGAAAGAGTCTGCTTTTGCAAAATTATTTGCGTCCAAAACAGCGATGCGTGTTTGTGATGAAGCGATTCAAATTCACGGTGGATACGGGTATATGCGAGAATATGAAGTTGAGCGGATGTTACGGGATGCAAAGCTCATGGAAATCGGAGAAGGTACATCTGAAATCCAACGCTTAGTCATTGCTAGACAATTAGGGTGTGGGGATAAAACGGAAAACACTCGAACACAAAGTGTAACGAATTAGACATGGAAATGAAGTAATGCTGAATAAGATAAGAGAAGAGAGAAAAAAAGGGTCAAACCGTTCGGAACTAGAAAAATAAATGAAAACGCTCTCAAAGAGAATGAGGTGAACAGAATGTTTAAGAAAATACTCATCGCAAACCGAGGGGAAATTGCACTCCGTATCATTCGAACATGTGAAAAATTAGGGATTCAAACTGTAGCTGTTTATTCAGAAGCAGATGCGGATGCGCCCCATCGACATTTAGCAACAGAAGCTTATTTGATTGGAAAACCAAGGGTGAATGAAAGTTATTTAAATCTGGAAAAAATCATTGAAATTGCAAAACAAACAAAAGCAGAAGCGATTCACCCTGGCTACGGCTTGCTTTCTGAAAACTCATCGTTTGCAAAACGTTGTAAAGAAGAAGGAATTGTCTTTATTGGCCCTAGTCCAGACGTTATCGAAAAGATGGGAAGTAAAATTGAAGCACGACAGCAAATGGAGCTAGCTGGTGTTCCGATTGTCCCAGGTGTAACTTGTCAACTTGCAAATATAGAGGAGGCATCTTCTGTCGCTTCTATTATAGGATATCCTGTTATGCTAAAAGCTTCTTCTGGTGGCGGAGGAATTGGGATGCAAATCATTCGCCATGAAGATGAACTAGCAAAAGCGTTTGAAGGAAACCAAAAAAGAGCAACCGATTTCTTTGGTGATGGGGCGTTGTATATGGAAAAATATATTGAAAACCCTCGTCATATTGAGATTCAAATATTAGCAGATTTACAAGGGAATACGGTTTATTTAGGTGAGCGAGAGTGCTCGATTCAAAGAAGACACCAAAAAGTAGTGGAAGAAGCGCCGTCCTCATTTTTAGATGAAACAACTCGAAAAAAGATGGGAGAAACCGCTGTAAAAGCTGCAAAAGTGATTGGATATGAAAATGCAGGGACAATTGAGTTTTTAGTGGACGAAGAAAAAAACTTTTACTTTCTTGAAATGAATACAAGATTACAAGTCGAACATCCAGTTACTGAAGAAATTACTGGTCTCGATTTAGTCGAAGAACAGTTGAAAGTGGCTGCTGGAGAAGCCCTATCATTCACACAGAATGATGTCATTTATGATGGTCATGCAATTGAAGTTCGAATTTATGCTGAAGACCCGAATACCTTTTTCCCATCTCCTGGCAAGATAAGCGCATTACTATTACCCGAACACGAATTTGTTCGGAATGAATGCGGAGTGAACGACCGCTCAGTCGTCACACCTTACTATGACCCGATGATTGCCAAGTTAATCGTGAAAGGCCGTAGTCGAGACGAAGCCATTCAATTTTTACAAGTGGCGCTTGAAGAATATAAAGTGGAAGGAATTAAAACAAATATTCCGATGTTGAAAAAAGTAGCAGCCAACACGGCGTTTCAAAAAGGTGAAACAACGACAAATTTTGTGAATGAACAGTTACGAAATCAATCTGTAAAAAAATAAGGAGGAGAGAACTCATGGCAAAGGTAGTTTCGAATATGGCAGGAAACTTGTGGAAGCTGTTAGTGAAAGTTGGAGATCAAGTGGAAGAAGGTCAAGATGTCGCGATTCTTGAGTCGATGAAAATGGAAATCCCGATTGCAACGGAAGTAAGTGGGACGGTAAAAGAAATCGTCAAAAATGAAGGCGACTTTGTAGATGAAGCTGAAGTCTTATTGGAGTTAGAGTAAAACATGAAATGGCCTACTAACGTCACAATAAAAGAAGTTGGTCCACGTGATGGATTACAAAATGAACCGACATTTATTGAGACGGAAGATAAAATTAAGTGGATTAATATGTTATCAGAATCTGGCTTTTCTTATATTGAAATGACGTCTTTTGTTCATCCAAAATGGATTCCAGCGTTAGCCGATGCTGTTCATGTAGCAAAAGAAATAAATAGAAAGCCAGGTGTTACCTATGCAGCACTTGTCCCTAATGCAAAAGGGCTAGAACGTGCGTTAGCCGCAGAGGTTGATGAAGTGTCCGTTTTTATGTCTGCAAGTGAAACCCATAATAAAAAAAATATTAATAAATCTATCGATGAAACGTTTGTTATTTTAGATGAAGTCATTCAAGAAGCCCAAAAGGCAAATAAAACAACAAGAGGCTATATATCCACTGTTTTTGGTTGTCCTTATGAAAATGAGGTGCCTATTGAGAATGTCATTCGCGTCGCGGATACATTATTTGATTCCGGCATTCATGAATTATCGTTAGGTGATACAGTTGGTGTTGCGAATCCTGTTCAAGTCGAAAATGTAATAGAGACTTTATTAAAGCGCTACCCTACTGATAAACTTGCCCTCCATTTTCATGATACGAGAGGAGTTGCTTTAACCAATATTTATGTCGCATTAACGATGGGAATCACGACATTTGACGGAGCAGTCGGGGGGCTTGGCGGTTGTCCTTACGCCCCTGGAGCTGCTGGGAATGTGACGACAGAAGATTTGATTTATATGTTACATGGAATGGAAATAGAAACAGGGGTAAATGAACAACGGCTGTTAGAAGCAGCGATGTGGATAGAAGAGAAAATAGGGAAACCATTACCAAGTAAAAACTTACAAGCATTTAAAGGAAAAAAGACTATGTAACGAAGTGGGAGGCTGAAGTGAAAAACCTTGTTCACGTATCAATTGATGAAAAAGGAATTGCAACAGTATCGTTAAATCGTCCAGAAGCAGCCAATGCATTATCGCTGGAATTGCTCAATGAATTTCAACGACAACTCCTTGACATAAAGAAAAATGAAAAGATTCGGTGCGTTGTCTTAACCGCCCAAGGAGATAAAGTATTTTGTGCAGGGGCTGATTTAAAAGAACGAAAAACAATGGATGAGCCTCAAGTAAAGCAAGCCGTATCTCTCATTCGAGAAACTGTTAATCTACTTGAGCAATTACCACAGCCTGTCATTGCTGCCCTAAATGGAAGTGCTTTTGGAGGAGGGTTAGAGCTAGCACTCGCTTGTGATATTCGGATTGCTGCTTCTAATTGTACTATCGGGTTAACAGAAACGTCGTTAGCCATTATTCCTGGTGCAGGAGGGACGCAGCGCTTACCAAGATTAATTGGCAAAGGTAAAGCAAAAGAATTAATTTATACTGCTAGAAAAATAGAGGCAAAAGAAGCACTAAATATTGGATTAGTTGAATTTGTTGTAGCCAAACAAGATGTCCTAAATAAAGCAATGGAGATGGCCGAGCGCATTTCAATGAATGGACCGGTTGCCGTGCGTCAGGCTAAGTTTGCGATTGATAAAGGTGTTGAAGTACCACTTGAAACAGGATTATCGATTGAGCAGAAAGCCTACGAAATTACGATTCCAACAAAGGATAGAAAAGAAGGATTGTTAGCTTTTCAAGAAAAAAGAACTCCCCGATATGAAGGATACTAGCAGAAGGAGGCGATTTCATGTCTTTAAATGAACGCTTAGTCGAAAAAATAGATGCAATAAAAAAAGGTGGAGCAGAGAAATACCATAAAAGTAATGAAGAAAAAGGAAAATTATTTGTAAGAGAACGGCTAGAGTTGTTATTTGATGACGGATTACAAATAGAAGATGGTTTTTTTGCGAACTGTGAAGCAGACGGACTTCCAGCAGATGGTGTTGTAACCGGTATGGGGAAAATTAACGGGGAAACGGTTTGTGTGATGGCCAATGATTCCACTGTAAAAGCAGGATCGTGGGGAGCTAGGACCGTAGAAAAAATAATTCGTATTCAGGAAACGGCAGATAAATTATCGGTGCCTATGCTTTATTTAGTTGACTCTGCAGGTGCTAGAATTACAGATCAAGTGGAAATGTTCCCAGGAAGAAGAGGAGCAGGACGAATTTTTTATAATCAAGTCAAGATGTCTGGAAAGATTCCACAAGTATGCATTCTGTTTGGCCCGTCAGCCGCAGGTGGAGCGTATATTCCCGCGTTTTGTGATATCGTCATCATGGTCGATGGCAATGCCTCTATGTATCTTGGCTCACCACGAATGGCAGAAATGGTCATTGGTGAGAAAGTGTCACTAGAAGAAATGGGCGGAGCAAAAATGCATTGTAGCGTTTCTGGATGTGGGGATATATTAGCAAAAACAGAACAAGAAGCCATTGAGCAAGCACGAGCGTATTTATCTTATTTTCCTGCAAACTACAGTCAAACTGCCCCTGTAAAAGAACCGATTCAACCAAAAGCATTTGAGAAAACCATTGAAGAGATTATTCCACACAATCAAAATGCACCATTTAATATGATGGATTTAATTGAACGAGTCATTGATGAAAACTCTTTTTTTGAAATAAAAAAATTATTTGCTCAAGAATTAATTACAGGACTTGCTCGTCTCGATGGACAGCCGATTGGTATTATTGCAAATCAGCCGAGAATGAAAGGTGGAGTTCTTTTCCATGATTCAGCTGATAAAGCTGCGAAATTTATTACATTATGTGATGCGTATAACATTCCGTTATTGTTCTTAGCCGATATTCCAGGGTTTATGATCGGAACAAAAGTGGAACGAGCTGGAATTATTAGGCACGGTGCAAAGATGATCTCGGCAATGAGTGAAGCGACTGTCCCGAAAATTTCGATTATTGTTCGGAAAGCATATGGTGCTGGACTTTACGCGATGGCAGGGCCAGCATTTGAACCAGATTGTTGTTTAGCGTTACCAACCGCCTCAATTGCTGTAATGGGACCAGAAGCAGCAGTAAATGCAGTGTATGCGAATAAAATTGCCGAACTGCCTGAAGACGAACGTGCAGCATTTATAGCCGAAAAGCGTGAAGAGTATAAAGAGAATATTGACATTTATCGACTTGCTTCAGAAATGGTTATTGATGGTGTGATTCCGGCTAATTCTTTGAGGTCTGAGTTGACAACAAGATTCTCAGCGTATATGTCGAAGTATATGTTGTTTAGTCATCGAAAACATCCCGTGTATCCTGTGTAAATATAATTCATTGATTGAATATAAGGAGGATGTCTCTTGTCAAAGTTGCTTGACGTATCTGTTGGTAAATTGTTAGAGGATGTGGCCAAACAGCATCCTACTCGTGATGCAGTTGTTTATCCGGAACTTGGCCTTCGTTATTCGTATGAACAATTTGATTTGTTATGTCGTCAAGTTGCAAAAGGATTAATGAAGTTAGGAATTGAAGTAGGAGAACATGTAGCCATTTGGTCAACAAATAAACCCGAATGGCTAACGACACAGTTTGCAACAGGGAAAATGGGTGCTGTGTTAGTTACCGTTAATACCCAATATCAAAGTGTAGAACTTGAATATTTACTGAAGCAATCCGATGCAACGACATTAATTTTAATGGAGAGTTATCGCGGTGGCTCTTATTTAGACATCTTATATGAAGTGATTCCAGAGTTGAAAACAGCTGAACCAGGACAACTTCAATCAAAAAAACTTCCCTTTTTAAAAAATATTATTCTATTAGGAAAAGAAAGAAAAGCAGGAATGTTCTTATGGGATGATATTGTTGCAATGGGAAAAGAAATCATGGATGAAGAGTTAGATGAAAGGATGGAACAGTTACATCCTTATGATGTCATTAACATGCAGTATACGTCAGGGACGACAGGGTTTCCAAAAGGAGTGATGTTAACTCATTCGAATTTAACGAATAATGCGATCAACATTGCTTCGTGTATGAATTTATCTGGTCAAGATCGAATGTGTATTCCAGTTCCTTTTTTTCATTGTTTTGGTTGTGTCCTAGGTACATTAGCTTGTGTGACAGTTGGAGCAACAATGGTACCTGTTCAAGAATTTAATCCGAAAACGGTACTTGCGGCTGTTGAGAAGGAAAAGTGTACAGCACTGCACGGCGTCCCGTCGATGTTTATTGCAGAGTTAAATGATAAAGACGTTGAGCAATATGACTTATCCTCATTACGAACAGGAATTATGGCAGGATCCAATTGTCCAGTTGAAGTGATGAAGGCGGTCATTGACAAGATGGGTATGACAGAAATTACAATTGCATATGGACAAACAGAAGCATCCCCAGTTATAACACAAACACGTGTCAATGATTCACTTAAGCGTCGAGTTGAAACGGTTGGAAAGGCTTTACCGAATGTTGAAGTGAAAATTGTTACACCAGGTACCGAACAAGAAGTTCCATTTGGTGTTCAAGGGGAGCTTTGCACAAGAGGTTACCATGTGATGAAAGGATATTATAACAATCCAGATGCAACAAAAGCAGTAATAACAGAAGATGGTTGGCTTCATACAGGGGACTTAGCAGTGATGGATGAAGATGGTTATTGCAAAATTACAGGTCGCCTAAAAGATATGATTATTCGTGGCGGCGAAAATATATACCCACGTGAAATTGAAGAATTTTTATACGAACATCCGAAAATCCAAGATGTTCAAGTTGTTGGTGTCCCTGATCCTAAATACGGGGAAGAAGTATCAGCGTGGATTATTTTAAAAGACGGTGCTTCAGCTACAGAAGAGGAACTCAGAGAATATTGCAAAGGGAAAATTTCCCGTTTTAAAATTCCTCGTTATTTTAGGTTTGTTGATGAATATCCGATGACAGCATCAGGGAAAATCCAAAAGTATAAGCTGCAAGAACTTGCAATGAAGAGACTTAATCTTAAGTCGAATGCATAGTTAGTGGTTAATGTATTAACAAAATCGAGATATAGGGAACGGCTCCGTTTTAAAGTGACATAACGGTTGCCGTTTTTTGTATACCGTTTTACTTTTTGGATTTTTGGATATAAAGTAGTAAATAATTATTGTAGTAAGGAGTGAGTGCGTTGCTCGGAAAATTATTTAATAAAACGAAAAAAGTAGATAAAGAAAGCATTTTTTCGCCATTAGAAGGAGAAGCAATTCCTTTAGAAAAAGTATCAGACCCTGTGTTTGCCCAAAAAATGATGGGAGAAGGAATTGCAGTCATTCCGAAGTCAGGAAAGCTCGTGTCTCCCGTTGAAGGAAAAATTGTTCAGGTTTTTCCGACGAAACATGCGATCGGTATACAATCTGTCCACGGGTTAGAAGTATTGATTCATGTCGGGATTGATACAGTTGCTTTAAAAGGGGAAGGATTTGATGTTGTTATTAAAGAAGGACAACAGGTTAAAGTAGGGGATCCAATTTTAACGTTTGATATTCCTTTTTTACAAAGTCAAAACAAAGAAATCACAACACCAATTATCATTACAAATACTGATGAAAAAGTTGCGAACGTTGAGCATGAGTTCGGTCCAGTAAATCAACAAGATCCCCTGTTCACTTGTATATTTAAATAATTGAAAATAAGGTAGTGTCCCTCTTCAACAATGAAGGGGGTGTTTTTTTTTGTTTATAAAGTAATCGTTTAGTTTACTTTTTATACAAATGCATGGGATTTGCTAAATCTAGCGAACGCATTTAGTAAAGGTAAATATCGAGATTAATAGGGCATCATAGTCATTTCTTTAATGTTTATATTAAAAGCTAGAATAAAAAAGGAAAAAATACATTTGAATTCATAAAAAATGGTAGTATAATAAGTTTACAAAACTTTTCAATAAACTTATCGATTGCCTTATTTGGTATTTCGATAGTTTATTATATTTAATAAAGAAAAGGGAGGATTTTATGGGAACATGGAAAAAGGGGTTTGTGTTATTTATTGTTCTATTGTTAGTTTTTGATGTATCGATGTTAGGCTTTAATGTAAGCGCTTCACAAGGAGGGCGTCAACTTAACATGGCAGATGAGGATGCTTCAAAGTATACGAAGGAGTTATTTGCTTTTCTTCAAGATGTAAGTGGTTCACAAGTGTTATTTGGACAACAACATGCAACAGATGAAGGAGTAACTTTAACGAATCCAGCTCCAAGAACAGGTTCCACTCAATCTGAAGTTTTCAATGCAGTTGGGGACTATCCAGCAGTGTTTGGATGGGACACGAATAGCCTAGACGGTCGTGAAAAGCCTGGCATTGCAGGTAATGTAGAACAAAGTATAAAAAATACGGCTCAGTCCATGAAAGTGGCTCATGATTTAGGTGGAATTATTACACTAAGCATGCACCCTGATAATTTTGTGACAGGGGATCCTTATGGTGATACAACAGGGAATGTTGTAAAAGAAATTCTTCCAGGGGGATCGAAACATGGAGAGTTTAATGAGTGGTTGGACAATATTGCTGCGCTTGCTCACGAGCTTAAAGATGAGAATGGTGAACCTATTCCGATGATCTTTCGACCGTTCCATGAGCAAACAGGATCTTGGTTTTGGTGGGGAGCAAGTACAACTTCACCCGAACAATATAAAGCGATCTTTCGTTATACAGTAGAATATTTGCGCGATGTTCAAGGTGTAAATAATATTTTATATGGATTTTCACCTGGGGCAGGACCTGCTGGAGACGTAAATCGTTATTTAGAAACATATCCTGGGGATGATTACGTTGATATATTAGGAATTGATAATTATGACAATAAAGATAATGCTGGGACAGAAGCATGGTTAAGTAGTATGGTCAAAGATTTGGCGATGATTAGCCGATTAGCTGAACAAAAAGGAAAAATAGCAGCTTTTACTGAGTATGGCTACAGTGCGACCGGAATTAATCGTCAAGGGAATACATTAGATTGGTACACACGTGTATTAGATGCAATTGCTGCAGATGAAGATGCCCGTAAAATATCTTACATGTTGACATGGGCAAACTTTGGTTGGCCGAATAATATGTATGTTCCTTATCGTGATATCCACAATGATTTAGGTGGAGACCATGAGCTATTACCGGACTTTCAAGCTTTCCATACGGATGACTATACTGCATTTCGAGATGAGGTAAAAGGAAAGGTATATAACACCGGAAAGGAATATACCGTGTCTCCTCATGAGCCATTTATGCATGTTGTATCTCCGATTACAGGTTCTACAGTGACAAGAGAAACGGTAACAATCCAAGCCAAAGTAGCGAATGACGAACAGGCAAGAGTCACTTTCAGAGTCGATCGCTCTAGTGTGGAAGAAGAAATGGATTTCAATGAGGATACTTTATATTATACAGGTTCTTTTACACCTGATGCAGCAGTAAATGGAGGGTCTGTAGACGTAATTGTAGCTTATTATTCAGAAGGAGAAAAAGTTCAAGAAGAAACAATCCGTTTATTTGTAAAAATTCCTGAATTGTCTTTGTTAACATTAACGTTTGATGATGATATAAACGGAATCAAGAGCAATGGAACATGGCCTGAAGATGGGGTAACATCTGAAATTGTCCATGCTATTGTAGATGGAGACGGCAAGTTGATGTTCTCTGTTCAAGGAATGTTACCTACTGAAACATGGCAAGAGCTCAAGTTAGAGTTAACAGAACTATCAGATGTGAACATTGATGCGGTTACGAAAATGAAGTTTGACGCGCTTATCCCAGTAGGTAGTGAAGAAGGTTCAGTCCAAGGAATCGTACAACTCCCACCGGATTGGGAGACGAAATATGGGATGAATGCAACAACGAAGTCAATGACAGACTTAGAGACTGTTACTGTTGATGGTAACGCTTATAAACGGTTCGAAGTGACGGTTCCTATCGACAATCAAGGGGGGGCTACAGGAATTGCTTTATCATTAGTAGGTTCACAACTCGCTTTATTAGAACCTGTCTACATTGATAATATTGAACTTCTAAATTCCTTTGAAGCACCACCAGCAGATCCTTTTCTTGTTGATGATTTTGAAGGTTATTTTGGGGATGACACATTATTACATCGCAATTATTCTAGCAATGGAGATCCAATTACACTTTCGTTAACAAATGAGTTTAAAAATAATGGAGAATATGGATTGAAATATGATTATTCGATTGGATCGATGGGGTATGCGGGGAGACAAACATCACTAGGACCTGTCGATTGGACCGGAGCTAATGCTTTTGAATTTTGGATGAAACATGGACAACTTGAAGGGAATCATTTAACTGTCCAAATCCGAATAGGCGATGTTAGCTTTGAAAAAAATCTCGAATTGGATGATGCTCATGAAGGTGTAGTGACAATCCCGTTTTCTGAATTTGCTCCTGCTGTTTGGGAGAATAAGCCTGGTGTTATCATTGACGACCAAAAATTGAAAAGAGTAAGTCAATTTGCTCTTTACACAGGCGGGGTTAAGCAGTCTGGAACCATTTATTTTGATGATTTACGAGCGGTGTATGATGAAAGTTTACCATCAGTTCCAGCGCCGAAAGAAGAGGAGGAACAAGAGATCACTCCTATTATTTATCATTTTGAATCTGGCATAGATAATTGGGAAGGGGGACAAGCAACACATAGCAATGGTCACCTCAAAGTAACGGTTCGTTTAGGTGAAGGTCAGCAAACTGAAGTGAAGAAAACATCGAACTATAATTTAACAGGATATAATTATATAGTCGCAAATATGAAACATGATGAAACAGGAACGTTTGGTAATGACCCGCTTCAAGTGAAAATCTTTACGAAAGCAGGAGGTTGGGTATGGGCCGATTCTGGAAATCAACCGATTGATTCCGGCGATTATACTCAAGTTGTGTATGATATTACTACTCTAGCTAATAAAAATGCAGTCCAAGAAATCGGATTTGAATTTTTGGCACCAGCTGGTTCATCAGGGACGACGAACGTTCTCATAGATTCAGTTGCAATTGTTACGAGTCTCGATCAATTATCTGAGCAGCCAGAACAGCCAGAACAGCCAGAGCAGCCAGAGCAGCCAGAGCAGCCGGAGCAGCCAGAGCAGCCGGAGCAGCCGGAGCAGCCAGAACAGCCGGAGCAGCCGGAGCAACCAGAGCAACCAGGAACACCAGACGCTGAAGGCGATGAAGTTGATAAAGATAGAGCAGTTAAGGATTCAAATGAAAATGGACAGAACCTACCCAAAACAGCAACGTCAATATTTAATTACTTACTAATCGGTTTTGTTTTTGTAGGAATTGGATTTATTCTATTTATCTATAAAAGAAGAAAAGAAGTGTAACAAGAAAAGGTCTGACGCGTTGCGTTAGGCCTTTTTGTACACGTGATACTGTGTATTTAACTGTTTATTCCAAAAAAAAACTTACGGACATGTGTTCCGCTATTTGTAAAATGAATCACGTTTTTCGAATGCTAACGGACATCTGTTCCTCTAAATAGAAAAAAACAAGGATTTTTATGGTGATTGGGGCAAATAGTGGAATAGCTGTCCGTTAAAAAATAGAACATGCCAGATTTTTATCATATAACGGAATAGATGTCCGCAACGACAGACTAAACTCATCGCAGTTCGACCACAACATGCACTAGCTGCTCACTATCGATGTCTTATCTTCTAAAAAAAACATTTCATTCTTGGGAATATTTCAATAGGTTATCCAAATTAGAAAGCGCTCTCTTGTTGACAATAGAATAAAAACTTAGTAACATTATGAATATATAGAGTTAACGATAAAGTAATAAATTAATCAAAAGAGGAGTGCGACAAAATGATCCATAAAAAATATGTTGAGCTAGTAAACAAGCAACAAAAATTAATACAAAGAAAAAATCAAAAAAACATTGAATTTTACAATGGTGTTTATGACCGTTATCAATATCCTATCTTAACACGTCATCATGTACCAATTCATTGGCGCTTTGATTTGGATGAAACGACAAACCCGCATTTTATGGAACGATTAGGGGTTAATGCTACTTTTAATGCAGGCGCTATTTACTTTGAAGGAAAATATTATCTTGTAGTTCGAACAGAAGCAGTAGATAGGAAGTCATTTTTTGCTCTCGCAGTTAGTGAGAATGGAATAGATAATTTTGAATTTATTGATACTCCAATTGTTTGGGAAAATCCATACAAAGAGGAAACAAATATATATGATATGAGATTAGTCCAACATGAAGATGGATGGATTTATGGAATCTACTGTTCAGAAAGCAAAGATCCAGAAGCTTCAGAGTTTGATACTTCAAGTGCCATTGCCCAAGCTGGATTGGTTCGAACAAAAGATTTAAAGGTGTGGGAAAGAATGCCTAATATTGAAACACCTTCGCCACAACAAAGAAATGTTGTGTTACATCCAGAATTTATTAATGGAAAATATGCGTTTTACACTCGACCACAAGATGGATTTATTTCAACTGGAAAAGGCGGAGGAATTGCGTTTGGAGTTTGTGATGATATAACAAATCCAGTCATTCAAGAAGAAGTCATTATGGACGAGAAAATATACCATACCGTTTATGAGGTGAAAAATGGACAAGGGCCAGCTCCGATTAAGACGGATAAAGGCTGGATTCATATTGCTCATGGAGTGAGAAATACGGCTGCTGGGTTAAGATACGTATTATATACGTTTGCGACAAGCATAGATGCGCCTGAAAAAATAATTGCCAAACCAGGTGGACACTTTATTGCTCCTTATGACGACGAAAGAGTGGGCGATGTGTCTAATGTTATTTTTTGTAATGGTGTTATCGTAAATGAAGAGAATGACGTTTTTATTTACTATGCATCAAGTGATACGAGAATGCATGTAGCAACAACGACAATTGATAAATTAGTGGATTATACCTTTAATACACCGGAAGACCAACTTTGTTCGATTGAGAATGCAATACAAAGAAAATCTTTAATCGAAAGAAACTTAAAATTACTTGGAAAGTAAACCTTCGAAATTATAGTTACAAACTTTATTGCTTTAGTATAGAATAATACTGATAGTATTTGTCATAATGGGTAAAGTAGGAGGTGTTTCCATGAAAAATAATGTAACGATGCGTGACATTGCAGATAAAATTGGTGTAAGTAGTGTGACGGTTTCTAAGGCATTAAATGATAAAGAGGGAGTTAGTGAAGAGTTAAAGCAAAAGATTAAAGATTTGGCAGAGGAAATGGGATATCGCTTTAATACAGTGGCAAAGTCGATGAAAGAAGGGTATTCCTATAATATAGGCATTGTCATACCAGAACGATTTATAGGTGAAGACCAATCCTTTTATTTAAAATTTTATCAATATATTACAAAAATGCTTGAGGATTATAATTACTATGGCATTCTTCAGATGTTAACTGAAGAGGATGAAAAAAACTTAAATTTACCTCGAATATATTATGAAAATAAAGTTGATGGATTTATCATATTAGGACAAATAAGTACCGAGTATATCGATCTTCTAACAGAAAATGGGATACCGAAAGTGTTCTTAGATTTTTATACCGATCATTCAGAGATTGATTCGATTATTACGGATAATTTTTACGCGGTTTATGAGCTTACGAATTACTTAATAAAAAGCGGACATAAAGACATTGCTTTTGTCGGAAATATTCACTCAACGAGCAGTATTCAAGACCGATTTTTAGGCTATTATAAATCGTTATTAGAACATAAACTCACATTAAAAAATGATTTTATCATTAGCGATCGAGATGAACGTGGAAGTTATATTGATTTAACTATACCAGAATCACTACCTACGGCTTTTGTTTGTAATTGTGACCAAGTCGCATTTAATTTAATTAACAAACTACAAGGATTAGGTGTTTCTGTTCCAGAAGATTGTTCTGTCGTAGGATTTGATAATGATATTTATTCAACTTTATCAAATCCAGCTTTGACAACTGTACAAGTGGATATCGAGGAGATGGCAAAAGTTGCGGTAAAATTTATTATCGGTAAAATTAAAAATATCGATAAAAGCTATGGTAGAGTGTTAGTAAAAGGAAAAATCGTCCATCGTGATTCAGTCAAATCACTATATAGAGAAGAAGAGAATGGTCTTATTTCTAATTGTTAACAAACAATAAAACCTAAGTAACTGTAAAAAAACGCCTTTGAGAATTATATCTCAAAGGTGTTTTTTGGCGTTATGTACTTATTACTGGAGGATTGTTTTTCTTTTTGATTACTTTTGTTGTCCAAATTGATTAAATACCATATTGCTATAGAAAAATGTTCAAATCCATTGACAGGAAAACTGTATCAAGATATGATTTATTTGTAACTTAAACGATAAACTAATTAAAATGAATGATTAAAAGTAAACCAATGATAAGGAGAATCTATGAAATGATGTTAAATTCGTTACCTTCCCTATATCAAGAGATTGAAATGGAATTAAAAGAAAATATACTTCCGTTTTGGATTGAACATTCCGTTGACCGAACGAACGGTGGTTTTTATGGTTTTATTACGAACGACCTAGATGTGAATGAAGATGCTGAAAAAGGCTGTATTTTAAATTCTAGAATTTTATGGACTTATTCAAAAGCATACAGGACATATGATGACGAGCGATACTTAGAAATGGCAACTCATGCATTTCAATTTGTAAAGAATGCCTTTTTAGATAAGGAATACGGTGGACTTTACTGGATGGTTGATTCCAAAGGAGTGCCAGTAGAAGATAGGAAACATATTTATAATCAAGCTTTTGGGATTTACGGATTAACAGAGTATTATATGGCGACAAAAGAGCAAGAAAGTTTGAAACTAGCGATTCAGTTATATGAATTAATAGAAAAATATGCGTATGACAAGGAAAACAAAGGATATTTTGAAGCGTTCACACGCGAATGGCAGACTGATGAAGATTTACGCTTAAGCGGAAAAGACTTAAATACGCCAAAATCAATGAATACTCATCTACACATTTTAGAAGCGTATACAAACTTATATAGAGTTTGGAAAGATGAGCAATTTAAGGAAAAAGTGAAAGAATTAATCATTGTAACGTTAGAGCATATTGTTTCTGGGGAAGCTCAATTTAAATTATTTTTTGATGAGAAGTGGAATTCGAAATCAAACATTATCTCTTATGGTCATGATATTGAAGGAAGTTGGCTTTTGTACGAAGCAACTGAAGTAATCGAAGATATGGAGCTATTAATGACAGTAAAAAGTATCGTCATTGCGATGGCTAAAAAGGTGTTGGAAGAAGGGTTAGATAAAGATGGTAGTGTAATAAATGAACGGGAAAATGAGCATATCGATAAAGATAAAATCTGGTGGGTTCAAGCAGAAGCGATGGTAGGTTTCTTTAATGCCTATCAGCTAACATCGGATCGAGCGTATGTAGAAACAGTCAATCGGATATGGGCGTTTACGAAAAAATATATAATTGACCAAACAAACGGGGAATGGTTTTGGAAACGAGAGGCGAACCTAGAAATTTCAAATATGCCTAAGGTTGAGCCGTGGAAATGTCCGTATCATAACAGTAGGTTTTGTTTTGAAATGTTGGCAAGAATAAAAGAAATGACAAAATAAGATTTGCAGAAGAAGAGGAGAAGGAATATGGAATATATTAAAGGGATGACATGGGGTTGGGTAGGAACACGAGGAGAATGGAAAACAGAAGAAGCACAACAATCGATGATCGCGATGTCAGAAATGGCCGTTAATTGGACGGCTATCGCTTTTCAAGGATTACAGGAAACTGCATTTTCTACAGAAATTGATTTTAAAAATGACCCAGTTGTAACAGATGATGAAGTGTATTGGGCTATTAAACAAGCAAAACAATTAGACTTAAACGTTTGTCTGAAGCCGGTTGTAAATTGCAAAGATGGTACATGGCGCGCTCACATTAATTTCTTTGATCTTGATGTTCCATGTGAGCCGAAGTGGTCAGAGTGGTTTGCTAGTTATGAGGCTTTTATTTTACATTATGCTAAAATAGCTGAGGAAACGAGTTGTGAAATGTTTTGTATTGGGTGTGAAATGGTACAAACGGACAGACGAGAAGTGGAATGGCGTGGATTAATTAAAAAAGTACGTTCCGTTTATTCTGGGCTCATTACGTATAATTGTGATAAGTATCAAGAAACAGAAGTAAAGTGGTGGGATGCTGTTGATATTATTTCATCGAGCGGGTATTATCCGATAGGGGCTTGGGACAAACAATGTGCTCGGATTAAACCTGTTATTGAGAAATATAATAAACCATTCTTTTTCATGGAAGCTGGATGTCCTAGTAGAAATGGCTCTCCAGAAATTCCGAACGATTGGAATCTCAATAAAGGTCAAGTGAATGAAGAGGCGCAACAGCAATATTTTGAAGAGATGTTTCGTGAAACATCTAAACACCAATGGATTAACGGGTTTATGCTTTGGGATTGGCCTGCTATTCTTTATTCAAAAGATGAAGCAGCCCAAAATGATGACTACTGTATGTATGGAAAAAAAGCAGAAAAAACAGTAAAGGCTTTTTATGCTTCTAAATAAAAAAAAGATATCAGACAATCAAAATAAGATTTGCCTGATATCTTTCATTCTTTATGATACGTTATAAAAGAAAGGAGTTTTTTTATGTATAGTGAGCCATTGTTTCTAAAGCCGATTTTTAAAGAGCGTATTTGGGGAGGGACAGCATTACAAGAGAAATTCCAGTATGACATTCCTTCTCAATCAACCGGAGAGTGTTGGGCGATTTCAGGACATAAAAATGGTCCTTCCATTATCCAAAACGGCCCTCTTGCAGGGGAGAGTCTCCAGTATGCTTGGGAACACCATCGCGAACTTTTTAATCATGAGCAAGGAAAACAATTCCCGTTACTCGTAAAAATACTAGATGCAAACACGGATTTATCTGTACAAGTTCACCCAAATGATGACTATGCGTTTGTTCATGAGCAAGGAGAGCTTGGAAAAACAGAGTGTTGGTATGTCATTGATTGCGATGAAGGGGCTGAATTAATTTTAGGTCATCATGCGAAAACGAAAGAAGAGCTACGTTCATTCATTGAAGAAGGACAATGGGAGAAATTATTAAAGAAAGTCCCAATTCAACCTGGTGACTTTTTTTATGTACCTAGTGGGACGGTTCATGCGATCGGAAAAGGAACGTTAATTTTAGAGACGCAGCAAAGTTCGGACACGACATATCGAGTGTATGATTATGAGAGAGTAGATGAAAATGGACAAAAACGGGAGCTTCATATAAAAGAGTCTATTCAAGTGATGTCTGTTCCACATGAAGATTTCAAAGTAAACCCTATATCTAGGCAAAACCAAGGCTTACTAGAAAAAAAGCTTGTAACAGAAGCTTATTTTACTGTATTTCACGGAACGTTAAATGGGGAAGTCGAAAAAGAGACGAATGGGAAGTTTCTTCTGTTCAGTTGTATTAGCGGGAGTGGCGAGATTAAGGTAGATAAAAAGTTGTTTCCCTTTAATAAAGGAAGTCACTTTATTATCCCTGCAACAGTAAATGGATTTAGCTTAAGTGGAAAAGCTGAGTTTATTTATTCGTTCTCATCTTAGTCTTCAATTTCGGAAAGGAGGGGAAAAGTGTTTGAGCTTCATTTTATTACAAAAGTATATAATTTAATTAAAGCAAGTTTGTTATTTTGGTTGTATTTATGCAAAGGTTTTGTTGTGTACGGATTTGTACCAGCTATATGTGGGATAGTGACTGTAATAGATACTATTGGAAAAGATAGTAAAGAAAATGAAGTGAGTGTAAGAGAACTTTATCGGGAAAGTTATGCTCAATATCAACATTTAACCCTCTTTTCATTTTTTGCTTCGATTTTTCTCATATTATCTTATGTTAGTTTATATTTTATCAATGCTACTAAAACAAATACAGTTACACTTCTAGTAACAATCATTCTTTTATATTTACTTGCGATTTTTATTGTTACGCTGTCGTATAGTATTTACTTTATTGTTTTTTTTAAAAAACAACCAAAACAAGCCTTTATTTATGGATTTTTAACAGCGGTAAAAAACATTTTTGTTTCAGTGATTTTGCTAGCGATCCTTTATGGTTTCTTTTATATCGCGACAATAAATTTGCTTTTATTTATCGTTAGTTTTCCGGCAGTTTATGGTTATATCATTGTTGCTTTATTAGGGAAAGTCAAAAGAATGGAAGTAAAGTAATAGAGTGAAAAAAGGACGCTTCGGTGTTCTTTTTTTGTTGTTTAAAAGAGGGAGTATAAACTTTTGGGCTAGCAGCGAAGGTATGAAAACTTATTTAAGAAGAGCGAAGGCTGCGCACCAGCGCACCTTCGCGTTTCACCCCAAGAAGAGCACTTGTGGTTCACTGTCAAAAGTGGGCAGGGATCCGCACTTCGCTTGAAACGAAAAGACGCTCCGCGTTTTTCTTATGGTAAGTAAGCGGCCATGAAAGACGTTATCTGTGAACATTGCTAGCGTTTTGGAACGTTGGTGGACACAGGAGCAGTTAATCATAATATAACGCTAGGAATAGAGTGGCTTTGGCGTGAATAAGTGCTCCTGTGGCCGCTAAAACATGGAAACCAGTATCATGTTCATAAATAACGGCTGCTCTGACCGCAAAAAAGAGATATGGGATGTGTTGGTTGTTATTCTTTCGATATCTGCCAAAATGAAAGAATATGTAATGAATAAAAAAAGAGATCAATTATTGACAAGAAAGCGGTAACAGGATATTATTAACTTATTACTTTAACGATAACTTAATATAAAACTTAGGGGGAGAAAATATGAGTAAGTTTAAAAAAGTAAGAGGATGGTTAATGGCTACGATAGCAGTCGTATCTTTAACGATGGTTGGATGTGGGGGACAAGGGGAAACACCAGTCCCAGAGCTTGGAGAAGATGGCGAGTTAATAAATGTATCACCGGATGAAATTGAAGGTGAGCTAACGGTGTTAATTCATCGAACAGATATCGTCGATACGGTTTTTAAAGAATATGCTGCACAATTTAATGAAACATACCCAAATGTAAACGTTAGTTTTGAAGCGATTACAGATTATCAAGGGCAAGTGAATATTCGAATGAGTACGAAAGAATATGGTGATGTGCTCATGATTCCGGATAATGTTCCAGTCGAAGATTTACCACACTTTTTTGAGCCGTTAGGAGCAACAGAAGAAATGTTAGAACAATATTTATTTGCAGACGATATGGCGTATCAAGGTGTGACGTATGGCATTCCGATTACAATTAATGCTAATGGGATTCTTTATAACAAGGATGTATTTGAAGCGGCAGGTGTAACTGGTGTACCAGCAACACCAGAAGCTTTTTTAGAAGCGTTACAAGCAATCAAGGAAAAAACAGATGCGATTCCTTTATACACAAATTATAGTGCAGGATGGCCATTAAATCAGTGGGAGCCAAACCGAACTTCAATTGCAGGCGATGCTGATTTTCCAAATCAATTAGTAGATACGGATCATCCTTTTGTAGAAGGACAACCACACCACACATTATATAAAGTGATGTATGATGTAGCTGAGCAAGGACTAATTGAAAACGACCCACTAACGACAGATTGGGAATCTTCAAAACAAATGATGGCAGATGGCAAAATCGCCACGATGGTATTAGGTTCATGGGCGATTACACAAGTGCAAGAATTAGCTTCAGATCCAGATTCAATTGGATACATGCCGTTTCCTTTTACACAGCCAGACGGAACGATTTATTCCGCGGTTGCAGCTGACTTTAATATCGGTATAAATGTAAATTCAGCAAATAAAGATGCTGCTCGTGCATGGGTAGACTATTTTATTAACGAATCAAATTATGCAGTAGACCAAGGTGGGATTTCTCCAGTAGTAGGAGAAGATTATCCTGAAACACTTGCCTCATTTGAAGAGTTAGGGGTTGAATTCATTTCAGAAAACCCTCACCGCGAAGGGGAAGAAGGTTTCTTAGATATGATTGATAATGAATCAGAAGTAGGTTTATGGGTAGAAGGTTTTAAACAAAGGATCATTGAAGCTGGAATCGGAAATCGTGCAGAAACGTTTGAGGATATTACAAATGAATTAAATGAAAGATGGGAAAATGG
This sequence comes from Alkalihalobacillus bogoriensis ATCC BAA-922, assembly GCF_000621445.1. Classification (GTDB taxonomy): domain Bacteria; phylum Bacillota; class Bacilli; order Bacillales; family Bacillaceae_F; genus Bacillus_AO; species Bacillus_AO bogoriense. The sequence goes on along the minus strand of NZ_KK211277.1, from coordinate 443,639 downwards.
AAGAGTAAGAGTAGTCGATTAAGGGGTAAAGGGGGGACCCCCTTTACCATCTTTATAAGGAAAGCGTCGAGGAACGAATGGGGGGATTAAAGTGGGGAGTCTACCAGAAAATGAGCTGAAATCTAGTCATTCTAAACGAAAGCGATTCAGCTTGAGAAATCTTAATTATAAACAACAACGGATTTTGATTATCGTTAGCTTTTCTGCAATACCTTTGTTGTTATTATTAACTTTTTCTTATTTACCATTAATGAATATGGTTTACTATAGCTTTCATAAATGGAATGGAATTAGTCCTACAATGACGTTTGTTGGACTTGAAAATTACACGCAAATCTTTACGAGACCTGAATATTTTGCTGTTTTTACCGTGAGTTTATATTACTTTTTTGCAACCTTTATTCAAATGGGTTTAGCCCTTTATTTTGCAACGATTTTAACTTTTAATGTTCGATTTAAAAACTTTTTTAAAGGAGTTTTATTTTTTCCTTATTTATTAAATGGAGTTGCCATTGGGTTTATCTTTTTATTCTTTTTTAGACCGGATGGTACACTTGATGCTATTTTAGGTTTAGTTGGATTAGGAGAGTATGCGCAACTTTGGTTAGGAAATCCGGATTTAATTAACATTTCCTTAGCGGGAACATCTGTATGGAGATACATGGGTTTCAATTTTATTATTTTTCTAGGAGCTATTCAATCTATTTCGGGAGATATTTATGAAGCAGCTGATATTGACGGAGCGAATAGTTGGCATAAATTTAGATATATTATTCTCCCGAGTATTCGTAGAATCGTAGAATTAAATTTAATCTTGGCGGTCAGTGGTGCAATTAGTGTATTTGAAATCCCTTACATTATGACAGGTGGCGCGAACGGTAGTGCGACATTTGTTATTCAGACGGTCGACACAGCCTTTAAGTTTAATAAAGTAGGGTTAGCATCAGCAATGGGGATTGTTTTACTTATCATTGTTATCTTTATTACATTGCTCCAACGATTTTTATTTAAAGAAAAGGAGGCGTAAAGCATGAAACATCCTAAATATCTACTTGCTGATATTTTTAAATACGGGTCATTGGTGATAGGTGTTCTTATTGCACTAGTTCCCATTGTTGTTGTGCTTTTTGCGTCATTTAAATCGCCAAATGAATATGCAACAACGGGTCCGCTTACCCCTCCGCAAAATTGGTTGAACTTTGAAAATTATAGCCGTGCTTTTTTTGAAGGGAATATGTTATTAGGCTTTATTAACACAACGATTATTCTCATTATTTCTATCGTCTCTGCGATTATTATAGGAACGATGATTGCTTATGTACTAAGTCGATTTAAATTTTGGGGAAGCAAAGTATTAATTGGATTATTTCTACTAGCTGCTTTAATTCCGGCTGTAACAACACAAGTAGCAACATTCCAAATTATAAATGAGTTAGGTTTATTTAATACAAGATGGGCAGTCATTATTATCTTTATGAGTACAGATATTATAGCCGTGTATATCTTTTTGCAGTTTCTTGACCGTGTCTCGGTTTCTTTAGATGAATCTGCAATGCTAGACGGGGCTTCTTATTTTACAATCTATCGAAAAATCATTTTGCCACAGCTTAAACCAGCAATGGCGACCGTCTTTATTATTAAAGGTGTTGCGATATATAACGACTTTTATATGCCGTTTCTTTATATGCCAAAACCGGAATTACAAGTGGTGTCCACAGCTTTATTTAGGTTCCAAGGGCCGTATGGTTCTCAGTGGGAAGTGATATGTGCTGGGATTATTATCGTTATTATCCCTACTTTAATAGTGTTTTTAGCATTACAAAAATACATTTACAATGGCTTTACAGAAGGATCAGTCAAATAGTAGAGAATAACATCTATCAATGGTTTCAATTATCACTCATAGAAAAATAAACAGCTATGACTAGAATGGAGTGAAAGAGTTTGAAAGAATTCTTTATAAAAGGTATGACTTATGGTTGGAATACAACACGAGGTGCATACAGAACACAAGAAGCGGTTGAATCTTTGAAAATGTTAAAAGAAACCGGTAGTGAATGGATTGCATTATCTTTTTTCACTTATCAATCTTCTTTTTCAGCTACAGATATTACGTTTGATTATGGGTTTACGATGACGGACCGTGATATTGAATTTGCTGTAAAAACAGCGAAGGACTTAGGATTAAAGGTTTGTTTAAAGCCAGTTGTTAATTCGAAAGATGGACTTTGGAGAGCAAGAATTGGTTTCCCTGATGATGCGATAGATTACTGGGATCGTTGGTTTACTTCTTATACAAACTTTTTACTTCATTATGCTGAACTTGCCGAAGAGCTAGGCTGTGACATGTTTTGTGTTGGTTGTGAAATGATTAATACAGAATCGAAGACGACGTATTGGAAAGAAGTGATAAGTAAAGTTCGTAAAGTGTATAACGGACCGCTTATTTACAATGCGAATCATGGGAAAGAAGATGGAGTAGATTGGTTTTCTGACGTGGATATTATTGGTACAAGTGCATATTATCCTGTTGCTACTAAGGCCGGGGATACTGAAGATACAATGATTAAAAATTGGTTGAAAGTGAAAGAAAAAATGGTAGCACTACACAAAAAGTTTAATAAACCGATTTTATTTGTAGAAATAGGTTGTAGAAGTGCTGCTGGATGTGCGACAATGCCTTGGGATTTCGAACATACAGAACTTCCTTTTTGTGAAGAGGAGCAAGCTGCTTTTTATAGCTCAGTATTAAAAGTGTTTTGGAATGAGCCGTGGTTTGCTGGCTTTTTCTGGTGGGACTGGAGTACAAAGCTATATGCTAAAGAAGAAGCACATAAAAATGTAGGTTTTGATATATACGGAAAAAAGGCAGAGCAAGTGTTAAAGCAATGGTATCGCAAGGGTGTAGAGAAGGTAACAGAAGAAGAGACGGCATAGTCACGTCTCTTCTTCTCTATTATGGTTTCGGTCTGAACGGTAATGTTTAGGTGAAACACCTTGTATTTTTTTGAAAGACTTAGAGAAAACGAGCGGGTCTTCGTATCCGACAGACCTTGAGATGTCACCAACAGAAAGAGAGGTCGTATGTAATAAAGTACAAGCTTTTCCAATCCGATATTGAATAAGGTACTCCTGAATACTTGAATTAACAAAGGACTTAAATAGTGAGTTAAGGTAACTTCGGTCAAGACCAATAAAGCGTGAAATCTCTTCCACAGTTATTTTATTGGCATAATTCATTTCAATAAATTCAATGGCCTTCTTTACATAGAGCTCTTTAGGGTTGTTTTTCTTTTGACTGGTGCTAGTCGATAAATGATTCGTCTCTTTTAAAAGAGAAAGGATAGAATAAAGGGTACTTAAACCTCTTAACTCCAATGTAAATGTTTCTTTTTCTTTAGTACGAATGAGTTCATCAAATAAATAGGATAAATGATTAATTTTATGATAAACAAAGGTAGGACTTTGCGCTGACAATTTAGCTTGAGCTAAAATAGCTTCAGCTTGTAGCCCGTTAAAGCCGATCCAATAGTATTGCCATGGATGTTCTTCGGATGCTTCATAATAAGAAACTACATTAGGACATATAATGAAACCTTCTCCTTCCTTGAGATGATAAACCTCATTTTCTGTTTTGAAAAGCCCTTCTCCTTTCGTTACATAATGGATTAAATAATATTCCCTCATAGCGGGACCATGGAAATGCCGAGGTGAACATTGTTCTTTTCCAAATTGAGTAACGTGCAAATCAAGGTATGGTAGACTTTTCGGAAGGTAGACTAAAGTTTGCATTTTTACCTCCTTGTTCATTAATATATCTAGCATTATACCATATATAAAGGTCATTATGACATATGAATGAGAAAAGTATCCATGTACACTTATAAAGTAAACGATAAAGTAATGAAAATAAGGAGGAGATTGTCATATGTCAAGTTACTCAAAAGAATTTGGGAAAGATTTAGCGCTCACACCACCAATGGGGTGGAATTCTTTTAATACATTTGGGTGTGAACCGACCGAGCAGTTAATTAAAGAAAGTGCAGATATGATGGTATCATCTGGATTAAGGGATGCAGGTTATGTGTATATCAATATTGATGATGGTTGGATGGCTGATGAAAGAGATAGTGAAGGTAATTTAGTACCAGACCCTGCAAAGTTTCCGAATGGACTTAAAGTGGTTACTGATTATATTCATGAAAGAGGATTAAAAGCTGGTACGTATTTAGGGTGTGGGCAAAAAACGTATGGTGAAAAACCTGGTAGCCTAGGATATGAAGAACGTGATGCCAAGTTAATTGCAGACCAAGGATTTGATTTATTGAAATATGACTTCCGTGCTCTTCCTGGAGATCCGGAAGGTAGACATGTGAAAACGGATTATATAACGATGCGTGATGCCTTAATAAAAGCGGGTAGAACGATGTTATTTAGTATTTGTGAACATGGTACTTCAGACCCTTGGACATGGGGAGCGGAAGTTGGCCATATGTGGCGAACGACTCCAGATATAAAAGATAGCTTTGATGAAGATATTAACTGGGGATGGTCGTTGAATCATATTATCGATCATACACATCATTTGCATCAGTATGCTGGTCCTGGTGGATGGAATGACCCTGATATGCTCGTTGTCGGATGTAACGGTACAACTGAATGGATGGGGCCAGGTTGTACGCCGTTAGAATACCGAGCTCATTTTAGTATTTGGTGTTTATCTGCAGCCCCATTATTAATCGGGTGTGATATTAGAAAGATGGATGATGCGACAAAAGAGACGTTAATGAACAAAGAAATTATATCTATTAATCAAGATTCCCTTGGAAAACAAGGTTATATTATTAAAAAGGAAAACGGCGTTGATTATTGGGTGAAAGAGCTAGAAGGAGGGCAATTTGCGGTCGGATTATTTAATCGAACAGAAAGCGCAGTCGAAGCAGAAGTCGATTTGCATGAATTGCCGGTTAGTCAGACTGATACGTTTAGTGTGAAAGATATTTGGGGGAATGTCGATTTAGGGAACGTTCATAATACGCTCATTAGGTCAGTTCGTTCTCATGAATGTGTCGTATTAAAGTTAACACCTCGTAAATAAAAGAACAGGGTTCCCTGTTCTTTTTTTCGATGGAGGTATTCTATGGCTTTTTCAAAAATGAACAATGTAGATGTCATCGGAGGTAATCTTAATGGAGTTGGACCAAAAAAAGCATTTTTATAAGCGGATGGCTGCTTTGTCGATTCCGATCACTATACAATTTTTTTTGACAGCTGCATTAAATATGGTCGATTCTTTAATGGTAGGTCAATTAGGAGCAAATAGTATAGCGGCGGTTGGAGTAGCGAACAAAATTACAGTTGTGTTACTTTTAATTTTTCAAGGGTTTGCTAGTGGCGCTGGTATATTCGCTGCTCAATATTGGGGTAAGAAAGATAAGGTGGGAATTAGTAAAATAGGGATTATCACAATCGCAATTATCTCGTTTTTCGCCATTGTTTTTACTTTATTTGTTTTCTCATTTCCAAGTCAGCTTATTGGAGTTTTTACATCAGATGGTGAAGTGATTGAACAAGGATCTAATTTTATCACTTTACTTGCTATTAGTTATTTCTTTACAGGGATAACGATTGTTATGACAGTTCTATTACGGTCGATGGGTGAAGTTAGAAGTCCGATGTATATTAGTATATTTGCTATTGCATTAAACACAGGGCTTAATTATCTTTTTATATTTGGGCATTTCGGATTTCCTGAAATGGGAATTGAAGGAGCGGCAATTGCAACAGTGATAGCAAGAGTCATACAAACGATTTTAATGGGAATTATCAGTTATCGGTATGAATTGTTTTCTAATGTTAAAGGATTAACGATTAGAGAGGTTTTAGATGTTGGATTAATTAAGAGGTATGTTACAGTTTCGGTCCCATCGATTTTAAATCATATATTTTGGACACTAGGAGAAACGACATATTTCTGGGTTTATGCTCAGATGGGGACGGCTCAGCTTGCTGCAGTAACAATCATTGACCCGTTGTTAATGTTATCGATGGCTTTATTTATTGGGCTAGGGGATGCTTCATCAGTCATGGTTGGAAATAGTATTGGGGAAGGGGATGAAAAAAAGGCGTTTGATTATGGTGTGAAGTTTTTAAAAATAACAATCGTCATTTCGATACTTGTGTCCTCAGTTATTCTTGTCATATCTCCTGTGTTTGTAAGTTTTTACAATATTCCTGACCAAGCAGCTGACTATGCAGTTGCGGTTTTAGTTGTCTATGCATTTATTATCCCATTTCGGATGTTAAACATGGTTAATAATATAGGGATATTAAGACCAGGAGGGGATACAAAGTTTGTGATGTATTTAGACTTACTTGGTGTTTGGTTGGTAGGATTGCCGTTAGCGTTGCTTGGTGTCTATCTTCAATATCCTATTTATATTATTTTTTTACTAGCAAACACACAAGAGATCGCTAGAGTGATTTTTGGGTTAAAACGAACGTTGTCAAAAAAATGGATTAAAAGTGTTGTGAATATAAAGCAAAAAACCGGATAAATGATAAGTTAGGAAGAAGATTAAAAAGGGGGATAAAATCATTCCCTTTTTTATTTTTTAATAATTGACATCGCTTACAAAACATTATAATATAAACTTATAACTTAAACGATAAGTTAAATAATCATAATATGTGAGGTGATAATAAAGTATATTAATCAACTGATTACCTGGAAAAAATAAAATTTACTTATTTTCCTTTCTTTTATTCCAATTAATAGAAATACAGGTAATCAAAATAAAGTAAATATGTTTTTAATATGATAGTGAGTAAGTTTTTGAGAATGGTTATTTCTTTATCGATTACTTAAATGAATGTTAGGGGGAGATTACATGAAAGTAAAAGGCTGGTTGTTTATCGTGCTAGCAAGTTTGTTAGTCTTTGTCACTGCGTGTGGAGGGCAAACTACGACAGAACCAACGACAAATGATGAGACAGAGACAAAAACAGAAGAAACTGAAATGAAACCAGAAGATGTAAGCGGTGACATTACGGTACTTATTCACCGAACAGATATTGTTGATACAGTTTTCAAAGACTATGAAAAACAATTTAATGAAATATATCCTAATGTAAAGTTAAGCTTTGAAGCGATTACAGATTATCAAGGACAAGTCAATATTCGTATGAGTACAAAAGAATACGGAGATGTTCTTATGATTCCAGATAATGTCCCAGTAGAAGATTTACCTCATTTCTTTGAACCGCTCGGACAAACAGATGAAATGTTAGAGAAATATTTATTTGCTGATGATATGGCATATGAAGGTGTTTCTTATGGAATTCCAATTACAGTTAACGCACAAGGAATTTTATATAATAAAGATGTGTTTGAAGAAGCAGGAGTTACTGATATTCCTTCAAGCCCTGAACAGTTTATTGACGCATTACAAGCAATTAAAGCCAAGACAGATGCGATTCCTTTGTACACGAACTATTCTGCAGGATGGCCATTAGACCAATGGGAGCCAAATCGTCTTTCTATTGCTGGGGATGAGCAATTTGCTAATCATTTAATTGACACGGATGCCCCGTTTGCTGAAGGTGAACCACATTACATCTTATATAAAGTTATGTATGATGCAGCAAACCAAGGTTTAATTGAAAGTGACCCATTAACAACAGATTGGGAATCTTCGAAACAAATGATGGCGGATGGAAAAATTGCAACAATGGTTCTTGGTTCTTGGGCGATAACGCAAGTGCAGGAATTAGCTAGTGATCCTAATTCGATTGGATATATGCCATTCCCTTATACGCAACAAGATGGTACAGTGTATTCTGTAGTAGGCGGAGACTTTAACATCGGGATTAATGCTAACTCTCAACACAAAGAAGCAGCAAGAGCTTGGTTAGATTGGTTCATTAATGAATCAAATTATGCCATTGACCAAGGAGGAATTTCACCAATTGTAGGTGAAGATTATCCTGAAACATTATCAGCATTCCAAGAACTAGGCGTGGAGTTTATTTCAGAGGCTACTCATAGAGAAGGAGAAGAAGGCTGGTTAGATATGATCGATAATGAAAGTGAAGTAGGATTATGGCAATCTGGATTTAAACAACGTATTATTGAAGCGGCTATTGGAAATCGTTCAGAAAGCTTTGATGACATTATGACTGACTTAAATAGTAGCTGGGAAGCGGCAAGAGCTAGAGTAGTAGAATAAGCAAAATAGAAGTGAGTCTCTTTTAGTACTAGGGGCTCACTTTTGATTTCTTAACATAAAAGAAAAATTTTGGTATAGCAGTGAAACTTTGAAAGCTTATTCTATAAACGAAAAGACGCTCCCTTATTTTTTATTAAAGGGGGGCGTTTGAATTGTGTGTTATAGGGTTCGATAAGGACAATACAGAGTGGTTTTGAGTAAGAAGTGTCTAATAGAAGGGTTCTATTGGACAAAACGAGAGTAAAAGCGAAGAGAATTGACTAAGGAATCGTAAATGGAGCAATTGGTCGTCAAAGCGAAAAAGGGGTTCGGAAGCCTTTTGTTATTGTTTTGTATGATAGAATTGGTGGAGTTGTTGTTGTAATCATTGTTTCGCAAAGGAATAAAGCTGTTGGTCGAGAGTAGTATTGGCATAATCATGTCGAGCATGTGTTTTTCCTATTTTGTGAATTGGAGTTTTTCTTTAACTTATTTAGCTTTTTATATTAGGTTTGGGTCAAGCCAAATCGTTGTTTCATCAAAAATAACGACTCATTAAATTCTTCGGTTATTCCGACAACAGAAAAGTGTGTTTCGATATTTTTCACCACTTTCTGTAAATCTTGTTCAGTTAATGGATATCCGAGTTGGCCTGAAAGAAAACGGGTTTGTAAATTCATATTCGTTAGTTGACTTTGATATTGTTCGAGGGTCATATTTTTTATGTTTTTTGTTCATAGAACAGGAAATTTCGATTGTAATAATAGGAAATTTAAGGTAAGATAATAATTAGTGACACAACCTTTTCAATTTTCTAATACAAAATAACAACGTTGTTATTTTTAGGAGGGTTATAATGAAAACATCGTTTATTCACGAAGATTTTATGTTACATAATGACGCTGGGAAAAAATTGTATCATGACTTTGCGAAGGCTATGCCAATTTATGATTATCATTGCCATTTAAGTCCGAAAGACATTGCGGAAAATCGCTCTTTTTCAAACTTATACGAAATTTGGTTAGAAGGAGACCACTATAAATGGAGGGCGATGCGAACGTTTGGGGTAGATGAGCATTTCATTACAGGTAATGCAACAGATAAGGAAAAGTTTGAACAATGGGCAAAAGTCGTTCCCCATACTGTAGGTAATCCGCTTTACCATTGGACACATATGGAGTTAAAGCGTTATTTTAATCTGGATATTCTCCTAAGTGAAGAAACGAGTGAAGAAGTGTGGCATCATTGCAACCATCTACTGGAGCAGGAAGACTTTACGACACAACAGTTATTAAATCGATTCAAGGTAGAGGTTGTTGGTACGACCGATGACCCCGTTGATTCATTGGAACATCACATTACCATAAAAAATAGTGAAGCTATAACAACAAACGTTGTGCCGACATTTCGTCCCGATAAAGCCGTTGAAATTTCCCGTCCCCAATTTAAAGAGTATATTGGAAAACTTGGAGAAGCTGCGAAAATCTCAATTAAAGAATATGAAGATGTATTAACGGCTCTTGAAAAACGAGCACAATTTTTTAATGAAGTCGGTTGCCGTATTTCTGATCATGGCATTGAAAATGTTCCGTTTGAACCGTGTACTTATGAAGAAGCATCTCGTATTTTTACGAAAGCATGGAATGGAGAAACGATTTCAGTTCAAGAAGAAATGAAGTATAAAACGTATACTCTTCTTTATTTAGGAAAACTGTATGCTTCTTTAGGATGGGCGATGCAGCTTCACATTGGAGCGATTCGAAACAACAATGAGAGAATGTTTGAAACATTAGGTCCAGATACAGGGTTTGATTCCATTCATGACCTCCCATTAGCGAAATCATTAAATGGTTTTTTAAATGAGCTCGACAAACAAAATGAATTACCAAAAACGATTTTGTATCATCTAAATCCGATTTATAATTATGTGATTGGTACAGCGATCGGAAATTTTCAAGGAAGTGGTATAAAGGGGAAACTGCAATTTGGCTCAGGCTGGTGGTTTAATGATCAAAAAGATGGAATGGTTAAACAAATGACTGACTTAGCAAACTTAGGGTTGTTAAGTAGTTTTATTGGAATGTTAACCGATTCGAGAAGCTTTCTTTCGTACCCTCGGCATGAATATTTCCGCCGCATATTATGTGACTTACTTGGGACTTGGATCGAAAAAGGCGAAGTACCAAATGATGAACAATTAATTGGAAAGATGGTTCAAGATATAAGTTTTACTAACGCGAAAAACTATTTTTCTATTAAATAACACGATGTGACTTTCATCATTAGCAATTTACGTAAGTTATCGCACGCGACTTTCATACTTTCTGACCTTTGTTGAGATACTAATACTATATGGAGATAGAAAGGACAGATGAAAGTATGAAAACAGTCGTAATGGTCGGTGGCTCAGGGACAATAGGTCAAATTTTAACGAATGGACTGTCAGAAAAATATGATGTCATCATTATGGATAAAAAGAAGCCAATAGGGATGAAAGCTACTTTTATTTCGGTCGATGCTACCGATAGAAAAGACATTGAAGCGAAAATGCCTAAAGCAGATGTCCTAATTAATTTACTAAATACAGAAACGTCCCACTCGATTTCGGACGTCGATACGTTTGAACGAATGACTGACATCTTTTTTAAAGCTTCGTATTATTTGTTCTATACGGCAAAACAAAAAGGAATTCCAAAAGTGATTTTTGCTTCTTCTAATCATGTTACAGATGTGTATGAGCTTGATGGCGTTTCCTTGCTTGGACGTGAAATTACAACGGACGATGTTCCGCGTTCTAAAGGAGTTTATGGCGTCCTCAAGTATGCATCTGAGCAACTAGGTTATTTATTCTCAACGGAAGAAAATTTATCTGTGATGAATATACGCATTGGCTCTGTTCCAAAAGGTGTGACAAAAGAAGAGGTTGAATCGAATGAACGCCTTCAAAAAACATTGCTTTCACAAACGGATGTAGTCGGGTTGTTTACGGCAGCCATAGATTCTGACCAATCGTTTGGAACGTATTATGGTGTTTCAGATAATCCAGGAAAGCCATGGGATATGGCATTAGCGAAAAAGGAACTTGGTTTTGTATCGCATGAAAATACGACTGATATTTTGCAGTAACTTTCATAAAGAGTTAGGGGAGGAGAGCGATGGCAGGTAAACAGCTTTTTATCGCTGGTGATTCAACCGCATCATCCTATTCGCAAGACTGTGCACCAATGACAGGATGGGGGCAAGTTATCGGTGACTACTTATTTGGTGTAACCATAAGAAATTTTGCCTTTTCTGGAAGAAGTTCAAAAAGCTTCATTGAGGAAGGGAGATTACAAAACATGGAGCAACACTTTAAACAAGGTGATTTATTACTTATTCAATTTGGACATAATGATGCAAAACAAGATGAGCGATTTACAACCCCTTTTTCAACATTTAAGCAATACTTAAAGGAGTTTATTTCAAGTGCAAAGACTAAAGGGGTCACTCCGATTTTACTAACCCCGGTTCAAAGAAGAAGCTTCACTGAAGATGGACATTTTGTTGAGACACATGGAGACTATCCTGTTGCAATTCGAGAGCTTGCTCAGTCGGAGAAGGTAGCGATGATTGATGTAACGAAAGAAAGTAGAGTTTTGTTTGAGAACATCGGCCCAAAGGAATTGAAAACATTATTTATGTGGCTTCCCCCACGGAATCATTCTAATTATGAAGACGGTATTCAAGATGATACACATTTTTCAGAAGTAGGAGCAAGGACAATAGCGAAATTAATTGTAAGAAATCTTCAATCTCAAAAGCTACTATAAGAGGAGGAACAGATGACTGTCGGTGTGTTGGCTCATTTATTCGGAAAAAAACCTTATCAACAATTGGCAAAAGAGATTGGTAGTTTTGGCTTTGAACATGTACAATTAGCACTTTGGAAAGCATGTAGTGATTATCAGTTTGAAAAACCAGGTTTTTTGAGCCCGGGTTTAGTTAGAAATATAGTAAAAGAATTTAACAAAAATGATGTAGTGATTTCTATTTTAGCTTGTTATGTCCATTTATTTGAAAGAGATGAAGTGAAAAGAAGAGAAAATATCGTCCGTTTTAAAGAAGCACTCCAGTATGCGCCGAAATTTGGAGCAGCGGTTGTAGCGGTTGAAGTAGGAAAAATGGCAGAGCAAGACCGAACAAAAGAAGATTGGCTGATATTAAAAGCAACTCTTAAAGAACTAGAAAAAGAAGCTGAAAAATGGGGAGTAATAATCGGAATTGAACCAGCTGTGGGACATTTAATTGACGATGCGAAAACGTTAAAAAATGTGTTAGACGAGTTGAACAGTTCAAGTTTTGGCGTGATCATTGATCCAGGAAACCTATTAACATCAGCAAATTTTTCAAGACAAGATGATGTGATAAGGGAAGTATTTGAACTTTTAGGCCCAAAGATTATTGCCGGACATATTAAGGACCGGAAGCTAACCGATGAGGGATTATTAGAAACGGTTACCCCTGGACAAGGTGATATGAATCTTGCACTATATATGAGACTACTAGAGAAATATAAGCCGAATTGTGATGTCATACTTGAACATACGAAACGAGAACAAATGGAAGAGATAAAGCAATATATTGAAGCCATAAGGGAAAATGTATAAGAAAAAATAAGGAAAAAGTCGGTATTCTACATCTTTTTGGTAGGAACAACCGACTCTTTTTGTATTTTTTCTAGACATACCTTTAAAAAGACATGGTATAATTAACAAAATATTATGTAATTTCCAAATTCCTATTTTTTTTTGCAATCAAATGTAAACCCTTTCAACGGTTGGTAGGAAGGTATGAGGTTGAAGGGAGGCTTAAAATGAAAAATCAAAGTTTGCTAACAAAACTAATTGTGTTTGCCAGTATTATTAGTATCATCCCTGTCATTATTGTAGGGGTATTTTCCTATTCCCAATCATCAAAACATATACAAGAAAAGGTTAATCAAGAAAAAGTCGAAGTCATTCGACAAATTCAATCTAACGTAGAGCAAGTCCTTGTTACTGTACATCATACGGTTAGTAATACGATTGATTCTTCGTTAATGGAGGCGGTAATTCGCCGGCCGTTATTGGGAGAAGATTTTTCAATTTATCGCGACTTACGACAAGAATTAAGTAATATTCGTTCCTATTATACGAAAGTCGATGAAGTGATTTTACTCAATTTTCAAGAAGATTGGCTTGTAAATAATGCAGGTTTATCTCGGTTAGATGAGCACCCAGATAAAGAAGTATATCTGTCTTATCTTGATTTAGAACATAATACAATGTGGGTTTTGCTTGATGAAGAGCAGTTTGAATCCCCACTCGTTGTGAGTGATTGTCCACAAACCATTAGCTTAGTCAAAAAACTTCCACCTAAACGAAGTTCAAAATATGGGTTAGCTTTCACAAACATTTCGACTTGTAGCTTAGCTGAGATGATTAATGTCGATGAACTTTCTGATGAAGTGATGATAACAGATGAACAGTTTCGTATCCTTGTGCACCGTGACCCAGAACTTATCGGTCAATCACTTGTTGATACGCATTACATCGATTCATTAGAGGGCTTTACAGGTCAAGCGGGCCAGTTTAATGTTCATTCGAAAAACTATCCTTATGCTGTCACATATCAACAATCAGATTTTAACCAATGGTATTATATTTCGTTTAACTCGATTGATATTCTTACAAGGGAAAGTAAAAAAATCGGTCTCATTACATTTTTAATGATTACTTTTATTGTGTTAACATGCAGTCTTTATATATGGATTATAAGCAGGAAACTTTATTCTCCTGTTAACAAACTTGTTGCTTATTTGGAAGAAAGATGGCCAAACGAGGAAAAAAATAAAAAAAAAGAATGAGTTAGAAATTATCGAAGCACATATTAATGAATTGTTTTCATCGAACTCATCGCTTGAATTGGAGTTACGAGAGCATACACAACAATTAAAGTCATTGTTTTTAACAAGGCTATTCACAGGCCATTATAAAACGAACGAAATTAAAGATAATCTTCAGTATTTTCAATTAGAAGACGTAACAAAGAATTGGAGAGAAATGGTGATTTGTACATTAACTGTGGATAATGATAATAAACAAAAATGGGAGAGCTTTGACCATGAAAAAATGTCTTTTGCGATTAAAAATATTGTAGAAGAAACAGTGGAGAAAACAAAGCGTTTTCCTGTCGTTTGGATCGACCAAATCATGGTTATGGTCCTTGGCTTTGAAAAGCAATCCAACAATGAAGATCTTGTGTATGATGTAACCGAAAAAATCCAAATGAACATTAGTCAGCTGTTAAAAATATCGGTTAGTATTGGAATTAGTCTGCCATTTACGGAATTGAAAGAAGCAAAACGAGGATACAAAGAAGGCATTGAAGCATTAAAGCATCGTATGCAATTAGGGCACGGTGTCATTGTTCATTTTAGTACGGTAAATTCAGGAAAACATACAGTTTTGTTTGATTATCCAAAACGAACAGAGGAAGAATTAGTGGAAGCAATTAAGTTAGCCGATGAGGAAAAAGCGGCTCCGCTCTTGTCAGAATGGATGTCAAAAGCATTTAAAAATACACAATCACCAAAGGAATACCAGGTTGCGATGATGCGGTTGTTAAACAATTTATTGATTATTAAACAAGAAAGTGGGATTAGCTTTCAACAAATTGATGTTCAACATTCTTCTTTATACGAAGAGCTATTGGACTTTCATACGAAAGAACAAATCGAACAATGGTTCAAAGATAGGCTGATTACTCCATTAATTCGAGTGTTTCACGACCGCCGTGAATCACAATTTCAAAATTTATCTGAAAAAATGATTGACCTTATTCAGAAAAATTACGATCAAGATATTACGTTAGAAGAATGCGCAGCACAGCTTCACTATAATGCAAATTACTTAAGTAGTGTATTTAAGCAAGAAACAAATTACACATTTACAGAATATTTATCGATGTATCGCTTTACGATTGCAAAACAATGGTTAATGGAAACGAATATGACGGTAAAGGAGATTGCTGGACGGTTGCAATATAAAAATCCACAAAACTTTATTCGTTCTTTTAAAAAACAGGAACATATGACACCAGGACAATATCGTGAAAAATATAAAAAGACACCTTAGAAATGGAAGACATCAGGAAGTTTGGTTGTCGATAATAAACTGAACTTTCGATGTCTTTTTGTTTCCATCGATAATGGGAATGAACAGGATAATCATTATGTTAGATTGTAGTAAAAGTTTGAAACAAAAGGGTTGTAAGGGCTTACATTATGAGTTGTTGATTATATACTTCACCGATTATATCCTCTATTATTTTCGTTAACAACGTTGTTACTTTCTTGAAAAAACGTAGGGGGCGGTGATTTTTGAAAGGGGTTACAAAGTGGAGGTTTACATGGAAGATAACAGTTGAACACAAAAAAAGATGGGGGTTTGTAAATGTTTAAATCAAAAATTACGTTTAGCATGTTTTGTATGTTTTTTCTTGTTTTAGCCTTACTTTCAGCTTGTAATAACAGTAGTGAAAATACATCGAATAATAATGATAGCGAAACAAATGACGCAACAGAGCAGGCGGATTCAGAAGAACCATTTGAAATTTCTATTATGACGAATCTTCATACACCTGAAACTCCGGATAAAAAGATACAAGAATTGATTGAAGAAAAAACAGGATATAAGCTTGATATTCAATGGGTACCAGACGATAATTACGACGAGCGTTTAAATACTGCTTTTGCAACAGGTTCTTTCCCAGATTCTGTCCGAATCGGGTTTGCTCAAATGAATCAATTTAAAGATGCCATTCGAAATGACCAATTTTGGGAAATTGGGCCGTATCTAGATCAATTCGAAAATTTAAGTAATTTAAATGAAGAGATTATGGAAAATACAACAATTGATGGAAAAATTTATGGGGTTTATCAAGGTAGACCGTTATCTCGTCAAGGGATCATTTACCGAAAAGATTGGGCTGACCACTTAGGTTTAGAAGCACCAACAACAACAGATGAATTTATGGAAATGGTTCGTGCCTTTACAGAAGATGACCCAAATGATTCTGGAAAAGATGACACAATTGGGTTAGCAGACCGCAGTGACTTAATTTATGGTGGGTTTAAAACGATTGCTTCTTGGTTTGGAACACCACATGAGTGGGGTGTGAAAGACGGGGAGTTACTACCTGAATTTATGTTTGATGAGTATATGCAAACATTGGATTTCTACCGAGAAATGCATTCGAATCGATACATTAACCAAGACTTCCCTGTTACAAGTAAGACCGACCAAGTTGCCATGGTAGCAAATGGTACGGCTGGTGTTTATGTAGGATCGATGCAAGATGTAAATACCATTTATAACGATGCAGTGGCGCTTAACCCAGATGTGGAATTTGACGTTCATAATTATGTCGAAGGACCGCATGGTGAATTTGGTGTTTGGGCTATTCCTGGATTTAGTGAAGTAATGATGTTCCCGAAATCATCAGTGCAAACAGAAGAAGAGTTACTAAAAATTCTTGGATTCTATGACAAATTAGCTTCACCTGATGTAATGAACACACTTTACTGGGGGATTGAAGGAGAGCATTATGAAGTCCAAGACGGAAAAGCAGTTTATATCGCAGACCAAGCTATCATTGACCGTGAAATCCGTCCATATTTAACAATGGAAATTGGTGAACCAGAAACAACAGGCCGCTATGAGCTTTATACTGATTATGAAGTTCGCCAAAAAGCAGATGTACTTGTTCTTGAAAATAATGACTATTTAATTTCAGACCCAACAGTCACACTAGATTCTGACACATTTATTCAAGACGGAGACCGATTAAAGCAACTGATTGACGATGCTACTATCCAATATATTTTAGGACAAATTGACAAAGACGGTTTTGAAAAAGCGATTGAAAATTGGAAGTCTCAAGGTGGAAATGCGATTATTGAAGAATTTAACGCTTCTTATCAAGCACAAAACTAATGAGTAACAAAAGCTGGTTGAAGGCCGTCGGGTCTTAACCAGCTTTTTCTTTTTGGAGGGCGAGATGGGTAGCATGCTTGTAGCGGTAACGGACATGTGTTCCGCTAATCAAGTGTTTTCTATGAAATTCAACGTTGTAGCGGACTTCAGATCCGTTATTGGTATAAAAAGAGGAGAAAAAGCGGGCGAAACAGTGAAATAGCGGAACGTATGTCCGAACGTAAGCCAAAACAGGTGAGTTTTGCAAGAATAGTGGAACAGGTGTCCGAATGAAATGTACGGACGGTTCCAATGACAACATCAGTTTGCCACTTCACGATTATCAAACAAAGATGACCAGTATAATCATCATCTTTGTTTGGTGTGAAACCCTAATAAAATCAAGGTTTCCTACGACTTTATGAAGTAATGATTATAGCTGTAATTACAATAACACACTACTATGAAACCTAGAAAGCGTTTACATCTACTAGTCATTTTGAACAGAAAGGAAGTTAGGTTATGGATAATCAAGTTGCGCTTGGAAAGTCAAAGCCTCCTATACCGAAGTCGGCTAAACGAGCTGAGCTCATGAGGCGAATAAAGAAAAATAAGTGGATTTATCTTATGATTGCACCGGGAATTTTGTACTTTTTTGTATACAAATATATTCCCATGTACGGTCTTATTATCGCATTTCAAGATTATAAACCGTATTTAGGTGTAACAGGGAGTGAGTGGGTCGGTTTTAAACATTTTGAAAGACTTTTTACGAGTCCTGATTTTTGGATGATATTCAGAAATACACTTGTTTTATTTGCTTTACAAATTCTTGTGTTTTTCCCGATTCCTATCATTATAGCTTTAATGCTAAATGAAGTCAGAAATCAAATGTTTAAGAAAAGTGTGCAAACATTAATTTATATTCCACATTTCATGTCTTGGGTTGTTATCGTATCTGTCAGCTTTGTGATGTTAACGTTAGATGGTGGAATTATAAATTCGATTATTGAATCGTTAGGATTTGAAAAAATAAATTTCCTAATGAACCCAGATACGTTCCGACCGATGTATATTCTTCAAGTTATTTGGCGTGAAGCAGGTTGGGGAACGATAATCTTCTTAGCAGCAATTGCAGCCGTCGATCCACAACTATATGAAGCGGCAAAAATGGACGGTGCGAATCGCTTACGGCAAATGTGGCATATTACGCTACCGGCGATTCGAAGCGTAATTGTCGTATTATTAATTTTAAAAATTGGTGATGTACTAGAGCTTGGATTTGAACATGTGTACTTATTATTAAATGCTTCAAACCGTGAAGTAGGTGAAATTTTCGACACGTATGTGTATACGGCAGGACTGAAACAAGGTCAATTTAGTTATAGTACCGCAGTTGGATTTTTTAAAGGACTTGTCGGATTGATCTTAGTTATTTTCGCAAACTGGCTTGCGAAAAAAGCAGGTGAAGAAGGTGTCTACTAAAATTCTAGTAAGGAGGAACAAAGATGGTTGGGGATAAATCATTAGGCAGTCGCCTATTCAATATAACAAATATTACGATATTAACGATTATCGCGCTTCTTTGTGTATTGCCGTTTATTCATGTTGTGGCGGCTTCGTTTACAACAAGTGCAGAATTAGCTCAAAAGAAATTCGTATTAATTCCTACTGTATGGAGCTTGGATGCGTACCGGTATATTTTTTCAACCGATACGATTATGCGTGCGATGATGGTATCAATCGGGGTGACGGTCGGGGGAACGTTGTTTAGTATGTTTTTATCGACGTTAACTGCGTATGGGCTTTCTCGTAAAGATTTAGTCGGCCGAAGATTTATTATGTTTTTCATCGTTTTTACATTGTTGTTTAATGGTGGAATGATACCAACCTTTTTAGTAGTTCAGCAAACAGGGTTACTGAATTCTTTGGCTGCGTTAGTAATTCCAGTCGCGATAAATGCATTTAATATGATTATTTTAAAAAGCTTTTTTCAAAATCTTCCGGCAGGGTTAGAAGAATCAGCGAAAATTGATGGCTGTAGTGATTTTGGGATTTTATTTAGGATCGTTATTCCATGTTCTATGCCTGCAATCGCGACAATTTCATTGTTTTATGCAGTGACGTATTGGAACACGTACATGCATGCGATTCTTTATTTAAGTGATTCTTCCAAATGGCCTGTTCAAGTATTATTACGGCAAATTGTTGTATTAGCAAGTGGGTTAAATTATGATAGTTCGGAATTTTCGAGTGTTCCACCGCCGGAAATCACGATTAAAATGGCTGTTATTGTCGTCGCTACCATTCCTGTTCTTATCGTTTATCCATTTTTGCAAAAATACTTTGCCAAAGGAGCTCTTATCGGTTCTGTAAAAGGATAGTCATGAAAGGTTACGATGTGTAACCTTTCAAGTAAATACGTTGGAGATGGTGACAAATGACTTCTATAGTCAATGAACTGAACGATTTATTTATGGAGATGGAAGATGTATTTGATGAAATATTTCAATGGCTCGCTAGCCAATATGACAAAAGATCAGGTGGGTTTTATTACGCGCAAAGTTCAATCAATGATGAATATTTCTCCCCTGATATTGAATCGACAGCACAAGCATTAAATATTTTGCATCGAAATGAATTACTAGACAATATGCCGGACCAAATGAAGAAACAACTAGTTGACTTTTTTCAAAAAAAACAAGATAGCACTGGTTACTTTTATGATGTGAATCCATTGATGAAACAAGATGAAGTCATGGTTCACCGTGCGCTTAGCTATGCGGTAGGAAGCTTGCGACGACTTGGTGCTTCTCCATTGTATCCTTTACCTGTTGCTTCTGAGACTGCTCCACCGTATGTGCAATCGATAGAAGCTTATCGCACCCATTGGGATACGATTAATTTTTCAAATAGCTGGCGGGGCTGTGATCTATTTGCGACTTCTTGTGTGTATATGGAAGAATTACCTCACAATGAACAAAAACGTTTTGTGAATGAAGCGGTTCAGTATTTACAACAACGCCAAAATAAAGAAACGGGCTTATGGGGGGAAGGAAGTTTATATGTTCAGCTATCAGGAACGTTTAAGCTGTATACGTTTTTCAGTAAATATCAAGTTCCATTTCCGCATAAGGAGAAAATCTATCAAAGTATTTTAACTTGTTTGCGAACAGAGCAAGCAGAGGATATGTGTTATATTCGCAACCCGATTGACCTACTTTCCTATATGAATGTTGAGATTCCGGAAAAGGAATTAGTAGAAATACTGACAATCACATTTGAAAATATGAGCAAATTAAAACGATGTGATGGGGGATTTTCACGAGAGCGACAAGGATCACCACCAGCCCCAAATGTGGCCCAAATTAAAGAAGGTGAACATTATCCGTTGATGCCAGAACCTGTATTGCTAGGGAGAGGGAAAGTGGAAGGTGATATGAATGCAACGACACAAGCGACACTCATTCGATTACAATGTCATCGCTTAGCTGGACAAAAAGCAGCGCCAATTAAAGGAAGCGACCAGTTTTATTCTTATTTATAAAAAACGACACGATGCTTAGTTTGTTTATATGGGCAGGGAGAAGTGTGATGAATGCTAAGATTTGCAGTGCCAAAAGAAAAAAAATTATCAAATCAAGCGGTATACACCCTCATTAACCATGCCATCTTTCAATTTGGTAATTCACTATCAATTATATTTATTAATTTATATTTATGGCGACTAACAGAGAGTTTACTAGTAAATGGAGTTTTTAATGTAACGGCAATTCTTTCACAAGTAGTAGCGACACTTGTTATTGGAAAGTTTGCAAAACAAAAAGGTCATTTAGTCATTTATCGCTATGGAATATGGTTAACAGCTCTTTTTTACTTAGGAATTGTTTTAACACAAGAAAATATGGTTCATTATTTTATTTGGTTTGCGTTGTTTCGCGGGGTTTCACAAGCAGCGTATTGGCTTAGTTATTTTACATTAGCCCATGAAGTGTCAAACCATGAAAATCGACATCGCTATTTAGGTTGGAATCAAATTGTGATGGGGTTAGCGAATTTAGTTGGACCTGCAGCGGCTGGTGTTGTCATTAGTATAAATTCAGATTTAACGGGATATAGCATAGTTTTTTCTTTTGCTTTTCTTATGTTTGTCATAGCGACGATCGGTAGTTTTCAAATTAAAGAGCAGGGAACACATCATAAGCAATATTATATGAAATATATACCGTTACTGCTTAAAAGACAGCCAGGATTTGGTCATTCTTTAATTGGTTGGTTTATTATCGGGTTTCCACAAGGGATTTTAATGTATATACCGCCAATTTTATTATTTTCAATTTTCCCGAATGAGAGCTTTGTTGGCTATATGAATATCGTCTTTTTAGTAGTATCTATTATCGCTAGTTATATTTTGTCACGAACTGCAACTGAGAATGGAACAACACTGAATGTAACGATTGCAGCCATTGGAATGCTTGTGTCTTCACTCATTTTATTTTGGGATATTTCTATTATCACAGTCGTATTATTTATGGTCTTTAACTCTTTTTTTAAACCGATTCAAGCGAATACATATGCGGTCTATTATTATACTTGGCTTGATGCTCTCCCATTACAGTCCCATTTTCGCATTGAATCTGTTGTGTTACGAGAAGCGGTTATTAATATGGGAAGAGGTTTAGGTGTCATTCTTTTTATGATTTTTTCAACTGAAATCAATATGCAGACGATTCCATGGGTACTTGCATTTGTGCTAGGAATACAGATGTTCATTCCTCTTATTACGAAAGAAAAGAGAAAAGGAAGTGGTACGTATGATCGGACAATGGGAAGTAGTTGACACAGGTGTAAAACGAAAAATTCACCCACCAGGTAATCAATTGATGATGATGGAAGTTGAGTTTGAAGCAGGTGCAGTCGGTGCTTTGCATTATCATCATCATGAGCAATATACGTATTGCATAGAAGGTGTGTTTGAATTTGAGGTTGATGGAAAAAAAGTCAAGCTACAGCAAGGAGACACATTATATATTCCAGGTGGTGCGTTACATGGAGTAGTTGCGATTGAAAAAGGAAAGTTAATTGATACATTTACACCAGTAAGAGAGGATTTACTAGACTCATAGGAAAGAAGGGGAAACCGAGTGTATTACAACATTTTCGATTTCGGTGGTAAAGGCGATAATAAAACCGATAATACAGAGGCAATTACAACGGCGATTAACGCTTGCACAAAAGCAGGTGGAGGAACTGTTGTTATCCCTGCTGGCCAATATAGAACTGGACCGATTGAACTAAAAAGTAATATCACTCTTCAAGTCGAAGCGGGAGCTATTGTCATCTTTTATCCGGAATTTCAACGGTATTCCCCTGTTCGTACGCGTTGGTCTGGTTATGAGTGTTATGGATTTTCGCCTTTGCTTTATGGAAATGGCTTGAAAAATGTTACTATTACAGGTCGTGGAATATTAGAGGGACAAGGAGAAGCTTGGTGGAATGTGTATCATCAATTAAAAAAAGGGGAGACCTATCATTCTACGATTACAGAAATATTAAAACAATTAAATCATGAAAAGCTAGCGATAAAAACAAATCTAGTTGAATGGGAATCTCAATTTTTGCGACCACCGCTTTTGCAGCTGTTTGAATGTGAGCATGTTTTACTTGAAGGGGTAACGCTACAAAACTCGCCATTTTGGAATACACATTTTGTGTATTGCCATGATGTAACAGTTGATAAAGTAACATTTAAAAATCCAGCCGATGCTCCTAACGGTGATGGCTTAGACCTTGATTCTTGCACATATGTCCGAGTTTCCAATTGTCATTTTGATGTTGGAGACGATTGTCTTTGTTTAAAATCAGGCATAAATGAAGATGGTCGTAACATAGCAAGACCTACAGAACATGTGACGGTACAAAATTGCACGATGAAAGCTGGTCATGGTGGTGTTGTTTTTGGAAGTGAAAATTCAGGCGGGATTCGAAACGTAACGGTATCGAATTGCTTGTTTATAGGAACAGACCGTGGGATTCGCTTGAAAACGAATCGTGCTCGTGGTGGATATATTGAAAATATTCTTATTTCCAATGTATACATGGAACATGTGTTATGTCCATTTACGATTAATTCATTTTATCGATATGGGATTGATGAGCATGACCCGCTCATGTCAAGTCCAGAAGCAGTCGAAATTACTGAAAAGACACCAACAATCAAACATATTCAACTCCACCAAATCACAGCAAAGCAGTGTCGTGCTGCTGCAGGTTTTCTATATGGGTTACCTGAAAAACCAATTGAAGATGTTTCCCTTCGGCATGTCACGATTGAAACGATAGAAGACCCTCTAGAGCAAGGGGGAGAACCAGATATGGTGCAAGAAACGCTAATCATGGCGGGAGCCGGGATGTTTGGGAAATATATTCATAGATTGACTTGTCACGATGTTCATATTCAAACGCGGCAAGGGTCAGCAATTCAATTAATAGAAACAAAACATGTTCAATTAGACAATGTGGAAATGCCGAAAATACATGCTAATACATCTGTGATACAACTGAAAAATTGTGAAGATGTTTATGTTTTAGGTAAGCAAGCACAAAAAGAAGAACATTATCTTGCTTGTGACTAGATAAAAGTATAAAGGGAGGAAAAGAAAAATGGAAAAAGTTGTTGCGATAAATGGGAAAAATGTGTTGGAATGGGCAGAAAAAGCGTGTCAAAGTGTAATGGGACAATATGAACCGATATTATTACCACCCGCCTATCGTTGGCATTACCATCAAGGAGTATTTTTATGTGGGATGTATAGTGTTTGGCAAGAAACAAAAAATGAACAGTATTTTCATTACTTCAAAGAGTATGTCGATAAATTAGTTGATGAACATGGGAACTTTTATTTTGAACGAGACCAACTTGATGCAATTCAACCAGGTTTGCTTTTATTCCCTCTTTATCAGGAAACAAAGGAAGAACGTTATAAAATTGCAGCTTCAAAATTAAGAAATCTATTAAATACGATTAACAAAACAAGTGAAGGTGGCTTTTGGCACAAAGATAAATATCCGTATCAAATGTGGTTAGATGGATTGTATATGGCCGGTCCTTTCACACTTCAATATGGGCAGCAATTCGATGAACCAGAATTAGTTGACCTTGTCTTATATCAAGAATCTTTAATGCGAAAACATACGAAGGATGAAAAAACTGGCTTATATTTTCATGGTTGGGATGAAAGTGGAAAAACAGCTTGGAATGTACCGGATACGAATACGGCACCAGAAATTTGGGGACGGTCTTTAGGATGGTATGGAATGGCACTCGTTGATATGATTGACCTGTTGCCAGAAAACCACCCAAAAAGACAAACATTAGTTGAAGTGTTGCAACAATTCGTTGCGGATATCGTTCGCTATCAAGATGAAAACACAGGGTTATGGTTCCAAATTATCGATAAAGGACACCTAGAAGATAATTGGATTGAGAGCTCTTGTTCTAGTTTATTCGTTTATGCAATCGCTAAAGCGATCAAATTAGGACTAGTTGATAAAACGTATTATGAACAGGTTAAGAAAGCGTATGAAGGTCTTCTTACTCATTGTGTTCAAGAAAACGAACAAGGGCAATTCGTGTTAACGCGCATTTGTATTGGCACATCCATTGGGGTGTATGACTATTATGTCAGCCGTGAAACGAGCGAAAATGATTTACATGGTGTTGGTGCCTTTGTGTTAGCAAGTATGCAAGTAAAGAAAATTGAAGATGGAAATGAATGATGCTTAGGTGTATTTCATGAAGTATAGAAAGTATTTTTTCGTTTTCATTTTACTTAGTATGATAGGGTGTAGCCAATCGAATGATCAATTCACGATTTTAATGTTTGCTGATATTCCTAGTGAAAAACAAGAAGAAGTGAATAAGTATGTCCAACATGTGTTAGAGGTTGAAGAAAGTCAGTATAATTTGACTGTCTTTCCTGTTACTTTTGAAAGATTAGTAGCTGAAATAGCAACACATAATGGGGATTTACTTCTTATTGACGAAGAATTGATGAGTGCAGCCTATGATCCAGACGGATTATATGAGCTATCTGATTTAAGGGATGTTTCACTTGTGGAAACGAATCCATACTTTTTAATCAATGAAGACACGGGAAAGCGTGAAATTTATGCGATCCCGATCAAGCGCGAATCATTGTGGTTTAAAGAAATGGGAATCGACAAAGAACAGTCGTTAGTTGCTCTAGTACCGATTTATTCGAATAAAGAAGCAGTGGCAAAGCAGCTAATACAATCGATTGGAAAGCTACAATGACAATAATGAGTATGAAAGGTGGGATAAACATGGAGATGAGTGGATGGGTTGGTGGTTTTTATCGAGTAAGTGTAATTATTTCTCGCTTAGCTTACATGAATCTACTCTGGATTTTGTTTACGCTCGTAGGGTTTGGTTTATTTGGGATTATGCCTGCTACGGTCGCTTTATTTGCGGTGATGAGAAAATGGGTCATTCAAAAAGAGGAGTTTCCTTTATTTTCAACGTTTTGGCAGTATTATAAAGAAGAGTTTATGAAAGCGAACGGTTTTGGTTTATTTTTTGCTTTTTTCAGTTTAATTCTTTATATAAACTTTACTCTGGCTACAGACCAAGTCTTTTGGATGACTATGGTTCGTTATGTTCTCCTTGTTTTGACGATTGTGTTTTTCATGACATTTCTATTATTCTTCCCAGTGTATGTACATGTAAAAAACAAAGGGACACATTATATAAAAACCGCATTTCTACTTAGTCTCGCATATCCGCAGTATATGATAGTAATGGGGATTGCGATTGTCGCTATCCAATACCTTCTAATGTTTTTACCTGGGTTAATCCCGTTTTTTACTGCTAGTCTTGTATGCTATGTGATGACGAAAATCGCTTCAATTATATTTAAGATAGTTGAAAATAAGCAGACAATTCAAGAGGACGTAAATAAAGAAGTCTCAAATGAATACGCTTAATGTATTTTTGCAAAAACGACTAGCTTTCTTAACGCCATTAAGTGTTTGTATCGGGTTATTATTTGCTAATGAGCTTTATTTGTTTGTTCATACCGTACCATGGGTGTTTGCTTTCATTACGTTTGCAAGTAGTCTTGGTATACAAGTAAGTCGGATGAAACTCATCCTACTGCGACCCACTCCTATATTCGTAGCACTACTCATCATTCAATGTATCATGCCTTGTATCGCTTACAGTATTGGTCATTTAACTTTTTCAACCGATCCTTATACGATAACAGGGCTGATTATTGCCTTTATTATTCCGACTGGTGTTGTGAGTATGATGTGGGTGTCTATTTATGGTGGGAACTCATCCTTATCCATCTTAATCGTCGTCATCAATACATTATTGGCACCGTTGTTAATTCCGTTGTCGTTATTTTTATTTGTCGGTGCAAATGTGGATATTCGAATAACCGAAGTGATGACAAGTTTAATATGGATGATTGTCATTCCTTCTTTACTTGGTATGTTTGTTCAGTATTTATCATATCGTAGGGCGAAGGCCATTCAAATAACTGTAGCACCTATTTCAAAAATAGCTTTATGTATCGTGATTGCAATAAATAGTGCTGTAGCTGCCCCTGTTATAACTTTAGATATTGAATTATTGATGATTGCTTTTGTTGTCCTTTTTGTAGCCTCATTTGGTTATCTTCTTGGAATAGCTGTCGCAAAGTTTTGTAAATATGAAAATGATGTCATGATTAGTTTTATGTTTCATAGTGGAATGAGAAATATTAGTGTTGGTGCAACGATAGCAATCTTATATTTTCCAGCAAAAGTATCTGTCCCTGTTGTCATTGGCACTTTATTTCAACAAACATTAGCTGCGATTTTTGGTCGAATGCTTCCCCTATTTTTACATAAACGAGGACAACAAAACAAAAAAATTGTAAAGCACTCAATGGATTGACAATGAAGATGGTGTCTTATACTATTGAGAATAACAACGTTGTTATTTTTAAAAAAGGGAGTGACAATAATGAATACCTCGTTCGTTCATGTGCACCAAAACGATAATGTTATTGTGACATTAAAAGACTATGAAAAAGGCGACAAGCTCTTTTTTCAAGAGAAAGAGATTATTGTAAAGAAAGATATTCCTATTGGTCATAAAATAGCTACGGACTTTATTAAAGCAGGAACTGATATTATTAAATATGGTTTTCCAATCGGTCATGCAAAACAAGACATTCAAGAGGGGGATTGGGTTCATACCGATAATACCGCAACAAATCTAGCTGGTACACTTGAATACACGTACACACCAACAACAACCTCGCTAACAAAAAAGAAAAGTGACCGAACATTCTATGGATATGTGAGAAAAAATGGCGACATCGGGATCCGTAATGAAATCTGGATTATTAATACTGTTGGTTGTATTAATAAAACAGCGGAGCTACTAGCAAAAACAGCCAATCAACAATTTCAACAAGAAGGATTTGATGGAGTTTATCATTATCCACATTTATTCGGTTGTTCTCAGTTAGGTGACGACCTTCATAATACTCAAAAAATATTAAGCAATTTAGTTCACCATCCTAATGCCGCTGGGATTTTAGTTTTAGGTTTAGGTTGTGAAAATAACCATATTGCCGAATTTAAAAAAGTGATTGGTGAGTATGATGAAAATCGCGTGAAATTTTTAAGTGTTCAAGAAGCAGACGATGAACTTGAAGAAGCTCTTGAACTAGTTAGTGATTTAGTTTTTTACGCCAAATCGTTTAAGCGAGAAGCTGTCCCACTATCGAAATTAAAAGTCGGATTAAAATGTGGTGGTTCGGATGGATTTTCAGGAATTACGGCAAACCCTCTCGTAGGGGCATTTTCAGATAAACTAATTGCCCATGGTGGAACGACGATATTAACCGAAGTTCCAGAAATGTTTGGCGCAGAAACGATTTTAATGAACAGAGCATCAGATGAACAGGTGTTTCATAAGATTGTTGATTTAGTGAATGATTTTAAAGAATACTTCCTTAAACATAATCAAGTCGTTTATGAAAACCCTTCCCCAGGAAATAAAAAAGGTGGCATCACAACGCTAGAAGAGAAGTCATTAGGATGTGTTCAAAAAGGAGGATTTTCCCCTGTGACAGATGTTTTGCCTTATGGTGGGCGTGTGACAAAGACAGGGTTAAATTTAGTGCAAGGACCTGGGAATGATTTAGTGTCAGTCACAGCATTGGCAGCTGCAGGAGCACATATCGTCATTTTTACAACAGGCAGAGGAACACCATTTGGGGGACCTGTTCCTACTGTGAAAATGTCAACGAATACGGCATTAGCAGAAAAGAAAAAAAATTGGATTGACTTTAATGCCGGAGACTTAGTTCATGGAAAAGCGATGGATGAACTAACAGATGAATTATTTGATTACATTATCGATCTTGCTTCAGGTTATAAGCGGACAAATAACGAAAAAAATGGATTTAAAGAGATTTCGATTTTTAAAGATGGCGTTATTCTATAACTCTATTACAAGATGTGAGGTGGGAATGCAATGCAAAAATTAAATCTGGCGTTAGAACGGACAAAAATCGCAGAAGAAGTAGAATTTAGTAAGGATGAAGTACAGCTTCCAGAGAAAGTGATTCAAATTGGGGAAGGCAATTTTATGCGTGGTTTTGTCGATTGGATGATTCATCAGATGAATAAACAAGGATTATTTAACGGGAAGGTTGTAGCGGTTCAACCAACACCTCATGGAAAAGTTGTTCCTAAACTATTGGCCCAAGATTGTTTGTACACCGTTTCATTACGAGGAATTCAAGAGGGGAAAAGAGTTGAAAAAAACGAAATCATCAGGGCTATTTCACGAGCAATTAATCCGTATACAGACTGGAGTGAAATCGTCACTTTAGCTGAGTCTCCACAATTAGAATTTATGTTTTCTAATACAACTGAAGCGGGGATGACGTATCACAAAGAGAACTATAACGAAAAAGAAAGTCCACTGTCATTTCCGGGAAAGGTGACAGCGATATTACATCACCGCTATTTAGCTTTCGAAGATAAAGCCAAAGCGGGCTTAACCATTATCCCTTGTGAGCTCATCGAGAACAATGGGGATCGATTACGAGAGTTAGTGTTACAGTATGCTAGTGATTGGAACTTACCACAAGAATTTATCGACTGGATAAGCGAGCATAACAAGTTTTGTAACACACTAGTGGACCGGATTGTAACGGGTTATCCGAAAGGTGAATTGGCTTACTATAACAAGACGTTGCAATATGAAGACAGCCTTCTTACAACAGGAGAACCTTATCATATGTTTGCGATTGAGGCAGATGAGGATATAGCTGAAAAAATTCCGTTTCATAAAGCGGGGTTAAATGTAAAATGGGGCGATGTGACACCATATCGCGAGTTGAAGGTTCGATTATTAAATGGGCCACATACGATGATGTTTGCCGTTTGTTATTTATCAGGTGTTGATACGGTGTTAGAGGCAATGACAGATGAAACGTTACGAAGCTTTTTTGAACAAGGAATCAATGAAGAAATCTTTCCAATGGTGAACATGGAAAAACAAGAAAAAGAAGCATTTGTTGTTTCTGTCATTGAACGCTTTTTAAACCCATATAATAAACATTTTTTAACCGACATTGGCATGAATGCTGTGTATAAATATAAGTCGAGATTACTTCCTACATTACAAGAGTATGTAAGCCAAAATCAAAAGCTACCAGATGCGATTGTATTTTCTTTGGCAGCTTTATTTACTTACTATCGTCCACTTCGAGTTGAGGGAGATTTTTTAATCGGTAAACGAGGACAACAAGAATATACGATTCGTGATAATCCAGATGTACTGTTACAGTTTTCAAATGCGTGGAATAAAGTGGAGTGTAATGAGTCTACGATTGAAATGATGGTGACGGAAATATTAGCAAATCAGGAGTTATGGGGAATGGATTTAAATTTGATTCCAGACTTAACGCAAACCGTCACAACTGATGTCAATCATATTGTAAACAATGGCATGCGAGCAACTGTGAAGGAAAAAATAAAACAGGTTACGCGATAGTCATTTTACAACGTTGTTCATTTCTTTCATAAAAAAGGAAGAGGTGAATCTTCCTTTTTATGAATTTTATTTAAAAGATTACTAGAAAGGCGTGAGCGCGTTTGTTGGTTCAAAATGAAAGGAGGAAAAACATGGAGAAAAGGAAAAGTTGGGTTGCTTTTATATTAGCTATCGTATTAGCTATATCACCTTTGCATGTGGCAGTGCTAGCAGAAGAGCAAAGTGAGAAATCCCAAGAACAAATGATTCAAATTCAGAGTGATTGGAATGGGGCTGTGTTTGGTGATAATGGTGGACAAGCCAACATTACGTATGAAAACTTTGAAATTACTGAACATGAACTTGGAACTGTAACACTACGAAGTACAAACAACCGGGGTAAGATTGCAAGCTCTAGTGAAGGAATTGCATACTATTACAAAGAAGTGGAGAGCTCTGATAATTTTGAAATCACGGCGAAAGCTCGTGTTGAGGAATGGACGGCCAATAATCAAGTTTCCTTTGGAATAATGGTTAGAGGAAATGTGTTGGATAATGAAAATGATAGCACGTTTACAGGTGATTACGTTGCGGTCGGAGCTCTCGATCAACAAATGAAAGGATTTTATAAATATAAAGAAAGTTCGATTCAAAAAAACGGCTTTGAGTTTCAAGCATCCCCACCACTTGCAGGAGAAGAATATCAGTTAAGCATCCAAAAACTTGGGGAACTGTATATCTTGAAAGTAGATGATGAAATTCAAACGATCGAACATTATAACGGAGACATTCATTTTGCTGGTTTATATACGTCTAGAAATACGACAGTAACATTTACAGATGTGCAATTAAACATAGTGAACGATGAAATAGACATTGGTGAATGGGAGTTTCGTGCGTTTGGAGGAAATACGAGTGAAGAACGTAATCCTGGTCCGGTTACACATGAGGATGGTGCAGTTACACTAACCGCTTCAGGTGGAAAAATTGCCTCTGGAGATGAAGGACTGTCTTTTATGTTTAAAGAAATACCAGCAGATGCTAATTTTCTTTTAACAACAAAAGCTGAAGTACGTGCATTTAATCAGAATGCTAACATCAGTACACCAAATCAAAAGTCATTTGGATTAATGCTCCGAGATGAAATCGGACAACATCTTGACTCAACAACAGTAACGAGTCATTATGTCGCTGTCGGAGCTCTAGATACAGTGATGAAAGGATTTTACAAACAAGCTGGAAATCAAACAAAACGAGATGCCTTTCAAGGAGTTTCAGTGCCGACAAATGGAGAGGAATATGAATTATCAATTCGAAAATCAGGAAATACGTATGTTGTATCAACAAACGGACAACAGGAAGTCATCATCGCTGAAGATTTATTTCACCATTCTCTCTATGCCGGTGTTTATGTTGCTCGAGATGCCGAAGTGACCTTTCGAGACTTTGATATTGTCATTGACAGAAGAGAAGTTAATGAATTACAAATTGATACAAGTCAAATGAAAACAGAGTACCTTGTCGGTGAACAATTGGATATGTCAAATGTAGTAGTGAAAGCTATATTTTCAGATGGGACAGAGCAAGTCTTACAAGACAGCGACTATATTGTCACAGGATTCGACAATTCGACGCCGGGAACAAATACGATTACACTACATTACCAAGGCGCAACAGCAACCATTGACCTCAAGATCATTGCTTTAACTTTAACCGAATTATCAATCTCCTTTTATCCAGCAAAAACAAACTATTATATTGGTGATTCGTTTAGAACTGAAGGGTTAACGATTATCGGAAAATATGAAAACGGTTACAAGGAGGAATTATCAAATGCTGATTATGTCCTTACTATCGATGGAGAAGGAGTCGAGCAGTATACTTTCTCGGAACCAGGAAGAAAAACGGTTACTGTGACGGCAAAGGAAGCCTCTCATATTCAGACTACCTTTTCTATCGTTGTAATAGACGCAGAATTAACGAGTGTAACGATAAAACAACTCCCGCAAAAAACAGTGTATTTCTTAGAGGAAGACATTGATTTAGCCGGATTACGAATGTATGCGACGTATAGTAATGGGAATGAAGTTCGCCTATTGCCGGATGAGTATGAAGTCGCACCGCTTGATACAAGTTTTATTGGAGAAAAAGATGTGGAAATAAGCCACAAAGGGATCACGACTAGTTTTTCAGTTATTGTCAAGGAAAAAGAGCTCATCGGTCTTGAGATAACAGAGTACCCAACTACGACCTATACGATAGGGGAGAGCTTTAATTCAACCGGTTTAGAAGTTTCTAAAGTATATGATAACGGGGAAACAGAAGTTTATCCAAAAGAGCAATATAGGGTTGATTCCTCCCGTTTTGATTCAAGTAAAAAAGGAACCTACGACATTGTCATAGTTCCAACTGATCCTGCGATTCAAGCGATTTCATTATTTGTGACAGTAAGAGAGGTTGTTGATTATGAATGGAATTCCATCGTGTTTGGACAATCGACCTCAAGTCAACGTAATTATATTGAAACACTTGATGACGGCACAGTACGACTTGTTGCATTAGAAGGCGGTGGGAAAATTACGGGAGACCATGATGGAGTTTCTTATTTTTACACAGAAATTGATGCAACAGAAGATAATTTTACGTTATCGGCTGATCTTAAAGTCGTTGAATATGCAAAAGAACCACATGACGGACAAGAATCTTTCGGATTAATGGCAAGAGACGCGATTAATTCGGTCCAAGATGCGAGTGTATTTGCTTCCAATATAGCAGCCGTTGGTGGATACAGTGGGGGGACAAGAAATCCAAATGGAACACAAGGATTTATCCGAACTGGTGTCCTTGCTCCTGATGGCGAAGGAAGTGAAGGAATACAAAGTTACATGTTAAAGCAGGGGAAACCAAACCTTTCCTCGACGCACCCAGAGCAGCCGTATCGTCTAACATTAACAAAAACAAATAGTGGATATACAATGGCACTCAATGATGGGGAAGAAGTTATTTTTTATGAACCAGACATTTTACATG
Organism: Alkalihalobacillus bogoriensis ATCC BAA-922; assembly: GCF_000621445.1. Lineage (GTDB taxonomy): Bacteria > Bacillota > Bacilli > Bacillales > Bacillaceae_F > Bacillus_AO > Bacillus_AO bogoriense. The sequence goes on along the minus strand of NZ_KK211277.1, from coordinate 410,343 downwards.
TGCAAGATGAGAAAGTATATGTCGGTTTTTATACCGCACGCCTTGCGACAATTGAAGTGAGCAATATTGACTTTCGAGTAACAGCTGTAAAGACAGACAAACCGAAAGTTGATCCACCACAACAGCCGATAAATCCGTCAATTGACATTTTATCACTTGATAAAACAGCAGAAACAGAGTATGACTTATTGCTACGCTCTAATGTTGATGGTGTTGTTACTGTGAAACGAGGTCAAGAGGAAATTGTTCAAGAGCAAGAAATCGTGTCTGGCGAAAAACTGCAAATTCCGACTACGATAAATGAAAATGACAGAACGAATTTAACGATTGTCTTTTTACCGGATGATACACAATTTTTAACAGTCTATCACCAAATTGTAAAAAACTTTTCAGTTGAGCACAGATTGTATCGTAATGGTGAAGATATTTATGTTTCACCAGATGGAGAAAGCACGGGAGAAGGAACAAAGGGGAACCCGCTTGACCTCGATACGGCGATTGATTTTTTACAAAAAGGACAGGCCATTATCGTTCAAGAAGGCCATTATGTTCGTCAAGCACCTCTTGAAATAAAAAAATACAACGATGGTTCAGAGAACGCATTGAAATATTTGCTGGCTGACCCTGATGCAGAAGAGCGACCGTTAGTTGATTTTGATCGTAAGTCTGAAGGAGTTGTCCATAGCGGCGATTATTGGCACGTTATTGGAATAGATTTTGCGAAATCCGCTGGTAATACAAAAGGATATACAATCGGTGGAAGCCACAATATCGTTGAAAATGTTCGCGTTTTTGAACATGGGGATACAGGGTTACAAATTAGTCGCACCGATCCGTCTACACCTCGAGAAGAGTGGCCAGCTTTCAATACAGTGTTAAATAGTGTATCTTTTGATAATCGTGATCCATCTGAAAATAATGCCGATGGGTTTGCTGCAAAACTGACAGTTGGTGAAGGAAATGTGTTTAGTGGCTCGATTGCTCATAATAATATTGATGATGGCTGGGATTTGTATACAAAAGTTGGAACAGGAGCGATTGGTGCAGTAACGATTGAAAATAGCATCGCGTTTCATAATGGTACATTAACAAATGGTTATGAAGGAAATGCAGGAAAAAATGGATTTAAACTAGGGGGAGAAGGGGTTCACGTTGGACATGTCATCAAAAATAGCATCGCATTTGAAAATGGATATTTCGGCTTCACGAGTAATAGTAACCCAGGAGTAATTGCCGAAAATAATATCGGAGTAAATAATAAAGGTGCTAACCTTAGCTTTACAACCTATGCCCAAATTCCAACAGACTTTACGATCGATGGCTTTGTCTCTTATCAAACGAAGGAGGGGAAAAAGGAAAGAGATCGTTTTCCAACACCCCTTAAGTCAAATCGAAATTATATGTTTGATGGAGACAAATCCGTCAACGAAGCGGGAGATATACTCCCAGACGATATTTTCGATAGCGTCCAAGCTCTTTTTGAATATGATAGTCAAGGTAGAATTGTTTCAGTGAAAAGGGATGAGGACGGAAATATTCTTTGGGATGATGTGTGGGATAAATTTTCTGCTTTAATGAATGCTTCTGAAGAAGAGTTGCCACCGGGAGGAGAAGAAGAAGAGTTGCCACCGGGAGGAGAAGAAGAATTGCCACCGGGAGGAGAAGAAGAAGAATTGCCACCGGGAGGAGAAGAAGAAGAGTTGCCACCGGGAGGAGAAGAAGAGAAGTTGCCACCGGGAGGAGAAGAAGAGAAGTTGCCGCCAGAAGGAGAAGAAGAGGAGCTATCTCAAGTGCCAACTCTAGATGGTAAAAACAAGCTTCCGATAACATATACGACTATGTATAATTGGCTTTTCTTAGGTATTTTATTGCTGGTATTCGGTGTTTGGATTGCTAGAAAGAAGCAAAAGCAAACGTTCTAGTATATGCCAGAATGAAAGTGTCCTTCATCGATGTGATGAAGGACAAAAC
>NZ_KK211277.1:352820-408157 GCF_000621445.1 Alkalihalobacillus bogoriensis ATCC BAA-922 | reverse complement strand
AAGAGAAGAAGTGTCCTTCATAAGCCTATTGTAGTTGTACTCCTTACAAAATTTACAGAACCCACCACCTTTAGATAAAACAATGAGAGTTCATTGTAAAAGTTATCAATTTTTAAGTAAATCTCACCCATAAACGAATAATTCATGATAAGATAGTGTCAACAAATCATAACATAAACGTTAATTATAAATAAAATCATAACGTTTTGTTGAGGGGAGACTGATTTTTGTGGAAACGATTTTACGAGAAGGTGTATTCAAGGACTCACAAGAAAAAGGAAAAGAATACTTACTATATTTAGATGTAGATAGGCTAATAGCGCCATGTTACGAAGCGGTTGAACAAGAACCTAAAAAACCACGTTATGGTGGATGGGAATCAACAGGAATAAGTGGACATTCTATCGGACACTGGCTTTCAGCAGCGGCACAAATGTATGCGGTAACAAAAGATGAGAAACTGAAAGAAAAAGTGAATTATGCAGTAGATGAACTAGCACATGTTCAAAGCTATGATAAGGATGGGTATGTGAGTGGATTTGCCCGAACATGTTTTGATACCGTTTTTACTGGAGAGTTTGAAGTTGAGCATTTTAGTTTAGCTGGTCAATGGGTTCCATGGTATAGCATCCATAAAATTTATGCTGGCTTAATCGATGTTTACCAACTTCTAGGGCATCAACTGGCATTAGATGTTGTAATTAAACTTGCAAATTGGGCAAAAAGAGGGTCGGACAATTTAACAGAAGAGCAATTTCAAAAGATGTTAATTTGCGAGCATGGCGGCATGAATGAAGCGATGGCCGATTTATATGTTCTTACAAAAAATCAAGATTATTTACATCTAGCAAAACGCTTTTGTCATCAGCTAGTGCTTGAACCTCTTGCTCAAAATAAAGATGTCCTTGAGGGGAAACATGCCAACACTCAAATTCCAAAAGTCATTGGCGCAGCAAAACTCTATGATATTACTGGAGAAGAAAAGTATAAAAGGATGGCGCTGTTTTTTTGGAATGAAGTCACAAAAAAACGATCCTATATTATTGGTGGAAACAGTATTAATGAACATTTTGGACCAACGAATAGTGAAAAATTAGGCGTCCAAACGACAGAAACATGCAATACTTATAATATGTTGAAGTTAACAGAATATCTTTTTAATTGGTCACAAGAAGGAAAATACTTTGATTTTTATGAAACGGCTCTATACAACCATATATTAGCATCACAAGATCCGGAAACAGGGATGAAAACTTATTTTGTCTCGACTCAACCAGGTCATTTCAAAGTATATTGTTCGCCGGATAATTCTTTTTGGTGTTGTACAGGAACAGGAATGGAAAACCCTGCACGTTATACGAGAAATATCTATTCTCAAAAAGATGGGAAGTTGTTTGTCAATTTGTTTATTGCTTCTCAGTTTGAAACTGAGGATAAAAAAATAAAAGGAAAACAAGAAACGAACTTCCCGTATGATGACAGGACGACAATTACAATTGATACCATTGATGAGTCAATGTCTTCCATTTACGTTCGCTTGCCTTATTGGGTAGCTGATCAAGTTATGATTTCTGTAAATGGCGAAAAGCAAAAGTATTCAGTCGAGAGTGGATATGCAGTAATGACAAGAAACTGGAAACCTGGAGATGAAATTGATGTAACGTTGGCGATGGACCTTCATCTCTATAAGGCGAAAGATGAGCCAAATAAAGTTGGATTTATGTATGGACCTGTCGTTTTAGCCGGAGCTTTAGGAAAAGAAAACTTCCCTGAAACAGATATTCTGGGGGACCACTTAGCATTAAATAATCATCCACTTATTGACGTTCCTGTCCTTGTTGCGGATAAAATGAATATTAAAGAATGGATCAAAAAAAGTGAAGATGAGCCATTGACATTTATAACAGATCCAGTAGGACAACCAGGTCATAGTCGAGTCCGCCTTATACCTTTTTTTGCTTTGCATCATGAGCGTTATTCTTTGTATTGGAATGTCATGGATGAAGAAGCGTTCCAAACATTTGTAGATAAAGAACAAAAAGAACTTGAGCGATTACGAAAGATTACCGTAGATGAAGTTCAACCGAACGAACAACAGCCAGAAGTCGAACATCATATTGAGAAAAAGAATTCTAGGTCTGGTTATGTTGCAACGGTGGAACGTGGGTGGCGTGATTGTCGTGATGATGGCTATTTCAGTTACACGATGAAAGTGGACCCTACAAAGCAAATGTATTTACAAGTCCAGTATTTTGGAGGCGACCGAACGTTTATACTCGATGGAAAAACATATGAAAGACATTTTCACATTTTAGTAGATGATAAAGTTATTGCCGAGCAACGTCTTGATGCCAATGAACCTTTTGAGGAACTGATTACTGCCTATTACGACATACCAATAGAACTAACTAGTGGCAAACATACAGTAAAAGTCACATTTAAATCAACAGAAGGAAAGGTTGCGGGTGGCGTATATGGTGTAAGAATCATAAATACTTTGGAAAAATAAAAGATAAAAGTCTTAGAAACATGTCAGGAGTACATTAACGGACACGTGTTCCGTTAATGTGCCCATATTCAAGGAAATCTTGATGCTACCGGACATCTATTCCGTTAATGAAGAAAAAAAGAAGTGAAACTCCGAAAATACAAAGAGATAGCGGAACACATGTCCGATAGGTTCTGAGAAACAAAGGTTTTGGGTGAAATAGCGGAACGCATGTCCGCTACGTTCTGCAAATAGAAAGCCAGCTATGAATAAAAATCATAGCTGGCTTTTTGTTAGTATGAGGTAAGAAGAATTACTTTACTAGCTACACCTTTTTATAAAAAAAGAGTATAATACGAGAAAATGAAAAAAGAGGTGGGAGCACTCATGAAAGTATTTTGTTCTATTATCTTTCTATTAATTGTAAGCGGTTGCAACATAATGAGTGACAGTGATTCTCCCTATGAGATTGTTTATGAAAATGAGCAAGCACCTTCATTTGAACAAGAGAACACGGATGAGGACCAAATAACAGTGGCTATTGTTCCTAAACTTGTTAACATCCCATATTTTAATGCAGTAGAAAAAGGAGCAAGAGAAGCGGCAGAAGATTTAAATGTGAATGTCATATATAAAGGTCCACCACTGGCTGATTCATCTTTACAAATTGAGATTATTGAAGACTTAATCAAGCAAAACGTAGATTTATTAGCTGTATCGGCAAATGATCCTGAAAAACTAGCACCTGTGTTGCAAAAAGCAAGGCAACTTGAGATTAAAGTGATTACATGGGACTCCGATACGCTTCCTGGCTCACGTGACTTGTTTATTAACATGGTTGACCCGGAAACATTAGGTCGGCATTTAATGGATTTACTAGCGTGGAATACAAATGAGCAAGGAAAATTTGCTATTATGACCGGTTCATTTACAGCAGCTAACTTAAACGAATGGGTTCATTGGATTAATATTCAACATGAAGAATATTATTCACAAATGACGTTAGTAGATATCGTTGCCAATGATGAAGACCCACATCAAGCTTATATATTGGCAAAGGAGTTGCTTAAAGAACACCCTGATTTAGATGGGATAATTGGGAGTGCTTCTGAAGGACCTCCGGCTATAGCAAAGGCGGTGAAAGAGCTAGGAAAAAGTGGAGAAGTAGCGGTTGTTGGATTAGCCTCTCCTAGTCAAATGAATGAGTACTTGAAGGATGGAACTGCTCAAGCGGTAACGTTATGGAGCCCGAAAAAGCTCGGATATTTAACCGTAGCGATATCAAAAAATGTAGTAGAAGGAAAAGAACCGTATGATAGACAAGATATTCCGAAAGTTGGAAAAATTCGTATGATAGGAGATACAGTCATTATGGGAGAACCGATAGATTATACAAAGGACAATGTAGACCAATATGATTTCTAAAATCATAAGTTTTAAGAATTATCGTCTTCGAACAAAGTTAGTTGTCATGTATTTTATCCTTACCGTTCTCCCAATGGCGCTTTTAGGTTATGTGGCATATAGTCATTATACAACGTCAATTGAAGAGCAAGTCGGTGAATATATTCCAAAATTACTAGAACAAGCGAATGAAAACATAAAAAATCAGTTAAGAGAAATCAAGGAATTACCAGATACGATTTATAACTCGAGCCAAGTTATGAGCATATTGCGAAAAGACGTGTATCAAAACCGCTCTTCATTGTTACAAGACCAATTTTTCATTAATAATTATTTAACGAGACACTATATAAATGGCGCGAATCCTGATATTTTAGGTGTCTTTATTTTTTCAAATAATCGACAGTTTCAAAGTGTGAAAGTACCGTATGACCAAATTGATTTTCAATTTCCTTCCCTTTATTATGGTGAAAATTTTGAGATTGAGGGTAATGAAACTGTTTTTTTATTACCACATCAAACAGCACTTCAGTTTGAAGGAAACCCTCCTTATATATTATTGATGAAGCAACTGACAGATTTAGAAAATCGAAAAAACTTAGGGACTATTGCTATTGCGATTGAAGTATCTTTCTTAAAAGATGTAGTGCATAAATTAAATGCCGATGAAAAAGCATCAATATGGATGATGGATCATACAGGTCGAATTATTTATCATACAAATCCAGATTTAATTGGAACCATTGATGTACATTCATATGATTATCCTAAAATCAATGGAAGCTTTAGAACGAAAAAAGAAGAAAAAACGAGGTTAATTAGTATTGACCATTTGGAACAAGAAAATTGGGTGTTAGTTCATAGTGTATATGTTAGACATTTAACGGAAAGGACGGATTTGGTACGCAATATTACTGTGATGATTTTTATCATCCTCGTTCTGATCAGCACGGGTTTAGCGATTTTATTATCATGGAATGTATCGAGCCCATTACAAAGATTAGCACGATCTATGAAACTGGTAGAGAAAGGGAATTTTAATGTGGACCTATCTGTTGAACGACAAGATGAAGTGGGGATGATTGCGAACAGTACTAATAAAATGATAAAAGAAATAAGAGAGTTAATTCGAGAGAAATATCATATTCAATTAAAACAAAAAGATGCAGAATTATATGCACTACAATCTCAAATTAACCCTCACTTTATGTACAATACGTTAGAAACGATAGCAATGGCGGTTGAAGATGATGAAAAAGAAACGGTGGTTCAAATGGTAACGATATTAGGGCGTATGCTGAGATTTTCGATTAGTAATAAAGATGATCTTATTCCGATTGCGGATGAAGTAGCTCATGTTAAGGACTACTTAACGATTCAAAAAATTCGCTTTGAGGAAAGTTTGGACTTTTATATAACTGAAAAATTAAATGCGAAAGATGTGTTCACTCCAAAATTTATTCTTCAACCCATTGTTGAAAACGTCATCAAATATGCGATTATCCCAGGAAAGGTTACCACTGTTGAGATAGGGATTGAAACATATACAGAAAAATGTAGAAAACAGGAAGGTGTTTTGTTTACGATTAAAGATAATGGCTCTGGTATGAATGAAGAAGTGTTGTATAATATCGAACAATTACTTTTGGCTGATCCGATGAAAAAACGAGATTCACGCTTTGGGTTAGTGAATGTACATGCTAGAATTGCCCTTCAATTCGGGGAAGGCTATGGGTTGACGATTACAAGCGATACTAGCGGTACAGAAGTGACAATTCAAATTCCTTTAATAAAAAGAGAGGAGGTTCATTATAATGAGTCACTGCATTAGAGCAGTCATTGTTGATGATGAAAAACGCATTAGACGTGGCATTGAAAAAATGGTAATCGCATGTGGGCCCGATTGGAGCGTGGAAGCAGCGTATAGTGATGGTCAAGAACTTGTTTCTTCCTATGATGAACATCCATTTGAATTTGACGTGTTAATTACAGATATTCGAATGGCATTAATGGATGGCCTAACGTTAATAAAAGAAATGAAAAAGCGAACTCATTTTTATCCACTTGTCATAAGTGGATACGACGATTTCTCCTATTTGCAAACAGCTATCAGGGAAGGTGCTCTAGATTATTTACTGAAGCCAATCGACCGAAATGAGTTTAACATACAACTTGAGGCAGTAAAACAAAAGATTCAAAATGAAAGAATGGAGAAAAGACAGTTCGAGATAATGGTGAAACAAGCCTCGCTAGTAACAAAAACGAAACAACAAGAAAAATTACTTGAATTGACAGCTTATGAAGAGAAAGATGTTTCTGTATTTGACCAACTTATAGACTTTCCAAGTGGCATATTTATTTCTGTCCTTATCAGTGTCGATCAAAAAGTAGAACATTCAAAGGTATTGTCTGAGGAAGACTCGAAATTGTGGACATTTGCTCATGAAAATATTTTACAAGAGCAAGCGTCCTCTATTAAAGGAAACTGGTGGAAATGGAAATTAGCTAATGCTTGTACGATGATGTTATTTCATTCTTCCGAAGGGGAAAGTCTAAACGGATTAAAACAGGATGTAGACACCTTTTCAAGAAAACTGCAACAAGCAATTACTCACTATACGCCCCTTTCTAACACGATAATCATTAGCAAACCGTTCACAGATATTACTTCGTTACCTAGCGTGAAAAAAGACCTGACCCGGCTATTGCCTTTTCGAGTCATTTATGGGGGAAATCAAACTTTTTTCCACGGGCAGACACGACAATATTCTGTGACAGACAATCAGTATTTAGCGCAAGTACAGCCTATCATTCAAAAAATACTCGAAGACTTTGAAAGAATAGATAAAGCAAGTTTACAAGTTCATATCCTACAATTTAATGAAATAATTCAACAAATCCAATCACCCACAAACATTTCCGATATTATCCGTTCTTGCGTCATACAAATTAGTAGCTTTGTAATGAGCCATACACGAACGTTAGAGTTTGAAAGCTTTCCTTTTATAAACACAATGAGTAATTTTTCGGAGTTAACAACTGAAATCACGAATTGGATTTATGATAGGTTTGCCGAGCTGGAGAAGAGTGACGAAACGAGGTTGTTTGATAATATTCGCATCGTAAAAAGATGGGTTTCAGAAAATATTGCCAATAATATTACGATTGAAAAGGTAGCAAATGAAGTGTATATGAATCCAACCTATTTTTGCGAATACTTTAAACAGCAAACTGGAGAAACGGTGTTAGACTATGTAACAAAAGTTCGTATGGCGAAAGCGAGAGAGTTACTACTCACAACAAATTTGAAAGTATATGAAATCTCTAACGAAGTCGGATATTCTGATTCAAAATACTTTAGTAAGTTGTTTAAAAAATATTATGGGGAAATTCCATCAAAATATAAGGTAAACATACAAACACGTATACAAAAATAAGAAAAGAAAGATGTGGTTAAAGCATCTTTCTTTTCTTATTTTCAGAAAATTCTCTCACTATAACCGAAAGTTGTCACCTTTTGAGAAAAGAGTGGATGGATTATCATTATTTGTAAGCGTTATCAAGTAAGTGTTTATTAGAAATAGAAATGGTAGGGAGTGAGAAAATGACTGAATACGTACTAGAAATGAAAGGGATTACGAAAAGATTCCCTGGAGTAACGGCTCTAGACAATGTCCACTTTAAACTAAAACCAGGAGAAATTCATGCGTTAATGGGAGAAAACGGGGCCGGAAAGTCGACTTTTATTAAAGTCATTACGGGCGTCCACGCTCCGAATGAAGGGGAAATGTTTGTCAGAGGGGAAAAAGTAGAGTTCTCTAACCCAAATGAAGCTCAAGCCAAAGGAATTGCCGCCATTTATCAGCACGTTACGAATTATCCTGATTTGACCGTCACTGAAAATATATTTATGGGACATGAAAAAATAGAAAAAATCACAAAACGGCTTCTATGGAAACAAATGCATGAAGAAGCTAGAGCCATATTAAAGTCACTTGGGTCTTCCATTGATCCAAGAGCAGAAATGGGATCGCTTAGTGTTGCTCAGCAGCAAATTGTAGAAATTGCAAAAGCGATTTCTACTAAAGCGAAAATTATTATTATGGATGAACCAACAGCGGCCTTAACAGCAAGGGAAAGTGAGGAACTATACAAAATTACTGAAAGTTTACGAGAAAATGGAGCTTCTATTATTTTTATTTCGCATCGATTTGAAGATATGTATCGACTAGCCTCACAAGTGACAGTACTCCGAGATTCTAAATATATAGGTTCTTGGGGTATTCATGAGATTACAAATGAGGAATTAGTTGTAGCGATGGTTGGAAGAGAAATTACACAAGTATTTCCAACTAAAAATACGGTTATTGGTGATGTCCTATTCGAAGTGCAAGGGCTAAGTAAAACGGGATATTTTGCTGATATTTCATTTCATGTACGGAAAGGCGAAATTTTAGCTATAACAGGTCTTGTTGGGGCGGGAAGGACAGAAGTTTGCCAATCGCTATTTGGCATTATGCCTTATGACAAAGGGCAAATTCGATTAAACGGAAAAAAAGTAATGATAAAAAGCCCAAAACAGGCAATGAAACTTGGAATCGGCTATTTACCTGAGGACCGTCAATTACAAGGTTTGGTGCTGCAATGGGGAATTGGAAAAAATATAACGTTGCCGGCGCTTTCTCAACTTTCCAAAAAAGGGTGGTTACGTGAAAAAAGTGAAAATGCGCTTGCAAAAGAATTAGCTGAAAAGGTACAGGTTAAAGCAAATAGCATATTCGATTTAGTTAGCTCATTATCTGGAGGAAACCAACAGAAGGTTGCTGTTGCAAAATTACTTACTGCGAAATTAGATATTATTATCATGGATGAACCTACAAAAGGTGTCGATGTTGGGGCAAAGTCTGCCATATATGAAATTATCCAGAACTTAGCTGCCAAAGGATATGGCATTATTATCGTTTCATCAGAAATGCCTGAAGTTATTGGCATGAGCGATCGTATTGCTGTTATGCGTGCGGGGAGAATTGCAAAAATATTTGATAAAGATGCTGTGACTCAAGAAGAAATCCTAGAAGCAGCAATGACGGATAGTTCAAAAAAAGAAATCAGCTAAGACAATGGAAGGAAGAGGTGATGGAGTTGGCTGAGGCAGCTATTGAACAGACAAATGAGAATGTGGATAAGAAAGCATCGTTTTTAGCGGGGGTTTCAAGGTTTCGTGAGCTAGGATTATTGGTCTTTATTATTCTCCTTTGTATATTTGTTCAAACACGAAATTCTAGTTTTTTCACCGTGGGCAATTTAACCGATATGATTACGAATACAGCTATATTGAGTATCCTTGCGTTAGGAATGATGCTTGTGTTAATAACACGAGGAATTGACTTATCGGTAGGCTCGACCCTTGCTTTATCAGGAATGGTAGTGGCACAAGTTGTAAGCATGTATCACGGCATGCATCCTATTATTGCAATTTTGCTAGGAATAGGAATTGGAATAGTGTGTGGTATCACGATTGGGTTTTTAGTTGCTAAAATAGGGATTCTCCCGATTATTGCAACATTAGCAATGATGAATATTTTCCGCGGTTTAACGTTTACAGTAAGTGGTGGACAATGGGTAAGTTCATATCAAATGTCTGAACAATTTGTTTCGATTGCGACAAGCAAAATAGTTGGTGTGAACACTCTTGTGTTTATTGCCATTGTCATTTACCTCGTCGCATTTTATTTTATTAATCATACGAGAACAGGGAGACAAATTTATGCTGTTGGAAGCAACCCAGAATCAGCCAAAGTGAGTGGAATTAATCAAACGAAAATTTTACTTATTGTGTATTCGATTATGGGTGGATTAGCGGGATTATCAGGAGTGTTGTGGGTTTCTAAATTTGCATCTGCTCAAGGAGATACTGCTTCTGGATACGAGCTAACGGTCATTGCCGCATGTATCCTTGGGGGCGTAAGTATTGCGGGCGGATCTGGGAAAATATCTGGTGTGATTTTAGGAGCTGTATTATTAGGTATATTAAATAATGCTCTCCCTTTAATGAATGTTTCTCCATTTTGGCAAATGGCGATTCAAGGATCGATTATTTTAATCGCGGTCATTATGAATACTCTCGTTAAGCGTGGAGTGAACCGCAATCATCTGCTGAGGAGGAAAATATAGATGGAACCTAGAGTTGCAAATCAAACCAAATATGTACAACGCACACTTGGAAGCAATCAATCATTTTCTCTTAAAACATTTTTCTTCCAGTGGGAATGGGTGTTAGTTTTAGTTTTTATTTTAGTACTCATTATTAATACAAATTTATCACCATATTTCTTAAGTGCAACAGGATTACGAGATGCGACTGCTATTTTTCTCGATAAAGCATTTATTGTGTTGCCGATGGTATTGATTATGATATTGCGTGACATTGACATTTCTGTAGGCTCAACGGTGGCTTTATCATCGGTTATTATGGCTACTCTTTACAACAGTTTAGGTGTTCCAATGGAATTGGCAATAGTTTTATGCCTTGTTGTTGGGGCAGTATGTGGCCTAGTTAATGGATTGTTAATTGTTAAATTTAAAGAACTTTCTGCTGTCATTGTCACGTTAGGAACGATGATTTTATATCGAGGCATTGCTTATGTCATTTTAGAAGACCAAGCCTCTGGTCAATTTCCGAGTTGGTTCAGCTTTTTTGGTTGGGGGAATATAGGAGGCATTCCCTTTATCCTCATTATGTTTGTTATTTTTGCAGTTGCTTTTACAATATTGCTTCATAAATCAACATTTGGACGGCAAGTTTATGCGATGGGTAATAATGATACAGCTAGTCGTTTTTCAGGAGTTCAAGTTGATAAAGTAAAAATCATTGTGTTTACACTAGCTGGCTTAATGGCTGCAATTACTGCTATTTTTTTAGCTTCAAGAATGGGGAGTACTAGACCAAATATTGCAACGATGTATGAATTAGATGTAATTGCAATGGTCGCGCTAGGCGGAATTAGTACGGCTGGTGGTAAAGGTAGAATGATAGGTGCGATAATTGCCGTTTTTATTATTGGATATCTCCAATATGGATTAGGGCTTATTAATATTCCTTCACAAATGATGCTCGTTATTGTTGGTTTGTTGTTACTCGTAGCTGTCGCCATTCCAAAGCTATCAATTAGTCAAAAGATTCAAGAGTGGAAACGCAAAAAAATGAAGTAGTTACTAACGGTCCGGCTGTTTCGGCAGTTTGGCTGATTATGTATAAAACATTAAAAAAGGGGAGAAAAGGATGAAAAAGTTTTTTGTGAAATGGGCTACTATTGGATTAGCAGCTGTGATGCTTACCGCTTGTGGAAGTGAAGCAACAAATCAGGGTGAACAACCTTCTGAGGGTGGTTCAAGCTCTAATGATGGAGATAGAACATACGCGATGGTCTTTAAAAATACTGGAAATCCATATGGTGAAAAAATGATGGATGGGTTTGAAGAAGCAATAAATGAAGTTGGTGGAAATGTCATTCTCCGTTCCCCGGACCAACCAACGGCGGAAGGGCAAATTCAAATTATTGAACAATTAATTACACAGCAAGTCGATGCGATTGCGATTGCTGGAAATGATGAGGATGCTTTGCAACCAGTATTACAGAAAGCAATGGATGCAGGCATTAAAGTTCTTTCTGTTGATTCTTCTGTAAACGCCAACAGTCGAATCGTTCATGTGAATCAGGCTGACCCGGAAAGAATTGGTCGTTCCCAAATTGAAGCTGTAGCTGAAATGATAGAGTATGAAGGAGAAATTGCTGTATTAAGCGCAACATCTCAAGCGACAAATCAAAACATTTGGATCGAATGGATGAAAAAAGAATTAGAAGATCCAAAGTATGAAAATATGGAATTAGTGAAAATAGCATATGGTGATGATTTACGTGATAAAAGTACATCTGAAACCGAAGCATTATTATTACAATATCCTGATTTAAAAGCAATAATCTCCCCTACTACCGTAGGGATTGCAGCAGCAGGTAAAGTTCTGACGGATAAAGGGCTACAAGGTGAAATCGCACTAACTGGTCTTGGACTTCCTAGTGAAATGGCTTCCTATATAGAAAACGGTGTGTCACCAGCGATGTTTTTATGGAATCCAATTGATGTTGGATATGGGGCAGGTATGGCTGCTTATGCATTAGTGGAAGGGGAAATAAAAGGGGTTGTTGGAGAGAGTCTAGAATTAGGAAGGCTTGGGCAAAAAGAAGTCGTTGAAGATGGAGAAGGGACACAAATTATGTTAGGCGACCCATTCCGCTTTGATGCAAGTAATATTGATGAGTGGAAAGAGGTTTACTAAAGAAGAAAGTAGGAGGACAAAGAGATTGATCCTCCTTTTTTGTTTTCATGATTGAAGGCGAGGATATCAAATTGGATAACGGACATGTTTTCCGCTATTATACATATTTTCAATGAAATCTTGATGCTACCGGACATCTATTCCGTTAATGAAGAAGTAAAAAAGTGAAACTCCGAAAATACAAAGAGATAGCGGAACACATGTCCGATAGGTTCTGAGAAACAAAGGTTTTGCGTGAAATAGCGGAACGCATGTCCGCTACGTTCTGCAAATAGAAAGCCAGCTATGAATAAAAATCATAGCTGGCTATTTATTAAAACTTCGTTGCTAATGTTGCTGCTTTTTGTAATCCTTCTTCTATAATGCTTTCTGCTTTATCAGGGAATTGATTATGTCCTTCAATGATGACAGATTGAATCTCTTGAACCCCCCAGAAATTCAGCATAGTTTCGACAAAGTTGACTGCCATTTCTGCTGATTGAGCAGGACCTTCTGAATAGACGCCTCCTCTTGCATTTAACAAGACCACTTTTTTATCTGTTAATAATCCTTCTGGTCCTTCAGCTGTGTAGCGGAATGTTTTGCCTGCTTGCGCTAAATAATCTAAATACGTGTGTAACACAGCGGGAACAGTAAAGTTCCATAATGGGAAGGCAATGACGATTTTTTCTGCTTCTAAAAATTGATTTAAATATTTTGTAACGATGTCAGTAGCTTCTTTTTCAGCAGGCGTTAACTCCATTCCTTTTGCTAATTTAAACATTCCATTGATTTTGTCCGTATCGTAGTACGGTAGGTTTTCTGCAAACAAATCAAGTTCAGTAATGTCGTCGTTAGGGTGTGATTGTTTATAGCTTTCTATGAAAGAATAGTAGAGTTTAACACTGACTGACTGCTCCACTGGTCTTGAATTTGCTTTAATAAATAAAACTTTTGCCATGTTGTATGACCTCCATATAAGTATATTCCTTTTGTTGCTATAGCAACTAAAACTACAATTGTCAGTATAAAAGATGAAAGTGACGTTTGTCAAACAAAAGAGATTCCAAAAAAGAACCAAACCTAAATGGATTGGTTCTTAGTTCTTTAAATCAGAAGAGTCATCGTAATCATAGCGAAACCCATCAGATTGGGCATCGGTGTTTGTTGTTGTTTTTTCAGGAGTTTGTTTGTTTTTTTCATTTGAGTCATTCATATATTTTTCTTTGTTGCTCATTCTGAATCTCTCCTTCTTATGTAGTGAAGTTAGCTAAATTAGTATATGTTTTATCGAATTTCATATACAAAACAAATGAAAATAGATACGGTTGTAGGAGATTATATACAAGTTATACGTACAGAGAAAGAGTATGTAAAACTCTGTAATAACAAGCTTTTATAACTAAATGTTAAAGGTGATAGAAGGAGTAAATAATTTTATAAAAAAATAATTTGAAATATGTACGTACAAGTGTATAATGGAATTATAGATTATAAGTATGGTATTGGGGAAAGGAGAGATGTCAATGTTAGAACAACTGAAAGAAAAAGTATTCCAAGCAAATTTAGCTTTACCGAAACATAAACTTGTTACTTTTACTTGGGGAAATGTAAGTGGAATTGACCGAGAAAAAGGTCTTGTCGTCATTAAACCAAGTGGAGTCGAGTATGACGAAATGCGCGTCGAGGATATGGTTGTTGTAGATTTAGACGGAAATGTTGTTGAAGGCCATTTGCGACCATCTTCTGACACAGCTACTCACCTTGTTTTATATAAAGCATTTCAAGACATTGGTGGGATTGTCCATACTCACTCTTCCTTTGCAACAAGCTGGGCACAAGCTGGAAAATCACTTGCTGCTTTTGGCACGACACATGCTGATTACTTTTATGGAGAAATTCCATGCACACGCCCAATGTCAGAAGCTGAAATAAAAGGAGAATATGAACTTGAAACAGGAAATGTGATTGTGGAGACGTTTGAAAAGAAACAAATTAACCCAGCACAAATGCCAGGAGTACTCGTTCATTCTCATGCACCGTTTGTGTGGGGAAAAGACCCAGACAATGCTGTTCATAATGCTGTTGTACTAGAAGAAGTAGCTAAAATGGCGATTAATATGATAACGATTAATCCAACTACAGAACCAATGGACCAAGAATTACTAGATCGTCATTTTCTTCGTAAACATGGTGCAAACGCTTACTATGGCCAAAAATAATTAAAAATAAGATACAAACATATTAGGAGGAACAAAAGATGTTAAAAACAAAAAACTATGAATTTTGGTTTGTTACAGGAAGTCAGCATTTATACGGACCAGAAACAATTGAGGAAGTTCAAGAACATTCACGCCAAATTGTTGCAGGGTTAAATGCAGATGAAACGATTCCATTTAACATTGTTTTAAAGCCTGTTTTAACAACTGCAGAAGCGATTCATAAATTATGTATTGAAGCAAATACAAGTGAAAATTGTGCAGGTCTCATTACATGGATGCATACATTTTCTCCAGCTAAAATGTGGATTGCTGGGTTATCTGAACTGAAAAGACCGTTGTTACACTTACACACACAATTTAATCGTGAAATTCCTTGGGATTCAATTGATATGGACTTCATGAACACAAACCAATCCGCTCACGGAGACCGTGAATATGGATTTATTGGTGCTCGTATGAAATTAGCTCGAAAAGTTATCGTCGGTCATTGGGAAGATGAAACGGTAAGAACTCGTACAGCAAGCTGGATGAAAACAGCCGTAGCAGTAACCGATGGCCTGCAATTAAAAGTTGCTCGTTTTGGTGACAATATGAGAAACGTAGCTGTAACAGAAGGAGATAAAGTTGAAGCTCAAATTAAATTTGGGTGGACAACATCTGCTTTTGGAATTGGAGATTTAGTTGAACGAATGAACGAAATTTCTGATGAAGCTGTAGAAGCTCTATATAAAGAATATGAAGAATTGTATGATATCAATGCAGCAGCATCAACGTCTGAAGAATATCGTAATTCCATTTTATATCAAGCACGAATTGAATTAGGGATGAAGTCTTTCTTAGAAGAAGGTGGATTTACGGCGTTTACAACGAATTTTGAAGACTTACATGGCATGAAGCAATTACCTGGACTTGCGGTGCAACGGTTAATGGAGCAAGGGTATGGTTTCGGTGGGGAAGGCGACTGGAAAACAGCGGCTTTAACTCGCATGATGAAGATTATTGCAGATGGTAAAGGAACATCCTTTATGGAAGATTATACGTATCACTTAGAAAAAGGAAATGAGCTTGTTTTAGGTTCGCATATGTTAGAAGTTTGTCCTACAATTGCAGCAACAAAACCGAAAATTGAAGTTCATCCTTTAGGGATTGGTGGAAAAGAAGACCCTGCTCGTATGGTGTTTAATGGTGCTGAAGGGCGCGCATTAAATGCATCATTAATTGACTTAGGAAATCGTTTCCGCCTAGTTGTGAATGAAGTTGATGCAGTAAAGCCAGTTCAAGAAATGCCGAAGCTACCGGTGGCTCAAATTTTATGGAAACCACAACCATCGTTAAGTGAATCAGCTGAAGCGTGGATTCATGCCGGTGGTGCGCATCATACGGTCTTCTCGTTTGAAGTAACACCAGAGCAACTATATGACTGGGCAACAATGACAGATATTGAGTGTGTGTTTATAAATGAGTCTACAAATGTAATGCAATTCCAAAATGAATTACGTTGGAATGATATTGCACGTAAATTTTAATAGCAAATTACTGCCAAAGCAGAGCTTCTATGAATCATAAAAGCTCTGCTTTTTTAGTTGTGACTAAATTAGAAATGTTTAGAAAACGTAATATTAGCTCTTGTCAAAAAAAGTGACTACGTTTACAATTGAAATGTACGTACAACTATAATTAAAAAATATAATAACAATTATAGGTTCGTACGTGTTAAGGAGAATCCCTTTTAATAAAAGAGAAGGAGTGGAATGGTTAGATGAAGTTTTTCTTAGATACTGGTAACCTTGAGGAAATCAAACGAATTACAAAATTAGGACTTGTTGATGGGGTTACAACAAACCCAACATTAATTGCAAAAGAAGGTCGTCCTTTTAAAGATATTATTCAAGACATATGTGCTGTAGTGGATGGTCCAGTCAGTGCTGAAGTTATTGGGTTAAAAGCAGAAGAAATGGTAAAAGAAGCAGAGGAACTAGCGACTTGGGCACCAAATGTCGTTATTAAGCTTCCAATGACAGAGGATGGATTAGAAGCTACATATGAGTTAACAAAACGTGGGATAAAAACAAATGTGACGTTAGTGTTTTCAGCCGCACAAGGATTAATGGCTGCCAAAGCAGGAGCAACGTATATTAGCCCATTTGTAGGAAGATTAGATGATATTGGAACAGAAGGAATGGCGTTAGTAAGAGATTTAAAAACGATTCTAACAAACTATCAGTTTGAAACGGAAATCATTGCAGCTAGTATTCGTAATATTGAACATGTGGAGAAAACAGCGCTTGCAGGAGCAGATATTGCCACCATACCAGGTTCACTTCTTCCTAAACTATGGAAACATCCGTTAACAGATAAAGGAATTGAACAATTTTTAAGTGATTGGGAAAGTGTCCCGAAAATATAACCAAGAAGGAGTAAAAAAGATGAGTATTGAGCTAAAAGCAATTAATAGCATTCGCACTTTATCGATTGATATGGTAGAAAAAGCGAATTCAGGTCATCCGGGAATGCCAATGGGAGCTGCACCGATGGCTTATGAACTTTGGACAAATCATATGAAACACAATCCTAATAATCCTCAATTTTTCGACCGAGATCGTTTTGTACTCTCTGCTGGTCATGGTTCAGCACTTTTGTACAGCTTACTTCACCTTACAGGGTATGACCTTTCATTGGAAGAAATAAAAAACTTTCGTCAACTAGGAAGCGAAACACCAGGACACCCTGAGTATGGTCATACTGTTGGAGTTGAAGCTACAACAGGACCATTAGGTCAAGGAATTTCAACAGCAGTTGGTATGGCGATGGCCGAAGCCCACTTAGCAGCAACTTACAATCAGGAAGGATATTCTCTTGTTGATCATTATACATACACGATTTGTGGAGATGGCGATTTAATGGAAGGGATCGCATCAGAAGCAGCATCAATGGCGGGGCATATGGGACTTGGAAAATTAATCGTTCTATATGATTCAAATGATATTTCTTTAGATGGCGACCTTCATATGTCTTTTTCTGAAAATGTTGAACAAAGATTTAAAGCGTATGGCTGGCATTATACTCGAGTTGAAGATGGGACAGATACAGTTTCTATTGGAGCAGCAATTGCAGCAGCAAAAGCAGAAAAAAATCGCCCGACTTTAATAGAAATTAAAACAGTAATTGGTCATGGAAGTCCAAATAAGTCTGGAAAATCAGCCTCTCATGGTGCGCCACTTGGAAGTGATGAGGTGAAATTAACAAAAGAACAATACGGATGGGAGCATGAACCATTTTTCGTTCCTGATGAAGTTCGTCACCATTTTGCTCAAATAAAAGAAAATGGTGCAAAGGCGGAAGCGAGTTGGAATGAATTGTTTGAAAACTATGAACAACAATTTCCAGAACTAGCAAAGCAATTTAAACAAGCGATAAATGGTGAACTTCCTGAAGGATGGGATAAAGAGCTACCAGTGTATGGTCCAGAGTCTCCAAAGATGGCAACAAGACAATCATCTGGAGCGGCTTTAAATGCGATTGCCACACATTTACCGACTTTGTTTGGAGGATCTGCTGATTTAGCTGGTTCAAACAATACGACTTTAAAAGGGTTGCCAAACTTTAGTAAAGAAAATTTTGCTGGGAAAAATATTTGGTTTGGTGTTCGTGAACATGCGATGGGAGCAGCTTTAAATGGATTAGCCCTTCATGGAGGGGTTCGCCCATTCGGAGGAACATTCTTTGTATTCTCAGATTATCTTCGTCCTTCTATTCGATTAGCAGCCATGATGAAGCAACCTGTTGTTTATGTGTTTACACATGATAGTATTGCAGTAGGTGAAGATGGACCAACTCATGAGCCTGTTGAGCAGCTTCCTTCATTACGAGTTATTCCTGGGTTAACGGTCATTCGCCCAGCAGACGCAAATGAAACGACAGAAGCGTATCGTTATGCATTTAGCCAAAATGAAAGCCCAGTGGCCATGGTGTTAACACGTCAAGCCTTACCAGTATTAGAAGGGTCAGCAAAGTTAGCAAAAGAAGGTGTTCAAAAAGGGGCATATGTGTTGTCTGATTGTGAAGGAGATGCAGATGTCATTTTACTTGCTACAGGTTCAGAAGTGAGCCTAGCTGTTGAAGCAAAAGAACAGCTTAAGAAAAAAGACGTCGCTGTTAGAGTTGTAAGTATGCCAAGTTGGGAATTATTTGAACAGCAAACTCCTGAGTACAAAGAATCTGTACTTCCTTCTCATATTAAAGCACGAGTTGCGATTGAAATGGCATACCCATTAGGTTGGGAACGATATGTTGGAGATAAAGGAGCCATTATTGGAATCAATACTTTTGGAGCTTCTGGAAATGGGAACACCATTGTAAAAGAATTTGGGTTCCATGTTGATAATGTTATAGCCCATGTAGAAAAACTTTTTGTTACTGAAAAATAAAAAGGAGGATGTATCATGGCAAATAAAGTTGTTGTAAATACCGACATTGAAAAAGGCACGATTAACAAAAACATATATGGTCACTTTGCAGAACATCTTGGGAGATGTATTTATGAAGGGTTTTGGGTGGGAGAAGATTCTCCCATTCCAAACACCAATGGGATCCGTAATGATGTAGTAGCTGCTTTAAAGAACATTAAGATTCCAGTGTTACGTTGGCCAGGGGGATGTTTTGCTGATGAGTATCATTGGAAAGATGGGATTGGCCCACGAGAATCTCGTAAACGAATGGTCAATACGCACTGGGGTGGCGTTGTCGAAAATAACCATTTTGGAACGCACGAGTTTATGATGCTATGCGACATGTTAGAAACAGAACCGTATATTTGTGGAAATGTTGGAAGTGGTACAGTTCAAGAAATGTCTGAATGGGTCGAGTATATGACTTTTGACGGAGAATCTCCAATGGCCGATTGGCGCAAAGAAAATGGTCGTGAAAAACCATGGGCTTTAAAATATTTTGGAGTTGGTAATGAAAACTGGGGTTGCGGTGGAAACATGCGTCCTGAGTATTATGCAGATTTATATCGCCGTTACCAAACGTATGTAAGAAATTATGGCGACAACAAAATTTATAAAATTGCTGGTGGGGCAAACGTTGATGACTACCGCTGGACAGAAGTATTAATGCGTGAAGCTCATTGGTTAATGGATGGATTAAGCCTTCATTATTACACGATTCCAGGTGATTTCTGGAAAGGAAAAGGGGCTGCATTAGACCCGACTGAACAAGAGTGGTTTATCACCATGAAAAAAGCCCTTCATATCGATGAACTCATTACAAAACATGCGACGATAATGGATAAATATGACCCAGAAAAGCGAATCGGTATGATTATTGACGAATGGGGAACGTGGTTTGACGTTGAGCCAGGAACAAACCCAGGGTTTTTATATCAACAAAATACAATTCGAGATGCGCTTGTAGCTGGTGTTCATTTTCATATTTTCCATGATCATAATGACCGTGTTCAAATGGCAAATATCGCACAAACAGTTAATGTTCTTCAAGCGATGATTTTAACTGAAGGGGAAAAAATGATATTAACGCCAACCTATCATGTGTTTGAAATGTTTAAAGTTCATCAAGATGCAACGAAGTTAGATTTGAATATTACAAGTGAGACATATGAGTTAAATGGTGAGCAATTACCAGAAATTAGTGTGTCGGCTTCAAAAGATAAAGAAGGAAAAGTAAACATTAGCTTATGTAATTTAAACCATAAAGAAGAGTCGAACATTACGCTTGAGCTTCGTGGTTTAAAAGAGACGATTCAACATGTTTCAGGTAGAGTGCTGACAGCATCGGAAAGAAATGCCCACAATACATTTGACAATCCGGAAAATGTAAAACCAACAACTCTTGATACAATCGAAGTTGAAGGTGAGCAATTGACAGTTACGTTACCACCAACTTCTGTTGCTATCATTTCACTAGGATAAGAGAAAAATGCAATCACAACGATTGTGTAGGAGCTGTGGAATCTCAGAGGAACTAAACTTTGACTATGTTCTAGAAGATAAGTCAAAAGCAGTGTCTGATGAGATATATGAAAGTAGAGTTGCGATTTGTATGGATTGCCCTTCACTTCAACGCGGAATGACGTGCAAACATTCTGGTGACATCATCACATATCGTGCGCTATTCAAAGAAAAAAGCTGTCCTTATCCAGGAGAAGAGAAATGGTTCTATGTAAATAAATAACATAGGTATAACTTTTATAAAAAGCTAGTGTTCAAGCTAGCTTTTTATAAAACAAAATATATGAAAAGGCTTTCAAAGGAAGGGGTAAGAAAATGAAGAAAAGTAGAGTAAGAAAAATGATTTTGATGTGTCTCGTAATAGCGCTGTTAATTCCAGCTACAGTGTTTGCACAAGGCGCATCAGACAAATCGAACAAAGGAAATAGTAATAATAGCAATAGCAATCGACCTCATGTTCCATATGAAGGAGAGATTCCAAGTTTTACAGAGGCTTCTGTTCATGATCCAGCTGTCATTAAAGTAGAGGATACTTTTTATGTATTTGGTTCACACCTCGCTTCTGCGAAAACGAAGGATTTTATGAACTGGGAACAGATCTCAACTCATGTCCATAATGGAAATCCATTAATCCCTAATGTATATGAAGAGCTTGCGGAAGCGTTTGAGTGGGCAAATTCGGATACATTATGGGCAGCAGACGTAATTCAATTAGAAGACGGTAAGTTTTATATGTATTACAATGCTTGTCAAGGTGATGCGCCAAGATCAGCATTAGGTATTGCGGTTGCCGATAATATCGAAGGGCCATATGAAAATTTAGGAATCTTCTTAAAATCAGGAATGTGGGGAGAAGAAAGTCCAGATGGGACAATCTACGATGCAACAATTCATCCAAATGCGATTGATCCAGATGTTTTCTTTGATAAAGAAGGTCGTTTATGGATGGTATATGGTTCATATTCAGGTGGATTATTTATTTTAGAATTAGATCGTGAAACAGGATTCCCTTTACCAGATCAAGGATATGGTACTCATTTAATGGGAGGTAATCATAGTCGAATCGAAGCTCCTTACATCTCTTATAGTCCTGAAACGGATTATTACTACTTGTATGTAACTTTCGGTGGCTTAGATGCAATCGGTGGTTATAATATGCGAGTCGCTCGATCAGAAAATCCAGATGGACCTTATTATGATGCTGAAGGAAACAAAATGACAGAAGTTAAATCTGACCCAAGTTTACCACTTTTTGATGACCGTTCGATCGAGCCTTATGGTGTAAAACAAATGGGGAACTTTTTGTTTGAGCGTGAAATCGGTGAAAAAGGGACAGGAATTGGTACAGGTTATGTTTCACCAGGACATAATTCTGTTTATTACGATGAAGAAACAGGAAAGCATTATTTAATTTTCCATACTCGTTTCCCTGAGCAAGGAGAAATGCATCAAATTCGAGTACATCAAATGTTTATGAATAAACATGGCTGGCCAGTCATTGCTCCGTATCGTTATACAGGAGAAACGATTTCAAAAATCAATCGCCAAGATGTAATAGGAGAATATAAGTTTATTAATCACGGAAAAGAGATTACTGCTGACATTAAAAAGTCATCATTAATTACACTAGAAAAAAACAATAAAATATCAGGAGCCGTCACAGGAACTTGGAAAACGACTGGGCATAATGCGGTTGAATTAAAGATTGCAGGTTCTACTTATGATGGCGTGTTCTTGAGACAATGGGATCCAACGTCTGAAACGTATGTAATGACCTTTTCAGCTTTATCAAAAGAAGGAGTAGCTGTATGGGGAAGTCAAGTGGAAACAAAAACAGAAAAAGAAATCGTAGAAGCGGTATTTCACGATTTACAGCTAGATGATACTGTCATTAGTCATCTCGACTTACCAACTGAAGCAATGCGTCAAACAGAAATTACATGGAAATCTTCAAATGAAAATGTCATCTCAAACTCAGGGCAAGTAACAAGACCGAACCCAGGAGACGGAGATGCTTCTGTCTCATTAACAGCAACAATAAAAAATGGAAAAACGACGAAAACAAAAGAATTTCATGTAACGGTTCTAGAACGGAAAGATGGCCAACTTGTTGCCCACTATAAATTCGATGGCAACTTAAAAAATAGTGCTGGTTATGAGCAATTCGGAGACGGTAAAGTAACTGGAAACCGGATTACGAATGATGGTGGTACGATTACGTTTGCCGATGGAGTATTTGGTCAAGCCGCTGTATTTGATGGTGCATCTGGAATTCGTTTGCCAAATGGATTAATAACAAGTCATACGTATTCTGTTGCATTTTGGTTAAAACCCGAACAAGTAACAGACTACACAACAGCGTTCTTTGGGGCAAGAAATGAAAATAGTTGGATTAGTTTTGTGCCTAAAGGGCATGATGGCGTAAACCAAGATACGATGGTATGGTCAGGAAGTTCGCCATGGTATGATGCAGGAACAGGGACAAAACTTCAAGTTGGAGAATGGTCTCATGTTGCTATTACGGTCGATGAAGGCGATATTACGATTTATATTAATGGAGAAGAACGGTTTAGTGGACCAGGTTTCCCGAATGTATTTACGACAACAAATGGATATTTTGGTTTAGGTGTTAACCATTGGGATGTTCCTTTCAAAGGGTTAATGGATGAAGTAATTGTGTATAATGACAAGGCATTGTCTTCTGACGATGTAAATGAACTTGCATCGAAAGAGTAATAGATTTCTAGTTTTTATACAATAAGAGGCTGAGACGAAGGAGTTTGATTAACGAGATTAAATCTCTGTTAAACCCTCCTTGTATGTCTCAGCCTTTCATGTCATTATGCGGCTTTATGGCCCTCATCGGCATCAAGCTTGAAGTTTGATTCTGCTCGGTTTAATCTTACTTTGTAAGCGAATAAAGCTAAAATAATAACAGTTCCAATTGCAGCAGCTATATACGACGTTGTCATTGGTAAGCCAAAGCCAATTGGTGCATTAAAGATAAACGTTAATGATACCATCGTCATAAATGTAGCTGGAATGGTTGCAACCCAATGAAGTTTATACTGGATAGCTAGATACATAGCCCCGACAAATAGAGCAATTGCACTGATGGAAGCATTGGTTACACCGAAATATCTCCATAAAATTTGGAAGTCCATATTTGTTAGCATATATGAAAGACCAAACAAAGGAAGAGCAATCCATAATCGACTTAATAGCTTCACTTGGCCAACGTTAATATATTCAGCGATTATCATACGTGCGGAACGGAACGCAGTATCTCCAGATGTAATCGGAAGAACGATAACCCCAAGTACTGCTAAAGTACCACCAATCGCGCCAAGTAATGTAAAGGCAACCTCACTAACAACAAGACCAGCCCCTCCATTTGCGAGAAGTTCGCTTAAATCTGTTCCATAGAATAAGCTCATTGCGGCAGCCGCCCAAATCATTGCAATAATACCTTCTACAATCATCATGCCATAAAACACTTTACGACCATTTTGTTCGTTCTGTAATGTTCTAGAAATGATCGGAGACTGTGTTGCGTGGAATCCTGAAATCGCACCACAAGCAATCGTAATCATGAGCAATGGAAAGATAGCAGCACCAGCAGGATGCATATTTTCAAATGTTAATTCAGGAATTGGGGCTCCTGTGAAAATTAACATTCCCCCAACACCAATCGCACTAATTAATAAAAGAGCTCCTAAGATTGGATAAATGCGACCGATAATTTTATCTACAGGGAGTAATGTAGCAAAGATATAATAAACAAAAATAGCACCAACAATAATACCTAAAGCAACGGCACCATTCATTAAGTTAAATAGAAGTCCTGCAGGTGCAGTTACAAAAACTGTACCTACGAGTAATAAAAGAAGGACAGCTACGGCATTAACAACATGTTTCATCGACTTTCCTAAAAATTGACCGGCTAACTGTGGTAAATGGGCTCCTTTATTTCGAATCGAAATCATCCCAGTCAAATAATCATGGACAGCTCCGGCAAAAATAGCCCCGACGACAATCCAAATAAAAGCGACTGGACCATATAACGCACCCATAATAGGACCAAAGATTGGACCAACGCCCGCTATATTTAAGAGCTGAATTAATGAATTGCGGTTTGTTCCCATTGGGATATAATCGACGCCATCTTTCATACTATAAGCAGGAGTCATTCTCGCTTCTTTCACACCAAAAATCTTTTCAATGAATTTACCATACGTGTAATAACCGATAATTAAAAGTGCAATAGCAACTAAAAAAGTAACCATGTGTAGACACCCCTTTTCACTTTGTTGAATACGCTTTCATTTTATCACCGTAATTAATAAATGTGACGAAGTTGTGTCTAACATGTAAAAAGAAAAACCTAACATGTTGTTTGTTAGGTTTATAATGCTTTATTTAAAGTTCGAGTTGTTCGCGTAATGCTTTAACATAATTACGACTTACTGGAATTTCCTCTTTTTTTCCCACCATCTTCACTTGGTATGCTCCATTAAACCAAGGAATGAGCTGTTCAACTTTGTCAAGGTTTACAAGATAACTTTTATGTGTACGAAAAAAAGGGTAGCCACTTAATTTTTCTTCTAATTCTTTTAAAGTCATTTTTGAACTATATTTAACGTCATTTGTGCAAAGGATTGTTTCTCGCTCTTCCCGAAATAAATACGAAATGTCTGACGGGTGAAGAT
Source organism: Alkalihalobacillus bogoriensis ATCC BAA-922 (assembly GCF_000621445.1). Taxonomy (GTDB): domain Bacteria; phylum Bacillota; class Bacilli; order Bacillales; family Bacillaceae_F; genus Bacillus_AO; species Bacillus_AO bogoriense. Next base: position 383,048 of record NZ_KK211277.1, on the reverse strand, counting down.
ACACAATTCGCCCGTCATGTTCTACAGCCAGTTTAGCTATACGTCCAGCTGTCGATGTACCATTTCGTTCGGTTGTTGTTAATCGAGCTCTCACTCGACTGATTGTCTCCTGTAATTGTGTTTCATCAAATGGTTTTAATAAATAGTCGAGCGCATGAACGCGAAAGGCTAAAGCTGCATAATCAGGATAAGCCGTTGCAAAAATAATCAGAGGAACTTTTCGCATATTGTGCAATGTATTGGCCAAGTCAATCCCAGACATTTGTGGCATTTCAATATCTAAAAACACAACATCTGGTTTTTGTGTCATAATAAGCGTTAACCCTTTTTCTCCAGATTCAGCTTCACCGATAAGGTCAATATCTTCATATTCTTTTAATAAAAATTTCAGTTCGTCTCTACTTAATGGTTCATCGTCAATAATAATTGTACGGATTTTATTTTTCATTTGTTATCTCCCTATGTTGAAGCGTAAATGAAATACAAGTTCCCTTTTTATTGCTCGTTACTTGTAAGCTTGCCCTTTCATCATACATCATTTGTAATCGTCGATTCACATTATAAAGGCCAATTCCTGTTCCTGTATGGGAAGGAACTTTTTCTTTCATGAGGCTGTGAATCCGTTCTTCCTCAATTCCTATACCATTATCTATAACTGAAATTTTTACACAATCTGTTTCTTTTTTTACTTTGATCTCAATAAAGCTATCGTCTGTTAATGTTTTGACACCATGCTTTATCGCATTTTCGACGATCGGCTGTAGTGTCATAGGAGGGAGTATACATGAAATCGCTTCGTCGTCTATGTCATATGTCACTTTTAATTTATCAGAAAATCTTGCTTCTTCAATTTCAAGATAAGCTTGAACATGTTTTAACTCTGTTTCTAATGTTGTCTTTGTTGTCGTTGTCCCCGCTAAGTTTTGCCTGAAAAAGTGAGAAAGAGAAACAAGTAATTTTCGGGCTTTCATCGGGTCAATCCGAATTAGTGCAATGATTGTATTTAATGCATTAAATAAAAAATGGGGACTCACTTGAGCTTGTAAAGCTTTAATCTCAGCTTGTTTCGCTAGTTCTAAATGTCGATCTACTTCAGATAATTCCAGTTGGTGACTGAGAAGGGTTGAAAGTCCTTTGCTAAGTTCAAGCGTCATAGGGGAAATATCGTCTTCTGATGTAAAATAAAATTTCAAAGTCCCAATGGTATCATCTTTAATTTTAAGAGGGGCGATGACAGCGGCTTTTAATAAACAATGATTATGAGTACAGCCGATTTCACCCGCTTTCGCTATAATAAGATTTCCTTCATGGAGTACACGCTTTGTCACTTCTGTTTTTATCGTATCATCTGTGACATGATGGTCTTCACCGATACCTGAAAAAGCCAAGACCTTTTCTTTATTTGTTATCGATACGGCATCCACTTGCACTTCTTTTAATAAAATGTCACAAGTTGATTTCGCTGACTTTTCTTTTAATCCGGTTCGTAAAAAATTTAATGTTAAATCTGCTAATTTTAACGCTTTTTGAGCCTGTAGGGACCCGCGTTTTTCTTCTTCATGGAAAACATTTCGAATAATGAGGATGAAGATAGCAACACCAATCCCATTCGCAATAATCATTGGTAAGCCAATATTGCCTACTAATGTGACAGCATCGTCAAACGGACGCGAAAGTAATAAAATTAAACTCATCTGGACCGCTTCAGCTAGCGCACCAACAAGAAAGGCGGTTTGAATGGGGATGGTGGATTGGGTGGTGTTTTGTTTTTTGTGAAAATAGCCAGCTAATAAACCAGCAATTACCGCCGATAAACCACAGGCAAATCCGGTAAAGCCACCTAGCAAATAGCGATGGATGCCAGCGATGAGTCCAGCTCCAAGACCAACTTTCCATCCACCAAGAATACCAGCGATTACAACACCGATAACCCGAGAGTTGGCAATAGCTTCTCCTTCCGCTAAATGAAGAACACTTCTACTGTAAGAACTATCTTGAACATTTACGGTTAATCCCGTGTACGTTCCAACAATCCCAAATAATCCAAAAATGATGATGATGCTCATTTTATGTGTAAAGGTGATCTCTCTTTTTTCAATTAAGAAACGAATAAACTTCAACCGAGTCATAAGAAAGGCGACAGCGATAATAATACCGAGACGCTCGATCATAACGAGTAAAAGTTCAAACATAAAGTCCAACTCCTCAACAGGAACGAAATTATATTGATGTAATCTAATTTATCATATTTCAGTAGCGAATTGGACAAAATGAAACACTAAGACACATGTGATTTTTGGTTGTGAACAAAAGCCATCTCACGCCATTTCCCTTGACGCCACCGCCATAACATCAATATTCCACGAAGCCATTCATCTATAATAAAAGCAATCCAAATCCCGATTAACCCATAACCAAGATGAATCCCAAGCAAATACGCAATCGGAACACTCACACCCCACATTGAAATTATCCCAATAAGGACAGGAAAATTCACATCACCTGCAGCACGTAACGAATTTATTACAACTGCATTAAAAGCGCGTCCTGGTTCAACGAGGACTGTAAGTAAAAGTAAGAGTCCCCCAGTTTTTACGATGTCCGTATTATCAGTGAAAATACGCAAAATGGGCTCACTGCATAAAAAGATGACAAACCCGACAAAGGCAGCTAAGCCAATGGCGATTTGTAAGCTAGTGATACAGCGCTTATAAGCTTCTTCTAACTGTTTTGCCCCAATTTGGTGTCCGATGATAATTTGGGTTCCTTGCCCAATAGCGATGGAAAAAAGCAACACAAACATCCCAATATTTTGTGCATAAACTCGTGTTGTTAACGCTTCTGTTCCGAGTAAAACGATAAATGATGTAATAACTAATTGTGAGCCATTAAAGGATAAATGTTCTCCTGCGGAAGGAATGCCGATTTTTAAGATTTTTTTTAATTCAAATGCTGGGAATCGTTTAAAAACATTTGAAAAGGGAAGCTTTCCATTTACACGCTTATATAATACAAGTAACATAACTATAATACCGATAGTTCTACTCAATGCAGTTGAAAGGGCAACACCTTGAACACCGAGAACAGGAATCCCAAAAGGCCCAAAGATAAATAAATAATTCCCAATAACATTAAGGATATTCATTCCAATCGTTACGTACATCACGTCTTTTGTAAATCGATAACTACGCAATGTTGCACCAATGGTCATAATTCCAGATTGAGCGAGCAATGACAGCCCTACAATTTGAAGATAAATCGTAGCTTCAGAAAGAATAGAAGGTGAAACACCGATTAGTTGTAATAATGATTGTGAGAAAAAGAGTAGCACAATACCGATGATAAGACCTATTATGAGATTGGATATAATCGAAACGACGGCAATATGACTTGCTTCTTTCTCCTGTTTGGCTCCTAAAAACTGGGCAATGAGGACACTTGTTCCAGTTGCAATAAACCCGAACATGACAATCATAACAGACAATATTTGATTTGAAACGCCAACGGCTGCAACTGCATCATCTGAATATTGACTAAGCATAAATGTATCAGCATTTCCCATTAACATATGAAGGGAAAGCTCAATAAAGATGGGCCACGAGATAGCAAATAAAGATAGTTTTTTCATCTGTTCTTTTTCTTTCTTCACAAATATGTCCCCCATTGTAAAAAAACTCGCTATAAAGAATCATAGCAATGTAAGAAAAAGAACAGAATGCAATGGAAGCAAATTTCTTACTAATTAGTAGATATTGTTAAAAGTTTATACTTTTTTAAGAAACATGACGACCTTAAAAAATCCAAGAGTAAGTAAGGTTGTGATTGTTCCGAACAAGAATAAAGTTGATGGAGAAAGTGGAAGTATGCCAGAAAGAATTGATCCACAAATGACACCAAACGAAAAGCAAGCATAATAAATCCCAAAGGCTATTCCACGTCTTTCGTTTCCAGAATGATCAAGGACAATCGCACTTGTCGTTGGAAAAATGAAGGCAAAGCCGATTCCATACACGACCATCGCAGTAAATAAACCGAGAGCATTTGTGGATAAGGATAATAAAAGTAAGGCAATAGAAATGAAACAAAGGCCAATGGAAGTTATTGTCTCCTTATTTTCAATGTCAAATAATTTATTTGTCGGCAACAAAAAGATGAGGATAGCAATAATACCAAATGTACTTAATAGTGGTCCCGTCAATGCAAAGTGCAAGTGAAGTTCACTTACTTGTAATGGCAGAGCATACGTTAAAATCCCTAGTGTACATAATAATAAAAATATGGATAAGTAAGAATATAGTAAAGTTTTAGATAGTCGAAATCCATGCGGTGTTTTGTTCTGCAATTGGAGTTGGTTTTGCTTTTGACTAGGATGTAAAAAAAACAAAGCACAAAGAGAAAAAATGAGCATAAGACCACTAAGAAAATAAAATAAGCTGTCATAACCAAAGGAACTACTAATGATAGCGCCGATCGGAGGACCAATAATCGCAGAAATACCAACAGCAGCCCCTGAAAAAGCCATAACTTTTCCTTTTCGTGTTTCTACTTTTTTGGCACTAAGAATCGTAAAGGCAGCGGGAACGATTAGTCCCCCTGCTAAACCGTGAAAAAAGCGAACGACAATGAGTTGTTCGGCGTTTGTTGTGACGGTATAAAAAAACATCATCACACTGACTAGGAGCATTCCTATAAAAAGAATAGGTTTGGCCCCTCGTTTATCAATCCAAAACCCGGCAAGAAGGTTTCCAATAATATTAGTGAACGAATACATGCCAATAATTACACCTGTCAGTAGCGGAGTTGCCCCTAGGCTCATCGCAAACGGGGAGATAATCGGCAATTGAGAAAAGGTATCAAGAAAAGCAACAATAATAATAAGATAAATGAGTGTCATTTTTTTCCCTCTTCAAGTATGTCTTACATAGATTAAACCAACTCTCCATGATTATAACAAGAAGGTGTTTAAAATGTTGAAAAATTGCCATTTCCTTCTTCCTTTCACTTATTGCTGCCTTTAAAACAAAAAAGCGTCAATGTAATTTGCTTTTGATAAGTAAATAATAAAACTAAAATAAAAGGAGTGATATTCATTCGACATTTATCAGCTATTATTGTGAAAACGTTAATGGTCACCATTGTGTTGCTACTGATTTTAACTGGTGTTTATAATTATCCTGCAGGTTCAACGTTTGGATTATCGCTTTTAATTGTGGGGATTAGTTATATTATTGGTGATGTGGGAATTTTAAGAATCACAAATAATACGGTTGCCACTATTGCTGATTTAGGGTTAACAACATTTGCAATTTGGTTAATCGGGCCATTTCTTTATGGTGTTGGAGTACCACTTTCTGTCGCTTTTATTTCCGCACTAGTCATTAGTGTAGGAGAGTGGTTTTTCCATAAATTTATGGCTGCTGCTGTTAATCGAACAGAAAAAAGAACAAGAACACAATCGTAATAAAAGCCATTTCATAGTTTTGGTGTCTTAAAGGTATGTAATCTCTTTTGGACACCTTTTTTGAGTGCTTTAAAAAATGAGAATAAAATGAAAAGTCAGATAGTTGGACAACGACACTTCTTTTTTACTAAAATTATCATGATATATTATTATTTACGAGGAGTGATGGAATGAGAGCTTATACAAATGCAACGATGATAACGGGAGAAGGTACGATGTTAACAAAAGGTACATTACTTGTGGAAAACGATAAAATAGTTGCTGTTGGAGAACAAGTGGAAATTCCAAGTGATGCTGAATTAATCGATGTTACAGGAAAATTTATTACACCGGGTATTATCGATGTACATACTCATCTTGGCGTTCATGAAGAAGGGGTTGGACCAGCGGGAGCCGATTTTAATGAAACGAGTGATCCCGTTACTCCGTTTGTAAGAGCATTAGATGGCATTAATCCTGTTGAAAAAGGCTTTGAAGATGCTAGACGTTCAGGTGTAACTACAGTTCAAATCATGCCAGGCAGTGCAAATGTCATTGGTGGTGAGATGGTTGTGTTAAAAACAGTTGGGACCATTGTTGATGAAATGGTAATCCGAAATCCTTCTGGGATGAAAGCCGCTCTTGGAGAAAATCCAAAACGCGTTTATGGCTCGAAAGGAAAAGCACCTGTGACACGAATGGGCGTAGCGGCTCTTTTTAGACAAGAGTTTATAAAAGCTCAAAATTATTTAAACGCAATAGAAAAAGATAAACACCATGCAAGAGATTTAGGGCTTGAACAGTTAGCAAAAGTATTAAAAAAAGAAATTCCACTGAGAGTACACGCTCACCGTGCTGATGATATCGTCACAATCATTCGTTTAAAACAAGAATTTGGATTTGATCTCACAATTGAACATTGTACAGAAGGACATCAAATTTCTGACTTTTTAGCAAAACAAAATATTCGTGTCTCTGTAGGACCTACGATGTCGACACGTTCAAAAGTGGAGCTTGCTGATAAAGGGTGGCATACGGTGAAAGAATTAATGGAAAAAGGGATTTCTGTTTCTGTAACGACAGATCATCCTGTCGTTGGAATTGAGTATTTACTTACTTCATTGGCGAATGCAGTCAAACACGGTGTACCCGAAGAAGAAGCATGGAAAATGGTCACGTCCAATGCAGCAAAACACCTTGGTGTTGAGGACCGAGTTGGCTCATTAGAAAAAGGAAAAGATGCTGACTTTGTTATATGGACAGGTCATCCTTTTGCAGTAGAAACGAAAGTGGAATCCACCTTCATAAATGGAGAAATGGTGTATCACGGATAGAAAAATCACCAAAAACCTTGTTTCATTCGAATAAAAAATGGGTATGAAAGTGAATGCTAATGATGAGGACTTTTATAACCATTGATGGAAGGGGATGGTGATTTTGTTTATGAGAAAACGACGTTCGGGTAACACGATGCTTGTAGGAACTTTAATTGGTGGTGTAATCGGTGCAACGGGAGCGCTTTTATTAGCCCCTAAAAAAGGACAAGAACTTCGTCAAGATATTATGAAGCAATTTGACCAAACAGAAAGAGAAGGCGGAAAAATTTCTCATATGCTACTTGAGATGGGAAGCGAATGGACCGCAGATTTATTTGATGACAATAAAGGAGAACAAACAGAGTCCAACTCTCAATCTACGTCCGAAAACCAAAATCAACAAGAACAAGATTCTACCCATGACGGTGGAGATATTGGTCATCTTATTCAAGAAGTTGTTGAAGATGGGTCAAATGAAGAAGCAACGAACAACACAAAAGAGTAATTCTTTGAATCAGGCTGTCGAGAACTTCTCGGCAGCTTGTTCTTTTGGACAGATAAGAAAGCATAAAAATTTTGGTTCTATCAGAGCGAAGGCTCCGCACTTCGCTTGCGTTCCTCTTAGTGTCACGTTTTAATCGGACAGGGGTTCCGCTAAGTAAAGAAAAAAGACGGGAATGTAGATGCTATCGGACATATGTTCCGTTACTTTAGTAAAAACGACTGTAAAGCAATGTTATTTTGAAGGATAAAGGAACGTATGTCCGGTAGAAAATGAAAAATGGTGGTTTTGTATGTAATAGTGGAATACATGTCCGAAGCATGATTCGAGCAGAAATTTATAGAGCATAAAATGCAAAATATGATAAAATGGTCGGGAAGTTTAATGAAGGTGTGGATGTTATGGATTGGGATTGGGTGAATATAACTGACTATTTTTATCGTATCAAATGGGTTGATATAGGAATAGCGCTTGCGATTTTTCTGTTGTTTCATATTTTTAGAAAAGTGTTTACACGTTATATTTTCAAACTAATTGTTCGGTTTTCAAAGAAAACACCGACTGACATATTTACAAATGTGTTATTAGCATTTGAAAAACCATTACGGACGTTTTTTATCATAGTAGGAACGTATGTTGCACTAATTTATTTGCCGGTCCGGCCCGATGTTATGCTAACTTTAGAAAAAGTGTACGGATCGTCCATCATTTTACTAGTCGGATGGGGCCTTTATAATTTCACTGCTGAAAATTCATCATTATTTATGAGGATGTTTAATCATATTGATGAAGATGAAGAAAAAAGTATGCTTATTCCTTTTTTATCAAAAGGACTTCGTTTCCTAGTTATTGCACTAACATTAACAATCGTACTAGGTGTGTGGGATATTCAAATTACAGGGTTAGTTGCTGGGTTAGGTCTAGGTGGTCTTGCGTTTGCCTTAGCAGCCCAAGATACAGTGAGTAATTTTTTTGGTGGTGTCATTATTATTACGGAAAAGCCTTTCCAAAAAGGGGATTGGATTGAAACCCCAACTGTTACAGGGGTTGTAGAAGATATTACGTTTCGAAGTACGAAAATCCGAACGTTTGCGGATTCGGTTGTGACTGTTCCGAATTCTACGTTAGCGAATGAGCCAATTACAAACTGGGCTCAAATGGGCAAGCGGCGAATCACTTTTTCCCTTGGTGTAACGTATTCAACGCCGAAAGAAAAACTTGAAACTGTTGCGAGAAAAATTGAAAAAGCATTGCGGGAACACGAGGAAGTTCACCAAGATTTAATATTAGTTCGATTTAGTGAATTTAATAGTTCAAGTTTAGATATTTTTATTTATTTTTTCACAAATACAATTATGTGGGGAGAATGGCTTCGGGTAAAAGAAGACATTAACTTTACTATTATGAGAATATTGGAAGAAGAAGGGGTGTCTGTCGCGTTTCCATCTCGCAGCTTATATATTGAAAAACCAGACACAGGTCACACATTATTACAAAATGAAGACAAATCGAATGAAGCATAAGTTAAAATAGTCAACAGAAAAACGTCTTTGAGACAAGGTTCTCAAAGACGTTTTCACGAGCTTTCATTATAAATATCAAATATAATAAATAAAAAGCAACGGGAATAGGAGACGGAGATGGAAAGAGAAGTTGTGTTCATTACAGGTGCAGGAAGTGGCTTTGGAATGGAAGCTGTGATTCAATTTGCATTGAAAGGGTATGATGTGATTGCCACGGTAAGAAGTATAGAGCGGTCTGAACCTTTACGGCTTGTTATTAAAGAAAAGCAACTTGAACAACGCGTGACGATAAAAGAATTAGATGTTACAAATTTCAATAGCATCCCTCAAGTGATAGAGGAAGTCATTGAAAACAGCCGTCGAATTGACATTCTCATCAATAACGCAGGGTTTGCCATGTCTGGCTTTTGTGAAGATGTCACGATTGAAGAATGGAAAGAACAGTTCGAAACGAATGTTTTCGGGCTTATTGCAGTAACAAATGCGGTGCTTCCATATATGAGAAAACAGAACAAAGGAAAAATACTCATGATAGGAAGTATTAGTAGTAGTATTGCTTTTCCTGGGATTGGCCCATATGTTGCTTCTAAGCATGCTATAAAGGGCTACAGTGAAAGCTTACGGTTAGAATTAGTAGATGAGGGAATCGATGTTTGTTTCATAGAACCAGGGTCATATAAAACAAATATATGGAGCAGAGGAAAACGGATGGCTAACAAAGCGAAAGACACTATGTCACCGAACTATAACAAAGTTATCGCGCTAGAACACTATATGGAAAATAAAGTTGAAACATATGGCGATAAAAAAGAGGTCGGGAAACTATTAGTTAGCATTGCTACTTCTCCCCATCCAAGTTTTCGTTTTCCAATTGGACGAGGTGTAAAGCCATTACTTTTCTTAAAAAGCGTTTTGCCATGGAAGATTTGGGAATGGCAAGTCATGAAACAAATTCGTAAGATATTACAAAAGTGAATGTGAAAAGCCAAACAAAAAAAGCTAGTCGTTTCTCTCTCCTATTGTGTAAAATAAAGAAAAAAGATGTGGCGTAATTCAACGACTTTTTGCTGTTATGTCAAATTGAGGAGTACATTCATGAAATACCGGCTAGTCATGAAAAGTATATTAATATATATAGGCATTATTCTTTTTGCGGTTGCTCTCGTTAATTTTAGTTTATCCCATTTGTTTTTGAAGGCACCGTTACAAGCATACATGAATGACACACTAAAAGAAAAAATAGATGTCGTCGTTCAATTAACAAAAGGTCATGTGGATGATACTCTTTATTTGGAAGCAACTTTTGAAGAGCTCCTTATGAATGAACAGGATTTTAACCATTTTGTCCTGTACACTGACTCTGATATGATAGTCGTTGGTCAAGTAGAACAACGCGATAATATAATACAGCAACACGTAGACTCTATTTTAATTGAAGGTGAACAACTAGATAAAGAGGCTAATTATTATGGAGTTCAACTCATGGATAATACAGTGTTACTCATTGGTCTTAATTATGAAAGACACCGTGCGATTGAAAATCGAATTATCATAGTTGATGTCGTTGTGACGTTGTTTGCATTTTTACTCGTGTATTGTATCGTTCTTTTTATTGCCAAAAGAAAGCTAAGACCATTAGGTGTAATAGAATCCTATTTAGGAAATGTCGCAAAAGGGGATTTCTCGAAAAAGTTAGAGATAGGTCATAATCAGCACTTTCAATGGCTAGTTGATAGGATAAATGAAATGGTTAGTCATATTCATGAATTAGTGCATGAAGTGAGAAAGAAAGCAGATAATCAAGTCGAGTATATGTCCTTCCATGATGGATTAACAAATCTACCAAACCGTCGATTGTTTCGAGAGTTAATTAGTCAACAAATTTATAATGCTGAAAAAGATAATAGTGGATTTGTTGTTTTATATATTGATGTTGATGGTTTTAAAACTGTAAACGATACACTCGGACATTCTTTTGGAGATCAACTGCTTATCAAAATGGCAGAGCGTCTTCAAGATACAATAGAAGATTCAGGAATTCTTGCTAGACTTGGTGGCGATGAGTTCACTGTTTTAATTACAGATGAAAGGATGAGTCAACAAGAGAATGTGAATAGGCTTTGTAAAGCGATTATCGAAGCTTGTACGAAAGAATTTGAAATAGATAAAAATGAGATTTCACTCTCGGTTAGCATTGGGATCTCAATGTATCCTAAAGATGGGTTGAAGCACGATACTTTATTAAGAAATGCTGATGTGGCTATGAATACAGCAAAAAGTCTTGGGAAAAAGCAATATATCTATTATCAACCACATATGAGTGATATTGTGTTAGAACGAGCAGAAATTGAAAAACATATAAGACGAGCTTTTGAGCAAAATCAATTAATGTTAGCGTATCAACCGCAAATTGATGCTAGAACAAATGAAATTGTTGGTGTAGAAGTACTATTGCGCTGGTATGATGAAGAGTTTGGTATGGTACCACCTGGGAAATTTATTCCGATTATCGAAAAGACAAATTTAATTCATCAAATTGGAAATTGGGTCATTCACGAAGCGTGTAAGCAAAATAAAGCTTGGCAAGATGCTGGCTATCCGCCAATGAATGTTTCTATCAATGTATCAGCTAAACAATTCCAACAAGAAAATATTGTTGCTGTCATTGATCAGGCATTACAAGAATCTGAATTAGACCCAAACTATGTTACGATTGAAATTACTGAAAGTACGGCAATGGATAATACCGTAACAAATGCTAGAAAAATGGCAGATTTGAAATTGTTAGGAGTACATATTGCTATAGATGATTTTGGAACAGGGCACTCCTCTCTACGATATTTAAAATCATTTCCGGTTGATACATTGAAAATTGATCGCGAGTTTATTAAAGATTGTGGGCAAGAAAAAGGAGGTGAAGTTGTGACAGCTATTATTGCGTTAGCAAAAAGCTTACAAATCGATTTAATTGCTGAAGGTGTAGAAAAGAAAGAACAACTTCAGTTTTTGCAACAAAAGGATTGTCATGTGATTCAAGGATATTATTATTGTAAACCTTTGTTTGCACCGGAGTTTGAAGAATGGTTAACAAGTAGAAAAGAAAAGTAAGTTGATAAATAGAAAGGTAATCATTGCTACAAAACGCTTTTGAGAAACGATTCTCAAAAGCGTTTTTTCGTTATATTTTCGATTCTCTGTTGGTTACACGGGAGGTCGCTGCTTCACGAGTACTAAAAAAATGAAACGAAAAGGCTCCTTATTACGTCTAATATAAAGAATAGAAACATAGAATACAAATGACTAGATACTGATATATTTGTGTTTATTGAATAGAGACATAGGATATTGGGTAAACAGAGAGTATAAATGGATTTGTCTTAATTTTTGGAGAGGTGAGGCAAAATGAAAAAAGTGAACTGGGTGATATTGTTGTTAGTACTCATTTTACTAGGCGGTTGTGGACAGGCAAATGGACTAGCTGATAAGGAAAAAGTGCAAATAAAGGAACAAGAAGTAAAGACAATTAATATTGCTAGCAAAACGGTGTCAGTAGAGGGGAAAGAAGAGACGTTAGATTTTAACTGGATTGAAAAAGCGTATGAAGGATATTTAGCCGACATTCCACTAGCCATTGGAACGGAAAAAGAACAGGTGATTACACAATATGGTGACCCCATAGAAGAAGGGTATTATAATGGTGGACAATTTCTAGATTATACTCATGTCACTTTTTTTATAAATCCAGAAACAAATCAAACAAGTGCGATTGCAATCCCTTTTGAAGAACATGAAAAGGTGGTTAGTGATTTGTATCATGCGCTTGGCACACCAGATATTGTTGAATATAATGAAATGGAAGATTTTTGGTCGTATGAGTATCATGTCGGAAAGCATATCCTTTTATTTGAGACAAAAGAGAAAGAAGGAACGATTCATTATGCTTGGATTCGATTAAATTTTAATGAGCCGATTGAAGATAATGTTTAAGCTAGATAGACCTTTAGACAACTGCGTCTAAATTAAAGGTGAGACCACAGTGTAAAAACACATCTGGTCTCACCTTTGCCTTTTTAGTTTAACGTTGTAAAAATCTCTTCTGCTTCTGGTGGATTTTCAATGAGCCCTTCTTCTTTAAGCCAATTAATAACTTCCTGCCATGACTCAAGAGACTGACTACCAAATGGTTCTCCTTCTTCTTCCATCTTTGAAAGTAAAATCTCAATCGATTGGTCTTCAACGGCACGACTTAACGGGAAATTGACTTGGTCTTGGTTTGCAAATAGAATATCAAGACTTTCAGAAGGATTTTCTTTCATTAGTTCATAACCTTTTGTTGCAGCACGCCAAAACGCTTCAATATTTTCTCGCTCATTTTCCAGAGTTTCTTCATTTGTAACAATGACAAGCTCATAATAAGAAGGGACACCGTAATCCGTTGGGTTAAAATAACGAATATCATGACCTTGTTCTACTAAAACGGGGTATTCATGATTAATATAAGTGCCAATGACGGCATCGACTCTGTTACTTACAATCGAAGATCCTAGTTCAAAACCAACATCAACAAGGGAAACATCTTCAATGTTCCCACCATCAGACTCCACCATTGTCTTTAATAGAGGTTCATTAACAGGAATCCCAGGGTATCCAACACTTTTGCCAACTAAGTCTTGAGGAGATTGGATGTCACTATCTGCCATGACCATTAAATGGTTTAAAGGTGAGCGTACAATCGCTGCGACAGACACAACAGGAACCCCTTTTTCTCTTGCCATTATAACATCTGGTTGGTATGTGATTCCAAGAGTGACACCGCCTGTTGCTGCTAAATTAATCGGGTCAGTTGGGTTTGCCGGAAAGCGAATATTGACATCCAATCCTTCTTCTTCAAAATAACCTTCTTCTAATGCTGCATATAAATATGAATGAACAGCATTTGGATACCAATCTAGCATTATATCCATACTTGTTAAATCAGCGGGTTCTACCGTTTCTTGTAAGTCGTCTTCTCCCGCTTCAGGTTGACTTTCACCTTCAGTTGGTTGTTCGGCACCACAAGCACTTAATAATAATAGTGAGCATATTGCAAATAGAAAATAGTGTTTCAAGATAAATTCCTCCATTTTAATGTTATTGTTTCTAGAAGTTTTACGAGTAAAAAAAGTGTAATGCCAAGTATGGATAACCAAACAATTGGTGCGAAAACACCGGGCCCGTCAAATTGGGTCATCATTCTTCTACTGAAATATCCTAACCCTGCATCGGCTCCTAACCATTCTCCAATCGCTGCTCCAATTACACTTAATGTGACAGCAACTTTTAACCCAGAATAAAAATAAGGCAGAGCGGTTGGCAGTTGAATTTTTGTAAAAAGCTGAAACCGACTAGCTCCCATCGTTTTTAATAAATCTAAATGTTCGCTTTTCGTTGAACGTAACCCATCAAACGTACTTACTGTAATCGGAAAAAACGTGATAAGTACGGTCACAACGACTTTGCTCCAAATCGTATAGCCAAACCATAAAACAAATATAGGGGCTAAAGCGATTATGGGAATTGTTTGTGAAGCGATAACAATCGGAAAAAATGTTTTTTCTGCTGTTACATTTGTGTTCATCCAAATCGCTAACCCTACACCAAAAACAATCGAAATTGTTAGCCCGATAACTACAATTTGCAATGTCGCTGGAAGGTGGACAAAAAAGAGAATATCATGTAATTCCACCATTTTTTGTCCAATATGAGAGGGAGCAGGGAGTAAATACGGTTTGTTATAATATTTAGCCCACAGCTCCCATCCTATTCCAATCATGCTTAGGAACAGTAAGGAATAAACCGAATAGCGTAACTTCATACTGACACCTTCTGTCTTAGCCGATTTAAAATGGACCGTTTTAATTCGGTCAACTCTTGTGTCAATAAATCATCAATGGACCGTGGTCGACGAAGTGGCAGTGAAATTTCCTCAAACGTCGTTAACGGTGTTTCTGTAAATAAAATGATTCGATCAGATAAAAAAAGCGCTTCATCTACATCATGAGTAATAAATAAAATCGTACTATTTAATTCGTCCCATTTTGCAAGCAACCATTCTTGCATTGTCAGTTTTGTCATCGCATCAAGAGAGCTAAACGGTTCATCAAGGAGTAATAACTCGCTTCCACCGAGCATAGCCCGTAAAAAAGATGCCCGTTGCTTCATACCACCCGATAATTGATGAGGGTACTTTTTTTCTGTTCCTTGCAAACCGAAAGATGGAAAGAAAGAAAGGGCAATTTCATTTGCTTCTTTTTTGCTTTTTCCACTCACTTCGAGTGGAAGAATTACATTATCTAGGACGGTTCGCCATTCCAATAGCATATCTTGTTGCGGCATAAGTCCCACTTTCCCTAACCGATTTCCATTTGTTTCTTTTTGGAAGGTGATATCTCCCGCAATCTGTTTTTCTAAACCGGTAATTAACCGAAAAATCGTACTTTTGCCAGAACCGCTTGGGCCAAGGATGCTAACAAATTCACCTTGCTGAATCGTAAAGGATAAATCTTTTAAAACGATTTGTGATTGTTCTGCCTTTTTCTGTGGATAAGAAAAAGAAAGCTGATGAAATGATAATAGGGGTGTGTTATTCATCTGTAGGCCACATGTCTTTGTTATAGGACATATCCCAAAACATATACTCATACCGGCTAGTATTTAAAAAGATTTCTTCAAGTTTCTCTAATTGAGATTCTGGAAGACCAGTTGCTAATTCATCTAAGAGGTCAATTAGCCAATCCGCTAATTGACCAAACTCTTCAGAGCAATACATGGCAACCCATTCCCCGTAAGTTTCATGTTCGGTTGCCCCTGGAAGTTGCGAAAGCTCTTTTCCAATTTCATAATAACTCCATGTGCAAGGAAGGACGGCAGCAACAAGTTCTGCAAGCGACCCTCGTTGGGCCACATTTAACATATAGCCACTATAAGCTAATGTCGTTGGAGCCGCTTTCGTCGCTTCTAGTTGTTCTATCGAGATACCGAGACGTTTTGCATATTGTCGGTGTAAATCCATTTCCACATTTAACGTAGAGTCTAATAAGTTTGCGAAGGTTGACATCGTTTTTAAATCTTGAGCTTTTAAGCTTCCTAAAGCAAAGAGACGAGCATAGTCAATTAAATAAAGGTAATCTTGGCACATGAAAAATTGAAATTTATCAAGTTCAAGTGTACCTTGACCAATTCCTTGTACAAAAGGATGGTCATGACTTTTTCTCCATATTGGTGTTGCTTTTTTATGTAAGCGCTCTGTAAATTTCATTTAATACACTCCTTTTTTGAATGACACCATTCGTAAATAAAAGTTAATAGAACTTTAGTGAAATGAACTAACTCTTCAACTGACACTTGTTCATTTACAGCATGAGCATGTTGGAGTTTTCCAGGACCATAAATAACCGTAGGAATTCCAGCTTCACCTAACCATCCACCGTCAGTTACAGTAGGGGACATGCTAATTTGTACGTTTTCCTGGAACACATGCTGGTGGGCTTGTGCAAGCTGTTGGACACCTGGGTGTGTAGGGTCGATTTCTAAAGAAGGAAAAATTTCGCCTCGTTCTTCAATCATCGATGTGCCACCCCATTGAAAAATAGGTGGGTGTTCACGTAACCATGGATCAGCTTTTGCCATTTGTAATATATGGTTTTCCACTTCTTTTGCGATATCATCATGGTTTTCGTTTGGATAAAAGTGAACTGTAATCCATAACGCGCATTTATCAGCGATAAATGCAGCATGTCTGCCACCTTCAATGACGGCCGGGTTAATCGTCGTCATGCCGGGTGGAAACCCTGGATATGATTTTGTAATGGCCCAATGTTGTTCAAGTTCATTTAAGCTAGAAATGACTTTCATCATTTTTTCGATCGCACTAGCGGCAAACATCCCACCACCTGCATGAATCATATTTCTCCTTGTTGCATCATGATAGGTGTTTGGACTTTGAATTGTTATCCAACCTGTAATGACACCACCTTGGCCTTGAATTTGGCAATCGCTTGTATCAACGACAACCGCAAAGTCAGCTGCATATCCTTTTTTACAACATTCTAATGTTCCAGCTTCCCCGACTTCTTCTCCTATAACAGACTCTACAATGAGATCCCCAGGTAAGGAAATGTTATGACGATGAAGCAAGGATAAGGCAAACAAGGCACAACCTAAGCCGCCTTTCATATCAGCTGCACCGCGACCATACAAAATACCATCTTTCACAATAGGTGAAAACGGTGGTTCTTCCCATGGTTCATCTTCATGGACTTCCGCAACATCAATATGTCCATTAATTAGCAAGCTATTTGCGCTAGCAGGTTGTTTTCCTTTTAGGACGCCAACAACATTCGGATCGTTGCGATAAACATCCCACATATCAATGGTGAAGCCGAGTGATTGTAAATAATCGGCGATAAATTGTTGGGCTTCTTTTGTATTTCTAGCAGGTGGACTTGGTGTTTCAAAGGCAATGAGTGTTTTGATAAGGGAAAGTAATTCTTCTTTATTTGTTTCCACCGTATGTAATAGATTCATAAGCTCTTTTGAGTTTGTCATTTCTAACCTCCTTTTATTAGAAAAATAAAAAAAGCTACTTCATTGAAAAGAAGTAGCTTGGGCACAATATCGCATGTCAGTACAACGACCGTCCATCCACTTCCCTCCGCTAGTGTTACCTAGATCAGGTTCATAGGGTTTAGGTTGTTAACCTTTCTCAGCTATATAAGCACCCCTAGTGGTAATCCATATTAGACTGTAACTATCTATGATAAAAACTATCACAGATAAAAGGAAAACTCAACCAAAAGGACTATTCTTCTTAAAAATCATTAACATATTGTTTTTATGTATTATAACACAGGGGTAGTGAGTGGTATTAAGTAATGAAACAATTGAAGGTTTATTACGTTGAAAAGACGGTATTTTTTCAATATTTTTTTAAAAATTAGAAAAAAGTATAAAAAAGTGGTTGATATTACTAAAATACTGTTATATTATAAATTTATAAAATAAAAACTGTATTACTACAGTAACTAAAATGGAGGGAGAGGAAAGTGTGAATCAGATAAAAACGAGTTTGGAAATAAACCATGTGAATCGTTATGAAGAGGTTTTGACGCCAGAAGCTCTTTTGTTCGTAGAAAAATTGGTTCGGAGATTTGATAAAAGACGAGTTGAACTCCTAAAGAGAAGGCAAGTACGACAGCTAGAAATTGATAAAGGGATCATGCCAAACTTTTTGCCCGAAACAGAGACGATCAGAAAAAGTGAGTGGGAAATTGCTCCATTGCCATCGGATTTGCTAGATCGCCGTGTGGAAATTACAGGACCAGTGGACCGCAAAATGATTATTAACGCTTTAAACTCTGGTGCAAAAGTGTTTATGGCGGATTTTGAAGATGCCAACTCACCAACATGGGACAACAATATGAATGGACAAATCAATTTGCGTGATGCGATTCGAAAAAACATTCGTTTTGTTAATGAAGCAACTCAGAAAGAATACAAACTTAAAGATGAAATTGCGACTTTAGTTGTTCGTCCTAGAGGATTGCACTTAGTAGAAAAGCAAATTACGTTTGATGGAATACCGATTTCAGGTAGTTTAGTAGATTTTGGACTTTATTTTTATCATAATGCAAAAACATTGATTGAAAATGGTTCAGGACCTTACTTTTACTTGCCGAAACTTGAAAGTCACCTAGAAGCTAGATTGTGGAATGACATTTTTGTATATGCTCAACGAGAGCTTTCTATCCCTGAAGGAACAATTAAAGCAACTGTATTAATCGAAACGATTATGGCAGCGTTTGAAATGGATGAAATTTTATACGAATTAAAAGAACATTCAGCAGGGTTAAATTGTGGAAGATGGGATTATATTTTTAGTTACTTAAAGAGATTTCGAAATCATCCGGACGTCATTTTACCAGACCGTTCACAAGTGACTATGACTGTCCCTTTTATGAAAGCGTATTCGACATTAGCGATTAAAACATGTCATAGAAGAAACGCTCCAGCTATAGGGGGGATGGCTGCGCAAATCCCAGTGAAAAATGATGAGAAAGCGAATGAAGAAGCGTTTGCAAAAGTTCGCGCAGATAAAGAAAGAGAAGCAACAAACGGACATGATGGAACATGGGTTGCACATCCCGCGTTAGTTCCTGTAGCGAAAGAAGTATTCGACAAGTATATGCCAACACCAAATCAAATTGATAAAAAACGTGAGGATGTCAATGTAAGTGCCGAAGATTTAATTGAAATACCTGAAGGCACGATTACAGAGGACGGACTTAGAACAAACATTAGTGTTGGAATTCAATATATCGAATATTGGTTGCGCGGGCACGGGGCTGCTCCAATCAATAACTTAATGGAAGACGCAGCAACAGCGGAAATATCAAGAGCGCAAGTATGGCAATGGATTCGTCATCCTAAAGGTGTTTTAAATACAGGAGAAAAAGTGACATTAGAACTTGTACACCAATTACAAAAAGAAGAATTGGAAAAAATCAAAGAAAATCTGGGGGTTGGGGTCTACCAGAGCGGAAGATTTGATGAGGCAAGTCAATTATTTATCTCACTTATTGAAAATGATGAGTTTGAAGAGTTTTTAACAGTTCCTGGTTATGAGTGTATTCAATAATAAAAAAGATGAAAAGGGAGATGGAGTATATGACAAACAATACGACAAGAGAAGAACAAGTGAAAGAATTGCAATTTGATTGGGATACGAATGAAAGATGGTTAGGGATTGAAAGACCTTATAGTGCTGATGACGTTGTACGACTTCGTGGTTCTGTTCAAATTGAACATACGTTAGCTAGAAGAGGGTCTGAAAAACTTTGGAACTTAATCAATAATGAGCCTTATATTAATGCGTTAGGTGCCCTAACAGGGGGGCAGGCTGTTCAACAAGTAAAGGCAGGCCTAAAAGCGATTTACTTAAGCGGATGGCAAGTTGCAGCAGATGCTAACATTGCAGGACAAATGTATCCAGACCAAAGTTTATATCCGGCAAATAGTGTTCCTCAAGTTGTCAAAAGAATTAATAACTCATTGCAACGTGCTGACCAAATTCAACATATGGAAGGCAATGGTGATGTTGATTATTTTGCTCCAATTGTTGCTGATGCTGAAGCTGGTTTTGGTGGTCAGTTAAATGTTTTTGAATTAATGAAAGGAATGATTGAAGGCGGTGCTTCAGGCGTTCACTTTGAAGACCAATTAGCTTCTGAGAAAAAGTGTGGACATTTAGGTGGAAAAGTATTAATCCCAACACAAACGGCTATTCGTAATTTAGTATCAGCTCGTCTAGCTGCTGATGTTAGTGGTGTTCCTACTGTTCTTATTGCTCGAACAGATGCGGATGCAGCTGATTTAATTACAAGTGATATTGACCCTGTTGATGCTCCATTTATTACAGGTGAGCGAACAGCAGAAGGATTCTACCGTACAAATGCGGGAATTGACCAAGCGATTGCTCGTGGATTAGCTTATGCACCATATGCTGACTTAATCTGGTGCGAAACGTCAAAACCAAGCTTAGAAGAAGCAAAACAATTTGCAGATGCGATTCACGCTAAATTCCCTGGAAAAATGTTAGCCTACAATTGCTCACCATCATTTAACTGGGAAGCAAATCTTGATAAAGAAACGATTGAGAAATATCAAGTTGAACTAGGGAAAATGGGTTATAAGTTCCAGTTTGTAACGTTAGCAGGATTCCATGCGTTAAACCATAGCATGTTTGAGCTTGCGCGTGGTTATAAAGAAAGAGGAATGGGTGCATATTCAGAGCTACAACAAGCGGAATTTGCTAGTGAAGTAAATGGATATACAGCGACTCGCCACCAACGTGAAGTTGGAACAGGTTATTTTGATGAAGTAGCACAAGTTGTTTCTGGTGGTACATCATCAACAACTGCATTAAAAGGATCAACAGAAGAAGCTCAGTTTCAAAAATAAGCGGGAAAAGTAGGGGATTAATTTTCCCTACTTTCTTTTTTGCGACTGTGTGAATAACAACTATGCCAAAAAAGGCAAGTTTTAGTATAAGGAGGAATAAAAAATGAGTAGGCAATTTCAAACAGCGGATCTTTGTGATGAGTTTCGTGATAAACTGAAAGTGGCTGATCCACTTTTTCGACAATATGGAAAGAAATCGGCTTTTTTCGGGCCAATTTATACCGTAAAAGTATATGAAGACAATGTGTTAGTGAAACGAGCACTTGAAGCAATTCCAGAACATAGTGTCCTTGTTGTTGATGGTGGTGGGTCGACGCGTTGTGCTTTAATGGGAGATAATTTAGCTGATATTGCGGTTAAAAGGAAGCTAGCAGGTGTTATTATATATGGTTGTATCCGGGATAGTGCGATGATTAATAACATGGATACTAGTCTATTTGCGATTGGTACGAACCCATTTAAAAGTATAAAAAAAGGAGAAGGAGAAACTCAAGTCCCTCTGTCTTTTGCTGGTGTCTGTTGGGAACCGGGCCACTATGTATATGCAGATGAAGATGGCATTCTGCTTTCAGACACTTTTCTATTATAACGAAATTGTCTGTTATCATTACGGACATTTATTCCGTTATATCATTAAAAAAGGAATGTTTTCTATTTTTAACGGACATCTGTTCCGTTAATGAGCTGAAATAAAGGGAAAGATATGTCAAATGACTTATGTAACGGAAAAGATGTCCGATAGCACATGACAAACGTGATTGATTCGAAAAATAGCGGAAAAGATGTCCATTACGAGCTGTGAAAACAGCTTTTTTTCTTCACTAGGATGACTTAGAAGTTTTTCGGTCATAATACGGCTTACGGATTGCATTTTTTCTAATCTATCACTATTATAAGAAGAGAATAAATATTGACATTGGAGGAACAAACAGATGAAAATGATGGATGCAAACGAAATTATTCAATTTATTTCGAATAGTGAAAAGAAAACTCCTGTAAAAGTACATATTAAAGGTGAATTACAAGGAATTGACTTTGGAGCAGAAACAAAATCGTTCATAAATGGAAATACGGGCGTATTGTTTGGTGAGTGGAAAGAAATTGAAGCTGCTATAAAAGCAAATGAAGCAAAAATTGAAGACTATGTTGTGGAAAATGACCGACGCAATTCTGCGATTCCTCTTCTTGATATGAAAAATATTCAAGCGAGAATTGAGCCTGGTGCAATTATTCGTGACCAAGTAGAAATTGGAAATAATGCCGTTATTATGATGGGGGCAAGTATTAATATTGGCTCTGTCATTGGAGAAGGCACAATGATTGACATGAATGTTGTTCTTGGTGGACGTGCAACAGTAGGGAAAAATTGTCATATTGGTGCAGGCTCTGTTTTAGCTGGTGTAATTGAACCACCTTCTGCAAAGCCAGTTGTCATTGAAGACAATGTCGTAGTTGGAGCAAATGCTGTTATTTTAGAAGGAGTAACCGTTGGAGCAGGCGCTGTTGTTGCAGCAGGCGCTATTGTAACAGAAGATGTACCTCCAAACACTGTTGTAGCGGGTACGCCAGCACGTGTCATTAAAGAAATTGATGAAAAAACAAAAGGCAAAACTGAAATTAAACAAGAATTACGCCGTTTAAACGAAGATAACTAAACAATTAAGGATGTCCCAAAGGGTGAAAGAACCTTTTGGGACATCCTCTTATTAAATAGAAAAGGAAGGTGTAATGAATTGACGAACTGGCAAGAGCGTGATGCGACGTATATGATGGCAACATATAATCGAATGCCAATTGCGATAGAAAAAGGTGAAGGAAATTATTTATTTGATACAGAGGGAAATCAATATTTAGACTTGTTTACAGGACTTGCTGTTAATGTGCTTGGCCATTCTCACCCTGACATCGTTCAAACGATAAAAGAACAAGCAGAAAAGTTTTTACATATCTCAAATGTTTTTTTGAACAAGCCAGCGATTGAGTTAGCAGAACGTTTAGTGACGCATACATTACCAAATGGCAAAGTGTTTTTTACAAATTCCGGTGCAGAAGCGACAGAAGCAGCTATAAAGCTTGTACATAAGTGGACAAAAGAACAAAAAGAACCGAAAGCTGGTGTCATCGTATTAGAAAAAAGTTTCCATGGCCGAACATTAGGAGCGTTGAAACTGACGAGACAGCCAGGTGTATATCAGGACTTTCCGGTGACTTCAACACCAGTATATGAAGTACCACCACATGATTTAAAGCAGCTTGAAATGGTTATGGAAAAAGAACAGCCGGCCGCAATTATAATGGAGCCTGTTCTCGGTTCTGGTGGAATTGTTCCTCTTGATGTTAAATATTTAACGGATGTAGCTCAGTTATGCAAACAATATGGGGTTCTGTTTTGTATGGATGAAATCCAAACTGGGATTGGTCGAACAGGAAAGTTATTTGCTTATCAGTATGCGAATGTTTCACCAGATCTAATATTGTTTGCTAAAGGGATAGGCGGTGGTCTTCCTTTAGGAGGAATTATTGTCTCTGAGTCGTTAGCTCACTTGTTTCAGCCGGGTGATCACGGAACTACGTTTGCTCCGTCTCCGTTAAGCGCAGCGTTAGGAAATACTGTTTTTCGCGTTTTACTAGAAAAAGGGCTATTAGAAGAAGCAAATGTACAAAGTGAATATTTATGGGATAAGCTTCAAGTGATAAAAGATACGTATCCTGAAGTTATTGACAGTATTCGTGGAAAAGGGATGATGTTAGGGGTTGTTACACGACTTTCTCCAGAAAAAACGAAACAGTTACAAAAACAAATGCTAGCTGATGGGTTCTTAGTAGATGTGACGCAACAAACGATTATGCGATTATTGCCTCCTCTAACATTAAAAAGGGAAGAAGTCGACGAGTTTATTGATAGATTCCTTGCCAATGTCGAGACAATTCAAAAGGAGACTGTATAATGGGCCGATTTGAGCAATTTGTCCAAATTCGAAGACAACTTCACGAAATTCCTGAATTAGGGTTCCAGGAAGTGAAAACTCAACAATATTTATTAAACTATATTAAACAGCTTCCACAACAATTTATTGAAGTGAATACATGGAAAACAGGAATACTTGTAAAGGTGGAGGGAACTGAACCGACTGGTGTCATTGGCTATCGTGCAGATATTGATGGGTTACCAATTGAAGAAGAAACAGGGTATGCCTTCACTTCTCATCATCCAGGGAATATGCATGCTTGTGGGCATGATTTTCATATGAGTATTGCACTTGGGTTATTAACTCATTTTGCTAAGCATCGTCCGAAAGAAAGCTTATTATTTATTTTCCAGCCAGCAGAAGAAGGCCCAGGTGGTGCCAAGCCGATGTTAGAGAGTGAAGAGTTCGCCAAATGGCGACCGACTCAAATGATTGCTTTGCATATCGCACCAGAATATCCTGTTGGTACAATAGCAACAAAAGAAGGGCTACTCTTTGCGAATACGTCCGAGTTATTTATTGACCTCCATGGGAAAGGAGGGCATGCTGCCTATCCGCATACAGCAAATGACATGGTCGTTTGTGCGGCACACTTAGTAACCCAACTCCAAACGATTGTTTCAAGAAATATCGACCCGCTAGACTCTGCCGTGGTCACAATTGGAAAGATTAGTGGGGGAACAAAGCAAAATATTATCGCTGAAAAATCTAGGATTGAAGGGACGATCCGTACTCTTTCGCTTCAGTCTATGGAAAAAGTAAAAGCCAGAATAGAAGCGTTAGTATCGGGTGTCGAAGTTGGTTTTTCTTGTAAAGCAACAATTGACTATGGAGCTAACTACTGTCAAGTGTATAATGATACTACGTTAACCAGAGAGTTTATCGAGTTTAGTAAAAAGGCGGAAAATATAACTGTTATCGAGTGTCAAGAAGCAATGACAGGCGAAGATTTTGGGTATTTTCTAGAAGAGATACCAGGGTTTATGTTTTGGTTAGGTGTGAATAGTGCATACGGTTTACATGATGCAAAATTAAACCCTGATGAAAAGGCAATTGAAACAGCCATTGAACATTTAATTTCTTATATTACGTATAAGCAGTCTAATATGTAAAACGTTCTAAGTCCATTAAAAAGGTTATTCGTCCTTTCTTAACGGACTTTTCTTTTTCTCATTCATATGTAAAAATTGTATAGTTTACTTTCAATAATCCATACTAACAGTGTAACATACAAGATATTTACTTATACATTTGGAGGTGTTTTTGATGCCACGAATCGGTGTCGAGCAATCATTAACTGACGTTCAACAAGAACTTCAAGCTAGAGGGTATGATGTTATTCAATTAAAACAAGAACAAGATGCGCAAGGTTGTGACTGCTGCGTCATAACTGGACAAGACCAAAATGTGATGGGAATCCAAAATACAGTTACAAATGGTTCTGTTATTACAGCAGATGGAAAAACAGCTGAAGAGATTTGTCAAACGGTTGAAGCTCGCATTCAACAAAGCCAATAATGACCGAAAAATGAAACATAAGCAGGCGAAAAAAGCCTGCTTATGTTTTTGTGAAAGAAGCAACCAAACATTTACATTACTTGTTTATAAAATATCAAGTTTAACAAGTAATGCGAGTAAAAGTTGAAGTAATAGTTGGATGTTGATAGCTGCTTGTGTGTCTGTTGTCGTTACATCAACGTTACGAGAATTTTCGATAATTGTTTTTTGGTACGTCATTTGTTTTACTTTTGCTGTTTGTAAAAGCTCTTGTGTAATGCGTTCTGCAGTCGCACTGTCTGCAATTGAAATGCTAATGACAATCGCAATCGCCGCTTGTAATGATGCTTGGAGTGAAACAGCGGCTTTTGTATCTGTTGTTGTCACCGTTACATCACAAGAATCTTTAATTAAAATATATTCTTCAGAGAGCTGTAGTGTTTTATTTGCTTGAGTAGCTTCTTGCGCAACGTCCTCCTCTTTTGGAGAAGGGCATAGTGGATGAGAAGTTTTTGGATCTAATGCAGACCATTTTTTTTCTTTTCGGTCAGATGAGCGATATACTTCTTGGTTCATTTTTTTAAATTCCTCCTTTCAGTTTCTAATTCAGCATATGTAGGGATAGGTGAGACGGAGTGGACATATACCCTAGTGTAAATGCACATTTTTAATGAAAGAATAAAGAATGACCATTCTCAACTCTGAGAATGGCCATAGACATTTAATTATCTTTTTTGTTTACAAATGTCTTAACTGAACTAACGTCATTGTCACTCATAAATTGCTTTCGGACTGGAGCTTCTGGTTGTGGTTGCTCTAAAGTAGGTGTCGAATCTATTTGTTGTTCAAAATCCTTTTCTGTTTTTGCTTTTTGTTGATTCTCTAAGAAACCTTCTACTTCTTTTTGTATATCAAATACGATGCCTTTAATTTTTTCCTTTTCTTCATCATCTAAATTCACAGACTTTGTTTTTACATCATGCTTTTTCAATACATTGTCTACGACCATTTCAATTAATTTTTGTTGACTTGATTGATTGATTTCCATATCAATTCCTCCCTGAAATTGTCCCAATATAGTATACAATATGAAATGAAATTGTAGATGTGTAGGCATTTCACCTGAAATCCAATTAGAAACTCTTTTAAAAAAAAAGTGCCACAAAGAGATAACTCTTTGTGACATCCTGACTTTTATTGACTTTTCGTAATATTAACTTGATGCGGAAAAGGAATTTCGATCCCATTTGCATCGAATGCTTCTTTAATTTCTTTCCGTAATCGCCTTTCAACGGCCCATTGGTTCATATTTGTTGTTTTTGATACGATTCGTAATACTACATCTGAACTACCGAGAGCTTGAACACCAACAACATCTGGCCCTTCAACAATTTCTTCCATTTCTAAAGCGAGCTTATCACAAACCGTTTGCAATACGTCCATCGCCTTTGTAATGTCATCATCATAAGAAATGCTAATATCAACAAGGGCTCGCATATTTCCTCGAGAGTGATTACTGACACTTCCTATTTCACGGTTAGGAATATAATGGAGAGTGCCATCAAACCCACGAATTTTGGTCGTTCGGATCCCGACCTCTTCAACAATCCCGTCTAATCCACCAATCGTAACATAATCTTCTACATCAACTTGACGTTCTAATAATAGAAAAAATCCGGTTACTACATCGCTCACTAATCCTTGGGCTCCAAAACCAACAGCCAATCCAATAACACCAGCACCGGCAATTAAACCAGCAGGATTTAAATCGAATATCGTTAATACGATAGTGACAAATACAAAAAATAACGTATAAGACAAGGCGTTTTTTGATAATTTTTCAAGGGTAATAATCCGACCTTGTGTTACATTTCGTTGTTCTGCCATCTTTGAAAACGCACGTGAAATCACTTTGTTTCCGATAGATCTTGCAATAAAAAAGACAATAATCGTTAATAGGAGTTGTCCAATAATTAGGACGGCTCCACTAAGAAAATTAATAACAATTTCACTTTCAAACATAGGTATCCACTCCAATCTACTTTAAAACATTACCCAATTTTTTTTGTTTTCAAACGGTTCGACTTTTACTAAACTAAAACAAAGTTAAAAAAATTGTAACACATTAAAAATGAAAAAATCTCAAGTTAAATCTTTAAGAGAAAAAAATGCGAATATACTACTAGATTACTGTTTATAACTGTTGTTACTGGATATAATTATATAGTGATAATTATAAAATTGGGCATCATTAGCACATTCAGACAATTTTAACTATCATTGACTAACAAAAACCCTTCTCTTATAATATCAATGTAATATGACAAGTTTTTTTAGGAGGTATGTACATATGTCAGATAAGCGAATGGTTGCAAAGCAAGCTCCTCGTTTTGAAATGGAAGCAGTGTTACCAAACAAGGAATTTGGTAAAGTAAGTCTCGAGGAAAACATGAAAAATGAAAAGTGGACGGTATTATTTTTTTACCCAATGGATTTTACTTTTGTTTGTCCAACTGAAATTACGTCTTTAAGCGATCGTTATGATGAGTTTGAAGATTTAGATGCAGAAGTAATTGGGGTTTCTACAGATACGGTTCATACGCACAAAGCATGGATTAACACAGCTCGTGACGAAAATGGTCTAGGTGATTTAGCGTATCCATTAGCTGCAGATACGAACCACCAAGTTTCTCGTGATTATGGTGTATTAATTGAAGAAGAAGGTATTGCTCTTCGTGGATTATTCATCATTAGTCCAGAAGGCGAATTAATGTATTCCGTTGTTAATCATAATAACATCGGTCGTGATGTGGATGAGACACTTCGAGTTCTTCAAGCACTACAAACAGGTGGACTTTGCCCAGCAAACTGGAAACCTGGTCAAGAAACATTAAACGTATAATCTAGAATAATTGAAATTAAAGCGAATGAGGGTCTAGCATTTTGTTAGACCTTTTTTGCTAATTGAACAATGGAGGGACTAGAAATGGCACTTAAATTACGCTCACAATTACCTGAACTATCTGGAGCAACAGAATGGCTTAATGGAGAAGTGAAACGAGAAGAGTTAATCGGGAATAAGCCGACACTTATCCACTTTTGGTCTGTGTCTTGTGGACTTTGTAAAGAAGCAATGCCAAATGTAAATGAATTTCGTGATGCATATCAAGATAAGTTGAATGTCATTGCGATTCATATGCCACGTTCAGAAAAAGATTTAGACCTTGAACAAATTAAAGCTGTGGCCGCTGAACATGATATTACCCAAACGATTGCGGTTGATAATCAACATAAAATCACCGATGCGTTTGAAAATGAATATGTACCAGCATACTATGTGTTTGATGAAGAAGGTCAATTACGCCATTTTCAAGCAGGTGGTGGCGGAATGAAAATGTTAACGAAACGTGTGAACCGTGTATTAGGAATTAAAGAATAATATTGGTAATACGAAGTAAGAGAAAAGGAATGCTATCCATAGTTGAATAGCACTCCTTTTTTTAATGTTTACAATATTGAAGTAGTGAGGGATTTTAAAAAGTAGGGCTAGAGTTTGTACTTTTTTCTTTTTCATTATCACCTCTTTGGGGCATCGCCTATATATATAGTATGAGGTGATAATATGAATATAATCGATAAGCGAAATTCATTAGCTCGTCATAATAGCCGTAATTATCGTCGTCGTTCACGTTCAGCTATTACAAACATAGCCATTCACCATAGTGCGACAACATCTGGAAGTGCTGAAGCTTTTGCCAGATACCATGTAAATCAACTTGGCTGGCCTGGTATTGGATATCATTATGTTGTTGATAAAGATGGCTCGATTAGCAAATGTCATGATTTAGAAGTTGTCAGTTATCACGTCGGAAATAGTAATGGAAGAGCGGTTGGGATTTGTATGGTTGGAGACTTTCGTACTCAATCATTAGAAGCTGCTCAACGAAATGCAACCCTTGATTTAACATTGTCTTTAATTGATGAATTAAACTTAGCGATTGAAGATGTGTTAGGACATATTGAATTTCCTGGATATTCATGGAAGCCTTGTCCGTCTGTTAGCATGAACGGATTTCGTAATGCTTTATACAATCGTCGAGGAGACTTGCCACAAGGGGCGATTCCTTCACGAACATATGTCGCAGGGGCAAGACAACGGAGTTTTTTATCTAGAGGAGACCAAGGCGATGATGTGAGGGCGCTTCAAGAGCGATTAACAGAGTTAGGATTTGATGCAGGGCCGATTGATGGCATTTTTGGACCGCTTACTTATGATGGTGTTGTTCGATTTCAACGAAGCGCGAATATCGGCGTAGATGGTATTGTTGGTCCAGAAACGAGAGCAGCTTTACGTGATGCACAAACACCAATAGACCAAATTGAGCACGGCTCCCCTACAGATGAGCCAGATTATCGTGAACCTAGTTTTACTAATGAATCGCGAAGACTTCTTCGCTATGTTATTCCTGTTATGCGTGGAGAGGATGTTCAAGAAGTTCAGCGGAAAACAGGGGCAATGGTCGATGGCTTATTCGGACCAGAAACAGATCGTAGAGTAAGAGAGTTTCAACGGCGGGAAAATTTAACTGTTGATGGGATAGTAGGTCCACAAACATGGAGAGCGTTAGACCGTGTAAGAAACACAGCTGCTCGATATGAGAGATTATTAACATTAAGGAGACCTTTTGTGCAAGGTGATGATGTAAAACGCGTACAAAGGGAACTAGGGGTTCCAGTAGATGGGCTGTATGGTCCAGTGACTGAACGTGCGGTCAGAGAATTCCAACAAAGTGAAGGTATTACTGTTGATGGAATTGTTGGACCACAAACATGGGGCCGGTTATTTAATTAACGATAAGATTTTCTTAATAGAGTGAATTTGTATAAAAAAAAGACGCTCCGCGTTTTTTTAAAAGCTTTATATATTTATTATGAAACGAACAAAACTTCGTTAAATGCAAATATAGCCGTTTTTATTAATACA
>NZ_KK211277.1:0-352369 GCF_000621445.1 Alkalihalobacillus bogoriensis ATCC BAA-922 | reverse complement strand
CCCTGGAGAGAAGTGTCCAATAGAAGGCTTCTATCAGCTATGTTTGTTTAGTGTGTCATGAAAAGGAAAAGATACCTTTTGATTTAATGGATGGTGACGATCTGATGACACCAACAATGTTTTCCTGTGAAACTTGTGAAGGAGAAATGTATCCGGAGTATTATAAAGGGGTACATGGAGTAGAGTAGAGGCTTTCAGATTTGCAGAAAACAAAAAAGGACTGAGTGAGGTGGGTTCCTCACTCAGTTTTTCTTATACTTCCATAATAATTGGTAATATCATTGGTTTTCGTTTTGTTTTTTCATACAGAAACGGTCCAAGGGTATCTGAAATTTCATTTTTTATTTCTGACCATTGTGTCGTTTTTCTTTCCATAATAGTATCGAGATGGTTAGCTAACATTTTTTGTGCTTCTTGAATTAAGTCTCCTGATTCTCTCATGTAAACAAATCCTCTTGATATAATATCAGGTCCTGCCGTGACTTTAAATTCTTTCATATTTAAACTAACAACGACAACAACGAGTCCTTCTTCTGATAATATACGACGGTCTCGTAGTACGATGTTCCCGATGTCTCCAATTCCGTTTCCATCAACATAAACAGAACCTGATGGGATCTTCCCTGCTAAGTTTGCTTCATCACTTGTCATTGCGAGTATATCACCATTGTCCATAATAAAGGAATTTTCTTTAGGTACACCGCAATCCTCTGCTAGCTTTGTATGCATTTTTAACATACGGTATTCACCGTGGATCGGCATGAAGAACTTTGGTTTCATTAAACGTAACATAAGCTTTTGTTCTTCTTGTCCACCATGACCAGATGTATGAATATCACTGAGTGACCCGTGAATCACATCAGCACCTGCTTTGTAAAGTTGATTAATCGTTTTACTCACACTTAATGTGTTGCCTGGAATTGGTGAAGATGAAAAGACAACTGTGTCACCAGGAATAATTTGAATTTGACGGTGCGTTCCAAATGCAATTCTTGATAAAGCAGCCATTGGTTCGCCTTGGCTTCCAGTACAAAGAATTGTTACTTGGTTATCAGGTAATTTATTAATTTGGTTCGCTTCAATAAATGTATTTTTCGGAGCCGTAATATAACCTAACTCTTGTCCAATTGTAATAGCTGACTCCATACTGCGTCCAAAAATGGCAACTTTTCGGTCGTATTTTACTGCCGCTTCGATCACTTGCTGTAGACGATGGATATTGGAAGCGAAAGTCGCGAAAATAATTCGACCTTCTACTTTACGAAAAATGCCTTCAATACTATCGCCAACTCGTCGTTCAGACATTGTAAAGTCTGGAACTTCACTATTGGTGCTGTCTGACAAAAGGCAAAGTACACCTTCTTCACCGATCTTCGCCATTTTTGTCAAGTTTGCTGGCTCTCCAACAGGAGTGAAATCAAATTTAAAGTCTCCCGTATGAACGATCTTTCCAGGAGGTGTATTAACAACTATTCCATAAGCATCTGGAATGCTATGAGTCGTTCTGAAAAATGTGACCGAAGTTTTTGCAAACTTGATGATTTGGTCTTCTTGAAACTCAATTAATTTCGTTTTCCGTAAAAGACCATGCTCTTCTAATTTTCCTTTTAATAATCCTAATGCTAATTTCCCACCATAAACCGGAATGTTAACTTCTCTAAGTAAGTATGGGATGCCACCAATATGATCTTCGTGACCATGTGTGATAAAAAGTCCTTTAATTTTATCTTCATTTTTCTTTAAGTACGTATAGTCGGGAATAACATAATCGATTCCGAGCAATTCATCCTCTGGGAATTTTATCCCAGCATCAATAACGATAATTTCATC
Source organism: Alkalihalobacillus bogoriensis ATCC BAA-922 (assembly GCF_000621445.1). Lineage (GTDB taxonomy): Bacteria > Bacillota > Bacilli > Bacillales > Bacillaceae_F > Bacillus_AO > Bacillus_AO bogoriense. The sequence goes on along the minus strand of NZ_KK211277.1, from coordinate 350,539 downwards.
TTGGAATTGTACTGCATAGGTATTTTTCCCAATTTCACCGAGCCCACCTAGCGCAAACACAGAAACTTGGTTATTTTTAATTTGTTTCATGAATTATATCTTCTCCACTGTGAAATCTGGATTTTGTTGTTCATACTCTAAAAATGCACCTGAAATGGGTGTAACAAACTCAATATTATAATCCCGATCTTTTAATTTATACCGTACGTCTTCTTCTGATTCACCTTCAATGTAAATCGTTTTTGTGTTTTCACGAACAGGAACTTGATGGAAATTATCTTGAAAATAAACTTTGAAAATCATATGACCTCTCCTTAAAGCAAATATAGTTTCCTCAATTATATAGGAAATTGGATTGTTTTTCATGTTTTTATTTTTCTTAACAATTTTATCTTGTTCTATTCACGTTTTAAGGAGATTCTACAAACCGTTTTTTGGGAAGAAGGTCCCTGCAACGTTCAAGTAATTTTTTTCTCCACTTTTTAAGCATCCTTCTTGTCTCCTTTCATAAATTCTCCTTTGTTTTTCTTTAGTATTTGTAAAACTTTCGATTGTGTGCAAGGTAAATCTTGGCTGTTTTGCTTTTCATTCTTGAACGAATCCGTCATACTTATAGAGGAGTCATAAATAAAAAAAGGCTCTAAGGAGAAAAGGAGTGGAGAATGATGGAGAAGAAAATTGTGTTTTTTGATATTGATGGGACGCTGTATAATGACCAAAAAGAAATACCAAAAACGACAGTACAAGCCATTGAAAAATTAAAATCAAATGGAGTAGATGTAGTTATTGCGACAGGAAGGGCTCCATTTATGTTTGAAGAATTACGTAATGAATTAAATGTTTCGTCGTATGTCTCCATTAATGGTTCTTATGTTGTTTTTAATGGAGAGGTTGTTTATAAAAGAGCATTAGAACAAGTTAAATTACAACAATTAGAAGAAGAAGCAAACAACTTTAATCATCCGCTTGTTTATGTCCACCATAACCATCATTATTCTAACAACAAAGATCATCCATATATAAATAAAAGTATTGGCGAATTGAAAATCATTGAACCAAAATATAATCCAGATTTCTTTCGAACAGAAGAAGTATATCAAGCATTGCTTTTTTGTGAAGATGAAAGTCATTACGTGACAAACCATCAGGATTTTGATTATATTCGTTGGCATCGTTACTCCATAGATGTCATCCCGAGTGGAGGGTCAAAAGCTAAAGGCGTTGAAGTTTTGTTGGAAAAATTAGGTATATCTAAAGAGAATGCATATGCGTTTGGCGATGCTCTTAATGACCTTGAAATGTTACAATATGTAGGGACAGGTGTAGCAATGGGAAATGGTTGTGACGAAGTGAAGGCCATCGCTAATTACATTACAAAATCAGTTGATGAAGATGGAATTCATCATGGTCTTCAGCATTTTGGTTTAATTTAAGACAAAAAAGAAAGATCCAAAGGATATATTTTTTACCTTTGGATCTCTTAATTACATATTTGGAAGTTCTTTCTTGAATTTATCTTCTAATCCTTGAATTCGGTCATAAAACATAATGCCATTCAAGTGGTCAATTTCGTGTTGGAACACAATGGCTGGAAGGCCTTTTAATCTCCATGAAATATCTTGCCCTTCTAGAGTTGTCCCTTTCACAGTAATTCGTGCATAACGAGGTACAAGGCCAGGTACTTCTCTATCAACAGATAAACATCCCTCACCATTTTCAAGATGCGTTTCTTCCACTGAATGACTTACGATTTTGGGATTGAAAATAACAGCACTTATCAAATCCTCTCTTTCATCTGGAACATGAACAGCAATTATTCGTTTGCTAATTCCAATTTGTGGAGCAGCTAGTCCAATTCCTGGGCGTAGCCCATATTTGTCAGCAATTTCAGGATTCTGGCTATTTATCACAAATTCAATCATTTTTTTAGCGATTTGTTTATCTTCGTCTAAAGCGGGAAGAGGTACTTCTTTAGCAATCTTCCTTAGGACAGGATGACCTTCACGGACAATATCTTTCATCGTTAACATAATGTTTCACTCCTTAGCACAGCTGCACTTATCTATTATCATAACTAGTATAACTAAGTATAACAAAAAAAGGTATAGAAAAAACGGGAGCTTTCACTCCCGTTTTATATATTTTAAATTATATGATAAAAGGAAGGCGTCCAGCATATAAGCTGGACGTCAATACGTGACTTATGCTCCGAAACGAGAAGCTCCAACAATGATTAATAAGATGAAGAGTACTACGATTAAAGCGAAGCCTCTTCCGCGACCTGCAACTGGTGCAGCAGCTGGAGCAGCAAAAGTTGGTGCACCATATCCATATCCACAAGGGTCGTAGCATCCTGTTTGAGCAAATCCATATCCGTACATAATCTTATGACCTCCTTTAATGTTTCATCGCTTTTGTTGCGCGATACATTAATACTCTATGCATCCAGGGAAATAGTGGTTGGATGGATGCCTAGTTTTAAAAAAAAAAATGAAAAACTTAATTGTTCTCTATAAATTTCAAGTACTATTCTTTTTATTATGAAAATATATATGGTAATGTACAAGCTTATTTTAAAAATAACTATTGTCAAGTTCTTAAATATCGTTTAGTGTTTTACTATACATAATGTGAGGGAGAATCTAGGAGGTATGAACGTGAGAAAAGGGAAAAAGCTATTCCTCTTTAGCTTATTATTGAGTATAAGTTTCGTTATGGCAGCTTGTGGTGCTAATCCTGCTGAGACGATGTACGATCATTTAGAAGAAGCAGTCGCACTTGAAGCAGGTTTTGAAAGTCAGCAAAAACCATTAGTAGAAGCAGAGCAGAAGGAACATGAAATTTATGAGCAAATTATTGAATTAGGCATTAGTGAGTTAGATGATATTATTGCTCTTTCTGATCAAGCGATTTTGATTGTAGATGAGCGGCAAGAAATGATGAACATTGAAAAAGAAAGTATTGAAGCAGGATATGAAGAGTTCTTAAAAATTGAAGAGCATATTGAAAAGCTAGAAGATGACAATGTAAAAGAAAGTGCTCAAGGATTATTAACAATTATGGAAAATCGTTATAATTCTTATCAAGCTCTTTTTACTGAATATGATAAAGCACTGAATCTTGACCGTGAATTATATGAGATGCTAAAACGAGAAGATGCCGATATTGATGAATTGCAGGAACAAATCGATAAAATAAATGCATCATATGAGATTGTCGTCACATTAAAAGATGAATTTAACGAATATACAGAGCAATACAATGAGCAAAAACGTGAATTTTATGAAAAAGCAGAACTAAATGTTGAGTATGAGTAAAAAAAGCCAGCTAAACGAAAAATTTTAGCTGGCTTTTTTCATGGTAATGAGCTTGAAACTGTATTAATCCATAAAAATATTGATATATAACAGCGAATTTTGAGATTGTGAAAATTACTAAGGTTCTTTTTTTTTTGTTATATATATAGCAAAACGATTGACGAAGTTTAGTAATGTGATGTAGACTAATCATCGAATGTATTTATTGTATTATTTTTAAAATAATATGACTAATACAGTTGAAAATCATCAGGTGTTTTCAAAGGAACATGCGAGGTTTTACATTGCCATTGATATGGGAATCATCATACATGTAAATATGAAAACAGTTGAGTAGCGTGTTTATGTGTAATGTTAGGGTTAAAGATGGGTATTCTATTAAAGATTGCATAAACAGCACTGAGTTAAAAATCGAAAAAGCGGAAAATCTAACGTCTTTTTCAAACAGAAAACAATATGTAGTTTTATATTTTTAAATGGAAAGGAAGAGGTGAAGGTAGTGAGTACGAAAACTTTAAATCAAGTAGAAGAACAATTTGAAATGTTCCAGATTTTAAATGAAGAAGGCGAAGTAGTAAATGAGGGTGCTTTGCCAGACCTTACCGATGAGCAATTACAAGAATTAATGAGAAGAATGGTGTATACACGTATTTGGGACCAAAGAGCAATTTCATTAAATCGACAAGGACGTCTTGGATTCTATGCACCTGTTGCTGGACAAGAAGCATCTATGCTAGGATCTCAATTTGCGTTAGATAAAGAGGATTGGATTTTACCTGGATACCGTGATATTCCACAAATCGTTTTCCATGGTCTTCCTTTATACCAAGCATTTTTATATTCAAGAGGACATTTTCAAGGTGGACAAATTCCTGAAGGTGTGAATGTTTTAATGCCTCAAATTATCATTGGTGCACAAATCGTACAAACAACAGGAGTAGCTCTTGGACTAAAGAAAAAAGGAAAAAGTAATGTTGCGATTACATATACAGGTGATGGTGGTGCTTCGCAAGGGGATTTCTACGAGGGAATGAACTTTGCTGGCGCATATAAAGCTCCTGCTATATTCGTTGTACAAAACAACCGCTTTGCGATTTCCGTACCTGTTGAAAAGCAATCTGCTGCGAAAACTATTGCTCAAAAAGCAGTAGCTGCTGGTATTGAAGGTGTTCAAGTAGACGGAATGGACGTTTTAGCTGTTTATGCAGTAACAAAACAAGCGAGAGAGCGTGCTTTAGAAGGTGTTCCAACATTAATTGAAACAATGTGTTACCGTTATGGTCCGCACACAATGGCAGGGGATGACCCTACAAGATATCGTACGTCTGATTTAGACAATGAGTGGGAAAAGAAAGACCCTCTAGTTCGTTTCCGTAAGTTTTTAGAAAAGAAAAAATTATGGAATGAAGAATTAGAAAATGAAACAGTTGATAAAGCAAAAGAAGATATTAAAGATGCAATTAAAAAAGCTGATGCAGCACCTAAACAAAAAGTAACTGATTTAATCGGTTTTATGTTCGAAGAACTTCCACATAACCTACGAGAGCAAATGGAAGAATATACAGCAAAGGAGTCGAAATAAACGATGGCGCAAATGACAATGATTCAAGCCATTACCGATGCAATGCGGAATGAGCTTAAAACAAATGAAGATGTTCTTGTTTTTGGTGAAGATGTAGGTCTTAATGGCGGTGTATTCCGTGCTACGGAAGGCCTTCAAAAAGAATTTGGTGAAGAGCGTGTATTTGATACACCGCTAGCTGAATCTGGAATTGGAGGATTAGCTATCGGTTTAGGCTTAACGGGTTTTCGTCCAGTTATGGAAATTCAATTTTTTGGGTTTGTTTTTGAAGTGTTTGATTCAGTAGCAGCTCAAATGGCACGTATGCGTTACCGTTCTGGTGGAAAGTATCATTCGCCAATTACTGTTCGTTCTCCTTTTGGTGGTGGCGTTAAAACTCCTGAACTTCATGCGGATAATTTAGAAGGTCTTGTTGCTCAAACACCTGGTTTAAAAGTTGTTATTCCTGCAACTCCATATGATGCAAAAGGGCTGTTAATTTCAGCGATTCGTGATAACGACCCTGTTGTGTATTTAGAGCATATGAAGCTTTATCGTTCATTTAGAGGAGAAGTTCCTGAAGGTGAATATACAATCCCATTAGGTAAAGCTGATATTAAACGTGAAGGAAAAGACATTACAATCATTACATACGGTGCAATGGTTCATTCTTCACTAAAAGCAGCAGAAGAACTTGAAAAAGAAGGAATTGATGCGGAAGTTATCGACTTAATGACGATTAGCCCGATAGATATTGATACGATTATATCTTCAGTTGAAAAAACGAACCGTGCGATGGTTGTCCAAGAAGCACAAAAACAAGCGGGAATTGGTGCAAATATCGTTGCAGAAGTAGCAGAACGTGCAATTTTACACTTAGAAGCTCCGATTTTACGAGTAGCTGCTCCGGATACTGTGTTCCCATTTGCTGCAGCTGAAGATGTGTGGCTTCCTGATTTCAAAGATATCGTAGAAAAAGCGAAATATATAGTAAACTTCTAATAAAAATATAAAGGAGGCTTTTAACGTGCCATATGAATTTAAACTTCCAGACATTGGTGAAGGTATTCACGAAGGCGAAATCGTGAAATGGTTTGTCAAAGCTGGTGATGAAGTTAAAGAAGATGATATTTTACTCGAAGTTCAAAATGATAAAGCGGTCGTAGAAATTCCTTCTCCTGTAGATGGAAAAGTGCTTGAAGTAAAAGTAGAAGAAGGAACCGTATCTACGGTTGGAGACGTTCTCGTTACGATTGATGCACCTGGGTTTGAATCTGAAGCAACAGAAGAAACACCTGCTGAAGAACAACCAAAGCAAGAAGAAAAAGCAACAGCACCAGCTCAAACAGAGCAAAAATCGTCAGATAATGAAGATGATGATACACGTGTCATCGCGATGCCTTCTGTGCGTAAATATGCTCGTGAAAAAGGGATTAATATTAAAAATGTAACGGGAACGGCGAAGAATGGCCGTATTACAAAAGAAGATATTGATAACTTTATTAGTGGCGGTGGACAAGAAGATCAACCAGCTGCTGCAGCAACAGAGCAACCAAAACAAGCAGCATCTTCAAGTAAAGCAACTCCACAAGCGATTCCTCAAGGGGAACTTGAAGAACGTGTTCCATTAAAAGGAATCCGCAAAGCGATTGCAAATGCGATGGTTAACTCGAAACATACAGCTCCACATGTAACTCATATGGATGAAGTTGATGTGACAGCTCTTGTTGCGCACCGTAAACAATATAAAGAGGCAGCAGCACAAAAAGGAATTAAGTTAACTTATTTACCTTATGTCGTTAAAGCTCTAACAAGTGCATTACGAGAATATCCAGCATTGAATGCTTCAATTGATGATGTAAATGAAGAAATCGTCTATAAAAAGTACTTTAACATTGGAATAGCAGCAGATACGGAGCAAGGACTTGTGGTTCCAGTTGTAAAAGATGCTGATCGTAAATCGGTTTATATGATTGCTCAAGAAATTGGCGAATTAGCTGTAAAAGCTCGTGATGGCAAACTAAGCCCAGCTGAAATGAAAGGTGGAAGTTGTACGATTTCCAACTTAGGTTCAGCTAGAGGTCAATGGTTCACACCGATCATTAACCACCCAGAAGTGATGATTTTAGGTGTAGGTCGTATTGAGGAAAAGCCTGTAGTTAAAAATGGAGAAATTGTTGTCGCTCCAGTTTTAGCATTATCAATTAGCTATGACCATAGATTAATTGATGGTGTGACAGCTCAAAATGCATTAAACCATGTGAAGCGTTTATTAAATGATCCGCAATTATTAATAATGGAGGGATAATCGATGGTAGTAGGAGATTTTCCAGAAGAAGTTGATACGCTCGTCATCGGTTCAGGACCTGGTGGATATGTAGCAGCCATTCGTGCTGCTCAACTCGGTCAATCGGTTACAATTGTTGAAAAAAGTGAATTAGGTGGGGTATGTTTAAATATTGGTTGTATCCCTTCAAAAGCATTAATTGCTGCTGGTCATCGTGTTCATCATGCTAAGCATTCTGATGATATGGGGATTACAGTTGATAATGTATCTGTAGATTTTACGAAAGTACAAGAGTGGAAAAGCTCGGTCGTTAAAAAATTAACGGGTGGAGTTGAAGGGTTACTGAAAGGAAATAAAGTCAACATCGTTCGCGGTGAAGCTTACTTTGTCGATAATACAACAGTAAAAGTTATGGATGAAAAACATTCCCAAACGTATAAGTTTAAAAATTGTATTGTTGCCACAGGTTCAACACCAATTGAATTACCGACATTTAAATACAATGACCGTGTATTAAATTCTAGTGGTGCTCTTGCTTTAAGAGAAATTCCAAAGAAAATGGTTGTCATTGGTGGCGGCTATATTGGAATTGAATTAACGGGAGCTTATGCGAACCTAGGTACTGAAGTCATTGTTCTTGAAGGTGGGAAACAAATTGTTGCTGGCTTTGAAAAGCAAATGAGTCAGCTTGTTTCCAGACGATTGAAAAAAAGTGGCGTTGTTATTCATACAGAAGCTTTAGCAAAAGGTGTAGAAAAAACCGAAAACGGTGTGAAAGTCACGTTTGAAGTTAAAGGAAAAGAAGAAGTGGTTGAGGCAGATTATTGTTTAGTCACTGTAGGTCGTAAACCAAACACCGATGAGTTAGGTTTAGAGCAAGCCGGTGTTGAATTAGATGAGCGTGGATTAGTGAAAGTAGATAAACAATGTCGCTCAAGTCAATCTAATATCTATGCAATTGGTGACATTATTGCTGGACCACCACTAGCGCATAAAGCATCATATGAAGGGAAAATCGCGGCAGAATCCATCGCTGGTGAAAAAGCTGAAATTGATTATTTAGCCATTCCAGCTGTTGTATTTTCTGATCCTGAGCTTGCTAGTGTTGGATATACAGAGAAAGAAGCAAAAGATGCTGGGTTTGAAGTAGTAGCTTCAAAATTCCCATTTGCAGCAAACGGACGTGCGCTTTCCTTAAATGAAACAGATGGATTTATGAAATTGGTAACAAGAAAAGATGACGGTTTAGTGATTGGGGCACAAATTGCTGGACCAAATGCTTCTGATATGATTGCGGAGTTAGGATTAGCGATTGAAACAGGGATGACGGCTGAAGATATCGCATTAACGATTCATGCTCACCCATCACTAGGAGAAATTACAATGGAAGCAGCAGAAGTTGCGTTAGGAACACCAATTCATATCGTAAAATAAGAATAAAGAGTCGGTATTGCATCGCAATGCCGACTCTTTACATTTGTTGAGGTACAATTGAATTTAATTTATTTAAAATGTCATCTTTGCCATGATGGCCTTCTATCCGCAGTTCTACAGTTTGTCCATCAATGACAAGTAATGTTGGAAATTCAGTAATTTCGAAATATTGAATGATGTCTCGCTCATCTTCGTAAACAATCGTTAAAGGAAGATCATAATCTGGATATAATTGTTGAAACTCAAGTAAGGCATCATAAAAACTAGACTCATTTTGAATCGTATGATTATTGGAAAATAAAACGGTAATCATTTGTTCTTCTTCATTTTCAAAAGGATAATTTGTTACGGCTTCGGTAGCCCAGCATCCTGATGTTAATAGGAAGGAGGTTAAGATTAAATATGAAAGTTGTTGTTTCACTCTCTTGGTCACTTCCTTTATGTAATGATTCGCTTTCAATTATTTTACCATGTCAAATATAGGTTGGAACATTAGTAACAAAATTGTAATCAAAAAGAAATCAAATCTAAAAATACGAATAATGAAATGAATTCCTCTTTTATTAGACGAAATAAGGAAGGAAAAAGTTTCAAAAAAAAGAAAAGATGTACAAAAAGATTCTATCTAATCTTTTGTACATCCTATCAGGAAGGAATTTGCAGGAAGAGGGGAAAAGGATTTTAATCATATTGCACTCTTTTAGCAAAAATATATTTTGGATATGTCGCATGGCTTTCCGAAAAAATCCGTTCTTTTTCAGTGATGGACGCGACTTCTTGGGTTAATTGGTATATTAAAATTAATTCATAATACACATTGGCGATCGTGTTTGGTTGTTCATCTACGAGATGACTAGTGTTTGAAAGCTGATTTTGTAATTGAGCAATAATGATTGTATGGTTTCTCGTTAATTTATGGTACGGATCTTTTAACATTGTGGATAAATCAGAACCAGCAGAAGAAAGTAAAGCAATGTCGTCCTTTGCTAATTCACTTGACTGAATATTGACATATGATAAACTGCCTAAGTGGAAGATAATTTGCTGTAATAACGTTAACTTTTGTTGTAAAAACTCAAAGGAACGCTTTTCATTATCATTAAATTTCCGATATTTCCACTCGTCCTCTTGAAATTGAGTAAGTTGGATAGCCTTTTCAAGTTCCTGGGTTAAAGAGCGGTAAATAGAATGATGGATTTGATTTGTTGTATCTGTTAATTGTTGGACAATGGAACAACATGTGTTTGCGACCTCATCATATAAGTAATCAACTTTTTTTACAACGAGCGGGCCAAATTGAGGCGGTAATACAACAAAGTTTACTAATGTTGAAACAATGATCCCAATCGTAGTACCCGATAGTCGCATCATAAAATCAAATGTAAAACTGTCACTCGTACCTGGAATCATAGCAACAGCCGTTAACGTCGCAACAAGTGTACCCGTATCTAATTTTAACTTGGCACAAGTCATAATAGTTAGTATAGAGACAATCGCGTATGTCAAGGCAGAGTGCCCTAATAACATGTCAAAAATAATGGCGAATAATGCGCCAATGGCAGCGGCAGGGAGTCGTATAACCCCTTTTTTTATTGAGTCAGCAGCCGTTGGTTCTGTTGTTACAATGGCAGTAATAATGGCGAATACAACGGGTAAGTCAAGTAGCTGACAAATCGATGCAGTTACAAATACAGCTAGTCCAGTTTTAAGAACTCGTCTTCCAAACCATTTTGTAATATTCATGTTTCCCACCTATTGAAAATGCAATTATTTCTAGTATGGACGAATGGAATTTGAATATGCATAAAACTACATAATGTTACCACTTAAAACATGAGGTAAGATGGTTACGATATAAACAAATGCAATGGAAAGGGATGTTACTAATGAAACGAACGATTGTCTTTATGGCTCTTGTTTTTATAGTCATTGGATGTACATCCGAGCCTAATGAAGTTGCAGAACAGGAACAGTTCACTTCCCAACAACAAATTCAACAAGAGAATCAAGTTTTTACAAGTGAAAGAAACAAATCGGAAGGAAAATGGGATTCTGAAAAGAATGGGAGAAAAGAAAAAACGGCAGAAGAAGAAGAGGAGGAAGAATCTGAGGTTGAAGCTTCTTACGAGCTCAATGAAAATATATGGATCACTCCAATAGATAATGCCAATGAAAAGGTGTTATTGTTAACGATTGATGATACACCACATCAATACAGTATGGAAATGGCAGATACGTTAAAAGAACTTGGAGTACGAGCTATCTTTTTTGTTAATGGTGATTTAATCCAGAGTGAAGAAGGAAAAGAAAAAATAAAGCAGCTGGATGAAATGGGGTTTGAAATTGGAAACCATACAATGAGTCATGTGAATTTAAATGAAATTTCAGCAGAAGAACAACGAGCAGAAATTAAAGAGTTAAATGCGTTAATTGAAGAAATTACGGGACAACAACCAAGATTCTTCCGAGCTCCTTACGGAAAAAACACAGATATCTCTAAAGAAGTTGTGCAAGAAGAAGGAATGCAATGGATGAACTGGAGTTATGGGTATGATTATTTTACTGAATATCGAGAAGCTAGTGCACTTGAAGAAGTAATGGTCAACGCCCCTGAATTGACAGATGGTGGGAATTTATTATTACATGACCGAGAATGGACAAATAAAGCCTTGAAAAATATTGTAACTAGGCTCCAAGACAAAGGATATCAATTTGTAGACCCACACGATATTCGGTAAACAATAGAAGAAAGGCTGGGACACAAAGAGCTTTATAAACGATATGTATTGCGTTTTTAGCTTTTTATTGTGCCTCAGTCTTTTTATGTTTATTTTTATCTTTTATAAAAGTACATCGTCCGTTCGTTAAATAATTGAACTTCAGCTTCTAATTTTTTTCCGAGGAATTTAACAAACTCATTTGCTTTCCCTTTGTCACCGTGTGTTGCTCCTTCTGGTAACGTCACTTGAATATATGCCGTTTGGCTATCAGTATCAGTTTGCTCCGTTCCGACACCTAAGACAATGTATTTATATCCTGGTACAGTTCCTTTCAAATAGAACCAGTGTTCATCCCCATCAGGTGATGGTGTTATTTCATAGGGAAATGCGGCTTGACCATACCCCCATGCAAGTTGGTCACCAGTTTTACTTGTAATCGTCTTATAATATGTAAAAATATCTTTTAATTCGTCTAATGTTATCGTTTGTTGTTTAGAACGGCTAACGAGTTTAATAAAAGCATGGTTTGACATGTATATACACTCCAGTCATAAAACGTTTTCATCTTTTTTTATCTTAGCATTCTGATAGACTAAATGACAACAAAAAGGAATGCTAACATCATTTTAACATAAAAATAATAGAGGTAATGAAACTTATATACATACAAAAACGTATAAACAAAAAAGAGAAATAGGGGGGATGACATGGATAAGTCACAATTTCTTGACGAATTACGGTTAGAAGTTGGATTAGTTTTTGACTATGCCAAAAATATTAACGAATTTTACAGTGGAATCGTTCATGCGATAGGGAATCATGCAAAAAGCGAGATGAGTGTAGCTATATTTATTGTAAAACAAGAGTCTTTTGTTCTTTATGAATGTATTGGTCATTGTCCATACCCTCCTATTGAAGCGTTTGGGGAAGGACAATTAAGTTTATGTGCGATACGAGGAAAAGAGACGGTTTTCTTTGAAGAAACAGAAGAAAGAATGTTGACTCCATTTTATTCAGGTCATCATTTATTAGGGATTCTTTATATTTGTGTGCCATCGTTTAATTATTCAGTGAGTGAAGATGATTTAGTATTTTTACAGGAAGTATCCAACTTTATGACAAATAAACAAACACAATTTAAACGTTATAATTATTAACGTCACAGCTTTGTCATCGTTTTGTTAAGGAAATAGGGTTGCTAATTCGGAATTTTCTTACTATAATTGTAATAAGCGTCAGAAAAAAAGGAGGTATTCATATGAATTTGTTTGAGCGTTTATACGATGAATATGAAAATGTGAAAGTGCAATTCATTGGATTCACAACCGACGATGTTCGCTATGATTTTGGGATTGTTTATACAAACATGTTCTTTGGGAAGCCTCTTGTGATTTGCATGCAAACAGGAAGATCTTCATTATTATGTGCTGAGGATGTAAAAAACGTGGAACATCTTCAACGAGTATTTCATATTAAAAATAAAAAGGAAGCCGAGGATTTATCGATATTTTTTGAAGAAACGCTTCCAAATATGCCGATGGAACCACAATATTAAAATGGATAAACGCATCATAGATGCGTTTTTTGTTTGTCTTTTTTTCTGTTTTAGCTTCAATGTGTCAGAAAAATAACCTAATGTGTTATACAATTTAACCATTGACATCTCGAATGTGATATATTATATTTAAATCACGGAAATATTAAAACGCTTTCAAAAAGGGAGATGACGGTTGTGGGAATTATTGTATGTCAAACTTGTAATAAAACGATCGAACACATTCCTTCAGAAAAAGTCATGACGCTTTATGCCAAAGGGAACGATTGTCAGAAATGTAAAAATAAAAAATAGAACACGAATGAAATTAGGAGTGGAAACAAAAAAAGACCGACAAAACTTTGTCGGTCTTTTTAAACATATAAGAAAGCATAAAACTTTTGGTTTTGTAGTGAAGCCTTGAAAGCTAACGATTAACAATTATCGGATTGCATGATGTTCTTTAATAACTCTTAAAAATTGAAATTCTTGGTCTTCGGGTCCTTGTACAGGTAAGCCTGCAGCTAAGTTTTCTTGAATATAATCAATATTTTCTTTTGTAATAATTTCTCCAGGAATTAAAATTGGAATCCCAGGTGGATAGACCATAATAAATTCAGCAATAATTCGTCCAGCAGATTCATGAAAAGGAACAATTTCTGTTTCAGAATAAAAAGCATCTCTCGGTGAAAGAGCTAACGTTGGAATATCAGGCACATTGACTTCAGCTGTGTGTCTTAATTCAATTTGATCTTGGTGAAGCTTCGATAATTCTCGTAACGCGTTGACTAACGTTGTTGTTTCAGCTAGCGTATCACCAAATGTAATAATACATAAAATGTTATATAGGTCTGAAAGTTCTACTTCAATATTATATTTTTCACGAAGCCATACTTCAACATCATACCCCGTTATGCCTAAATCTTTTATGGAAATGATTAATTTCGTTGGATCAAAGTCAAATGCGGCTTTTGAACCGACAATTTCGGGTCCAACACAATAAAGGCCAGGAATTTCGTTGATTTCCTGTCGTGTTCTGTTTGCTAATGAAATCGACTCACTTATCATCTCATGTCCTTTTGTCGCTAATTGCTTTCTAGCGACATCTAAGGAAGAGAGCAAAAGATAAGAAGTTGAAGTTGTTGTCAGCATACTTATAATGGCTTGTACACGTGTTGGGGAGATTAACCCTTCTTTTACATTTAAAACGGAACTTTGGGTCATGGAACCACCTAGTTTATGTACACTTGTAGCCGCCATATCTGCTCCTGCCTGCATAGCTGATAACGGAAGGTCTTCATGGAAGTGAATATGAACACCATGTGCTTCATCAACTAATACAGGGACATTATAACGATGAGAAATGTCAACAATTTCCTTTAAATTGGCGGAAACTCCAAAATAAGTTGGATTAATGACTAATAAGCCTTTTGCATCAGGATGTTGTTCTAATGCTTTAGAAACGGCATCTGTTGTAATTCCGTGAGAAATTCCTAAGTGATTATCGAGTTCTGGGTGAATGAATATAGGTGTCGCCCCTGAAAATATAATGGCTGACATGACTGATTTATGAACATTTCTTGGTACGATGATTTTATCTCCCGGACCACAAACACTCATAATCATTGTCATAATAGCCCCGCTTGTTCCTTGAACAGAAAAAAAGGTAAAGTCCGCACCAAATGCTTTGGCTGCAAGCTCTTGGGCTTCTTTAATCATACCGTGAGGATGGTGTAAATCATCCAATGGGGTAATATTAATTAAATCTATAGATAATGCATTTTCACCTATAAACGTTCGAAACTCGTCGTCCATTCCATTCCCTTTTTTATGTCCTGGAATATGAAATTGTATTGGATCCTTTTTTGCATGTTCTCGAACACCAGTAAATAAAGGAGTTAAATGCTGTTGGGACATAGTCGTCACCTCTTCTTAAGATAATAGTCAAAATCACATATAGTAAAACAAGAATGAGTATATCAAATTCATTGTTAAATTCAAATAGATTTTTCCTCTTAGTTTGTTCTTTCTTTTCATATCTTATAAAATAGAAAAGTAAGAATTGATATATTTGTTTAGAAAGAGAGGCTATTTTACATGAATATGCCGATTTCGTTAGATTGGAGCAAAGAAGAAGTAATGGATGTTGTTGCCTTTTTCCAAGGAGTGGAAAAAGCGTATAATGAAGGAGTTGAGCGGGAGGAACTTTTACGGTTGTATCGACGTTTTAAAGAAATCGTCCCTTCTAAAAGTGAAGAAAAGCAACTATGTAAACAATTTGATGAAGAAGCGAAAGTATCTTGTTTTCGGGCAGTAAAAGCAGCGAAGGAAAAAGCGAGTGACCTGAAGATAAAAATGAAGTGAGTGTAACAAAGATATATAACTGAATGAAAGGAAAACAAAGCTGTCGATACAATGTCGACAGCTTTGTTTTTGTTTTAATAAGAAAAAGCTTTTTTGTAAAGGGGGATAAGTGTTTCAAATGTTGACTTTGCTTTTTCCAGAAACTGTTCGCCATCCTGTAAGATGGGGTCATCTGCTTTAATATGTTGCCCGACTAGAAACTCTGCCTTCTTTATATCGCGGAAACGAACAAGTGCTTCATTTAAGCCCGTTTCCCCCATCGTTTGGAAAGAGTGAGCCTCTTTTTTCATATGGTCAAGGGAAATAACATAATCGTCTGGTATCGTTGATTTTACAGTATCAAAATCTTGTAAAAACTGTTGCGCAATTTCTTTTTTATTTGGCATTTCATATATAAAAGCAAGCCATAAAAAGACATGGTCATCAAATAAACCAACTTGAAAATGTGGGTGCTTTTTATAACCGCGTTTATCGTGACAAATAGCTAACCACGTATCTTTAGGTGGATTCACAGTTCTGCGTGCATGTTTTGCAATATGAAGATGCATTTCATTGCCTGCTAACATGGCGATGTCATCTGATAGTATAGCCCCTATTTCTTTGAATTTTGGCTGAATCTGTTCGCGAATTCCTTCCATTCTTTCTTCAAGACCCTCTGTTAAAAAAACTGAAAAGTCATTTTTGTTAAATCCAGAAAACGACATTTCTCCACATCCTTTTTAATTTTTTTTCTAGTGTACCATACACCAACTTATTGTCATAAGCATATGCTATAAGGGAGAAAGAGGAAAAAGAAAAAAAAATCGTAGCGTTTCAAATCATAAGTACATATGATATAATAAGTAAAAGTATCTGAATATTTCAAAAAAACAACATCCTTTACTCAAGTGCTTCGTAGATAATATGTTATAAGGAGTGTGGGTTACCATGGAACAAGTAATACAAACAGTGAATAAAACGGATGCAGAAAAAAGAATACCAGTTCTTCGTTTGGAAATTGATTATGAATTGGCGACACTACACGATGCCATGTTATCAGAGGATTTACAAGCGATGAATGAAAGTAAGAAAAAATTAGAAGTTCTCCGAAAAGAATTTCTTGTTTTAAAAATGTAATCGTTAAGCAGGCCAGTTGGCCTGCTTTTATTTTTTTTGCTAATTCTTTCCTTAAGTCGAGAAGTTATGTCATAATATATCCTAAGATTTGCTAGTGAACAAGGAGGGAACATCAATGAATTGGTCCGAATTAGAAAAACAAGCGATTCAGTGGGTTAAAGAAGCAGGGGTTCAATTAAAGGATTCATTAGAAAAAACAATTAAAGTTGAATGGAAATCAAATCCAGATGATTTGGTGACAGAAATGGACCGAAATATAGAACAATTTTTTGTTCAGAAAATAAAAGAAAATTACCCTGAACATGCGATTTTAGGTGAAGAAGGAACGAGTGAAGGGATTAAGGAAGAAGGAACCGTTTGGATTATTGACCCAATTGATGGGACGACGAATTTTGTTCATCAACAATATAATTTTGCGATATCGATTGGTGTTTATCATAACGGAATTGGTCAAGTTGGTCTGATATATAATGTCATGACAGATGAACTTTTCCATGCTGTATTAGGAGCAGGAGCTTATTTAAATGGCGTACAGTTGAATAGGTTAACATCAGTAGACATAGAAGAATCGATTGTTAGCTTAAATGCTCGTTGGTTAGTAGAAGGAGATGAAACGATTCAAAAAAATCTTTCAACCTTAACAAAGAAAGTTCGAGGGGTTCGATCTTATGGTTCAGCCGCTATTGAAATTGCCTATGTTGCTTCAGGACGATTAGATGGATATATCAGTTTGAAGCTATCACCATGGGACTTTGCTGGGGGTTTTGTCATCTTACACGAAGTTGGTGGTGTCCATTCAACGATTCGAGGACAAGCGATTCACTACTTGCAAACCGAATCTGTTTTTGTTGGTCGGCCAGGTCTTCATCAAGCTATTTTAGATAATATTTTTATATAGGAGGGGAAAAAATGAAAATAGGATTTATTGGTCTTGGCACGATGGGATTACCAATGACAGCAAATTTACTTCAGGCAGGTTATGAAACCTATGTTGTAAGTCGAAGTCGTCCACCAATTGAACAAGCGCTTTCAATGGGTGCGATAGAAATGGAGTCCCCTAAAACATTAATTGAACAAGTCGATATTGTTTTTACATGTTTACCGCTTCCAGCTTCCATTTACGAAGTATATGACGGAGATAATGGGCTCATTGCTGGTGCAACTTCCGGAAAAATTATTATCGATCATTCGACAATAAGTCCAGCATTAAATAAAGAGGTTGCGAAGAAAATACAAAAAAAAGAAGCTTATTATCTTGATGCCCCTGTAAGTGGAGGACCGATGGGAGCAAAAGCGGGGACATTAACGATGATGTGTGGAGGAGACGAAGCGATATTTCAAAAAGTCCTACCTGTATTAAAGGTAACAGGGGAATATGTCCAATATGTCGGTGATGTTGGTAATGGAAGTGTCATTAAATTAATTAATAATATGCTTGTCGGTGTCCATACGGCCGCATTAGCAGAAGCTTTTGTAATGGGAGAAAAAGCAGGAGTTAATCCAGAAGTTTTGCTAGATATTATTCGAAGAAGCTCTGGATTCTCCAAAAGCATGGATTGGTCTGTAGAAGCAATTATGGACCGGCAATTCGAACAACGTTTTAGTGTGAATTTATTGCATAAAGATATGGGACTTGCCCTAGATTTAGCAGAAGAGTTAAAGGTTCCAACTGAAATGGTGAAAAAAGCAGAAGCGATCGTAAATCAGGCAAAACAAACGTATGGAAATGAAGATGTAGCAGCAATCATTCGTCCACTTGAACAAAAGGTAGGTGTTGAAGTGAAGCGCTGGAATGAGAAGGAATAAATATAGGGATAAAAAAGTGTGTAAAGGTCAAAGACCACTACACACTTTTTTGCTCCATCTCTTCTGATTCACGGATTTTCTTTCTCAGTGTGAACCCAAGACCTGTGGCGACAATCATCCCAATTACGGCAAGGAGGGCGATAACGATACTACGTTCTGCTATAGCGATGCCAATGGCCATAATACAAATTACAGTAACAATGGCTAATGTTAAAAATAGTAGGTTCTCTTTTTTCATGATGAATCCTCCTACGAATAGTCTGACAAATACTCTTTATAGTTTACCTTGTATTACAGAAAAGTGAAACCCTTAAGTTTTGACAATCTAGTTACAAGGGAATAATAAGAAAAAGTAAAAAAAGAGAAAGTTTACTTTTTATAGATTAGTTTATGATATACTTATACAGTTATAATTAGAAGATAAGGAGCGAACTTAGGAGTATGAAACAACGCGAAGACATTCGAAATATAGCTATTATTGCCCACGTTGACCACGGGAAAACGACTTTGGTCGATCAGTTGTTAAAGCAATCAGGTACATTTAGTGCCCATGAACAAGTAGAAGAAAGAGCAATGGACTCTAATGCATTAGAAAAAGAACGAGGTATTACGATCCTTGCTAAAAATACGGCAATTAATTACAAAGATAAGCGAATCAACATATTAGACACACCTGGACATGCTGACTTTGGTGGAGAAGTTGAACGTATTATGAAAATGGTGGATGGTGTTTTATTAGTTGTCGATGCTTATGAAGGCTGTATGCCACAAACACGATTTGTGTTAAAAAAAGCACTTGAGCAAAAATTAAACCCAATTGTCGTTGTCAATAAAATTGACCGTGACTTTGCGCGACCTACAGAAGTTGTTGACGAAGTTGTTGACTTATTAATTGACTTAGGGGCTGATGAGGACCAATTAGATTTTCCAGTTGTTTATGCATCAGCGATTAATGGAACAGCAAGCTTAAATCATGAGCAACAAGATGAGAATATGGAATCATTATTCGAAACGATTATAGATAAGATGCCAGCACCAGTTGATAACAGTGAAGAACCATTACAGTTTCAGGTAGCGATGTTAGACTACAATGATTATCTTGGTAGAATTGGGATTGGACGTGTATTCCGCGGGACAATTTCTGTAGGGCAACAAGTAGCCTTAATGAAACTTGACGGGTCTGTTAAGCAGTTTCGTGTGACTAAAATCTTTGGTTTCTTAGGTTTAAAACGAATTGAGATTAACGAAGCAAAAGCTGGAGATTTAATTGCAGTTTCCGGAATGGAAGAAATTAACGTCGGGGAAACAGTTTGTCCAGTTGAGCATCAAGAAGCATTACCGATTCTACGTATTGATGAACCAACGTTAAAAATGACGTTCCTTGTTAACAATAGCCCGTTTGCGGGACGTGAAGGAAAGTTTGTCACAAGTAGAAAAATTGAAGAGCGTCTTCGTGCTCAATTAGAAACAGACGTTAGCTTACGTGTAGACAACACCGATTCGCCAGACGTTTGGGAAGTATCAGGTCGTGGAGAGCTTCATTTATCCATTTTAATTGAAAATATGCGACGTGAAGGGTATGAACTTCAAGTATCGAAACCTGAAGTTATTGTTCGTGACATTGATGGAGTAAAAAGTGAACCAATGGAACGTGTTCAAATTGATGTTCCTGAAGAATATACAGGATCGGTAATGGAATCGTTAGGAGCAAGAAAAGGCGAAATGTTAAACATGACTAACACAGGTAGTGGTCAAGTTCGTCTTGAGTTTTTAGTTCCTTCCCGTGGTCTCATTGGATATACAACTGAATTTTTATCGCAAACACGAGGGTATGGGATTATTAACCACTCATTTGATAGCTATCAACCGATGGCTCCTGGACAAGTTGGGGGAAGACGTCAAGGCGTCCTAGTCTCAATGGAATCCGGAAAAGCAACGGCTTATGGTATCATGGGTGTCGAAGAACGTGGAACAATTTTTGTTGAACCAGGAACAGAAATATATGAGGGTATGATTGTTGGGGAGCATAATCGTGAAAATGACTTAACGGTTAATATTACGAAAGCAAAGCAACAAACGAATGTCCGTTCAGCGACAAAAGACCAAACGGTGACAATGAAACGACCACGTATTATGACATTAGAAGAAGCTCTTGAGTATTTAAATGAAGATGAATATTGTGAATTAACACCAGAATCTATTCGATTACGTAAAAAGTTATTAAATAAATCTGAACGTGAGCGTGTGGAGAAAAAGAAAAAATTAGCAGCAAAACAATAAGGTAAAGGAGGGGAAATCCTATGGTAGAGCAGCAGCCAATAGAAGTAAATCCAGACGATTTATCGATGTTTGCGGTTCTTGTCCAAATTGATCAAAATCATATTATGGGTTTTTGGTTACTTTATGCGCTAGTCGTCATTACATCGATTGTTGTTTATAACTTAGGGTTTGCTAGGAAATTGCCTATATTGAAATCTGCGGTTGTATACATTGCTTTATTAGTTGGGTGTATTCCATTAACGATTTTTGCGATTGGAATGCCAGTCGTAGAATCCCTACTCGTTGCAGCGGCTGTATTAGGAATATATCGATTCAGACTATCACGTCATAAAAAAGAACAAGCGCAAGGGTGATAACATGAACTTGCAAGATGCGATCTATAATTGGTTGTCGATAAAAGTGGTGTCTGATGCACGACCGAATGATAAAGCCGCACTTGATACGTACATGTTCTTTGATGAAATTTTAAAGCAAGATCATAAAATCGAAAAGCTAGAAATAAAAAAAGAAGGCGCATGGTATATTGTCGACTATTGGATAGAACAAAAAAAGGATACAAAACAATATCCAATTGACCTTATCGATGCGCTGTTACTATCAATCGAATCAGAACCGAAATATAACTAAAGAACTCCGATCTGTTCCGTAAGGAACAGATCGGAGTTCTTTGTTTATAGGCGTAGCCGCTGCATGTTTTAAAGCTTATTCAAGAAGAGCAAAAGCTGCGCACCTGCGCGTTTCACCCCAAGAAGTGCACTTGGGGTTCACTGTTAAAAGCGGGCAGGGCTAGGCACTTCGCTTGAAAGAAAAGACGCTCCGCGTTTTTCTTTACCAATCATTTTCTTGTTTTTGTTTTCTGTACAATTTGAAATTGCCTGTTGCTTGTCGTTCGGCTGTTCTTTCTGTGATACGCTCTTGACACTCCGGGCACATATACGTGTGAATAGGTCTATTTCGAAGTCGTTTCGCATCAGGACTATAATCATCAATATTATTAATTTTATCGCATAATACACATTTTACTCGCATGAAAAATCACCTCTTGTACATCTATTCTACTCAATGTATAAGAAAAAATAAACTGAAATATTGCATTATAGTTTTAAGTTTCCATAAATATAGGTATAGTATAGGTGTACGAAAACAATTGATCTGGAGGTTTTAGTATGGCCAATCAAGTAGAAACAAAATTAACAGATGAACTACTTCCATTATTGCAATCAGAAAGACTTGTAACGATTGCAACGGTTGACAATGAAACAGGTTCTCCTAATGTGAGTGCGATTTCTTGGGTGTTTGCACCTGACAATGCAACGGTTCGATTTGCGGTGGATAACCGTTCAAGAATTGTTGAAAATATTGCAAAACATGCCGGAGTTGTTCTAAATTTTATTGGTAATGGCTCAACTTATTCAGTGGCAGGTGATGCAAAAGTTATAGTAGAAAAAATGGAAGATGTTCCATTAAAATTAGCGTTAGTGGAAATTACAGTTAAAGAAGTAAGAGATGTCATGTTTTATGGTTCGAAAATTTCACAAGAACCTAAATATGAAAAAACATATGATGCTGAAGCAGCAGCAAAGCTTGACAAACAAGTGATGGAAGCGATGAAAAAAGCCTAGAAATAGGCTTTTTTTCATTGTTGGCTAACAGTGCTCTCTTCTATTCTTAGAATGAATTAGGGGTTTGGGGTACTATGAGACAAGTGATTTTGTTGTTTATGGTAATAAGCGGCCATGAAGACCGTTATCTGTGAACATTGCTAGCGTTTTGGAACGTTGGCGGACACAGGAGCAGTTAATCATAATATATCGCTAGGAATAGAGTGGCTTTTGCGTGAATAAGCGCTTCTGTGGCCGCTAAAAAACGGAAACCCGTATCATGTTCACAAATAACGCCTACTCTGACCCAAAAATGAGATAAATCAGCTCAAAACATGCCTATAAAGGGAATATGGCAGTACGTATGTCCGTCATGTTGTTAGATGGGGTGATTTTTTTATGAATAACGGAACAGATGTCCGTACGGAAAATTAATTCGTGTTAACATCGGATTATATCGTTTTTGTAAAGTTTGATTGGAAAAAGGAACAGTTCAAAAAAATGAAGAATAATAAAGAGACAGAAAAAATTAAACGTTTAAGGAGGGACTGTCTAATTTTTCTTCTATCTTCATGTTGGTGAACATACAACTATACTATAGAAGTTGTACGTGAATAGGAAAATAACATATTTTTCTAGATGTGCATAAGCTATAAGTAAGTGTTGTGGAGAAACGAACTTGAGTCAGGAGGCGGAATGTTGAGCAAAATCTACGTCTTAGATACGAATGTCTTATTACAAGACCCGAATTCAGTATATGCCTTTGAAGACAATGAAGTTGTCATTCCAGCTATTGTTTTAGAAGAGGTAGATTCAAAAAAACGTTACATGGATGAAATCGGAAGGAACGCTAGGCATTTCTCAAAAATAATGGACAGCCTACGTGGGAAGGGAAAACTTCATGAAGGAGTGTTACTTGACACAGGTGGCCGATTGCGAGTGGAGCTAAATCACCGTTCTTTTGAAAAGCTAAAAGGTTCATTTGCAGACATGACCAATGATAATCGGATTATAGCGGTTGCCTTAAACTTGTTATTAGAAGAACAAGAAAAACAAGATGGCAAAGATGTTATTCTTATTAGTAAAGATGCTCTCGTAAGGGTAAAAGCGGATGCCTTAGGTATTCCTGCAGAAGATTTTTTAAATGACCGAGTTATAGAATTTGATAATGTGTATTCAGGTTATGTTGAAATGTATGTGGATACCGATATTCTTAACTCATTTTATACAAATCAAGAGCTAGATGCGAGTGAATTATCACAATACCCATTGTATCCCCACCAATTTATTATTATGAAAAATGCGCTAGGAGGTTCCTCTTCTGCGATAGGAAAAGTGGATTTTGACGGAAAAAAAATCAAACCTTTTAGTATAGAGCCAGACCAAGTTTGGGGAATTAAAGCTCGAAACGTCCAACAAAAAATGGCCTTTGAATTGCTTCTTCGTGATGACATCCCTCTCGTCACGTTAATCGGAAAAGCTGGAACAGGTAAAACATTATTATCATTAGCTTCGGGATTATTACAAACAGAGGACTTAGGGAGGTATAATAAGCTACTAGTAGCAAGGCCTGTCATTCCTGTAGGAAAAGATATTGGTTTTTTACCAGGAGAAAAAGAAGAAAAACTAAGACCGTGGATGCAACCGATTTTTGATAATTTGGAATATTTGTTTAATGCAAAAAAACCAGGTGAACTAGATCAAATTCTCGCTGGTATGGGTTCGATTCAAGTAGAAGCTTTGACTTATATTCGTGGCCGAAGTATCCCTGATCAGTTCATCATCATTGATGAAGCACAAAACTTAACAAAACATGAAGTGAAAACGATTTTAACAAGAGTAGGAGAACGAAGTAAAATCGTTTTAATGGGGGACCCAAAACAAATTGATCACCCATATTTAGACGAATATAACAATGGGTTAACGTATGTTGTGGAAAAGTTTAAAAATGAAAAAATTAGTGGACATGTGAAATTAGAAAAAGGGGAACGTTCCGGTCTAGCTCAATTAGCAGCTGATTTATTGTAAAACAAGGATGTACAAACAGGGAAAGAAAAAGAGGTTTATGCAAAAAGGTGAAATAGCCATTTTTGCGTAAACCTTTTTAAAAGATAAATAATTTTGGTATAGCAGTGAAGCTTTGAAAGCAAAGACGCTCCCGTTTTTTTCTTATTTTACGATAAGCTTTGCCACATTTGTAATAGGATCTTCAAGGTTTGAGCCATCACCATAAAGAATGTGAACAGGACCATTTTCCGTTAAAGGTTTTCCCTTATCTGAAAATTTAAGTAAACATGATGTTGCCTCGTCCCAATCCAAAGTTATTGTATCTCCAGTCGTTGTTTCAATGACGAGAGCTGAGGGGTTTACTGGTTTTGTATGGAATATAAAAGGCTCAAGTTTCATCGCAAATGTACCATGTAATAGTTCTTCTTTTTTGAACGACACTCGGTTGTCATTCGTCTGAGATGGAGGCTGTGCCCCTTCTGTTATTTCTTTATCCCATTGCGCTGAAATCGCTTTTTTATAGGCGGTTAACGAATCTTCTTCTTCTTTTGATTCGGTAAAATACGTCGTCAGGTCCACTTTTCTATCATCAAAAATCCAAACGGTCGGGTCGATCGTTAACGGATGTTCAACATTTCCTGTAATAAAAAAAACAAATTCCATTATGAAATCTCCTTCCCCATCAAGTACTATATATTAGTATAATCGGTTTATACCTTTTTGGCTAATAGAAAGCGGTTAGTAAAATTGCTTTACGTCCATAATGAGGTTAGAGTTTATTAGGAGTAGATGGAGGGATGATAAATGGGTTGTCAAAAAACGGAGCAGTTACAGAAATGGATTGAGAAAGTAAGCTCTTATACGGAAAAAGGCAAAGTAGCCACGTATATACCAGCACTTGGAGAAGCAGATCCAAATACGCTAGCCATTGCTATATATGAGGGACCGAATCAGTGTTTTTCTGCTGGGAATGTTTCGGAAACATTTACGTTACAAAGTATTTCCAAAGTTCTTACATTAGCATTGGCTCTTATGGATAAAGGAGAAGACTTTGTGTTTCAAAAAGTAGGAATGGAACCAACGGGGGACCCGTTTAACTCGATATCAAAGCTAGAAACTAGTGTCCCCTCCAAACCATTAAATCCTATGATTAATGCAGGAGCTCTTGCTGTAACAAATTTATTGCCAGGGCAAACAAATGACGAAAAATTATCTAGGCTTATTGGTTTCATTCAGAAACTTACAGGGAATCATGACATTACATACAATGAACGTGTTGCTCAATCAGAATTTGAAACAGCAGATTTAAACCGATCATTAGCATACTTTATGAAACAACATGGTGTAATTGAAGGAGATGTCAATGAATTATTGGCATTGTATACAAAGCAATGTGCGATTGAACTCAATTGTCATGATCTAGCGAAAATTGGGTGGGTTTTAGCCAACAAAGGGATTGACCCTCTTTCGGGAGAAATTATAGTTCCATTTGACGTTGCACGGATCGTTAAAACATTTATGGTGACGTGCGGAATGTATAATGCATCAGGTGAGTTTGCCATCAAAGTAGGAATTCCAGCAAAAAGTGGTGTCTCTGGTGGAATTTTAGGTTCTGTTCCACATGGTATGGGAATAGGAATATATGGACCAGCACTTGATGAAAAGGGAAATAGTATTGCAGGAATAAAGTTATTAGAACTTTTAGCAAAAGAAATGAAACTGAGTATTTTTTAACGTTCTTTTCGCTATATTTCATTGAAAACCATTGCATTTTTGCCTCAACAGAGATAGTATAAGTATAAAGTAGGTAGAGAAGATTCATAAAGGAGGGACAAGGTTTCATGAAGACCGTTACAGGACATAGCGAAAAAGCATATGCCCTTCTTAAAGCTGATGCTGAAAAAATACAAAGGTTAATAGAAGTTCAATTAGAAAACTTAACGATGCCACAATGTCCTCTTTACGAGGAAGTGTTAGATACACAAATGTTCGGATTGTCTAGAGAGATAGATTTTGCTATTCGTTTAGAACTTGTAGATAAAGAAACGGGAAAGCAATTATTATCAGATTTAGAGCGAAAATTAGCAACATTACATGAGGCGTCTACAAGAAAATAATATAAACCAAGCTATTTTTTTGGTAGCTTGGTTTTTATTTAGAACAAGACAGCTAAAAAGATTCAAGTTTTTTTTATATAAGAATATATAAAATGTCGGTATAGTAGTGAAGCTTGTTTATTAATGAAGATTGAAGGCCGTATTTTGCTAGAAACGAAAAGAAAATCTCGTGTTTTTTTTAGCATTAAAAATTGTGAGAAAGTTGTTTTTATTTAGAAAAGTTTTGAGTTTGAAATTCGTTTCATGATAATATAATCTTTATATAGAGAAAAGCTAAAGATAAAGGGGAAGTTTTCTAGAGTGGCAAACTCTTGATTTCCTATCATTTCATTTCTAACAATGAAAATTATTATGTTGGTTATAGGAGGAGTACTATGGATGGGTTAAAGAACATTAAAAAGGTTCTAGTAGCAAATCGTGGAGAGATTGCTATCCGAATTTTTAGAGCATGCACAGAGTTACATATTCGAACGGTTGCGATTTATTCCAAAGAAGATGTGGGTGCTTACCATCGCTATAAAGCAGATGAAGCTTACCTAGTTGGGGAAGGTAAGAAACCGATTGAAGCATATTTAGATATCGAAGGTATTCTAGAAATTGCAAAGCGAAATGATGTAGATGCGATTCACCCAGGATATGGATTTCTGTCTGAAAATTTACAATTTGCTAAGCGATGTGAAGAAGAAGGCATTATTTTTATTGGTCCAAATACAGAACATTTAGTTATGTTTGGTGATAAAGTACAAGCAAGGGAACAGGCTATTAAAGCAAATATCCCTGTTATTCCAGGAAGTGATGGACCTGTTAACAGTCTAGAAGATGTTCAAGCGTTTGCAAATGAACATGGATTTCCTTTTATTATTAAAGCAGCGCTTGGTGGTGGCGGACGTGGTATGAGAATTGTCCGGTCACAAGAAGCTTTAAGTGAAGCATACGACAGAGCTAAGTCAGAAGCGAAATCGGCTTTTGGAAATGACGAAGTGTATGTGGAAAAATTTGTAGAAAATCCAAAACATATTGAAGTGCAAATCTTAGCGGACAAGCATGGAAATATTGTCCATTTATATGAGCGCGACTGTTCTGTTCAACGACGACATCAAAAAGTAGTTGAAGTGGCTCCTAGTGTATCGTTAGATCAAGAGTTACGTGAGAAAATATGTGAGGCAGCTGTGCAATTATCAAAAAGTGTGAATTATATAAATGCAGGGACTGTTGAATTTTTAGTAACAGAAAACGGTGAATTCTTCTTTATTGAAGTAAATCCGCGAATTCAAGTAGAACATACAATTACAGAAATGATTACGGGTGTTGATATTGTTCAATCCCAATTATTTATTGCAGATGGTGAAGAGCTACATAATAAAGTATTAGGAATTCCTAAACAAGAAGACATCGCATGTAATGGATATGCGATTCAGTCACGTGTGACAACGGAAGATCCAAGTAATGGGTTTTTACCAGACACAGGGAAAATTATGGCTTACCGTTCTGGTGGTGGATTTGGCGTTCGTCTTGATGCTGGAAACGGTTATCAAGGGTCAGTTATTACTCCTTATTATGATTCATTGCTCGTTAAAGTGTCGACGTGGGCCCTTACTTTTGAAGGCGCTGCTCAAAAAATGTTGCGAAACTTACGAGAATTTCGTATTCGTGGGATTAAAACAAACATTGCGTTTTTAGAAAATGTCGTTCAGCACAAAGCTTTTCTTTCAGGGGAATATAACACATCATTTATCGATACTACTCCAGAACTTTTTGTGTTTCCAAAACGAAAAGACCGTGGAACAAAAATGTTATCATTTATCGGTGAAACGATTGTAAATGGATATCCTGGATTAGAAGGTGTAAAAAAACCAGTACTAGATATTCCGGAAGTACCAAAAGTAAATTATACAGAGCCATTTCCAAAAGGGACAAAGCAAATCCTTGAAGAAAGAGGCGCTGATGGGTTAAGCAAATGGGTAAAAGAGCAAAAAGAAGTGTTGTTAACAGATACAACATTCCGAGATGCCCATCAATCTTTGCTTGCAACAAGGGTTCGTACGCATGATTTAAAGCAAATTGCAGAACCGACTGCAAGAATGGTACCACATTTGTTTTCATCAGAAATGTGGGGCGGCGCTACATTTGATGTTGCGATGAGATTTTTACATGAAGACCCATGGGAAAGACTTTTAATTTTACGCAATAAAATGCCAAATGTCTTATTGCAAATGTTATTCCGGGCATCAAATGCGGTTGGTTATACGAACTATCCAGATAATTTAATCAAAGAGTTCGTGGATAAATCCGCTGCAGCTGGCATTGATGTTTTCCGTATCTTTGACAGTTTAAACTGGGTGGAAGGTATGAGATTGACTATTGATTCAGTGCGAGAAAGTGGAAAAATAGCCGAGGCGACTCTATGTTACACGGGAGATATTTTAGATAAAAACCGTACAAAATATGATTTACAGTATTATAAAAATTTAGCAAAAGAGTTGGAAAACGCTGGAGCGCATATTTTAGGGATTAAAGATATGGCAGGTTTACTAAAACCAGAAGCTGCGTATCAATTAGTAACTGAGTTAAAACAAACGATTGATATTCCAATTCACTTGCATACACATGATACAAGTGGAAATGGATTATTCACATACGCACGTGCGATTGAAGCTGGTGTCGATATTGTTGATGTAGCGATAAGCTCTATGGCAGGGCAAACATCACAGCCGAGTATGAATAGCTTATATTATGCATTATCAGGGTCAGAACGACAGCCTAATGTTGATATTAAAGCATTAGAGCAATTAAGTGATTATTGGGATAGTACCCGTAAGTTCTATAGTGGCTTTGAAAGTGGGATGAATGCGCCACATACAGAAGTGTATGAGCATGAAATGCCTGGTGGTCAATACAGTAATCTTCAGCAACAAGCGAAAGCGGTTGGATTAAAAAATCGCTGGAATGAAGTGAAAAAAATGTATCGCCGAGTGAACGATATGTTTGGGGATGTAGTAAAAGTAACTCCATCATCGAAAGTTGTTGGTGATATGGCATTATATATGGTTCAAAATAATTTAACTGAAGATGATATTTATGACCGTGGTGATAACCTAGATTTCCCAGATTCTGTTGTGGAATTTTTCCAAGGCCAACTTGGTCAACCATACGAAGGCTTCCCGAAAGAATTACAACAAATTATTTTAAAGGGAAGAGAGCCTCTAACAACTAGACCTGGTGAATTGCTAGACCCGATTAACTTCCAAGAGGTAAAAGAGACGTTATACCATACTTTAAATCGACAAGTAACGAGTCATGATATACTCTCTTATGCGATTTATCCGAAAGTGTTTATGGAGTATGAGCGTTTCCGTCAACAGTTTGGTGAAGTTTCTGTTCTCGATACACCAACATTCTTTTATGGGTTACGGTTAGGGGAAGAGATCGAAGTTGAAATCGAAAAAGGGAAAACGTTAATCGTGAAGCTCGTTTCTATTTCTAAACCGCAAGATGACGGGAATCGTATCGTTTACTTTGAGCTAAATGGTCAGCCACGTGAAGTGATGATTAAAGATATGAATGTAAAAACATCTGTTAAAGCAAAGGCGAAAGTCGATAAGAGCAACCCGAACCAGATAGGAGCTTCAATGCCTGGTACGGTTGTGAAAACGTTAGTTGTCAAGGGAGATAAGGTTAAAAAAGGTGACCATCTCATGATTACGGAAGCAATGAAAATGGAAACAACGGTTCAAGCTCCATTTGATGGCGAAGTAAAAGAAGTCCATGTTACGAATGGAGAAGCGATTCAAACCGGAGATTTATTAATTGAATTGTCAAATTAAGCACAACATGGGCTAGAGGCTTTATCTCTAGCCTTTTTCTTTGAGGCAATTTCAATAAAATAGGGGTGATAATGGTGGGGGAAATTAGAAAGTTAACAAAGGAAGAGATGGAGGAGAGTTTAACACTTTCTCAGTTTGCGTTTCAGTATGAATTAACTGAGGAACAAAAAGCGTATTTTATAAGGACAAAGCGACCAGAACAAACGTATGGCTATTTTGAAGGAGAAACATTGGAGTCAAAGATGACTGTCCTTTCATTAACGGTGATGTTAGGGAATGTTGCATATAAAATGGGAGGGATCGCTGGAGTCGCTACATATCCAGAACATAGAAGAAAAGGCCTTGTTCGAAACCTACTGAAAATTGGATTGAAAGAGTTGGATGATCAGGGTGTAACACTTTCTTATTTGTTTCCGTTCTCTATCCCTTTTTATCGTAAATATGGATGGGAAATATTTTGTGATGAGAAAAAGATAGTTGTAGCTTCACATGAACTTCCAAAGAAAATTACTGCGGTAGGATGGATGAAGCGGGAGTCGCTTCAACAAACCTTTCACTTGCACTCCATTTATGATACGTATTGTCAATCCTACTTTGGCATGCTAAAAAGAACAGAAGAATGGTGGGATGAATTAACATATAATAGGAAAAAACTACATTTATCTGTTTATTATCGTGAAGACGATAGCCCAACAGGTTATATCATTTATGAAGTGAAAGACCGTAAAATGAAAATTTCTGAGCTTATTTATACGGATGAAGATAGCAGAGGCGGATTATGGAATTTTATTGCGGATCATGATTCAATGATAGATCAGGTTGAATTAACATTACCGTCAAGTGACGAATCAACATTTTTGTTTGCGAATCCAAAAGTAAAACAAGAATTATCTCCGTATTTTATGGCGAGAATTGTAAATGTCAAACTATTTTTGGAAAACTATCCTTTTCAGGCGGGGACGCTGTCCTCTTTATTTGTTCATGTATATGACCCATTTGCCGACTGGAATAATGGGATTTATCAGATAGTCTTTCATGGGGACAAACATGAGGTGAAAAAGTTTGATAGTAAGCCAGACAATGGAGCTTGCCAACACCCCCCAAAAAGAGGAATTCAAGTAAATATTAATATGTTAACGACGATGTTGATGCATTATAAACGACCGATGCAGTTGGCTAAAATGGGAGCAATTAAAGGAAATAATGAAGAGCTAGAAGAGTGGGAAAAAAGGATAGGAGACGAGCAACCGGCTTTCATTGACTTTTTTTAAAAAGTAAGAAAATAGCAGTGAAGCTTTGAAAGCTTATTCTAGATGCTTGAAACGAAAAGACGCTCCCGCGTTTTTCTTAAAAGAAAGAAAAATGGCTGTTCGTCAGCAATCCGAACAGCCATCTCTCTTTAATGTGGTTTTCTACTAATAATCATCGTTAAATAAGCGAGTGTTGAAAAAAGTAATGAAATGATTAGGGCATGGAACATGGCATTCACAAGTGCGGCTGCTGTAAAAATAACGGCAACGCCACTAATGACTTGTCCTAGTACAAAAATAAACGCTATAATTGTACCCCAAAATACTGTTGGTTCATGTCGATAATGCTTAATAACGATAATGAGTAAAACGAGTAATAGTATAAAAACGGATATCCCAGCTAGGCGATGAAGAAAATGGACACCAATAGGACCAATGAAACCTGGGAATAACATCCCATTACATAATGGGAAACCGCTACAAGCTAATGTTGCGTTTGTATGTTTGACTAACGCTCCTGTGTAAATAACAGCGTAAGTGTATGTGATGACAAAATATATAAAATAACGAAATCTTTTTGTTACTTTTGGTGCAGGTACTCTAGATTTTCCGTCTTCAAATACGAGTACAGTTAATAATACGACAGTTGCTAACGAGATAGCAGAAATTCCAAAATGTAAGGCGAGAATGGCTTCAGATTGACCAAAAACGACGGCTCCCGCTCCTAATAGTCCTTGAAAAACGATAAAGAAGATTGCCATGATAGCCATAAACTTTGTTTCTTTTAAGTGCCCTATTTTCCGCCAAGTCCATATGGCTAATATAATTATCATGAATCCTAGCATACCTGAAACGATGCGATGACTATATTCAATGATCGTTTCAATAGCAGGTGAGGTTGGTATAACTTCACCAAAGCATAGCGGCCATGTTGCACCACAGCCTTCACCTGAACCTGTTTTTGTAACAAGAGCCCCTTGCATAAGGACGATGAGCATGCCAATGGATGTAATCACACTATATATTTTTAATGATTTATGCAATGGTTTTCCCCTTTCTATTTCGTAGAATCAAATTGATAGAAATTAAGCATAACACGATCTTATGAACAATAGGGAAAAAAGTCAATTATTGAAGAGTGAACTTTTTATGGCAATATTAAATGTGAAGATAATGTGAAACTTTTGAATTTGATGAAAGAAATAAGAAATTAAGATATAATGTCTTTATGATCAGAAAAGGTCTGAAAACGTTCTTATGAGTTAGTCACTTTTTGTAATAGAAATTACCGACATTTGGCTAACGCAAACGTTTTGTAATATGTGATACTCTAAAAAGGGGGTGAATTGTGGATGAATAAATCCAATACAGCAATAGAAGCAAGCGATGTGTTAACACATTCAACTACTACTTCAAGTCCAAATTCAAGTTCAATAACGGACATGGAAGAAAAAACATGGAAACATTATGTGACACTTGCTAAAATGGGTATTGTTACATCAAATTTAATCACAGCTTTTGCAGGGATTTTTCTAGCAGCAAAATATACTGGTGTTAGCTTGCTCGATCAATTTCATCTTGTCCTTTTTGGATTGCTAGGAGCAGGTCTAGTAATGGCTGGCGGTTGTACGTTAAATAATTTTATTGACCGTGATATTGATCATCTAATGGAACGAACTAAAGACCGTCCAACTGTTACAGGGAAATTACAAGGCTCACATGTACTTATTGTAGGGCTCATCCAATCGGCTATCGGGATTATTTTATTATCCCTTGCAAATATAACGGCAGCGATTATTGGGATGATTGGTTTATTTGTATATGTTGTGTTGTATACAATGTGGACAAAACGTACTACATCTTTAAATACAATTGTAGGAAGTGTGTCTGGGGCTGTTCCACCGCTCATCGGGTGGGCAGTAATTGATCCTAGCTTGCATACTTACGCCTGGATTTTATTTTTTATTATGTTCTTCTGGCAACCGCCACATTTTCTTGCCTTAGCGATGAAACGCTGTGAAGAATATCGGGCTGCAGGAATTCCAATGTTACCAGTTGTTGCAGGATTTGATGTGACAAAGCGTCAAATCGTCGTATATGTAGCAGCACTGTTACCAGTATCATTAATGTTGTATCCATTTGGTATTGTCTATACGATTGTAGCAGCATTATTAGGGTTAGGGTGGCTAGTCTTAGGGTTAGCTGGGTTTAAAATGAAAGACGATATTAAATGGTCTAGATTCATGTTCGTTTATTCTTTAAACTACCTAACAATTATTTTCGTGCTTATGGTCATTGTTCATATTTAAAACCAAGAAAATTCAATACTATCTTTTAAGATAATGAATTGAATTTTTTTGTGTGAAAAGAATAGCTGACTATCAAGTATATAAAACAAGAGGGACTATAGAGCGAAAGTGAGGTTTGTTTTCAGATGGAAAACTGGAAAAGTGTATTACGTTTTCTTCCATTAACTCTGCTTGCGTTATTGTTAGCTGGTTGTGGTGAGGAAAATTTAACGGCTCTTGATCCAAAAGGGCCACAATCACAGTGGTTATATGATTACATGATTCTATCTTTAGTCATCATGATTTTTGTAGCCGTTGTTGTATTTTCGATCTTCTTTATTATTTTATTTAAATTTAGAAGAAAACCTGGTGACGATGCATATCCAAAACAGGTTCATGGTAGTACTGCGTTAGAAATTACGTGGACAGTAATTCCAATTATTTTATTAGCTATCTTAGCTGTTCCAACGATCACAGGGTCGTTTATGTTAGCTGATACTGAACCAGAAGGCGATCATACCGTTACGATTAAAGTAACAGGACATCAGTTCTGGTGGCAGTTCGATTACGAAGATGAAGGATTTACCGCTGGTCAAGACGTGTATATTCCAGTAGGTGAGAAAGTTGTATTTGAACTGCACGGACAAGATGTCATTCACTCTTTCTGGGTACCAGCACTTGGAGGAAAAGTGGATACAATCCCAGGAATTACGAATCACCTTTGGCTACAAGCTGATGAGCCAGGTATATTTAAAGGAAAATGTGCTGAGTTATGTGGACCAGAACATGCTTTAATGGACTTCAAACTTATCGCATTAGAAAGAGATGAATATGATGCATGGGTAGCAGGGATGCAAGAGCCTCCTGAACCTCAAGAAGCATTAGCACAACAAGGACGAGAAGTATTCGAAAATAATGGCTGTTTAGGTTGTCATGCTGTTAATGGTATGGGTACTGCGAGTGGTCCAGCTTTAAATAACTTTGCAAACCGTAAAACGATTGCAGGTTATCTTGATTTCACGGATGAAAACTTAGAAGCTTGGATTCGTGATCCTGAATCATTAAAGCAAGGTAACAACATGTTAGCCTACCCTGACATGAGTGAAGAAGATATGACAGCGTTAATTGCATACTTGCGTTCGTTATCAATAGAATAAGGAGGTAACCCCATTGGCTACTAATACAAAGTCAAAAAGTGTATTATGGGATTGGTTAACAACCGTTGACCATAAAAAAATTGCGATTTTATATTTAATCGCTGGTACACTTTATTTCGTTCAAGCTGGTATCATGGCTGTTTTTATGAGAATTCAGCTCATGTATCCAGATAATAGTTTTGTAAGCGGGCAAACGTTTAATGAGCTACTAACAATGCATGGAACCGTCATGTTATTTTTCGTGGCAACACCTCTTCTTTTTGCATTTATGAACTTTGTTGTTCCTTTGCAAATTGGAGCTCGTGACGTTGCGTTCCCATTTGTTAACTCATTAGGATTTTGGATTTTCTTTTTTGGGGCATTTCTTGTTAATTTAAGTTGGTTCTTTGGTGGTGGTCCAGATGCTGGTTGGACGGCATATGTACCGTTATCGAGTCGAGATTACGCAGGAAGTGGACTTGATTTTTATGTACTAGGATTACAGGTAGCTGGTATCGGGACATTGTTGTCAGCGATTAACTTCCTCGTTACGATTATCAATATGAGAGCTCCGGGAATGACAATGATGAGATTACCATTGTTTGTCTGGACATCTTTTATTACATCTATGTTAATCTTATTTGCTTTCACACCATTAGCAGCTGGTTTAGCGCTTCTAATGCTAGACCGTTTATTTGATGGACAATTCTTTATTCCAGATATGGGTGGAAACGCTGTGTTATGGCAGCATATTTTCTGGATTTTCGGTCACCCTGAAGTATACATCCTTGTATTACCTGCTTTTGGTATTATTTCTGAAGTTATTCCAGCGTTCTCAAGAAAGCGTCTATTTGGATATACTGCCATGGTATTTGCAACGATCATTATCGCGTTTTTAGGATTCATGGTTTGGGTTCACCACATGTTTACCGTTGGTTTAGGACCTATTTCTAACTCTATTTTCGCTGTTGCTACAATGATGATTGCAGTTCCGACAGGGATTAAAATCTTTAACTGGTTATTTACAATGTGGGGCGGAAAAATCACATTTAATACAGCGATGTTATTTGCTTCGTCTTTCGTACCAACGTTTGTACTTGGTGGGGTAACTGGGGTAATGCTTGCAATGGCTCCTGTTGACCATTTATACCATGATACTTATTTCGTTGTTGCTCACTTCCACTACATTATTGTTGGTGGTATCGTTATGGCCTTATTTGCTGGATTATTCTACTGGTATCCGCTTATGTTTGGTCATAAATTAAATGAAACATTAGGTAAACTTTTCTTTGCACTATTTTATATTGGATTCCATTTAACTTTCTTCATTCAGCATTTCTTAGGTTTAATGGGTATGCCACGTCGTGTATACACTTACCTTGGCGACCAAGGCTTAGATGGAATGAATATGATTAGTACAATTGGAACATTCTTTATGTCAGCAGGTATTATCGTTTTAGTGATTAACGTGATTTATTCTGCTTATCGTAAAGATCAACAAACAGGTCAAGACCCTTGGGATGCACGTACATTGGAATGGGCTTGTGCACATCCAGTACCAGAGTATAACTTTGCGCAAACACCATTAGTTCGTTCGTTAGATCCGTTGTTCTACGAAAAAGTTCATGGTGATGGCAAAATGAAACCGGCTGAGCCGTTAGCAGATATTCATATGCCAAATGGTTCATTTATCCCATTTGTCATGTCATTTGGTTTGTTCGTTGCTGGATTTGGTTTTGTTATGATGGGCTTCGACAACCCAGTTATTGAACCACTCATCGTTGCGGTTGCTGGTCTTGTCATTACTTTCGGTGCGATGTTCACACGTTCTGTTAAAGAAGACCATGGATACTATATTCCAGTAAAAGATATTAAGGAAGAGAGGTAAGCTACTATGGCAGGTGCAATTGATCATTCAAAAGGGCTTCCTCCTCATCCAGAGAGAGCAACCCTTGAAGGTAAAAATAAGTTTTTAGGTTTTTGGTTTTTCCTTGGTGGAGAAACAGTCTTATTTGCGACATTCTTTGGAACCTATTTAGGATTAAAAGGCGGTGTTGGTGATGGACCAACCCCGCAAGAAATTTTCGCATTGCCACTTGTTTTTATTATGACAATGATTTTATTAACAAGTAGTTTAACAAGTGTTCTTGCAATGTATGCGATGAAGAAAAACCAGTTTAGAAAAATGATGGTTTGGATGATTATTACTGTGTTACTAGGCCTTGCATTCTTAGGACTAGAGGTTTATGAGTTTTATGAGTATTACCACCACTATGGTTTAGGGTATTCTACTAGTGCGTTCGCTTCAGCGTTCTACTCATTAGTTGGACTTCATGGGGCTCACGTTGCGTTTGGATTACTTTGGATTACGACGTTGTTAGTTCGTTACAGACGTTCGGGAATTACCCTTACAAATGCGCCTAAATTCTATGTTGCAAGTTTGTACTGGCACTTTATTGACGTTGTTTGGGTATTCATCTTTAGTGTGGTTTATCTCATGGGAATAGGGGGCTAATCATATGGGAGATAACTTAAGTCAACCATTTGCAAAAAGTGCAATGACAGAGGAAGAAAAAAGAAAAACAAATGCAGAACAGAAAAAGCAAGTTGTTTCGTTTGCATTGATGATTTTCTTAACGATTCTCGCCTTTGTTGCTGTTGCGAGTGATGTTGTTCCTGCATCATTTGCTGTACCGTTTATATTAATTTTAGCGGTGATTCAACTGTTTCTTCAATTGCTTTTCTTTATGCATATGAAAGATAAAGACCATGGTTGGGTCAATACGTTTATGGTATCAGGCATGGTGATTGCCGTGATAACAGTTGCCGCGTTAATGTTACTTTTAGGGGTAACAAAATATTAAGTAATGAAACAGGATGTGTATTCACATCCTGTTTTTTTCAAAATGTTTGACCTTCACGGTAAAGTTCATCTTTTTGTAATGTTTTTTCTGCGTTTTTTCGCTCATATTGTGTATAATGAGAGAGGCTTGACTGAAAACAGACAGATTGGAGTGAAATACATGTCAGAATATACTGGACTAGCAAAAAAACGGAATTATAAGCCATTAATTATTATATTAACGATTATTATAAACGGTGTTGTTGTTCTTTTATCTCGCATCCCACCGGTTGAAGGCTTTGATTTATTTGACGTTCGTATTTTGCCAATGATGAACGCGATATTTAATACGTTTACCTTTTTCTTTTTATTGATTGCTCTGGTTGCCATTATTAAGAAAAATGTCACCTTACATCGAAGATTTATTTACGCAGCTTTTATTACAACAACATTATTTTTAGTCACATATATCGGGCATCACTTATTAACGACATCGACTCCTTATGGTGGAGACGGCTGGTTAAAAGGGGTATATTACTTTATTCTCATTACTCATATTGTTTTAGCCGCTGTTATCGTCCCATTAGCACTAACAGCAGTGGCAAGAGCATGGAATGGCGAGAATGAACGCCATCGAAAATTGGCGAGGTGGACAATGCCATTGTGGCTTTATGTAAGCTTAACTGGCGTACTCGTGTATTTAATGATTTCTCCATATTATTAATAATAATAACGTAAGCAGGCACGGAAAAAGTAGAACTATACTTTTTCCGTGCTTTTTTAGCTTTTGCGTGAATAAGCGCTTCTGTGGCCGCTAAAAAAGGAAACCCGTATCAAGTTCACAAATAACGGGTGCTCTGACCGAAAAATTCAGGTGAACGTGAAAACACCTTTAAGAATCATTTCTTAAAGGCGTCATAAAATAACTTTATAGTATCCTGTACTTTTACCGATGAATCCAAGTTTTTGATAAAACAAATGGGCAATTTTTCTTTCCTTGCGATTGCCACTATTAAGGACGATAGCATGGGCTCCTTTTCCTTTGGCCCAATGTTCCACCACTTCAATTAGCTTTTTCCCAATTCCTTGTTTACGATAGTTTTCTTCCACAACCATGGAAATGATTCTGACATATGTATGGTTTTTTTCATAAGCTAACTGGTGACAAGCACCAACCATACCAACAATTTGTTGATTTTGTTTGGCTATGAAGGTTTCATAATCAGGATGCTTTGAAATGGTAGTTAATCTTGATTCCATTTCTTCTTTTGTTGTAGGGTATCCTAAACTAATCATTAGCTTAGAAAGCTGTGGATAATCTTGTTCCGTAATCGTAGTAATTTCCAAGAATAAACGCCCCCTCGTTAAAAAAAAGCAAAGGTTGAAACTACGATTGTTTTCCATGAAAGAAAATGTGCAGTTTTACCCTTTGCTTTTTTTCGTTAAATCTTAAAGTTCATTTTAATGATGCCAGCTTCTTTTGCTGAAGTAAAAGCAATCACAATTAATGGACCGATAATGAAGCCCATTACCCCAAATAACATCAATCCAATATACATTGCAATTAATGTCGCTAATGGGGATAAACCGATATGTTGGCCCATTACTTTTGGTTCAACAGTTCTTCTAATAACTAGTAATATTCCAGCTAAAATTAAAAGTTGTGATCCAAGAGCAATGTCACCTGTGAATAAATGAAAGAGCGCCCAAGGTCCGAGAATAGCAATCGACCCTATGATTGGAATGAAATCAATAATCCAAATAATAAACGCCATTAAAAGGGCAAGTTCTGGAACGATGATAAGCAATCCAATTAAGGAAACAGCAAATATAACAATACTGACTAAAAATTGTGCTTTAATAAAGCCAGAAATTACATACATGAGTCGTGACACCATAAAATTAACACGGTCTGCTGTTTTTTCTGAGAAATAAGAATATAATTTAACTTTGAGCCTTGGTAATTCCAACATAAACAAAAATAAAGCAATTAAATAAACAATAAATTGAACTAGGTATGCAGGTATTTTCGTTACGAGTGATGTGATATCATCAATTAAATTTCGGTCGCCAATATCGCGGCGTAGTGTTGTTAAATACGAACTAACTTGTGCATTAATTTCATATACGAGATCAGGAGGTAAATCTTCATAGCTGTCTTCTAGATTTTTTTGGAAATCTATCCAAGCTCGATTAATATCATTTATATAAGTCGGAAGGTTTTCAACGAGTTGCACTCCCTGAGTAACGGCTTTAGTTACAATAAAGTAACCACTAAGCCCAATAAAGCATACAAATAATACAAAGACCAACATGACAGCTATATTTCGCTTCACTTTCGCTTTTTTTAAAAGGAGTTCAACGAACGGTGTAAGAACAAGTGCTGTAAAAAAAGCTAAAAGAAGTGGGACAGAAACTGGCAAAACATAATATCCAATAATAATGAGCGCAATAATTGCTAGTATGGTGAAGAGTATACGTTTTGAGAAAATATAGGACAATTTTAAACCCCTTTCTGATAAATAGCCATCTATATCATATTATAGTATGTTAGGACAAAGATGAACAGAAATTTACTTATGTTTTTGAAAAGATTTATTGTGTAAGGCCTTTCAAAATAAAGGAAAGGATTGATGAAAGTGATTGCGAAAATTTTAGAGGATGGACACTTGTACATGAGCGAGCAAATTGTTTTGGATTTATGTGATCATGTTATAGAGGAAATGAAACCTAAATTACAACCGCTTCCCTTATTAAAAGACCAAGTAAAAACATGGATTCGAAAAGATTTTAAAAATGGAATCGAAATATCCTTCCATGACAATCAGCTACACATAATAGCGAAAGTCTCGATTTTATATGGTGAATGTTTGCCAACATTGATTCAAACGTTTCAATCATTAGTGATATCTGAACTTGAAGAAATGACAGGTTTTAAAGTTGGCTTATTTGATGTTAAAGTAGAAGCTGTACATTTCCAATCATAAAAAGTTGCAGTTTCTAATCGTTTGTTTTACTCTTTTTATAGACTTACAAAAAGGAGTACAAACATGAGACATTGGAAACAAATAATAATTCTTGTACTATTACTACTATTAGTTGGCTGTAACCAGGACATTGGAGAGTTAACAAGCGTATCTCAAGAAGAAGAACAAGATGTCGCCAAATTTATCGTTGAATATAAAAATCAATTAGTTGATGCTGTAAACGGTGGTAAATTCAATGATGTTGAACCGTATTTAGTAGCTAATACAACCTTTTACCATGCTGTTCGAAGATATGTAAGTGACCTGCAAGATAACAGTCAAACACTTCAAGTGTTGCAACAAGACATTGGTGATGTTCAAATAAATGAGCATGGTGAGTATTATGCAAATGTAATTGAAGTGGAAGAAACAACAGACCGTTTTGGCCATGTTGAAGTGGAAAATTTAGACCTTTCGTATGTACTTTATCCATATGAAGAAAGTTATCGGTTGATTACTATAATAAAAAACAAGTAACTTGAGAACATTCCTCAAGTTACTTGTTTTTTTATTGTTGCTCTAATTTTTCTTTAAGCAATTCAAGCTTTTGCTTGCTTTTTGTGACAATTGTATTTGGAAACTCCTCGTTTTCATACTCGACACCATGTGGATAGTAATGCTTCCCTAAAATTGGGTCAAGAAGTTTCACTTTAGCATCTGGTGAAGGAATATCTCCTTCAATTGCATAAGCGTGAACACGTAAGAAATATGTAACGTTATGTTCAGTCGAAGCCATTTTATAATCAAATGTCACTCGCTCATAATCCCATTGCCCTGCATGGATAAACCCAGCAGACTCAGCGGCGTGTTGCAATGTTGAAAATTTAAATTCTTTATCACCTAAACCAATTGATTCAAACTTCATATTTTTCCCTCCTAGAGCAAATACGGCTTTATACTTCTATAATGATAGTATGAAACAACCGAAGATGCAACGTCTATTGGTGAATCTTTTATGACGAGCCTTTAATTGGATGAAAATTAAAACATAAACCAACTTCTTTGCTGTAGAATGTCCTTTTTCGTTGTTGGTTATCCTAACTGAGAACGTTATTAAAAAGGAGGAATTTCAATGGAACATTTACGCGATGTTATGACTACAAATGTTGAATATTGTACACCTGTCGATAATGTATTTGAAGTCGCTGTTAAGATGAAAGAATTAAATGTT
Source organism: Alkalihalobacillus bogoriensis ATCC BAA-922 (assembly GCF_000621445.1). Taxonomy (GTDB): domain Bacteria; phylum Bacillota; class Bacilli; order Bacillales; family Bacillaceae_F; genus Bacillus_AO; species Bacillus_AO bogoriense. The sequence goes on along the minus strand of NZ_KK211277.1, from coordinate 308,858 downwards.
GGTGCCATCCCAATATGTGAAGAAAAACAGCTTATGGGGATGATTACAGATAGAGATATTGTCATACGAGGGGTAGCAGAAAAACGTCCTAACTCGACTCAAGTGACAGAAATTATGAGTGAAAATTTAATTACAGCAACACCAGATATGGGCATTGATGAAGCGGCTAAAATGATGGCAGAAAAACAAATCCGCCGTTTACCGATTGTGGAAAACAATCAATTGGTGGGGATTGTTGCTCTTGGTGATTTAGCGGTTCATACAAGTTCAAGTGATGAAGCTGGTTTTGCTCTTAGTGAAATTTCAGAACGACCAGAAGTTCATCATTAAGTTAATGAAGAGTGCCGATAGTGGCACTCTTTTTTTTTTTGAAAAAAATATAAAAATTGAGCAAAAGAAGGGAAGCTTTGAAAGCTATTTCTCTCAAGCCAAGGCTCCGCACTTCGCTTGAGAGAAAAGACGCTCTCGCGTTTTTCTTCATATATTCTTCCTTCGATTTTTGTCTGATTACAACGTATCCATTCTATTATTGTCGGATAAGATTTTCTTGGCAGGAATACGAATAAAGAGCGAGAACCTTACATAACAACACTATAAAGAGAGAGAGGAGCATCTTATGAATCGTTTAGGCTGTGGGGTTGTAACAATGTGTTCGCTTTTTCTACTTGTGGCATTTGTATTTGTGTGGCCCATGTTGTCAACTGAACAAAGCGAAAGGGAAAACATCGAGCAACTGGCGGAACTCATTATTCCTCATGAAGAGGAACAAGTGGAACCTGTTGTGAAAATGGAAGATGAGCTTGAAGAAGAAAATGAAAATCTTGAATTTACATTAGATGTATTACTCGGAGAATCCACGGAGGAAGTTGTGAAACAACTAGGGGAACCAAAGAGAATTGATCCTTCTTTATATGGATATGATTGGTGGATATATTATGTTGAAGATGATGGTTATATCCAAGTAGGAATTGAAAAAGATGAAGTCGTCACGATTTACGGGATTGGTCGTTCGATCGCTAGTGATCCATTTGTAAGTGGAACGGATTACAATGACATAATGCGTCATGTCGATATTACTGCTCAAGTGCCGATCCAAGCTGAGGGGGCATCTTTTCGATTTGAGTTAAATGATGAGGAATTGCAAACGCAGCCACTTGTTGAATATAATGGAAATTATATTCAACTATATTTTGATACATTTACAGAGCAGCTATCTAGTGTACGATATATTAAAGGTGATGTGTTACTAAAACAACGTCCATATGCGCTTACTTATCGTGGTTCCTTACCAATGGTAGATGAGCCGACAGAAGAAGAATGGAAAGCCATTGAAAAAGGAGCAGAGCAACAAATTCTCGACATTACAAATGCGATTCGATATCTACATGATAAACCACCGTTGGAATGGGATGAAAAAATTGCTTCTGTTGCTTATGGTCATAGTGAAGATATGAGTACGAATGAATTTTTTTCTCATGAATCACCTCAACATGGGGAATTAGTTGATAGGCTTCAAGAAGGAAATGTAAAGTACCAAACAGCTGGGGAAAATATTGCAGCAAATTATGTAGATGCCATTGCTGCTGTTGAGGGCTGGTTAAATAGTGAGGGGCATCGCGTGAATTTATTAAGTGATGAGTTTACTCATTTAGGAGTCGGTGTACATGAGTTGTATTATACTCAAAATTTTATGACACCATGGCAATTTTTAAATTAAATCCGTTCTAAATTCCCTCTGATAAACATTTATTAAATATTGAGTAAAGTTCAACACGTCAGGGGGAAAAATATGAAAAATGCTGGGCTTGCTGCTGTGTTAAGTTTTTTCTTTGCCGGTTTAGGTCAAATTTATAATGGGCAAATTGCAAAGGGAATTGCGTTTATTATCGCTTATTTTATTTCCGGGTTACTCATGTTTATTATTATTGGTTTTATTACTACGCCAATTTTATGGATTTGGGGAATGGTCGATGCGTATAAACAAGCAGAAAAAATAAATGCATCTGGTGGGTAAAGATGAATAATAGAGCGGGATGTGGAAAAAGGTCAATTCAACCTTTCAACCACATCCCGCTTTTCGATTCGATTGGCATGAAATAATAAAGTTTCTACCCATTGACCATGCGCATGGATAATAGTGCCGACAGGAAAGGAGTAATCCTGACCATCTTTAATTGGCTTTTCAAAGATAACCTCATATTGTACTCCTTCTTTGGTTTCTATTGTTAATCTGATTTTTCTTGTATATAAATGTTGATAATACCGTTTTTTTTCGGACAATTGTTTAATTATTTTTCCACGTAGACTTGATACTTCTTTAATTGTTCCCACGTTCTCCCATTCGCATCTATATTTCTTTTTGTCCTTTTTCACAATAAATAAAAAAATCGTAAAAAGAATAGGAATAACAATAGCGGCTACCAACATGTAACTCCTCCTATTTTTTTGTAATGGTAAAGAAAGTACCTGTTCCTGTTGCAATAAGATGGTTTTTATCATTAAATACCTTTGCTTCAACAACAGAGAGTTGTTTTCCTTGATGTAAGATGGTAGCAACACAGCGAAGATGAGAACCAATTCCTGGTCGAATATAATTCACCTTCATTTCCACCGTAACAGCGGATTGGTTTTCCGGTAGGTTTGATATTAACAAACCACCCATTGTACTATCAATTAATGTAGCTGTCATCCCACCATGAACTATCTTTAAAGGGTTTTCAATTAATGGTCGGATCGGGCAGGAAATTTCAAAGTCACCATTTTCTAATTGTTTTGGTTTGACATCGGTTATGGCAGATAAATAGGTTCTGAAGTTCCCTTCTTGTTTTTGTTGTAGTCCGGTTAATATCGATGATAGTACGTTATATTCCTCATCAGAAGCTTTCTGAATGAACGTTTCAAATTGGTCTCTTAGTTTACTGACATCCATCTTATTCGAATCCCTTCTACATAAAGTCATTATTAATAATAGCAACATAACGAGACGATCCGCAAATCATGTGTGTTAAAGAAAAACATTCAGAAATTGGGCTCACCAATAAATGGGCATCTTTATACAATGTAGAGAAGACAATTTGGATGGAATTTGTATTTAGAAAAGGAGGGACAAAAATGGGGAAAAAACGCTCATTGCATCCTTCTGTACAGGAATTTAAGAAGTTTGTGAAAGAGCATCCACTGTTAGTGAAAGAAGTTAAAGAAGGAAGGAAATCCTGGCAGGATGTGTATGAAGAATGGACATTGTTAGGACCGGATCATGAAGATTGGGCGTCTTATAAAAAAGGGTATTCCAAAAAAGAAATAACTTCAGAGAAAGTTGTTCAAGAGGAGGAAAAAAAGGAACCGCAGAAAGAGGAAACGGATAAAGATAAAGATAAAGAAAACAGCAATCAATTAAACATTATGGATCTAATCAAGAAAATAAATATTAATGACTTACAGCAACATATTACTCAATTTAGCGGTGTGCTATCGAATATTCAAGGGTTAATGCAAACGTTTCAAGGACAGCCCAATCAGCAGCCAGGACAGCAAAGTCAACAAGCACAACAGCAACCTCAGCAAGAGGATCCTTTTTCTTTTAGACAACACTAATAGGAGAGATGTACACAATGCGAAGAGACGTTTATATGCAGTTAACGAATAAACCTGAGTTGAGACAGTTTGTTCGTCAACATCCGCATTGGTATCGAAAATTGAATCGTGAACCACATACCATTTCAACATTAGAACAAGAAGCAAACCAATTTTATGGAAAAACGTTTCCACAACGAATTGAACGATTGCAAGGCAATTTAAACCTAGCAATGATGATGATTCAAATGTTACAAAGTACAGTAACAAATCAAGGACAACAGCCAACTCAACCTGACTCATAGCACTATAATTTGCTATGAGTTTTTTTTTCAACATTATAAAAATGTATAAAAATGTTGGTAAAGCAGTGAAGCTTTGAGAGCTTATTCTAGAAGATTGTAGGCTCCGCACTGCGCTTAAAACGAAAAGTCCTCCCGCGTTTTTCTTATGGGACGAATGAGATTTGAAAGAAAGTAAACACTAAGAAAGAAACAATGTGGGAGGGATAATCATGAAGAATGTATTTTGTATAGTAACGTTGGGAGTCATTTTCTTGTTTTCGTCTCCTTTAATTTTCGCATGTGGAGAGGAAGTCCCTAAAAATGAACAAACAGCGCACCATTACCGTGTCATCCCCTTTCAATCAAATGGCGTTGTGACGGTGACTACGAGTAATGAATCAAGGAAAATGGAAATTGGACATGAAGTTAAGGAAAATGACTTATATATTGAATGTTTTATTCATGATTTTCATTTTTCTAAGGAAAATACAGGAGCCGCACATGTTGATGGAGAAGGTCACATAAAGCTTTATATAAATGGGGCATTTGTTGATTCCATTTATAAAGCAGGATTTATCATTAAAGACCTCCCGAAAGGAGAACATACAATCAAAATTGAAGTTGTTCAAAATGACGGAAGGCCTTATGAGTTAGAAGAAGAGTTCACGGTAGAAATCACAGAGTAATTACAATGAAAGTAAGTAGTCATGTACGATTTTTTCAACAGAGATACCTGCTTGTTGAAACCCTTGATTTCCAAATAGAATATTAAATTCTAAAAAATAAGCTTTTCCTCCGGCCATGACAACATCAAACCCAGCATGATTAATTCCGAGTTCACGAGCTGTTTTCGCTACAAGGTCAATTGCATGAGTGGGAATATTGTCAAAGGAAATTTGTCCACCTTGGGCTACATTATTTCGAAATGAATGATGTTCATTTTTACGTGAATATGCTGTGACAACTTGATCACCAACAAAACAAATTCGTAAATCTTGTTCAATAGGTAAAAATTCTTGAACATAAAAGTAGGGGTTAGCTTCGGCATATTCATAAAATTGTGACTGGTTTTCAATAAGAAATACGCCTTTACCCATTGAACTTCTTATTTCTTTAGCAACAAACGGAAATGGAAACATGGCAAACACTTTATTAATGTTCGTGTCATTTCTTCCTAAAATGACGGTTTTTGGGACATGTTCAGGACAAACACTCCATAGTGCACGAGTTACTTCAATTTTATTAAAACCGAGCTGAATAGATTGGATGCTCGGGAATATTTTTTTCTTCATCCCATAAACAAGAGCATTGACTTGCCAATTTTCAGGATATAAACAAATATCAGCAGCATTTATTTTTTCACGTTCTTCAAACATATGCTCTGGTTTCACATATTTCACATTAGGAATACCAATCGTTCGAAACGGATTAAATGTAACAAAATTCAAAGCGTCACCCTCTTTCTTTATTTAATACAATCGAGGAAATTATAGAAGGTAATTGGTTCGATGTCAAATGAAAGAGGGTGGACAAAGAGAAGAGGCGAACGTTGTGATTGTAAGATTTGGATATGTAGCGATGAGTGAAATGTTAAAAAATGCTTCTCCTTCTCAAACAATGACTGCTAAACAGTTTGCAACACTATCTAATCAAGAAGCGGGTTTAGGACGCTTAGAGCGAATCGCAAAATCAAATATTGAAAATACGCTACGTTTATTAAAGCATAACAAAGCACATGACATTGAATTTTTTCGTTTTTCTTCTAAACTTGTCCCTTTAGTTAATCATCCATATACAGAAGGATGGAAGTATGAAAAAGCAATAGCGGCAGAGTTGAAAAATCTAGGAGATTTTGTGCATGCAGAACAAATGCGAGTTGATTTTCATCCAGACCATTTTGTTGTTCTTAACAGTCAATCTAAAGAAATTACGCAACGGTCGATGCAAACGCTCTTATATCACTATAAATTATTAAAAGGAATGAACATAGATCCAAAACATCGTTGCGTATTGCATATAGGTGGAAGTAAAAATGGAAAAATGGAAGGGTTAGAAACTTTTATTGAAAACTTTTCAATCATTCCTGAATCGTTGAGCCAAATGATCCTACTAGAAAATGATGATACAATTTATAATATTAATGATGCTTTATATTTGGGTGAAAAACTTGGAATTCCAGTTGTTCTAGATTTGCATCATCATGATTTAAATCCAAGTGAAGAACCAATTATAGAATTATGGGATAGAATAAAAGAAACATGGGCTAATAGTCCGTTGCCAATTAAAATTCATATGTCTAGCCCTAAAGAAGGAGATATGGATAAACGACATCATGATTTTATAAATCATGAACGGCTGTTACATTTTCTAGAGAATATTTCTGCAGAACAGGTTGATGTCATGATAGAAGCAAAGAAAAAAGACCAAGCACTACTGAAGTTAATGGCAAAGTTAAAAGAGTCTAAGCGCTGTGAATTATTAACAGAGGCAAGCATTAGAATGTAATTTTAAGTGGATTTGTGTATAATGAATTCAGGAGGTGCATCACTATGATTACGACGATGACATCTGTTGATATTATAGAGGAAGCTGCAAAATTATCAGATATGATTCTTGCTTCAGATACTTTTGCTCATTATCAGCAATGTAGATATAAATTACTTCAAGATAAAAAAGCACAAACACTGATTCAACAGTTTAACAAATGGAAAGAGCGTTATGAGGAAGTGCAACGTTTTGGGAGATACCATCCAGATTACGATGTTGTTTCAACAGAGATTCGCGTAGCAAAACGGGCAATGGACAGTGAGAAAACCGTATCAGACTTTAAAAAAGCAGAAACAGAATTAGAGCAATTGTTAAATGAAATAAGTCAAATTATTGCTCATGAAGTTTCTGAACATATTAAAGTCCCAACAGGTAATCCATATTTCGATAGCATGTCATGTAGTGGGGGATGTAGTACTGGTGGCGGCTGTGGATGTAATTAACCAACAATAAATGTGAGAAGGCCACTGGGAAAGGAAAATTCACTTATTTCAGCGGCCTTCTCTTTTTCTATATGAGTCGTATGGCTTTTTGCTCCATTTTCACTAAGTGCAGCATTCTTAGCAAAATAGCTTGTATTTTCAAAAACATTAGCTCGTAAATCGAATGCAATCGAAACATCCGTTTCCACAACAAAACATCTTCTCACTTGGAACGAGAAACCGTATTCGGTATACATACATGTTTTGTTGTTGGCGAACAAAATGGAGGTCCATATTCAAGCGTTTCCCCTTCATGGCACGAGTTCCTACTTCTTTAATATGTGAATTCAGTTTTTTTAAAGAAATCGGTTCCTTCGTTGTAATATAAACGAAAGGGATTTGTGCACGGTCTTTTTTTGTAACTGATGTGATGTATGTATTTTCTTTTTCTATTTCATCTAAAAAGAACGACCAAACTTGTGCAAGCAAAAGCTCACCACCTTTTTGTCAACTTAAGTACAAATGCTATTGCTCGTTAAGAATGAACATGCTAGACTAGTGATAACCAGATTCAAGATAGGACAAAGGAGAACAAATCATGGTTGTTAGTGAAAGGCAAGGAATCGCCGTTTGGTTACATTCTTTAAAGTACGCTAGACAATTAAGAAAATATGGAAATGTTCATTATGTTTCAAAGAAAATGAAGTATGTTATATTATATTGTGATCAAAACAAAGTTTCAACCACGGTTGAAAAGCTGGAATCATTTCATTTTGTAAAAAGTGTAAACGTTTCGATGAGACCATTTATTAAAACAGAGTATCAAAATGCAAAACCAGATAAAGCGAAAGAATATGATTATCGCATGGGTTTATGAAAGATATCCTAAAAGGACACACCTTTTGGGGTATCTTTTTTTACATATATGAAAATATAAAAATTTTGTTATAGCAGTGAGGCTTTGAAAGTTTATTGTAGAAGAGCGAAGGCTTCGCACTTCGCTTGAAAGAAAAGACCCAAGTGAATCATTCAACACTTGGGCGGGTTTATCGCGTAAGCAATTTTGTTGTTTATGGTAAGTAAGCGGCCATGAAAACCGTTATCTGTGAACATGGCTAGCGTTTTGGAACGTTGGAGGACATAGGAGCCGTTAATCATAATATTTCGCTAGGTATAGAGTGGCTTTTGCGTGAATAAACGCTCCTGTGGCCGCTAAAAAACGGAAACCCGTATCATGTTCACAAATAACGGCTGCTCTGACCGCAAAAATGGGACATGGGATGTGTTTGTTGTTTCATCATACACTTCGCTTGAAAGGAAAGACGCTCCCGTGTTTTTCTTACATAAATCTTCCTTAGGGATATAGAGTAAATCAAATCTTTAAGCATAGAGAAGCAAAAGTAAGAAAACAAGATGATTTGCTTCTTTTCCACTTTGATACCTTACTATAGCCGGATTGAGTATTTCGGCATCCGAAATATATAATAGGTGATGAGTAAGGAAGTGAAATGCCATGAAGATGTGGAAAAGAAATCTATGTATTTTAGTTGTAAGTCAATTTTTGGTGATCGCAGCAATGACAATGATCATCCCCTTTTTGCCATTATATTTACAAGAGTTAGGGGTAACGGATCCCGATAAAATTGCTATATGGGCAGGGGTAATTTTTGGGGCAAATTTTTTAACCGCCTTTTTATTTTCCCCTTTTTGGGGAAGAATGGCTGATAAATATGGAAGAAAGTCAATGATTTTACGTTCTGGCTTTGGAATGGCGGTTGTCCTTAGTTTAACTGGATTTGCGGTTGGACCGATATCGTTACTGTTTTTAAGGTTAGCAAACGGTGTGATTTCAGGGTTTATTCCTGCCTCAATTGGACTTGTTTCAACGAATACCCCGAAAGAACGAGTAGGATATGCGCTTGGAATATTACAATCAGGAGCGGTTTCAGGTGCCATTTGTGGGCCGTTATTTGGTGGTTTACTAGCACAGGCATTTGGCTATCGTATGATTTTTTTTGTAACGGGTGCTGTCATCTTGGTTGCCGCATTTGTTGTTCTCTTTTTTGTGAAAGAAGATTTTACCCCATCTCCGGGTATGGAAAAGACAAATACAATTCAAGATTTTAAAGCGATAACAACAAAAGGACCGATCTTCTCGTTATATTGCATTGTATTCTGTATCCAACTTGCCATAATGGGAGTAAATCCCCTTCTCTCCTTATTTGTTCAAGAGTTAACAACAGAAGCGAATGTTGCTTTTTATGCAGGAGTTGCTGTGTCAGTAATGGGATTTGCCAATATGATTGCTTCTCCGCAACTTGGTAAATTAAGTGATAAAAAAGGTGCACAACATGTCCTCTTTTATTCGTTACTTGGTGTAGCTATATTTTCTATCCCACAAGCATTTGTTGTTGAGCTTTGGCAATTGATTTGTTTGCGTTTTTTACTTGGTCTATGCTTAGGGGGATTGCTACCTGCTGTAAATACATTAATTCGACACTATGCTCCAACCGGGATGGAAAGTCGAACATATGGATTTTCGAATAGTGCAATGTATTTAGGAACAATGCTTGGACCAATGATCGGTGGTGTGATTGTAAATATCATTGGAATAAGAGGGTTATTTATTAGTGCCAGCTTGATACTGTTTCTTGCTATTATTGTAATGAAAGTGAAGGTATTTCCTGTTACGGAAGGGAAAAGTTCAGCAAATATGAAACGAACTCATAATAAAGTGGAAGCTCATCAAAAATAGATGGCTTCCGTTTTGCTATTGTAAAGGAGGGATAATTCGATTCATCCTAAGGACACCAATGATATAACTATAATATAAATCTTTTTCCTGAAATGAACTTGAATGTCGAACGTCAATGGTAAATATTTCTTTTTGCAGTATTGCAGCGAGTGAAGTAAAGAGTGTATAGCGCCTTGTTTCTTTCCATGAGAATTGCGGAATGCCTTCCCGACAAATGTAAAGGGGGTAGACATGACCAGGAGAGGCAGGGTGTAATGTGACGACAAAGGAGCACATCTTTTTCTCGTCCTTGACGGTTTGTAAGCAAATTAGCTTGTCAATACGGTGCTTATTTGTATTGGCAATTTCAATTAATTCATAAAGATCAGAATAGCCTTCCCCTATTTCAATAAATCGTTGAACCATAGAATATCTCCTTTTTTATTACGCTGTATTCGTATTTTATGTTGTAAGCTGTACATGAAACTCGCTATTCAACAAAATTTACGACATTCTATTAAAATCTAATATTTATGTTATCACAAAAAAAAATCCTCGCAAGAAATTCTTGCGAGGTGCCCTACAACATACTCAGTATGTACAAGGCTATGGGAGAGGAGAAACCGGAGGAAGAACTTATGGGGAAACGTAAGCCTTCTCCGCGGTTGTCGCAACATTGATTGAATGTTGCTACTCCTAGTATCGCCAGTGGATAAAAATCTATACGTCTGTTTGAAAAATATTCTGTATGTAAAAAGAAGATGATATAATAGGCTATCCCCATTTGAATATTGTTAATGTTTTCATCATTTTGTGATAGGATAAGGAAAGATAATAAAAGTCGAAGGTTAGGTGACATCTACTTTGAGAGTCATATCAGGTGAGCATAAAGGAAAACCAATTAAAGCGGTTCCAGGAACAATGACAAGACCAACGACAGATAAAGTAAAGGAAGCTGTCTTTAATATAATTGGGCCTTATTTTAACGGGGGTATAGCTTTAGATTTATATGGTGGTAGTGGAAGTTTAGGCATTGAAGCCCTAAGTCGCGGCATGGAAAGAGTGATCTTTGTAGACCAACAAAAAAAAGCGGTAGATGTGATAAAAGAAAATGTTAAGCGCTGTAATTATGAAGAAAGAGTAGAAGTTTATCGGAATGAAGCTTCAAGAGCATTAAAAGCGCTTGTGAAAAGAGATATACATTTTACTTGTATCTTTTTGGACCCTCCCTATGCAAAACAGCAGCTAGAGCGGGATTTGACATTTATTTCAACCAACGAGCTCTTACGTCATGATGGGATGATTATGGCTGAGCATGACCATAATGTTGTGTTACCAAATATCATTGAATCTCTACAATGTATTCGATCAGAAACATATGGAGATACAACGATTTCAATTTACAATAGAATAGATACATAAAAGGGGGATTCAACAATGAAAATTGCAGTATGTCCAGGCAGTTTTGATCCGGTTACATATGGACACCTTGATATTATTACTCGAGGAGCGCATGTATTTGATAAGGTCATTGTTGCTGTTTTACATAATCGAAACAAACAACCGTTGTTTAGCATAGAAGAAAGAGTAGGTTTATTAGAAGAAGTAACAAAGCATATTGATAATGTTGAAATCGATTCTTTTAATGGTCTTCTCGTTGATTATGTCGCAAAAAGCCAAGCCAATGTCATTATCCGTGGACTCCGTGCTGTCTCGGATTTTGAATATGAAATGCAAGCAGCTTCTATTAACCGAAAACTAAAATCAGAAGTAGAAACGTTTTTTATGATGACAAACAATCAATACTCTTATCTAAGTTCAAGTATTGTAAAAGAAGTGGCAAAGTATAATGCTCCGGTTTCCGATCTAGTTCCAGATATAGTGGAAAAAGCGTTACAAGAAAAATTCAGGCAAGAATAAAGATACAAAAAGATGTCCGAGCGAGTCAAGAAGCGCTTTGGACATCTTTTTTGAAAGATAAGAGAAATTTTAGTCTACCAGTGAAGCTTTTAAAGCTTATTCTAGAGGGAAAGCTCCTCACTTCGCTTGAAACGAAAAGACGCTCCCGCGTTTTTCTTAATATACTTATCGATAGGACATGCGACGCATACGAATAAAGACATAGAGACATAAGCAAACAAGGGTGAAAAATGACCCGTATTGAAGCAAATAGGACCAACCTTCGACGAACCATGAGTAAGATTGCTGCTGCAAGAAAACAGGGACAGCTGTAGGATGATCTGTTGTCACTTGGTTCACATAAAGGGGGTTCCAAAAAATAACAGTGAAAAAAGCAGCAAGAAATCCGTGTATTATTCTAGCGATAAAATATGGTTTAAAACGAATATCTGTCTCTGCTAGTATACTTGCTACTTGAGCTTGAACAGAAAGTCCGCTAAACGCTAATATAAAACTCATCACAACAGCTTTTTGAAATAATGTTGCATCCTCAACATTACTTGCCATTTGTCCACCAAGGGTAATTTCAAATAATCCTGAGATTAATGGGACACTAAGTTCAGTTGGAATATGAAAAATGGCTAGAACAACGGACAAGGCTACCGATAATATGTGGGTGACTTCAATTAAGCCTAATAACTTGTTTAACACAGAAAATAAAATAATAAATCCGCCAATCATTAATAATGTATTGACCGATGATTGGACGGCATCTCCAAGTAATTTCCCCAATGGTCTTCCATCTCGAATTCGCTCCTCATGAAGAGCTTGAAGAGATTTCTTTAAAGAAAAGGGAGGAGGAGAACTTTTTTTCATCGTCTTTTCTTTTGAGTATCCATGAAATCTCATACATATTCCTACACATAGATTCCCTAAATAATGAGATAATGCTAAGATGATGCCTAATGTTGGGTTATGAAAAAAGCCAACGGCAATTGCTCCAAAAATAAAGAGTGGGTTTGATGAATTCGTAAACGTAACTAAACGTTCTGCTTCGATCTGTGTTAATTTTTTTTCTTGACGTAATCGAGCAGTAAGTTTGGCGCCTGCTGGATAGCCAGATGCTAATCCCATAGCCCAGACGAATCCACCTTCACCAGGAACTTTAAATAATGGTCTCATAAACCGCTCTAATATCGTCCCTAAAAATGTGACGACACCAAATCCAATTAGTAATTCAGAAACGATAAAAAAAGGAAGTAATGATGGAAATACAACATCCCACCACATTGTTAAACCACGTATGGAAGCGTCCAGTGATTCTTGTGGAAAAATCATAAGTGAGGCCGCTAGAAAAATGGCAAGTGTGGCTAGAGCGATTGTTTTTATTTTTGATGGATTCACTTGCATTGCCCCCTATTATAAAGAATAAAACATGTCCCATTAATCAATATACGTATAGTCCAGCAATTTAGACCATATGATTGAAAACACGGAATTGTAGTCGTATGATAGGAGGTAGTAACAATGAGACCAAAAATTGGATTAGCCCTTGGTTCAGGAGGAGCAAGAGGGTTTGCACATATTGGAGTTTTAAAAGTATTAACAGAAGAAAAGATCCCAATCGATTATATAGCTGGAAGTAGTATGGGGGCTCTTGTCGGTGCTTTATATGGGGTTGGGCACTCGATTCCAAATCTTGAACGATTTGCAACATTATTTAGAAGAAAATATTATGTTGATTTTACCGTTCCAAAAATGGGGTTTGTCACAGGAAAGAAAGTGACAGAACTAATTAGGGTGTTATCAAAAGGAAAATCTCTTGATGAGTTAAGTCCGCCAGTATGGACAGTGGCAACCGATTTAAGAACAGGGGAACGAGTTGTTTTTAAAAAAGGCAATTTACCAGAGGCTGTTCGAGCAAGTATTTCTATACCTGGTATCTTTGTCCCTATTAAAATGGACAATCGTCTTCTCGTTGATGGGGGAGTCATTGATCGAGTTCCTGTTTCGCTCGCAAAAGAAATGGGGGCTGATATTACGATTGCCGTTGATGTTTCTTATTTTCAAGTTGAAAAAGAAATCCAATCAATATATGATGTAATACTACAAACATTAGATATCATGGAACGAGAGATGGTTCGTAAAGAAGAGATTGATGCCACGATTATGATGAAGCCGATGATAAGGCAAGCCAGTTCGATTGCATTTACTAATGTAGAAGAATACATCGCCCTAGGAGAGGAAGAAGCAAGAAAGCAACTTCCAAAAATAAAAGCTGAAATTGAAAATTGGAAGGGGAAATAAAGCAATGGTTATTGAACATAAGAAAAAATCAAAACTTCGTATGCGGTGGATTGTCTTATCGATTTTACTCCTATTACATTTCTATCAGCTTCCTTTTTATTATACTCAACCTGGAGAAGCAAAAACATTAGCGCCTGTGATTGATGTAGAAGGTGGCTTTAAAGAAGAAAATGGGTCGTTTATGTTAACGACTGTAAAAATGGGAAAAGCAAATGCATATTTCTACGCATGGGCCCATTTAAGTGATTATCGAGAAATTATCCCAGAAGAACAAATCGTTGGACCAGAAGAAACAGATGAAGAATATTTTCATCGACAAGCAATGATGATGGCTAGCTCTCAAGAGGCAGCAAAAATGATTGCGTATGAAAGAGCAAATAAAAACATATCGATTGATTACCATGGAATTATGGTCTCTTCATTTATTGAAGGAATGCCAGCTGAAAAAGTATTACAACCTGGGGATCGAATTACTTCTGTAAATGGTGTTGCTGTAACTTCTATTGAGCAATTGAATGAAGAGGTAGCTGAAAATGATAATGGAGAAGATATTCTTTTAACGATTACTCGGGAAGGAGAAACTCTTGAAGTCATCACGACAACAGCACCATTTCCAAAAGAAGTTAGTGGTGGCGATGAACGTATAGGACTAGGAATTTTATATCCTGTTGTTGATCGAACGGTCTCGTTTTCTCCAGACGTCACAATTGATGTATCAAAAATAGGAGGTCCATCAGCTGGATTAATGTTTTCACTTGAAATTTATAATCAATTAGTGAAAGAAGATATAACAAAAGGGTATCAAATTGCGGGTACAGGAACGATTAATGAAGAGGGAAATGTAGGGAGAATTGGTGGAGTAGAACAAAAGGTTGTTGCTGCCCATAAAGCTAGTGTCGATTATTTCTTTGTCCCAAAAGAAGGTGCCCGAGAAGATTCAAATTATAAGGAAGCGTTACGAACAGCTGAAGAAATCGGCACAAAAACAAAAGTCATTGGTGTAGAAACATTTGATGAAGCATTGGAATTTCTTCAAGAATTGCCACCAAAACAGTAAAACAAGAGAGCATCCTATCCTAGAAAGGATGGCTCTCTTCTTTCGTTTGAATTGGAGGGGTTGCGTAATCTTCAAGTAAGGCATCTGCTTGTTTTTCAGGGGGATAGGCTAACGCATAACAGGCGGTTGCTCGTTTATCAATCGTTAATAATGGATGGTCAATCTCAGTAGGTCTTGTAATCATTGGAACGCTGATTCTTTTTTTTGTTCTTTTCAAATATTGTCGACCTTGACCTGACATTCCTAATATTCGAATATAAGGAAGCTCTCCTTTTGTTGCCTCTTCGATTTCTTTTTTTGTCGTGTTCGTCAAAATATGTAAGCAATAGCGTTGAATTCGATTCCAAGTATAGCGTTTTGTTTTTACAAGGGTCATAAACTCGGAAAAATTTTGTGCAGCTTGACAATGTTTTTTTAAGCGATGATGAAGTCCTTCTTCCCCTTCATAAATAGCTTCAAGCTGTTCATTAGGAAGGGTGAGTAGGCGATATTTTAATAACGGAAAATATTGCTCCCAATTATGGAAAATATCATATTTCTTATAGTAGTCCTGCAATAAATGGTAAGTTGTTTCTGGCACAACATGAGAGATAGAAGATAATGTAAAGTTTTGTTTTAGTAATTCATTCCGAATACTAGTTGCGCTTGCAATTGAATGCTTTTCAATTGACTGATCATGATATTGTGCCTGTTTTCTTAAAATCGTGACAGGGGTAATATCAGAACCAAGTCGATGGATCGCTTGAATATAGTGAAAACCTAAAATATTGTTTGGCTTTGATAAGTCGATAAGGGTTGCGCTTGGTTGTAATGCTTTATAAGCAAGGGCACACGCTTTTGGATAACTGTTTCCCTCTTTAACAAATTTTTGAATATAAAAATTATAATTTGTATGATTCGTATTTATAAAACCAAGCAGTTTAGTAAAGTCTTCAATTTGACCAGATTCACTTCCAAAACAAACGTTTTTTGTAAATAAAGAGTGTAAAATTGAAATGGCACCAAATGCAAATGTTTCAGCTTTTTGAGTGGAATAAGCATATGGGAGTTCAATCACGAGGTCTGCTCCACCAGCTAACGCCATTTTTGTTCTTTGCCACTTTGAAACTAACGCTGGTTCACCTCGTTGCAGAAAAGTTCCACTCATCACAGCGATAATAACATCGGCGTTTGTTTGTTTTCTTGCTTCTTCCATATGATATAAATGACCATTATGAAATGGGTTATATTCAACAATGACACCGGTTGACTTCAAAAACATTCCTCCATTCAAATAATACTCTCATTATCCTAAATTTTAGTATATCATATACTACAACACAGAATGGATAGTTGTCCTTCATTTAAGAAATATGATAAAGTGATACAGAATCATCAAAGTCATTTTTTTCTTAGATAGAGTGTAAAGAAGAAAGGTTGACAAATACTATTTGTAAAGCTATAATTACTCTTGTTGCCTTGAGGTGAGAATCATGAAATGGACAATCCAACAACTTCATGCTCAAAAGAGCAAAGGAATCCAATTTAATGAAACATTAGATTTATCAGATTTGAGAAAATTAGATCCGCAAATCAGAAGGGTATCACCAGTTGAAGTGAGTGGTGAAGCACACGTATCGTCAGATATTGTTACGTTTCCTCTCCATATTAAAGGAACATTAACACTTCCTTGTTCACGGACCCTAAATGATGTCGAACTCCCATTTGATATTCAAGCAAAAGAATCTTTTCGTCTTTATGAAACAAATTGGGAACAAGATGGTGAAGATAATGAAATTCATTCTGTTGAAGGAGAAGTAATTGACCTAATTCCTTATATTAAGGAATTAATCTTACTTGAAATCCCTTTGCAAATTTTTAGCGAACAAGAAGAGGGAAGAGCACCTAAATCTGGAGAAGATTGGGAATTTGTCAAGGAAGAGGACCAAAAGAACCGAATCGATCCAAGATTAGCGGAACTCTCTAAGTTTTTTGACAACAAGTAATGGGAAATCGAAGTACCGGCATTTCGGGCCTTCATTTTATAAGGTCAAATTTTGACCGTCTGGTAACTAATAGTTATACATATTTTGTAAGGAGGTGGGAATGATGGCAGTACCTTTTAGAAGAACGTCTAAAACTCGTAAAAGAAAACGTCGTACTCACTATAAGTTAGCAGTACCTGGTATGGTAAAATGCCCAGAATGCGGAGAATTAAAAATTGCACACCGTGTTTGTAAGGAATGTGGCACTTATAAAGGTCAAGACGTATTAAACAAATAATGTTAAAATAAACGAGCAGGGGATGATTCCTTTGCTCTTTTTATTTGTTTTTTAGCGAATGGAGGAGAAATGAAGTGGAGAAAAAGCTAATTGTAGTACGGGAGCCTAATGGGACCGTTACAGTGACGATAAACCGTCCATCAATTCGAAATGCGATTGATTATGACGTGATGGATGAATTGGTGGTTGTCCTTGATGAGGTGGAGCGTCATCCAGAAGATAAAGTGCTAGTTATCACAGGGCAAGGAGAAGAGGCATTTTGTTCTGGCGGGGATTTATCTGTCTTTCATAGCTTACATACAAAAGAAGAAGCAAAAGAGATGTTGATGAAGATGGGAATGATATTATATCGTTTGTTTTTCTTTCCGAAAGTTACGGTTGCGGCGATTAATGGAACAGCTGTTGGTGGGGGGTGTGAACTTGCTATTTCATGTGATTATCGTATTGCGGCTAGTCACGCAAAAGTAGGATTTGTTCAAGGGGGATTAGGGATTACAACAGGGTGGGGTGGTTCGACCTTTTTGAGTGAGCGTATAGGTGCAACACAAGCGATGAAAGCTTTACTATCTTGTAAACGCTTTAATGCGGAAGAAGCACATGCAATGAGAATCATAGACAGTGTACTAGCAAAATCTAACTTTAAAATGGAGTCTAAAGAGTGGATTTCTCCACTACTTCACTCTAGTATGCCTGTATTAAAAACATATAAACAAAGAATGCTTGACCGTTTTGACAAAGAAAACATAAAGCGAAGAATAATGAGGGAAATTGATGAATGTGCGGTACTGTGGGCAAGTGAGGAACATCATGAAGCTGTGAAAAAATTTTTAAGAAAATCTTAAAATTGAATACTTTTTTTTCAACGGGGACATAATCCTTTAATAGAAGAGAGTCTATCTTGTCTAGTAAATGCATATTATAGACAAAAGACCATTAGGAGGGATTGTATGTCAACTGTTCGTCAAGATGCATGGAGTAGTGATGAAGATTTAATTCTAGCAGAGGTAGTACTAAGACATATACGTGAGGGAAGCACTCAACTAGCTGCATTTGAAGAAGTGGGTCAACGTTTGTCAAGGACATCGGCAGCTTGTGGATTTCGATGGAACTCGGCGATCCGAAAAAAATATGATGCAGCGATTGCATTAGCCAAAAAACAACGCAAAAAAGCAAAACCGCAAAAAGAAGAAAATCAACAACAAGAAGTAAGTTTCGCTGTAGAAGTTGCAGAAGAACTTCATGTTGAAGAACAAAAAGAAAATCAAGAGGAAAACGAAGTTATTGAAAAAGAATCTGAAATAGCGATGACAATGGAAAATGTAATAAAATTTTTACAGCAATATACAAAAGGTGAAAAAGAACAACAAGCCTTAGTTAGAGAAAATGAAGAATTAAAAGAAGAAATTGAACAGTTAAAACAAAGAAATCGTAAAATTGAAAAAGAAATAACCGCATTGAAAAAGGATAAAGAAATCATTAATGAGGATTATCGTGCTTTAATCGGGATTATGGACCGAGCAAGAAAGATGTCTATTTTGTCAGAAGAAGATACTAAAGCAATGAATTCAAAATCATAATAAAAACACAACAACCCGAAGCTTTCACTTCGGGTTGTTGTGTGGAAGAAAAGATGTTATTCTACCGTTTGTTCGCCTACCCCTTCTGGATACCAAACATATGGGTTTTCTCCTCTATCTCGTTCAGGTTGGTAAGTAACCGGTTCAAAGCCCATTTTTGACCAAAAATCATTTGAACGACGTCTGGCATTTGTTTTAATTGGTAAATTAAAACTCTTAGCAAAATCTACTAGTACTTGACCATACCCTTTTCCTTGATATGGTTCTAACACCTCTAATTTCCATAATTCAAGATAGTCTTGAGCGGGGTCGAAATAACGGTCATATTTTGCTTCTATTCGGTACAAACTCATTCTAGCGACAAGTTTATCACCGTAATAAATACCATAGAAAGGAGACTCGCTATCATTTTCAACAATGCTACCTTCTAGGTCTTCTTTCATTGAAAGTTCGGCTGCTCCATATTCAAGGAAGTTTTCAAAATCTTCTAATGTTTTATAATTGATTAAGAGCTTCTTGACGACAGGTTTTTCCACGTTAATTCCTCCTCATATTATTCTATTCTTATTTTACTATAAAGATTATGTAAACGCATAAAATACATGAAAAAATATTTGATATTTAATTTAAATATTAAAAACAATAATATACTACAATTTTGTATCTATGCTACAATTTAGTCATAAGGAAGTAGTTCTATGGAAAGGGTGGGTTTTGTGAATGTTTGGATTATAGGTGGGGGTTCTGTTGGATTATTGCTTGCCTCCTATGCAAGTAAGGCAGGGGCTAATGTTACTGTCGTTACGAATGGAAAAGAGCAAGCAGAAGCTTTAAATAGAGAAGGAGTTTCTTTACTACGCAATTCTATTGCGTCTTTCCACCCCGTCGATGCCATTCCTTTTGAATGTTTGTCTTCACTTAAAACAGCAACGATTATTTTTCTTGCGGTAAAAGAACACCAGGTAAAACGTGTTTTGACAAAAATTTCAAAATTGAAAATAAATTCCCCCATCTTCTTTCTACAAAATGGTATGAATCATATTACATTAATGCAGGAACTAAGGAACTCTGTGTATGTAGGAATTGTTGAACATGGTGCCTTAAAACATAGCAATGTAAAAGTAGAGCACACAGGAATTGGAATCATGAGAATAGGACATGTTCTAGGTGATGAATTGGAGCTAAAACCTTTCTGGGACAAGCTAAGTTCAGTTGGATATTCCGTTGATGTTGAAGGTGAATGGTTAGAAGTTATGAAAAGAAAACTTATAGTGAATGCTGTGATTAATCCGTTGACGGCGTTGTATGAATTAAAAAATGGAGAGCTTCTTCATGATGAAACGATTGTTTCAATCATGAAAAAGTTGTGCCAAGAAGCAATCATGACATTGCAGTTAAAGGATCATGAAGATATCTGGACCTACATTATCCAAGTATGCCAAAATACAAAGGAAAATAAATCATCGATGCTTCGAGATATCGAGAGTGGGAATCAAACAGAAATTGATGCAATTTCAGGATATATCCTACGAGAAGGATTGAAACGAAAAATTAGTTTGCCATATACATTAGATGTCTATCATCAAATTAAACAAAAGGAAAGGAGCGATATCGATGGTTAATGCTTTAGCAGGTGTCATTGCTACTTTTGTTACGATTCCGTTGCTTGGATGGTATTTTATTTATATTATTTCGGTCAAACTAACGAAAGATAAACGGAAATCAATTAAATGGGCATCTGATTATTCGACCTTTCTTTTTATTGTCGCTGTCTATTTTATTATGTTATATACGTGGAACCAGTCTTTTATTTGGTTAATTTTAATCATTATATTAGTTACAGCTATTTTCTTTACAATTCTTCATTGGAAAACGACAAGTGATATTAATGTAGGAAAGTTGATGAAAGGGATTTGGCGCTTTAACTTTTTGCTGTTTTTATTTTTATATATTGTATTAAGTATCGTTGGCTTATTTTTTTCGATAGTCAGATAAGCAAGATGGTTGGTTTGCCTGATTAATCTCTGATATAATACATAACGCTAACCTTTATATTGAAAGGACGTTACATATGAATGTGAAAGAAAGTCCCCTTTCACCACTTGCGAAAATTGCTAATGATTATTCCGAAGCGAATACAACGTTATCATCTTTTTTTGATTATCATTATAAAGAAAGAGATGTATACTCGACACGATATAAAGAGCTTCGTAACCGGAAATTTGAACGGAATAAATTAGCAGATTTATTGGTGGATTATCATAAAAAATTTACTTATCATCAAAAATCGTTGAAACAAATTGAGAAGCTAAAAGATGAGCGCTCCGTTCTGATTGTAGGTGGACAGCAACCAGGCTTATTGATGGGCCCGCTGTTTACTTATTATAAAGCGCTAACGGTTGTTCAATTAGCAAAACAACAAGAAAAGGAGCTAGGTGTTCCGGTCATCCCTTTATTTTGGGTCGCTGGTGAGGATCATGATTTTGATGAAATAAACCATATCTACGTTGAAGAAAAAAAAACGTTGATGAAATTTTCACTTTCCCACCACCATGATAAAAAAACATCATTATCTGACTTAAACTTGGAAAAGGAACGTGCACATACATGGGTTCGAGATGTATTTTTGCACCTGCATGAAACGGAACATACAAAAGCTATTTTTTCTGTCATAGAATCCTGTTTACATAAGGCAACGACATATACCGACTTCTTTAGTGAATTAATAAGTTGGGTTTTTCGTGAGGAAGGTTTGTTGCTATTAGATTCAGGAGCGAAAGAAATACGAAAATTAGAATCATCATTATTTACTGAATTAATTGAAAATAATGATGAGCTGCAGCAGAGATTCATTAAGCAATCAACGGAGTTAGAAAAGCAAGGGTACCCTCTACCAGTTACAATCGATAAAACAAATGCGAATTTGTTCTATTTAGAAAATGGAAAACGTGAAAAAGTTAGAAAAGAAGATGGAATGTATCGGACGAATTCCTCGATTTTTTCGAAACAACAATTTTTAACAATCGCAAATAATAACCCAGAGTTATTAAGTAATAATGTGGTCACCCGTCCTATTATGCAAGAATATTTGTTACCGGTGCTCGCGTTTGTTGCAGGTCCGGGAGAAATTGCTTATTGGGCAACGTTAAAGTCCGTTTTTCATTTGTTTTCTTATAAAATGCCGCCTATCGTTCCGAGAAAATCAGTTACGATTGTAGAGGAAAAAGTCGACCAGTGGATGAAGGAAAAAGAAGTGACGATGGCGGATGTGTTTGAGAAGAAAGTATCAGAAAAGAAAACAAAATGGTTACAAGAACATAATATATGGAACATGGCTCAAATAAAAGAACGTGTTCTTCAAGATGTAAAGGTAGCACATGAGCCTTTAAGAGCGTTGTCCAAAGAAATTGATGAAACTTCGGCTGCGTTAGCGGAAAAAAATATCAAGATTCTTTCTCATGAAATTGAAAAAGTGACAAGTAAAATAGAACATCGTATAAAAGTCCATTATGATTCAGAATTAAGGAAATTCAATGAAATTGAGCAGAAACTTTTCCCGTTAGGTTTACCCCAAGAACGGGTTTATCACCTTTTTTATTTTTTAAATAAGTATGGAGAAGAGTTTTTGACTAGGACTAAAGAACTGAATTTTGGAGATGATGGAATACACAAACTTGTCTATCCATAAAAAGACTTAAAAAAACAGTTGAAAAATAAGGGTTTTAAAAATCTTGCTTGATTAAAGCAGGATTTTTTTGTTTTTTCTCGTAATTTAAAATCTAGTGGTACAAAGTGGAGGGATGTGGTAGATTAGAGGTAGGAAGTGGGGGAGGGTGTTTCCAAGATGTTTATGGGGGAGTACCGACATAATGTCGATGAAAAAGGGCGACTCATCATACCGGCAAAATTCCGAGACGGTCTCGGAGAATCTTTCGTCATTACGAGAGGATTAGACCGTTGTTTATTTGTCTACCCCGAAGAAGAGTGGAAACAACTCGAAGCTAAGTTAAAAACACTTCCTTTTACGAAAAAAGATGCTAGAGCCTTTACTCGATTTTTCTTTTCAGGTGCCACTGAATGTGAATTAGACAAACAGGGGAGAGTAAATATCGTATCTCCATTACGAGATTTTGCAGAAATTGAAAAAGAATGTGTCATTATTGGGGTATCCAATCGGGTGGAAATTTGGAGTAAAGGGATTTGGGAAGAATATTTTGCAGAATCTGAAGAATCATTTAGTGAAATAGCAGAAAACATCGTAGATTTTGATTTATAAGACAGAAGTGAAGGTAGGTGTATTGATTGTTTGAACATGTAACGGTGTTAAAAAATGAATCAATAGACGGCCTAAATGTTAAACCCAATGGAATATATGTGGATTGTACATTAGGAGGAGCGGGACATAGCGAGTTGATCTTGTCAAAGCTTGGGGATGATGGTCATCTTTTTGGTTTCGATCAAGATGAAACTGCATTAGCTCATGCGAAAGAAAGGTTAGCTCCTTATGAAGGGAAATTTACGTTAATCCGAAGTAATTTTCGATTTGTGAAACAAGAATTACACAATCGTGGGATTATGGAAGTGGATGGAATTCTTTTTGATTTAGGGGTGTCGTCCCCACAATTAGATGAAGGTAGCCGTGGGTTTAGTTATCATCAAGATGCCCGTTTAGATATGAGGATGGACCAATCAGCATCTCTTTCAGCCTACGAGGTTGTTAATGAATGGGAGTATCATCAGTTAGTTTCCATATTTTTTAAATACGGAGAAGAAAAATTTTCAAAGCAAATTGCTAGAAAAATTGAACAGGCAAGAGAATTTAAACCGATTGAAACAACAGATGAATTAGTTCATCTCATTAAAGAAGCCATTCCTGCACCAGCAAGAAGAAAAGGTGGGCATCCTGCCAAGCGAGTATTCCAAGCCATTCGCATTGCCGTTAATGATGAACTAAAAGTATTTGAGGATGCATTAGAAGATGCATTTAGTCTTTTAAAACAAGGAGGTCGAGTGTGTGTAATCACATTCCATTCATTGGAGGACCGAATTTGTAAAGAAATGATGAAAAAAGAAAGTAAAGGGCCAGATTTACCACCTGGTTTGCCAATTATTCCAGATGAGTATAAGCCGAATTTAAAATTAATTACAAGAAAGCCAATTATTCCCTCAGAAGAGGAACTTGAGTATAACAACCGCTCTCGGTCGGCCAAGCTTCGCATTGTAGAAAAATTGTAACGTGTAAGGAGAGGAGAAAATTATGAGTAATTTAGCCCGACAATATCAATTACCAAAGGAAAGTCAATATAAAAAGCAACGAGAAGTTGTTAAGACGAAACAACATGGCATTACAAAAGGGGAAAAAGGTCTTATTTTCTTAATGGTCATTGCAGTTTTCGTATTAGTGTCCATTATTGTTGCAAATTATGCTGCTATTTATTCTGTTAAGAGAGATATACATAATCTTGAATACTCCGTCCAACAGCAAACACAGCATAATGAAGGTTTACAATTACAAGTTATTGAGTTGAGCGATCCTGAAAGAATTCTAGACATTGCAAAAAGTTCAGGTATGTCACTTAATGATGATAAAGTGAAAGTTATCCAAAACTAGTTCGAAACCCGGACTAGTTTTTCTACCTATTGTCTCTTTTTAAGTGAAAAAATTACGGTGAATTGTATCGATGTTTTCGTTAAATGAAATCGATCCAAGGAACAAAAAAGTCATTCTACTTGAACCGTTAAAAAAGATGGGAAAACAGCAAAGTGAAAGATTATTGAAAAATTACTTGCATTTCTGGTGAGAGCAGCTTATGAACAATATCAAATGGATGTGAGAATGATGGAAGTTAAACGCGCAATAACGAATGTGAGAGCTGTCGTCATTATGTTTTTGTTTGTCTTTTTATTTACCATCCTTTTAGGGAGAATGGTGTATATTCAAGCGAACAGCGAAGTGAATAGTGTTGATTTACAAGCCATGGCAGAAGAAAGATGGACAAGAAAAACAAAGATTCACGGAGAAAGAGGGACGATTTTTGACAGAAATGGAAGTGCACTCGCTCAAGAAATTAGTTCGTATTCCGTATATGCAGTTTTAAATGAAGACCAAACAAGCTATGTGAAAAACCCCGAAAAAACAGCGAAGAAATTAGCAGGACATCTAGATTTACCAGAAGAAAGAATTTATGAGCTCTTAACAAGTGACCGGTTTCAAGTTGAATTTGGTCCGAGTGGTAGAAACTTAAGTCATGATAAAATGACTCAAATTAAAGAACTTGAACTTCCTGGTATACATTTTAATGAAGAACCACGAAGATATTATCCGAAACAAACGTATGCTTCTCATGTCATTGGATACACAGAGAGAGATATGGAAAACTCGAGATTAGGACTTGAATTAAGTCTTGATGAATATTTACGACCGGAAGATGGATATATCGAATATAAAGCAGATACACGTGGGATAAGACTTCCTGATCCAAAAGAAAATATTACCCCTCCAAAACATGGAGATGATATTTATTTGACACTTGATTCAAATATTCAAACAGCTTTAGAGCAAGTGATGACCCAGGTGGATAATGAATATTCTCCTGAGAGAATGATTGCGATTGTAGCTGACCCGAAGACAGGAGAAATTTTGGCGATGAGCAATCGCCCTAGTTTTAATCCGAATCAATATGAAGAAATAACCAATTACTTAAATTATGCTGTTTCAGATAGGTTTGAGCCAGGGTCGACAATGAAAGTATTTACCCTTGCAGCAGCGATTGAAGAAGGTGTGTATGATGGAAATGCCTATTTTCAATCGGGTACAACTCAGGTTGGCAGCGCTAGGATAGCTGACCATAATGAGGGGCGTGGTTGGGGAACAATCACTTATGATGAAGGATTTCAGCGTTCATCCAATGCAGCATTTATTCGAATCGGTGTCGATCATCTTGGAACCGATAAGCTATTTGAATATATTGAAAGGTTTGGATTTACTGAGCCTACAGGGATTGATCTGCCAAATGAAGTTGATAGTTTAATTGCCCAGCCAACAAAAATCAATACGGCTACGACTTCTTTTGGACAAGGTTCAGCTGTGACACCTATCCAACAAATTCAAGCAGCAACCGCAATTGCGAATGATGGTAAAATGATGAAACCATATATTGTTGATAAAATTGTGAACCCGGAAACAGGTAAAGTTGTTAAGAAAAATGAGCCGGAAGTTGTCGGAGAGCCAATAAGCAAGAATACTGCAAAACAAGTTCGTGAATTAATGGAAAAGGTTGTTACTGAATCGGCTGGGACAGGGAGACCATATTATATTGAGGGTTTCGATGTCATTGGAAAAACAGGTACAGCGCAAATCCCGGATCCTGTGAATGGAGGATATTTAAAAGGGGATGGGGTTAATATTTTTTCTTTTTTAGGAATGGCTCCAAAAGATGACCCAAGAGTCGTTGTGTATGTCGCTGTTGATAGACCAAAATTAAAGTCTTCCGTTGAGCGAGGATCAGCACCTGTTTCTATGATTTTTAACTCTGTTATGAAGCATAGTTTGCAATATTTAAATATTACACCTTCGATGGAGGAAATAACGGAACAGGTTGAACAAACAGGTTTCCAGCTTCAAAATTATGAAGGAGAGTCTGTTAAAGAAGTTGAAAAACAGTTGAAAAATCATGGACTTGATGTGATTGTTGTCGGCTCTGGAAAAACGATTGTCGCGCAACAGCCATTTGAAAACCGTCACCTTTTTGCTGGAGAGCGTGTCATTTTACGAACAGACGGAGAGCATTTTGCGATGCCCGACATTATTGGTTGGTCTTTCCGAGATGTTATGAAATTATCAAAAGCGTTACAGTTACAAACGTCGATGGATGGGTCTGGATTTACAGTTGTTCAAAGTGTAAAAGAAGGCAGTACTGTTCGTGAAGGAGATTATTTGCACGTTGAATTAGTAAGTCCGAAAGAAAAAAATGAGTTAGCTTCTCCAGATGAAACGATTGAAGAACACGGAGAACAGGAAGAAGAAGGGTTAGAATAACATTTCACTCGTACAGGCTGTTCTAATGTCATTCGTACAAGCATATAGTAGAACAAGCTTTGTATTCGTTCGAATACGGACTTACAACTGAAATTTGGGGTGAAGTCGGTGCGAGTGTCAAATGTCACTGTACGAAAACGTTTAGTATTAGTGTTAGGATTTGGTTTGCTTATCTTTTTAATAATTGCAGTACGACTAGGATATGTTCAATTTGCTTTAGGGGATTGGCTCACGGATAGAGCGGAGGACTCTTGGAGTCGGGATATTCCGTTTGAAGCAATGCGCGGAGAAATTTTAGACAGAAATGATGTCGTCCTAGCGACAAATGTTAGTGCGCCTTCGATACTTGTAGTTCCAAGACAAGTGAAAAATCCAAGTGACACGGCAGAACAATTAGCAGCTGCTCTTAATATGGATCATAAAAAAGCATATGAGCTTGTGACAAAACATGAGTCGATCGTAAGGATAAACCCTGAAGGTCGGAAGATATCGAAAGAAAAAGCAAACGAAGTACGAAAGTTAGGATTGGATGGAGTGTATATTGCAGAAGATAGTAAACGCCATTATCCATTTGGTTCTTATCTTTCCCATGTACTAGGGTTTGCGGGAATTGATAATCAAGGACTTACAGGGCTTGAGTTGTACTATGACGAAAACTTAAGTGGTGAAAAGGGAAGAGTTTCATTTTTTTCAGATGCTAAAGGAAAACGTCTTCCTGATTTAGCAGATGAGTATACACCTCCAATTGATGGTTTGGATTTAAGGTTAACGATTGACAGTCGAATTCAAACGATCATTGAAAGAGAATTGGATATTGCAGAGGCAACGTATAATCCAGATGGTGCGATCGCCATCGCAATGGACCCGAATACAGGAGAAATATTAGGAATGTCAAGTCGACCAGACTATGATCCTGAAAACTTTCGAGAAGTGCCTCCTGAAATTTACAATCAAAATAAACCTGTATGGATGCAATATGAGCCAGGTTCAACATTTAAAATTATAACATTAGCTGCGGCATTAGAAGAAAATGAAGTGAATTTAGAAAAAGATACATTTAATGACCCAGGCCATATCGAAGTGGCCGGACGTAAATTGCGATGTTGGAAAAAAGGTGGACATGGCCATCAAACATTTTTAGAAGTCGTTCAAAATTCTTGTAACCCTGGTTTTGTTGAACTAGGAGAGAGGCTTGGAACAGATCGCTTATTTGATTATATTGAGTCGTTTGGTTTCGGTAAAAAAACGGGGATCGACCTTCAAGGGGAAGGGACAGGAATTCTATTTAACCGTGATAATGTTGGTCCGCTAGAACTAGCTACAACTGCTTTTGGTCAAGGTGTGGCTGTTACACCGCTTCAGCAAGTCACAGCAGTTTCAGCAGCGATTAATGGTGGATATTTATATCAACCATATTTAGCGAAAGAGTGGGTTGATAAAGATACAGGAGAAGTCTATAGCAGTCAAACACCTATAGTGAAACGGAGAGTTATATCAGAAGATACGTCGAATCAAATCCGCCATGCATTAGAAAGTGTTGTCGCACTAGGAACAGGGAAAGGTGCTTATGTTGATGGGTATCGAGTTGGTGGGAAAACAGGAACAGCACAAAAAGCAAAAGATGGTCGGTATTTAGAAAATAACCATATTGTATCATTTATCGGATTTGCACCAGCTGATGACCCCAAGCTTGTCATTTACGTTGCGATTGATAATCCAAAAGATACGTTACAATTTGGTGGGATCGTAGCAGCTCCTATTGTTGGTAAGATGATGGAAGATAGTTTACGAGCGATTGGCGTGGAAAAACGCAAAGACCAAATTGAAAAAGAATTAGCATGGAATGATGAGCCTTTAATCGAAGTTCCTGATTTAGTTGGCTTAACGGTTAACGAAATCAATCAAGCTTATTACGATTTAAGACTAGATACGTCGGGAGAAGGACCAGAAGTGTTGGCTCAGTCTCCAGAACCAGGAATGAAAGTAAATACGGGTTCAACAATAAGACTTTATATGGGTGACAAAAAAGAAACAAACGACTAAAATAGACCTATAAAATAGTGGAATACCTCCTCCTTTTCTATGGGGAGGAGGTATTATTTTATGTATTTTTTGTTCAAAACTTCTTATGTGACTAGTTTAGACATACATATGTAGAACTATCAGTCATGTCTTAAAGCACTCTTAATCTAGTGTGGCAAGCTTCGTTGATAGTATAATATGGTGATTATCATAAGAAGTGAGGGATTTCAGATGAACTTGAATCAAGTAATTGAGCCATTGTTACATGTTGAAAAGCTAGGTGATGAGAACCCAAATATAACTTCGATTGAAATGGATTCTAGAGAAGTAAAGAATGGTAGTTTGTTTGTTTGTTTAAAAGGATTTCATGTTGATGGTCATGATTATATAGATGAGGCAATATCAAATGGAGCAGTAGCCATTTTAACCGAACGTACAGTTAATGTTTCTGTTCCTGCTATCGTTGTTAAAGATACGTCATTAGCTCTTGCTGTTATCGCGAATCATTTTTATCATTATCCAACAAATCAATTAACATTAGTTGGAGTGACTGGCACTAACGGGAAAACGACTACAACTCATATTATCGAACAAATTGTACAAAATGCCAAAAGAAATACAGGGTTAATTGGAACAATGTATAAGAAGATTGGAGAAGTAATATATGATACGAAAAATACAACTCCTGAATCATTAGAGTTACAAAAAACCTTTGCTCAAATGGTATCGAATGAAGTAGAAGTTGCCATAATGGAAGTATCTTCACATGCTCTTGATTTAGGAAGAGTAAGAGGAAGTAATTTTGATATTGGTGTATTTACAAATTTGACACCAGAGCATCTTGATTACCATGAAACAATGGAAAAGTATAAGCAGGCAAAAGGTTTGCTTTTTTCTCAACTTGGAAACCGTTATGATAAAGAGGCAAGAAAAGTTGCGGTATTAAATGAAGATGACCCTGTTTCAAATGAATATAAGCGAATGACAGCTGCACAAGTGATTACATATGGAATCAAACAACAAAGTGATGTGATGGCACATTCGGTTTCAATGAAAACGTCAGGGACACATTTTATATTAAAAACACCTATTGGCTCCTCGCCCGTTTCGATGAAATTAGTTGGATTGTTTAGTGTTTATAATGTTTTAGCTGCAGTTTCTACAAGTTTAGCACTTGGGATTAAATTGAAGACGATTGTAGAGAGCATCGAACAAATAGAAGGTGTACCTGGTCGATTTGAACTAGTAGATGTTGGTCAGCCTTTTTCTGTTATTGTTGATTATGCTCATACAGCAGATAGTTTAAAAAATGTATTAAAAACAATAAAGGAGTTCGCCAAAGGGGATGTATGGTGTATTGTTGGATGCGGTGGTGACAGAGATCGAACAAAACGACCATTAATGGCGAAAATCGCGGTTGATTATGCTGACTATGCGATTTTCACTTCAGACAACCCTAGAAGTGAGGATCCGAACAACATTATCAAAGATATGGAAGCAGGAGTAGTAGGGCAAGAATACAGCGTTGTTGTGGATAGAAAAAAGGCAATCGAAACAACGGTTCAAAATGCGAAAAAAGAGGATGTAGTTGTTATTGCAGGGAAAGGCCATGAAACCTATCAAATTATAGGAACAACTACATATGATTTTGACGATAGAATTGTAGCAAAAGAAGCGATAAGGAGAATCATGGAATGAGCATAACGGGAAAGTTAGTTAGAAAAATAAGCTTATCTTCTAATGTGGAAATTGTTCAAGAATTTTCAGGTGTATTTACAGATAGTCGAAAGGAAATGAAGGATGGGTTATTTGTTCCCCTTGTAGGTGAAAGGTTTGATGGACATGAGTTTCTTTTACATGCCATTCAAAACGGAGCCATTGCCGCGGTTTGGGAAAAAGGTAAACAAATTCCTCGGGAAATACCAAACCAATTTCCGTTGTTTTTTGTCGAAGATACATTAGTAGCATTACAAGAAATGGCAAAAGTATATTTGGAACAAATCCAACCGACTGTTATTGGTGTGACTGGTAGTAATGGGAAAACAACGACAAAAGATATTATTACAGCCGTATTATCAACAACATATTCTACACATAAAACGAATGGAAATTTTAATAATGAGATTGGGTTACCATTAACTGTGTTAGCGATGCCGGCTTCTTGTGAAGTGCTCATTCTTGAAATGGGGATGAGTGGGCTTCGTGAAATTGCACTATTAAGTGAGATTGCAAGGCCTCATTATGCTGTTGTGACGAATATAGGAGAATCGCATATTGAACAACTAGGAAGTAGAGAGGCGATTGCAAAAGCAAAAATGGAAATTGCGGAAGGCCTTCGCAATAACGGAAAGGTTATTATCGATGGAGATGAGCCCCTTCTTTTTCCTTATACGACTAACGAGATGATCACATGTGGATTTAGTGAACAGAATGATGTGACGATTGTAGAGTATGAGGGTGATGATAATGGATTTACGTTCCGATTACAAGATTCTAATTTTCAATATTCATTGCCTTTGTTAGGGAAACATAATGTTCATAATGCAGCATATGCCATAATCATAGGGAAATTATTAAATGTGGAAGAAAAAAATATTAATGAAGGGTTAAACCAAATCGCATTAACGAGTATGAGGTTAGAGAAAAAACAAGGCAAATCACATAGTATCATCATTGATGATGCTTATAATGCAAGTCCTACTTCTATGAGGGCCGCAATTGAAGTAATAAAAGAGCTGCCATATGAGAAAAAAATTGTTGTTCTTGGTGATATTTATGAATTAGGACCGGATGAAGAATCATTGCATCGCTCTGTTGCGTCTGCTGTCGATAAACCAATTACACATGTTTACACGATAGGAAGTAAAGGGAAATGGATATATGATGAATTACAAAAGAATTCACATAATACAATGGTTGTAAAATCGTTTGAAAATAAAGAAGAAGTCATAGCAGAAATTCTCCCTTTGCTTGATGAGAAAACAATCGTGCTTGTAAAGGCATCACGAGGAATGAAATTAGAAACCATTGTTGAACAATTAATTTCTTAGGAAGGAGGCAATGACAGTATGTTGGAACAAGTATTATTATTTACACTTATCGCATCGTTTCTCATTGCCGTTCTACTATCGCCAATACTTATTCCTTTTTTGCGAAGGTTAAAATTTGGTCAAAGTATACGAGAAGAAGGTCCTCAATCACATCAGAAAAAAAGTGGTACCCCTACAATGGGTGGCGTAATGATTTTATTATCGATTATTATTAGTACAATTATTATCATTGCGAAGTTCTTTACGTTTTCTCCTGAAATAATATTATTACTTTTTGTGACTGTAGGATATGGTCTTATTGGGTTTTTAGATGATTTTATTAAAGTTGCCAAAAAAAGAAATCTTGGTTTAACATCAAAACAAAAGTTAGTCGCTCAATTATTAATTGCTGTTGTATTTTACATTTCATTGCAGCAGCTCGGGTTTTCCACTGAAATTGCCATCCCTGCAACAACATGGGCTATTGATATTGGTTGGCTATATTTGCCACTTATCATTGTGATGTTAGTTGGAGCATCAAATGCTGTTAATTTAACAGATGGATTGGATGGTTTATTAGCAGGGACAGGAGCTATTGCATTTGGAGCATTTGCCATTCTCGCATGGTATGCTGAAATGTATGATGTGGCGATATTTTGCGCCGCTGTTGTTGGTGCGGTTCTCGGATTTCTTGTATTTAACGCCCACCCAGCTAAAGTTTTTATGGGAGATACAGGTTCATTAGCATTAGGAGGCGCAATTGCTGCCGTTGCAATATTAACTCAACTTGAAATTTTACTTATCATTATTGGTGGTGTTTTTGTAATTGAGACACTATCTGTTATAATTCAAGTTATCTCCTTTAAAACGAGAGGGAAACGAATCTTTAAGATGAGTCCACTCCACCATCATTATGAGTTATCTGGATGGTCCGAATGGCGAGTGGTTGTAACATTTTGGTTAGTCGGAATGTTATTTGCGATATTAGGAATTTATTTAGAGGTGTGGGTGTAAATGAAGGATATCCAACAATTTAAAAATCAACATATTTTAATTATAGGATTAGCGAAAAGTGGATTCGCAGCAAGTCGATTGCTTTCTCAACTTGGAGCTATCATTACAGTAAATGATGCGAAGCCACTCGAAGAAAATCCTGAGGCGAGACAATTAGAAGAACTTGGTGTTCGCGTTATATGCGGAGCTCATCCATTATCATTGTTGGATGAGCCTGTTGATTTTATCGTAAAAAACCCAGGTATCCCATATTCGAATCCTCTTATTGAAGAGGCTGTTCGACGTGGGATTTCTGTCGTAACAGAGGTGGAATTAGCTTCTCGTTTGTCAGAGGCGCCTCTTATTGCGATTACGGGTTCGAATGGAAAAACAACAACAACGACATTAGCTGTAGAAATGTTAAAAGGAAGTGAAAAGACTCCGCTTGTAGCAGGTAATATTGGAACGGTCGCGTGTGAAGTAGTGCAACAGGCCACAAATGAGAATATTATCGTTACGGAGCTTTCTAGCTTTCAACTACAAGGAACCGAAACATTTCATCCAAAAGTAGCGGTATTATTAAATTTATTTGATGCCCATTTGGACTATCATGGAACAAAAGAAAAATATGGACAGGCAAAGGCGAAAATTTTTGCAAATTTAACAGATGAGGACTATCACGTTGTGAATGTGGATGACCCTTATGTTCTTTCACTTTCTGAACGGGCAAAAGGAACAAAAATTCCATTTTCAACGAAAAAAGAACAAAAAACAGGTGGATACATAAAAGCTGGGGCGATTTATTATCAAGGAGAAAAAATCATAAATGTTGATGATGTTGCGCTTCCAGGACAACATAATTTAGAAAATATTTTAGCAGCTATTTGTGCAACAAAAGTAATGGGTGCTAAAACAGAAAAAATTCAATCCGTATTACAAACATTTACTGGTGTGAAGCATCGAGTTCAATATGTTGAAGCAATACATGGACGTCGTTTTTATAATGATTCGAAGGCGACAAACATTCTTGCAGCTAATGCGGCAATTTCCGCTTTTACAAATCCTGTTATATTGTTAGCGGGAGGCCTTGACCGTGGAAATGAATTTGATGATTTTGTTCCTGCGCTTAAAAGGGTTAAGGCTGTTATTGCATTTGGACAAACACAAGAGAAAATTGTCAAAGTGGCAAAAAAAGCCGGAGTTCCAATTATAAAGCAAGCCGAAAGAGTGGAAGATGCGGTACCGCTTGCGTATGACATTTCAGATGAAGGGGACATTGTACTTTTATCACCGGCATGTGCAAGTTGGGATCAGTATAAGACATTTGAAGAAAGAGGAGATTCTTTTATTTCCGCTGTTCAAAAATTAAGAGGGGAATAAGGACATGTTCCACACTTTTGATGCATATGTATAGGTAAAGGTTGTACGAACTTTTACCGTGAGGTGTGTGGAGTGGTCAAAAGCAAAACGTCCCCAGATTATATTTTACTTTTTGCAACAATTGCATTGCTTACTATAGGAATCATCATGGTCTATAGTGCAAGCGCAGCATGGGCACAATATAAATTTGATGATTCATTTTTCTTTGCGAAACGTCAAATCTTTTTTGCCGGTGCTGGAGTAATAGCGATGATCTTTATTATGAACATTGAATATTGGACATGGAGAAGATGGTCAAAGTTATTGCTTATCATATGTTTCATTTTACTTGTCGTCGTTTTAATTCCTGGAGTTGGACTTGTTCGTGGTGGAGCAAGAAGTTGGTTAGGAGTAGGAGCCTTTTCCATTCAACCGTCGGAATTTATGAAATTAGCGATGATTGCGTTTTTAGCCAAATATTTATCCGAGAATCAAAAGAAAATCACCTCTTTTAAAAAAGGGTTATTACCATCATTATCACTCGTATTGGTCGCATTCGGGATGATTATGCTTCAACCTGATTTAGGTACAGGGGCAGTGATGGTCGGTACATGTGTCATTATGATTTTTGTTGCAGGTGCACGAGTTTCCCATTTTATCGGATTGGCACTAGTTGGTCTCGCTGGGTTAGTTGGTCTCATCATTTCTGCCCCATATCGGATGAAACGAATTACATCATTTCTCGATCCTTGGTCTGATCCTCTTGGAAGTGGATTTCAAATCATACAATCATTGTATGCTATTGGACCAGGAGGATTGCTTGGATTAGGTTTAGGTGAAAGTAGGCAAAAATATTTTTATTTACCCGAACCACAGACAGATTTTATTTTTGCCATTTTATCAGAAGAGCTTGGATTTTTAGGCGGAGCGTTTGTTATTTTCTTATTTGGTATTATGCTTTGGCGTGGAATTCGTATTGCCTTAGGAGCACAAGATTTGTTTGGGAGTTTATTAGCAGTCGGAATCATTGGTATGGTTGCGATCCAAGTTATGATTAATATAGGGGTTGTAACAGGACTTATGCCGGTAACGGGGATTACTTTGCCGTTTTTAAGTTATGGCGGTTCTTCATTAACATTAATGTTGGTTGCGATCGGTGTTTTACTTAACATTAGTCGGTATGCAAGGATATAATAATAAAGCCGCTTTCTGAAATTGAAGAAGCGGCTTTATTATTCATGTGTAAAAACAGATTATGGATGGTGTAAAACAGAACGGAAGATAGTATTTTATTTATTTTTACATCATCGTTTGAAAGAGATAGGTATAATACAAGTTCCTCTCATGGTAAAATGGTAAGAGGAGAGTGTTTGAAATAGGAGGAATAAGATGAGAGTAATTGTTAGTGGTGGAGGAACTGGTGGTCATATATATCCAGCATTGTCTTTAATAAAAGAAATACAAAAAAACTGTGAAGTTGAAGTATTATACATAGGAACAAACAAAGGCTTAGAGAGTGAGCTTGTCCCTCGAGAAGGAATTGCGTTTCAGTCAATAGAAATTACAGGATTTAAACGGTCCATTTCCATAGAAAACCTTAAAACGATTTCTCGTTTTATTCAAGGCACGAAAAAAGCAAAGAAAATAATGAAGCAATTTAAACCAGATGTTGTTATAGGAACAGGCGGATACGTTTGTGGTCCAGTTGTTTATGCAGCTGCAAAATTAAAAATTCCGACAGTGATTCATGAACAAAACAGTGTCCCAGGTTTAACAAATAAATTTTTGAGCCGCTATGTTGATAAGATCGCTCTTTCATTTGAAGAAGCAAAATCATTATTCCCTGTGAAAAAAACCGAGATGATCGGAAACCCTAGAGCACAGGAAGTCGTCAACACAAAAGCTGTAAATATTGAAACATTTGGGCTAGTGAAAGGAAAGAGAACGATTCTTATTGTAGGCGGAAGTCGTGGTGCAAAACCAATTAATGATGCATTTTTAGAAGTCCTACCAAACATGAAGGAAAGTCCTTTTCAATTTCTTTATGTGACAGGTCAAGTGCATCATGAGCATGTCTTACATGAAGTGAAGAAACATGGGGACCCAAATAATGTTGTTGTCGAACCGTTTCTTCATAATATGCCAGAAGTGTTAGCAGCTGTTGATTTAATTGTCGCTAGAGCAGGAGCGACAACGCTAGCAGAAGTGACGGCACTTGGGTTACCAAGCATCCTTATTCCAAGTCCTTATGTGACAAATAATCATCAAGAAAAAAATGCGAATGCCCTTGCTTCGAAGGGGGCTGCCATCGTAAGGTTGGAAAAAGAAATGAGTGGAGAAACTTTAATGCAAGATATTACAACCATTTGTAGTGATACAAACAAATGGGAAGAAATGCATCAGGCAGCAATTGCACTTGGTAGACCAAAGGCAGCGACAGATTTATATAACGTCGTATGCAAACTAATAGAACAAAAGTAAAATATAATCGGCAACGAACAACATGGTTCAAAGAGGAATGAGGGATTTGAATGGAAAAAATAGTTGTAAATGAAATTAAAGCTATGGATATTGGGACAGTGTTAGTGGATGAACCACTTGCTAATCATACAACATGGAAAATAGGCGGTCCAGCTGACGTTTTAGTTGAACCGAAAAGTGTAGAATCATTAAAAGAACTAATGGCTTATGTGACAAGCAAACAAATCCCATGGCGAACAATAGGTAGAGGTTCGAATTTATTAGTAAGTGACAAAGGGATCCGTGGGGTTGTTATTAAGTTATCCGATGGAATCAGTGATTTGGAAATACATGATAATACGATTAAAGTTGGTGGTGGCTACTCAATAATTAAACTAGCAACCGTCATTAGTAAAAAGGGATTATCAGGGTTGGAGTTTGCTGGTGGAATTCCAGGCTCAGTAGGTGGAGCTGTTTTTATGAATGCAGGAGCACACGGTTCAGATATTTCAAATATTTTAATGAAAGCCCATATTTTATTTGAAGATGGTACAATGAAATGGCTTGATAATCATGAAATGGAATTCTCTTATCGGACATCACGATTGCAAAAAGAAAAGGGTGTTTGTGTAGAGGCGATCTTTCAACTAGAGCATGGAGACACTGAATCCATTAAAGCGGAGCTTCAAAAAAATAAAGATTATCGTAGAAAATCACAACCATGGAATTATCCATGTGCGGGAAGTGTTTTTCGAAACCCTTTACCTGAATATGCAGGTCAACTAATCGAAAAATCGAATTTGAAAGGGCACAAAATTGGAGGGGCTCAAGTTTCAACAATGCATGCGAATTTTATTGTGAACATTGATGAGGCTAAAGCGCAAGATGTTTTGGATTTGATTGCTTTTATTCAAAAGACGGTAAAGACCCATTTTAATATCTCGTTAGAAACTGAAGTTGAAATTATTGGTGAAAAATAGTCGGAATCCAGTGTTTACTATCTATATTTTCACCAATCTTATGTTATAATTTAAAAATGTAAGATAAGAATACGGCATAGATATATGCCGTATTTTTAAAATGAAACATTATGAAAGAGTGGTAGCTTTTAAGTGGGGGATGCTGAAAATGTCAGATGAAAAGGTCATAACGATTCACGACCGAATTCCTAAGCTTAAGGAACAAAGAAAACAGAGAGCGAACCGCCGCTTAATTTTTTTCCTATCTTTTTTCTTTTTTCTTATCCTTTTAGTTGTGTATTTTCAATCTCCACTAAGTCACGTACGTTCAATTGAAGTTAGTGGAAATTATTATATTGCTGATGAAACTATATTGAAGGCGAGTAATATTCATGTTGGGACAAGCATGTGGAATATCGATAAAGATGCGGAAGCAAATATTGTTGCGATTGATGAGATTAAATCGGTTGAAATAAAACGGGTATTTCCAACAACAATCTCAATAAATGTAAAAGAGTATGTAAGAGTTGCATATCTCTATGAAGATGAAAAATATTATCCTATTATTGAAACAGGGAAATTTTTGCGGGAAATTGGACAAGAAGAATTTCCAGCTGATGCTCCTATATTAAAAAACTGGGAGCAAGGAACGGTTGTTGAAGAATTAGCAACTGAACTTACAAAGTTACCAGATAATATTGGCAATCGTATTTCTGAAATCTATCATACTCCTATTGATTCAGATCCTCTTAGAATCACTTTGTTTATGAATGATGGTTATGAAGTCCATTCAACAGTACGGAACTTTTCTGAACTAATTTCTCCATATCCTTCTATTGTGAAAGAATTAGGTCCGGGAAAACAAGGGATTATTCATATGAGAATGAGTCCTTACTTCGAGGAGTATAACACTGAGGAGGCAATCGAAAGTGAGGGTGAAAGGTAAACACGTTATATTAGCATTTGTACTATTGGTCACAGGATTTATCATTTCCCTTTCCTATCAATTTGCTAACGATGGCACGGGTACGGATTCGATTTCACAAACCCAGTGGCGTCATGAAGATGAGCTACGTAATAAAATTATTATTGAGCAAGCTGTCAATCGAAATTTGCAAGAAGAATTACGTGGGTATCAAGCTCAATTAAGTGAAATAGAAGAACAAATTGCTGAAATGGATGAGCAACAAGAATTACGAGTCACGAATTTAATTGAGGACCTTGAGAGATTAAGAAAAGTCGTCGGTTCAGTCAAAGTAAAAGGACCAGGTGTGGAAGTGCAATTAAGTGACGCTTCTTATATCGCAGATGGAGCAAATCCAAATGACTACATTGTTCATGAAAATCATGTTCAGATGGTTGTGGATGAACTATTCGTTGCCGGTGCAGAAGCGATTTCTATTAATGGACAACGAATTACTCATCGCTCCTATATTCGGTGTATAGGTCCTGTAATCTTAATTGATGGACATACTTCTGCTGCTCCGTTTGTCGTTTCTGCCATCGGAGATACGAATACGTTAGAGGCTTCACTAAATATATTAGGTGGCGTGAAAGACCGACTCGTAAATGACCAAATCGAAGTTCGCATTGAAAAAAAAGACATTATTATGGAGCCGTTATTAGCAGAAAGAGGGTGATGACATGAAGGATAAACGTATGGTTTTCACATTCGTCATGTTAATCATAGGATTTATGATGGCTGTCCAATTTCAGTCAACAAAAGAACCTACCATTCGTGATACTCGTGATATCCGTGAATTGCGGAATGATTTACAAGCCGAGCAGGAGCGCCATCAACAACTCGTTTTAGAAATTGAAAATCACCTTTCTTTACTCCACCAGTATGAGGGTTCATTTGATAACGAGCAAAATGTCGAACAAGTCATCTTAGAACAAATCGAACAACTACGGAAGGAAGCAGGATTAACAGAAAAAAGTGGTCAAGGGATTATCATTACGATTGATGAAATGAACGATGATTTTTTTATTGATCGTCCTCGTCGATCGGTTCCACCAGAATTACTTCGCTTTCTTGTAAATGAACTAAATTTTTATGGGGCAAAAGATATATCGATTGGTGGGCATCGTGTCATCTCCACTACCTCGTTTCGTGGGGTTGGAGGGGTGACACAATTAAATGGGGGAAGACGCCTACCTCCTTTACCGATTCAAGTGAAAGTATTAGCCGATGATGCCGAAAAGCTTCATAATCATATGGTGATTTCGGAATCGAACGATTACTTTGAAATTGAAGGGTTCTCGTTAAAGTCTGAACCGATTAATTATATTACATTGCCACCATTTGACCAAACACCTAGAGTACGGTATATGGAGCTAGTAAAGGAGGATTAAGAGGAATATGTGGTTACCTGTGTTAGGGTTGCTTATTGGAATTTTATTAGGTTTTTTTACTGAATTTAGAGTGCCCGATGAATACTTGAATTACCTCTCTATCGCTGTACTTGCAGCGTTAGATACGCTTTTTGGTGGAATCCGAGCACATTTGCAAAGTACGTTTGATGGAAATGTGTTTTTAACAGGTTTTTTCTTTAATATCCTTTTAGCTGCAGGTTTGTCTTTTCTAGGTGTGCATCTTGGTGTAGACTTATACTTAGCTGCTATATTTGCTTTTGGAGTACGGCTATTTAATAATATTGCCGTTATCCGTCGGCTCATATTAACAAAATGGGATGCTAAGCGAAATGAACAACAAGTATAACCAAGACATAAGACCTAATATTTCGGAAAAAATTTATAAAATAAACGTATATATTAGAGGGGATTTGTTGTTTTATGTTGAATATAATCCTATTATGTAAAAAAATGTCCCTAAACTATAGCATACAACACATATAGAAGAAGGAGGTGCCAGAGATGAACAACAATGAGATTTATGTAAGTTTAGACATCGGTACATCCAATGTCCGAATTATCATTGGTGAAATGGCCAGTGGCAATTTAAATATTATTGGTGTAGGAAATACAAGTTCAACTGGAATAAAAAAAGGAGCCATTGTCGATATTGATGAAACTGTTCATTCGATTAAACGAGCAGTTGAACAAGCAGAGAGAATGGTTGGATTATCAATAAATCAAGTGATTGTTGGGGTGAATGGAAACCACATTCAGCTGCAACCTTGTCACGGTGTTGTTGGAGTCGTAAGCGATGACCGTGAAATTGGTGATAATGATATTGCTAGAGTCATTGATGCTTCACAAGTATTATCGATCCCACCTGAAAGAGAAATAATTGACGTTATCCCAAGGCAGTTTATTTTGGATGGGTTAGATGAAATAACCGATCCAAGAGGAATGATCGGTGTTCGTTTAGAAATGGAAGGGACTATTATTACTGGTTCTAGTACGGTCCTACAAAATTTATATCGATGCATTGAAAAAGCCGGCTTAGAAATCGCAGATATTTGTTTTCAACCTTTAGCTACAGGTTCTGTCGCGATTTCAAAAGACGAAAAAAATCTCGGTGTTGGATTAATTGACATCGGTGGTGGTTCGATAACGATTTCCATTTTTGATCAAGGAACACTTCATTCAACAACAGTAATTCCAGTTGGTGGTGACCATATTACAAATGATATTGCTGTCGGCTTACGCACATCAACGGATGAAGCTGAACGAATCAAGAAAAAACATGGACATGCTTATTTGGATGAAGCATCAGAAGATGATATTTTTAAAGTGACAGTCATTGGAAGTAACACCCAGGATGAATATTCACAGTTTGAGCTCGCCCATATTATTGAGCCAAGGATGGAAGAAATGTTTGATTTAGTTAATCAAGAAATCAGACGTTTAGGTTATCGTGAGCTTGCAGGTGGATTTGTTCTAACTGGTGGAACGGTTATGATGCCAGGGGTATTAGAATTAGCTAGGGAAATCTTAAAAAACAATGTTCGTGTAGCCACTCCAGATTATATTGGAGTACGAGAATCACAATATACGACGAGTATCGGGTTAATTCAATTTGCCTACCGAAATGTTAAAATTGTCGGAAAAGAAGTAGCTGCTTCCGTATCATCAATTGAACAAGAAGAAAAGACAGGAAAGAAGAAGGAAAAACCTGTCCAAAAATCGAATGGTGATAATGGAGTAAAAAAGAAAGTGAAAAATTTATTTAAAGTATTTTTTGAGTGATTGTATATATTCCAGAATACGGCATACACGATGGATTAGGGGGACCTTACATGTTAGAGTTTGAAATGGATATGGATCAGCTAGCTACAATAAAGGTTATTGGAGTTGGCGGAGGCGGAAGTAATGCTGTTAATCGTATGATTGAAAACGGCTTACAAGGCGTAGATTTTATTGCAGTAAATACTGATGCACAAGCATTGCATCTTTCCAAAGCAGAAACAAAGCTCCAGCTTGGTGGAAAACTGACTCGAGGATTAGGAGCAGGTGCGAATCCTGAAATTGGGAAAAAAGCAGCTGAGGAAAGTAAAGAACAAATTGAAGAGGCTCTTGCAGGTGCAGATATGGTATTTATCACTGCGGGTATGGGTGGTGGAACTGGTACGGGGGCTGCTCCAGTCATTGCACAAATTGCAAAGGAAATGGGAGCTTTAACAGTCGGCGTTGTTACACGACCATTTACGTTTGAAGGTCGAAAACGGTCAGGTCAAGCCGCTTTAGGAATAAGTTCTTTAAAAGAAAAAGTGGATACATTAATTGTAATCCCTAATGATCGCCTACTTGAAATTGTCGACAAAAACACACCAATGTTAGAGGCGTTTAGAGAAGCGGACAATGTGTTACGTCAAGGGGTACAAGGGATATCTGACTTAATTGCTGTACCAGGTTTAATTAACCTTGACTTTGCTGATGTAAAAACAATTATGAGTGACAAAGGGTCTGCCTTAATGGGGATCGGTATTGCAACTGGTGAAAATCGCGCTGCTGAAGCGGCAAAAAAAGCAATCTCAAGTCCATTACTTGAAACGTCTGTTGATGGTGCACAAGGTGTGCTAATGAACATTACAGGTGGAACAAACTTAAGCTTATATGAAGTTCATGAAGCCGCTGAGATTGTATCTGCTGCCTCTGACCCAGAAGTAAATATGATTTTTGGTTCCGTTATTAATGAAAATTTAAAAGATGAAATTGTCGTTACGGTCATTGCGACAGGGTTTGAAGAAATAGATGCTTCAAATCCAGCTCAACTGCAACGTCCGGCTCAAAAAGTAAATCAACAAGTTCAAAAAGAGGAGAAAGTATCACAGGAGCCAAGATTTCAATCTTCACAGCAACAATCGTCAGGTGAACAAATGGACACATTGGACATCCCTACATTCCTTAGAAATCGAAGAAGACGACCAAAATAATCGAGTAATACACGAAATGTAAGTACATTATATGTGCTTACATTTTTTTTTATGATTTTTTTTTTAGAGTGTGCTATTTTTGTCGTTTTTCGAAATGATTGATTCAATAGGTGTTTGCTGAGTCAAGTTAAGAAATTAGTGAAATTCCCCGTTTTTCTTTGACACAGTTGGTGAAAATCTCACAAAATAACAACGAATCTATCGTCATGAAATGACAGACATAGAAATAGAATGTGATATATACTTGTTTCAAATTAAAGTTGAGAGGCTTCGTCATGACCATTTATTTAGATGTTATATGGTTTTTGAACTTATGTATTGATCTATTACTACTTTATATTACCGCCTTAGCATTAAAACGAAATGTCACTCATTGGAGAATGATACTAGCAGGAATGGTCGCTTCTTCGATTGTCTTATTGTTGTTTACACCGATTGCTTGGTTGTTTTATCAACCGTGGATGAAATTTTTATTCTCTATGGGGATTGTCTTCATTGCTTTCGGCTTTAGGAGGTTCGCTTTTTTTCTGCAGAATTTA
Organism: Alkalihalobacillus bogoriensis ATCC BAA-922; assembly: GCF_000621445.1. Taxonomy (GTDB): domain Bacteria; phylum Bacillota; class Bacilli; order Bacillales; family Bacillaceae_F; genus Bacillus_AO; species Bacillus_AO bogoriense. Next base: position 265,455 of record NZ_KK211277.1, on the reverse strand, counting down.
TGTATGTTTTACTTTGTAACGTTTATGACAGGAGGTGGACTCTTCGCCCTTCATTATTTTTGGCAAACGGAAGTAGAGATACTAGAAGGTGTTGTCATCTCAAAAACATCGGGCTATGGAAGTACGTTTAGTTGGTTATTTGTATTAATTGGATTTCCACTTGTATGGTATTTTTCCAAATCTCAATTGCAACAAGTGGAAGTTAAACAAGTTCATTATGACCAATTAGCTGAAGTAGTGATCACAATCAATGAAGAAACGGTGGAAGTAAAGGGATTGATTGATAGTGGCAATCAACTTCATGACCCGATTACCAGGGCCCCTGTTATGATTTTGGAATCAACGGCATTACAACATCTATTATCCGAGGAACAAATTAAAGCCTTAACATCAGTTGATTCAATTTCTACGGATTTAGAACATCCTTTTGCCGAAAGAATGCGAATTATTCCATATCGAGTAGTAGGACATGATCAACAATTTTTAATTGCTCTAAAACCAGACTACGTTAAAATTAAACATCATGAACAAGAACATCAAATTAAAAAGGTGCTAGTTGGAATTAATGCTTCTAACTTGGCGAATGACGGGGAGTATCAATGTATTGTCCACCCAAAACTTCTAATAACGAATACGGGGAAAAAATTAGCATGATGTTTAAATCATTGAGGAGGCATTGTTCATGTTGAAATTGAAACTTACATTAGCGTGGCAAAGATTATTAGTTCGATTAGGAATTAAATCGGATGAAATCTACTATATAGGAGGAAGTGAAGCCCTTCCTCCACCGTTAACAAAAGAAGAAGAAGCCCACCTACTAAAAAAATTGCCAACAGGAGATAAAGTTGCTCGGTCTATGTTAATTGAAAGAAACTTGAGGTTAGTCGTATATATTGCAAGAAAATTTGAAAATACAGGCATTAATATTGAGGATTTAATCAGCATTGGCACAATAGGATTAATTAAAGCTGTCAATACGTTTAATCCAGAGAAAAAAATTAAATTAGCTACATATGCTTCAAGATGTATTGAAAACGAAATATTAATGTATTTACGGAGGAATAATAAAATCCGTTCAGAAGTTTCATTCGATGAACCATTAAACATTGATTGGGATGGAAATGAACTTTTGCTTTCAGATGTACTAGGTACGGAAGAAGATATTATTACAAAGGGAATTGAGGAGCGTGTCGATAGAAAATTGTTAGTAAAAGCGTTGTATACATTAAATGACCGCGAAAAACAAATTATGGAACTTCGATTCGGACTAGCTGGAGGAGAAGAAAAAACACAGAAAGATGTGGCGGATATGTTAGGCATATCGCAATCATATATTTCAAGATTAGAAAAGAGAATAATTAAAAGATTACGAAAAGAGTTCAACAAAATGGTATGACAAAAAAATTTTAAATAGCTTTCCGTCCTTATTTTATGTATTCTTAGACGTTTTTTGTTATACCAAAAGCAAAATCCACCATGCATATTTTTCCCTGCTAAGGAGATACTTTACTTGTACATCATCTCCTGTTAGGAGGGAAGAAATTGACTCGAAATAAAGTTGAAATTTGTGGAGTTGACACATCAAAGTTACCTGTATTGAAAAATGCGGAAATGAGAGAACTGTTTGAAAAGCTTCAAAGTGGTGACATTAGCGCAAGAGAAACATTAGTAAATGGAAATCTCCGTTTAGTATTAAGTGTAATCCAGCGCTTTAATAACCGCGGTGAGTATGTGGATGATTTATTTCAAGTCGGTTGCATAGGGTTAATGAAATCGATTGATAATTTTGATTTAAGTCAAAATGTAAAATTTTCTACTTATGCTGTTCCTATGATAATTGGGGAAATTCGTCGCTACTTACGCGATAATAACCCTATCAGGGTATCACGTTCTCTCCGAGATATCGCGTATAAAGCATTACAGGTGCGTGACCAGCTTATGGCTCAAAAGAACCGCGAGCGGGAACCAACAGTTGTTGAAATTTCAAAAGTGCTTGATGTGCCAAAAGAAGACGTTGTTTTTGCGTTAGATGCAATTCAAGATCCAGTCTCTTTGTTTGAACCGATTTATAATGATGGCGGTGACCCGATTTATGTTATGGACCAAATTAGTGATGAGAAAAACAAAGATGTAAATTGGGTAGAAGAAATTGCCCTTAGGGAGGCAATGGTAAGATTAAATGACCGTGAAAAAATGATACTTAATATGCGCTTTTTCCAAGGCAAAACACAAATGGAAGTAGCTGATGAGATCGGGATCTCTCAAGCTCAAGTGTCTAGGTTAGAAAAAGCGGCGATCCAACAAATGAATAAGCATGCCAAAAGTTAATTGATAAGCTGACTGCATAAGCAGTCAGCTTTTTCTAATGGACAGAAAAGGGTATAGAAAAAAAACGAGCCGCATATATTGTAGTAACAAGTTGGCAAGGAAAGGTGAGGTGTTGACCTATGATGAAAATTTCAGATTTGCAAACGAAAGACATTGTAAATATTGATAATGGAAAACGGCTTGGTCATTTAGGTGATTTGGATATTAATTTATCAACAGGTCGTATTGATGCGCTCATAATAGGTGGAACAGGTAGAATGATGAGTTTTTTTCAGAAAGAGGCGGAAATGGTCATTCCTTGGAGTAATATAGTAAAAATTGGATCAGATGTTATTTTGGTACAATTACCAGATGATTATCAAGCACAAATCCCATAAAGAAACAAAGAAAAAATAAGAAAGTCATTTCTTGCCTGTAGAAAAATATGCTAAAATGAAAGAAATTCAATTTTTTTGTCAAACAAAGGAATAATGGGATGTGACCATTTGTGAGTATAGAACCATTTATTTTACAGGAAAAAGAATATTTTCATATCCCTTTTTTAAAAGGTGATCATTCTATCGTTGCTGGATTTACGACAAGAAATGGCGGAGTGAGTCTTCCGCCCTATACAAGCTTAAATATGGGATTACACGTACAGGATGATGAAATTGCAGTTAAGAAAAATCGAGAAAATATTGCTTCAAAAATTGGATTTCCTCTTCAATCATGGATTGTAGGAGAACAAGTTCATGGGGCACAAATCAAAAAGGTCACTATCAAGGATACAGGAAGTGGCGCAATGCAAGTTGAGAATGCCATTAAAGGTGTAGATGCCTTATATACAAATGAGCCTGATATTCTTCTCACAAGTCTTTATGCGGACTGTGTACCTTTGTATTTTAGCTCGCCGAAAACAAATTATATTGGCCTTGCACATGCAGGGTGGCGAGGTACAGTAGGAGCCATTGGTCCGAAGATGATTGACCTATGGGTGAAAAAAGAAGGAGTCCCATTGGAAGATATTCATTGTGTGATTGGTCCAGCAATCGGTAAAGAACAATATGAAGTTGACCAAAAGGTGATTGATGAAGTGAAGAAGGTCTGTGATTCACATTTTACTGTTGTGAGTGATAATAAGTTTTTATTAGACTTACAACAAATAAATCGGACGCTTTTAGAAAAGGCTGGCATCCCTTCTGGGAATATTAGGAAAAGTTCGTATTGTACTGCGAGTAATCTTGAACTCTTCTTTTCTCATCGAAAAGAAAAAGGAAAAACAGGAAGAATGATGAGTTTTATCGGAAGAAGGAGTGTGTGATGCGTTGACGGTTCAACAAAATTTAGCCAATGTTGAAGAAAAAATCCAAGCTGCATGCCAAAAGTCAAACCGAAATCGACACGATGTAAATATAATAGCTGTTACAAAATATGTGGATGAAAAGCGGACGAAAGAAGCACTAGATGCCGGCATTATTCATATTGGTGAAAATCGAGTTGAAGGTGGCGTTGAAAAAAGAGAAGCATTTCAAACACGTGGAATATGGCATTTCATCGGTTCAATTCAAACAAAAAAAGTAAAAAAGATGATAGGAAAATTTGACTTTCTTCATTCGCTTGACCGAGAGTCATTAGCTGAGGAAATTGAAAAAAGGTCTAATGGCCGTTTGCTTCATTGTTTTGTGCAAGTCAATATATCTCAGGAACAATCAAAGTCAGGACTTAATGAAAAACAAGTGATTCCTTTTATAAAGTTGCTTGAAAAATATCCTTCAATACGAGTTGTCGGGTTAATGACCATGGCCCCGTTTGTCGATGATCCAGAAGAAACGCGTCCGATTTTCCGACGTTTGCGTGAATTAAAAGAAAGTGTACAAGCATTACAATTGCCGTATGCTCCATGTGATGAATTATCGATGGGGATGTCAAATGACTTTGAAGTTGCAATAGAAGAAGGGGCAACATTTGTAAGAATTGGTACATTGTTAGTCGGTTCAAAACAAAAGGATAGATAGGAGGAACAAAAATGGGAATGAAATCGAAGTTTAAGCGATTTTTTGAGTTAGAAGATGATGTAACTGAAATTGAAGAATATATTGATGAAGCGGCCGCAGCTCAAGAAGAATCAACAGAAGGAAGACGGCGCTCAAAAGGGCAAAATGTAGTTTCATTACAAAGCATTCAACAAACGGCAAAAGTGATTTTGCACGAGCCAAGAACATATGATGAGGCACAGGATATCGCAGACCATTTAAAAAACCGAAAAGCCGTGATTATTAATTTACAGCGAATTTCACACGAACAAGCAAAGCGAATAGTCGATTTTTTAAGCGGAACAGTGTATGCTATAGGAGGAGATATTCAAAAATTAGGAGCAAACATCTTTTTATGTACACCAGATAATGTAGATGTATCCGGAACAATTACAGAGATGTTTGAAGACCGTTTTGATGCATAAAGGGTGGTGAATTAGATGGCAGGTATTGGTAATTTATTGCTTTTACTATTAACGCTTTATTCTTATGCGATAATTGCATATATTTTAATGTCTTGGTTTCCAAATGCAAGAGAATCGAGTATTGGGCAATTTTTAGGTTCCATTGTTGAACCATATTTAGCTCCATTCCGCAAAATTATTCCTCCATTAGGGATGATTGATATTTCACCAATCGTTGCAATTTTTGCTCTTCATTTTGCAAGAATGGGTGTTGCGGCCATATTTTAATGAGTAATAGGTGAGACAATGACGACAATCTATCAACATTTCCGTGAAGATGAAAGGGCTTTTGTTGATAAAGTGCTGGATTGGAAAGCGGATGCTGAACAACAATATCGGAGAAAATTAACTGATTTTTTAGATCCTCGTGAACAAGAAATCATGTCAATGCTCATCGGTAAACAAGACGACGTTCGCCTCTCCTTTTGGGGAGGCAGTACTCATTCTGAGCGAAAACGGGCACTTCTACTTCCTCCCTACGATGAAAGTGATGAAGAAGAAGAATTTAATATTGTAACGTTTGAGCTTGAGTACCCTCAAAAATTCGTGACAATTGAGCATCGAGATGTATTAGGTTCGCTTATGTCCTTAGGTATGAAACGAGAAAAGTTTGGAGATATTTTGTTTGAAGAAAATCGCGTTCAAATTATCACACAACAAGAAACGGCTGATTTTATCGAAGCTAATCTACATACGATTGGACGAGCTTCCATTGAATTGAATCGAATTCCAAATTCTGAGCAAATTAAACATATAGAGAGTTGGGAAGAGCAGGTTGGAACATTTTCATCTTTACGATTAGATGTTGTTTTATCAGAAATTTATCGACTTTCACGGGCAAAAACGATTCCATATATAGAACGGGGATTAGTGAAAGTCAATTGGAAAATCGTTGAACAATCTGCTTTTCAATTACAACAGGGGGACCATATATCTATGCGTGGCCATGGAAGAAGTAAATTAATTTCAATTGAAGGTAAAACAAAAAAAGATAAATGGCGAATTCTATATGGAAAATTAAAATAATATTCGATTTAATTTGCAGGAAATAGGAAGTCTTTGTCGAATATTGTTATTTATCGAAATTGTTTATACTAACAGATGGAGGTGGAGTGTGTGCCTTTAACACCCCTTGACATTCACAATAAGGAATTTACACGAGGATTTCGTGGATATGATGAAGATGAGGTTAATGAATTCCTTGACCAGATCATTAAAGATTATGAAGCAGTACTTCGTGAGAAAAAAGACCTATTTGAAAAAGTAGAAGACCTAGAAACAAGACTCGAACATTTTAACAATATTGAACAAACGTTAAATAAATCGATATTAGTTGCTCAAGAATCAGCAGAAGAAGTTCGTCGAAATGCGCAAAAAGAAGCACAGCTCATCGTAAAAGAGGCAGAAAAAAATGCAGATCGCATAATTAACGATGCCCTATCGAAATCAAGAAAAATTATGATTGAAACAGAAGAATTGAAGAAACAAGCTTCTGTTTATCGTATTCGTTTTAAAATGTTAGTTGAAGCTCAGTTAGAAATGCTTCAGTCTGATGATTGGGATGATGTTGCGAGTCACACTGAAGAAGGATATGAACAAGAAACACGTGACTAGGGCAGACTCAATTTAAATTTTTCTCGTTAAAATTGAAGATGTTCTTGACGTTTGCTTTCATTTTTCATATAATTTCAACACACAACTTAAATGAAAATGACTATGACAGGGAGAGTACCTTTGTTATTCTTTACAAAGCGAGCTAGGAATGGTGAGAGCCTAGTTAAAGAAATAAAGCGAAAATCACCCTTAAGTTCTATACCGAACGATTTTTATCTAGTAGGCTATAGCGTTTGTTCGCGTTATGAATGTAGAGTGGATAGAACAAATTGTTTTATTCAATAGGGTGGTACCACGGGTAACCTTCTCGTCCCTAGTTTGGGGGGGAAGGTTTTTTGTATTGAAAAAATAAGGGAGGCCATTTTGTGATGGAGTACAAAGATACGCTTTTAATGCCAAAAACAGAATTTCCGATGCGCGGTAATTTACCAAATCGTGAACCGGATCTTCAAAAAGAGTGGGAAGAAAAAAATATATATAAACAAGTTCAAGAACGAACAGAAGGAAGACCATTATTTGTTTTGCATGACGGTCCCCCGTATGCGAATGGAGATATCCATATGGGCCATGCGTTAAATAAAGTTTTAAAAGATTTTATTGTACGCTATAAATCAATGAGTGGTTTTCAAGCCCCATATGTTCCGGGATGGGATACACATGGTTTACCGATTGAAACAGCGTTAACGAAAAATGGGAAAGTTAACCGAAAAGCGCTAAGTGTAGCCGAGTTCCGTAAATTGTGTGAAGAATACGCAAGGGAACAAGTTAATCGTCAACGAGAACAATTTAAACGTTTAGGGGTTCGTGGCGATTGGGAAAACCCTTACGTTACTCTTGATAAGGAATATGAAGCACAACAAATTAAAGTATTCGGTGAAATGGCGAAAAAAGGCTATATTTATAAAGGATTAAAACCAGTATACTGGTCTCCATCTTCTGAATCTGCTTTAGCTGAAGCAGAAATCGAATATCATGATAAACGTTCAGCATCGATTTATGTTGCATTTGGAGTTAAAGATGGAAAAGGCGTTTTAGAGCAAGATGAAAAAATCGTCATTTGGACAACAACACCGTGGACGATTCCTGCTAACTTAGGAATTACAGTTCACCCTGAATTAGAATATAGTGTTGTGAAAGTGAATACAAATAAATTTGTTGTGGCGACTGGATTATTAGAATCATTAGTGACAACATTAGAATGGGAAGAGTATGAAGTCCTCAGAACTGTAAAAGGGGCGCAATTAGAGAATATAATTGCTGTTCATCCTTTATATGGTCGTGAATCCTTAGTAATGTGTGGGGAGCATGTAACATTAGATGCAGGAACAGGTTGTGTGCATACAGCGCCAGGACATGGGGAAGATGATTATATTGTTGGCCAAAAATATGGATTAGATGTATTATGTCCTGTCGATGATAAGGGTGTATTTACAGATGAAGCTCCAGGTTTTGAAGGGTTGTTTTATGATACAGCGAATAAACCAATTACAGAAAAATTAGATGAAGCGGGTGCGCTTTTAAAATTATCATTTATTACACATTCTTATCCTCATGATTGGCGCACCAAAAAGCCAGTTATCTTCCGAGCGACAGCACAATGGTTTGCATCGATTAAAGATTTTAGAAAAGAATTACTTGAAGCGATTCAAGAAGTAAACTGGATTCCAACATGGGGTGAAACAAGACTATTTAACATGGTAAGAGACCGTGGGGATTGGTGTATTTCTAGGCAGCGTGCATGGGGAGTTCCTATTCCGATTTTTTATGGTGAAAATGGGGAGCCGATTGTGAATGATGAAACGATTGACCATGTATCACAGTTATTTAGAGAGCACGGTTCAAATATTTGGTTTGAATGGGAGACAAAAGATTTACTTCCAAAGGGCTTTACGTCAGAGCATAGTCCGAATGGTGAATTTACAAGAGAAATGGATATTATGGATGTATGGTTTGATTCTGGTTCATCACACCAAGCTGTATTAGTGGAGCGTGATGATTTACAGCGTCCGGCTGATTTATATTTAGAAGGGTCAGACCAATACCGTGGATGGTTTAACTCTTCATTATCTACAAGTGTTGCGGTTAGTGGAAAAGCTCCGTACAAAGGTGTGTTAAGTCACGGATTTGCTTTAGATGGTGAAGGAAGAAAGATGAGTAAGTCGATTGGGAATGTTGTTGTCCCTAACGATGTTATGAAGCAGTTAGGTGCTGATATTTTACGCTTATGGGTCGCCTCTGTAGATTATCAAGCAGATGTGCGTGTATCAGATAAAATCTTAAAGCAAGTATCAGAAGTATACCGAAAAATTCGGAACACATTCCGTTTCTTGCTTGGTAACTTGGCTGATTTTGATCCTGCTGTTCATACTGTGGAATATGATTCATTACCAGAACTGGATAAATATATGATGATTAAACTTCATGAAGTGATTGGAAAAGCAAAAACAGCGTATGATCAATATCAATTTTCAACGGTCTTCCATACGGTTCATAATTTCTGTTCGATCGAATTAAGTTCGTTTTATATGGATATTGCGAAAGATACATTATATATTGAGCATGCAGATCATCACGACCGTCGTTCGATTCAAACGGTAATGTATGAAATTTTAGTTTCGTTAACGAAATTGGTTACACCTATTTTGCCACATACAGCAGATGAAGTTTGGAAGTTCATTCCAGCTGTAACAGAAGAAAGTGTTCAATTAACTGATATGCCAGAAGCAAAAGAGTTTGTAGAAGCATCGACTTTAATTGCAAAGTGGGACCAAGTTATGGATATACGGAATGATGTGTTAAAAGCGTTAGAAACAGCAAGAAATGAAAAGACAATTGGAAAATCGCTAACCGCTCAACTCACGTTATATCCGAACGAACAAACAAAAGCGTTACTTGAAGGGATTTCAAGTTTACACAAATTATTTATTGTATCGAAGGTAATTATTGCAGGTCTAAAAGAAGAAGCACCAGAAGATGCGACTAGCTTTGATGACATCACAGTTATTGTTGAAAAAGCAGCAGGGGAAACGTGTGAACGTTGTTGGATAGTTTCAACAGAAATTGGTCAAAACGAAGAACACCCGACATTATGCCCTTCTTGTGCTGAGATTGTAACAAATCATTATAGCTAAAGAGTAAAAGAAAAAGATGTCCTCTGTATAGGGCATCTTTTCTTGTGTATAACGTTTTTTTTAAATGCTTGTCAAAACTTGTGTAGGCTAATGAAACGTGTATCGGATAAAATAAAAACGAGTTGTTATGAGCACTCAATGATGGGAATGGAGGGATTAGATGAACCAACAGTATGAAGCGATTAAACAGGATTTAGTTCAACGTAAACAAAGAGTGGAAGCTCGATTAGATGAAACAGAACATTTTGGGTTAGAACTAAACATTGCCTTATCTACAGGTGAAATATCCCAATATGATAATCATCCCGCCGATACTGCAACAGATTTATATGAACGTGAAAAGGATATCGCCCTCCGAGAAAACTTAAAAAGAGAACTCGAAGATATTCAATATTCATTGGATAAAATGGAAAAAGGAACATATGGAATTTGTGAAGTAACAGGAAAACAAATACCGGCTGAAAGACTTATTGCAAATCCAACAGCGAGAACGGTTATTGAGCACTCTAAAGGAGAATTAAGTCATAATCGGCCTGTTGAAGAAGAGGTATTAGGAAACTTTGATAAGTTTAATTTTGATGGCGACGAAGAAAATGAAAATATGCAATTTGATGCCGAAGATGCTTGGCAAGCTGTAGCAAGATTTAATGCAAACGGGATGATATTTGAAGATTCCTCACTTGATGAAACAGGGGAGTTAATCGGATATGTAGAGGAGATCGAAGCGTTTGTATCCACTGATATTGAAGGATATAAAGGTGATGACTCGGTTCATTTCCAGAGAAATATTCATTACGACCAATATTTAAATGAGAAGTAGGGGGAGGACACATCCCCCTTTTTATGCTAAAATGCTATCGTATGAGTAGAATGAGTGGAGGCTAAATACATTGATTTATTATGTCATTGCGGTAGTTATTATTTTGCTTGATCAATTAACAAAGTGGATTGTTGTTACTTCAATGGAGATCGGTCAAAGAATTCCTTTAATTGAAAATGTCCTTTATTTTACGTCACACCGAAATAAAGGTGCAGCTTTTGGGATATTAGAAGGAAAAATGTGGTTTTTTTATATTGTGACGGTTATCGTTGTCGGTTTTCTAATATACTACATAGAAAAAGAGGGAAAAAAAAGCATGCTCTTTGGCATATCACTAGCCTTAATGCTAGGAGGAGCCATTGGGAATTTTATCGACCGTGTATTCCGTGGTGAAGTGGTCGACTTTATTGATACATTTATTTTCACGTACAATTTCCCCATTTTTAATGTCGCTGATTCCGCTTTAGTGGTTGGCGTTGGATTAATGATGATTAAATTGATATACGATGAAAGGAAAACAAAGGAGAATCGTTAATGGAAGAGCTTCAGTGGACAATAACAGAACAAGAAAAAAACGAAAGAATTGATAAAGTGATTACGTCATTTAATGAGGATTGGTCTAGAAGTCAAGTGCAACAATGGGTTAAGAATGGTCATCTAACTGTAAATGGTGTACACGTAAAAAGTAATTATAAAATGCAACTTCATGACCAAATAGTGCTAACCATCCCAGATCCAGAAGTGTTAGAAGTAGTCCCAGAAAAAATGGATTTAGATATTGTGTATGAAGATGAAGATGTTGTCGTCGTGAATAAGCCAAGAGGAATGGTTGTTCATCCTGCTCCTGGACATTATTCAGGAACACTTGTTAACGGCTTAATGTACCATTGCAAAGATTTATCTGGGATTAATGGTGTCATCCGACCAGGAATTGTTCACCGTATTGATAAAGATACTTCAGGGCTGCTCATGGTTGCCAAAAATGACCGTGCCCATGAATCTTTAGTCGAACAATTAAAAGCGAAAACGACAAAGCGGATTTATAAAGCGATTGTGCACGGTGTCATTGCCCATGACCATGGCACAGTAGATGCACCAATTGGTCGTGACAAACAAGACCGCCAAAGTATGACGGTTACCGATGAAAATGGAAGAGATGCAGTGACACATTTTAATGTTTTAGAAAGATTCACAAACTTTACTTTTGTTCAGTGTCAATTAGAAACAGGAAGAACACACCAAATAAGAGTTCATCTGAAATATATCGGTTATCCATTAGCTGGTGACCCAAAATATGGACCGAAAAAAACATTAGACATTGAAGGTCAAGCCCTCCATGCTGAAATATTAGGGTTCACACATCCTAGAACAGGTGAACAATTAGAATTTCAAGCCCCGATTCCCGATGATATGGATCAACTATTAGAACAATTACGAATATCTTCTTTATAGTTGACTTTTATGTCGAACTTTGGAATAATAATCATTAATAGAATATAGTCCTTTAACTACAGTCCTGTGAGGCTGAGAAGGAAGCGGAATAATGAGATCTAGGTGAAATCTGCCTATATCTTAGTTCTTTATGCTTACAAAACCTCTCATCCTACAAGATGAGAGGTTTTTTTGAAAGATAAGAAAGAAAAAACGCTTCATGTGAAAAAATGGAGGTGAACAAAAGTGGCACGGATTATTCTTGACGAAGAAGCCATTCGTCGGGCAACGACTCGAATTGCCCATGAAATTATTGAAAAAAACAAGGGAATAAATGAGTGTGTTCTCGTTGGAATCCGCACGAGAGGTATTTATTTTGCGGAGCGATTAGCAGAAAGGATATTGGAGATTGAAGGAGAGTCTATTCCAGTTGGAGAAATCGATATTACGTTATATCGTGACGATTTAACAGTGAAAACGAAAACGAAAGAACCTATTTTAAAAGGGACCTCCATTCCTCCGGTCACAAATCAAAAAGTCATTTTAGTTGACGATGTCCTTTATACAGGACGAACGGTAAGAGCAGCTTTAGATGCTTTAATCGACATGGGGCGACCTGCTCAAATTCAATTAGCTGTCTTAGTTGATAGGGGCCATCGTGAATTACCGATTCGCCCAGATTATGTAGGGAAAAATGTACCCACTTCGAAAAGTGAAAAAATCGTCGCGAAATTAAAAGAAGTCGATGATATTGATGAAGTCAGTATTGAGCAAAGAGTATAACGTTTTATTATACGAGAACACTAATTACATATCGGCCTTGTTGAGGGGGAAGAAAAATGGTAGAAAAAAAAGATGTTGGTATCCACGAAATACCAAGGTTTGATAAATGGCTTATTTTTAGTTTGCAACATTTATTTGCGATGTTTGGTGCAACGGTTTTAGTACCGGTTATTGTTGGGTTAAGTCCAGCTGTTGCCTTAGTATCAAGTGGTCTCGGTACGCTAGCTTATCTACTAATAACAAGAGGACAAGTACCAGCATATTTAGGATCTTCGTTTGCCTTTATAGCACCAATCATTACGGCAATTACGATTGGTGGGCCAGAAGGAGCGATGATTGGAAGTTTCTTAGCGGGAATAGTCTATGGGGTAGTTGCACTCTTCATTAAAGCAAGTGGAGTTCGTTGGTTAATGAAAATATTACCGCCAATCGTAGTTGGTCCAGTTATTATGGTCATCGGACTTGGATTAGCTGGGGTGGCCATTGATATGGCGATGTATGAAACAGTAGAAGAATCAAGGTATGTTTTACAAGATGAAGCATTAGAAGGGTTTACAGGAGAGACTGAACAATATAATGGACCTATTGAACAAATCACAGAATCTGTATCTGTATACAATGGTACATATTTAATGGTTGCACTTGTCACATTAGTAATTACTGTCATTTCAGCGATGTTTTTTAAAGGATTTTTCGGACTGATTCCGTTTATGTTTGGTATTGTTGGAGGGTATTTATTCGCATTAACGCAAGGGTTAGTTGATTTTTCTTCTGTTCGAGCAGCGAATTGGTTTGCAATGCCTGACTTTATCGTCCCGTTTGTCACATATACTCCTTCTTTTTCATGGCAAATTGCTTGGGTTATGGTCCCTATCGCCATTGTGACGATTTCTGAACATATCGGAGACCAAATGGTGTTAAGTAAAGTGGTTGGAAAAAACTTTATAAAAAAACCAGGTCTTCACCGTTCCATTTTAGGAGATGGGGTAGCAACAATTATTGCTTCTTTAATCGGTGGGCCACCGAATACAACTTATGGAGAAAATATCGGTGTCGTTGCGATTACTAGAGTGTTTAGTGTATTTGTAATCGGTGGAGCTGCGGTCATTGCTGTCGTGTTAGCTTTCGTAGGCAAATTTGCTGCTTTTGTCGGCACAATTCCTTCTCCAGTCATGGGTGGGATTTCAATTCTTCTGTTCGGGGTTATCGCGTCATCAGGTCTTCGCATGTTAATTGACAACAAGATTAACTTAGGGGTAAAACGAAATCTAATCATTTCTTCCGTTATTTTAGTACTAGGAATTGGTGGAGCGTTTATCCAAGTGAATGCAGACGTACAAATTGCTGGTATGGCATTAGCGGCGATTATCGGGGTAATTTTACACTTAGTGTTACCTGGTAAAGAAGATAGTTATGGAAAAACACCGATGTTTGAAGAAATCGAAGAAACAAAAGAAACTGTATAATCCACATCCTTTAACTAAGTACGAGAGACTTAAAAGGGTGAAAAAGAAGAAGGAGATCGGAATTTCACATCTCTTCCTACTTTTCTGCACCCTAAAATGTCTTTTAGGGTGTTTTTTATAGGCTAAATAGGGGAGGAAAAACAATGAACATATTAACGATGCCATTACTTGGAACAGATGAAATTCATCAAATATTAGAGCAAGCACAACAGTTTTTAAATGGAGATAGGTGGCAACCGAATCGCGAAACATTTGTTTCAAATTTGTTTTTTGAACCGAGTACTCGAACGAAATTTAGCTTTGAAGTGGCCGAAAAGAAACTAGGTTTACAAGTATTAAATTTTGAAGCTGATTCATCCAGTGTCATTAAAGGAGAAACTTTATATGATACGGTGAAAACACTCGAAGCCATTGGTACAAATGTCGTTGTGATTCGCCATGAACGAGATGAGTATTTTAACGAATTAATTGGAACGATATCAATTCCCATAATAAATGGAGGAGATGGTTGTGGTCACCATCCGACACAGTCATTGCTTGATTTATTAACGATTAAACAAGAATTTGGCTCATTTGACGGCTTGAAGGTGGTCATTGTTGGGGACATTAGACATAGTAGAGTAGCTCGTTCAAATGCAGAAGTACTCCATCGTCTTGGAGCCAGTGTTTGGTTTTCAGGACCGAAACAATGGATTGATGATTCTATCCCGTATGGTCAATATATCGATATTGATGATGCTGTTGAAATGGCTGATGTGATGATGATGTTACGCATTCAACACGAGCGTCATGCGGTGAAAATGGTAACAGAACAAAATGACTATCATGATCAGTTTGGATTAACGTTAGGACGGGAACAGAGAATGAAAACAAACAGCATTATCATGCATCCAGCCCCGATTAACCGTGGCGTTGAGATTGCAAGTGAGCTAGTGGAATGTCCACGTTCTAGAATATTTAAGCAAATGACAAATGGAGTTGCTGTAAGAATGGCTGTATTAAAAAGAGCCATTGAACAATCTGGAGGGGGAATACGATGAACACAGTAGTGAAAAATGGTCAGTTACTAGATGAAAATGGGAATTTAGTTCAAAAAGATATTTTGATTGAAAATGGAAAAATTATAAAAATAGCAGAAAATCTAAACGGAGAAACAGTTATCGATGTGTCCAATCAATTGGTCATTCCAGGAATGCTAGATCTACACGTTCATTTCCGGGAACCTGGTGGTGAGCATAAAGAAACAATTCAAACCGGTTCAGAGGCGGCGGCAAGAGGTGGATTTACAACGGTTGCCCCAATGCCAAACACACGTCCAGTGCCAGATACAAAAGAACAAATGGATTGGGTTCAACAACGAATTAAAGAAACGGCAAAAGTACGTGTATTACCATATGCAGCAATTACTACTCGTCAATTAGGTAAAGAGTTAACCGATTTTGCTCAATTAAAACAAGCAGGCGCTTTTGCCTTTACTGATGATGGTGTTGGCGTCCAAGATGCAAGTATGATGTTAGCAGCGATGAAAGAAGCGGCAAAACAAAATATGGCGATTGTCGCTCATTGTGAAGAGAATACACTTATCAATCAAGGTTCGGTCCACGAAGGAAAATTTTCAGAAAAGCACGGAATCAATGGAATTCCTTCTGTCTGTGAATCGGTTCATATTGCCCGTGATGTCCTGTTAGCAGAAGCAGCAAATGCCCATTATCATGTGTGTCATATTAGTACGAAAGAATCGGTTCGTGTTGTCCGTGATGCAAAAAAAGCGGGTATTCATGTTACAGCTGAAGTTACGCCACACCATCTTTTATTATGTGATGAAGATATCCCAGGGCTTGACCCCAATTATAAAATGAATCCTCCACTACGAGGAGCGGAAGATAAAACAGCGTTAATTGAAGGATTATTAGATGGAACAATTGATTTTATTGCTACAGACCATGCTCCACATGCAAAAGAAGAAAAAGAGGCAGGAATGCAGAAAGCTCCATTTGGCATTGTAGGGTTAGAAACCGCATTTCCACTTATGTATACGTACTTAGTAGAAAAGGGGACGATGACATTAAAGCAACTTGTCGATTGGCTAACGAATAAGCCTGCATCTGCATTTCAACTTCCATATGGAACATTAGAGGAAGGGGCTTTGGCCGATATAACCGTCATTGATTTACATCATGAAGAAAAAATCAATCCTGACAATTTCGCATCAAAAGGGAAAAACACACCATTTGCAGGCTGGACATGTAAAGGATGGCCAACATATACGTTTGTAGAAGGCAAGCTTGTTTGGCAGAAGGGGGAATAACGATGAAAAGACAATTAATTTTAGAAGATGGAACGGTGTTTGTTGGAAGAGCATTTGGAAGTGAAATCGAAAATGATGGGGAAGTCGTTTTTAATACAGGGATGACAGGATATCAAGAAATCCTTTCAGACCCATCATATTGCGGGCAAATTGTAACGTTAACTTACCCTCTTATAGGGAATTATGGAGTCAACCGTGATGATTTTGAATCGATTGAACCTGCTATCCACGGTTTGATTGTAAAAGAAGTGGCAGAGTACCCTAGTAATTATCGTAGCGAAGAAACATTACATGACCTTCTTGCTTTTAAAGGAATTCCAGGATTAGAGGGCATTGATACGAGAAAATTAACTAGGTTAATTCGAAAACATGGAACGTTAAAAGGAAAGCTTTGTAATATGGAAGCAAATGTTGATGAGGTAGTTACACAATTACGAGAAAAACCATTAGAAATAAACCAAGTCGCTCGTGTGTCAACAAAAGACCCGTACCATGCACCAGGAAGAGGGTACCGTGTTGTCCTCGTTGACTTTGGCGCCAAACACGGCATTCTTAGAAACTTAATTCATTATGATTGTGATGTTATCGTTGTTCCTTTTAATGCATCAATAGAAGAAGTCCTTCGGTTAAATCCAGATGGAATTATGTTATCAAACGGCCCTGGAGACCCTGCTGATGTTGAAGAAGGTATTGAATTAATTAAAGGATTAATCGGTAAAGTTCCGATTTTCGGCATTTGTTTAGGTCATCAATTAATCTCACTTGCATGTGGTGGGAAATCAGAAAAAATGAAATTCGGTCACCGTGGTTCGAACCACCCAGTAAAAGAACTTGAAACAGGAAAAATTGATATTACCTCTCAAAATCATGGGTTTACGATTGACCCGAAGTCACTTGAAAATACTCGTTTAAAAGTGACTCATGTATCAGTTAATGACGGCACGGTAGAAGGGGTTGCTCATATAGATCATCCTGTGTTTAGTGTTCAGTACCATCCAGAAGCATCACCTGGCCCAGAAGATTCTAACCATTTATTTGATAAATTTATTCGTATGATTGAAGAATATAAAAACGGAAAAGTACGTAACGCTTAAGGGGGAGACAAAAGTGGGAAAACGAACAGATATAAATAAGATATTAGTGATTGGCTCTGGTCCAATCGTCATCGGACAAGCAGCAGAGTTTGATTATGCAGGAACACAAGCATGTCAAGCCCTTAAAGAAGAAGGATATGAAGTCATTTTAATTAATTCTAACCCTGCCACGATTATGACAGATACAACTATGGCGGATAAAGTGTATATTGAGCCGATTACGTTTGAATTTGTAAGTCGAATTATTCGTCAAGAACGCCCAGATGGCTTATTGCCAACTTTAGGTGGACAAACAGGGCTAAATATGGCTGTTGAGTTAGAAGAGTCAGGAATTTTAGATGAATTTAATATTGAATTATTAGGAACAAAGCTAGATGCAATTAAACAAGCGGAAGACCGTGATTTATTCCGTACTCTCATGAATGAACTACAAGAGCCAGTTCCTGATAGTGATATTGTTCATAACTTAGATGAAGCATATCAGTTTGTCGAAAGAGTAGGATATCCGATTATTGTCAGACCTGCTTATACGTTAGGTGGTACAGGTGGTGGAATCGTTCACGATGAAGAAGAATTAATTGAAACGGTTTCTAGTGGATTGAAATATAGTCCTGTTACCCAATGTTTATTAGAAAAAAGCATTGCTGGGTTTAAAGAAGTTGAATATGAAGTGATGCGTGATGCAAAAGACCAAGCGATTGTGGTTTGTAATATGGAAAACTTCGACCCTGTTGGTGTACACACAGGAGATTCAATCGTATTTGCACCGAGTCAAACACTATCAGACCGTGAATACCAAATGTTACGTAACTCTGCCCTTCGTATTATTCGTGCGTTAAAAATAGAAGGTGGTTGTAATGTTCAATTTGCTTTAGACCCAGACAGTTTCCAATATTACTTAATTGAAGTGAACCCACGGGTAAGTCGATCTTCTGCTCTTGCTTCAAAAGCAACGGGTTATCCAATTGCAAAAATCGCAGCAAAAATTGCCGTTGGTTATGCATTAGATGAGATTATCAATCCAATTACGCAAACGACATATGCAAGTTTTGAACCGTCATTAGATTATGTCGTTAGTAAAATCCCACGTTGGCCATTTGATAAATTTGAGTCTGCTAATCGTAAACTAGGAACACAAATGAAAGCAACTGGAGAAGTTATGGCGATCGGGAGAAACTTAGAGGAGTCATTATTAAAAGCGGTTCGCTCACTTGAATCCAACGTCACACATATTCAAGTGGAGGAGATGGCTCAGCTTGATAATGACGAAATCGACCGCAGAATTGCAGCAGCGGACGATGAAAGATTGTTCGTTATTGGGGAAGCATTTCGTCGAGGCTATACGGTGAAACAAATTTGGGAATTAAGTAAAATTGATCCATTCTTTTTACAAAAACTTGAAAAAATTGTATTACTCGAAAAAACATTAAAAGAAAATAAGCAAAATGTTGAACTATTACAAGAAGCGAAAGAGCGTGGCTTTGCGGATGCGTTTATTGCTAATCAATGGGACATGACAGAACTTGAGGTCTTTACCTTACGTGAACAACATGGAATGATGCCGGTATATAAAATGGTCGATACGTGTGCTGCTGAGTTTGAATCGGCTACACCTTATTATTACGGGACGTATGAAGAGGAAAATGAATCTGTCATTACAGAGAAGAAGAGCATATTAGTTTTAGGTTCGGGTCCTATTCGAATTGGACAAGGCATTGAGTTTGATTATGCTACTGTTCATACGGTGTGGGCGATTAAAGAAGCTGGTTATGAAGCCATTATTATAAATAATAATCCAGAAACAGTCTCAACTGATTTCAGTACATCAGATAAATTATATTTTGAACCGCTCACGATTGAAGATGTGATGCATGTTATTCGCCAAGAACAACCAGAAGGAGTCATCGTACAATTTGGAGGTCAAACGGCGATTAATTTAGCAGCCGACTTGCAAGAGAGAGGCGTAAAAATTTTAGGAACTGCACTTGAAGATATGGACCGTGCAGAAAACCGTGATAAATTTGAACATACATTGCAACAGCTTTCTATTCCTCAACCATTAGGAAAAACGGCGACTTCTGTAGAGGCAGCTGTAACGATTGCTAATGAAATCGGCTATCCGGTTTTAGTTCGTCCGTCATATGTTTTAGGTGGACGTGCGATGCAAATCGTTTACCAAGAAGAAGAGTTATTAAATTATATGGAAACGGCAGTTAAAGTGAATCCGAAACATCCGGTGTTAATTGACCGTTATTTAACAGGAAAAGAAATTGAAGTCGATGCGATTTCTGATGGAGAAACAGTTTATATTCCAGGGATTATGGAACATATTGAGCGTGCTGGTGTTCACTCTGGTGACTCCATTGCGGTTTATCCACCACAAACATTGTCTGAAGAAGTAAAAGCAAAAATTATTGACCGAACAATTGCACTCGCGCGTGGTCTTCGTATTGTCGGCTTACTCAATATCCAATTTGTTCTTCATGATAATGAAGTATATGTTCTTGAAGTTAATCCGCGTTCAAGTCGAACTGTACCGTTTTTAAGTAAAATTACAGGTGTTGCGATGGCGAATATTGCTACAAAAGCTATCCTAGGACAAAAACTACCTGAATTAGGATTTGAAACGGGATATCATCCAGAAGGAAAGCAAGTGTCTGTAAAAGTGCCGGTATTCTCATTTGCAAAATTAAGACGTGTTGATATTACATTAGGACCAGAAATGAAATCAACAGGAGAAGTAATGGGGCGGGACTACACATTAGAAAAAGCACTTTACAAAGGGTTAATTGCGTCAGGAATGAAAATTCCAAAGCATGGGTCGGTATTATTTACAATAGCTGATAAAGATAAAGAAGAAGCGTTAGCGCTTGTTCGCCGCTTCCACCGCATTGGGTTTAATGTTTTAGCGACAGAGGGAACAGCAAGTCTTGTCCAAGCAGAAAAGATTCCAGTGACAGTTGTAAATAAAATTGGAGATGCAACACCAAACTTATTAGATGTGATTCGTAACGGTGAAGCACAATTTGTTATTAATACATTAACAAAAGGAAAGCAACCTGCCCGTGACGGCTTCCGTATTCGCCGCGAATCAGTTGAAAATGGAGTTGTTTGTTTAACCTCATTAGATACAGCAGAGGCATTATTAAAAGTACTAGAGTCCATTACCTTTGCATCTGAAAGTATGCCAGTGATGAATTAAGGGGGAAATCCAATTGAGAAGAGATATGTTAACGATAGTTTCTCAAGAACAAATCGCCGATTCCATTTTTGAACTCGTATTAGAAGGTTCATTAGTTGAAGAAATGGAGCAACCTGGTCAATTTGTTCATGTAAAAGTAGACCGAGGGATCGACCCGCTCTTACGTCGTCCGATAAGCATTTGTCATGTTGATAAAGCCAAACAACAACTGACGATGTTATATCGTGCTGAAGGTAAAGGGACCACATTAATGAGTGAACGTGTACAAGGAGAAGAAGTAGATTTATTAGGGCCTCTTGGAACTGGTTTTCCAGTGGAAGCCGTGTCAAAAGGAGAAACAGCGTTATTAGTAGGTGGGGGAATTGGGGTTCCTCCTCTCTACTATCTTTCTCAACAATTAAAGGCAAAAGGGGTAAAGGTCATTCATGTGTTAGGATTTGCATCAAAGAAAGACGTGTTTTATGAAGAGAAATTTTCTGCATTAGGTGATACATATGTATCGACTGTTGACGGAACTCATGGTACCTTAGGTTTTGTTACCGATGTGATTGCTCAACAAAAACTTAATTTTGATGTTCTTTATTCCTGTGGACCAAACCCCATGTTAAAAGCATTAGAAGCCAATTATAAAGACAGACGTGGTTTCTTATCATTAGAACAAAGAATGGGCTGTGGAATTGGGGCTTGTCTTGCTTGTGTATGCCATTTGCAAAATGACCCAGAAGGAACCGCATATAAGAAAATTTGTACAGATGGTCCTGTATTTCCGATAGGCGAGGTGGTTTTATGAGTCAATTAGCAGTGCAATTACCAGGCTTATCGATGAAAAATCCAATCATGCCTGCATCTGGATGTTTTGGATTTGGAAAAGAATATGCCCAGTTTTATGATTTATCCGTTCTCGGAGCTATTGCAGTAAAAGCTGCAACATTTGAACCACGATATGGTAATCCAACCCCTCGAGTGGCTGAAACAGCGGCAGGAATGTTAAATGCAATTGGCTTACAAAATCCCGGAATTGATAAGATTATGGGAGAAGAATTACCGTGGCTCGAAAAATATGATGTTCCGATTATTGCCAATGTCGCAGGGTCTGAAATGGAAGATTATATCGAAGTGGCGAAGCGAATTTCAACGGCGAAAAACGTGGCGGCACTTGAACTAAATATTTCATGCCCAAATGTGAAAAAAGGTGGAATAGCCTTTGGGACAATGCCTGAAGTGGCTGCCCAATTAACAAGGTTAGTAAAAGAAGTATCTGAAAAACCGGTTTATGTAAAATTATCACCGAATGTATCTGATATTGTAACGATGGCAAAAGCAGTAGAAGAAGCAGGAGCAGATGGTCTATCGATGATTAATACATTACTTGGCATGAGAATTGACCGAAAATCACGCAAACCGATTTTAGCTAATGGAGCAGGAGGATTATCAGGTCCGGCTATCAAACCTGTTGCCATTAGAATGATTCACCAAGTAAGCCAAGCTGTATCAATCCCGATTATTGGAATGGGTGGGATTGAATCCGCAGAAGATGTCATTGAATTCTTCTTAGCGGGAGCAAGCGCAATTGCTGTAGGTACAGCTAACTTTGTTGACCCGTTTGTTTGTCCAACTATTATCGACCAATTGCCAGCGTTATTAGATGAAATGAATGTGAGCCATATTTCCGAATTAACTGGAGGGAGTTGGAAATAAATGGACAGGCCAATTATTATAGCACTTGATTTTGCAAGTGAAGAAGCTGTATTTTCGTTTTTGCAACATTTTCAATGGAAACCGCTTTTTGTGAAGGTGGGAATGGAGTTATTTTATAGCTTAGGTCCAAACTTCCTCGAAAAGTTAAAAGAAGCGGGACATCATATCTTTTTAGATTTAAAGCTTCATGATATTCCTAATACAGTGCATCATGCCATGAAAGTATTAGCTAAGCAACAAGTGGATATTGTTAATGTGCATGCTGCCGGTGGTTCAAAAATGATGATAGCAGCAAGAGAAGGATTAGAGGCAGGAACAACATCTGGGCAAAAACGGCCAGCGCTTATTGCAGTGACTCAATTAACAAGCACATCTGAGACAATGATGAATTCAGAATTAGGAATTCCTGGGTCTCTCAAAGACACGGTGAAATCATATGCTGCTCTAACGGAACAAAGTGGTTTAGATGGTGTGGTTTGTTCTCCGCTAGAAGTTCCGTTAATTAAAGAAGTGTGTTCTTCTTCTTTTGTAACAGTTACTCCAGGTATACGATTGCTAGGTGATGATATAGGGGATCAGACACGTGTAACAACACCAAAACAAGCAAGAGAATTAGGAAGTTGGGGGATTGTTGTAGGGAGAACGATAACGAAATCCGAAAACCCCGCCGAAGCTTATGAAAATGTGAAAAAGGAATGGAGTGAAAGTGAATGAAAAGAGAAATCGTCTCTCATTTATTAGATATAAAGGCTGTCGCATTAAAGCCGAATGACCCATTTACTTGGAGTTCTGGATTAAAATCACCGATTTATTGTGACAATCGCTTAACATTATCTTACCCAAATGTGCGTCGTGCGATTGCAGATGGTCTTGTTCAATTAATTGAACAGCATTTTGATGGAGTCGATGTAGTCGCTGGCACAGCAACAGCGGGGATTCCTCATGCAGCATGGGTCAGTGAAAGAATGGAATTACCGATGGCTTATATACGTAGTAAATCAAAAGGTCATGGAAAAGGCAATCAAATTGAAGGTGTGATTAATGAAGGTGACCGTGTGGTGATTGTTGAAGATTTAATTTCCACCGGAGGAAGTGTAATGACAGCAGCAGAAGCTGTTCGTGAGGCAGGTGCTGAGGTTGTTGGTGTCGTTGCAATTTTTACATACGGACTTGAATCAGGCCAAATAAATTTACAAAATGCCAATATTGAGGCTGTGACATTAACGGATTATGATGCATTGCTCGAAGTGTCATTAGAACGAAATGAAATTACAAATGACCAAATTGAAAAATTAAAACAATGGCGAGAAAACCCTGCATCAGAAGCATGGATGACGAAGTAAAAAAGAAAGGGGAACTTCAGTGTGCAATCCTGAAGTTCCCCTTTCTTTTTTTATAAAACATTGTAATTACTATTTTACTTGGGCTGTTAAATGCGTAGTGAAACAACAAGATCTTCATCAGGAGTCACGTAAACGGTTGTTTGATTATCATAAATGACAAAGCCAGGCTTTGCTCCGTTTGGTTTTTTAACATGCCGAATTTTTGTATAATCGACGGGTACAGAACTAGAATGTTTCGCTTTACTAAAATAAGCAGCTAAATGCGCAGCTTCCATAATCGATTTCTCATCGACAGTCGTGCTACGGATGACAACATGTGAACCTGGAATATCTTTTGTATGAAACCATAGTTCATCTTGTCTTGCTAATTTGTTAGTAATATATTCGTTCTGTTTATTATTTTTTCCTACCACAATTTCTAATCCTGTTGACGATACATAACGGTCAAGTTGTGGCTTATCCTCTTTCTTTTTCTTTTTAACGTCGTTTCGGCGTTTCCGTAAATACCCACCTTCCACTAATTCTTCGCGTATTTCTTCAATATCTTTAGGGGAAGCAGATTCCACTTGTTGAATCAGTTGCTCAAAATAGGACATTTCTTCTTTTGCTAGTTTAATTTGTTCAAGGACAACTGCAATTGAATTTTTTCCTTTGTTATATTTTCGAAAAAACTGCTGGGCATTTTCTGAAGGAGATTTCAACGGGTCAAGTTTGATTTCTATCGTACCGCTGTTTTCATCATAATAGTCAACAACTTCAACAGTTGTATCCCCACGTTTTACAACGTGTAAATTGGCAGTAAGCAGTTCACCAAAGCGTTGATACTTATTTGCTTTTTCTCCTTCTTGTAACGTTTGTTCAAGCTTTTTAATTTTTTTATTGTTTTTTTGCCACTCATTTCGAATAAATCGTTCGATGTCTTGTCCTTGTTGTTTTACTCTATCTCTTTCTGCCTTTCCGTAATAAAATCTGTCAAGAAGTAAACTAACCGATTCAAAGGTTTGGACATTCCCACCAAGATGAGTCATCGGAATAATGGAGAAGTATTCCTTATCTGCGACTGTAATTTTTTGAGGAACAACCTTTTTTTCCTTTAGTGGGTCAATGACAGAAAAGAAGGCATCAGTAAGGGTTTGGCGGTTAGCCAACCCAGCTCGTGCATAAATTTCTTTAGCTACTAGAGGAGAAATGCCAGAAAAGCGGTCAACGATTTGCTTATCAAGTTTACCTTGATTAAAGTCTAGTTTTTGTTGAAACTCTTCTTTTGTAATGGTAAAAGGATCAAGTTTCTCTTGTGGAGGAGGAAACTCATACGGTTGACCAGGTAAGACCGTTCTGACACTGCTTTGTGAAAGTGAAACATGTTTAATACTGTCTATTATTTTTCTCGTAGTCGAATCAACTAAAATAATATTACTATGTCTGCCCATGATTTCGATAATCAGTTGTTTTTGACTGATATCACCTAATTCATCTTTTCCTTTTATATGGAGAATGATGATTCGTTCCATTTCTACTTGTTCAATTTTATCGATAATCGCCCCTTCTAAATGTTTTCTAAGCAACATGCAAAACATGGGAGGGGTTTTTGGGTTTTCATACTTTTCCATTGTAATATGAGCGCGCGAAAAGCTCGGGTTTGCTGAAAGTAATAGTTGATAATTTTGACCTTGCGCCCGTATCGCAAGGATGATCTCATTTTTATAAGGTTGATATATTTTTGAAATTCTACCTGTTTCAAAAAGAGAACGGAACTCTTCGGTAATTGCTCGTGTTATGAGTCCATCAAAAGACATAAAGATCACCTTTCTATAAAAAACTTGCGTTCAATTAACAGTATAGCATTTTTTAGGACGTGCTTGAATAAGATGGCTTGTATAGGTTGTTTAAATGATTTTACTAGTAAGATATGGGGTGTGGGCATGAAATGGTACGAGATGGAGATTAATGAGGTCGAAAGATCAACAGGAACTCACATGCAAAAAGGTTTAACAAAAAAGGAGGCAGAAAAACGACTTAAACAATATGGAGAAAATAAATTAGATGAGGGAGATAAACCTTCAGCCCTATTCGTGTTTTTAAATCAGTTTAAAGATTTTATGGTTCTTGTATTACTCGCGGCAACATTGATATCGGGATTACTAGGGGAATATATTGATGCCATTACCATTATGGTCATTGTATTATTAAATGGAGTTCTTGGATTTGTCCAAGAGAGAAAGGCTGAAAAATCATTAGCAGCACTTAAAGAATTATCCGCCCCGCAAATGGTTGTGCTTCGAGAAGGACAATGGGTCAAAATCCTATCGAGTGAAGCTGTTGTAGGAGATGTTGTGAAAATAGCAAGTGGAGATCGAATTGGGGCAGATATACGTTTAGTTTCAGCAAGCGGCCTTAAAATAGAAGAGTCTTCTCTTACTGGAGAATCTGTACCTGTTCAAAAAGTCGTCGATTCGATTAAAGGTGATACGATTGAAGTCGGGGATCAAGAAAATATGGCTTTTATGGGGACAATGGTTACACAAGGAAATGGAATCGGAGTCATTGTCGCAACAGGAATGAAAACAGAAATGGGCAAAATTGCTCACCTGTTACAATCAACAGAAACATTAGTGACCCCACTTCAACGTAAATTAGAGCAATTAGGGAAAATATTAATTGTAGCTGCACTAATGTTAACCGCACTTGTTGTTATTATCGGTGTAATACAAGGTCATGATGTGTATACGATGATTTTAGCTGGGGTCTCTTTAGCGGTGGCAGCAATTCCAGAAGGACTTCCGGCCATTGTTACAGTTGCACTTGCCCTTGGTGTTCAACGAATGATTAAAAGAAAAGCCATCGTTCGTAAACTACCAGCGGTTGAAACACTAGGTTGTGCTTCTGTTATTTGTTCAGATAAAACAGGAACATTAACACAAAATAAAATGACCGTTACTCATGTTTGGTCTGGAGGAAAAACATGGAATATTACAGGAACAGGATATGAGCCCGTTGGTGACTTTCTCTACGAAGGAAAGAAAGTAAAAGTAGAGTCAAATCGAACACTGCAACAATTGCTTGTTTACGGAAAGCTATGTAACCATGCTTCAATTAAAGTAAAGAAGGAAAAAGACGGGGTTTTAAAAAAAGCAAAAACGACATATCAACTTGACGGTGATCCGACTGAAGGGGCACTTGTAGTTGCTGCGATGAAAGCGGGGATAAAAGACGAGGAAATTCAAAGTCAGTTTACCGTTGTAAAAGAATTTCCGTTTGAATCGACGAGAAAGATGATGACTGTCATTGTAAAAGATAAAAAAGGTCAATTATACGCGATTACAAAAGGTGCACCAGATGTCATATTATCGAATAGTACAGACATCGTCTATGCTGAAAAAATGGAACCATTAACGTCTCGTCATCTTGATAGAGTAAATGAGGCGATTACGACACTAGCAAGCCAAGCCTTACGAACAATTGCGATTGCATATCGACCGATTAAAGCTGGGGAATCGATAGAACAAACATTAGATGTGGAACGAAATTTAACGTTTATTGGATTGCAAGGTATGATTGACCCGCCACGAGAAGAAGTCCGTGACTCTATTCGTGAGTGTCGTCAAGCAGGAATAAAAACGATTATGATAACGGGTGATCATGTAATAACGGCTAAAGCGATAGCCACACAATTAGGTATTCTTCCAAAGGGAGGAAAAGTGTTAGATGGTCAAACCTTATCTAGATTAAGTGTGAAAGATTTAGAAGAAATTGTTGATGATGTGTACGTGTATGCGCGGGTATCGCCTGAACATAAGTTGAAAATTGTAAAGGCTCTGCAAGCAAAAGGTCATATTGTAGCAATGACAGGTGATGGTGTGAATGATGCTCCTGCAATTAAAGCAGCGAATATTGGGATTGCCATGGGGATTACAGGAACAGATGTAGCAAAAGAAGCTTCTTCTTTAATCTTAAGTGATGATAATTTCGCTACGATTAAAGCTGCTATTAAAGAAGGTCGCAATATCTATGAAAATATAAGAAAATTCATTCGCTATATGCTTGCCTCAAATGTTGGTGAAATTCTTGTCATGCTATTTGCTATGATGTTAGGTCTTCCACTGCCATTGGTAGCCATTCAAATTTTATGGATTAATTTAGTAACAGATGGATTACCTGCAATGGCTCTTGGAATGGACAAAGCAGAAGGTGATGTCATGAAAAGACCACCGCGTAGTCCAAATGAAGGTGTGTTTGCTAGAGGGCTAGCATGGAAAATTATAAGCCGTGGATTTATGATTGGGATTGTTACACTAGTCGCCTTTATGGTTACCCTAAATGCGGATCCAAATGATTTAATGAAAGCACAGACGGTCGCATTTGTGACATTAGTAATGGCCCAGCTCATTCATGTGTTTGATTGTCGCAGTGAGTACTCGGTTTTCCATCGAAATCCGTTTGAAAATATTTATCTTGTATTTGCTGTGTTATCATCCATACTTTTAATGTTGGTCGTTGTTTATTACCCACCACTTCAAGGGATTTTCCATACAACAAGTTTGACAGGAAGAGAGTGGTTGTTAATTCTTGGAATGGCTGCTATTCCAACTGTGGCATTAGGTGGGTTCAGACTACTAAAAAAATAATGGATTTGAAAAAAGAGACAATACAACGCCTTAGAGACTTGGATTCTCAAAGGCGTTTTGTCTTAGTTTCACCCCTGCTTGTACATATTGGATGCCAATTCAGTGCATACAGCAACTTTCCCCAATAACAATAACAAAATGGCTGTTGAAAAAACGCTCTTCTTTCTTCTACTTGTTGCAAATGGTAAAATTGGTTAGAATAGAGAAAGTGGATGTGATAAGTATGGTAAAGAGTATGACAGGGTACGGTCAAGCTTCTGTATCTAGTGAAAGTGGGAAAGTCACTGTTGAAATACGGTCTTTTAACCATCGTTTTTCCGAAATAACAATCAGAATTCCTCGACAATTTTTACAAATCGAAGACCGGATAAAAAAACGAGTTCAAGAACAAATAAAACGAGGGAAAATAGAGCTTTACATCGGAATTGATGGAGAAGAGTTGGTGACAAAATCAGTAAAAGTAGATTGGTCGCTAGTGAAAGAGTATACAAAAGTGGCGGACGAAATGATGAATAAGACAGGGGTAGCTAAAGAGAAGCTACTAGAAACGATTTTATTTCAAGATAATGTTGTGGAAGTGATTGAAAAGGAAAATGAATCTACCCATCTTCAAGCTACTATTGTAGAAGCGGTTGAAAATGCCCTTCTTCAGCTTGTAAATATGAGACAAGAAGAAGGTTCTGTGTTGTGTGATGATGTGAAAAAAAGAATTGTAAAAATATCTTTCATTGTCGATGAACTAAAAGAGTATGCACCAACGATTGTGTCAAAATATGAAAAAAAACTGTATAAGAAAATAAAAGATGCAGTAGAGGGACAACTTGACATGGATGAGGCGAGAGTCATAACAGAAGTGGCCTTATTTGCAGATAAATCAAATATTGATGAAGAGCTAACAAGATTGACGTCGCATTGCCAACAGTTTCTTGTCATCTTACATGAAGATGAACCGATTGGAAGAAAGTTAGATTTTCTCGTTCAAGAATTAAATCGGGAAGCAAACACAATAGGTTCAAAAGCAAATGATATACATATTAGTCAGCAAGTAGTAGAATTAAAGAGTGAGATAGAGAAAATTAAAGAACAAGTGCAAAATATTGAATAAAACGAGAATTCCCGCTAGTGCTCGAACGAATTTTCGTATATAGTAATTATAGAATGGCAAAAATAGTGGGAGTTGTAGGAGCGCTCACCTAATGGGGGAAATTTTCATGAATATTAAATTAATCAATATTGGGTTTGGGAATATTGTTTCTGCTAATCGAATCATTTCAATTGTAAGTCCTGAGTCCGCACCAATAAAACGAATTATTCAAGAAGCAAGAGACAGAAATATGCTGATTGATGCTACATATGGTCGGAGAACAAGAGCAGTAATTATAGCAGATAGTGATCATGTTATTTTAAGTGCAGTCCAACCTGAAACGGTTGCTCAACGGTTGACAACAAAAGAGGATGGTGCAGACGAAGCTTAAAGTCATGTGGCTTATATAATGGAGGTACATATGAAGAAAGAAAAAGGTTTACTAATAGTGCTGTCAGGTCCAGCCGGAGTAGGAAAAGGGA
Source organism: Alkalihalobacillus bogoriensis ATCC BAA-922 (assembly GCF_000621445.1). GTDB lineage: Bacteria > Bacillota > Bacilli > Bacillales > Bacillaceae_F > Bacillus_AO > Bacillus_AO bogoriense. The sequence continues at coordinate 235,570 of NZ_KK211277.1, read as the reverse complement.
CGGTTTGTGCGGCACTTCGGAAAGAAAATACAGATATTCAATATTCAGTTTCCGCAACAACACGTTCACCAAGAGCCGGAGAAGAAGATGGTGTGAACTATTTTTTTAAATCGCGTGAACAATTTGAAACGATGATTGAGAAAAATCAACTATTAGAATGGGCTGAATATGTTGGGAATTATTATGGCACACCAATTGACTATGTTCGTCAAACATTAGAGGCAGGAACAGATATTATTTTAGAAATCGAAGTGCAAGGAGCGTTAAAAGTGAGAGAGCGGTTTCCAGAAGGAGTATTTATCTTTCTGATGCCACCAAGCTTAGCTGAGCTCCGAAAGCGAATCCAAGGTCGTGGCACAGAAACAGCGGAAATCATTGACAAAAGAATGACAGTCGCTAAAGAAGAAATTGAAATGATGAAAAAATATGATTATGTCGTTGAAAATGACGAAGTAGAATTAGCGGTTGAGCGGATTAAAGCTATCGTCGTTGCGGAACATTGTAAGCGAGAACGACTTATTGAAAAATACAAACAACTTGTGGAGGTCGAATAATATGTTATACCCATCAATTGACTCTTTAATGGATAAGTTAGATTCAAAATATACGTTAGTGACCGTATCATCGAAACGAGCTCGTGAAATTAAAGAAAACGCGCGCCGTGCACCATTAGTAGCAAAACCAGCATCACATAAACCAGTGGGAATGGCGTTAGAAGAAATTATTCATGAACATCTTAAATTTGAGCGATATACAGAAGAAGAGTAAAAGAAATAAAAACAACCTATACCTTGTAGGTTGTTTTCTTTCATTATGCCTAAACGCATTACATGTATGATAGGGGGAACAAAGCGTGATAGTTGGGAAAAATGTGTTGCTATGTGTAACCGGGGGAATTGCCGTATTTAAAGCTGCAGCATTAACGAGTAAACTCGTGCAAGCGGGGGCGAATGTTAAGGTTGCGATGTCAAAGTCTGCAAAGGAATTTGTAACACCATTAACATTTCAAACATTATCAAGGAATATGGTCTATGATGATACATTTAGTGAAAATGACCCACAGGTTGTTGCTCATATTGATATAGCTGATTGGGCTGATGTTGTTGTCATTGCCCCTGCAACGGCAAACATGATAGGGAAATTAGCAAATGGTATTGCTGATGATATGATCTCGACAACACTGCTAGCAACGACAGCACCTGTATTTGTCGCTCCAGCAATGAATGTTCATATGTATGAGCATCCAGCTGTTCAACGGAACATGGAGAGAATTCGTCTAGATGGCTATCAGTTTATTGAACCAGAAGAAGGTTATCTTGCCTGTGGATATGTAGGAAAAGGAAGGTTACCAGAACCAGATGATATATTAGCATGTTTAACTTCTTTTTTTGCTAAAGAAAAAGAGAAGCCACTACGAAATAAAAGCGTTCTTATAACAGCAGGTCCAACACAAGAAAAAATTGATCCTGTTCGTTTTATTAGTAATCACTCCTCAGGGAAAATGGGGTATGCTCTAGCACAAGAAGCGGTCGAGCTAGGTGCGAATGTCACCCTCATTTCAGGTCCGTCTTCTCTTGACATCCCAAAAGGATTAACATTTGTTCCAGTTGTAACGGCCGAAGAGATGTATGAAGCTGTTATTAAAGAATATCCAACAAGTGATTATGTTATTAAAAGTGCTGCGGTGTCCGATTATCGACCGAAACAAACGTATTCACAAAAAGTAAAGAAACAAGAAGGACCTTTATCCATTGAATTTGAACGAACAAAAGATATCCTCAAAACATTAGGTGAAAACAAAAAACATCAACTATTAATTGGATTTGCAGCTGAGTCACAACAAGTAGAACACTATGCTAAAGACAAGTTAGAACGGAAGAACTTAGATATGATTATTGCTAATGATATAACAGAAAAAGGGGCAGGATTTGCTTCTGATACAAACCGGGTCCTCATCATAACAAAAAAAGTGGTCAAACCTCTCCCGCTTTTATCGAAACAAGAAGTCGCTACTGAAATATGGAAAGAAATACTCGACTATAAAGGAACGGCTTACGATGTTTGCTAAAGTCATTGTTGACATTCCAAGTGGTCAAACCGATAAGCTTTTTGATTATCAAGTACCACCCGAATATGTCGATGTCATTGAAAAAGGGATGAGAGTTGTCGTTCCTTTTGGACCACGAAAAATTCAAGGGTTTGTCATTGAACTCGTTGAAGTTTCGTCTGTGAAAAATGTGAAATCAATTATTGAATTATTAGATGTCACACCGGTTTTAACAGAAGAGTTATTAAATATAGGAAAGTGGCTAGCGGAAACGATTTTATGTTATCGGATTTCTGCTTATCAAGTTATGCTCCCAGCAGCAATGAGAACAACAGTAAAAAAAGAAGTTAGAGTATTAGACGAAACTAATCTTTCTCCTCGTCTTTTACCTTTATTTGAAACTTCTTCTTCTCGACAATGGGATGAAATAAAAAAAGACGGAAAACTTGTGAAAGAAGTTCAACAAGCTGTAAAAAATGGGACAGTAGAAATGATGTATCAAGTAAAAGAAAAAGGACAAAAAAAGCTAGAGAAAAGATTAAGGATACTTCAACCGATTGAACAACTTAAAAAAGAGCTTGACCAAACATCAGACCGAGCATCAAAACAAAAGGAATTGCTCTCTTTTTTTATTCAACATCCTAGTGATATCTCTTTACAGCAACTTCTTGAACAAACAAATGCATCTCGAACATCTGTTAAAGGATTAGAAGCTAAAGGAATAATTGAACAATTCGAAGTTGAAGTGTATCGCGATCCTTTCGATGAATTGGAGTTTACAAAAACGGAACCTCTCACACTGACGACAGAGCAACAACAAACCATTGAACCGATTTTGGCTGCAATTAAGGAAACACGACATGATACTTTTTTATTGCACGGTGTAACGGGAAGTGGGAAAACAGAAGTCTATTTGCAAGCGATTGCCAAAGTGCTTAAGGAAGGAAAAGAAGCGATTGTTTTAGTACCTGAAATTTCGTTAACACCTCAAATGGTAGAGCGGTTTAAAGGTAGATTTGGAAATGAAGTCGCTGTCTTACATAGTGGACTTTCTGTAGGTGAGAAATACGACGAGTGGCGAAAAATTCACCGTAAACAAGTTCGAGTTGTTGTTGGTGCCCGCTCTGCTATTTTCGCTCCGTTTGAAAACTTAGGGCTCATCATTATTGATGAAGAGCATGAAGGAAGTTATAAACAAGAAGATAATCCAAGGTATAATGCTCGTGAAGTGGCTATTTATCGAGGGAAATATCATGAATGTCCAGTTGTGTTAGGAAGTGCAACACCTTCGTTGGAAACATATGCGAGAGGGCTTAGAGGAAGGTACCACGTATTGCCTTTAACAAAACGAGTGAATGATAAACCGTTACCAGCAGTAGAGATAATTGATATGAGAGAAGAATTAAGGGCTGGAAATCGCTCGATGTTTTCGGCCACGTTGTTTCAACATATACAAGACCGTCTCGAAAAAAATGAACAGACTGTTCTTTTTCTTAACCGAAGAGGGTATTCAACATTTGTGATGTGTCGAGACTGTGGGTATGTAGCGCAGTGTGAGCATTGTGATATCTCATTAACGTATCACCGCAATCAAAATGCATTGAAGTGTCACTATTGTGGCCATGAAGAAAACATGATTACGACATGTCACTCATGCGGAAGTGAGCATGTCCGCTTTTTTGGAACGGGAACACAAAAAGTAGAAGAAGAGCTCGGAAAGTTACTACCAGAAGCACGTGTGATTCGAATGGATGTCGATACAACAAGAAAAAAAGGAGCACACCAAAAATTATTACAAGCTTTTGGGGAAGGAAAAGCCGATATTCTATTAGGCACTCAAATGATAGCCAAAGGTCTAGATTTCCCTAATATCACTCTTGTTGGTGTGCTCGCTGCCGATTCGATGTTACACTTGCCAGATTTTAGAGCGTCAGAGCGAACATTCCAATTGCTAACCCAAGTTAGTGGAAGAGCAGGAAGACATGAACGTCCAGGAGAAGTTGTCATCCAAACATATACACCAGAACATTATAGTATAGAGTTAGTGAAACAACATGATTATATCCGATATTTTCATCAAGAGATGGCGTTGCGAAAAAAAGCGGGTTATCCTCCATACTATTTTCTAACATTAGTTACAGTCTCCCATCCAGAACTTGGAAAGGTCATTCATGTGACGGAAAAAATAACGGCCTTTTTAAAGAATAGCTTAGGAAATCAAACTAAGGTGTTAGGCCCTGTAGCTTCACCGATCCCGCGGATTAAAGATAGATATCGATATCAATGTTTGATAAAATACAAAAATGAACCAGAGCTAGCTGAATTACTAAGAGAAATTCAGCATATGTACATGCGTGAAACGAGTCAAGGACCATTACAATTGTCCATAGATACAAATCCACAAATGTTTATGTAATGTTAGTATATTGTGAAAGTGAGGATAATAATGAACGTTATATTTATGGGAACGCCAGACTTTTCAGTACCAGTATTAAAGCAATTAGTAGATGATGAATATCAAATTATCGCGGTTGTAACACAACCAGACCGACCGAAAGGAAGGAAAAAGGTCATCACACCTCCCCCTGTAAAAGTAGAAGCTTTAACACATAATATTCCCGTGTATCAGCCAGAAAAAATTAAAGATGAAAAAGAACTGGAAGCGATTTTAGCATTAAAACCAGATTTAATTATAACGGCTGCATATGGTCAAATCTTACCTAAGGCATTGTTAGATGCACCAAAGTATGGGTGCATTAATGTTCATGCTTCACTTTTACCCAAATATAGAGGTGGAGCACCGATTCACCAAGCGATTATTGATGGTGAGAAAGAAACAGGAATAACAATAATGTATATGGCGGAAAAACTAGATGCAGGCGACATTATTTCACAAACGGTCGTTCCAATATTAGAAAATGATCATGTTGGAACACTTCATAACAAATTAAGTGCTGCGGGGGCAAAACTATTATCTACTACGCTACCAGACTTACTTGCCGGTGACATCAAACCACAACAACAAATTGATGAAGAAGCGACTTTTGCTAAAAATATTTCTAGAGAGCAAGAAAAAATAAATTGGGCAATAAACGGAGAAGCTATCTATAACCAAATTCGAGGATTACATCCATGGCCTGTTGCTTTTACAACAATAGAAGGACGAAATGTAAAAGTATGGTGGGGCAATAAAGTAAAGACGGATAAAGAACAACGCGCAGGAACCATTTTACGTGTCGAAGATGATGGATTTACAGTGGCAACAGGAAATGAAATTGGAATAAAGGTTACAGATTTACAACCGGCAGGAAAAAAACGGATGATGGCAAAACAGTATTTGCAGGGCACAGGTTCGTTTTTAAAAGAAGGAATGATAATAGGAGACGATCATGAGTAAAAAGTCAGTTCGCGAAATCGCACTTGATGTGTTACTTCAAATTGAAAAAAATCAGGCGTATAGCAATTTGTTGTTAAATCAAACGATTAATAAAACAGAAATAGAAAAGCGCGATGTCGCCTTATTAACAGAAATTATATATGGCACAATTCAACGTAGAGATACGCTTGATTATTACTTGAAACCTTTCATTAAAAAAGGTCTATCCTCATTGCAACAATGGGTTCATGTTTTACTAAGATTATCACTTTATCAAATGGTCTATTTAAATAAAGTTCCAGAACGAGCCGTTGTCCATGAAGCTGTAAACATAGCGAAAAAACGTGGTCACCAAGGGGTTTCAGGAATGGTGAATGGCATTCTTCGAAGTATACAAAGAGAAGGGCTTTCAGACTTTTCTAATATTAGTGATAAGGTCGAGCGTTTAGCAGTTGAAACAAGTCATCCATTATGGTTAGTCAAAAGATGGGTAGAACAATTTGGCTTTGATGAAACAAAGAAAATATGCGCTCAAAATTTAAGAGCTCCTGCGGTGACACTTCGGGTGAATCAAACGAAAGGTACGAGAGAGGAGGCAATTCTAAGATTGCAGGAAGAAGGCATTGAAGTCGAACATGGTCACTTATCTGAGGATGCATTAAAAGTTGTAAAAGGAAACATTCCAAAAACTGAATCTTTTCGTAATGGCTATATTACTATTCAAGATGAAAGCTCAATGCTAGTAGCACGTGCATTATCCCCATCACAACATAGCCAAGTACTAGATTGTTGTGCTGCGCCTGGCGGTAAATCAACACATCTTGCCGAACGAATGATGAATACAGGAAATGTGATTGCATTAGATTTACACAAACATAAGGTGAGGCTAATTAAAGAAAGCAAAGAGCGATTACAGCTTACAAATGTAAGTGAACAGGTGTTGGATGCTCGACTAGCTCACGAGCATTTTAGCGAGGGAAGCTTTGATTATATTTTAGTTGATGTACCACGCTCTGGTTTAGGTGTAATTCAAAGAAAACCAGATTTGAAATGGACGAAAACAAGCAAAGATATGGAGGCTATTTCTATTATCCAACAAAAGATTTTAGCTAATGTTGCTCCTTTATTAAAAAAAGGTGGGACCCTTGTCTATAGCACTTGTACAATTGACGCCATTGAAAATGAAGAAATCGTGTTCAATTTCTTGGCAGAAAATAAAGAATTTGCTTTCGATCCAACTTTATTCGAAAGATTACCTCGTGTACTACAAACAAAGAAACAAGGAAATACTGGGTATGTAACGATATTACCGCATGAGTTTGGGACGGATGGTTTTTTTATTGCAGCATTAGTAAGACGATCTTAGTGTGAGGAGGCGTAGTATGGCTGAAATGAGGGCGAAAACTGATGTTACGACGAAAGTATCCATATATTCTCTTTCTTTTATTGAACTAGAGCAATGGTTATTAGATAAAGGTGAACCAAAATTTCGAGCTGCACAAATTTACGATTGGTTGTATAAAAAAAGAGTGACACAAATAGATGAAATGACAAATTTGTCATTTCAACTACGAGAAAAGCTTGAGCAAGCATTTACATTAACAACGTTACATATTGTGACAAAGCAAGTCTCTAGTGATGGGACGGTAAAATTTTTATTTGAATTACATGATGGTTACTCCATTGAAACGGTAGTAATGCGACATGAATATGGAAACAGTGTTTGTGTAACTACTCAAGTTGGCTGTCGTATTGGATGTACGTTTTGTGCGTCAACATTAGGAGGATTAAAGCGTAATTTAGAAGCAGGTGAAATTGTCGCTCAAGTATTAGAAGCACAGCGCGCAATGGATGATGAAGACCAGCGAGTTAGTTCTGTTGTGGTCATGGGGATTGGTGAGCCTTTTGATAATTATGAAGCGCTAGTATCTTTTATTAAAACAATCAACCATGACAAAGGCTTAAATATTGGGGCACGACATATTACTGTCTCAACAAGTGGCATTGTCCCTTATATCTATAAGTTTGCAGATGAAGGAATGCAAATTAATTTTGCGATTTCATTACATGCCCCGACTATGGAAATCCGCACGAAACTTATGCCTATTAATAAAGCTTACCCATTGCCGAAGTTAATGGACGCTATTTCCTATTATATTGATAAAACAGGAAGAAGAGTGACGTTTGAGTATGGATTATTTGGTGGAGTTAATGATCAAGATGAGCATGCCGAACAATTAGCAGATTTAATTAAAAATATTAAATGCCATGTGAACTTAATTCCGGTAAACTATGTAGTAGAGAGAGATTATAAACGAACACCACGAGAACAAATTTTTAGTTTTGAACGAGTATTAAAGAAACGTGGTATTAATACAACGATTCGCCGTGAGCAAGGTCACGACATTGATGCAGCATGTGGCCAGCTAAGAGCGAAGGAGCGGAAAGAGGAGACGAGGTGAATGGATTTGATTTATGCATTTAAAACAGATGTGGGACAAGCAAGACCGCATAATGAGGATAACGGGGGAATATTCCTTGCAAAAAATGGCGATGTATTAGCAGTTGTTGCAGATGGAATGGGTGGCCACCAAGCGGGTGATGTTGCAAGTAAAATGACAAAGATGATCCTAGAAGAAAAGTGGAGCGAAGTTGAACAAATTTCAAACCCTACAGACGCAGAAAAGTGGCTAATAAATAACATTAATCAAGTTAACGAAACGTTGTATTCCCATGCAAATGAACACGTTGAATGTCAAGGCATGGGAACAACGTTAGTCGCTGCGATATGTACAAATCAATTTGTTACGATTGCCCACATTGGTGATAGTCGTGGATATGTACTGAATACAAGTGGTTTCATCCAAAAAACACAAGACCATTCATTAGTGAATGAACTTGTCAGAACTGGACAAATTACCGACCAAGAAGCGGAAAACCATCCACGAAAAAATGTGTTATTACGAGCATTAGGAACAGAAAATCAAATAAAAGTAGACGTGATAACGTTAGAATGGGAATTAGGAAACTATTTATTATTATGTTCTGATGGGTTAAGCAATAAAGTAATTGATGAAGAAATTAATGATGTCTTACTATCAGATGAAAAGATAGAAGAAAAGGTTAATAAGCTTATAACGATTGCTAATGAACGTGGTGGGGAAGATAATATTACTGTTGCGGTTGTACATTATTCTTCTTCAGACGATGAGGTTAGGTGAAAAAAATGATAGGAAAAAGAATTAGTGGTCGTTATCAAATTCTTGAAAGAGTAGGCGGAGGCGGAATGGCCAATGTCTATAAAGCACTTGACGTTATACTTGACCGAGAAGTTGCAGTCAAAGTATTACAACCTCAATTTTCTGGTGATGAACAGTTCATTAAACGGTTTCGTAGAGAAGCTCAGGCGGCGACAAGCTTAGCTCATCCCAATGTTGTTAGTATTTATGATGTTGGGGAAGAAGAAGATATCTATTATATTGTTATGGAATATGTTGAAGGTCCTACATTAAAAGAGTACATACAACAAAAAGGACCGATTCCCCTTGATGAGACGATTCATATTATGTCACAAGTTATGTCAGCGATTTCCCATGCCCATATGAATCAAATTGTGCACCGAGATATTAAGCCTCATAATATATTAATTAGCTCAAATGGAGATGCTAAAGTTACAGATTTCGGTATTGCTAGAGCGATGTCTTCTGCAACAATCACTCATACAAATTCCGTAATGGGTTCAGTTCATTATTTATCTCCTGAACAAGCAAGAGGTGGCGTTGTCAATCTTAAATCAGATATTTATTCATTAGGTATTGTGTTATATGAGATGGTAACTGGGAAACTGCCTTTTTCTGGAGATACAGCGGTTTCGATTGCCATTAAACATTTGCAAAGTGAAGTTCCATCTGTCCGAACGTATCAAGCAAATGTTCCGCAAAGTATTGAAAACATTATTAAGAAAGCGACAGCGAAGGACCCGTTTCACCGTTATGTAACGGTGTACGATATGGCTGAAGATTTAGAAACAGCTCTAGATCCGAGTCGGTTTCATGAAGCACCATTTGTTATCCCGACGGATGATGAAGTAACAAAAGCGATTCCAATTATCAAAGACAATATGGTAAATGAAAATGATATGGACAAAACGATCGAGGCTACCCAACCAACGTCTGAAAAAGTTGAACCAGTAGTAGCAGAGCCGAAAGAAAAAAAGAAAAAGAAAAAGCGAACAGTAAAAGTCATCGTTCTGTTAATCTTTTTATTTTTACTAGCCGCTGTTGGTACTTTTGCTTTTCTTCCTAATCTTCTTAAAGTAGATGAAGTAGAAGTGCCAGATGTCCTCACTTTACAAGTAGATGAAGCAGAGGCTTTACTTCTTGAAAAGAACCTTGAAGTTGAAATAGAGTTCAGTCCAGACGATGAAGCCGAAGAAAACACAGTGATTCGGCAACATCCACGTAGTGGGTCGGTAGTAAAAGTAAATAGTATTGTCACCCTTTATGTAAGTGAAGGAAAAGAAAAAACGGCTATGCCAAATGTGGTGGACTTGCCACGAAACCGAGCAGAACGTTTGTTAGAAGGAGTGGCAGAAATTGAATTTGTAGAACGGGAAACAGGTGAATATGAACCAGGGATTATTTTGTCGCAAAATCCAGAAGCTGGCTCGCTCATCATTATGGAAGAAACAACCGTTCACTTAACCGTTAGTGCTGAAGCTGAAATCTCACTCGAAAATTTATCGGGTATTACAGAGGAAGCTGCTCGTGAATATTTAAAGTCAGAAGGACTTATCGGGCAATTTACAAATCAACATTCAAATAGCGTAACAGAAGGAAGGATTATTTCACAGTCTCCTAACCCATTTACGAAAGTGAAAAAAGGAGATGTTGTCAATCTTGTTGTTTCCAAAGGTCCAGAGCCAGAACCAGAGCCAGAGCCGGAACCTGAACCAGAAGAGCCGAAAACAAGGGCAATAGAAGCGCAAATCCCAATTGGTGTAGAAGATGAAGATAAAGAACGCGGGGCTTCATTTCACATTCGAATTGTATTTGATGATGCAACGACCTCTGGAGAAAAAGTGTTTGTAGATGAAACGATAAAAGATTCTAAAACATACCGGGTTCCACTACGAGTGAGTACAGAAAAGGATGCGACAGTGAAGTTATATATAAATGGGGAAGAAGTAAAAACGTATAGTTATTCCTATTAAATGAAAACATGTAAAAGGGATAGTTTATCCTATCCCTAATCCTTTCTTTAGAAAGTTAAGCTAAGGAGGCATAATGGCAAAAGGCAAAATCATTAAAGCATTAAGTGGATTTTATTATGTCAAAAATGATGATGGTATATTTCAGTGCCGTGGGAGAGGTAATTTTCGTAATCGAAATATAAAACCTTTAGTGGGGGATATGGTCGAATTTGAGGCTGAAAATAAAACAGATGGTTATATTCTTGAAGTGTTTGAGCGAGAAAATGAAATGGTTCGTCCTCCTATTGCAAATGTAGAACAAGCTATTCTTGTTTTTTCCGCGCAAGAGCCGGAATTTAGTCCTCTATTATTGAATCGGTTTTTAGTACATATTGAAGCACACGATATTATCCCGATCATTTGCATTAGTAAAGTTGATTTGTTAACAGAAGAAGAAAAACTTGAAATGTATAACTATAAAGCGGATTACGAAAAGATAGGATATGAAGTAGTTCTTATTTCTAGTAAGAAAAAAGAAGGGTTAAAACATGTAAAGTCATTATTTGATAATAAAATTAGTGTCATTGCTGGACAATCAGGAGTTGGGAAATCTTCTCTATTAAACGCGATTAATCCAGATTTATTAATTGAAACAAATGAAATTTCTACTCATTTAGGTCGTGGTAAACATACGACTCGCCATGTGGAACTCATCCCGATTGGAACCGGCTTAGTTGCGGATACCCCTGGGTTTAGCTCACTAGATTTTACAACAATAGAAGCAGAGGATTTATCGTTATATTTTCCAGAGATGAAAAAAGAAATGGGAAATTGTAAATTTCGTGGCTGCACACATACGAGTGAACCAAAATGTGCTGTGAAAGCTGCAGTGGAAAAAGGGGATATCGTTCAATACAGGTATGACCACTATTTAGAATTTTTAGAGGAAATTAAAAGTATGAAACGGAGGTACTAGTCATGGTTAAAATTGCACCATCAATTTTATCTGCTAATTTTGCCAAGCTTGAGGCGGAAATTAAAGATGTTGAGCAAAGCGGAGCAGATTATATTCATATTGATGTTATGGATGGACATTTTGTCCCCAATATAACGATCGGCCCCCTCGTTGTGGCGGCCATACGACCTGTTACAGATTTGCCATTAGATGTCCATTTAATGATAGAAAACCCAGATAAATATATTCCAGAGTTTGCAAAGAGCGGGGCTGACATTATTTCAGTCCATGTTGAAGCATGTCCACATTTACACAGAACGATTCAATTGATAAAAGATTGCGGTGTGAAAGCAGGTGTAGTTTTAAATCCGGCAACACCTGTTGATACGATTCAGCATGTCATTAGTGATGTTGACCTTGTTCTACTTATGACTGTAAACCCTGGATTTGGGGGACAACGGTTTATCGAAAGTGTGTTACCAAAAATTCACGCGGTTTCTGAAATGGGAAAATCAAAAGGATTAACGTTAGACATCGAAGTAGATGGCGGTGTTAATAAAGATACAGCTCGACGTTGTATCGAGGCTGGAGCGAATGTACTAGTTGCCGGCTCTGCTATTTACAATGAAACCGATAGACAAACAGCAATTGCCCAAATAAGGGGCAAGTAAGTGATGTTTCCTCCATGAAAATCTCAAATAGACTAACATATTCATTCAAAAATTGCATAGGATGGACTATAGAAAAAAAGACAAGATGATTTTCTATAAATTTTCGGTACTATTTTAATTGTGTTGAATATACTAGTATAAATGAGCATTGTCATCATCCTTCATACTTTTTCCGGTGGCAATTTATGTTGAGGAGGAGGAGCTATGAAATTTTATACGATTAAACTACCTAAGTTCATTGGTGGTTTTGTAAGAGCAGTATTAAGTTCGTTTAAAAAAGGGTAGTACAAAATCGAAAAGTACACCGTGCTTGTCTTCGGTGTACTTTTTTGGGGAATAGGCTTTTATAAAACACAATCAGGCAATTGTCAATTTAGTGATTGACAATTGCCTGATGTGGCTTGCTTTTTTTGTTTTTAGCATGAATTTCTATCCAAACGTTTACACGATACATGAATTAAAAGTATAGAAACCCATTTTGTTCATTACGCGCGTTCTACTTTGCCAGACTTTAATGCGCGAGCAGATACATAAACGCGTTTTGGTTTGCCGTCTACTAAAATACGTACTTTTTGTACGTTAACACCCCATTTACGCTTTGTTTTATTCAGAGCGTGGGAACGTTTGTTACCAGTACGTGCTTGTTTACCAGTAATGTGACATTTACGTGCCATGTAAGTGCACCTCCTATCTCACAATGAGATGAATCAAGTTTCATCCGAAATCATACTTGAATATCTTAGCATAGCCTTGAAAAGATTGCAATAATATTCTATCAAGGAATATTGCTTGACGCCGATTTTTGTGAACTTTCTTTTAAAAATGTGCAGAATATAGTAAGATGTAGGGTAGTGAAGTAAAGTGGTGTATACACGTACAACCCTATATGTGGATGAGTGGAAATATTTCCTGTAGCTTGAAAATACGAGAAGGGGGATTTATCATATGTCAATTGAATTAAAAACGCAAATGGGTGTTATTGAAGTTTCAAAGGAAGTAGTAGGAACGATTGCTGGTGGAGCTGCTGTTGATTGCTATGGCATTGTTGGTATGGCTTCACAAAAACAAATCAAAGATGGAATAACCGAATTATTAGGTAAAGAAAATTTCCAACGTGGCGTTGTCATTCGAGAAGAAGAAAATGAAGTACATATTGATATGTACATTATTGTAAGTTACGGTACGAAAATTTCAGAAGTCGCTCATAATGTGCAAACGAAGGTAAAATACCAGTTAGAAAAAATGTTAGGTTTGACTGTTGATTCAGTTAACATCTTTGTTCAAGGGGTTCGGGTTACTAACCCTTAATCCGAGTTAGGAGGAAGTCAAGTGTCAAGTAAGGTTATTAATGGTCAGTTATTGGCGCATATGTTTATTGAAGGTGCAGCCAATTTATCAAAACACGCAAAAAAAGTAGACTCTTTGAATGTGTTTCCAGTTCCAGATGGAGATACAGGTACAAATATGAACTTATCGATTACATCTGGTGTGAAAGAAGTAAAAACAGCGTCTAAAGATAAGGCAACATCTGTCGCAACCGCTTTTTCAAAAGGATTATTGATGGGGGCAAGAGGAAATTCAGGTGTCATTTTGTCACAGTTGTTCCGCGGATTTTCTAAAGCACTTGAAGGGAGACAAGACATTACTGGAAAAGATTTAGCTAAAGCATTTGACCTAGGGGTAACTACAGCTTATAAAGCTGTTATGAAGCCTGTAGAAGGGACAATCTTAACGGTTGCGAAAGATAGTGCGAAAAAAGCAATGGCGGTAAAGCAGGATGATGCAACAGCTGTTATGGAAGCAGTTGTGAAAGAAGGAAGAGCTTCTTTAAAAAGAACACCAGATTTATTACCGGTCTTAAAGGAAGTAGGGGTAGTTGATTCTGGTGGACAAGGATTGCTTTATATTTACGAAGGATTTCTTGCCATTTTAAAAGGGGAAAAAGTGTCTGATGGTGCAGAAGATGAACCTTCAATGGAAGATTTAGTAAAAATGGAGCATCACAATGTTCAAAGTCAACTTTCTACTGAAGATATTGAATTTGGATATTGTACCGAAGTCATGGTGAAGTTTGAAGAAGAAAAATTGAAACTCCATCCATACAACGAATCGAAATTTCGCCATGAGTTAAGCGAAATAGGAGATTCATTGCTCGTTGTATCAGATGAAGAACTTTTAAAAATACATATCCATGCTGAAACCCCAGGGGAAGTATTATCAAAAGCACAGCGGTATGGAAGCTTTATTAACGTAAAAGTGGACAACATGAGAGAACAGCATACTAATCTTTTAGATGTGACAAAAGCAGTGTATGAAACGGAAGAAAAACCGAAGGAAAATAAACTGTTTGGCATTGTTACCGTTTCCATGGGTGAAGGAATTGCTTCTTTATTTAAGGGAATTGGAGCCGATGTTGTTATCGCCGGCGGACAAACAATGAACCCGAGCACAGAAGATATTGTCAAAGCAATCCATGATGTTCATGCAGATACCGTTTTTGTTCTTCCGAATAATGGAAATATTATTATGGCAGCAGAGCAAGCAGCAAAAGTAGCTGATCAACAAGTGATTGTGATTCCTTCTAAATCTGTTCCACAAGGGTTATCTGCGCTATTAACATTTAACCCAACTGGAAATGCTGAAGATAATGCGAACGCGATGAAAGAAGCTATGGGAGAAGTACAAACAGGGTTAGTGACATTTGCAGTCCGAGACACAAACCTTGATGGTGTTGAAATTAAAAAAGATGACTTTATGGGAATTGCCGAAAAGAAAATTGTTAGTTCTGGACCTTCTATGAATGAAGTAGCGAAACAGCTAGTTGACCAAATGGTAAATGAAGATACGGAGCTTCTCACTTTAATTTGGGGAGAAGGAGCCACAGAACAAAGTGCAAATGAACTTGCAAAATATATTCAAACCGTTTCCGAAGACATAGAAGTTGAGATCCATGAAGGAAAGCAACCGCTATATTCTTATATATTGGCGATAGAATAAAGAGACAAATATTCCTACCTACTTGGGTAGGAATATTTTTTCGAAAAGCTAATTTCAAAAAAAGATTGCTTTGCAAACGAGAGTATGCCCAAACAGTGTTTTAAAACAAGAACGGAGGGTAAAGTGGATGAAATATAGAACAGTATTTGATATTATTGGTCCGGTGATGATTGGTCCTTCTAGCTCACATACAGCTGGCGCAGCAAGAATTGGGCGTGTGGCAAGGACATTATTTCAAAAACAACCAACATGGGTGAATATCTCCTTTTATGGTTCTTTTGCAAAAACATATAAAGGACATGGAACTGATGTTGCGTTAGTTGGTGGAATATTAGATTTTGATACAGATGATCCTCGAATTACAAGTTCATTTAAGATAGCAGAAGAAAAAGGAATCATGATAAAAATTTTTGAGGAAGAAGCGATTACTGATCATCCGAACACGGCAAAAGTTGTTCTTGGTGATGAGGAAAATGAGCTCGAACTAATAGGGATTTCAATCGGTGGAGGAAAAATTGAGATTATTGAATTAAATGGGTTTGAGTTAAAGTTATCAGGAAACCACCCTGCGATATTGGTTGTTCATGATGATACATTTGGCGTAATAGCGAATGTATCAAATATCGTTGCTAAACATGAAATTAATATTGGTCATATGGAAGTTTCTCGAAAAGAAAAAGGGCAAGAAGCATTAATGGTAATTGAAGTAGACCAGAATGTAGAGTTTGAATTATTACAGCAATTGGAATCGTTACCGAATGTGAATAAAGTAACGAAAATTCACGATTAAAAGGAGGGCTTACCTTGTTTCGAAATGTAGCAGAACTAGTGGAATTAGCGGAGTCAAAACATATCAAAATTTCAGATGTCATGATTCTTCAAGAAATGGAAGTAACAGGGCGATCCCGAGAAGACATCATGTCGCAAATGGAAAAAAACTTAGATGTAATGGAGCAAGCGGTACAACGGGGAATTACTGAAAATATAAAATCTGTCTCGGGTTTAACCGGTGGAGACGCGGTATTACTTCAGCAATATATTGAAAAAGGGAATACATTAACGGGTACAACATTATTAGATGCAGTAAGCAAGGCTGTTGCAACAAATGAAGTGAATGCTGCTATGGGAACAATCTGTGCAACACCAACAGCAGGCTCTGCTGGTGTTGTACCTGGAACTCTTTTCGGACTGAAAAATAAATTAAAGCCGACGAAAGAACAGATGGTACATTATTTGTTTGCGGCCGGTGCCTTTGGATTTGTCGTCGCGAATAATGCTTCGATTTCAGGCGCTGCAGGGGGCTGTCAAGCTGAAGTAGGGTCAGCATCAGGAATGGCAGCAGCAGCCATTGTAGAGCTTGCTGGAGGGACACCAGCCCAAAGTGCAGAGGCGATGGCGATCGCATTGAAAAATATGCTAGGGCTCGTTTGTGACCCTGTAGCAGGATTAGTTGAAGTACCCTGTGTGAAACGGAACGCAATGGGAGCAGCAATTGCAATGACTGCGGCAGATATGGCACTAGCTGGAATTACAAGTCGAATTCCATGTGATGAAGTCATTGATGCGATGTATAAAATTGGGGAGACGATGCCAGTGGCATTAAGAGAAACAGCTCAAGGAGGATTAGCGGCAACACCAACAGGAAGAGCATTAGAAGTGAAGATTTTTGGAATACCGCTAGATAAAAAATGATTGGGTATGCAAATGTTGACGTTAGGGAGATAAAAGGAATCGGGGATGAAACGGCTGAACAGCTTTCGAGTTTGGGAATTACTACAGTGGAACAGTTAATTGAATATTTTCCGTACCGTTATGAGGACTATTCTTTAAAGGACCTTCATGACGTTCAACATGATGAGAGAGTTACTGTAGCAGGTGTTATTCATAGTGAACCCGTTGCTCGTTTTTTTGGAAAAGGAAAATCAAGAATTACTGTTCGTGTATTAATTGGGTCTGTCCTTGTGACTGCTGTTATCTTTAATCGTTCATATGCGAAGAAACAGTTGAAATTAGGGGAACAAATCACATTGACGGGCAAATGGGACCAGCACCGCCTCATGATAACCGTTCAAGAGTATAAAATCGGAATCCACGACCGTAATGAACTTTCACCTGTCTATTCTGTTAGTGGAAAAATAACGGTGAAATTTCTTCGGAAAATGATATATGAGGCAATTAAACAATTTGCAGACGATATTCCTGAAATTCTTCCTAGTGATATGCTAGAAAAGTACAAGCTTCTTGAACGAAAAGAAGCGATTATTCGGCTACATTATCCTCAAAATGCGAATAGTGTGAAACATGCACGTCGAAGAATGGTATATGAGGAATTTTTATTATTTCAGCTAAAAATGCAGTCTTTTCGTAAACTTTCCCGTGAACAATCAAAAGGTGTAGCCTATGTGGTTGAACAGGAGAAACTAAACGAGTTTAAACAACAGCTTCCGTTTTCATTAACTAAAGCACAGCAACGAGTTATAAATGAGATTATAACAGACATGATAAATCCATACCGGATGAACCGACTTTTGCAAGGTGATGTCGGATCGGGGAAAACAGTTGTTGCCGCATGCGCCATGTTTGCGGCATTTACTGCAGGTTTCCAATCCGCTCTAATGGTTCCGACAGAAATATTAGCGGAACAACATTTTGAATCTTTACAACAACTTTTCCAATCTTATGGAATTCAAGTGACATTATTAACAAGTTCGGTTAAGGGCAAAAAACGTCGTGAAAGAGTCGAACAAATTGCAAATGGTGAAGTTCATATTATTGTAGGGACACATGCTCTTATACAACAAGATGTTGAATTTCATCGGTTAGGGCTTGTCATCACGGATGAACAACATAGATTTGGGGTTGAACAAAGGCGAGTACTACGAGATAAAGGCGAAAATCCAGACGTCTTGTTTATGACAGCAACACCGATTCCGAGAACGCTTGCGATTTCGGTGTTTGGTGACATGGATGTGTCGATCATAGACGAGCTCCCGGCTGGGCGGAAAAAAATCGAGACGTATTGGGCAAAGCATGTGCAGTTTGACCGAGTGCTCGGTTTTATTGAAAAAGAAATAGAAAAAGGAAGACAAGCTTATGTTATTTGTCCACTTATTGAAGAATCAGAGAAACTAGATGTTCAAAATGCGATTGATGTCCATTCAATGCTTGCATCATATTATGAGAAATATCAAGTTGGGCTTATGCATGGCAGGCTTTCTTCAGCCGAAAAAGAAAAAGTAATGAATGAATTTAGCGAAAATAAACTTCAAATTCTCGTCTCAACGACAGTCGTTGAAGTAGGGGTTAATGTTCCGAATGCTTCGATTATGGTGATATATGATGCAGAACGATTTGGTTTATCTCAACTTCACCAATTACGAGGACGTGTTGGACGTGGGAGCCATCAGTCTTACTGTATTCTATTAGCTGATCCAAAATCGGAAGTCGGAAAAGAAAGAATGAAAATCATGACAGAAACAAATGATGGATTTGTTCTTTCAGAAAAGGACTTGGAACTACGAGGGCCAGGCGATTTTTTTGGACAAAAACAAAGCGGACTTCCTCACTTCAAACTTGGAGATGTTGTTCATGATTACCGAACATTGGAAGTTGCACGGCAAGATGCAGCCGAATTAGTACAAAATCATGAATTCTGGGAAAGTGAGTCATGGCAACGGATTCGCCAGTATTTAAAGCAAGAAGGCGTTTTTGATGGACAAAAACTTGATTAATCTATTGAAATCTAAAAAAATGACATATATACTACTCTTAGTACCTAGTCATATTAACGGGTGGTGGTAAATATAATGAAACGAACGAAAAAGGACCGCCAAAGGCTTTTACAAGAAACGATTGAGAAAAATCCGTTTATTACAGATGAAACGCTCGCAAAAGAATTTTCTGTAAGTGTACAAACGATTCGTTTAGATCGTATGGAATTGTCTATTCCGGAACTGCGAGAGAGAATAAAGGGTGTTGCTCAAAAACAATTAGATGATGTAAAAGCTTTGCCGATCGAAGAGGTTATTGGTGAAATTATCGACCTTGAACTTGATAAAAGTGCTATTTCAATATTGGATATAAAAGAAGAACATGTTTTTTCTCGAAATAAAATTGCTAGAGGTCATCATTTATTTGCGCAAGCAAACTCTTTAGCAGTAGCGATTATTAATGATGAGCTTGCTTTAACTGCAAAAGCAACAATCCGATTCACGCGTCAAGTGAGTGTAAATGAACGAGTTATTGCCAAAGCAAAAGTAGTGAAGCTAGATAAAGACAGAACAGTAGTAGATGTGCACAGCTTTGTTGAAAACGAACCTGTTTTTTCTGGAGAGTTCGTCATGTTTCGTTCGAAGAAGTAAAGGTTTTGTCGGAACTTTTTTGCAGGATTTCAATGAAATCTATTTAATTTTTCTAAAGTAGGAGTTGAGTGAACGAACATGCGTATTGCGATGGATGGTATGGGTGGCGATAAAGCACCAAAAGCACCAGTAGAAGCAGCGATGAGAGCGATAAAACAGTTTCCAAATCTTGAAATTACGATAGTCGGAAATGAAGCGGATATTCGCCAATATATATCAGATGACACAAGAATCTCTGTCATACATACAACGGAAAAAATAGAAGATACAGATACGCCAACAACTGCTGTAAGAAGGAAAAAAGACTCATCAATGGTGCTTGCGATTAAAGAAGTGAAAGAAGGACGTGCTGATGCTGTTATATCAGCTGGAAATACTGGGGCACTTATGACGGCAGGACTTTTACATGTTGGTCGAATTAAAGGCATTGACCGACCAGCATTAGCTCCGATGCTCCCAACGTTAGATGGTAAAGGATTTTTGCTTCTTGATGTAGGGGCAAATATGGATGCAAAGTCCGAGCATTTATTTCAATATGCGGTCATGGGTCATATTTATATGCAAATGGTAAAAAAACGCAAAACACCTCGAGTAGGGTTGTTAAATGTAGGAACTGAAGAGGGCAAAGGAAATGAACTAACAAAACAAGCATTTCCTCTCTTACAAGAAGGAAACTTTCATTTTATTGGAAATGTAGAAGCAAGGGATTTATTAACAGGTGTTGGCGATGTCATCGTTTGTGATGGTTTTTCTGGAAACTTAGTGTTGAAGTCAACTGAAGGTGCGGGACGTTCTCTATTTTCGCTCATCAAAACTGAACTAATGAGCTCATTATTTAGCAAACTCGTTGCGGGGTTGTTAAAATCTAGTTTCCTTCGTGTGAAAGCAAAGATGGATTATTCTGAATATGGTGGAGCAGCGTTATTTGGATTAAAAGCACCGGTCATTAAGTCGCATGGTTCTTCTGATTCAACGGCGTTTTACGAAACGATTGTTCAGGCAAAAGACATGGTAGAGGAGCATGTTGTCACAACAATACAGTCAGAGCTCGTGAAGTATGAGCAACAAAGAAGTAAAGGAGAATTATAATGGGGAAAATTGCATTTGTCTTTCCGGGACAAGGATCACAGTATGTTGGAATGGGACAAGATATTAAAAATGAAAAAGCAGAAATAAAGCAAATCTTCGAAAAAGCCGATGTTCGTTTAGGTTATTCATTATCTAACATTATGTTTAATGGTCCAGAAGAAACATTAAAACGAACAGAACATACACAACCCGCTTTATTAACGATGAGTGTTGCGGTGTTAGAATTAATGAAGTCATATGAAATCACCCCTGATTTTGTTGCTGGCCATAGTTTAGGAGAGTATAGTGCCCTTGTTGCTGCTGGAGCAATGCAGTTTGAAGATGCTGTTTATACGGTAAGGCAAAGAGGATTATTTATGGAAGAGGCGGTACCGTTTGGTGAGGGGGCGATGGCGGCCGTTTTAGGAATGGAAAGCGCAACTCTCGCAGTACTAACTGAAGAGGTTACAGCGGAAGGTAACCTTGTACAACTTGCAAATTTAAATTGCCCTGGACAAATCGTGATTAGTGGAACAGCTAAAGGTGTGGAACTTGCATCAGAAAAGGCAAAGGAAGCTGGAGCAAAAAGGGTTATCCCTCTATCTGTCAGCGGGCCGTTTCATTCAGCATTAATGAAACCAGCTGCAAATCGCTTGAAAGAGGTATTAGAGACGATAGCCATTGAAGATGCAAGTGTCCCCGTTATTGCTAATGTAACGGCACAAGAAGTTCGTTCTGCTGCCGATATTCGAGAAAAATTAGTAGAGCAAGTATATTCTCCTGTGCAGTGGGAAAACAG
Source organism: Alkalihalobacillus bogoriensis ATCC BAA-922 (assembly GCF_000621445.1). Classification (GTDB taxonomy): domain Bacteria; phylum Bacillota; class Bacilli; order Bacillales; family Bacillaceae_F; genus Bacillus_AO; species Bacillus_AO bogoriense. The sequence continues at coordinate 214,105 of NZ_KK211277.1, read as the reverse complement.
TGTACGAACGATGTTAGAGCAAGGTGTCGATACATTTATTGAAATTGGAGCGGGTAATGTTTTATCTGGACTCGTCAAAAAAGTGCAACGTCGAGTTAACGTTCATGCTATTAGTAACCAAGAGAGTCTTCAAAAAGCGCTTGAAGCAATGAAAGGATGACCAAATATGATATTAAAAGGAAAAACAGCTCTCGTTACAGGAGCTTCAAGAGGTATTGGGAAGGCAGTCGCACTCGATTTAGCGAAACAAGGAGCGAATGTTTGTGTCAATTATGCTGGAAGTAAAGAAAAAGCAGAACAAGTCGTTGCCCAAATAAAAGAACTTGGCGTTGAAGCCATTGCCATTCAAGCGGATGTTTCAAATAGTGATGAAGTGCAAACAATGGTAAAAGAAGTGGTATCTACTTTTGGTACAGTCGATATTCTTGTAAACAATGCAGGAATTACGAGAGATACGTTAGTCATGCGAATGAAAGAAGAAGACTGGGATGCGGTTATCGATACGAATTTAAAAGGTGTATTTTTATGTGCAAAAGCGGTTATGCGTCAAATGATGAAACAGCGCTATGGTCGAATAATTAATGTCGCTTCAGTTGTTGGGGTGTTAGGTAATGCGGGACAAGCAAATTACGTGGCAGCAAAAGCGGGAGTCATTGGGTTAACGAAATCATTAGCTCGGGAACTCGCAAATCGGAATATTACAGTTAATGCCGTAGCCCCTGGTTTTATTGAAACCGATATGACGGATAAGCTTCCAGAGGATGTAAAGGAAGGGTTATTACAGCAAATTCCACTTTCTTCACTTGGGAAACCTGAACATGTCGCACATGCGATCCGATTTTTAGCGTCAGATGAAGCAGAATATATGACAGGCCAGACCCTTCATGTTGATGGCGGGATGTTTATGCCTTAAGGGTAGAATTTTCCTTTGAAATCACCTATAATGTCATTAACTATGTAGACAGGGGTAAAAACATGTTTACTTTGAGAGGAGGTGAACGTAAACATGGCAGATACGTTAGCACGCATTACAAAAATTATTGTTGATCGTCTTGGTGTGGAAGAAGCAGAGGTGAAACCTGAAGCTTCATTTAAAGATGATTTAGGAGCAGACTCATTAGATGTTGTTGAGCTTGTTATGGAACTAGAGGATGAGTTTGACCTTGAAATTTCTGATGAAGATGCAGAGAAAATTTCTACTGTTCAAGATGTAGTAAGCTACATAGAAGGTCAGCAGTAGTTCATCGTCAAGTCCCATACTTATGAATGGGACTTGCTTTACATTAAAATTATGAGGTGAAAGGTTCGGTTCACATGCCACACTCTTCTAGAAATTACCGAAAACGGAATGTATCAAGTCAATATGATAGAAAGCAAAGACCCCGTAAAGTTACATTAACAGCTAGTCAAAAAGAAAAGTTTGAGCAATTAGAACAATTGCTAGGTTTAACTTTTCACGATAATAAGTTGTTAATCCAAGCTTTCACCCATTCATCCTATGTGAATGAGCATCGTATTAATCCTTGCAAGGACAATGAGAGATTAGAATTTTTAGGGGATGCAGTACTAGAACTTGCTGTATCGCAATATTTATATAAAAATTTTGATACGATGAGCGAAGGAGACATGACAAAGTTACGAGCAGCGATTGTTTGTGAAGCGTCTCTAGCGAACTTAGCCAACGAACTAGCATTTGGACAACTTGTTTTGCTAGGAAAAGGGGAAGAGATGACTGGTGGAAGACAACGTCCAGCTTTGCTTGCTGATGTATTTGAGTCGTTTGTTGGTGCATTATATTTAGACCATGATATGGACGCGGTTTATCGTTTTTTAAACCAAACGATTTACCCTAAAATAAATAGTGGTGCTTTTTCTCATATGATGGATTTCAAAAGTCAACTACAAGAATTTGTTCAAAGAGATAACATTGGTCAAATTCATTATGAGATTGTCCAAGAACGTGGACCAGCTCATAGCCGTGAGTTTGTTTCAGAAGTTGTTTTAAATGAGCAAGTTCTTGGTGTCGGGGTCGGACGCTCAAAAAAAGAAGCAGAGCAACATGCAGCACAACAAGCTTTAGTTAAGCTCAGTAAAGAATTGGAATAGATTGAACAGGGTGAAACATAATGATTGTTATGTTTAATCCATGGAAAAACGCCCGCTGTTAAAGTGGGCGTTTTTTTCAAAAGATAAGAAAGCATAAAAAGTTTTAGTGTAGAAGTGAAGCTTTGAAAGCTTATTCTAGAAAACCTTTTCTACCGTGGGACTTGGTTTGTCCAAATGAAGATTGGCTACTGCTTAGTTTTCCTCTTTTCGAAACTTACTTAACTCCGCAATAATCGCTTCAATTTCTCGAACACTGACTCGACTTTGGCGATTTAACATTTCGTAAATATCAAAAATATCCTCATAATGTTGTAAGTCAAATCCTTCAGCGCGAATCGCACCAACGTTAACAACTTGAAGCTTACGTTTTATTTCTTCAATCATATAATGCAAATTTTCTTCGCTTTGTACCGTTAAATCCATCGATGACACATCCTTTCTACTCGTTATGTAAAAATTATTCAACATGCGTGAACACACGTTTTTCTTTACTAGTATCTATGATAAAATAGGTTAGTTAGGATTACAAGATGGGGAGGAAAAACAATGTTCCTCAAAAGATTAGAGGTCATGGGATTTAAATCGTTCGCAGACAAAATGTCGATCGAGTTTGATAAAGGAGTTACAGCGGTTGTAGGACCAAATGGAAGTGGAAAAAGTAATATATCTGATGGAGTAAGATGGGTTCTCGGAGAACAATCAGCAAAATCTTTACGTGGTTCAAAAATGGAAGATATCATTTTTGCAGGAAGTGACACGAGAAAACCATTAAACTTTGCGGAAATCTCACTTGTCTTAGATAATGAAGATCAATACATTCCGATTGATTACACGGAAGTGAGTGTAACAAGGAGAGTATACCGTTCTGGTGATAGTGAATATTTTATTAATAAGCAATCTTGTCGTTTAAAAGATATTGTTGACCTTTTTCTAGATTCTGGATTAGGAAAAGAGGCGTATTCGATTATTGGGCAAGGAAAAGTAGAAGAAATATTGAGCAGTAAAGGAGAAGACCGTCGTGTCATTTTTGAAGAAGCAGCCGGTGTTCTTAAATATAAGACTAGAAAAGTAAAAGCGGAACGCAAGCTCGCAGAAACACAAGAGAATTTATATCGTGTGGAAGACATTATTCACGAGTTAGAAGGCCAAATTGAGCCTTTGCAAATACAAGCGTCAATTGCAAAAGATTATTTAGCTAAAAAAGAAGAATTACAAACGGTCGATGTCGCTTTAATTGTCCATGAAATTACAGAACTTCATCAAGAATGGACAGAAGCTAATTTAGCGATCGAACAATTGGAAGAACAACATAAACAAATGTCAGCAAAGGTGACGGAATCTGAAGAAACCGTTGAATCATTACGAGCTGAAATGAAGCAATTAGATGATGCGATGAGTTACTGGCAAGAGCTGTTATTAACAACAAGTGAAGAGCTAGAAAAAAGTGAAGGTCAAAAAGAAGTATTAAAAGAGCGTAAAAAGAATTTTTCATTAAATAAAGAACAGCTCCTTAAACAATTAGAAGAAGCAAAATCAAAACGTGATAAATATGAGCAACTTCTATCAGTAGAGCAAGAAAAATTACAACAGGTAAAAGAAGCGGTTCACGAACTTCAGGGTACCGTTAACGGAAAACAGGACGCGATGTTGTTAGCGGCAGAAGACCTCGAACAAAAACTAGAACAGTTAAAATCGGATTACATAGAAGTGCTAAATGAACAAGCTTCATTACGAAATGAAATCCGTTATATAGAAGAACAACTGAAACAAACAGATGGAAAAAGTACTCGTTTAGTTGAAAGCAATGAACACCTTATCCAAACTAGGGAATCCATTGTTCTAAAAAAACAAGAATTAGCAAAACAATTAGAAGAAAAACAGCAGTCCTTAAACGAAAAAGTATCCCAGTTTCGAGCTCTACAAGTGAAACTAGAACAACAAAAAAATGATTATCAAAAAAAACAAACGCAATTGTTTGAAGCGTACCAACATATTCAACAAGTTCGGTCACGAAAAGAAGTACTAGAAGAAATGCAATCGGATTTTTCTGGATTTTTCCAAGGTGTAAAAGAAGTACTTAAGGCGAGGGGAAATCAACTTCAAGGTATTGTTGGAGCTGTAGCAGAGCTTGTTACAGTACCGAAAGAATATGAAACAGCAATTGAAATTGCACTTGGAGGAGCAACCCAACATATTGTCGTAGAATCTGAAGCGGCTGCAAGACAAGCAATTGGGTTTTTAAAGAAAAACCGTCTCGGACGTTCGACTTTTTTACCATTGCCAGTCATTAAAGCAAGGTTTGTGCCTAGTCAGCAACTATCAAGTATAAAAGGGCATTCTTCCTTTGTAGGGATTGCTTCAGATTTAGTTCAATTTGAGCAACGATATGAACAAGTTCTCTCGAATTTACTTGGACATGTCCTTGTAGCAAAAGACCTTCAAGGGGCGAATGAAATTGCCAACATTACAGGGTATAAAATGCGTATTGTGACACTTGATGGTGATGTCATTAACCCAGGCGGTTCAATGACAGGAGGGTCTGTGAAAAAAAATACGACGCCATTGCTAGGGAGACAGCGTGAACTTGAAGGACTACAAGAAAAACTAGTGATGATGGAAGAGAAAACAGCTCAAGCTGAAGCGAATGTCAAAAAAATAAAAGACATGGTATCGAACAATGAGCGGCAATTAGAGCAGCTTAGAGAGCAAGGAGAGCAAGCGCGTGAAGTAGAGCAAGTTGTAAAAGCTGAACTGCGTGAAATTGAATTAGAAGAAAAAAGTGTTAATGAACGTCTAACGCTCTTTGACCGTGAACAACATAATTATGAGAATGAAAAAAAGCAAATGCAATCAAAAATGGAAGGATTACGACGAGAGCTTTCAAGCTTATCGACTTCTGCGAAAGTGTTAGAACAAGAAGTGGCTGAAATCGAACAAAAGAAAAAACAACAGCAATCGTCGAAAGAAACATTACAAACCGAAATAACGGATTTGAAAATCCAACTTGCCAAAGAAGAAGAGAGGTTTGTGAACCAAAAAGAAACGGTTGCAAGACTTCAAGAAGAATATAGCCAAATTGCTCAGCAGGCTAGTGAAATTGAAGAACAGTATTGGCTGTTGGAAAATGAGTTTTCTAAAAATACGAGTGGCGAAGAAACGATAGATGAGAAAATCGAGAGAAATCGTCAACAAAAAGAAGAAATGATTGTTAAAATAAGAGAAAGTAAAGAGGCAAGAACAAAGCTAGAAGCCAACATTACAACATTAGAGAAAGCAGGAAAACAAGATAAAAATCGTTTAAAGCTCCTCGTTGATGATTTACATCGTAAAGAAGTGCGAGTGAATCGACTTGATGTCGAGCTGGACAATCGCCTGACAATGCTTCGTGAAGAATATGAAATGAGTTATGATTATGCGAAAGAACATTATCCACTCATGATCGATGTTGAAGATGCAAGAACGAAAGTAAAGTTAATTAAGTTGGCGATTGAAGAATTAGGGACGGTCAATATTGGGGCCATTGAAGAATTTGAACGAGTAAATGAACGCTATCAGTTTTTACAAGAACAGCAACAAGATTTGGTTGAAGCAAAAGAAACGTTATACAATGTCATTAGAGAAATGGATGAGGAAATGACAAAGCGATTTAGCGAATCATTTACCCAAATTCGTTCGCATTTTCAAGTGGTCTTTCAAGAATTATTTGGAGGTGGAGGAGCAGACTTGATTTTAACGGACCCAGACAATCTATTGTTAACGGGAGTTGATATCGTTGCAAGACCACCAGGGAAAAAACTTCAGCATCTTGCTTTGCTTTCAGGGGGAGAACGAGCACTTACTGCCATTGCCTTACTTTTTGCCATTTTAAAAGTACGACCTGTTCCATTTTGTGTGTTAGATGAAGTAGAGGCAGCACTTGATGAAGCCAATGTTAGTCGATTTGCCCGTTATCTAAAAGTGTTTAGTGGTGATACACAGTTTATCGTTATCACACACCGCAAAGGAACAATGGAAGAAGCGGATGTTCTATATGGCGTAACAATGCAAGAATCAGGGGTTTCAAGATTAGTATCGGTTCGTCTTGAGGACACGAAAGAATTAGTGGAAAGTTAATTTTAGGAGGGAATGAACATGAGCTTTTTTAAAAAATTAAAAGAAAAGATTAGTTTGCAAACCGATACAGTAACCGATAAATTTAAAACTGGTCTAGAAAAAACAAGAGATTCGTTTTTAGGAAAAATGAATGAACTGGTCGCTAGATATCGAAGTGTTGATGAAGACTTCTTTGAAGAGCTAGAAGAATTGCTTATTAGTTCTGACGTTGGTGTTTCAACGGTTATGGAATTAATTGATGAATTAAAGGAAGAAGTGAAATTACGAAATATAAAAGATACAAAAGAGATACAGCCGGTCATTTCAGAGAAGCTAGCCGCATTATTAGAAAAAGATGAAGATGATATTTCTATACGGGAAGCAGTAGAAGGGATGACAGTCATTCTTGTAGTTGGAGTAAATGGAGTAGGGAAAACGACATCGATTGGAAAGCTGGCTCACATGTTTAAAGAAGAAGGAAAATCTGTGCTTTTAGCTGCTGGAGATACGTTCAGAGCAGGAGCAATTGAACAACTTGAAGTATGGGGAGAACGTGTCGGCGTTGATGTGATTAAACAGCAAGAGGGAAGTGACCCAGCTGCTGTGATGTTTGATGCTGTGCAAGCCGCAAAGTCTAGAAATGTAGATGTATTGCTTTGTGATACAGCAGGACGCCTGCAAAATAAGGTGAACTTGATGAAAGAGCTTGAGAAAGTGAAACGAGTAATTGAACGAGAAGTGCCTGGTGCTCCACATGAAGTTTTGTTAGTGTTAGATGCAACGACAGGTCAAAATGCAATGACGCAGGCAAAAACATTTGGTGAAGCTACAGATGTTTCTGGTATTGTCTTAACAAAATTAGACGGAACCGCCAAAGGAGGAATTGTCCTTGCGATCCGCCATGAACTTAACATCCCAGTGAAATTTGTAGGCCTTGGTGAACAAATGGATGACTTGCAAAAGTTTGACGCAGAACAGTTTGTTTATGGTTTATTTAAAGATGTACTTGAAGCTGAGGTCGACGAAGAAAGGGCAGAATAACAGAATATCAAGAAAAAAACTTGACACTAAATTTCGTTTCATGTAAGATATTTATTTGTAAAGGGAATTCACTTAACAAGGGGTGTTTCTATGTTAGATAAAACGTTGAGGATGAACTATTTGTTCGATTTTTATCAAGCTCTTCTAACATCGAAGCAACGTCAGTATATGTCTTTATATTATTTGGACGATTATTCGTTAGGTGAAATTGCTGAAGAATTTGAAGTTAGTCGGCAAGCCGTTTATGACAATATCAAGCGGACTGAAGCAATGCTTGAAGAGTATGAAGAGAAACTGGCACTTCTTAAAAAGTTTGAAGAACGGGCACAGTTACTTTCACTTTTAAAAGCAGCGATCTTACATGAAGCGGCTCCTGAAGAGATGATGCGGTTAGTTGAGTCTCTTGAAAAACTGGAATAGGAGGCGAACGGATTGGCATTTGAAGGATTAGCTGAACGACTACAAAATACGATGCAAAAAATTCGCGGCAAAGGGAAAGTCTCTGAAGCGGATGTAAAAGAAATGATGCGTGAAGTCCGTCTTGCACTACTTGAAGCAGACGTTAACTTTAAAGTGGTAAAAGAATTTATTGCGAAAGTGAAAGAGCGGGCCATTGGACAAGAAGTATTAAAAAGTTTAACACCTGGCCAACAAGTTATCAAAGTTGTAAATGAAGAATTAACGGCCTTAATGGGAGGCGAACAAAGCAAAATTGCGGTTGCGCAAAAAGCACCAACCATTATTATGATGGTGGGTCTCCAAGGTGCTGGTAAAACGACGACAACGGCTAAGCTTGCCAATCACTTACGTAAGAAGCACAATCGAAACCCGATGTTAGTTGCGGCAGATATTTATCGCCCAGCTGCCATTAAACAGCTTGAAACGCTTGGAAAGCAATTAAATATGCCGGTGTTTTCATTAGGTGACAAAGAAAGCCCTGTAAAAATTGCCGAAGAAGCGATAAAAAAAGCAAAAGACGACCATCACGATTATGTTATTATCGATACAGCAGGTCGACTCCATATTGACGAGGAGTTAATGGATGAGCTTCAACAAGTTAAGCAACTTGCTAAACCAGATGAAATTTTGCTTGTTGTTGATGCTATGACAGGGCAAGATGCGGTTAATGTAGCGGAAAGCTTTAATGAACAGCTTGATATTACCGGAGTAGTGTTAACAAAGTTAGATGGCGACACACGTGGTGGAGCTGCACTTTCAGTTAAGGCAGTGACGAACACACCGATTAAATTTGCAGGTATGGGCGAAAAAGTCGACCAACTTGAACCATTTCATCCAGAAAGAATGGCATCTCGAATTTTAGGGATGGGTGATGTTCTAACGCTTATCGAAAAAGCTCAAGCGAATGTTGATGAAGAAAAAGCGCGAGAACTTGAAAAGAAAATGCGAACGATGGATTTAACGTTTGATGACTTTCTTGACCAACTAGCACAAGTAAGAAGCATGGGTCCATTAGATGAAATATTAGGTATGATGCCTGGTATGAATAAAATGAAAAACATGAAAAACCTTCAAGTTGATGATAAACAAATTAATCGAGTTGAAGCGATCGTAAGGTCGATGACAAAAGCTGAAAAGCAAGACCCTAGCCTCATCAATGCAAGTAGAAGACGAAGAATTGCAAAAGGGAGCGGAACGACGATTCAAGACGTCAATCGCTTACTTAAACAATTTGAAGACATGAAAAAAATGATGAAGCAGATGACAGGGATGACAAAAGGCAAGAAAAAAGGTAAAGGGAAAGGAAAAATGCCATTTCCTTTCATGTAAATTGGTTATGATTTTTTCCTAGTTAGATGCTAGAGAAAATGATAAATATATAAATTTTTATAAATATTCGGAGGTGTTTAACGAATGGCAGTTAAAATTCGTTTGAAACGTATGGGTTCTAAAAAAGCCCCATTTTATCGTGTAGTAGTAGCAGATTCTCGCGCACCGCGTGATGGTCGATTTATTGAGGAAATTGGAACATATAATCCAATCACACAACCTGCAAAAGTTGAAATTAAAGAAGACCGTGCGCTTGAGTGGTTACAAAAAGGTGCAAAACCATCTGATACAGTTCGCAACCTTTTCTCTAAAGAAGGGTTAATGGAGAAGCATCACAACGCAAAAAACGAAAAGTAATTCATGAAAATGAATAAAGGGTAGGGAATGCAATGAAAGAGTTAATCGAACATATAGCTAGAGCTCTCGTTGACCACCCCCAAGAAGTTTTCGTAAAAGAGATTGAAGATGAGCAAGGCATGATTGTTCAGCTATCTGTCCATGCCGATGATATGGGCAAAGTGATAGGAAAGCAAGGGCGTGTTGCTAAAGCAATACGGTCTGTTCTACACGCAGCAGCGTTAAAAGAAAACAAACGAGTCCGTTTGGATATCGTAGAGTAGAAAGGGAAGGGAAACCTTCTCTTTTTTCTATCTATTCTATCAAAAAGACTATGGACTACCCCTTGTTGCTTTTATAAACCTTATATAAAATATAAGGAAAGCCCAAATCTAATCGAGGTGGACGATGAAATTAATAAGAACTGTTGTTGTAAAGCAAATCTTAACCGAGAAACGAAAAGAACATTTATTGCAAAAGCTTGAAGAAGAAGAAGCTCAGTATGAAAAAGAACTGGAACAATTAACGTTTCAATTACATAAAAATCAAAAAACACTTCAAGGAAATCAAGAACGATCAAGGAAAGTAAGACAAAGCTACAAAGAAGAAATTCGCCAACGTGAAGAAAAAATTCGTTCGGTACAATTTAAACGTCATCAACTACATAAACTACAATTAGGATCAGAACTAAAAGATGGGACAATTCAATCCTTATGTGAAGTAAAAATTGGTGATGTGTGGGACAATATATTAACCCAATCAGAAATTATTATAAAAGATGGAATTATACATGAAATTCGAGAAGGAAGGAACGACGATGACAAATTGGTTTAGAGTAGGAAAAATCGTAAATACACATGGCATTCAAGGAGAGATACGTGTAATCTCAACAACAGATTTTGAAGACGAGCGTTTTGTCGTAGGAAAGACGTTATTTGTTGAACCACCGAATTCAGACAACCTTATTGAAGTGACAATAAAGACTCACCGGAAACATAAAAATTTTCATTTGTTACAATTTGACGAGTATACATCGATTAATCAAGTTGAGCCATTTAAAGGTGGTCTATTAAAAATTTCTGAAACAGAGCTCGGTGTGTTAGAAGATGATGAATATTATTATCATGAAATCATTGGTTGTTCTGTTTTTACAGAAGAGGGTCAAGAGTTAGGCAAGGTGAAAGAAATTTTATCCCCAGGGGCTAATGATGTTTGGGTAATCCAACAAAAGGGGCCCGGAAAAGATATTTTAATTCCTTACATTGATAGTGTTGTGAAAGAAGTAAAGCCGACTGAAAAAAGAATTACGATTCATTTACTTGAGGGGCTAATATAACTGTGAAAATCGATATATTATCATTGTTTCCAGAAATGTTTCAAGGGGTATTTGGAACGTCGATGCTAAAGCATGCCCAGGAAAAAAATGTGGTGCAATACCGTGTTGTTAATTTCCGTGATTATTCGGTAAACAAGCATAAAAAAGTGGATGATTATCCTTATGGTGGTGGAGCAGGCATGGTGTTGACACCACAGCCATTGTTTGACGCTGTTCATGATTTAGCGAATGAGGCTAAGCCGAGAGTGATTTTGATGTGTCCACAAGGAGAAACTTATACACAACAAAAGGCAGAAGAACTGGCAAAAGAAGATCATTTAATTATTATTTGTGGTCATTATGAGGGCTACGATGAACGAATTCGTCAACATCTCGTTACGGATGAAATATCCATAGGCGACTATATTCTAACAGGTGGAGAAATAGGGGCAATGGTTATTGCTGACAGTGTAACGAGACTGTTACCTGGTGTTTTAGGAAATCAACAGTCAGCGATTACAGACTCTTTTTCAACAGGCTTGCTAGAACATCCTCAATATACTAGACCGGCTGACTTTCGAGGAATGAAAGTACCTGATGTCCTGTTATCTGGACATCACGAGCGCATTGAACAATGGCGACAAGAACAATCGAGAAAGCGAACAGAGATGAGACGACCAGATTTATTAAAAAAGCAAAAAAAACAGTAGAAGATAGCGGTAATAGCTTGCTCTTGCACCTATAATATGGTATGATTTTTTTTGTGGCTTAGGCCTGATCAAGATGTTCCGCTGCAGTCATAAAACTGGAATGAGCATCTGTATGGAAGGAGTGGAATAATATGAACAACGTTATCCGTGAAATTACTCAAGAGCAATTACGCACTGATCTTCCTGAATTTCGTCCTGGAGACACTTTACGTATTCACGTAAAAGTTGTTGAGGGGAATCGTGAGCGTATTCAGGTATACGAAGGTGTTGTTATTAAACGCCGTGGTACTGGTGTAAGTGAAACATTCACAGCTCGTAAAATCTCATACGGAGTAGGTGTTGAACGTACATTCCCATTACATTCACCGAAAATCGCTAAGATTGAAGTGAAGCGTCGCGGTAAAGTACGTCGTGCGAAACTTTACTACTTACGTAACCTACGTGGTAAAGCTGCCCGTATTAAAGAAATCCGATAATAAAGAAAAAAGAAGGGGCTTGTTTCACAAGCTCCTTTTTTTAAACGATAAGAAAGTATATAAATTTTGGTCTAGCAGCGAAGCTATGAAAGCTTACTCTAGAAGGATAAATGAAGAAATACATACTGACATAATATATGCCTAGTACGTTTTTACATATGTATACGTTAAAGTGGAGGAGTTTTTCAATGGTCAGGGGAAAAAGTGAAACACTTGAATGGATTAAGGCGCTTATTATTGCGTTGTTACTAGCTGTATTAATACGATTTTTCTTTTTTGCTCCAATTGTGGTTGAAGGTGAGTCAATGATGCCGACTCTTCACCATAGTGACCGCATGATTGTGAATAAAATCGGCTACACTATTAGTGAACCTGACCGTTTTGATATTGTTGTCTTTCACGCAACAGAAGAAAAGGATTATATTAAACGGGTCATTGGTTTGCCAGGCGATACGATTGTTTATGAAGATGATATTTTATATATTAACAATGAACCGTATGATGAACCATACTTAGATGAATTAAAAAATCAACTAGCTGGCGGGAAACTTACGTATGATTTTACTCTTCAAGAAGTTACAAACGAAGTAAGTGTACCAGAAGGATATTTATTTGTAATGGGAGATAACCGGCAGCGTAGTTTAGATAGTCGAGATATTGGACTAATTCCGATTGATGAAATTGTTGGAAAAGCTAATATTGTTTTTTGGCCTTTTTCAGATATACGTATAGTGAGGTAGGTGAAAACAATGACAATTCAATGGTTTCCTGGGCATATGGCGAAAGCAAGAAGGGAAGTAACTGAGAAGTTAAAACTAATTGATGTTGTCATTGAGTTACTTGATGCTAGAGTTCCCCTTGCATCTAGAAATCCAATGATTGATGAAATCGTAGCTCATAAACCAAGATTAGTACTTTTAAATAAAGCAGACTTAGCTGATCCTAATGTCACATCAAAATGGAAAGCTTATTTTGAAGATAAAGGGGCAAAAGTGCTAGCAATTGATAGTCAAACAGGAAAAGGGGTTTCAGGAATATCTAGTGCTTGTCAAAGCCTTGCAGCACCAATGTTAGAAAAGATGAAATCAAGAGGCATGAAGCCGCGTGCTATTCGTGCGATGATATTAGGAATCCCAAACGTTGGAAAAAGTACGCTTATTAACCGACTAGCTGTTAAAAAAATTGCAAAAACGGGTGACCGTCCTGGTATTACAAAACAACAACAATGGATTAAAGTAGGGACGGAACTAGAACTTTTGGATACACCCGGAATTTTATGGCCCAAGTTTGAAGACCAGCTAATTGGTTATCGCCTAGCCGCTACAGGTGCAATTAAAGATGAATTGTTAGACTTCCAAGATATTGCTTTATTTGTTATTACATATTTAAAAGATGAATATCCAACCGTCTTAAAAGACCGCTATAAGTTAGCGGAACTACCAGATGAAGGAATTGAAGTGTTTGATGAGATTGGCAGAAAACGAGGGTGTTTGTTAGGCGGTGGGTATATTGATTACGATAAGGCTGCTGAAATCATATTGCGTGAATTACGCTCTGGTACGTTAGGGCGAATTTCATTAGAAACACCGAATATTACGTCTTCAAATACTTTGTAAACTTGGTTAGCAGTTGGTCCAATTGGCCGATGCTAACCTTTTTTGTAAGCGTAAAATGAAAGTGTTTATTAACGAAAGTGGAGTACAAACCGATATAAGAAAGAGATTGGTGGGGAACAAGTTGGAACAAAAGACGATTAAAGAAATCGAGCAGTTGTTGATGTCTGAGGATGCAGAAGAATGGATGAACGCTCTGAAACATGACCCGCGACAAGGAGTCAAGAAACTACTTGATCGATATGAAAAAAGAAAAGCTCATGAGAACCAATTATTTGAACAGTTTCAAGAAATGTTGCAATATGAGATGAAAGTAAGAGAACAAGGAGTCACATACATAGCTGGGATAGATGAAGTCGGACGAGGACCATTAGCAGGACCAGTCGTTTGTGCAGCGGTAATTTTACCTGAATCGTTTTATTTACCTGGTTTAACTGATTCAAAAAAACTATCGAAACAAAAAAGAGAGTATTTTTTTGAAATGATAGAAAAAGAGGCAATAGCGTGCAGTGTTAGTATGATTCATGCAGATGAAATTGATACATTAAATATTTATGAAGCAACAAAAAAGGCAATGTGCCAAGCCGTTCACTTATTAAAAAAGCAACCCCAACATCTTCTCATTGATGCGATGAAATTGCCGATTCCGATTGAGCAAACATCAATTATTAAAGGAGATCAAAAAAGCATTAGCATTGCAGCGAGCTCCATTATAGCAAAAGTGACAAGAGATAAATATATGGAACAAGTAGCCAAACGTTATCCTCAATATGGTTTTGATAGTCATATGGGTTATGGAACAAAAGAGCATTTAGAAGCGATTGAACGTTACGGCATAATAGAAGAACACCGAAAATCATTTCGTCCAATTAGCGAAATGTAGAAAGCAAAAGGGGGAGTAAGATGTATCCGTCATCCATACAACAATCATCAATAGCAAAAAGTACAACAGTGGCTGTGCGACAAGTGAATCTTACTCCTGGACAAGTTTTTCAAGGGCAAGTTCAAAAATTATTCCCGAATAATGTAGCCGCACTTCGAATCGGGACGATGACCGTTACAGCTCGACTTGAAGCAGCTTTAACAGCGGGTTTATCTTATTGGTTTGAAGTTCAGCCAGATACAGGAATACCAAAATTAAAAGTGTTAGGACAATGGCAAGGAAGAGAAGCAAGTAGTAGCCAACAAACGACTGGACTACAAGCTTCCATTCTTCAACAATTAGGACTTCCAAACACGAAAACGAATGAACAATTAGTACGCCATTTTTCAAATATGCACGTTCCATTTTCAAAGGAAATGCTCCAAGGTGCAAGTCAAATTATTGAAAAGCATGGACTATCAAAAGGGAACTTAGCGCTCATACAACAAATGATCGAACGAAATATCCCACTTAAACTTTCTTTATTTGAGGCGTTTTCTGCTACTCAAACAAAAGAACCTCTTTTGCAGCAAATGACACAATGGCTAAATCAAATAAAGATCGATAGTCCTGAAAAAGGAAAACTTGTGGAAGCGCTGCGTCACTTAACTGAATCGGTGGCTGTGCCAAGCCACACTTCTCCGATTGCTCGTCTTCTTCAATCTTTAAGTGTGGAACAACGTGAAGAAAACCGATTGATTTTAATGAACCTTTTGCAAAAGACCGATGTAGTAAAAGAGCCTGCTCTTTTTTATAATCAATTTAAAGATGCTATTTTAAAAGGTAACAATCAAAAGATTGTGAATGAGCTTTGGCCAGGATTTGCAAATGGTTTAGAACAGTTTCGTTCGACTGAGCCACAAGCTATGTTTCGGTTGTTTATGAGCCAATTGTCAGTCACAAATGATGCGAAATCACATCTACAGGCACAGCAGCTATTATCATTGGTCACGCAAGGAGTAACAGTTGACGGTGTACACCAAAAGTTAAGCCAGTTACTCGCGGAGCCGATTCAAGAAACAGAAAAAAATATAATTGCGTCTTTGCTCGACCGTGACGCTAGAGAAAATATTCGTAATGGATTTTTATCATTGGTAACATCGATTATGAAAACAGTTGGTTTTACCCATGAAAATGAATTACTAAAAATGTTTGAAGCGCAAAGTGGCAAGATACCGTTACAAGGAGAAAGTATGAAATCTTTGCTTCTTCAACTTGTCCAGCTTGAAACAAATCAAACACTGAAACAACAGGCAGAGGCAATGTTATCTCGAATTACAGGCCAACAATTAATTGCCAGCGAGCAAACAGGGCCATTTCATCAACTCGCACTACAAATTCCATTACAATTAGGCAATCATCAAACAGACGTTACGATTCAGTGGGAAGGTAAAAAGACGAAAGATGGCCAAATTGATAAAGAGCATTGTAGAATTTTATTTTATTTACAATTAGAAAAGCTACATGAGACGATCATTGATGTTCAAATACAAAAAAAAATCGTTTCGATTCAAATTTTTAATGAACACCCTAAACCAAAAGCACTTGCTGCTCTACAAGCTGTATTAAAATCAAAGTTAACGAATATTGACTATCAGTTGTCATCTGTCAATTGGGTTACAGTAAAAGAAACTACTGCTTCTCCGATTAAAAACACGTATGGGTCAAAAGTTTCCTATGAAGGGGTTGATGTTCGGATATGAGAAAAGAAACATTGAAAAAACAAGCAATTGCCCTACAATACGATGAAAAGAAAGATCAAGCGCCAAAAGTTGTAGCAAAAGGGAAGGGACTTGTTGCAGACGAAATCATTGCAAAAGCGAAGGAACATCATTTACCCATTCAAGAAGACCCTAATTTAGTAGAGTTGTTATCGAAGTTAGAAATTAACGAAACGATTCCAGTCGAACTGTATGAAGTAGTTGCAGAAGTATTTGCATTTGTATATCAAATTGATAAACAACATTCATAAAACATATACTAAAGAATGTACAAAAAGGAATAACCAACCTTTGGTATATTCTTTTTTTTTATACTCACGAACAAAATTAGAAAGTTGGGTAAACTAACCGATAATGGTAAGTTTGAAAGGAGTGTTCTTGTGAAAAAGAATCTTCTTGTCATTCCAGAAGTAGAGGCATTTTTGGAAAAATATAAAGAAGAAATCGCTCATGAATTTGGGATATTCCGTTCTATACATGAAACGGAAGCCACAGTGGACATGGCCAAAAGACTATTGACCAAAAAAGGAACGAAAGAACAAACAAAAAAGAAAGAAAAAGGAGATGAGGCGAAGTGAAAGAAAAAAGAGAGTTTGATCCGAACCCAAAAACACCATTAGATGATTGGGACGAAACGATCGATCCTGCTATTATGTCAGGTGATCATTGGGTGGAAGAAGAAAATAAACCATTAGCCCACTCTGGTCTACGTGTTGAGTCGGAGGATTGTGAAGTTGTTGAAGAGAAAATGACTCCACCAAGGTCGATGTTTCAGCATCCGAGTATAAATGTTTCTTATGGAAATGATTCGTTTACTGGCACAGCTCCTGATCTTGAAAATGTGAAAAGAAAAAAAGAAAAATAGAGAGCATAATGAAAAGGATTAGGACACAAAAGCGAACGAAAATAAGCTTTTGTGTCCCCATCGTAAATATTTTTCATTTTCCTCTCCCAAAACGTTCAAAAAATTGTTACAATAGTAGAGGAGTTTGCCAAAACATACTATTTTTTAATGAATGGCATGCATTCATCATGCAAACATTATTTGCATGCAATTGATAGGAGGATGGAGAGAATGAATATCCACGAGTATCAAGGCAAGCAGCTCCTAAGACAATACGGGGTTGCCGTACCAAATGGTAAAGTTGCTTTTTCAGTAGAAGAAGCGGTTGAAGCAGCAAAAGAACTAGGCACTCAAGTGAGTGTTGTAAAAGCTCAAATTCATGCTGGTGGACGTGGAAAAGCTGGCGGAGTTAAAGTAGCAAAGAACTTAGATGAGGTTCGTACATATGCTGAAGAGATACTAGGTAAAACTTTAGTAACTCATCAAACAGGACCAGAAGGAAAAGAAGTAAAGCGCTTACTGATTGAAGAAGGATGCGATATCAAAAAAGAGTACTACATTGGGCTCGTTCTTGACCGTGCCACTTCAAGAGTTGTGTTAATGGGTTCTGAAGAGGGTGGAACTGAAATTGAAGAAGTTGCTGAGGCGACACCTGAAAAGATCTTTAAAGAAGTAATTGACCCAGCTGTTGGATTACAAGGATTTCAAGCTCGTCGTTTAGCCTTTAATATTAACATTCCTAAAGAACTTGTTGGCCAAGCAGTAAAGTTTATGCTCGGTTTATACAGAGTGTTCGTAGAAAAAGATTGTTCGATTGCTGAAATTAATCCACTAGTTACAACTGGCGATGGTAAAGTTATGGCACTCGATGCAAAGTTAAACTTTGATTCGAATGCATTGTACCGTCAAAAAGATATTCTTGAATACCGTGACCTTGACGAAGAAGATGTAAAAGAAATTGAAGCATCTAAATATGACTTAAGTTACATTTCACTTGATGGAAACATCGGATGTATGGTTAATGGTGCAGGTCTTGCAATGGCAACTATGGATATCATTAAACATTACAATGGTGATCCGGCTAACTTCCTTGATGTTGGGGGCGGTGCTACAGCTGAGAAAGTAACAGAAGCCTTTAAGATTATTTTATCCGATGAAAACGTTAAAGGAATTTTTGTTAATATTTTCGGTGGAATTATGAAGTGTGATGTTATTGCTGAAGGTGTTATTGAAGCAACAAAACAAGTTGGTTTAGAAATTCCACTTGTTGTTCGCTTAGAAGGAACAAATGTTGACTTAGGTAAAAAGATTCTTAATGAATCTGGATTAAACATCACTTCAGCTGATTCAATGGCTGACGGTGCACAAAAAATAGTTTCACTAGTGAAATAGAAAGGCGGGACGTGGAGAATGAGTATCCTGATTAATAAAGATACAAAAGTAATTGTACAAGGGATAACAGGTGCAACAGGTTTATTCCATACAAAACAAGCAGTTGAATATGGAACACAAATCGTTGGTGGTGTCACTCCTGGTAAAGGAGGAACGGAAATTGAAGGAATTCCTGTTTTTGATACAGTTCAACAAGCTGTAGAAGCTACAGGTGCGACAGCTTCCGTTATTTATGTTCCACCAGCATTTGCAGCAGATGCGATTATGGAAGCAACTGATGCTGAACTTGATTTAGTGATTTGTATTACTGAAGGAATCCCAGTTCTTGATATGACAAATGTTAAACGTTATATGGAAGGGAAAAAGACTCGTCTTGTAGGACCAAACTGCCCGGGTGTAATCACGCCAGAAGAATGTAAAATTGGAATTATGCCTGGTTACATTCATAAAAAAGGTCATGTCGGTGTTGTTTCTCGTTCAGGAACATTAACATATGAAGCTGTTCATCAGCTTTCTACAGAAGGAATTGGCCAATCTACTGCTGTTGGAATTGGTGGAGACCCTGTAAACGGAACAAATTTTATCGATGTGCTACAACTCTTTAACGAAGACCCTGATACATATGCGGTCATTATGATCGGTGAAATTGGGGGAACTGCGGAAGAAGAAGCAGCAGAATGGATTAAAGCAAACATGAAAAAACCTGTAGTAGGATTCATTGGTGGTCAAACAGCACCTCCAGGGAAACGTATGGGTCATGCTGGAGCTATTATTTCAGGTGGTAAAGGTACAGCAGCAGAAAAGATTAAAACGCTTGAAAGTTGCGGTGTGAAAGTTGCACCAACACCATCGGTTATGGGAGAAACGTTAATTTCCGTACTTAAAGAACAAAACCTTCTTGAGAAATGTATTACTCATAAATAAAAAGCAAAAAGCTCCCCGAGGAAGGGAGCTTTTTGTTTTTTTACAATAAAAACAAAGGATATGGTTCTAATATCATAGTTTTTTAGGAGTGGATTAGATGGAAGCGTTTCGAGAACGGTTACTACATCTTCATCATTGTCGTGGAGTTGGATGGAAAACAATTCAGAAAATCTTATCAGTTGATGCAAAGTTAGAGAAGCTATATCAATTATCTGAACAAGAGTTAATCTCCCATTATTCCCTTCAAAAAAAGTATGTTTCTCTCCTTTATCAAGATTTACACACGATTTCAATGCCCCTACTTATACAAGAATACAGAGAAAAACAAATCATTCCCATTACTTTTTTCGAAAACGAATATCCCCCGACGTTAAGGCAACTTTTCGATCCGCCTTGGGTACTCTATTGTAAAGGGAATATAGCATTATTACATTACCCGAAAGCACTAGCAGTTGTAGGCACGCGAGAACCTACAAAAGGGGGGCAGCGTAGTTTAGAAAAAATTGTCCGCCCAATTGTAGAAGATCGATGGTTAATTGTGAGTGGGCTTGCTAAAGGAATTGATACAATGGCACATCGGTTAACAATGAATTATGGTGGAAAGACAATTGCGATTCTTGGTTCGGGGTTTGACTATATATACCCATCAGTCAATGAACGTTTAGCAGATGAAATTGGAAGATATCATCTCCTACTTTCTGAGTATCCAGCAAAAACAAAGCCAAATAAGTGGCAATTTCCTGAACGTAATCGATTAATTAGTGGCTTAAGTAAAGGAACAGTAGTAGTGGAAGCGAAAGAACGGAGTGGTGCCTTAATTACTGCCGATCAAGCGCTAGAACAAGGAAAAGATGTATTTGCGGTACCAGGACCCATTTACGAACAAATGTCTTTAGGACCAAATCGTCTCATCCAGCAAGGGGCAAAATTAATTGTAGAGGCAAAAGACATTTTAGAAGAATATGAAAATGAAAGTTGGGAAAACTGATAGTTATTTAAGAAGTTCAGTGAGAATATTTTTCACAATAGTGTTAAATAATGTTATCATTATATGATAAATAGTCTTCGTTGCACTTGATTTATTAAAAGTAATATTTGACAAATCATAAACTTGTGTTTAATAATAGGGAAGATTTTAATATATCCTTCGAAGGGGGAGGAGCTCGTTATGGCAGATTACTTAGTAATCGTTGAATCTCCCGCTAAAGCAAAGACAATTGGTAAATACTTAGGGAAGAAATATATCGTTAAGGCATCAATGGGACATGTTAGAGATTTGCCGAAAAGTCAAATGGGAGTAGACGTTGAAAGAAGTTTTGACCCGAAATATATTACGATTCGTGGTAAGGGACCAGTTTTAAAAGAATTAAAAAGTGCAGCCAAAAAAGTGAAACGTATTTATTTAGCAGCTGACCCGGATCGTGAAGGAGAAGCAATTGCTTGGCATCTAGCTCATAGTTTAAATATTGATGAACAATCAGACTGTAGGGTTGTCTTTAATGAAATCACAAAACAAGCAATTAAAGATGCTTTTAAAACACCACGTCCAATTAATATGGATTTAGTGGATGCTCAACAAGCACGTCGTGTGTTAGATAGGCTTGTCGGTTACAATATTAGTCCTATATTATGGAAGAAAGTGAAAAAAGGATTAAGTGCGGGTCGTGTCCAATCGGTAGCAGTTAAAATGATAATTGACCGTGAAAAAGAAATTCAAGCTTTTGTTCCAGAGGAATATTGGACCATTCAAGGTTTATTTAAAATGAACAATGAACAGTTTGAGGCTAAGTTTTACGGGGTGGACAATAAAAAAGTTGAGCTTAAGTCTGAGAATGATGTTAAGGAAATTCTCGGTCGACTAAAAGGAGATTCGTTTTCCATTACTTCCGTAAAGAAAAAGGAACGGAAACGAAATCCGGTTGCGCCATTTACGACATCTTCACTGCAACAGGAAGCAGCGAGAAAATTAAATTTCCGTGCAAAAAAGACGATGATGTTGGCACAACAATTATATGAAGGAATTGACATTGGTAAAGAAGGAACTGTTGGGTTAATTACGTATATGCGTACTGATTCAACTCGAATTTCGGATACTGCGAAAGAAGAAACAAAACAGTATATCGAAGAACAATACGGACAAGAGTATACTCGCAAAGGTGAGCGCACAACGAAAAACTCAGATAAAAAAACACAAGATGCTCATGAGGCAATCCGTCCGACTTCTGTATTATATGACCCGAAAACAGTCAAGTCATTTTTATCTAGAGATCAGTTTCGTTTATATAAGCTCATATGGGAACGCTTAGTTGCTAGTGAAATGGCACCAGCGATTATGGATACGATGACAGTGGACTTAAACAATGAAGGAGTACTATTTCGTGCAACGGGCTCAAAAGTTAAATTTCCTGGTTTTATGAAAGTGTATATTGAAGGAAATGATGATGGGAAAAAGGAAGAAGATAAATTACTTCCTGACTTAGAGGAAGGCGCATCAGTCAAGAAAGAGGAAATAACTCCAAACCAACATTTCACTCAGCCACCACCACGCTATTCAGAGGCAAGATTGGTAAAGACAATGGAGGAGCTAGGAATTGGTCGACCATCGACCTTTGCGCCAACACTTGATACGATTCAACGTCGTGGGTATGTTGCTTTAGATGATAAGCGATTTATTCCGACAGAATTAGGAGAAATTGTAATCGAGCTCATTTCTGAGTTTTTCCCGGAAATTCTAGATGTAGAATTTACAGCGAAAATGGAAAACGATCTTGATTCAGTTGAAGAAGGCGAAAAAAATTGGATTCAAATCATCGATCATTTTTACCATGAATTTGAAAAGCAAGTAAAGCATGCTGAAGAAGAAATGGAAGAAGTCGAAATTAAAGATGAGCCAGCTGGGGAATCATGTGAAAAATGTGGACATGATATGGTTTATAAAATGGGGCGTTACGGTAAGTTTATGGCATGTTCTAATTTTCCGGATTGTCGCAATACAAAAGCGATTGTAAAAGATATTGGGGTAAGTTGTCCAACTTGTAAAGAAGGAAAAATTGTGGAACGAAAAAGCAAAAAACGCCGCACATTTTATGGTTGTGATCAATATCCTGGGTGTGAATTTGTTTCATGGGATAAGCCGATTGCAAGGACATGTCCAAAATGTGAAAATATGCTTGTAGAGAAAAAGTCGAAAAAAGGGACACAAGTCGAGTGTGTGTCTTGTGATTATAAAGAAGAGCGATTATAGGATGAGAATAGACTCATCCTTTTACGAAGAAAAGGAGTTTCAACATGAGTGGAATTAATGTAATAGGAGCGGGATTAGCTGGAAGTGAAGCGGCTTGGCAAATAGCCAAGCAAGGCGTTCCAGTTACACTATTTGAAATGAGACCAGTTCGGCAAACTCCGGCACATCATACAGATAAATTTGCTGAACTAGTATGCAGTAACTCATTACGAGCGAATACATTAACAAATGCTGTCGGTGTATTAAAAGAAGAAATGAGATTGCTTGATTCTGTCATTATTAAAGCAGCAGATGATTGTTCTGTTCCTGCAGGTGGTGCGTTAGCAGTTGACCGTCATGAATTTGCCAATGCAGTGACAGAACGAGTTCGAAACCATCCGAATGTAACGGTAGTAACAGAAGAAATTGAAAAAATCCCTGAAGGTCCTACGGTCATTGCAACAGGACCATTAACCTCACCTGCATTATCGGAACAATTACAACATTTAACTGGAGAAGAATATTTATATTTTTATGACGCAGCAGCACCAATTATTGAAACCGATAGCATTGATATGGAAAAAGTATATTTAAAATCAAGGTATGACAAAGGGGAAGCCGCATATTTAAATTGCCCGATGACAGAGGAAGAGTTTGACCGATTTTATGAGGCACTCATTGCTGCTGAATCTGTCCCGTTAAAAGAGTTTGAAAAAGAAATTTTCTTTGAAGGGTGTATGCCTGTAGAAGTGATGGCAAAGCGTGGCAAAAAAACATTGTTGTTTGGTCCAATGAAACCAGTCGGTCTTGAGGACCCGAAAACAGGCAAACGTCCATTTGCTGTTGTTCAGCTAAGACAAGATAACCAATCTGGAACCCTTTACAATATTGTTGGATTCCAAACCCATATTAAATGGGGGCCCCAAAAAGAAATTATTCAATTAATCCCTGGTTTAGAAAATGCGGAGATTGTAAGGTATGGAGTAATGCATCGAAACACTTTTATTAATTCTCCTAATTTACTTGAGCCAACATATCAATATCGGCAACGAGAAGATTTATTTTTTGCTGGTCAAATTACCGGTGTCGAAGGTTATGTTGAATCAGCTGCAGCTGGGTTAATTGCAGGAATGAATGCAGCAAGATTGGTTCAAAATAAAGACGTGCTTACCTTCCCACAAGAGACTGTTTTAGGAAGTATGTCTAACTATATTACAACGGCTAACCCAAAGAACTTTCAGCCAATGAATGCGAATTTCGGTTTATTGCCTCCGTTAGAAAAGCGTATTAAAAACAAGCAAGAACGTAATGAACAGTTAGCTAATCGTGCGTTGACAACAATTCAGAATTTTATGAAAAAAATGTAAACTTTATTGAAAAGAGCTACTAAATTATGATAAAATTTAGTAGCTCTTGTGAGGTGGACTAAAAATATGGACAAAAAAATGGAACATGAAAAAACATTATTTTTTCAATATTTACAAATTGAAAAAAATAGTTCAGTTCATACATTTACAAATTATGAACTAGATATTACCCACTTCATATCGTTTATGAAGCAGCATAAGATTGATGACTTTGCTGCTGTTTCTTATGTTTTTGTAAGGTTATATTTAACTGAGTTATATCGTCAAGGTTATGCACGCTCGACTGTAGCGAGGAAAATTTCTTGCTTGCGAAGTTTTTATCGTTTTCTTCTTCGAGAAACATTCGTAACAGAAAACCCTTTTGCCTTTGCTCATTTGCCAAAAAAAGAATTGAAATTGCCGACGTTTTTGTATGAGCAAGAAATGGACACATTATTTTCATCCTTTAAACAAGACGAACCTCTTGATCAAAGAGACAAAGCAATTCTAGAACTGCTTTATGCAACGGGTATACGTGTGAGTGAGTGTTGCAATTTAACTATAAATAATATTGACTTTACATTTGGGACAATTCTTGTATTTGGAAAGGGTCGGAAAGAACGATATGTTCCAGTTGGGAGCTTTGCTTTAGATGCAATTGAAACCTATGTCAATGATGGTCGTATACAATTAATGAAGAAAAGTTCAAAGCCTACATCTCAATTGTTTGTAAATTTTCGAGGTGGCCCGTTAAGTGACCGAAGTGTTCGTACGATATTAAACAAACGATTAGGTCAAGCAGCTCTTACTGTACATAGTACACCTCATATGATACGTCATACATTTGCCACTCACTTATTAAATCAAGGTGCTGATTTACGAGTCGTGCAAGAATTGTTAGGTCATGAGCATCTTTCTTCAACCCAAATCTACACACATGTAACTAAAGACCGTTTAAAAGAAGTATACAATAAGCACCATCCAAGAGCATAAGGTCAATTATAGGTACGATAAGGAGGATTAATATGACAACACATTCTTTTCATGCGACAACAATTTTTGCGATTCAACATAACGGAAAATGTGCGATGACAGGCGACGGCCAAGTTACATTTGGTAATGCTGTTGTGATGAAACATACAGCCCGTAAAGTACGTAAGATATATCAGGGGAAAGTATTGGCGGGTTTTGCTGGTTCTGTTGCGGATGCTTTTACTTTATTTGAAAAATTCGAAGGTCGACTAGAAGAGTTTAACGGGAACCTGCAAAGAGCGGCTGTAGAATTAGCGAAAGAATGGCGGAATGATAAAGTGTTACGACGTCTTGAAGCAATGTTAATCGTAATGAATGAGGAGCATTTATTGCTTGTATCAGGGACAGGTGAAGTGATTGAGCCTGATGATGGTATTTTAGCAATAGGTTCAGGTGGAAATTATGCTTTATCTGCTGGTCGAGCATTAAAAAAACATGCACCAAACTTATCTGCAAAAGAAATTGCTGTAGCAGCGCTTGAAACAGCAGGTGAAATTTGTGTGTATACAAATGACCAAATCGTTATTGAAGAATTGTAATTCAAACTGACGTAATGGAGGCGATGAAAATGGAAAGCCAATTAACACCTAGACAAATTGTTGAGCGACTTGATCAATACATAGTAGGGCAAGATGCAGCAAAACGTTCGGTTGCAATTGCATTAAGAAATCGATATCGTCGTGGGAAATTAGAAGAAAAATTACGAGATGAAGTAACGCCGAAAAATATTTTAATGATTGGACCAACAGGCGTCGGGAAAACTGAAATTGCCAGAAGGTTAGCAAAACTAGTTGGGGCTCCATTTAGCAAAGTGGAAGCGACAAAATTCACAGAAGTTGGTTATGTAGGTCGAGATGTAGAGTCAATGGTTCGTGATTTAGTTGAAACATCTATACGCTTAGTGAAAGAAGAAAAGATGGTTAGTGTAAAAGACAAAGCAGAGGAAAATGCGAATCGCAGAATCGTTGACTTGCTTGTACCGACCGCTAAGAAACAAACACAATATAAAAATCCATTAGAAATGTTATTTGGAAATCAAGGACAACAGGAAGAACCACAACCCGAAACAGAGCAAACTGATGCGAATCAACGCAAAAAGCAAATGGCTCATCAGTTAGCATTAGGAGAGCTCGAGGATTGGATGGTGACGATTGAAGTAGAAGAACAATCGCAAAACTTCCTTGATATGTTTCAAGGAGCTGGAATGGAACAAATGGGCATCAATATGCAAGATATGTTAGGTGGAATGATGCCGAAGCGAAAGAAGAAACGTAAGTTAACTGTTGCTGAAGCTAGAAAAGTATTAACGGATGAAGAAGCACAAAAACTCATTGATATGGATGAAGTCACACAGGATGCTGTAAACCGTGCAGAACAATTAGGAATTATTTTTATTGATGAAATTGATAAAGTGGCAGGAAAAAATCAAAATTCTGCCGATGTATCTAGAGAAGGGGTACAACGAGATATTCTTCCAATTGTCGAAGGTTCAACGGTTGTTACGAAATATGGGCCAGTTCGTACGGATCACATTTTATTTATTGCTGCTGGAGCGTTTCATATGGCAAAACCGTCAGATTTAATTCCGGAATTGCAAGGGCGTTTCCCGATTCGAGTGGAGTTATCAAATCTAACAGTTGATGACTTTAAACGAATCTTAATTGAACCGAATAATGCATTAATAAAGCAATATACAGCTCTATTAGAAACAGAAGGTATAAAAGTAGAATTTTCTGACGATGCTATTCATAAGATTGCGACAATTGCAACGGATGTAAATCAAGATACAGAAAACATAGGCGCACGACGGCTTCATACGTTATTAGAAAAGCTGTTGGAGGATTTATCTTTCGAAGCACCTGATATTAACTTAGCAGAAATTAAAATTACACCACAGTATGTAGAAGAAAAATTAGCATCGATTGCTAAAAACAGAGATTTAAGCCAGTATATTTTGTAGGATGAAACTAGGAGGAAAAACGATGGATTTATTATCAAGAACGAGAAAAATTAATGAAATGTTACAAAAATCAGGCGGACAACACGTGAATTTTAGAGATATGGCGGAAACGTTACGTGATGTTATAAGTGCCAATATTTTTGTTGTTAGTCGTCGTGGGAAATTATTAGGATTTGCGATTAAACAAGAAATCGAAAATGAAAGAATGAAGAAAATGTTAGAGGAACGCCAATTTCCGGAAGTGTATACAACGAATTTATTTAAATTAGATGAAACAAGTGCTAATTTAGATATTAATAGTGAATACACAGCATTTCCCGTTGAGAATAAAGATTTATTTTCTACAGGTTTAACGACAATTGTTCCTATCCTTGGTGGAGGACAAAGATTAGGAACATTAATATTAGCGAGATTAAATGATTCCTTTAATAATGATGATTTAATCTTAGCTGAATATGGAGCTACAGTTGTAGGAATGGAAATTTCACATGAAAAAACTCAAGAAATTGAAGAGGAAGCAAGAAGTAAAGCTGTTGTTCAAATGGCGATTTCATCGTTATCGTATAGTGAATTAGAAGCTGTTGAGCATATTTTTGAAGAATTAGATGGAAAAGAAGGCTTGCTTGTTGCAAGCAAAATTGCAGACCGAGTTGGGATTACGCGTTCGGTTATCGTCAATGCCTTACGAAAATTAGAAAGTGCTGGTGTGATTGAATCAAGGTCACTCGGAATGAAAGGCACATATATAAAGGTTTTGAACGATAAATTTTTAGCAGAACTAGAAAAATTAAAAACAAATTAACAATTTTAGGAAAAAACACCGTTCCAAGGTAACAGGAACGGTGTTTTTTCGACTTTTTTTTCGTTTTTTTTTAAATAGTTGTAGATCAAAAGCTTCCTTCATAGTATGATATATTTTAGTTTACTATTGATACATGACAATCGTAGGAGAAATAAAAGAACATAAATAAAAAAATGTAAAAAAACATGAAAAAAGGAATTAATTATTAATTATTTTTTAGGAATTATATATTATAATAGACATGCGATTACATCATTCAACATAATTCGATAAAGTTAGCTAAGACTTTAGTCTAAAAGTTTTGATGATGTAATTTAGTGAAAGGGTGAATAAATATGAATCTTTTCTCGAGTTCTGCATTTCATACACTTGAGAAAGCCATTGATGGCTCAGCTTTACGACAAAAAACAATCGCAAATAATATCGCAAATGTCGATACACCGAACTACAAAGCAAAAAATGTCGAATTTAAACATACATTAAATCGAGAGTTGGAAAATAGTTCTTTTAACGCAAATCGAACGGACCATCGACATGTCGAATTTAGTACAGGAAAGCAAAGACAAGCATTTGTCACGACCAATAACAAAACGATGTACAATCACAATTTGAATAATGTAGACATTGACCATGAAATGGCAGAGCTTGCCAAAAACCAAATCTATTATAATGCGTTAATTGACCGCTTGAATGGTAGATTTAAAAGCCTTGAGACGGTTATAAAAGGAGGTAGATAGGGATGACGATTTTTAGTGGGTTTAATACAACAGCTTCAGCTTTAACGGCTCAACGTTTGAGAATGGATGTTGTGTCATCAAACATGGCGAATGCAGATACAACACGAGCAAATTTTGTAAATGGAGAGTGGCAGCCCTATCGTAGGAAGATGGTTGTGCTACAACCGAACCAACAACACTTTTCTTCTCACTTACAAAAAGCGATGGGAAAAAGTAATCAAGCTGGTGAAGGTGTTAAAGTCTCAAGAATTGTTGAAGACCAATCTCCATTTAAGCTAGTGTACGACCCATTTCATCCAGATGCGAATGCAGAAGGATATGTTCAATTACCAAACGTTGATCCATTAAAGGAAACGGTTGATTTGATGAGTGCGACACGATCGTACGAAGCGAATGTAACAACATTAAATGCAACGAAAAATATGTTAATGAAAGCCCTAGAAATTGGGCGTTAACAGATAAAGAGAGGGTAAATCATGGACATAAATAAAATTCAATCACCGTTTATATTGCCACGTAGTTTAGAAGTGAAACAAACACCTGCAGAGGCTCATAATAAATTTAAGCAAGCGCTAAGTGATGCACTTCAAAATGTAAATAAAGTGCAAAATGAATCAGCTAAAGCGACCGAAGCTTTAGCTAGAGGCGAAATTGATGACCTGCACAATGTAATGATTACAGGACAAAAAGCTTCCTTAACATTACAGGCGACAATAGAAGTTCGAAATAAAGTGATTGAAGCATATCAAGAAGTAATGAGAATGCAAGTATAAAATCAAGTGAGTTTACAACATTGACATGGTTTTAGCTAGGAGGGCACATGAACGAGAATCTTACATTATATAAAGAAAAAATAGGGACTTTTTGGAAAAGTAGAACGACGAGTCAAAAAGGAATGATGATCGGTTCAGTTGCAGTATTACTTTTATTATTTGGTTTACTAGCTTTTTTTGGAACCCGTTCAAACTTTGTGCCCCTATACAGTAATTTAACTGTACAAGAAACTGGTCAAATTAAGGAGACGCTTGATGCCAGAGGGGTTCAGTCACAAATTTCACATAATGGGACAACAATTAGTGTACCAGAGACAATGGTTGACACATTAAAAGTAGAATTAGCAGCTGAAGGAATTCCACATAGTGGAAGTATTGATTATGGGACGTTTAAAGATGGTATGGGATTTGGGATGACCGATAATGAATTTTCGGTTGTAGAAAGAGCCGCCATTCAAACGGAATTAGGAAACTTAATTCGAAATGTCGATGGCGTTTCTAGTGCCAATGTCATGATTACATTACCAGAAGAAAGCTTATGGGTCACAGACACACCGAATGCGGCATCTGCATCCATTGTTGTTAACACAGCTCCAGGATATCAAATGGATGCTAAGCAAATTCGTGCACTTTACCATTTAGTATCTAAAAGTGTACCAAATCTTCCTATTGAAAATATTGTGATTATGAACCAAATGTTTGAACACCTTGAGTATTTAGATGATTCAGCTGTCGGTTCTTCACTTACAGCGTATGAGCAACAACGTTCAATCAAACGTGATGTTGAGCAAGACATTCAACGTCAACTACAACAAATGCTTGGGACGATAATGGGTCATGATAAAGTATTGGTTTCTGTCTCAACGGATATTGATTTTACTCAAGAAAATCGACAAGAAGATTTAGTTTCACCAGTAGATGAAGAAAACATGGCTGGATTAGCTGTAAGTATAGAGCGAGTAACGGAAACGTACTCAGGAGAAGACATGGGTGAAGGAGGAATTGCTGGAGTTGGTGAGGGCATTCCGAATTATCCAGGAGTTATTGGTGGTGGCGTAGGTGATTATGAAAGAATTGAAGAACGAATTAACAATGATGTGAATCGAATTCGCCGTGATATCGTTGAAAGCCCGTATCGTATAAGAGATATCGGCTTACAAGTCATGGTAGAACCGCCAAATCCTGAGGACCCATTATCTTTACCGCAAGAACGAATTAATGATATTCAACAGATTTTAGGTACGATAGTTCGTACAAGTATTGATAGCAATATCGCAGATAATTTAACAGATGATGAAATAAACCAAAAAATATTCGTATCAGCACAACCATTTAATGGGAAGCCGGTAATGGAACCTGTTGTTCAGCCAATGATCCCGACATGGATGTATGTTGTTGGCGGCGTGCTTGTAGCGATTATCGTTTTATTAGTAATATTACTTGTTCGTCGTAAAAAAGCAGTTCAAGAAGAAACAGAAGAAGTTGATGTTCCGCCAACTATGGCAAGAGAGATACCTGATTTACCAAATGATGATGATAGTGAGATGGCGGTAAAACGAAAACAATTAGAGAAATTAGCGAAAGACAAACCAGATGATTTCGCAAAACTAGTTCGAACTTGGTTAACTGAAGATTAGGAGGGAAAGCAGTTGAAGGACACAAAGAAAAATTCGAAACTATCTGGCAAACAAAAAGCGGCTATCCTCCTAATTTCATTAGGGCCAGATGTTTCTGCACAAGTATATAAACATTTAAGTGAAGAAGAGATTGAAAAATTAACTTTGGAAATTGCGAATGTTCGCAAGGTGGAAAGCAACACAAAGGAAGAAATCGTCGAGCAATTTCATCAATTAGTATTAGCGCAAGATTATATTTCTCAAGGTGGGATTGGCTATGCCAAAAATGTTCTTGAAAAAGCATTAGGTGAAAACGAAGCGATGGAAATTATTAACCGATTAACATCGACTTTACAAGTTCGTCCTTTTGATTTTGCAAGAAAAGCAGATGCATCCCAAATTTTAAACTTTATTCAAAATGAACATCCACAAACGATTGCTCTTATTTTGTCTTATTTAGAATCAGTACAAGCCGGTCAAATTCTTTCTGAGCTTCCACAAGAGGTTCAAGCAGATGTTGCAAAGCGAATCGCGTTAATGGATAGCACATCGCCTGAAATAGTAAATGAAGTCGAAAGCATTCTTGAACAAAAATTATCGGCGACTGTTACGCAAGATTACACAGAAACTGGTGGAATTGAAGCAGTTGTAGAAGTGTTAAATGGTGTTGACCGAAGTACGGAAAGAACGATTTTAGATGCGCTTGAAATTCAAGATCCAGAACTTGCAGAAGAAATTAAGAAGAGAATGTTTGTCTTTGAAGATATTGTTACACTTGATAATCGTTCAATTCAACGTGTTATCCGTGATGTGGAAAATGAAGATTTACAGCTTTCACTTAAAGTGGCAAGTGACGAAGTGAAGGAAGTTATCTTTAGCAATATGTCTCAGCGTATGGCTGATACATTTAAAGAAGAAATGGAATTCATGGGTCCGGTTAGACTTCGAGATGTAGAAGAAGCGCAGTCACGAATTGTAGCGATTGTTCGTCGTCTTGAAGAGGCAGGTGAAATCGTAATCGCGCGTGGTGGAGGAGATGATATTATTGTCTAAGCTCATTAAGTCTCCTTTTACGAATGCTAAAAAAGAAGAAGTCGTCCAAATAGGAATTAAACCAATTCAAAGCCAATCGTTTACCGAAGAGTTTGAGTTGGATGAACAAGAGCAAATGAACAACACTTCGTCAGATGAAGTAAATCATCTTATTGAACAAGCCAAAGTCGAAGCAGCCGAAATCATTGCAAATGCAGAACGCGAAGCTGAAGAAAGAAGACAACAGCTCGAAGTATATCAACAACAAGTTCATGATCAACTTGAACAATTGCAAAGAGAAGCACAAGAAGTTGGTTATAATGAAGGATTTGAACACGGATTAGATGCTGGAAAAGCAGCGTGTGAACATGAGCTGGAGCAAGCTAAAGCGGTTATTGCTGCTTCTAAGCAGGACTATCACAATCGAATAGAACAGGCGGAGCCAGTTATTATCGACATTGCTTTAGCAATCTGTCAAAAAATGATGCCAGGTGTCATTTCTCAGTTAGATGATGCATGGATGGTCATTATGAAAGAAGCGATCAAAGAAGTGAGAGATCGGGAAGATGTAACTTTATATATCCACCCAGTGATGTATGAACGGACATTATCCCATAAAGAAGAGATAAGTAGTTTATTAAGTCAAACACAAGAATTGTATATTTATCCTGATTCTCAGCTTAATGAACAAGGCTGTATAATTGAAACGCCATTTGGTCGTATCGATGCGAGTGTTGATAGCCAACTTACTGAAATAAAGGCGAGACTTCATGAAAAACTGAAGGAGGCTTCGACAAGTGAACGCTCATAGTGTTGTATCTGAAATACAATCTATTGATTCTTTGAAATGGTATGGAAAAGTAACAAGAGTAGTTGGATTGACGATTGAATCAAGAGGACCTCAAGCTTCAATCGGAGACCTATGTTATATCCATGTCGGCAAGCAAAAGAAATCAAAAGTGATGGCTGAAGTTGTTGGCTTTCGTGATGAAAATGTGTTGTTAATGCCACTTAACGGAACAAATGATATTTCTCCAGGGAGCTTAGTTGAAGGGACAAATAAGCCGTTACAGATCAAAGTAGGCTCTAATTTGATTGGGAAAATTATAGATGGGTGTGGACAACCTCTAGATGGATCAGAGCTTCCTGGAGGGTTATCTTCCTTTCCGACGGATAATAATCCGCCGAACCCATTAAAAAGACCGCGAATTTCAGAACAAATGGGTTTAGGAGTAAGAGCGATTGATTCGTTATTAACCGTTGGAAAAGGACAGCGTATCGGGATTTTTGCAGGAAGTGGTGTCGGAAAAAGTACACTTCTGTCCATGATTACAAAAAACTCCGAAGCTGATATTAATGTGATTGCATTAATTGGAGAGCGTGGTCGTGAGGTAAAAGACTTTATCGAACGTGACCTAGGGGAAGAAGGATTAAAACGGACGGTATTAGTTGTCGCTACATCAGACCAGCCTGCTTTAATGCGAATAAAAGGGGCCATGACCGCAACAGCGATTGCTGAATATTTTCGAAATCAGGGCTTAGATGTGAACTTAATGATGGACTCAGTGACAAGATTTGCGATGGCACAGCGAGAAATTGGTTTAGCTATAGGAGAACCCCCTACTACAAAAGGGTATACACCATCTGTTTTTGCGATGCTTCCCCGTTTGTTAGAGCGCTCAGGGACAGATGCAACGGGTTCGATTACAGCATTTTACACCGTTTTAGTCGATGGAGATGATTTTAATGAACCTATTTCAGATGCGGTTCGTGGGATATTAGATGGTCATTTTATATTGGACCGTAAGTTAGCGAATAAAGGTCAGTTTCCAGCGATTAATATACTCAGAAGTGTAAGTCGTGTTATGCACGACATTGCTACTCCAGACCATTTACATGCAGCAGAACAATTACGAACGTTATTAGCTTCGTATTATGACTCTGAAGATTTAATCAATATTGGGGCTTATAAAAGAGGGACATCGAAGCAAGTGGATGAAGCGATTCGAATGTATCCGCAAATTATTTCATTTTTAAAACAAAGCACAGAAGAACATATATCCTTTGTTGAATCGAAACATCAATTGATTCAAGAGTTTGGTAAAGGAGAGAAACGATGACCTTTCAATATACGTTGCAAAAAGTATTAGAAATGAAAGAAAAAGAAAAACAGACGAAGCAGCTTGATTATCATGAGGCAGCGCAAACATTTGAAGAAACAGCGACAGCTTTATATAACTTGTTAAAAAGACGGGAAAAAATTGAGGATGGCTACCGCGAACAGCTGTCTTCAGGAATGCCAGTGCATGAATTGTTGCAACATCAAACATTAATCATGCGATTGCAACAAGAAATTGAGCAACAGCAATTTAAAACAAATATCGCGCGAGAGCATATGTATCAAAAGCAAGATATGTTAACAAAATCAGCGATTGAATTTAAAACCTATGAAAAAATGAAAGAAAAAAAGCTTGAGGAATATATGTTAGAACAAAAAGCGGAAGAAAATAAACTCATGGATGAGATCGCAGTTCAATTATATGCAAACCGCTAAAGAATAGGTGAGAAGATGAGCGAAAAACAAAAAGAATATAGCAAATTTCAATGGTTTTTCTTTACCGGTTTTATTCCATTGCTTTTCTTACTACTTCTTGTTTTCGTAGGTGCCCAGTTTCTTGGAATTAACCTTGGAGATAAAGCAAAAGAAGTGGGGTCAACACTTCCGTTTGTTTCTTCGATGATAGATGAAGAAGAGGCCAGTCAAGAGGAAGAGGAAGAAGCTGTAAATGTTGAGGAGCTAATGGCTACTATTCATGAACAAGAAGCTAAAATTACTGATTTAGAGCGTCAAGTTGCAGAGAAAGAAGAAGAACTTGAATTGCAAACCGAGCTCGCAAAGGAATTAGAAGAGCATGTGGGTCTACAAGAAGAAGCGACAGCGGAGGTAAAAATTGAACTAAAAGATATCGGAAAAACCTATGAAGCAATGTCTGCTAAAAACGCGGCCAACATTTTATCTGAGCTCGCAGTAGATGAAGCAATCTTGCATATGTCCCAAATTTCGATTCAAACACGTGCTGCTATATTAGCGAAGATGGAAGCGGAAAAAGCCGCTGAAATTATGCTTCTCCTATCGAATCAATAATGTATAAGGAAATTGAAAGGAGGTGAAAGAAAAACATGCAAATTGCACCTATACAACTACTTGGACTTCAACAACCAACGGTAGGGCAAAAACAAATTCCAAGCGAAAATACAGGTGAAAATACAGTTTTCTTTGGGTTATTTCAACAATTACTTATACCACAGGAAGAAGGACAACACCCTCAACTAGAACTACAAAAGGATGTACCTTTGTTAACGGAAACAGAAACTGATGAAGCTCTTTTCATTGTATCTGAACACTTTCAAAATATTTATGTTCCTTCTGAGGTAACAAAAGAAGCGACATCGGTACATGAACAACTACCTGATGATATAAAACAGCAGCTTGAAAATGTAATTGGTTCTAATCAATCGCTAGAACTTGTCATGAACGACACGGAATTGAACCCAATCACAAAAGTCATCGCAATATTATTATCATTACAAGAAGAACAAGACAAAGGAACAATTGATGTAGAAAAAGCACTTGCTCCATTATTACCAATCGTAGTTGAACTGTTCCCAACTGTTATCCAACAGTTACCAAAAGGAAATGAAACGGTAATGACAGGACAACCGAATGTAAAAGAGCTTTTGCAAAAAGTAGTTGTTGTTTTGACTGAAGTAAACAATGTAGTAAACAAAGAAAAGCCTGTAGCTGAAGCGAAGAAAGAATCATTTTTCCACCATATTCAACAAGTGCAGCAACAGATGATGAATCAAAAACAGTCGGTTATGCCGATTCCGAACTTAAATATGAACTATGATGATGGAACCAAATCGCTTTCACTTGTTCAACAAGGATTAGAATTAGCTCAACCGATGGACAGAGTTCAGCAATTTGTGATTCATGTTGGAGAATCACAAACAAAACAAGCGCAACAACAACAGTTTATGCGACAATTTCAAGAGTTATTAGGGAATAGTAATGTTCGCCTGTTAAATGGTGGAACGACACAATTGACATTAAAGCTAAACCCGGCCCATCTTGGACGTTTAGATATTCAATTATTACAGCAAAACGGTGTCATAACAGCAAAGATTATGGCGACAACGACGGCTGCTAAAGAGTTAATTGAATCGCAATTACACCAACTACGTCAAAGTTTTGGCTTGCAACAGCTTCAAGTAGAAAAAATTGAAATTGTACAACAGCAACAGTTTGGACAATTGCACAAAGACGAAGAAAACAAACAGCAGCAACAACGAGAACAGCGTCATGAAGAGGATAAGGAAGAGCCTCAGCAAGAATCGTTTTCTGAGCTACTCGATGATTTAACCTTTAATGAAAAAGTATAAGGTGTGAATAAACAATGACAAATACAATTCAAGATAATTATTCATTGGCAACGCATCAACAACAACAAAAGTCAACACCAGGAAATATTCTTGGCAAAGATGATTTTTTGAAAATGTTAATAACACAATTGCAAAATCAGGATCCATTAAATCCAATGGAGGATCGTGAATTTATCGCCCAAATGGCTCAGTTTTCAAGTTTAGAACAAATGACAAATATGAGTACGGCGATTCAGCAATTTGTAAAAACACAAACGAGTCAAAATTTAGTTCAACATAGTGAGCTTATCGGAAAAAAAGTGAAATGGGAATTAGAAGTAAAAATTGATGATTTCCGTTCACGAACAGAGGAACATGAAAATACGGTTACTTCTGTGAAAGTTGATAAAAATGGGGCAATTTCTATTCAACTCGATAGTGGAGTATGGATTCGAAATGACCAGTTAGTTCAAGTAAGTAAAGCCGAATAAGGCTCATTTGTTAGAACGCAAACGAGGTGATGGTTATGGAAACAAAAATCCACTCACACCATTTGCATCAATTACCGAAGCTTCCAGGAAAACATGTGGCAAAGCATGTGCAACCTTCTAAATTCGCTTCTTTGCTTCATTCTCAACTTGAACAAACAGAGGAACTCAAAATAAGCAAACATGCTCAAAAGCGAATGGATGAGCGAGGAATTGAAATAGCCGAACAAAGATGGACAGTCATCGAAGGAAAGCTAAAGGAAGCACGTGAAAAAGGCATTCATGACTCTTTGGTATTAATGGAGGAAGCGGCATTAGTTGTAAGTGTGAAAAACAATACCGTAATTACGGCATTAGACCGGACGGAGGCAAGTTCGCAAATTTTTACCAATATTAACGGCACAATCATTATTTAAAAGATAGCTGGACCGAAAAGGAAGCTATCAATACTGTGGATTGACAGAAGCAGTAAAAAAAACGAAAAGAAGAAAGGGGCATCACGCTCATATGTTACGTTCAATGTACTCAGGAATAAGTGGAATGAAGAACTTTCAAGTAAAACTTGATGTAATCGGAAATAATATCGCTAACGTTAATACATTCGGATATAAAAAAGGAAGAACGACTTTTTCAGATTTAATGAGCCAACAGCTTGCAGGAGCAACAGCACCAGGAGACAACCGTGGAGGGATGAACCCACGTCAAGTTGGTTTAGGATCACAATTAGCAACAATTGATACGATTGGAACACAAGGAAGCTTACAAACAACAGGTCGCCAGCTTGATTTAGGGATTTCAGGTGATGGATTTTTTGAAGTAAGAGACGAAGCTGGGAATTCATTTTACACTCGTGCTGGTAACTTTTATCTAGATCAAGATGGTGCGATTGTAAATTCAAACGGGTTGTATTTAGTTGGGATGAATGGACAATCACCATTACGTTTGTTTGACGGAACTATTAATGATGAAACAGGTGAACCAAATGGCACGATTAACGATGTAAAAAGTTTCAGTATCGGTTCTGACGGAAAGATTAACGTAGTTAATGCTGAAGGTGTGTTAATGGAGATGGGTCAAATCGGACTTGTAAAATTTAATAACCCTGACGGATTAGAGAAATCTGGTGGAAACATTTACATTCAATCTGCGAACTCAGGAAATCCATTACCAATGGCGATTCCGGGTGAGCAAGGAGCAGGATTACTTTTCTCTGGTGCGCTTGAAATGTCAAATGTTGACTTATCTGAAGAGTTTACGGAAATGATCGTTGCACAACGTGGATTTCAGGCAAATACGCGAATGATTACCACTTCAGATGAAATTTTACAAGAAATTATGCAAATGAAGCGATAAGCAAAATTTAAACTAGGAGGGTAGGCTAGGCTACGTCCTAGCCTATATAATGCCGATGATTTCTTTAATTCGATTAAACCGTAATGAGTTTTTATTGAATGCATTGTTAATAGAACAAGTCGAAGCTTTTCCTGATACGACGATTACACTTGTCAATGGAAAAAAGATCGTAGTGCTAGATACAATGGATGATGTTATGCTGAAAATCAATCAGTTCTACAAAAGCATCGGCTTAGTTGCGATGTACAAAGACAGACAAACGGAGGGCTCATGAGTGTTTAAAAATAAACTAATTACGATAATGTTAATTATTATTCTTTCATTAACGTTACTCGGTGTCCTTGCTCTCGTATTAGTAAACTATTTTTCTAGTAATTCAGATGAAGACCATGAGCCAACGATTGATGAAATTGTGTCTTTATCATATGACACACCAGAAATGACGACAAACCTTCTTTCGAATGATTTTGCGAAAGTACAATTTCGCATTCAAGTCGATAACAAAAAAGCATTAAAAGAAATTGCAAAACGTGATTTCCAACTTGAGAATATTATTATTCGCGAATTATCCGAGGTTACAAGTTCTCAACTTTCTGGTGGAGAAGCAATTGAAGACCTAGAAAGTAAATTACGTGAAAAGATAAATGAGTTAATGGAAGAAGGAGAAGTAGTTCACGTATACACAAGACGATTTATTATTCAATAAATGAACGACATGGAATGAAAAGAGGTGAGGCTCTTGGCTGATATTTTGTCACAAGGTGAGATTGATGCGCTTTTGTCTGCGCTATCGACTGGTGAAATGGATGCGGATGAATTAAAAAAAGAAGAATCCGAAAAGAAAATTAAAGTGTACGACTTTAAGCGAGCATTACGTTTTTCGAAAGATCAAATTCGAAGTTTGTCGAGAATTCACGAAAACTTTGCCAGGTTGTTAACGACATTCTTTTCAGCGCAATTACGAACATTTGTTCAAATTTCAGTTGCATCTGTTGACCAGTTACCATATGAGGAATTTATTCGTTCGATTCCGAAACAGACAATATTGAATGTATTTGAAGCGTACCCGCTAGACGGCCGTTTTTTAATGGAAGTGAATCCAAACATCGCCTATTCAATGTTAGACAGATTATTAGGTGGTAAAGGTATCGCTGTAAATAAAGTTGAAAATTTAACAGAAATTGAAACTCGAATAATGTCTCAATTGTTCCAACGAACATTAGAGAGTTTTACTGAAGCATGGAGTTCGATAATCGAATTTGATTTAGTGACAGAAGCACTTGAAGTGAACCCACAATTTTTACAAATGGTATCACCAAATGAAACGGTTGTTGTTATTTCTTTGTCTACGACGATTGGCGAAACATCTGGGATGATTAACTTATGTTTGCCACATGTTGTATTAGAAGAAATTTTACCGAAATTATCTGTACATTATTGGATGCAAACAAAGAAAAAACAACGACTTCCTGAAGAAGTTGTTTCATTAGAAAGAACCGTTCAATCAGCTCCTTTAGTTGTGAACGCTGAATTAGGTCGTTCTGAAATCTCAATTCAAGACTTTTTATACTTAGCCATAGGTGATGTTATTGAATTAAATCAACCCATTTCTAAGCCATTGGTCGTAAGTGTTGGAGGAGAACCGAAATATTTAGCACAACCAGGAAAAATAAAAAATCAAGTGGCAGTTCAAGTCACAGATGTGATGGAGGAGGGAACAGGCGATGAATGGTGATATGCTATCCCAAGATGAAATAAATGAATTATTAAAAGGTGTTACAGAAGCAGACGGAGATACACAAGAGGAAGAAAGCGACAAGCCGTCATTAAATGTGAATGACTACTTATCTCCTGTAGAACAAGATACGTTAGGGGAAATTGGCAATATTTCGTTTGGGAGTGCTTCAACTGCATTGTCAACGTTATTAAATCAAAAAGTCGATATTACGACTCCTAAAGTGTCCGTTATTGATAAAAGTTCATTAGAAACAGAATTTCCAAAACCACATGTTGCGATATCTGTTGAGTATACAGTTGGCTTTGAAGGCATGAACATGCTTGTCATTAAATCAACTGACGCGGCAATCATTGCTGATTTAATGCTTGGTGGAGATGGGACAAACCCAAACGACCAATTAGGTGAGATGGAAATTAGTGCTGTCCAAGAAGCAATGAATCAAATGATGGGTTCTGCATCAACATCGATGTCAACGATTTTTAATAAAAAAGTGGATATTTCTCCTCCTGGCATTGACATTATGGATGTTAAAAATGAAGAAGGAATGTCAAATGTTCCAAAAGATGAAATGCTTGTAAAAATTTCATTTCGCTTAAAAGTTGGAGACTTAATTGATTCATCTATTATGCAATTAGTTACGGTTCGATTTGCTAAAGATTTAGTGAATGAATTGATGAATCCTTCTTCAACAGAAGAAGAAATAACGGCTCCAACACCAGCACCACAACCAGAACCGACTCAGGCTGCTGAACCAGTTGCACAACAGCCGACAATGCAAGCACCGCCACAACAAGCGCAAGAACAATATCATCAACCACATTATGAACAACGTGGTCAACAGCATTTAGGTTCAAACTTTAATCAGCGTCAAGTCGATGTTCAACCAGCAGCGTTTACAAATTTTGAAACACCAAGATTAACACAATCAGAGTCTCAAAATTTAAATATGTTATTGGATATTCCGCTAAATGTAACAGTGGAATTAGGAAGAACAAAACGTTCGATTAAAGAAATTCTAGAATTTAGTCAAGGTTCCATTATCGAACTTGATAAGCTTGCCGGGGAACCAGTTGATATTTTAGTAAATCAAAAGCTGATCGCTAAAGGTGAAGTTGTTGTTATTGATGAAAACTTTGGAGTACGTGTAACGGATATTGTTAGTCAAGAAGAACGAATTCGCAACTTAAAATAAGAGATGGAGAAAGGATGACCAATATGTCAAAAAAGATTTTAATTGTTGATGATGCTGCATTTATGAGAATGATGATTAAAGATATTCTTAGTAAAAATGGGTATGACGTTGTAGGTGAAGCACCAGATGGAGCACAGGCTGTTGAGAAATACAAAGAGCTATCTCCTGATCTTGTAACAATGGATATAACAATGCCAGAGATGGATGGAATTACGGCATTAAAGGAAATTAAAAAAATGGATGGGAATGCAAAAATCATTATGTGTTCGGCAATGGGGCAACAAGCGATGGTTATTGATGCTATCCAAGCTGGTGCAAAGGACTTTATCGTGAAACCATTCCAAGCTGACCGCGTGCTAGAAGCGATCGGGAAAGCATTAGGATAAGTAAATTAGAAAGGGGTGCATCTTTTGTTATTACGAAGCTTATTGTTATTCTTACTATTTTTCTTCCTTCTGTTCCCTGTCTCTATCGGGGCAGAGTCAACAGAAGGACCTCGGACAGTAGCAGATAGCCTTCAAACACCTACAGAGGATGCTACACCCAATACTGATGAATTACCAGTAAATCAAGACGCTGAACCGGTAGTTGAAAGTTATCAAGAGAAAAGTTTCTTTTGGCTAATTGTTCAGATGATTGGTGCACTACTTTTAGTTATCGGGCTTATCTATTTATTATTACGATTTGTAAATAGTCGAACGAGGCAGTTTCAAAACAATCATACGATGCAATCGATAGGTGGGCTTTCTTTAGGTCCTAATCGCTCTATTCAAATGGTGAAAATTGGAGAACGTGTGTTAATTGTCGGAGTTTCAGACACGATTCAATTAGTGAAAGAGATTGAAGATAAAGAAGAAATCGACCAATTATTAGAACAGAAAAAACAAGAGCAAATTCGTATGGACCAACCGATTACGAAAGCAGCGGGATGGTTAAACGACACGATTATGAAAAAGAAGTCTGTTCAAAAAAGCGAACCATTACAGTTTGGACAACTTTTAAATAAACAGTTGGAGGATGTCTCCAAATCGCAACAAGAAATCCACAAAGCGATGAAGGAGAAGAAACATGACTGATATGTTACCAGGAATTGACTTAGACATGTTGAATGATGAACCTGCCAATGTTGCAACAACGATACAATTGCTTGTTTTATTAACGATTTTAACATTAGCACCAAGTTTCTTAATCTTAATGACGTCATTTACTCGAATTGTTATCGTCTTATCATTTGTTAGAACCGGGTTAGCGACACAGCAAATGCCTCCAAATCAAGTATTAATTGGGTTAGCCTTATTTTTAACATTTTTTATCATGGCTCCCATTTTTGGGGAGATTAACGACGAAGCGTTAACACCGTATTTTAATAATGAAATTACACAAGAAGAAGCTTTTGAACGCGCAGCTTTGCCGATAAAAGAGTTTATGGCGAAACATACACGTGAAAAAGATTTGGCATTATTTATGGGCTATGCAGGAATGGACAGACCTGAGACAATAGATGATGTTCCACTCACCGCACTCGTCCCTGCATTTGCGATAAGTGAACTGAAAACCGCTTTTCAAATTGGGTTTTTAATCTTTATTCCGTTTTTAGTTATCGACATGATTGTAGCAAGTGTTCTTATGTCGATGGGGATGATGATGTTACCACCAGTTATGATTGCCCTACCTTTTAAAATCTTGTTATTTGTCATGGTAGACGGTTGGTATTTAATTGTTCGGTCACTATTGCTTAGTTTTCAGTAACGTTGTAAAGGATGATGTATTGTGAGTCAAGAGTTCGTTATTTCAATGGCTGAAAATGGAATTTTTACTGTTTTAGTAGTAGCCGGACCATTGTTAGTTATTGCATTAGGTCTTGGATTGCTCGTTAGTATATTTCAGGCAACAACCCAAATCCAAGAGCAAACATTAGCGTTTATTCCGAAAATTGTTGGTGTATTTATAGCACTTGTTGTATTCGGACCATGGATGTTATCCCATGTCATTGGTTTTACCCATAATATTTTTTATAATCTTCATCGGTTTATAGGGTAAAGAATGGAGTGGA
Organism: Alkalihalobacillus bogoriensis ATCC BAA-922; assembly: GCF_000621445.1. Lineage (GTDB taxonomy): Bacteria > Bacillota > Bacilli > Bacillales > Bacillaceae_F > Bacillus_AO > Bacillus_AO bogoriense. Next base: position 171,058 of record NZ_KK211277.1, on the reverse strand, counting down.
TTAATCAGCTTCCAGCGTTCTTACTCATCTTTTTACGAGTGCTTGCATTTTTTACAGTTATGCCGATTTTTTCATACCGGAATATTCCGAACCAATTTAAAATTGGACTTGCTGTGTTTTTAGCTTGGATTATGTTTTTTACAATTGAAATTCCTATCATTCCAATTGATGGGACTTACTTTTTATTAATTATTAAAGAAGTGTTAGTCGGTTTAGTTGTCGGCTTAGTTGCGATGATGCTGCTATACGCCATACAAGTGGCTGGGGGCTTTATCGACATGAACATGGGATTTATGATTGCGAATACGATTGACCCTCAAACAGGTGCACAAAGTCCGTTAATTGGGGGATATTTATATGCTCTTGCGATTTTATACTTGCTTGCTGTAGATGGTCATCATCTTCTTATTGACGGTGTCTTTTATAGCTATGAATTTATTCCAATAGACCAGGTATTTCTCCCGTTTGGGAATGAAAATATTATATATTTTGTAATAAAAAGCTTTTCAATGATGTTTCTTATTGCTTTTCAAATGGCCATTCCGATTGTAGGAGCTTTATTTCTTGTTGACTTATCACTAGGGATGGTAGCAAGAGCTGTACCGCAAATGAACGTATTTGTAGTCGGGATACCATTAAAGATTACAGTGGGTCTTTTGTTATTAATGATTTATATGGGAATCTTTTTCTTCCTTGTACAACATTTATTTGACCAAATGTTAGTTACGATGCGCACATTAATGCAGTTGCTAGGAGGAGCATAATAATGAGTTTTATAAAAATGGATCTCCAATTTTTTGCCCAAGAAAAAACCGAAAAAGCAACTGCAAAAAAGCGTGAAGATACAAGAAAGAAAGGGCAAGTCCCAAAAAGTACAGATATAAACACAGCGCTTATTTTGTTAATTGTCTTTTTGTTTTTATGGTTATTTGGTGGAAGGCTTGGAGAAAAATTATTTCAACTACTAACCCATACATTCACACAATACTTGTTAATGGAAATTACAGAACAATCGGTTCAGTCGCTATTTATGGAATTAACCGTTGAGACGGTTGGTGTTGTGTTACCGATTTTGGTCATTGCTATGTTAGGCGGTGTGATAAGTAGTTATATTCAAGTCGGTGTTTTGTTTGCTCCTGAAGCAATTAAAATGAAGTTATCAAAACTTAATCCAATCCAAGGTGCAAAGCGGATTTTTTCAGCGCGAGCATTAGTTGAGTTTTTGAAATCCATGTTGAAAATCTCACTTGTTGGAACGGTTGTATTTACAATTTTGTGGATTAATTTAGATAAAGTAATGATATTATCGCAAAAATCAGTGGGTGATGCGTTTTCTGTGATTGCCCAGCTTGCGGCGACAATGGGAGTTGCCGTCGCCATTCTATTATTGATTTTAGCGATTCCAGATTATTTATATCAACGTTATGACCATGAAAAACAAATTCGTATGTCAAAGCAAGATGTAAAGGATGAGCGAAAAAACATGGACGGAGATCCACGGATTAAATCGAAACGAAGACAAAAGCAAATGGAAATGGCGATGTCTAGGATGATGCAAGAAGTACCTAATGCAGATGTTGTCATTACAAACCCTACTCACTTTGCTGTTGCCCTTCGTTATGATGGAGAAAAGATGGACGCTCCTGTTGTTGTGGCCAAAGGTGTAGACTATGTAGCTTTAAAAATAAAGACAATTGCAAAAGAAAATCAAGTTGTTACAGTAGAAAACCGCCCATTAGCTAGAGCTCTTTATTCTCAAGCAGAGATAGGCTCAGTCGTACCCGAGGATTTGTTTAAAGCTGTTGCAGAGGTCCTCGCTTATGTGTATCGACTAAAAAACAAAGAAGTTTAATGGAAAAAGCTGGTTAGAAGAGGAGAGAGGTTCTAGTGCCTATTAGAGATTTGTCGGTTTTATTAGGAGTTATACTCATCATTATCATGTTGATAATTCCACTTCCACCGTTAATGCTCGACTTTTTGATAATCATTAATATTTCGTTAGCTTTATTGATTATCCTTGTTGCGATGAATACGAGAGAACCGTTACAGTTTTCCATCTTCCCAACATTGTTATTACTTGTTACGTTATTTCGACTTGGATTGAACGTTTCGACGACACGTTCGATTTTAGGAAACGCGGAAGCGGGGAATGTTATTGATACATTCGGTTCCTTCGTTGTTGGAGGGAATGCACTTGTCGGGTTTGTTGTTTTCTTAATTCTAATCATTATTCAATTTATCGTTATTACAAAAGGGTCAGAACGTGTATCTGAAGTAGGAGCGCGTTTTACATTAGATGCTATGCCTGGTAAACAAATGAGTATCGATGCTGATTTAAATGCAGGTATGATATCGGATATTGAAGCGAAGGAACGCCGTGAAAAAATTGAAAAAGAAGCAGACTTTTACGGAGCAATGGATGGTGCGAGTAAATTCGTAAAAGGAGATGCCATTGCAGGTATTGTTATTGTTATGATTAACCTTTTGTTTGGTTTAATTATCGGAATGATGCAACAAGGCATGTCCATGGGTGATGCAGCGACGACCTATACACTGTTAACAGTAGGAGATGGACTTGTCAGTCAAATTCCAGCGCTATTAATCTCAACTGCAACAGGGATTATCGTAACACGTGCAGCATCTGAAGGAAATCTTGGTCATGATATTACGAAACAATTATTAGCATATCCTAAAATGTTATATGTAGCTGGTGGAACAATCATTTTCTTAGGAGTGGCTACACCGATCACACCCCTTGTTACATTCCCAATCGCATTATTGATTTTGTATGCGGCTTGGAATATGGGACGAACAGAGAAAAAACAACTGTTAACCGAGGAAGCGGCGGCAACAGATGAATCTAATGATAAGGACGAATTAAGGTCACCGGAAAGTGTAATTAATCTATTGCAAATCGATCCGATTGAGTTTGAGTTTGGATATGGATTAATTCCGCTAGCGGATGCAAATCAAGGTGGAGACTTATTAGACCGTGTTGTTATGATTCGCCGACAGTTAGCATTAGAACTAGGAATGGTTGTCCCTGTAATTCGGATTCGGGACAATATTCAATTACAGCCGAATGAATATACGATAAAAATTAAAGGAAATGAAATTGCAAAAGGAGAGTTGTTACTTGACCATTATATGGCGATGAGTCCAGGAATTGATGATGAATCGATCGTCGGTATTGATACGTATGAGCCGGCATTTGGATTACCAGCCATATGGATTGGGGAAGATATGAAAGAACAAGCGGAGTTATCTGGATATACGGTTGTTGACCCTCCGTCTGTAGTATCAACCCATTTAACAGAAACAATTAAAAAGCACGCGTTTGAATTATTAGGTCGACAAGAAACGAAACAGCTCGTTGACCATTTAAAAGAATCGTATCCTACATTAGTAGAAGATGTTACACCGAGCCCGCTTTCAATCGGAGAAATTCAAAAAGTGCTGGCAAATTTATTAAAAGAAAATGTGTCAATTCGTAATTTACCAGTTATTTTTGAAACGTTGGCTGATTATGGACAAATGACAAAAGACATGGACCTTGTCACAGAATATGTGAGACAAGCGTTAGCAAGACAAATTTCTAAGCAATATGCGTCTCCAAGTGAACCGTTATATGTTGTGACATTAAGTGGAGTGGCTGAAAAGCGAATTGCCGATGCGGTGCAACAAACAGAGCATGGGAATTACTTATCCATGGATCCAAATGATTCTCAGCTTATCCTGCAATCAATATCAAATGAAATGGAACGTTTATCGCAAATGGGACAAATCCCAATTCTGTTATGCTCACCAGCAGTTCGAATGTATGTGAGACAATTGACGGAAAGAGTATTGCCTACTGTTCCAATTCTTTCATATAACGAACTGGACCCATCGATTGAGGTTCAAAGTGTAGGGGTGGTGAATGTGGAATGAAGGTAAAGAAATATACAGCAGCTTCTATGCCAGAGGCAATGAAACAAATACGAGCTGAATTAGGGCATGATGCTGTTATTTTAAATTCGAAAGAAGTGGAAACCGGGGGACTGTTTGGCTTTTTCACAAAAAAAAGCATTGAGGTGATTGCGGCTATCGATCAGATGCCGCAAGTCAAACGTCCAGCTCCTAAACCGATTCAACCCAAAATGATTAAACAAGAAATCGAACCGGTGTTGCCTAAAGAAAGATTCGAAAAACAAAAGCCAGGCCAAGACCAGGAACAGCTGATGAAAGAAATACAACAATTAAAAACGTTGGTTCATACGATAAGCAATCAACAGCAGCCATCAGAAAAAGAATACCCGGAACCGTTCCAACAAATGGAAGACCAATTACTTGAACAAGAAGTTAGTAAACCAATTCGATTAGAACTAATGAAACATTTACTAAAGAAGTGGTATTCCACTGAAAAAGAAGAAGCAGAAAAACTTGATCTTAAAAAAGAAGTAAAAGCTTATTTTGAAACGATGTTAACCGATGTTGATATGGGTGGAATCGATTTTAGTAAAAAATATATTAATGTTGTTGGACCAACAGGAGTAGGGAAAACAACAACGATAGCGAAAATAGCAGCACATAGCCTCTTAAAAAAGCATAAGAAAGTAGCTTTAATTACGACAGATACGTATCGTATTGCAGCAGTAGAGCAATTAAAAACTTACTCAAAGATTTTAAATATTCCTTTTGAAGTAGCTTATTCCATTGAGGATTTTCGAAAAGCAAAAGAACAATTTTCAGCCTACGATTTAGTGTTGGTAGATAGTGCAGGACGAAATTTCAGAAATTCCTTATATGTAGAAGAAATTCGTAAAATTATTGATTTTAATGATGAGATGGAGACGTATTTAGTATTAGCGCTCACCTCGAAATATAAGGATATGAAATCAATTTTCGAACAATTTTCTTTAATTTCTATTCAAAAATTGATTTTTACAAAGAAAGATGAGACGTCTTATTATGGTGCAATGTTGAATATGATTCACGATTATCATGTCGGTGTAGCTTATATAACGACAGGTCAAAATGTACCTGATGACATTGTGGAAGCTGATTCAGACACAATAATTAATGCCATACTAGAGGGAAATGAACATGACTGATCAAGCACAAAGCTTAAGAAAACTAATGGATAGCACTGACATAGAAGACACAAAAGTAATTTCCATTGTAAGTGGGAAAGGTGGAGTAGGAAAATCAAATTTTTCATTGAACTTCGCCATAGGACTCGCGAAAGCTGGAAAAAAAGTAGTGTTGTTTGACTTAGATATTGGGATGGCTAATGTTGATATTTTAATGGGAGTTTCTTCTCGCTATAACATCGTCGATATGATTGAAAATGAATTGACCATTTGGGACATTATTGAAACAGGACCAGAAGGCATTTCATTTGTATCTGGAGGTTCAGGTTTTACCAAATTATTTAAACTGACTTCGGAAAAGTACGATCGATTTATTTCACAACTTGAGGGACTTTATAAAAAATACGACTATATCTTGTTTGATATGGGGGCTGGTGTATCAGAAGACAGCATTCAATACATTTTAGCCGCCAATGAAGCGATAGTAGTAACAACACCTGAACCAACTTCAATTACTGATGCGTATGCGATGCTTAAGTTTATGCATCTGCAAGATCAATCTATGCCTTGTTCGCTTCTTGTTAATCGTTCTGAATCAGTAAGTGAAGGGGAAAGTACCGCTGAGAACTTAAAAAGAGTCGCAAAACAGTTTTTACAAAAAGAAATTTCCGTTCTTGGTACGATTCCAAATGATAAAGTTGTAGTGAAAGCTGTCAAACATCAGCAACCATTCTTGTTATTTGACCCACGTTCAAAACCAAGTCAAGCGATTACGAATATTGTTGCTTCCTATATCGGTACACAAACAACAAAAGAAGCGGTATTGTTTCCATCGTTTATATCTAAATTAAAAGGTTTCCTTACAAAAGGGTAAATAGAAAGTCTTTCCTATACTTTATAACACAAACTGAACGAATACGGACTACAGAAAGTTAGGGGATGCATGTGACAAAAGCAATTAAAGTACTCGTTGTAGATGATTCGGCATTTATGAGAAAACTGATTTCAGATTTGTTAGAGGAAGATTCAAGAATTACTGTTGTATCGACGGCCCGTAATGGAGCGGACGCTTTAAAGAAAATGGTAGAACATCAACCAGATGTCATGACTCTCGATGTTGAAATGCCAGTCATGGACGGGTTAGCAACATTAAGGGAAATTATGAGAAAACATCCGTTACCTGTTGTTATGGTCAGCAGTACGACGAAAGCGGGTGCTGAAAACACGTTACTTGCAATGGATTTGGGAGCAGTTGATTTTATTACGAAAACATCAGGATCAATCTCATTAGATTTACACAAGATAAAAAATGTGTTGATTGAAAAAGTCATCCTTGCGTCTACAATTGATATGAAACGATTGACAAAATCTAATATTTCAAAGAGTCGACCGAAAGTTGAAGTGTCATCTGCCCAAGTGAAACAACAGCTGGAAACATTCCAGTCAGGAACACAAAAAATCATTGCCATCGGTACATCGACAGGTGGTCCAAAAGCATTACAACAAGTATTAAAAGAAATAAAAGCGAATATCGCTGCTCCGATTTTAATTGTGCAACATATGCCAGCTGGATTTACAAAATCATTAGCAACTCGATTAAATTCGTTATCAAGTATTTCAGTAAAAGAAGCAGAGCATCATGATATCCTCCAAAATGGGAGTGCTTATATTGCTCCAGGGGGGAAACATTTAAAGCTTCAAAAGAAAGGTTCAACGATTTCAATTGTACTTGATGAGTCTGATGTTCGCCGTGGCCATCGTCCCTCTGTTGATGTCATGTATGAATCATTAGCAACAATTCCTCATCTTACGAAAATGGCAGTTATCATGACGGGAATGGGATCGGATGGAACAGAAGGATTGCACGAGTTAAAAAAGAGCGGCAACTGTTATGCAGTGGCGGAATCAGAAGAAACATCGATTGTGTTTGGAATGCCTAAAGCAGCAATTCTTTCAAAAAATGTCGACGAAGTCGTTAATTTAGCGGATATCGCAGCGAAAATTAACGCGTTTGCATAAGGAAAATTTGAATGTAAGGTGAGGGGAGAACAATGAGTTTTATCGAAAAAATTACACCCTATCATTTAGATGTACTTAAAGAGGTAGGAAATATTGGTGCAGGAAATGCAGCAACAGCATTATCCAAATTACTTAATAAATTTATAGAAATGAAAGTGCCTTCTGTACGTATCGTATCGTTTCAAGAAATAACGGAGTTAGTAGGGGGAACAGATACTGTAGTAGCAGCGATTTTTTTACGGTTGGAAGGTGATGCGCCAGGAAATATGTTTTTTTTGGTCCCGATTGGTGAAGCAGAACAATTGATTCGTAGATTAATAGGTAATGATACATTTCAGTTATCAAATCCGCCATATGAAGAAATCGGCTTATCGGCTTTACAGGAAGTTGGCAATATTTTGGCTGGGTCTTATTTATCAGCTCTTTCCGATTTCACGAAGTTGAATTTACAGCCGTCAGTGCCAGCCTTAAGTATTGATATGGCAGGAGCCATATTAAGTTACGGACTTATTGAATTTTCCCAAATTGGGGATTATGCGATTGTGATTGATACAGAAATAACAGAATTAAATAGGAAGTCAGAACACTCCAACGGCCATTTTTTCTTGCTTCCAGACCCGGATTCCTTTTCGCAAATATTCAATTCATTAGGTGTCGATGTTGATGACGAATATAATTAAAGTCGGAATGGCCGATTTAAATATCGCTAAGCCGCCGAATACCATTCGAACAGCTGGATTAGGCTCGTGTGTAGGAGTCATTATTTATGATGAATATACGAATGTATCTGGAATGGCCCATATTATGCTGCCGGACTCGACTCAAGGAAAAGCGGGGACGGTTAATATTGCAAAATATGCAGATACAGCGATCATTGAACTTGTTTCAAGGCTTGAAAGAGAAGGTGTGAATAAAAGGTTGTTAAAGTCTAAAATAGCCGGTGGGGCACAGATGTTTCAATTTTCCTCTACTTCTGATTTGATGCGAATAGGTCCACGGAATGTAGAAGCGGTAAAAAAACAACTCCAACAGCTTAGTATTACGATCTTAGCGGAAGATGTTGGAGGAAACAGTGGTCGAACAATTGAATTTAATCCGATTACGAAAAAATTAATGGTTCGGACAGTGAATCTAGGAGTAAAAGAAATATAATGTATGGATCTATTGTTTTAAACGTCTATATTGCTCTGATAGCATTTATTATTGTTTTTACTAGTTCTATCACACAAAATTTAATGCAAACGTCTGTTATTCGGGCCACAATTGCTGGAGTTGGTTTCTTTTTAATCACGTTCCTATTTCGATTTATTTGGGGGTATGTAACTTTGACGAATAAACAAACGGCACTAGAAGAAACGAGCGCAACAATAGATTTTGGAAGTGTGGAAGAAAAAGAACAAGAAATTTCAATGAATCCGTCTATAGATGAAGAAGCAACTGCACAATATATTAAAGACTTACTTGAGGATGAGGAGGTATAATGGTGGCTAATACAATGACACGTACCGAGGAAGAACAGATTTGGGATAAATGGATCGAAGACCGTTGTCCGGAAGCAGCGGATTCCCTCATTCGGATTTATATGCCTCTTGTTACTTATCATGTAAGCAGGATTTCTGTCGGATTACCTCGAAATGTAAATAGAGAAGACTTAATGAGTCACGGGATGCTTGGCCTATATGATGCTCTAGAAAAGTTTGATACGAAAAGAGACTTGAAATTCGATACCTATGCTTCATTTCGAATTCGTGGGGCTATCATTGATGGGTTGCGCAAAGAAGATTGGTTACCGAGGTCATTACGTGAAAAAGCGAAAAAGGTCGATGCAACAATTGAAAAATTAGAGCAAGAACATGGTCGATTCGTCCAAGCATCTGAAGTTGCAAAAGAGCTAGGACTATCAGAAGATGACGTCGTACAAATCATTTCTGAGAGCTTCCATGCAAATTTATTATCAATGGATGAGCAAACAAATGATTCTGAGCGTGAAGAAACGTATACAGCAACGATTGTTGATACACAAACAAAAACACCAGAAGAATCGATTATGTTTGAAGCGATGAAAAAAGAAGTTGCTGATGTGATTTCAAGCTTAAATGATAAAGAGCAACTTGTCGTTACATTGTTCTATTTTGAAGAATTAACCTTAACAGAAATTGGACAAGTCATGGAGTTGTCTACATCTAGAATATCCCAAATTCACTCTAAAGCCTTGTTCCGGTTACAACAAGCATTATCGAAGTAGAGGGCAAGCAGTAGTTTTTTATAAAATTATTGCAGGCCAATGGACAAGAAAGGGTTTGAGGCAAATGGGAGACGTATCTGAACGATATGACATTCAAATAACAAAAGATGGGATGACCGCTACACTTGTGGAAAAAACGCGAAAAGAAGATGAGCTTGAAACAGAAAACGCGACGACAGTAGAGCAACTTCTTGAGTTTATAAAAGAGCAAGGTGTAGTTTATGGAGTACAGGAACAACAAGTTATTTCTTATATTGAAGATCCACAGACGAATAGCTTACCTATCGTTGTAGCAGAAGGAAAGCCCCCTATAAATGGGGAAAAAGCCTATCTGCTACCGGTTCAGTTGAAGACAGAACAGAAAGAACAAGTACTTGGAAATCAAACGGTTGATTTAAAACAAGTAATTGACATACCTACTGTGTCTGAAGGCGATTTAGTAGGGGAAAAAATCGAAGCAACCGCTGGTATCCCAGGAATGAATGTGCTAGGAGAAAAAGTTGAGCAAAAACCAGGAAAAGATATTCAAATTAGACCTGGCAAAAATACTAGAATAAGTGAGGATGGGCTCAAACTTTTTTCACTTGTTGATGGACAAGTCTCAGTAGAAAAAAAGTTGATCCATGTTTATCCCAATTATGAAGTCAATGGTGACGTCAACATGAAAACTGGAAATATTTCCTTTGTGGGAAATGTTACGATCCGAGGAAATGTTCCGACTGGCTTTAGCGTAAGTGCAAAAGGCGATATTCGCATTTATGGGACGGTTGAGGGAGCCATTCTCGAAGCTGGTGGTTCCATTTTTGTGACAGCTGGTATTGTTGCGCAAGATAGTGGTAATATAAAAGCAGGACAAGACTTGCATACAACATTTGTTAATCAGGCTAATGTAAATGTTGGTGGGGATCTACATGTTGGTCAAGCGATATTACATAGTCGCTGTTCTGTTGGGGGAACTATTTTTTGTGAAAAAGGAAAAGGAAGTATTGTTGGTGGTCAATTGTCAGCAGCAAAAGGTATTCATGCTGTAGAAATTGGCAATTCAATGCATTCAAAAACAGCCCTATTTATCGGTGTCGACCAAACCACTCTTGAAAAAGAAAAAACATTGCAAGAGGCAGTGAAGAAGGCGTCTGATGAATTAGAAAAATTAGAAAAGCTCCTTAATGCTTTCGCGGCAAAAGAAAAGGCAGGAATAGCATTAGCACCGAATGAGCGGATTATGAAGCTGCGAGTTCGGAATACAATTGTGCAAACGGAGCAAACATTACAGGATGCTAAAGAAGAGCTAGAAGACATGATAGAGAACAAAGAAGATAATGAGTTTGGGACACTCACAGTGAAAAAGACGATATTTCCAAATGTGTCTGTAACATTCGGAAAATATCGCAGAAAAATAAAGTCGCCTCACCAATATGTTAAATTCGCATTGGTCGACGGAGAAATTAAACTTCTTCCTATGTAGTGTTCTCTTAATGAGCTCTTTATTCTCGAATTAGAGGTGTGAGCGTATGAGTATAAGACCAGTAGAAGTCCAGATAGGAGTTCCAAGAACGCAAGATGCTGGAAAGATTCAAGAGCAATTGCAACAGCGAGGGCAAGTTGCTCAAGATGTCATTAGCCAAGAGACGAAAAAAGAAGCGGATCAAAAACGCCACCAAGTGAACCAATCAGATGAAAGTGCGAAAGCTTCGAATAACGGCGAAGGCTCTAATGATAGCGGAAAGAAGAAGGAGAACAAAAAGAAAAAAGAACAGGAAAAAACGAAGGCTTCTCATCCTTTTAAAGGACAATTTATTGATTTTTCAGGGTAGAGGAGTGTAGACATGACAGCATATTTATTAACAATTAGTTTTATTGTCCATTTATTTACAATACTATGGATTATAACCTTAATTCAAAAAATAAACGCAAAAGAATCCCCAATCGACAGTGAAAAAGTTAAACAAGAAATTGAAGATTTACTTATTGCATATACAACAGAGATGAAGGAAGAAAATGAGAAATTGGCACAGCAATTACGAGCCGTGTCGACTCGAGATTCAGAAATGATAACGCCATCATATGATCATAATGTATATAAGCAACAAACTCTGACTCGAGTTGTCCCACCATCGACTAAAGCAAGCTATGAAGATTATACACCACCGGTTGTAGAGGAAGTGAAGCAAGAGGAAATCTACGACCAGTCGGATACAGCAAAAGTTCTTGCTCTTGCAAAGCAAGGTTGGAAAGCGGAAGAAATAGCGAAAAAACTACAATTAGGTAAAGTGGAAGTAGAGTTAATGTTAAAATTTAATCAATAATTGTCGTTTGTTACTTGCTATCCTTTTTTCAGTATGGTATATTAATTCACGGTGTTAAATCACACACGCTTTCTAATTTAAGTAATGGTGCTCATTGTAGTCTTACTTAAAGATGAGGAGAGCGGAGGACAAAAAAACCAAAAGGAGGTGTTGGGTGTGGCAGTAATTTCCATGAAACAATTACTAGAAGCAGGGGTACACTTCGGACATCAAACTCGTCGTTGGAACCCAAAAATGGATCGCTACATCTTCACAGAAAGAAACGGAATTTATATCATTGACTTACAAAAAACAGTCAAAAAAGTTGAGGAAGCTTACAATTTCATCAGAGAAATTGCGCAAGATGGCGGAAAAGTTCTTTTTGTAGGAACAAAAAAGCAAGCGCAAGACTCTGTTAAAGAGGAAGCAGCTCGTTGTGGTGGATACTTCATTAATCAACGTTGGTTAGGTGGTACATTAACAAACTTTGAGACAATTCAAAAGCGAATTGCTCGATTAAAGCAACTTGAAAAAATGCAAGAAGATGGTACATTTGATGTCCTTCCTAAAAAAGAAGTTATTCTTCTTAAAAAGGAAATGGATCGTCTAGAAAAATTCTTAGGCGGTATTAAAGACATGAAATCAATTCCTGATGCATTATTTGTTATTGACCCACGCAAAGAGCGTATTGCGATTGCGGAAGCTCGTAAATTAAACATTCCAATCGTTGCAATTGTTGATACAAACTGTGATCCTGACGAAGTTGATTATGTAATTCCTGGTAATGATGATGCAATCCGTGCTGTGAAGCTTCTTACTGGAAAAATGGCAGATGCTATCATTGAAGCAACTTCTGCTGAAGAGCAGCAAGTTGAGGAAGCTCCAGAAGAAGAAGCAAACGTATAATTTCATTTGCTCACACAAGGGTGGTAAAGGGGGTTGCCCTTTTATCACTCTTTTTTACACGAAAATAATACATATAAACTAAAGGAGGAAATAAAAATGGCAGTTACAGCAAGTATGGTAAAAGAGTTACGTGAAAAAACAGGTGCAGGGATGATGGACTGCAAAAAAGCACTAACTGAAACAAATGGTGACATGGAAAAAGCAGTTGATTTCTTACGTGAAAAAGGAATTGCAAGTGCAGCGAAAAAAGCAGACCGTGTTGCAGCAGAAGGTCTTTCTTATGTTGAACAAAATGGGAATAAAGCGGTGATTGTAGAAGTTAACTCAGAAACTGATTTCGTTGCTAAAAACGAAAACTTTAAAAACTTAGTAGCTGATTTAGCGAAACATGTTCTTGAGCAAAATCCAGCAACAGTTGAAGATGCTTTGGCACAACCTTTCCAAGGTGGTTCAACGTCAGTGGAAGAATACATTAAAGGCCAAATTGCAAAAATCGGTGAGAAAATTTCATTACGTCGTTTTGAAGTTGTTGAAAAAACTGATAACGATGCATTTGGTTCTTACCTTCACATGGGTGGAAGAATTGGTGTATTAACAGTCATTGCTGGAAATACTGACGAAGAGCTTGCTAAAGATGTAGCGATGCACATTGCAGCGATCAAACCAGTTTATGTTAATCGTGATGGTGTTCCAGCTGATGAAGTTGACCGTGAGCGTGAAGTATTAAAACAACAAGCATTAAACGAAGGAAAGCCAGCAAACATTGTTGAAAAAATGGTAGAAGGCCGTTTAAGTAAATTTTTCGAACAAGTATGTTTAGTTGACCAACCATTTGTTAAAGATGGTGATCAAAAGGTTGGCAAATACGTTCAAAACAAAGGCGGAGAAGTGAAATCATTTGTTCGTTATGAAGTTGGCGAAGGTATGGAAAAACGTGAAGATAACTTTGCTGAAGAAGTAATGTCTCAAGTAAAGAAATAATGAATTAAAGGATAACAAGGGAGCACAACGTGTTCCCTCTTTTTAAAAAAGCACTATAGAAATAACCCGCTTACATAACAGGATCATAGAATGGTAAATGGAGGTTGCGATGAGCAAGAAATATAATCGAGTTGTCTTAAAACTAAGTGGAGAAGCGTTAGCAGGAGAGTTAGGATACGGAATTGACCCAGTTGTCATTCAGTCCATTGCATCACAAATTAAAGAAATTGTAGAATTAGAAGTGGAAGTAGCCGTTGTTGTTGGCGGTGGAAATATTTGGCGTGGAATGGCAGGTAGCGCAAAAGGGATGGACCGTGCAACAGCCGATTATATGGGAATGTTAGCCACTGTCATGAACTCACTTGCACTTCAAGATAGTCTAGAAAACTTAGATGTACAATCTCGTGTACAAACTTCAATTGAAATGAGACAAGTAGCTGAACCGTATATTCGTAGAAGAGCCATTCGTCATTTAGAAAAGAAACGAGTTGTTATTTTTGCAGCAGGAACTGGTAACCCTTATTTCTCAACAGACACAACCGCTGCACTGCGGGCTGCTGAAATTGAAGCAGAAGTCATTTTAATGGCTAAAAATAAAGTTGATGGTGTATACAGCGCTGACCCGTCTGTTGATGCAAATGCAAAAAAATATCAATCCATTACCTATTTAGATGTGTTAAAAGAAGGACTCGCTGTGATGGATACAACAGCTTCTTCATTATGTATGGACAATAATATACCGCTCATAGTATTCTCAATTATGGAAGAAGGAAATATTAAGAGGGCCGTGTTAGGTGAAGAAATTGGAACAGTAGTTAGGGGGAAATCTTAATGTCAAAAGAATTGTTAAAAGATGCCGAAGCAAGAATGAAAAAAGCAATCGAAGCACTAAACCGTGAGTTTGCGACTTTACGTGCAGGCCGTGCAACACCTGCGATCCTTGATAAAGTAACAGTCGAATATTATGGTGCACCAACACCGCTAAACCAGTTAGCGACAATCTCCGTTCCTGAAGCGAGACTTCTTGTTATTCAACCGTTTGATAAATCAGCGATGAGTGATATCGAACGTGCGATCCAAATGGCGGATTTAGGCTTAACGCCATCAAATGATGGAACAATTATTCGGATAACTATTCCTCCACTTACGGAAGAACGAAGAAAAGAATTAGTAAAATTAGTGAAAAAGTATGCGGAAGAAGCAAAAGTAGCTGTCCGCAATATTCGCCGTGACACAAATGATGATCTGAAAAAACTCCAAAAAGACGGTGAAATGACAGAAGACGAATTACGCCGTGCAACTGATGATGTTCAAAAAGTTACAGATCAACATATTACAGAAGTAGATAATGTTGCCTCTAAGAAAGAAAAAGAAATCATGGAAGTATAATCACTTTCACGGTAAAATAGAATAATGGAATAGACCCTCTAGTACAAGGGGGTTTTTTTACTACTAACTCATGAAATATAAAAATCAATTTCGTTCTAGGTAAAATCGTGGAGGAACAAAAATGTTTGAAAAGTTTACGAGCTGGAAAAAAGACAAAGTACCAAATGTCCCTAAAGAAAATGAGAGTATGAGTATCCCACATCATGTAGCAATCATCATGGATGGGAATGGTCGATGGGCAAAACAAAAAGGGCTTCCACGCGTGGCAGGACACCGTGAAGGAATGAAAGTAGTTAATAAAATTGTTAAAAAAGCAAATGACATTGGAGTGAAAGTATTAACTTTATATGCATTTTCAACAGAAAATTGGAAACGTCCAAAACCAGAGGTTGAATTTCTGATGAAGTTACCAGAACTTTATTTGGATAAAGAACTGCCGAAATTAGTTGAGCAAAATGTAAAGGTTCAATTAATGGGAAGACGGGAGAATTTACCAGAACATACGTTAAGAGCTGTAGATACAGCAATCGAACAGACAAAGCAAAATACGGGGTTAATCTTAAATTTTGCCTTAAATTATGGAAGTCGAGCAGAGATTATTGATGCTGTTCAATCGATTGCAAAAGATGTGGAGGCAGGGGTTATTTCTCATGAAAGTATTGATGAGTCTGTTATTGCTTCTTATTTAATGACGAAAGAACTTCCAGACCCTGATTTGTTAATCCGTACTAGTGGCGAAATGAGGCTGAGTAATTTTATGCTATGGCAGTTAGCCTACAGCGAATTTTGCTTTACGGATGTACTATGGCCTGATTTTTCAGAAAAGCACTTTATGGAGGCCATTCATATGTATCAACAACGTGCTCGTCGATACGGTGGCGTCTAGGAAGGAGGAATCGATTTGAAGAAAAGAGTTATAACAGGCGTTTTAGGTGCTGCTTTAATTATTGGCTTAACGATTATAGGTGGCTTTCCATTTACGTTATTTATTATTTTTGTTGCGTCTGTTGCCATGATTGAATTATTGAAAATGAAAAAGATTTCACCGCTTTCATCCATCGGATTATTAAGCTTATTTTTAATGTGGCTATTGTTAGTACCAACACATTGGGTTGATATGACTTTTATTACTCATGTATCGAAAGTGGAAATTTTTATTTTTATGATTTTACTTTTATTAATGGTTACCGTCATAACAAAAAATTCTTTTACATTTGATGAAGCTGGATTTGTTATTTTATCAACAGTGTACGTTGGATTTGGTTTCCATTATTTAATTATGACAAGAGCCGCAGAAAATGGACTTGCCCTCGTGTTTTTCGTATTGTTTATCATTTGGTCTACTGATTCAGGGGCATATTTTGTTGGAAGGGCCATTGGAAAACATAAACTTTGGCCAGATATTAGCCCGAAGAAGACCGTTGAAGGGTTTTTAGGTGGGGTCGCCTTTGCATTTCTTGTAGGGGTTGCTTTTCAATTTATTTTCCCTTTATTTGATTCAGTGTTTTTACTTGTTTTTGTCATTGTGATTACTTCTGTGTTTGGGCAACTAGGGGATTTAGTTGAATCAGCATTAAAACGACATTATGCTGTAAAAGACTCAGGAAAATTATTACCAGGTCATGGCGGTATATTAGATCGTTTTGATAGTTTGATTTATGTCATGCCAATTCTACATTTATTACAACTAATATAAGCATAGATATACATAGTGTAATATTTATAAGCAGAGGGTGGAAACCGTTGAAGAACATTAGTTTACTTGGAGCAACAGGCTCAATTGGAACTCAAACATTAGATATTATTAGGCAACATCCAGAGCAATTTTCCTTATCGGCAATGTCAATTGGGAAAAACGAAGCTTTAGCGATTGAGCAAATTCATGAGTTTCGACCAAAAGTAGTCTCTGTTCAATCAAAAGAAACATATGACAAATTAGTAAGTCAGCTTCCTGCCAATGTCACGTTGCGGTATGGTGAAGAAGGCATTATAGAAGTGGCAACACTTGATGAAGTTGATATTGTCGTGAACGCAGTGATTGGAAGTGTTGGCTTAGTTCCAACTCTTGCTGCGATTGAAGCAAAAAAAACAATCGCAATCGCTAATAAAGAAACATTAGTAACAGCTGGGCATATTGTCACTGAAGCGGCTAGAAGAAATGAAGTTGCACTACTTCCTGTAGATAGTGAACATTCAGCAATCTTTCAATGTTTACAAGGAGAACAGCAAAGAGATATAACAAAATTAATATTGACAGCATCAGGTGGTAGTTTTCGTGATAAGACCCGTTCTGAATTACAAAATGTAACAGTGCAAGAAGCTTTAAACCATCCGAACTGGTCAATGGGGTCAAAAATTACAATCGATTCCGCAACGATGATGAATAAAGGATTGGAAGTTATTGAAGCGCATTGGTTGTTCAACATCCCTTATGACAAGATTGAAGTGATCCTTCATAAAGAAAGTATTATTCATTCTATGGTAGAATATATTGATGGAAGTGTGATTGCACAATTAGGAACACCTGATATGAGAGTGCCGATTCAATATGCGTTATCTTACCCAAAACGGCTTGAGTTTAAGAATAAAGACAGGTTAAACTTATGGGAGATTCAAAAGCTTCATTTTTCAAAACCTGACTTTACCCGGTTTCGTTGTCTTCATTTTGCTTATGAATCAGGCCGAATTGGAGGAACGATGACAACCGTCCTCAATGCTGCAAATGAAATGGCGGTAGCTTCATTTCTAGAAGGAAAAATATCATTCCTTGATATTGAACAACTTATTGAAAAGTCTCTTGAAAAGCATGATGCCATTGCAGATCCTTCGTTAGATGATATATTAGAAGTGGACAAAGAAACAAGATCTTTTGTAACCTCATTAATTAAATAAAGGTGTTGATAAACTAGTGAATACGTTAATTTCCATTGTGATCATTTTTGGTTTGCTTGTCTTTATTCATGAATGGGGACATTTATATTTTGCAAAACGAGCTGGTATTTTGTGTAGGGAATTTGCAATCGGTTTTGGTCCAAAAGTATTCTCTTTTAAACGGGACGAAACGGTGTATACGATTCGACTGTTACCATTAGGTGGATTTGTTCGAATGGCCGGTGAAGATCCCGAAACCGTTCATATTAAACCGGGATATGATGTAGGACTTGTTTTTAACAACAATAACAAAGTTTCAAAGTTGATAGTCAACAATAAATCAAAGCATCCAGATGCAAGAGTGGTTAGTGTTGAGCGAATTGATTTAGAAAAAGACTTGTTTGTAGAAGCTTACGATGGCGATGAGCTTATCACTTTTTTAGTAGACGAAAAAGCTGAAATTGTCTTTGATGAGGAATCCACTCAAATTGCACCATTAAATCGACAGTTTGGTTCAAAAACAGTGGGACAACGGGCATTAGCGATTTTTGCAGGTCCATTAATGAATTTTGTGTTAGCCTTTGTTATTTTAACGGCGTTTGCCCTATTAGCAGGGATGCCAGTCGATAAAGCAAAGATTGGCGAAGTTATCCCAGAAGGAGCTGCTTTTGAAGCTGGATTAGAGGAAAATGACCAGGTGGTAGCGATAAGTGGTCAAGCTACAGATACATGGTTAGAAGTAGTTGCGATTATTCAGCAACATCCTAGTCAAGAGCTTATGTTTGAAGTGGAACGTAATGGCCAAAGGTTAGAAATTCCAGTTATACCTCAAGAGCGAGAAAATCAGCTAGGAGAAAAAGAAGGATTTGTTGGGATCAGTCAGCCGACAGAATTTTCCTTACTAGGGTCGTTGCAATATGGTATAACAGAAACATATATGTTTACTAAACTGATTTTTGAGTCACTAGGAATGTTAATTACAGGTCAATTTTCTCTTGACCATTTAGCTGGACCTGTTGGAATTTATAATTATACGGGTCAAGCTGCTGAAATGGGAATATTTATTTTAATGAAATGGGCAGCGGTATTAAGTGTGAATCTTGGAATTATTAATTTGCTTCCTTTACCAGCTCTTGATGGGGGAAGATTAATTTTTATTGGACTTGAAGCGGTTCGCGGAAAACCAGTAGACCCCCAAAAAGAAGGAATGATTCACTTTATTGGATTTGCTCTTTTAATGCTTTTAATGCTAGTTGTCACTTGGAATGATATCAATAAATTTTTCTTGTAAACGAAAGAAGGTTCGGAAATTATGAGGCAAAGTGTTTTTTTAATTCCTACTTTAAGAGACGTTCCTGCAGATGCAGATATCGCTAGTCATCAATTAATGCTACGTGCTGGATTAATTCGTCAAAACGCAGCAGGAATTTATTCTTATCTCCCGCTAGGAAAACGTGTACTACGTAAAGTAGAAGAAATTGTTCGTGATGAAATGGATGCTAAAGGAGCACAAGAAGTGCTAATGCCTGCCATTCAACCCGCAGAACTATGGGAGCAATCTGGACGTTTAGGAGATTATGGTCCTGAACTAATGCGATTAAAAGATAGACATAACCGGGATTTCGTATTAGGGGCTACACATGAAGAAGTGATTACAAGTCTAATACGAGATGATATTAAGTCCTACAAAAAATTACCTGTAAATATGTATCAAATTCAAACGAAATATCGAGATGAGCGAAGACCTCGTTTTGGTGTTTTACGATCAAGAGAATTTATTATGAAAGATGCCTACTCTTTTGATACTTCACAAGAAGGACTTGATCAAAGTTATGAAAAAATGTATGAAGCCTACAATGCTATCTTTACAAGATGTGGACTTGACTTTAGAGCGGTAGAAGCAGATAGTGGAGCAATAGGTGGAACGGATACACATGAATTTATGGTGTTAACCGAAGTAGGGGAAGATACGATTGCTTATTCAGATAGTTCTTCTTTTGCTGCCAATATTGAAATTGCCCCAGTGAATGTAGAATATAAACAAGGCACTTCTGATATTAAAGAACGAGTGAAGACGGAAACACCAAATGCAAAAACCATTGAACAAGTTGCCGCATTTTTTAATACAGATGCTTCACGTATTATTAAATCAGTGATGTTCATTGTTAATGAAGAACCTGTTCTTGTTCTTGTTCGAGGTGACCATGAAGTCAATGAAATTAAGGTGAAAAATCTATTTAATAAAGCAACAATAGAGCTTGCTTCAAATGAACAAATCGAATCCGTTACCGGTTGTGAGCCAGGGTATATCGGACCTGTACTCCTTGAAAATATAAAAATTGTGGCTGACCATGCGGTAGCCGCTATTGTAAACGGGGTATGTGGAGCAAACGAAGCTGGGTATCACTATGAAAATGTGAATGTAACTCGTGATTTTTCAGTTGATGAATTTGCAGACTTACGTTTGATTCAAGAAGGGGACCCTTCTCCAGATGGAATGGGCACGATAAAGTTTGCAAAAGGAATTGAAGTCGGTCATGTTTTCAAACTAGGAACAAAATATAGTGAAGCATTAGGTGCCACTTATTTAGATGAAAATGGTAAATCACAATTGATGATTATGGGTTGTTATGGCATTGGCGTATCTAGAACTGTAGCGGCAATCGTTGAACAATGCCATGATGAAAAAGGAATAGTATGGCCATTGCCTGTAGCGCCTTTCCATATTCACTTAGTTGGAATCAACATGAAAGATGAGAGACAAAAACAATTGGCGGAATCTCTTTATGTCGAACTAAAAGAATTAGGATATGATGTGTTATATGATGATCGTCTTGAGCGAGCGGGAGTTAAGTTTAACGATAGTGATTTAATTGGTTTACCAGTCCGTATTGGCGTTGGAAAAAAAGCCGTTGATAATATTGTTGAAGTGAAAGTTCGGAAAACAGGAGAAATGGTAGAAGTAGAAAGAAGTGAGCTACCGGCATTACTCCGACAGCTGTTAACACAACGATAAAGCATATCGGAAATAGACTTTACTTTTTTTTGCAGGATCCAGGTGAGCCTCCTCGTGCTTCTGCACGGAGGGGTCTCACCTTTATCTATGCTTCTTCTATGTTAAAAAGAAATAAAAAGGAGAGGAAAACATGGGGACTCAGGAAGAACAAATTAGACAAGAACGGTTTCAACTGCTATTACAACAAATTGCGATTCCTACCAGTCTCATTGACAATTACTTTCGTGAAGGCTCAATTGAAAAATTGACCATTCATAAGCTTGAAAAACGTTGGCATTTTTATTTCAAATTACAAAAAGTATTACCTGCCAATGTGTATGAATTGTTTCGAGCGAATATGAACGAAGCATTTGGTCATATTGCTTCTGTTTCTTTTTCGATTTCTTATGAAAAGGTAGAGTTACAAGAATCACTTGTACAAGAATATTGGCCCCTTTGGATAAAAGGAATGGTAGGGATTTCAAATGGGATTCTTGGGATGCTAGAAAATCAAGTACCGAAATGGAACGGAAAACAAATTGTTGTTGAAGTTCGCAATGATACAGAAGGCATCGCAGTGAAACGAAAGTGTACGGAAATATTAGCCTCAACGATGAAAACATTTGGATTTCCCTCTGTTACATTAGAAATTGTCGTTAAGGAATCTGAAAAAGAGTTTGAAAAATTCGTGGAACAGCGCGCTCAAGAAGACCATTCGAAAGTTGTAGAAGCGATTCTTGAAAAGAAAAAAATGGAAAAGAAAGTGGACGCTACGAGTGATCAGCCTTTAATGATCGGCTATCCAATCAAAGACGAACCGATTATGTTAGATACAATTATGGATGAGGAACGTAGAATTACGGTACAAGGATATATTTTTGACGCAGAAACAAGAGAGTTACGAAGTGGACGAGTTTTATTAACATTTAAAATTACAGATTATAGCAGTTCTATCTTAGTTAAACTGTTTTCACGTGACAAAGAAGATATTCCTCTTCTACAAGCAGTGAAAAAAGGAATGTGGGTAAAAGTTCGTGGTGGTGTCCAAAACGATACATTTGTCCGTGACTTAGTTATGATTGCCAACGACATCAATCAAATTACACCAGAAGTTCGAAAAGATGAAGCAGAGGAAAAACGAGTTGAGCTTCATTTGCATTCAACAATGAGTCAAATGGATGCGATTGCTAATGTAGGAAAATATGTTGAGCAAGCTGGTAAATGGGGACATAAAGCGATTGCCATTACAGACCATGCTGTCGTTCAAGCATTTCCTGATGCGTATTCAGCTAGTAAGAAAACGGGCGTCAAAGTTTTATATGGTCTTGAAGCGAATTTAGTAGATGACGGTGTTCCGATTGCTTATAATATTGCAGACCGGATGCTCATGGATGAAACTTATATTGTTTTTGACGTTGAAACAACAGGGTTATCGGCTGTTTATAATAAAATCATTGAGTTAGCTGCAGTAAAAATTCATAACGGAGAAATAATTGATCGGTTTGAATCTTTTGCAGACCCACATGAGCCTTTATCTCAAACGATCATTGAGTTAACAGGAATAACTGATGACTTAGTCCAAGGCGCACCAGAAATTGAAGACGTATTAAAGAAATTCCATGAGTTTATTGGTGATGCGATTTTAGTTGCTCATAATGCAAGTTTTGACATGGGCTTTCTAAATGTAGGATTTCGAAATATTGGAGTTGGGGATGCAACGAATCCCGTTATTGATACGTTAGAATTAGGTCGCTTTTTATATCCAGAGCTTAAAAATCATCGTTTAAATACACTTTGTAAAAAGTTTGATATTGAACTCGTGAGTCATCACCGTGCCATTTATGACGCTGAAGCAACAGGTTATTTATTGTGGAAAATGGTGAAAGATGCAAATGAACGCGGTGTAATCAATCATAACCAATTAAACGATAATATGGGAAAAGGTGACTTCCAACGGCAACGACCTTCCCATTGTATTGTGTTGGCTCAAACACAAGAAGGCTTAAAGAATTTGTACAAGCTTGTGTCCCTTTCTCATCTTGAATATTTCTTCCGGACACCTAGAATTCCACGTTCTTTATTGCAAAAATATCGAAAAGGCCTAATTATAGGTTCTGGTTGTGATAAAGGCGAGGTTTTTGAAGGGATGATGCAAAAGTCACCAGAAGAAGTGGAAGAAATCGCGAAGTTTTATGATTACTTAGAAATTCAACCTGCTTCCAACTATCGTCATTTAATCGAGAGAGAGCTTGTTCGAGATGAAAAGCATATTGAACAAATTCTTTATAATATTGTAAAGCTAGGCGATAAGTTAAACAAACCAATTGTAGCAACTGGAAACGTTCATTACTTAGAACCAAAGGATAAAATTTACCGTAAAATCTTAATTGCTTCTCAAGGTGGGGCGAATCCTTTAAATAAACAAACATTACCAGATGTCCATTTTCGAACAACAACAGAAATGCTTGATTGTTTCTCTTTTTTAGGAGGGACAAAGGCAAAAGAAGTTGTTATTACAAATCCAAATGCGATTGCTGATCAAATCGATACGATTCATCCGATCCCTGATGATTTATATACACCGAAAATCGAAGGAGCCGATGATGAAATTCGTCAGATGAGTTATAATATGGCGCGTAGCATTTATGGGGAACAATTGCCTGAAATTGTTGAAGCAAGATTAGAAAAGGAATTAAAAAGTATAATTGGACATGGGTTTGCCGTTATTTATCTTATTTCTCATAAACTAGTGAAGAAATCTTTAATTGATGGTTATTTAGTAGGTTCCCGAGGGTCTGTCGGTTCTTCCTTTGTAGCAACAATGACAGAAATTACTGAAGTGAATCCACTTCCTCCTCATTATGTTTGTCCGAACTGTCACCACTCTTATTTCTTTAATGATGGTTCGGTTGGCTCAGGATATGATTTACCTGATAAAGATTGTCCTGAATGTGGAACAGCATACATTAAAGATGGACAAGACATACCGTTTGAAACGTTTTTAGGTTTTAAAGGAGATAAAGTACCTGATATCGATTTGAACTTTTCAGGAGAATACCAACCGAGAGCCCATAATTACACAAAAGAACTGTTTGGTGAAGAGTATGTGTATCGTGCTGGAACGATTGGGACAGTCGCCGATAAAACAGCATTCGGGTATGTCAAAGGGTACCAAAACGACCATGGATTGCATATTCGCTCTGCAGAAGTCGACCGGTTAGCCTCAGGATTTACAGGAGTAAAACGAACAACAGGACAGCATCCTGGAGGGATTATTGTAGTTCCGGATTATATGGATATCCATGATTTTTGTCCGATTCAATTCCCTGCAGATGATAAAAATTCAGAATGGAAAACAACGCATTTTGACTTCCATTCCATTCACGATAACTTATTGAAACTCGATATTTTAGGACACGATGATCCGACAGTCATAAGAATGCTACAAGATTTAAGTGGAATTGACCCGAAAACCATTCCAACAGATGATAAAGAAGTCATGAAAATATTTTCTGGTCCAGAAGTACTTGGCGTTACTGAAGAACAAATTATGTGTAAAACAGGAACACTTGGTATTCCGGAATTTGGAACGCGGTTTGTTCGACAAATGTTGGAAGAAACAAAACCAAGTACGTTTTCAGAGCTTGTCCAAATTTCGGGGCTTTCACATGGTACAGATGTATGGTTAAACAATGCCAATGAGTTAATTTATGACGGAACATGTGAACTTAAAGACGTAATTGGCTGTCGTGATGACATTATGGTCTATTTGATTTATAAAGGGTTGGAGCCATCGTTGGCCTTTAAAATTATGGAATTTGTCCGTAAAGGGAAAGGTCTACAAGAAGAATGGATTGAAGAAATGAAAAAGCATGACGTTCCAGATTGGTATATCGGTTCGTGCATGAAGATAAAATATATGTTCCCGAAAGCCCATGCAGCTGCTTACGTATTAATGGCTGTTCGGATAGCTTATTTTAAAGTTCATTTTCCACTTCTATATTATGCAGCATATTTTACAGTAAGAGCAGATGATTTTGATCTAGATACGATGATTAAAGGTTCTAGCACGATTCGTACAAAAATTGAAGAAATTAACCAAAAAGGTTTAGATGCTTCACCAAAGGAAAAAAACTTATTAACTGTACTAGAGCTATCGCTGGAAATGGTAGAACGTGGATATTCGTTTGAAAAAGTTGACTTATATGAATCAAAAGCAGCGGAGTTTATTATTAAAGGAAATACATTAATTCCACCATTTAACGCGATTACTGGGGTAGGAACAAACGCTGCGATAAATATTGTCAAAGCAAGAGGGCAACAAGAGTTTTTGTCGAAAGAGGATTTACAGCAACGAAGTAAGCTAACAAAAACGGTATTGGAAAATTTAGATCAGCATGGATGTTTAGCTGATTTACCTGAATCCAATCAATTATCGTTATTTTAGCTAAACTGAAGTGTGTACCATCGTAAGGTATGATTCACGTTGTTGCATTTCTAAGTGGAGTATGATATTGTTTTTATGGTAATACTTAGAATACGAAGCCAAAAGAGTGGGGAAACCCACTCTTTCTTGTTCATTTAGATGGGTTAAGGTTGATATCCTGAGTAAAAACTATACGTATAGCACTCCTTCAAAGGACAAAGGAGAGATCTTTTAATGAGTAAAATAACTGAAATTACGAAAGAATTGGTTATGCCGATTGTTGAAGAGTTGCAGTTAGAACTAGTTGATATTGAATATAAAAAAGAAGGTAAAAACTGGTTTTTGCGCGTATATATTGATTCCGACGATGGGGTTGACATTGAAGAGTGTGGAAAAGTGAGTGAAAGACTTAGTGAAAAATTGGATGAAACAGATCCAATTAAAGACCCATACTTTTTAGAAGTATCTTCTCCAGGAGCTGAGAGGCCATTAAAAAAAGAAGAAGATTTGCGTAAAGCGGTTGGAAAAAGTGTATATATTACTACATATGAGCCGATTAACGGAGAAAAAGCGTTCGAAGGAACATTAACTAGTTTTGACGGGGAAGAGCTTCAAGTTGAAGTGAAAGTGAAGACAAGAAAGAAAGTCGTCACCATTCCATACGAGAAAATGGCAAGTGCAAGACTTGCAGTAGTTTTTTAAGTTGAAAGGGGGAGAGATCCATGAATAGTGATTTTATGGATGCATTGACAACATTAGAGACGCAAAAAGGGATAAGTAAAGATATTATTATTGAAGCGATTGAAGCTGCTCTTATTTCGGGATATAAACGAAATTTTAATCAAGCACAAAATGTACGTGTTGACATTAATCGTGACTCCGGAATGATCCGTGTGTTTGCAAGAAAAACGGTTGTGGAAGAAGTGTTTGATTCAAGACTAGAAATTTCTGAGGATGAAGCACAAAAAATCAACCCGAATTTCCAAGTGGACGATGTTGTTGAAATTGAAGTTACACCAAAGGATTTTGGGCGCATCGCGGCACAAACGGCGAAACAAGTCGTGACTCAACGTGTCCGTGAAGCAGAACGTGGTATCATTTATTCAGATTTTATTGATAGAGAAGAAGACATTATGACAGGCATTGTACAACGTCAAGATAATCGCTTTATTTATGTTGATTTAGGAAAAGTTGAAGCGCTTCTTCCTTTAAACGAACAAATGCCAAATGAACAGTATAAGCATAATGATAGAATTAAGGCTTTTATTACAAAAGTGGAAAAGACAACTAAAGGACCTCAAATTTTAATTTCTAGAACACACCCTGGATTATTAAAGCGATTATTTGAATTAGAAGTACCTGAGATATACGATGGTACGGTTGAAATTAAATCGGTTGCTAGAGAAGCCGGAGATCGCTCAAAGATAGCGGTTTATGCCGATGATCCAGAAGTTGACCCTGTTGGTGCATGTGTTGGCCCGAAAGGACAAAGAGTACAAACAATTGTAAATGAGTTAAAAGGTGAAAAAATTGATATTGTACAATGGTCAGAAGACCCTGTTGTTTATGTAGCCAATGCACTAAGTCCTTCAAAAGTTGTAAAAGTAACGGTAAACGAAGAAGAAAAAATGACTCAAGTTATCGTTCCTGATTACCAACTATCATTAGCGATTGGGAAAAGAGGTCAAAATGCCAGGTTAGCTGCAAAACTAACAGGTTGGAAAATTGACATTAAAAGTGAGTCAGAAGCTGAAGAACTAGGATTATTATCTGATGAAGAGTTAACTCCTGTAATAGAAGAAAATGCTATTGAAGAAGAAGTAGAGTAAGGATAAGGAGATGGAGCCCATGAAGCAACGTAAAGTTCCACTTCGAAAATGTATAGTTACAAATGAAATGAAGCCGAAAAAAGAACTAATTCGAATTGTCCGTTCAAAAGAAGGGGAAGTTTCGGTGGATTTAACGGGGAAGAAAAATGGTCGTGGCGCCTATTTAACGAATAGTCAACAATGCTTTGAGATTGCGAAATCAAAAGATGTTTTATCAAAGCATTTAAATGTAAAAGTAAGCCCAGAAGTATATGATCAACTTGAACAAATGAGAGCGCAGGCGAAAGAATGATGGGTGCAAATGAAGAAAGATGGCTGTCGCTACTTGGGCTAGCGGCGAGAGCTCGGAAAATCATCTCAGGTGAAGAGCTTGTAATTAAAGAGGTTCGACGTAAAGGCGTCCAGCTTGTCCTACTGTCTGAAGATGCATCCCCTCAAACAGTAAAAAAAGTAACGGATAAATGCTCATTTTACTCGGTGCCACTATATATTGTAGGAACTCGAGACAAACTGGGCGGTGCGATAGGCAAAGGAGAGAGAGTCGTATTAGGTGTAACTGATTTCGGTTTTGCTAAAAAATTGGGAACACTAATCGATCAATAGAGGTGGAGGTAAACATATGAGGAAGATGCGAATATATGAATATGCTAAAGAAAAGAACATTGCGAATAAGGACATCATTGATGCTTTAAATAAAATGAATGTTTCGGTATCAAATCACATGTCAGTTATTGATGAGGATACAATCAAAAAACTTGACGGGCAATTTGCAAAAAAAGAAGAACCAAAAGTGAAACAAGAACCAAAAACATCAGCACCAAAAAATAATAATCAGAAACCAGCTTCAAAGCCGCCACAACAACGACAAAATCAGGCACAAAACAAAAAGCAAGGAAATTTTAATCAAAATAGGCCGAACCAAAATAACAAACGTAACAATAACAACAATCAAAACAAAGGTAAACAACAACAGAACAACCAGCAACAACCACAGGCACCAAAACAAAAACCATTACCAGAAAAAATAACGTTCTCCGGTACATTATCTGTAGGAGAGTTAGCAAAGCTATTAGGAAAAGAACCTTCAGAAATTATAAAAAAGCTTATGTTTTTAGGGGTAATGGCTACGATTAATCAAGAGTTAGATAAAGATTCAATTGAATTAATTGCTGGTGATTATGGGGTTGAAGTGGAAGAAGAAATTATCGTCGACGAGACAAATTTCGAAGAAGCTGTCGAAGAAGAAGATCCAAAAAGCTTAAAAGAACGTCCTCCTGTTGTTACAATTATGGGTCACGTTGACCACGGGAAAACAACTTTGTTAGATTCCATCCGAGAAACAAAAGTCGTTGCAGGTGAAGCAGGTGGGATTACTCAGCATATTGGAGCGTACCAAGTTGAAGTTAGTGGAAAACGAATTACGTTTTTAGATACACCAGGCCACGCTGCCTTTACAACGATGAGAGCAAGAGGAGCACAAGTGACCGATATTTGTGTACTTGTTGTTGCAGCAGACGATGGTGTTATGCCACAGACGAAAGAAGCGATTAGTCACGCGAAAGCAGCGGGTGTTCCTATTATTGTTGCAGTTAACAAAATGGATAAGGAAGCAGCCAATCCTGACCGTGTGATGCAAGAATTAACAGAATATGAATTAGTACCAGAGGCTTGGGGTGGAGATACTATTTTTGTACCTGTATCTGCGCTACAAGGTGAAGGAATTGATGAGCTTTTAGAAATGATCCTTCTTGTTGCTGAAGTAGCTGAATTAAAAGCCAACCCTGACCGTTTAGCAAAAGGTACCGTCATTGAAGCGCAACTTGATAAAGGTCGTGGAGCTGTTGCAACACTGCTAGTTCAATCAGGGACATTAAAAGTCGGTGACCCGATTGTCGTTGGAAATACTTTTGGGCGTGTTCGTGCCATGGTTAATGACCTTGGCCGTCGAGTCAAAAAAGTAGGTCCAGCTGCACCAGTTGAAATTACTGGGTTAAATGATGTACCTTTAGCTGGTGACCAATTTAAAGTATTCGAAGATGAAAAAACTGCTCGTCAAGTTGGCGAAACGCGTATGTCAAGACAGCGTGAAGAACAGTTAAAAGAAACTTCAAAAGTAAGCTTAGATGATTTATTTAGTAAGATTCAACAAGGGGAAATTAAAGAAATTAACGTCATTATCAAAGCAGACGTGCAAGGGTCTGTAGAAGCAATGCGCGGCTCATTAGAAAAAATTGATGTGGAAGGTGTTAAAGTCAACATCATTCACACAGGTGTAGGCGCAATTACTGAATCAGATATTATTTTAGCTTCTGCATCACATGCTATTGTTATCGGATTTAATGTAAGACCAGATAATAATGCAAAACGTACTGCAGAAGCAGAACAAGTTGACATTCGACTTCATCGTGTCATTTACAATGCAATTGATGAGATTGAAGCAGCTATGAAAGGAATGCTTGACCCTGAGTTCGAAGAAAAAGTCATTGGTCAAGCAGAAGTGCGTCAAACATTTAAAGTTTCTAAAATTGGGATGATTGCCGGATCTTATGTAACTGACGGAAAAATCACTAGAGATTCCACGGTCCGTTTAATTCGTGATGGTATTGTCATTTACGAAGGGGCAATTAATGCATTGAAACGATTTAAAGATGACGCGAAAGAAGTAGCAGCAGGTTATGAATGTGGGATTACGTTAGAAAAGTTTAATGACCTAAAAGAAGGCGACATTATTGAGGCCTACATCATGGAGGAAATTAAACGCCAATGATAGGTGTCGTTTACTGTGAGCTATACTTATATAGCCCTCAGTCATTAAAAGAAAAACGCTCGATTACTAAAAGTCTGATCACACGATTAAAACAACGTTTCAATGTTTCTGTCTCAGAAATCGGATATCAAGATGTATGGCAACGATGTGAGCTTGCCATTGTTACAGTAGCTTCAGATAAAACAGTTGCTGAAAAAGAACTTGGTCGAGCAATGGCGTTGGTGGATAGTACACCAGAACTAGAAAGAACAGTTACATCGTATGAATGGCTGTAATGGTAGTGAGGTGATATAAATGAGTAATGTTCGTGCTAGTCGTGTTGGAGAACAAATGAAAAAGGAATTAAGCGATATTATTATGAGAGAGCTTAAAGATCCTAGGGTGAAATTTGTAACAGTAACAGGTGTTGACGTCACTGGTGACCTTCAACAAGCAAAAGTCTATATTACAGTATTAGGTAGTGAAGAAGAGAAAGCTGATACGTTAAAAGGCTTATCAAAAGCATCAGGCTTTATTCGCTCTGAAATTGGAAAGAGAATTCGATTACGTAAAACACCGGAAATTACTTTTACGTTTGATGAGTCGATCGAATATGGTAATCGAATTGAAGCACTATTAGCTGATTTAAATAAAGAATAGTTTTACGTCAGAGGATAGAATAGGGAAGCCTATCTATCCTTTTGTCTGTATTAAGGGGGATAAATAGTGTCAGTAACAGGAATCATCCCATTGTTGAAGCCAGCAGGATTCACGTCTCATGATTGTGTCATGAAAATGAGAAAAATCCTTCGAACGAAAAAAGTGGGTCATACAGGAACACTTGACCCACAAGTGACAGGTGTTTTACCGATTTGTGTCGGCAGAGCAACAAAAGTTGCCGAATATATGAGTGATTATCCGAAAACATACATAGGTGAAGTGACGATAGGGACATCAACAACAACAGAAGATGCGTATGGTGAGCTTGTTGAACAACGTGAAGTCACAACACCGATAACAAAAGATCAAATTGAAGACGTTTGTCGTCAATTTCTAGGAACAATTATTCAAGTACCACCTATGTATTCAGCAGTAAAAGTAAATGGAAAAAAATTATATGAATATGCAAGAGCCAATAAAGAAGTTGAGCGTCCAAAACGAGAAGTGACAATTTATGATTTACATGTCGAAGATGATGTTCACTATGATGGTAAACAATTGGCATTTCGATTTCACGTCCATTGTAGTAAAGGAACGTATGTGAGAACATTAGCTGTCGATATCGGGAAACAATTAGGGTATCCAGCTCATATGTCAAAATTACAAAGGGTCGCATCAGGACCGTTTACAATAGAAAGTTGTGTGACTTTTGAAGAAATTGAGCAAAAACTACAAGAGAATGACTTATCAGAAATCGTCTTTCCGTTAGAAAAAGCAATCGCTCATTTTCCTTCGATTCAAGTTTCCGATGAGCTTATTTCAAAAATAAAAAATGGAGCCGTGTTGCCATTGAGCAAAGAAATAGCTGCAGACCGTTTTACTGTATATAATAAAGAAGGAGATTGTTTAGCTATATACACTAAACACCCAACAAAGCCAGGACTTATGAAACCAGAAAAAATGTTGGTGATTCAGTCTGATAACTA
Source organism: Alkalihalobacillus bogoriensis ATCC BAA-922 (assembly GCF_000621445.1). Taxonomy (GTDB): domain Bacteria; phylum Bacillota; class Bacilli; order Bacillales; family Bacillaceae_F; genus Bacillus_AO; species Bacillus_AO bogoriense. Next base: position 139,648 of record NZ_KK211277.1, on the reverse strand, counting down.
AGAAGGTGAAAGCGAATGGAAATCATTTATTTATCTTATCCTCATGAATTAAAAAGAAATCAGCATTCGCCTACGGTATTAGCGTTAGGGTATTTTGATGGTGTACATCTTGGGCATCAAAAAGTCATTCAGACAGCAGTGGAGCTAGCTAAGCAAAGAAATGTACAAAGTGCTGTAATGACTTTTACCCCACACCCTAAAGAAGTGCTGTCACGCTCTAAAGAGCCAATGAAATATATTACGCCAATTAAACAAAAGGCAGAATATATTAAACAATTAGGTGTAGAAAAATTATATATCGTTCGATTTGATTTGCCTTTTTCTAAATTAACCCCACAGCAGTTTGTCGATGAATTTTTGCTGAATTTACACGTTGTCCATGTTGTTGCTGGTTTTGATTATACGTACGGGCATTTAGGAAAAGGTACGATGGAAACATTGCCTTTCCATGCAAGAGGTCAATTTACTCAAACAGTTGTAAAAAAAATGACCCAGGAAGAAGAGAAAATTAGCTCGACACTAATTCGCCAATTCCTTAAAACAGGAAAAGTTAATCAACTCCCACACTATCTAGGCAGGTTCTTTGAAGTTGAAGGGACGGTTGTTCATGGAGATAAACGTGGAAGAACAATAGGCTTTCCAACGGCAAATATTGAAATCAACGAACCATTTATTATCCCAAAAACGGGTGTGTACGCCGTTTTATTTACAGTTGGACAAATGAACTACCAAGGGGTATGTAATTTAGGAGTAAAACCTACTTTTATAACAAATGTTCAAGCTCCTTCATTAGAAGTTCATATTTTTAACTTTGAAGGCGATTTATATGGAAAGAATGTCCAAGTTACGTTTTGTGACTTTATAAGAGATGAGAAGAAGTTTGCTGGGGTAACGGAATTGATTGAACAAATTGAAAAAGATAAAAAACAAGCCATTGCCTTTTTTTCGGATCATTTTTCAGTTTTATGAAATTTACAAACGAAAACTTGCAATCTATGCAAAAAAACGGTATGCTAATGTTTGTACTGTAACAACAGTACTCTAATCCATTGCTTGGCAATTCGATTCACCGACGGTTGCTTGGTAATTGGGGATTCTAATAAAGGAGGTGGATAGGATGGCATTAACACAAGAACGTAAAAATGAAATCATTAATGAGTATAGAACTCATGAAAGTGATACTGGTTCTCCAGAGGTACAAGTCGCTATCCTTACTGAGCAAATTAACACGTTAAACGATCATTTACGTGAACACAAAAAGGACCATCACTCACGTCGTGGCCTTTTGAAAATGGTTGGACAACGTCGTAACCTTTTAACGTATTTACGTAACAAAGACATTACACGTTACCGTAATCTAGTTGATAAGCTTGGTTTACGTCGATAACATGAGGTGAAAGCGGGAGCAGTCCCGCTTTTTTCTTAGGTTAAAATTATTGGAATATTTTCTCAAAAAATAAGCGGATTTGCTTTTATCTTTTATTTTTAGTATAAATAGGCAATAATAAATGATAAGTATAAATTTTTAGTACGAGAGGAGCTCACCAGCATGGAGCAACAAAATAAAGTTTTTTCAATTGACTGGGCTGGGCGACCTTTAACTGTGGAAACAGGTCAGTTGGCGAAACAAGCCAATGGAGCAGTTTTAGTTCGCTATGGTGATACAGCAGTTCTTTCAACAGCAACTGCGTCAAAAGAACCAAAAGATTTACCTTTTTTTCCTTTAACTGTGAATTATGAAGAAAGATTGTATGCGGTAGGGAAAATTCCTGGAGGCTTTATTAAACGTGAAGGTCGTCCAAGTGAAACAGCGATTTTAACAAGTCGTTTAATCGACAGACCGATCCGTCCATTATTCCCAGATGGATTCCGAAATGAAGTTCAAGTTATAAGCATAGTGATGAGTGTTGACCAAAATTGTTCATCTGAAATGGCAGCAATGGTCGGTTCAAGCTTAGCCTTATCGGTTTCTGATATTCCATTTGATGGCCCAATTGCAGGTGTAACAATTGGACGAATTGACGGTTCATTTATTATTAATCCAACAACGGAACAATTAGAACAAAGTGATTTAGATTTAGTCGTTGCAGGTACAAAAGACGCTATTAATATGGTGGAAGCGAATGCACAAGAAGTACCAGAAGATGTGATTTTAGAAGCGATTATGTTTGGACACGAAGAAATTAAACGTCTCATCGCTTTTCAAGAAGAAATCGTTGCTGCTGTTGGGAAAGAAAAAGCAGAGATTAAATTGAAACAAGTGGATGAAGTATTAGAACAAAAAGTTCGTTCCCTAGCTGAAGAGCAATTGAAAAAGGCTGTTCAAGTTCCGGAAAAGCATGCTCGACAAGAAGCAATCGATGTCGTGATGAATGAAACAGTAGCACAGTTTGAAAATGCTCCTGAAGAAAACGAAGATGTAAATATAAGTGATGTCAAAGAAACATTACATAAAATTGTGAAGGAAGAAGTTCGTCGTCTTATTACAAAAGAAAAGGTTCGTCCAGATGGCAGAGCCCCAGAGGAAATTCGTCCATTGGCATCACAAGTTCGATTGTTACCAAGAACACATGGCTCAGGTTTGTTTACACGAGGACAAACTCAAGCTCTTAGCATTTGTACGTTAGGTGCCCTTGGAGACGTTCAAATTCTAGATGGATTAGGCATTGAGGAATCAAAACGCTTTATGCACCACTATAATTTCCCACAGTTTAGTGTTGGTGAAACAGGACCAATTCGTGGACCAGGTCGCCGAGAAATAGGACATGGTGCCCTTGGTGAACGTGCATTAGAGCCTGTTATTCCAAGTGAAAAAGATTTTCCATATACAATTAGACTTGTCTCTGAAGTGTTAGAATCCAATGGGTCAACGTCACAGGCGAGTATTTGTGCAAGTACGTTAGCGATGATGGATGCAGGTGTTCCTATTAAGTCACCGGTAGCTGGGATTGCTATGGGTCTTGTCAAAAGTGGTGAAGATGTAACGGTATTAACTGATATTCAAGGCATGGAAGATGCTTTAGGGGATATGGACTTTAAAGTGGCCGGAACGAAAACGGGAGTAACGGCTATTCAAATGGATATCAAAATTAAAGGGATTGACCGTGATATTTTAGTTCGAGCGCTTGAACAAGCGAAAAACGGTAGAATGGTTATTTTAGATAATATGCTCTCTGCTATTGCTGAGTCTCGAACAGAGTTAAGCGAGTACGCGCCAAAAATCTTAACAATGAAAATTAACCCAGATAAAATCCGTGATGTCATTGGACCAAGTGGGAAAATCATTAATAAAATCATTGAAGAAACTGGTGTTAAAATTGATATTGAGCAAGATGGAACGATTTATATTTCATCTGTTGATCAGCAAATGAATATAAAAGCAAAAGACACCATCGAAGATATTGTTCGAGAAGTTGAAGTTGGACAAACATATTTAGGGAAAGTAAAACGAATTGAGAAATTTGGAGCATTTGTCGAATTATTTAAAGGTAAAGACGGTCTTGTTCATATTTCACAACTAGCAGAAGAACGTGTAAATAAAGTAGAAGACGTTGTGAAAATTGACGATGAAATTCTTGTTAAAGTTACTGAGATTGATTCACAAGGTCGTGTAAACTTGTCAAGAAAAGCCCTTTTAAAAGAACAAAAGCAAGAAAAATAAACGTGTAGGATAACTTGGCATTTGCCAAGTTTTTCTTGAAATTGCAAGAATGAGTATAAACATTGGTTAAAAAGCCAGTTATGAGATGGACTCATAGCTGGTTTTTCAAAGCAGACAGTCAGTCAACTCCTTGTGGATTGTCCTGATGAATCTAGTCATATGACCCTTTGTACATGCATACATTTCTTATTAGTACAAGGGGGTATAAATTTATGAAGAAGTTCGCAGGTATCCAAATTATTGTTTTTTGTTTGATTGTGGTATTATCATTTGGAACAGTTCAAAATCCTTTTTCATCAAATTACATAGATAACTTAAAACAAGAAGCGGTAACTGCTTCAAAAATGAGTGATCCGTTATATGATGAGATTGTAGCTGCTCAAAAAAAATATGAAGAAAAACCGATTGATGCGGTTGTCGATAAAGTTTGGAAAGCGATACCCGGTTATAATGGGATTCAAGTCGATGTTGATGCTTCTTATCAAAAAATGAAGGAACAAGGCTATTATGAACAACAAAAGCTCGTGTTTAAAGAAGTGGAACCGAAAGTTCATTTAGAAGACTTGCCACCTGCTCCCATTTATAAAGGTAATCCAGAAAAACCGATGGTAACATTATTAGTTAATGTTGCATGGGGGAACGAGCATTTGCCAACGGTATTAAAAATAATGAATGAGCAAGATGTTAAAAGTACTTTTTTTCTTGACGGGTCTTGGGTAAAAGATAACCCGAAGTTGGCTAAAATGATTAAAGAAGAAGGGCATGAAATTGGAAATCATGCTTATTCTCATCCAGACATGAAGCAATTATCGTCAGCACGAATCCAAGAAGAATTACAAAAAACAAATGATGTTATTCATGCGACATTGGAAGTTACACCAAAATGGTTCGCTCCACCAAGTGGGAGTTTCCGGCAAGAAGTTGTAGAAATAGCAGATAGTATGAATATGCATACTATTATGTGGAGTGTCGATACAATTGATTGGCGTAAGCCAGATCCTCAAACGATGGTTGATAATGTCCTTAGCAAAGTACATCCAGGTGCAATGATTTTAATGCATCCAACATCCTCAACTGCGGGTGGGTTGGAACAGCTTATTATTGGGTTAAAAGCGAAAGGGTATCAAATTGGAACGGTGTCTCATTTGATGGATGAATCACGCTTAAGTTTTGGTGTAGCCCTAGACGACTAAGATAGGGGGAACAATTTTGATTCAAAAACTTGATTTATCAAACGGATTACGAGTATTAGTAGAAGAAATCCCAACAGTACGATCGATTTCGATTGGAATATGGATAGGGACAGGTTCACGTTTTGAAAGAACCGAGGAAAATGGAATTTCGCATTTTCTAGAACATATGTTTTTTAAAGGTACCAACACGAGAAGTGCGTCTGAGATAGCGGAAGCATTTGATTCGATCGGTGGTCAAGTAAATGCATTTACATCAAAAGAATACACATGCTATTATGCAAAAGTATTAGATGAACACGGTGGTATTGCTGTTGATATACTAGCAGACATGTTTTTTAATTCTACTTTTGCAGAAGATGAGCTATCAAAAGAAAAGAATGTTGTGTTTGAAGAAATAAAAATGGTGGATGATACTCCAGATGACATTATTCATGATATGTTGTCAAAAGCAAGTTTTGGTGATCATGCATTAGGGTTACCGATTCTTGGAACGGTTGATACACTAAACACATTTACAAAAGAGTCATTACAAGATTATATGAGCCGTTATTATACGGCAGATAACGTCGTTGTATCGATTGCAGGGAACATTACGCCAACATTAATTGACCAAATTAAAACGATTTTTGCGGCTGTTCCGAAACGAAAACAAGAAGAGCCAATTATTACACCAACGTTTGCTTCCAATCGGGTAGGACGTAAAAAGGAAACAGAACAAGCTCATTTATGCTTAGGATACCAAGGGTTGGAAATTGGCAATAAAAAAATGTATCCACTCGTCCTTTTAAATAATGTACTAGGTGGAAGTATGAGTAGCCGGTTATTCCAAGAAATTAGAGAAAAGCGTGGATTAGCATACTCTGTGTTTTCTTATCATTCTTCCTTCCGTGATGATGGCTTACTAACAATTTATGCAGGTACAGCACCACAACAATTAGATAGTTTATACCAATCCATACAGCAAACGGTTGAAACACTAGCACAAAATGGGATGACAGAAAAAGAGTTAAAAAATGGGAAAGAACAATTAAAAGGTAGTTTAATGTTAAGTTTAGAAAGTACAAACAGTAGAATGAGCCGCAACGGGAAAAATGAATTGTTGTTAGGAAAACATCGAACTTTAGATGAGATTATTGACCAAATTAATGAAGTGACTATGGAAGAGGTCAATGAGTTAGCCCGTTCCTTATTTTCAAAAGAACCTGCTCTATCATTAATTAGTCCAACAGGAGAGTTACCACATTAACAAAAATGCCACATGACTTTTTAAGTCTGTGGTATTTTTTTATTCTTCTTTTCATAAAAACAATAGAGGGGGGATTCGATGAGATTAAGTGAAATAAGTGGAAAAGAAATCATTGACTATCAAAAAGGCCAACGCTTAGGAATTTTAGGACAAACGGATCTCGTCATAGATGAGTCAACAGGGCAAATTGAAGCATTTGTGATTCCAACGATGAAATGGTTTGGTTTAGGAAAAAAAGAAAAAGAAGTAACAGTATATTGGAATCAAATTATTAAAATTGGTTCAGACATGATTATTATTGATGTGGAAGACAGTAATGAAGGATAAGAAAGAGCCCTAAAAGGTCTAGTACACCTTTTAGGGTATTTTTTATATATAAGAGAGTATAAAAATTTTGGTGTAGCAGGGGAGCTTTGAAAGCTTATTCAAGAAGAGCGAAGGCTGCGCACCTGCGCGTTTCACCCCAGGAAGAGCACTTGTGGTTCACTGTCAAAAGCGGGCAGGGCTCCGCACTTCGCTTGAAAAAAAAGACGCTCCGCGTTTTTCTTATTGTTTAGGATAAGTAAGCGGCCATGAAAACCGTTATATGTGAACATTACTAGCGTTTTGGAACGTTGGCGGACACAGGAGCAGTTAATCATAATATATCGCTAGGAAGAGAGTTGCTTTTGCGTGAATAAGCGCTCCTGTGGCCGCTTAAAAACGGAAACCCGTATCATGTTCACAAATAACCGCTGCTGTGACCGCGAAAATGAAACATGGGATGTGTTGGTTGTTCATCATACACTTCGCTTGAAAGAAAGTATTGCTGTATTAATACAAAATAAGGTTTGAACAAAAAAATAAAAATTTTCCTATAGCAGCTTTGAAAGCTTATTCATTATATATGTTTAGTTGAGTTGAAGTTTGTTGATATAAAAGGGGTATTGTATATTCTTTTTGCTCATTCACCTATTTTACCCTTGTTACATAAGATAAAGGTGAAATCGAAAAAAATTGTATCCCCTACAGTTTTTAGATTTTTAATGAAACGAATAAATCGTTATTTCTAAAGGAAATGAAAGGGGAGAGATGAACCCATGCTTACTGAGAAGCATATCGTTATTATTGGTGGTGATGCACGCCAATTAGAAATAATTCGCAAGCTATCGACCTTAGATGCCAAACTTTCATTGGTTGGATTTGAGCAATTGGATGATGGATTTGTAGGAGCGACGAAAGAACAGATTGCTAACATTGATTTTTCGACTGTGGATGCCATTATTTTGCCAGTAAGTGGAACGAATCAACAAGGAGAAGTGGATACGGTTTTTTCGAATGAAACAATCACGATTACAGAAGAACAAGTAAAAGCGACACCGACTCACTGTGTTGTATATACCGGAATTAGCAACTCGTATTTAGATGAGTGTATTCAGAATTCCAAACGGAAATTAGTAAAGTTGTTAGAGCGGGATGATATTGCGATTTATAATTCGATTCCAACAGTAGAAGGAACAGTGATGATGGCCATTCAACATACAGATATTACGATCCATGGCTCAACCGTTGCTGTTTTAGGATTTGGTCGCGTCGGTATGTCTGTTGCACGGACATTCGCAGCACTAGGAGCTAAGGTGAAAGTAGGGGCAAGAGAATCAGAGCACATTGCTAGAATAACGGAAATGGGTTTTACTCCTTTTGACATTAAAGATATAGTTCATCAAGTTTCGGATGTTGATCTTTGTATAAATACAGTCCCAGCAAAAATTGTAACGGCAAATGTCTTAGCGACGATGCCAACAAATGCTTTAATTATTGACCTAGCTTCAAAGCCAGGTGGTACCGATTTTCGTTACGCTGAAAAACGAGGGATTAAAGCTTTACTTGCTCCTGGACTACCAGGAATTGTAGCTCCAAAAACAGCAGGTCAAATTCTTGCAAATGTTCTTGCTCAATTACTATTACAAGACTAATTCAATTAAAGGAGGAAATACAATGGCTTTATCATTTGAAGGAAAGCATATTGGATTTGGGTTAACAGGTTCTCATTGTACGTATGGGGCAGTCCTTCCTCAAATGAAGAAATTAGTTGATTTAGGGGCAAAAGTTACACCGTTTGTTAGTAATACGGTGATTAGTACAGATACAAAATTTGGGAAAAGTGAAGATTGGATTGAAAAAATAAAGGAAATTACGGATGAGGACATTGTGGACTCTATTGTGAAAGCAGAGCCTTTTGGCCCGAAAACTCCACTTGATTGTATGGTCATAGCTCCGCTAACAGGAAATTCTACAAGTAAATTAGCAAATGCCTTAACAGACTCGCCTGTGTTAATGGGAGCAAAAGCTACATTACGTACCGGAAATCCGGTTGTTCTAGGAATTTCAACAAATGATGCGTTAGGATTAAATGGGATGAATGTCATGAAATTAATGGCGACAAAAAACATTTACTTTATTCCATTTGGTCAAGATAATCCACATGGGAAACCAAACTCATTAGTAGCGAGAATGGGAGCATTACCGGAAACTGTTGAGGCTGCTTTACGTGGTAAGCAATATCAGCCTGTATTAGTAGAAAAATACAAAGATTAAGGAAAATAGTGAAGTTGCGATTTTATAAAAAATCCCTTAAAGTTTAATAGGAGAATGTCAGTATTTATAACATCACTGTGGTAAAATAGACAATAAATTAGTAAGTGATGAATATTATCTATTAAACTAAGCTTGTTTATAACAGAAGGGAGACAATATTACAATGGCAAATCAATCAGGTTATCATGTAGCAGTAGTAGGAGCAACAGGTGCAGTAGGGCAACAAATGCTAAAAACATTAGAGGAACGTAACTTCCCAATTTCTAAATTAAGTTTATTATCATCAAAACGCTCTGCAGGAAAAACCGTCTTATTTAAAGGTGAAGAAGTTGTTGTGCAAGAAGCAACACCAGAAGCATTTGAAGGGGTTCAGTTGGCCCTCTTCAGTGCTGGTGGTTCTGTTTCAAAACAACTTGCACCAGAAGCGGTAAAACGTGGGGCAATTTGTGTAGATAATACAAGTGCGTTTCGAATGACAGAAGGAGTTCCATTAGTTGTTCCTGAAGTGAATGAAGCGGATTTACATGAACATAATGGCATCATTGCTAACCCGAATTGTTCAACAATTCAAATGGTCGTTGCTCTTGAGCCGTTAAGGCAACAATACGGATTGAAGAAAGTTGTTGTTTCAACATACCAAGCAGTGTCAGGTGCTGGATTGAACGCGATTAATGAAATGAAACAGCAATCAAAAGATATTTTAGAAGGAAAAGATGTAACACCTGAAATTTTACCAGTTGGTGGAGATAAAAAGCATTATCAAATCGCATTTAACGCGATTCCACAAATTGACTTATTCCAGGAAAATGGGTATACATTTGAAGAAATGAAAATGATTAATGAAACAAAGAAAATTATGCATATGAGCGAGTTAGAAGTAGCGGCGACGTGTGTACGATTACCAGTTGAAACAGGACATTCAGAATCTGTATATATTGAAACAGAAAAAGGCGGCGCTTCTGTAGAAGAAATTCGATCGTTATTAGCCAATGCTCCAGGTATTGTGTTACAAGATGATCCTAGTAATCAACTATATCCAATGGCAACAACAAGTGTCGGGAAAAATGATGTGTTTGTTGGACGAATTCGTAAAGATTTAGATCGAGACAACGGATTCCACTTATGGGTTGTGTCTGACAATCTATTGAAAGGTGCAGCATGGAATTCAGTACAAATCGCAGAAAGCCTAGTGAAATTACAATTATTGAAGTAGGTGTTCTATGAAAATCATTGTTCAAAAGTTTGGTGGTACATCAGTTAAAACAAAAGAAACGCGTGATCATGCTGTGAATCATGTCCAAAAAGCAGTTCGTGAAGGATTTAAGGTCATCGTAGTCGTTTCAGCAATGGGACGGAGTGGTGACCCATATGCAACAGATACGTTACTTAGTTTGGTTGATACAAAGACCATCGCAAAACGTGAACAGGATATGCTCATTTCTTGTGGTGAAGTGATATCGTCAGTTGTTTTTACAAACCTCTTAAATAAAAAAGGGGTAAAAGCACAAGCGATGACTGGTCCTCAAGCAGGATTTAGAACAACAGATGATTTTACGGACGCAAAGATTATTGATATGAAGTCTGATCACTTACGGCATGAATTAAAAGATGTTGATGTCATTGTCGTAGCAGGTTTTCAAGGTCAGACAAAAACGGGTGAAATTACGACATTAGGTCGAGGTGGAAGTGATACGTCCGCAACAGCGTTAGGTGCTGCCGTTGGTGCAGAGTGGGTTGACATTTTTACAGATGTCGAAGGGGTTATGACTGCTGATCCCAGGATTGTCGAAGATGCAAGACCACTAGAGTCGGTCACGTATAATGAGATTTGTAATATGGCCTACCAAGGAGCAAAGGTAATTCATCCTCGAGCGGTTGAAATTGCCATGCAAGCCAAGCTCCCACTGCATATTCGTTCAACTTATTCAGATTCCAAAGGAACATTAGTCACTTCTTTAATGACGGATAAGGAAGGCCAAGATGTCCAAGACCGTTTAATTACAGGAATTGCAAATCTTTCTGGCGTCACACAAATAAAAGTCATTGCCAAAGAAGGACAGTTTGATTTACAGCAACAAGTATTTAAAGCGATGGCGAATGAAAAAATAAGTGTAGACTTTATTAATATTAATCCACTCGGTGTTGTGTACACTGTAATGGACGAAGTGGCAGATAAAGCCATCGAAGTTCTCCAAGAATTAGGATATGAACCAGAAGCTATTAAACATTGTGCAAAAGTATCTGCTGTTGGTGCAGGGATGACAGGGGTTCCTGGGGTAACAGCTAAAATTGTCGCGGCTCTTTCTCAAGAAAATATATCGATTCTCCAATCTGCTGACTCCCATACAACGATATGGGTATTAGTAAAAGGTGAAGATATGGTGAAAGCCGTCAATGCTCTTCATACCATTTTTCAATTACAACAAGATGGTCAATTGAATTAACATTTCTGCTTTAGGCAGAATAAGCTGAGATTAACCTCAGTATAAGGAGTTGAAGGACAGTGAACTTTGGTCAGGTTCTAACAGCAATGGTCACTCCTTTTGACCACAAAGGAAACATTGACTTCAAGAAAACAGAAAAATTGGTTGAGTATTTACTTTCAAATGGTTCAGATGGCGTTGTCATTGCAGGAACGACAGGGGAATCCCCAACATTATCAACAGAAGAAAAGTTAGCGTTATTTCAGTTTGTTGTGGATAAAGTAAGCGGACGCGTTCCAGTGATTGCAGGAACAGGGAATAACAATACGTACGCTTCGGTAGAACTTACAAAAAAAGCTAGCGATATTGGGGTAGACGGGATTATGGCAGTAACACCATATTATAATAAACCATCACAACAAGGTATGATCGAACATTTTACCGCCATTGCCAACGCATCAACGTTACCTGTCATGCTCTATAATATTCCAGGTAGGTCGGTTGTTAATATGTCAGCCGAAACGATTATTACACTATCTAAAGTTCCCAACATCGTCTCTGTGAAAGAAGCAAGTGGAGATTTAGAACAGATGGCAACGATTATTGAAAATACTGGTTCTCAATTTTCATTGTATAGTGGAGATGACTCCATGACATTACCTGCTCTTGCGATTGGTGCAACAGGAGTTGTGTCTGTCGCTTCTCATGTCATAGGAGCTGAAATGCAACAAATGATTGATGCTTTTCTCAAAGGCAATATTGAAAAATCGGCTGCTTTGCATCGTAAATTGCTGCCTTTAATGAAAGGATTGTTTACTGCTCCAAATCCAACATGTGTGAAAGCAGCTCTTCAATTAAAAGGGATTGATGTTGGGACGGTGCGACTTCCACTTATTCCATTATCTGCAAAGGAACGGACACAACTAATGGAGTTATTCACGTAACAGTCATACTAATATGTATGGCTGTTTTTTTTTTTATACAATTGGAAAGGATAAGTGTCAGGAACATGTCATTCTTTTTATTCGGCTGTATTACTTCTAGCTATATGTATTAATCGGTTGTGCCATGTTAGTTCTATTGCGCTCAGGTCACTGAGGAACCACTTCATTTCATAAGCAAAAAAACAATTTATTACAGTAATAATCAATACAAAAACTGCCTTTATAAAAAGACTATATAAAACGGATACACTCTTCTCTTGTATTCATATAAAAAAATAAGTTATACTACAAACAAGTGATTTGTTCGGGAATATAAATATTACATGTTCGAATTTTTTTCTTGGCTGGTCCAAAACTTCATATTTGTTCTAGTGCGACGGGGACAAATAAGTCAAGAGCAGAATTTGAGCTCTATAAAGCTCGGTTGCTATTTGAAAAGTAAATATAGGAGGAACTAACATTGTCAAAGTTAATTACAGAGAAAATTCGTGTTTTTGCACTCGGGGGAGTCGGCGAAATTGGCAAAAACATGTACGTAGTAGAAGTCGATGAGGATATTATCGTTATCGATTCTGGTTTAATGTTCCCAGATGACGACATGCTCGGTGTTGATATTGTCATCCCAGACGTTTCGTATTTAGTCGAACAAGGTGACCGTGTGAAAGCGATTGTCATTACCCATGGACATGAAGACCATATAGGAGGCTTACCGTATATTTTAAGAAAGTTAGATGTTCCAGTTTACGGAACAAGATTAACATTAGGATTAATCGGTGAAAAGCTGAAAGAACATGGGCTATATGGAAAAGTAGATTTACGATTAGTTGACTCAAACTCAAATATTACTATCGGTCAAACAAACGTTTCGTTTTTTCGAACAAATCACAGTATTCCAGATTCGGTAGGAGTTATCGTTCATACGTCTCAAGGTGCCATTGTTCATACGGGGGATTTTAAATTTGACCAAACCCCTGTTGACGGGAAACATGCAGAAATCGGAAAAATGGCAAATGTCGGTGAGACTGGTGTTCTTTGCTTACTATCTGATAGTACAAATGCGGAGCGACCTGGTCAAACATTATCGGAAACCATTATTGGACAAGGAATTTCAGAGGTGTTTCAAAAAACATCGGGAAGAATTATCGTTACGACATTTGCCTCAAATGTTCATCGCATTCAGTCAGTTATTAATGCTGCTTCTGAAACGAACCGAAAAGTGGCTGTGGTAGGAAAAAGTATGCATCGTGTCATTACGATCGCAAGGGAATTAGGGTATTTAAAAGCGCCGGATCACTTGTTTATTGAAATGGAACAAATTGCTGATTTTCGTCCAGACCAAATTACGGTTTTAACAACGGGAAGTCAAGGGGAACCAATGAGTGCACTAGCGAGAATGGCAAAAGGTGCTCATCGCCAAATGAAAGTAACAAGTGATGATACGATTATCATAGCAGCGTCACCGATACCAGGTAATGAAAAATCCGTTGCGAAAATCATTGACCTCCTTGCGCGGATTGGTGCAGATATTATTTATGGACAAGCAAAGGTACATGCTTCAGGTCATGGTAGTGCAGAAGAACTGAAATTGATGTTAAATTTAATGAAACCTAAATACTTTATCCCGATTCATGGTGAATTTCGAATGCAATGTGCCCATAAAGGTCTTGCTATCGAAGTTGGTGTACAAGAAGAAAATATATTTCTTGTTGATAAGGGAGAAGTTGTTGAATTTACAAATGAACAAGGCCGCCAATCTGGGAAAGTTCCATCTGGAAATGTATTAATTGATGGATTAGGTGTTGGAGATGTAGGCAATATTGTCCTTCGTGACCGACGTTTGTTATCAAAGGATGGCATTTTAGTCGTTGTAGTCACGTTAAATAAAGAAAGTAGTAGCATCGTATCAGGTCCGGATATTATTTCAAGAGGATTTGTATATGTAAGGGAATCAGAAAAGCTGTTAGTAGAAGCCAATGAACTTGTGAGTACAACATTAAAAAAATGCATGACAGAAAATGTGAATGAATGGTCATCATTAAAAAGTAATGTTAGAGAAGTGCTTAGTCGATTTTTGTTTGAGAAAACAAAGCGTCGACCGATGATTTTGCCTATCATTATGGAAGTATAAGTTGATAACGAGGATTTTTACTAAAAAGGATGTTCCAAAAAGGGTAAACCAAACTCTTTTTGGACATCCTTTTTTTGTCTGAAAAAAGTTTCGTTGCTAATTTATAGAATGAGACATCGGCTACCCGTTCATACTATACAGTAGCATCGACTAAGGAGGAATAACGATGAATGAACAGCCAAATCAGCCAAATCAGCCAAACCAACCGGCCACCCCTCAAGTACCACCAATTAATCCAGATAACAAAGGGGATGGACTATTAAATAAAATACAAGAGCTTGGACAAACAAATGTCCCAGATATGAACCAGTCCAACATTCACTGTTTAACGATTATTGGGCAAATTGAAGGTCATATGCAGCTTCCCCCACAAAATAAAACAACGAAGTATGAACACATTATTCCACAGCTTGTGGCAGCAGAACAAAACCAAAAAATCGAAGGGTTACTAGTCATTTTAAACACAGTAGGAGGAGATGTTGAAGCTGGCCTAGCATTATCTGAAATGATTGCTTCTTTGTCTAAACCAACTGTTACGCTTGTATTAGGAGGCGGTCACTCGATAGGCGTTCCAATTGCGGTAGCCTCAGATTTTTCATATATTGCTGAAACAGCAACAATGACGATTCACCCTGTTCGTTTAACTGGGCTTGTCATTGGAGTCCCTCAAACATTTGAATACTTAGATAAAATGCAAGACCGTGTCATTAATTTTGTTACGAAGCATTCAATGATAACAGAAGATAAATTTAAAGAACTAATGTTTTCCAAAGGAAATTTGACGAGGGATATCGGAACAAATGTTGTCGGAACAGATGCTGTAAAATATGGGTTAATTAATGAGGTTGGGGGAATTGGACAAGCATTAAAGAAATTGAATGAATTGGTCGAGGAAAAACGTAAAAACGAACCAAGTGGAGGAATGATGCAATAATGTTGTATACAATCCTTCCAGAAGAGATGATTTTTCCAAACGAACAATTGAAAGAGCAGGAAAGCATTGAAATTGATGGTGGATTCTTAATTGTTGAAAAAACGAATGAAACCGAATATAAAGTGATTCGTTTGGTTAGCAGTAATCCAAGTCATTACTTAAATGAAAACTATGCCCCTGGGCGACTCATTCAGTTAAAACCGCAATTTTAAGATGAAGTGTTGTTTTTGAGTATGGTATAATAATAAAAGAATATGGTTAAAGCAGCCAATATTTGGCTGCTTTTCTTTTCATTTGGAATATAGAAGGTGGAACGAATGGCAAAACGAAAACGAAAAACAAAAGCAGACTGGAGAGTCCAATTAAAGTTTGAAATTATCGGACTTGTTTTACTTGTATTATCCATTGTTACGTTTGCTAAATTAGGAAGTGTCGGAGAGGTATTTGTGCTCTTTTTCCGATTTTTTCTAGGAGAATGGTATGTCGCTATAACCATTGGTGTATTTGTAACAGCGTTGTATACGATGATAAAACGTAAACTCCCATCATTTGTTTCACGAAGGCTGGTTGGGCTGTACTTATTTATATTTTCTTTCCTTTTACTTAGTCATCTACGACTATTTGAAAATCTAGCTGGTCAAGAAGGGTTTCAAGATCGCTCTGTTTTACGAAATACGTGGAATTTATATTGGTTGCAATTACATAATGAAGCACCGGTTGATGATTTCGGTGGGGGGATGATTGGTGCCCTTGGCTTTGCGTTAAGTCATTTTTTATTTGACTCAATTGGAACTTTTCTCATTTCCTTTTTTTGTATGGTTGTCGCCTTTTTATTAATAACAGGAAAATCACTATCAGAAGTGCTTGCTCAATCGTTTAGTAAAACATATGCATTTTTCCATAAGATGATAACAGGAATACGGGATGACATAACCGATTGGAGCACGAAGATTAAGGAACGATTACAAGAGCAAAAAGAACAAAGGAAAAAAGAAAAAGAACAACTAAAACAGCAAAGACAACAGCAAGCAGAGCTAAAACAACAACAAGCGCCTCTAGGTAAACATGATACGGAAATACCAGAAGTGGAAATTCGAGACTTTACAGCTTCACAAGTGTATAAAGAACAAAAGCAGGAGCAATTAACATTACCGTTACAAGATGAACAAGAACCGAAAAAACAAACGGATCAACAAGATGATAGCGACACAGAAGTTCTTTCGGTTGGACAACCTTTAGTCCAAAACGAGATAGAAAACAAAGATTATACATTGCCACCACTCGACTTGTTGAAAAGACCAAGTCAATCCCAAAGTAATGGTGGACAACATATTTTAGCAAGAGAAAATGCAAAAAAATTAAAACAAACATTAGATAGTTTTGGGGTAAAGGCGGAAGTGACAAAAGTTCATATTGGACCTGCGGTTACAAAATATGAAGTTCACCCAAATGTTGGAGTAAAGGTTAGTAAAATAGTCAATTTAACGGACGACTTAGCATTAGCACTTGCAGCAAAGGATATTAGAATTGAAGCACCAATCCCTGGAAAATCAGCCATTGGAATTGAAGTACCAAACCAAGAAGTGGCCATTGTTACATTAAGGGAAGTGTTGGACTCACCTGAAAGTCATTCAGAATCGAATGTTCTATCTGTAGCTCTAGGTCGTGATATTTCAGGGGAGCCAGTATTAGCATCCTTAAATAAAATGCCACATCTTTTAGTCGCTGGAGCAACAGGAAGCGGGAAAAGTGTTTGTATTAACGGGATAATTACTAGTATTTTACTGAAAGCAAAACCACATGAAGTAAAGCTTATTATGATTGACCCTAAAATGGTAGAACTTAACATGTATAATGGTATTCCACATTTATTAACCCCTGTTGTAACAGAGCCTAAAAAAGCGTCACAAGCGTTAAAAAAAGTTGTGAGTGAAATGGAGAGAAGGTATGAGCTCTTTTCTCACAGTGGTACGCGAAATATTGAAGGCTACAACGAACAAATTGTAAAGCAAAATGAGAAAGGTGAAGCAAAGCAACCGACTTTACCATATATTGTCGTCATTGTAGACGAGCTTGCCGATTTGATGATGGTTGCATCAGGAGACGTGGAAGATTCGATTACCCGTTTAGCTCAAATGGCAAGAGCCGCAGGTATTCATATGATTATAGCAACACAACGGCCTTCTGTTGATGTTATTACCGGGGTTATTAAAGCAAATATACCGTCAAGAATTGCGTTCGGTGTTTCTTCTCAAACAGACTCTAGAACGATTTTAGATGGCGGTGGCGCTGAGAAATTGTTAGGACGTGGAGATATGCTTTATTTACCTGTAGGGGCGTCAAAACCAACGCGTGTACAAGGTGCTTTTTTATCTGATGATGAAGTAGAGGAAGTTGTCGATTATGTTATTTCACAACAAAAAGCACAGTACCAAGAAGATATGACACCGACAGAGGAAGAAGTTCATGTACCAAATGAAAGTACAGATGAATTATATGATGATGCTGTGGAATTAGTCATGAACATGAATACAGCATCAGTGTCGATGTTGCAACGACGTTTTCGAATTGGCTATACGCGAGCAGCTAGGCTAATAGATGAAATGGAGGCAAGAGGGATTGTTGGTCCATATGAAGGTAGTAAACCTAGAGAAGTGTTAGTTGCAAAGCAAGAAGAAGAAGCATCATCACAATAGGGAGTGGAAAGCGTGGGGCAAATGGAGCATCCGTTACGAAACAAAATCATAGAGAGAGTAAAAAAGGACATTGAAAGTGGGGTTTATAAAGAAGGGGATAAGCTTCCTTCAGAGTTTGAACTCGCCAAACAACTTGAGGTAAGTCGCTCTACGATAAGAGAAGCGTTGCAATTTTTAGAAGAAGAAGGATTCGTAGTAAAGCGTCATGGTGTTGGGACGTTTGTTCATTCAAAACCATTATTTAGTTCTGGGATTGAAGAATTATACAGTGTGACTGATATGATAGTCAAAGGGAATAAAACGCCCGGTACCATTTTTCTTTCTTCGATTGAAATTGAAGCATTAGAAGAAGATGCATTACAGTTTACTGGATGTTCTTTCGACAATCTTATCGTAATGGAAAGAGTTCGTACTGCAAATGGTGAGCCTGTGGCGTACTGTATTGATAGAGCTCCAGCTCCATACTTACCGAATTTTTCGGTTCATGCGACTAAATCAATATATGAAATTCTTGAAGAAGAGGGACGAACGATTAGTTATGCGATAACCCATATTGAACCTGTAGGCTTTCATGAAGAGATATCCACGATTCTCCAATGTGATCCAAGTACGTCTCTCCTTTTATTAAAGCAAATGCATTACGATGACCACGATCGCCCGATTTTATATTCGTTAAACTATTTTCGTGCCGATAAATTTAAGTTTCATGTTGTTCGCAAAAGAAAAAAATCATCAGAGGAATAAAAACGCCAAGCTGTCGATGAAAATGATCGACAGCTTTTTTTAGGGGAGTGTTTTTGTGTCCTGATTTCACCTTGTAATGAAAAGGCTTATTCTGAAGTTGCATTCTTTTTGTTGATTTTCGATAAAAATGGTACAATAATCCAACTAACATATAGAATTTATGATATCGTAGTAGCTGGATGTATGTGGATTAAAAAAATGGTTAAAAGTATGTAAGATAGGATTATTATAAAGGAGGATGGAAATGCAAAGTCTGAAAGAACAAACGATGTCAGTTCAAGGTATTGATGTTCACGTTGTGAAAACGACCAAATATAAAACAAACACAATTGTATTACTTTGCAAAGCACCACTTGAAAAGGAAACGGTAACAAAGCGAGCGTTACTGCCGCACGTTTTACAAGCAGGAACCGAAAATTATCCAACAAGACAACGGATTCGAAACGAGTTAGACGAATTATATGGTGCTAGTTTGTCAGTTGATGTACAAAAAAAAGGTGAAAACCATATTATGATGTTTAAGATGGAAGTCGCCAACGAGAAATTTTTAAAGGATACGAGTCCACTTTTTGAAAAAGCAATCGCATTGCTTGCACAAGTTGTGTTACACCCAAAGAAAGATAATGACCAATTTGACCAAACGATCGTAGAAAATGAAAAGCGCTCGTTAAAACAAAGAATTCAATCTGTTTATGATGATAAAATGCGTTATGCAAACTTACGAATTACCGAAGAAATGTGCAAAGACGAACCTTTTGGGCTTTCGGTTTACGGGAATGAGGAATCGATTGATCCAGTCACTCCTGAACAACTATATTCGTATTATCAAGAGTTTCTACATAAAGATAAAATTGATTTATATGTCGTCGGTGATGTAGAAGAAACACAAGTGCAAGATGTAACAAAACAGTATTTTTCATTTCCAGAAGGAGATCGAAAACAGACGCCAGAAAAAGACCAACAACAGCGAGAAATAAAAGAAAAAGAAGTGTTTGATAAACAAGATGTTAAGCAAGGAAAATTACATTTAGGCTTCCGCACTCATACAACATTTGGGGATGATGATTATTTTGCGTTGCAAGTTTGCAATGGTTTATATGGTGGGTTTTCTCACTCGAAGCTATTTATTAATGTGAGAGAAAAAGAAAGCCTTGCTTATTATGCTGCCTCACGGTACGAAAGTCATAAAGGCATCCTTATGGTTATGTCTGGAATTGAATTTTCCAATTATGAAAAAGCGGTGTCTATCATTAAAGAACAAATGGAAGAAATGAAGGCTGGTCGTTTTTCAGAGGATGAAATTAATCAAACGAAGGCCATGATAAAAAACCAAATTCTTGAAACAGTCGATGTTCCAAGAGCTTTAGTTGAGTTACTTTACCATAATGTGGTCGCAAATAAACACCGGACAATTGAAGAGTGGTTAGAAGGAATTGATCGAGTAACAAAAGAAGATATTCAAAAAAGTGCCGAAAAGATTGAATTAGATACGATCTATTTCCTTAAAGGAAAGGAGGAGGCATAAATGGCGAAAGAAATTAAATTTGAACAATTACAGGAAAGTATCGTGCATGAAACTTTAGAAAACGGCTTACAAGTGTATGTACTTCCGAAACAGGATTTTAATAAAACATATGCCACTTTTACGACAAAATATGGTTCCATTGATAATCATTTTGTTCCCCTCGGTGGACAGGAACCAGTGCAAGTTCCTGATGGAATCGCCCATTTTCTAGAGCATAAAATGTTCGAAGATGAACAAGGGGATGTATTCCAAGATTTTAGTAAGCAAGGGGCTTCCGCCAATGCTTTTACAAGCTTTACTAGAACGGCTTATTTATTCTCAAGTACGACGAATGTAGAACAAAATCTAGATACCCTTCTTAATTTTGTACAACATCCTTATTTTACGGAAGAAAGTGTGGAAAAAGAAAAAGGTATTATCGGTCAAGAAATAACAATGTATGATGATAATCCTGACTGGCGGGTGTATTTTGGAACAATTGCGAATATGTTTCATCAACACCCAGTGAAAATCGATATTGCGGGTACAATTGATTCGATTTCTAATATTACGAAAGACATGTTATATCAATGCTATGAAACCTTTTATCACCCGAGTAACATGATTTTATTTGTTATTGGTCCAGTTGAACCAGCGAAAGTTATTGAACAAGTAAAAGAAAATCAAGCAAAAAAACAATTTAAAGATAAGCAAGAAATTAAACGGTTTTTCTCTGATGAACCAGAGGAAGTAGCCAAAGAAAAAGAAGTCATTACAATGAGTGTACAAACACCAAAATGTTTAGTGGGCTTTAAAGAGCATAATCCAACAAGGCAAGCAAATGAGTTATTAGAACGTGAATTAGGACTTAATATTCTTCTTGACTTGATGTTTGGTCAAAGTTCTTCGAATTATCAAACGTTATACGACGAAGGGTTAATCGATGAAACGTTTTCTTTTGATCATTCAGCGGAATTAGGATTTGGGTTTACGATTATAGGTGGAGATTCTAAAAAGCCTGATGCTTTAGCGAACCGACTTGAAGCGATGGTGAAAGACTTTGTATCATCACCACTAAATGAACAGGAAGTTGAACGAGTTCGCAAAAAGAAAATCGGCTCGTTTTTAAGGTCATTAAATTCACCAGAATATATCGCTAACCAATTTACAAGATATCAATTTAATGACATGAACTTGTTTGATATTGTTACAATGCTTGAACAATTATCCGTAGACACATTAACGGATATTATGAAGGACCATTTTTCGTTTTCACGTTTTACTGTATGTCAAATTAAACCTGAAGGATATACGGAGGCTTAAACGTTGAACGAATGGGTTCTTATTACAGGGGCAAGTGGAGAAATCGGTGCTGCTGTTGCTAAAAAAACAGCAGCAAGTGGGAAAAATGTGTATGTACACTATTTTAATAATATCGAAAATGCCAGGGTCGTAAAAAAAGAATGTGAGTTATTCGGAGTGAAAGTGAAGATAGTGCAAGCTGATTTATCAGAAGCTTCTGGAGTACCTACACTGTTAGCCCAACTAGACACACCTCCATCGACAATCATTCACAATAGTGGCAAAAGTTATGTGGGACTACTAACAGATATGGACAATGACTTCATTGCAAAAATGGTACAACTACAGTTAACATCACCGATGCAATTAACAAAAGCACTTGTACCTCCAATGGTACAACAAAAACAAGGAGACATTCTTGTCATTTCTTCTATATGGGGATTAACTGGTGCTTCTTGTGAAGTTGTTTATTCGGCTGTAAAAGGGGGGCTAAATACTTTCGTTAAAGCGTTAGCCAAAGAATTAGCCCCAAGTAATATTCGCGTGAACGGAGTGGCTCCAGGTGCCATTGAGACTAAAATGCTCCAATTTTTTAAGGATGAAGATAAAAGATTGATGCAAGAAGATATTCCCCTTGGAAGGCTTGGAAAACCCGAGGAAGTCGCAGACGTTGTTCAGTTTTTACTTTCTGAAAACGCTTCGTATATTCATGGTCAAATTATTTCGGTAAACGGTGGATGGTTTTGTTAATTTTGTTTATATGTTTGATAAATCATTAGTATAAATTCATCCATTTCAACGAAAAATACAAGCGAAGTCTAATTTAAGGAGGTAACATATATGTCTGTTTTAGATAACTGGGAGCAGTGGAAAGATTTCTTAGGTGATAGACTTCACCAAGCGAAAGCAGAGGGAATGAACCAAAATGTTATTAATGATGTTGCTTATCAAGTTGGTGAATATTTGGCGCAACAAGTGGAACCTAAAAACGAACAAGAGCGTGTCTTAGCTCAACTTTGGAATGTTGCATCAGAAGAAGAACAACACGCAATTGCCAACATGATGGTAAAACTTGTGCAAAACGAAGGTAACTAATGATGAAGAAGAGTGTCGGTTGAACGACACTCTTTTTTACACAATCGAGGCATATTTAAGAACAATGTAGACTTTCATTATTTTTTACGTTCTTACATTTCATTACATAATTATGTAGGAGTTTGTCAAATTATATAGAAACAAGGAATAATTACTTTTAATCAATATATAAATAGCGTAAAATGAAAGAAAATATATTGAATAGTCTTTTGCTTACATAAAGTATATTACATATGTAATATCTATTACCTTTTGGAGACTATAATCAAAAGGGGAGGGCAAAAATGAAAGAATGGTACTTAGAATATTTAATTCATAAAAACAGACCAGGCTTACTTGGTGATATTTCTTCATTACTAGGTATGCTCTCCATTAATATTGTTACAATAAATGGGGTAGAGGATAAACGAAGAGGGATGCTAATTCGCAGCAATAGTGATGACCAAATCAAACGGTTTAAAGGAATTCTTGAAACGATTGATAATATTACTGTAACAAAATTGCGTGAACCGAAAGTCCGTGATCGTTTAGCAATTCGTCATGGACGTTATATTGAAAGAGATGCAGACGATAAAAAAACGTTTCGGTTTGTTCGGGACGAATTAGGATTGCTTGTTGATTTTATGGCAGAACTTTTTAAAAAAAACCAGCATTATTTAGTTGGCATACGTGGGATGCCGCGGGTTGGGAAAACGGAATCAGTTGTAGCCGCTAGTGTATGTGCAAATAAGCGGTGGTCATTTTTATCTTCCACCTTATTAAGGCAAACAATACGAAGTCAACTTGCAGAAGATGAGTTAAGTGGAAATCATATTTACATTATTGACGGAATTGTATCAACGATGAGAGCAACAGAGAAGCATCGGAAATTAGTTGAGGATATTATGAATCACCCTGTAGTGAAGGTGGTCGAACATCCTGATATTTTTGTGAGAGAAACAGAATTTACGATGGATGATTTTGATTGCATTATTGAATTAAGAAACGATGAGAATGAAGAAATATCATATGATATTGTGGAATCAGGATTTTCTTCATTTGACATTAGTTAAAAGTTGGTAGGTGTTTACAATGTCAGAATTAGGTCAACGTTTAAAAGAGAGTAGAGAAGAAAAGGGAATGTCTTTAGATGACTTGCAGAAGTCAACGAAAATCCAAAGGCGGTATTTAGCTGCGATTGAGGAAGGTCGTTTTGATGCATTACCAGGGAAATTTTACGCCCGCGCTTTCGTAAAAAGTTATTCTGAAGCAGTTGGTTTGAATCCTGATGAAATATTTGAGCAATATCAAAGTGAACTCCCGAACCCTAGTCGAGAAGTAAAAGAACTTCCTTCTCGTGCAGAACGGACCGCTACAACGAAACGACGACCAGTTGCAACACACCGTTCAAAATTTGCAAAAATAATGCCAACATTAATGGCTGTTGTTTTTTTAGTAGTCATTGGTTCAGCTGTATGGTTATTACTTCAAGAAAACGGTAGTGACGGAGCAGCAGAAGGAGAAGAACCTCCAGCAAATGAAAATACATTAATTGAAGTTTCCCCAACCATTGATGAAGAACCTGAAGAAGAACCTGAAGAAGAACTAGAATCGGCACAAGACGAAGAGCCTGTTGAGGACGAAGAACCTGTTGAGGAGAATGAGCCAGAGGCCGAAGAAGAACAAGTGCTAGTTCAAGGAGAGACAAGAGGAAACAATACATTCTTTGCCTTAAGTGATACAGAACAATTTGAGGTGGATATTTCGTTTTCAGGTAGAAGTTACGTCGGTATAAAAAATACAAAAGGGAAAAGCTTTTATGGTCAAGAAGCTAATGATGGTGATGAATTAAATTACGATTTCACTGGAGAAGAAGAAATTGAATTTAATTTTGGTGATTCACGCTTTGTCACTTTAATCATTAATGGTGAAGAATTTGAATTTCCACAAGACCCAAACAAAACGGTTCACCAAAAAGTGACGATCTCTTTTGAGCCAACAAGTTAACTTTCGATAAAGGCCTCTTGAGAGGCCTTTTTGTTGTAGATTTATTACTTTTTTGTTTCATATGGTACAATATTAATACGTTGACATTGATTTCCTAACACAAAAAAATTAAGGGGGTTTTTGCTTATGTCGAAAGAACATTCCTTTGATATTGTTTCAGAGGTAAATATACAAGAGGTCGACAATGCCATTAGTCAAGCTTTGAAAGAAATTGTGACTCGTTATGATTTTAAAGGGTCAAAAAGTTCAATCGAAAGAACAGATAAAGAAAAGATAACCATTATTTCTGACGATGAGTATAAGCTTGAAAGTGTCATTGATATATTAAAAGGCAAGTTTATTAAGCGTGATTTGTCGCAAAAAGTATTGAACTTTGGTAAAATTGAAAAAGCCTCTGGTGGTACTGTTAGACAAGTAGCTACATTAGTGTCTGGGATTAGTAGTGAGCGAGCAAAAAAAATTACAACAGCTATCAAGAATTCAAAACTAAAAGTAAAAGCGCAAATCCAAAATGAGCAAATCCGTGTATCTGCAAAAAGTATTAATGACCTTCAAGAAGTGATTCAAATGGTCAAAGGATTAGACTTGGACTTCCCAGTTCAATTTGTAAATATGCGATAGTTCATCACTGTATTTTGTTATAGGGGGACCCTACGTGAACGTTCCAAATCAAATTACAATCTCAAGAATCTTTTTAATTCCTATTTTTATGGTGTTTTTGCTTGTGCCATTTCAAATGGGAAACATCAAATTAGTAGGTGTGGACATTCCAATTGAACACTTGATTGCAGCGATTGTCTTTATCATTGCTGCGGCTACTGATTGGTTGGATGGTTATTATGCACGCCGTTATCAGCTTGTTACAAACCTAGGGAAGTTTTTAGATCCACTAGCAGATAAGCTTTTAATTACTGCTGCTTTAATCTCTTTAGTAGAGTTGCAAATGATTGCTGCATGGATAGCCATTGTCATTATAAGTCGTGAATTTGCGGTTACGGGTATACGACTTGTAGCAGCAGCAGATGGGTCAGTGATTGCAGCGAGTTCGCTTGGAAAATTAAAAACGGTGTTTCAAATTATCGCCATTTCAGCCTTGATGTTACATAACTTTCCGTTTCAAGCTTTTTCGATTCCGTTTGCTTCAATTATGGTATGGGTGGCTACCATATTAACCATTATTTCTGGTATTGATTATTTCATTAAAAACAAGCATATATTGTTTGCCAAAAAATCGTAAATTGGAAAATATGTCAACATAAAAGCGTAGAGGTGAAGGATGAACGCTGAAATTATTGCTGTTGGTTCAGAGTTATTACTTGGTCAAATCACAAATACAAACGCCACGTTTCTATCGAAGGAACTTGCGGATTTAGGAATTAATGTCTATTATCATACTGTTGTTGGAGATAATGAAAAAAGACTGCTTCATGTTATTGAAACAGCTCAACAGCGTTCTGATGTCATTATTTTCACTGGTGGTTTAGGACCGACAAAAGATGATTTAACAAAAGAAATCGTCGCTAAAGTAGTGAAAAGAAATTTAGTATATGACGAAACTTCTCTTCAATTCATTGAAAATTTCTTTAAAGTTAGAAAAAAAACGATGTCCGAAAATAATAAAAAACAAGCGATTGTCATTGAAGATTCGGTCGTGCTAGAAAATCATACGGGATTAGCACCAGGAATGGCTTTTAAAGTTGATAATACTCATTATTTGTTATTTCCAGGTCCTCCCAACGAACTTAAACCAATGTTTTTACATGCGGGAACGAATTATTTAATGAAATATATTGATGAAATTATTCCGATTCAATCGCGTGTCCTTCGTTATTTTGGCATTGGGGAATCTCAGTTAGAATCAGACTTAGTTGATATTATTGAGAAACAGTCTAATCCAACGATTGCTCCATTAGCTGGAGACGGTGAAGTAACATTACGGTTAACCGTAAAGCATCATGACCAAAAAACGAGAGAATCGATGCTTGATGAAGTAGAAACTGAAATTAATGCTAGAGTAGGCTCCTTTTTTTATGGATATGATGAAACGTCATTACTGCAAGAAGTTGTGAAAGAACTAGTACAACATTCAGCAACAATAGCATGTGCTGAAAGCTTAACAGGTGGACGGTGCAGTGAACAATTAACATCTTTAGCTGGGGCATCCCGATATTACCGTGGAGGCATTGTAAGTTATGCAACAGACTGTAAAAAAAGTCTGCTCGGAGTTTCAGAACAGATGATACAACAATATGGTGTTGTTAGTGAACAAGTAGCGTTAGAAATGGCAAAACAAATTAGAACAATGGGCAAAGCAAATATAGGAATCAGCTTTACAGGAGTAGCTGGTCCAGACAAACAAGATGGTGTAGAAGTAGGAACCGTTTTTATTGGTATTTCAACTGAGACAACTAATAATGTTTATCCTTTGCATTTGTCCGGCACTCGCCAACAAATAAGAAATCGAGCTGTGAACTATGGATTTTATTATTTGTTGAAAGAAATGAAAAGGTGGAATTAAACAAAAATGAGTTATTTTACTTCGTTTGAAATATCGGATGTAGTGATGAAAGCCATTAAGGATATGGGATTTGAAGAACCTTCTCCTATACAGGAAAAAGCCATCCCGTTAATTTTAAAAGGTGGAGATGTCATCGGACAAGCTCAAACTGGGACAGGGAAAACCGCAGCATTTGGGATTCCTGTTATTGAAAAAGTGAAAGAAGAAGACCAGTTTATTCAGGCGATCATTTTAACGCCAACCCGTGAATTGGCTATTCAAGTATCTGGGGAACTTCAAAAATTATCAAAATACAAAAAGATTCGTACTCTTCCGATTTATGGTGGTCAATCCATTGGTCATCAAATTAAAGCACTAAAGCAAGGCGTTCATGTTGTCATTGGGACACCTGGACGAATTATGGACCACATAAGAAGAAAGACATTGAAATTGGATCGAATTCATACCGCAGTTTTGGATGAAGCGGATGAAATGCTTGATATGGGTTTTATTGATGATATTGAGGCTATTTTAAAACAAGCAAAAGGTGAAAGGCAGACATTGTTATTTTCTGCGACAATGCCACCACCTATCAAAAAATTATCTTATAAGTACATGCAAAATCCAGATGTCGTTTCCATCAATCGTGGTGAAGTAACGGCTCCTTCTATTGACCAAGTGTATTATAAAGTGTTAGAACGAAATAAGCTTGACTCGCTTTGTCGGATTATCGACAGTGAGGAAATTGAGCTCGGTATTCTTTTCTGCCGTACAAAAAAAGGTGTGGCAGAATTAACAGAGGCACTTCAAGCTAGAGGCTATATTGCGGATGGACTTCATGGTGATTTAACGCAAATGCAACGAGATAGTGTAATGAAGAAATTTCGCGATTCTACGATTGAGTTTTTAATCGCAACAGATGTTGCCGCTAGAGGAATTGATGTGGATAATGTAACACATGTCATTAACTATGATATTCCACAAGATCCTGAGAGTTATGTTCACCGTATTGGACGTACAGGACGAGCGGGTCGTAAAGGATTAGCTTTAACCCTTGTCACTCCGCGAGAAATGAAGCACTTACGATCTATTGAAGCAGAAATTAAAATGGCGATTCCTTCTTCTAATGTTCCAACGTTTGAAGAAGTTGTTGAAAAACAACAAGGATCATGGAAGAAACAAATTGAAGCCACTATTGTAGAAGGCCAAGATAACGAATTATTTCAAAATTTAACAAATGAACTCCTTGAAGAACATTCTCCACAATCAATTATTTCAGCTTTAATGAAAATTGCATTTGTGAATGATGCGGTCGGCGAAGATGATGGCTATAATTTCGGAGAAACCGGTGGCGCAAAAGGGATGGTCAGGTTCTTTATCAATGTCGGTAAAAATGTGAATATGAGTCCGAAAATATTAGTGGATGAAATTGCAGAGCTTGTAGGAATTCCTGGAAAAGCTATTGGTCGAATTGATATTTTTGATAAATTTACGTTTGTAGAAGTACCTGAAGAAGTGGCCCCGTTTGTTTATGAAGCCCTTCGTCATTCAAGAATCAATGGAGCAAGAATTAATCTTGAACCTGCTAAGCCAAGACCGAAGCGTGAACCTCGCTCGTTTAATAAGTAAAGACAGTCCAGGTAGAAGAAAGTCTACCTGGCTCTCTTTTTTTTTTGAAAGATGAGAAAGTATAAAATTTTTGGTCTAGCAGCGAAGCTTTGAAAGCTTATTCAAGAAGAGCGAAGGCTGCGCCCCTGCGCGTTTCACCCCAAGAAGAGCACTTGTGGTTCACTATCAAAAGCGGGCAGGGCTCCGCACTTCGTTTGAAAGAAAAGACCCAAGTGAATCAATCAACACTTGGGCGGGTTTATCGCGTTAGCAATTTTGTTGATTATGGTAAGTAAGCGGCCAGGAAAACCGTTATCTGTGAACATGGCTAGCGTTTGGAACGTTGGCGGACACTGGAGCAGTTAATCATAATATATCGCTAGGAATAGAGTGGCTTTTGCGTGAATAAGCGCTCCGGCGGCCGCTAAAAAACGGAAACCCGTATCATGTTCACAAATAACGGCTGCTCTGACCGCAAAAATGGGACATGGGATGTGTTTGTTGTTTCATCATACACTTCGCTTGAATGAAAAGATGCCCTCAGGTTTTCTTTATTTCATCCATAAACGTTTTGACATGGACAACGTTTTACTTTTTTCTTTAAAAATACGAATAAATGTTCGTAAAAACTATTGGCAAAATGACGAAAACGATGTATGATAGAGAAAGTTAAAAAAAGATTATACCTGCTTGCTAGATAGCAAGAAAAAATAGAGGAGAGATATAAATGAGTGATCGCAAAGCCGCATTAGATATGGCACTTCGACAAATAGAAAAGCAATTTGGAAAAGGTTCGATAATGAAGCTTGGGGAACATGCGGATCAACGTGTTTCTACAATGTCTAGTGGAGCATTAGCTTTAGACATTGCACTAGGTGTTGGTGGATATCCACGTGGCCGAATTATTGAAGTATACGGTCCAGAATCATCGGGTAAAACAACGGTTGCGCTTCATGCCATTGCGGAAACACAAAGAAACGGTGGGCAAGCGGCATTTATTGATGCTGAGCATGCACTTGATCCTGTTTATGCACAAAAATTAGGAGTAAATATTGACGAATTACTTTTATCTCAACCAGATACAGGAGAACAAGCTCTTGAAATCGCAGAAGCATTAGTACGAAGTGGAGCAGTCGATATTATTGTCATTGATAGTGTAGCAGCATTAGTGCCGAAAGCGGAAATCGAAGGGGAAATGGGAGATAGTCATGTAGGTTTACAAGCCCGATTAATGTCTCAAGCGTTAAGAAAACTTTCAGGTGCAATCAGTAAATCGAAAACATTGGCAATTTTCATTAACCAAATTCGTGAAAAAGTAGGGGTTATGTTTGGTAATCCTGAAACAACACCAGGTGGTCGTGCTTTAAAATTCTATTCTTCTGTTCGCCTAGAAGTTCGTCGTGCAGAAACACTTAAGCAAGGTAATGATATGGTCGGAAGTAAAACAAAAATTAAAGTTGTTAAAAACAAAGTCGCTCCTCCGTTTAAAACAGCTGAAGTTGATATTATGTATGGAGAAGGAATTTCACGAGAAGGTTCTATTTTAGATATAGGGTCTGAACTTGATATCGTTCAAAAAAGTGGAGCATGGTATTCATTTAATGAAGAACGATTAGGGCAAGGCCGTGAAAACGCAAAACAGTTTTTAAAAGAAAATGAATCGATCACAGAAACGATTGAAAATCAAATTCGAGCACACTTTGGCCTTGATGGTGAAATATTAGTTGAACCCGCGGGTGAACCAGAAGAATTTACAGATTTATTGTCAGGAAAAGAATAACCATAAAGATAGAAAAAAGTAGCGAATGTTAGTTCGCTACTTTTTTAGGCTGGATTTGAATCATTATTTCTAGTAGTGAGTTGAGTTAAAGCCACTCTAAGCGCCAACAGGCGGACCTAGGGAGACTGTAGCGTAATGGAACGAATAAAAACAACAAAGTATGAGATAGTAGCAAGCTCTAGTTTCATAATGTGTGAAGATTGTCAATGCTTGACAATCATTATATCCAACTATACAATTAAAAAGAATACGACTAAATGTCGTATTTCATAGTATTATTTTCTATTGTGTAAGTTCTTAATTCATATGAATGACATGAAATTTTATGGAACCAACAATTAGATAGCAAGAGGAGGTGAAAAGTATGGGTGATATTAACATTTTCATCATCATCTCCATTTTGCTTGTTGTCTCTGCAGGTAGTGCAGTTGTTGGATATCTTGTTAGAAAATCCATTGCTGAAGCGAAAATTTCTAGTGCGGAACATGCGGCAAAGCAAATTGTTGAAGATGCTAAGCGTGAAGCTGAAGCCGGTAAAAAGGAAGCGATCCTTGAGTCGAAAGATGAAGTTCATAAACTTCGAACAGAAGCTGAACGCGAGATTCGTGAACGTAGAAATGAGATTCAAAAACAAGAGAATCGTTTGGTACAAAAAGAAGAGGTCCTTGATCGGAAAAGTGAAACTCTAGACAAGAAAGAGGAATCTTTGGAAAAGAGAGAGGAATCTCTCGCCAAAAAACAACGACAAATTGAAGAGATGGATAGCAAAGTGGAGGAAATCTTGAACAAGCAACAGGCTGAACTGGAGCGAATTTCTGGATTTTCTCGTGACGATGCAAGAGAAGCACTTCGCCAAGAAGTTAAGCAAGAACTAACGCATGAAGTTGCTATTATGACAAAAGAGATTTTAACCCAGGCGAAGGAAGAAGCAGACAAGAAGGCGAAAGAAGTCCTATCACTTGCCATTCAACGTTGCTCAGCTGATCATGTAGCTGAAACAACGGTCTCTGTCGTAAGCTTACCAAATGATGAAATGAAAGGAAGAATTATCGGTCGCGAAGGAAGAAACATTCGTGCATTAGAAACGTTAACAGGAATTGATTTGATTATTGATGATACTCCTGAAGCAGTAATTCTTTCTGGATTTGACCCGATTCGTCGAGAAATCGCACGTACAGCTTTAGAGAAGCTAGTTCAAGATGGACGAATTCACCCTGCACGTATTGAGGAAATGGTTGATAAGTCACGTCGAGAAGTAGATGAAGCCATTCGTGAATACGGTGAGCAAACGACATTTGAAATGGGAATACATGGCTTACATCCTGACCTAATAAAAATATTAGGTAGACTCAAATTTAGAACAAGCTATGGACAAAATGTATTAAAGCATTCAATGGAAGTAGCATATCTAGCTGGTTTAATGGCTGCTGAACTTGGAGAAGATGTTCAGTTAGCGCGTCGTGCAGGTTTACTGCATGATATCGGGAAAGCAATTGACCATGAAGTTGAAGGAAGTCATGTAGAAATTGGTGTAGAACTAGCCACGAAATATCGAGAGCATCCTGTTGTTATTAACAGTATTGCTTCACATCATGGTGATACAGAGCCAACTTCGATTATTGCATCCCTTGTTGCAGCTGCAGATGCTTTAAGTGCAGCTCGACCAGGAGCGAGAAGAGAAACACTTGAAACATATATTCGACGATTAGAAAAACTTGAGGAAATCTCTGAATCGTTTGAAGGTGTCGAAAAAACATATGCGATTCAAGCAGGACGAGAAGTTCGAATTATGGTAAAGCCTGATCTTGTTGATGATGCACAAGCATTTAAACTTGCACGGGATATTACGAAGAAAATTGAAGATGAACTTGACTACCCTGGTCATATACGTGTGACGGTCATTCGTGAAACACGGGCAGTTGAGTATGCAAAATAAAGTGGTTATTTAACCACTTTATTTTTTTGACATTAATGAAAGTTAAAACTTTTGGTATAGCAGTGAGGCTTGGAAGTTTATTCAAGAAATTATGGGCAATGATTGAAAAATAAAGAAAAATTAATTATGATAAAGGTAATGGTAAAAAAAGGAGTCAAACAATGAAAATTTTATTTATCGGAGATGTTGTTGGTTCGCCCGGTCGGGAGATGGTGGAAGAGTATCTCCCAAAATTAAAGCGGAAATATCGACCAACATGTACGATCATAAATGGTGAAAACGCAGCAAATGGAAAAGGAATTACAGAAAAAATTTATAAAGGTTTTCTAGATGCAGGTGCACAAGCTGTCACACTAGGGAATCACACATGGGATAATCGAGAGATATTTGAGTTTATTGAAAGGGCACCTGCACTTGTCCGCCCTGCAAACTATCCAGAAGGAACACCAGGGCAAGGATATACAATTGTAAAAATAAATGATATGGAAGTTGCTGTTGTTAATTTAATGGGGAGAGCGTTTCTTCCACCAAATGATTGTCCTTTTACAAAAGCAGACGATATTTTGGCTGAAGTAGAAAAACGGACGCCGATTATTTTTGTAGATTTTCATGCAGAGGCCACAAGTGAAAAGATAGCAATGGGATGGTATTTAGATGGAAGAGTATCGGCGGTAGTTGGTACACACACCCATGTCCAAACGTCAGACGAAAGAATACTTCACAAAGGAACAGCTTATATTACAGACGTTGGTATGACAGGCCCATATGATGGGATTTTAGGAGTTGATCGTGAGCCTGTTTTGTATAAGTTCCTTACTAATTTGCCTGCACGCTTTGAAGTAGCAAAAGGTCGTACCCAATTAAACGGTGTTGTCATCACGATTAATGACAAGTCAGGGTTAGCTACGGCTATTGAACGTATCGTAATTAATGATGACAAACCATTATTTGAGTAAAGAAAATTAGAATATTTAGAAAATATCCTTTTTGATGCAGGAATATTGATGTATTTCGTGAATATAGTATGTAAGCAGCACTATTCATCACTAAGGAGGTTCAAGAAATGGAAATATTAAAAGTTTCAGCAAAATCTACACCTAATTCAGTTGCAGGGGCTCTAGCTGGAGTAATCCGCGAAAGAGGCGCAGCAGAAATTCAAGCCATTGGAGCAGGAGCACTAAATCAATCAATAAAAGCAATTGCAATTGCAAGAGGTTTTGTAGCCCCTAGTGGTATTGATTTAGTTTGTGTACCCGCTTTTACTGACATTCAAATCGATGGTGAAGAACGTACTGCGATCAAATTAATTGTAGAACCAAGATAATCGGATACACCTGTTTACTCAAACATAGTAAACGGGTCTTTTTTTTGATTTTTTTCGTTATAAGTTTCATTTACAAGGACAGGATAACAAATAAGAACAATTTTTCAATTGTTAAGTTGAAGTTTATGTATTTTTAAAGGATATTTATAAGAAAATATATACATCGATAATTTTGTCACTATTTTGTAATAAAATGTTGCATACCTATTGATTTTTGCTGAACATAGGTCTATTATTAGAATCGTTTAGTAGATATTTTTAATTAGAGTACAATGTGTTGTTTATTGCAAGTAATTCTAGTGAATTACTTGGAAATATGTTATTCTTATAGAAGTACAACCATTGCTATTTTTTTAAAACGCCAAAGGGGTGGAGAATAATGATCAATCAACTTTCTTGGAAAGTTGGCGGACAGCAAGGGGAAGGTATTGAAAGTACCGGAGAAATCTTTGCTATTGCATTAAATCGACTAGGATACTATTTATACGGTTATCGTCACTTTTCTTCCCGTATCAAAGGAGGACATACGAATAACAAAATTCGTGTAAGTACAACTCCTCTTAATGCTATTTCTGATGATTTAGATATTTTAGTTGCGTTTGACCAAGAAACAATTGATGTCAATGTCCATGAGTTACGTGAAGGTGGAATTGTTGTTGCCGATGCGAAGTTTAACCCGACGATACCAGAGGGTACGAAAGCAACGTTGTATGCGGTTCCATTTACTGAAATTGCAAATGAATTAGGCACATCGCTAATGAAAAACATGGTTGCGGTTGGTGCGTCAAGTGCGATTTTAGGATTGTCACCAGAAGGGTACCGTCCAGTTGTTGAAGGCATTTTCAAGAAAAAAGGGATGTCTGTTGTTGAGAAAAACATGGAAGCTATTAAAGCTGGAGCTGAGTTTTTCAAAAAAGAAGCGGCTGACCAAATTGGTGATTTCTATTTAGCAGAAGCTGATGGAAAAAAACGTATGTTTTTAATTGGAAACGATGCAATTGCTATGGGAGCTGTAGCAGCGGGTTGTCGTTTTATGCCAGCATACCCGATTACACCTGCATCTGAGATTATGGAATATTTAATTAAAAAACTTCCTGAGTTTGGTGGAACAGTTATCCAAACTGAAGATGAAATTGCTGCATGTACAATGGCTATTGGCGCAAACTATGCCGGTGTTCGTACATTAACAGCATCTGCAGGTCCTGGATTGTCATTAATGGCAGAAGCATTAGGTTTATCTGGTATAACAGAAACACCGCTTGTTGTTGTAAATACTCAACGTGGTGGTCCAAGTACGGGACTTCCAACAAAACAAGAGCAATCTGATTTAATGGCTATGTTGTATAGTACGCATGGAGATATTCCAAAAGTGGTTATGTGCCCGAGTACTGTAGAAGAAGCTTTTTATGACACGGTAGAAGCTTTTAATATTGCAGAAGAATATCAATGTCCTGTTATTTTAGTGACTGACCTTGCATTATCATTAGGTAAGCAAACGGTTGAGCCGTTAGACTACAGTAAAGTTGAGATTCGCCGTGGTAAGCTTGATTTAGCTGCCGAGTTACCAGAACGTGTTGATGGAGAGTATTATAAACGTTATGAAGTAACAGAGGATGGGGTATCTCCTCGCGTTATTCCTGGTATGAAAAATGGTATCCATCATGTTACCGGTGTTGAGCACGATCAAACGGGTAAACCGTCTGAAAGTCCTGAAAACAGGGTAGCACAAATGGACAAGCGACTTCGAAAATTAAATGATCTTCATTTAAAATATGATACACCTGTTTATTCGAATGCACCACATGAAGAAGCAGACTTACTCATTGTTGGAATCAATTCAACTCGTGGAACGATTAATGAAGCGATGCCTCGTCTTGAAGCAGATGGTATTAAAGTAAACCATGCTCAAATTCGTTTGCTTCACCCATTCCCAACGGAAGAATTGCAACCATTAATGGACAAAGCAAAAAAAGTAGTTGTTGTTGAAAACAATGGTACAGCTCAATTGGCAAACATCATCAAAATGAATGTTGGCGGAACGAAAATTGAAAGCTTACTTAAGTATGACGGTAATCCTTTCCTACCATCTGACATTCATACTCAATGCAAGGAGTTGGTCTAAATGGCAACTTTTAAGGATTTTAGAAATAAAGTAAAACCAAACTGGTGTCCAGGGTGTGGAGACTTTTCAGTTCAAGCAGCCATTCAACGTGCAGCAGCAAACGTTGGTTTACAGCCTGATAATTTAGCTGTTGTATCTGGAATTGGATGTTCTGGGCGTATTTCTGGATATATTAATTCATACGGGTTCCACGGTGTTCATGGTCGTGCACTTCCAATTGCTCAAGGTGTTAAAATGGCCAATCGTGAATTAACAGTTATTGCTTCTGGTGGAGATGGGGACGGATTTGCGATTGGTATGGGTCATACGATTCATTCTATTCGTCGTAACATTGACATTACGTATATTGTTATGGACAACCAAATTTATGGTTTAACAAAAGGTCAAACATCACCACGTAGTGAAATGGGCTTTAAAACAAAAAGTACACCAGGCGGTTCGATTGAGTCAGCATTAAATGTTATGGAAACTGCTTTAACAGCGGGTGCGACTTTTGTTGCTCAAAGTTTCTCTAGTGACTTAAAAGAGTTAACATCGTTAATCGAACAAGGAATTAATCATAAAGGCTTCTCACTTATTAATGTATTCAGTCCATGTGTTACGTTTAATAAAGTAAACACATATGACTGGTTTAAAGAAAATCTTGTGAAGTTGTCTGATATTGAAGGATATGACCCGAACAATAGAATGACAGCAATGCAAACATTAATGGAAAACAACGGATTAGTTACAGGATTAATTTACCAAGATACAGAAAAGAAATCATACCAAGACTTAGTAATTGGTTATGATGAAAAATCATTAGCTGCCCAAGACTTGTCATTAGATGAAGAAAAATTCAACCAGTTAATGGAAGAGTTCATGTAAGTTTTTAAATAAAAAGCGCCATGTTTGGCGCTTTTTTCATTTGTTGTAACAAATCTATCACGAAATCGTATTGTTTGTTTATAGATTGAGGTTTATAATGGGTAGTTGTATGTTTACAATAGACTAATAAGCAATGAAAGAAGAAAGGAGCTTGTTATGAACGAAGATCAACGCTTAGGTAAGATAACTAATACTGATGAAGATGTTACACAGGACTTAAAATCCTCGAGTAACAAAAAGGATTATAGTCAGTATTTTGATTTTACAAAAGCAAAAATAGAAACAAAAGATGATGGTAGTAAAACATTACGTATTAATGGAAGAGACATATTAATTAAAGAACAGCCTGATTATAAAGAAGGAAAACGTCGTGGGAAAGAAGAAACGAAAATCTTAAGTTATGAAATTCCACCTGAAATGAAAACAATCGGAAAAGGAAAAACGTTTTTAGTGAGAACGTACGGTTGTCAAATGAACTATCATGACACGGAAAACATGGCTGGGATTTTACTCGAGATGGGTTTTACTGAAACTGAAGATACAAATACAGCAGATATTATCTTATTAAACACATGTGCAATTCGTGAAAATGCAGAGAATAAAGTATTTGGTGAAATCGGGAACTTGAAACCTTTGAAAATAGAGCGTCCAGAATTAATCATTGGTGTTTGCGGCTGTATGTCGCAGGAAGAAGCGGTCGTTAATCGGATTATGCAAAAACACCAGCATATTGATTTGATTTTCGGAACACATAATATTCATCGTCTCCCTCATTTACTTCAAGAAGCAATTTTTGGAAAAGAAATGGTGATTGAAGTATGGTCAAAAGAAGGAGACATTGTTGAAAACCTACCGCGAGCACGGCAAGGGAACACGCAAGCATGGGTTAATATTATGTATGGTTGCGATAAATTTTGTACGTATTGTATCGTCCCCTATACACGTGGAAAAGAGCGGAGTCGTTTGCCAGAAGATGTCATTGCTGAAGTTCGCGATTTAGCTCGCCAAGGTTATAAAGAGATTACGTTACTTGGTCAAAATGTGAATGCATATGGAAAAGACTTGGACCAGAATTATGGTTTAGGAGATTTGATGGACGAACTGCGTACCATTGACATTCCGAGAATTCGCTTCACAACAAGCCATCCTCGCGACTTTGATGATAGACTCATTGAAGTATTAGCAAAAGGTGGAAATATGGTTGAACATATTCATCTCCCTGTGCAGCATGGGAACTCTGAAATCTTAAAATTAATGGCACGAAAATATACGAGAGAACAGTATATTGAGCTTGCTTCAAAAATTAAGACGGCCATTCCAAATGCTTCATTTACGACTGATTTAATTGTCGGTTTTCCTAATGAAACGGAAGAGCAATTTGAAGAAACATTATCACTTGTTAAAGAAATTGAATTTGATAGTGCATATACGTACATTTATTCTCCACGTGAAGGAACACCAGCTGCAAAAATGGAAGACAATGTACCGTTAGAAGTGAAAAAGCAACGTTTAGCACGCTTAAATGCACTTGTAAATGAAATATCAGCGAAGAAAAATGTGGAATATCAAGACAAAGTTGTAGAAGTTCTCGTTGAAGGTGAAAGTAAAAAGAATCCAGATGTGTTATCTGGAAGAACGAGAACTAACCGATTAGTCAACTTTAAAGCATCTAAATCAGTGATCGGTGAAATCGTTTATGTGAAAATAACAGATGCCAAAACATGGTCTTTAAATGGAGAATTGGTAGAAGTAGCAGAGGTGAAATAGATGGGGAACTATACAAAAGATGAAATTATGAATAAAGCGAGAGAATTAGCAAAAATGATCGCTGAAACTGAAGAAGTTGATTTTTTTAAACAAGCTGAAAAGCAAATTAATGAAAATATTAAAGTGCAAGAAATTATCGGCAAAATTAAAAAAGAACAAAAAGAAGCAGTAAATCTTCAACATTACGGCAAATCTGAAGCTTTAAAAAAAGTAGAAGAGCGTATTGACCAATTACAAGATGAAATTGATGATATTCCGCTTGTGCAGCAATTTAAACAAAGTCAAACTGAAGTTAATCAATTGTTGCAACTTGTATCTGTAACGATATCTGATACGGTTACGGACGAAATCATTAAAGCAATGGATGGCGATTTATTAAAAGGAACAACAAAAAAAAATCCGTTTGATGGTTGCGGCCATTAATTCGACTAAAAGCAAGGATTAGACAATTCTAATTCTTGCTTTTTCCATTGTTTAGGAAACTATAAAATAGTCGACCTGTGGATTACAATGCGCTTATAGATTCTTAGAATGAATTAGAGGTTTGGGGTACTATGATACAAGCGATTTTGTTGTTTGTGGTAATTTAAGCGGCCATGAAAACCGTTATTTGTGAACATTGCTAGCGTTTTGGAACATTGGTGGACACAGGAGCAGTTAATCATAATATATCGCTCGGAATAGCGTTGATTTTGCGTGAATAAGTGCTCCTGTGGCCGCTAAAAAAACGGAAACCCGCATAATGTTCACAAATAACGGCTGCTCTGACCGCAAAAATGAGAATTTGTTCTGGCTTTCATCTAAGTTTTCCTTGGGTTTCCTGCATATCTCTCCCACTTTCATCATAAGTATGAAGTAATGTCCTAACGCTATGGAATTTGCAATAAGGGGGAAGGAGTGGAAAAAACCGACCGTATTGAGAAATAAAAAAGAAAAAACAGGCAAGTTTTTTTGAAAAATGCTCATAAAGCGTTTGAATCGTACATATCGTTGTATAGATTACTCGTAATTATCAACTTGATTTTACAGAAGGAAACGATTCATACCTATTTTTCGCACACTGGTCATTTGCCCTGCATAGGATAGAGTGAGGAAGATTGGCGGACCATTTTTGTGTAAGAATACGAGCATCATGAAAACAATATGGTTTTTTAACAACGGTCAAATTTGACCACAGGTATCTAGGCCACCGCTCCGTAGCAGGCGCTAGCCAAGATTTCTTTAGGATAAGAATGAGGAGGGTTTATGCATGTCACAGACAGACAAGGAACTAAATTATCGAGAAATTATTACGAAAGCGGTTTGTGGTAAGGGGAGAAAGTTCTCTCAAGCAAGTCATACAATTTGCCCTTCACAAAAGCCCACGAGCATTCTCGGCTGCTGGATTATTAATCATAAATATGAAGCAGCAAAGAAAGGGGATGCAGTAGAGGTTCTTGGGAGTTACGACATTAACGTATGGTTTTCACACAACAACAATACGAAGACAGAAGTAGCCACAGAAACAGTTACTTATACGGATGTTGTCCCTTTAGCGGTTCGCGATCGTAATGTGTTATCAGACGATGTAGAAGTTATTGCTCGTGCTGTTCAACAACCAAACACACTAGAAGCAACGATTTCGCCAAATGGCTCTACTGTAGTTGTTCAGGTAGAACGAGAATTTTTAGTTGAAGTGATAGGGGAAACGAAAATCAATGTTGCCGTATCACCTGAAGGCACAATTGAAGAGCTTCAACCAGAAGATTGGGCAGAACAAGTCGAAGATGAAGAATTTGAAGATTTAGACCCAAACTTCTTAATGGGTGATTTAGAAGAATAATGCAAAAGTAGAGAGGGAAGAGTCAATGATTTTGACTCTTCCCTCTTTTTAGGATTAGTCGGTAAACAATCTTGACGAAAAAAGTGTATAAAAAATGTTAGGTGAATCCGTAAGGAAAAACTCTATGTTATAATAAACGATAGATTATGAGAAACATGGGGGAACAGGAATGGCAGAACATACTCCGATGATTAAACAATATTTACAAATAAAGGCACAATATGAGGATGCCTTTTTGTTTTTTAGACTTGGTGATTTTTACGAACTTTTTTTTGAGGATGCAGTCAAAGCAGCTCAAGAACTTGAAATTACATTAACTGCACGTGGAGGAGATAAGGAAAAAATCCCGATGTGTGGGGTTCCCTATCACTCTGCAGAAAATTATATTATGCAATTAATTGAAAAAGGGTATAAAATAGCAATTTGTGAGCAAGTAGAGGATCCGAAAGAAGCAAAAGGTGTAGTAAAACGTGAAGTCGTTCGAATGATAACACCTGGAACAGTAATGGAAGGGAAAGTATTACAGGAAAAAGAAAACAATTATATTGTGGCTATTACAGACTTTCAAGATGGGAGTTATGGAATTGCAAGAACGGATGTTACGACCGGTGAAAATTATGTCACAATCATTACGGGCTCGTTTGATGAAGTTGTGCAAGAAGTAGCGACTATCCGCGCAAAAGAAGTGGTTGTTGATCCATCTTTACAAAAGCAACATATAGACCATTTACAACAATTCCTATCAATTACAGTATCCTATGAAGAAAATGAGGAATTGGCACCTGCTTTTATCCCGTTATGTCAATATATTACACAACCTAAGTTAGAGCGATGTTTCGCTAGACTAGGCAATTATTTAACTCAAACGCAAAAACGCTCATTAGACCATCTTCAACCTGTTCAATATTATGCGACAAACGAATATATGAAAATCGATTATCATTCAAAGCGAAATTTAGAGCTAATTGAAACATTGCGTGATAAAAAGAAACAAGGGTCTTTACTTTGGGTTCTAGATAAAACCGTAACGGCGATGGGAGGACGATTAATCAAGAAATGGGTTGAGAGACCACTCATTGACCAAGGGATGATTGAACAACGTCTAAGTGCTGTTCAAGCGTTACTTGATGATTATTTTGTTCGAGAAGAAATAAGAGACGAGCTTTCTAACGTTTATGACTTAGAACGTTTAGCTGGACGTGTCGCTTATGGAAATGTCAATGCTAGAGATTTAGTTCAACTTCGAAAATCATTGTCTCAATTGCCGAAGATGATTCAAACCGGCAAACAAGTCAATAATCCTTACTTAAATGAGTTGATGTCTACCATTGATTGTTGTGAAGAATTATGTGACCTACTAGAACAAAGCATTGTAGAAGATCCTCCTTTTTCGATAAAAGAAGGTGGGATGATTCGAACGGGTTATCATAGAGAATTAGATATGTATCGTGATGCGAGTTTAAACGGGAAGTCTTGGATTGCTGAATTAGAGCAAAAAGAACGACAAGAAACGGGAATTAAATCTTTAAAAGTAGGATTTAATAAAGTATTCGGCTATTATATTGAGGTCACTCGGGCGAATTTACATTTGCTCCCTGAAGGTAGGTATGAGCGAAAACAAACGTTAACAAATGCAGAGCGCTATATTACTCCTGAATTAAAAGAAAAAGAAGCACTCATATTAGAAGCAGAAGAGAAAATGGAACAATTGGAATATGAGTTGTTTTTAAGTATTCGAGAAGAAGTAAAACAATACATTTCAAAGCTTCAACAAATTGCTACAAGTATTAGTACACTTGATGTTCTGCAAAGCTTTGCTACTGTGAGTGAAAAACAGCATTTCGTCCGTCCTATTTTTTCAACAGACAGAGAAGTTTCGATTGTCGATGGTCGTCACCCTGTCGTGGAAAAAGTAATTGCAAATGGTGAATATGTAGCCAATGATGTGGAGTTAAATAGTGAACGGGAAATGTTACTCATTACAGGGCCCAATATGGCAGGTAAAAGTACGTATATGAGACAGTTAGCGTTAATATCGATTTTAGCGCAGATAGGGTCTTTCGTTCCTGCAACAAAAGCAGTGTTACCGATTTTTGATCAAGTCTTTACAAGAATAGGAGCTGCTGATGATTTAGCTCGTGGACAAAGTACGTTTATGGTTGAAATGCTAGAAACAAAATATGCGCTTACAAAAGCGACTCAAGACAGCTTACTTTTACTAGATGAAATCGGTAGAGGAACATCAACTTATGATGGAATGGCATTAGCACAATCGATAATCGAATATATTCATAACAACATAGGGGCAAAAACATTGTTCTCTACTCATTATCATGAGTTAACGGCCCTTGAAAAAGAGTTAGAGAAAGTAAAAAATGTTCATGTGTCAGCAATTGAAGAAGAAGGGCGTATCGTTTTTCTTCATAAAGTCATTAATGGACAAGCCGATAGAAGTTATGGGATTTATGTTGCTCAGTTAGCGGAATTGCCACATAAGGTAATAGAGCGGGCATCCTCACTGTTAACTGAATTTGAACAACAATCAAAAGCACAATTCCAAGAATATTCGAAAATGACACCTGTTTTGGAGCAGCCTGAGCAGCTTTCATTATTTGAAGAAACTAAGCTAGAAGACAAGAAACGAAAACCAATGTCTTCACAAGAAAGGCTTATTTTAAATGAGTTAAAAGAACTAGATATTTTAAATACAACTCCAATCGAAGCCCTTCGTCAATTAAATGAGCTTCAAAAGAAATTAAAAAAATAAGGGTGAATAGATGATGGCGAAAATTGTTAAGCTAGATGAACATCTATCAAATAAAATTGCAGCCGGAGAAGTAGTAGAACGACCGGCATCGATTGTAAAAGAATTAGTAGAAAATGCAATCGATGCTGGTAGTAGTCAAATTTTAGTTGAAGTAGAAGAAGGCGGATTATCAAAGATTCGTGTGTTAGATAACGGGCATGGCATTGAAAATGAAGATGTAGAAACGGCGTTTTATCGGCATGCTACTAGTAAAATTAAAACGGATAAAGATTTATTTTCAATTCTTACATTAGGCTTCCGTGGAGAAGCTTTACCGAGTATTGCATCCGTTTCTTTTTTAGAAATGAATACGAGTACAGGAGAAGGGCCAGGGACACATATTCAATTAGAAGGTGGTGTCATTACTGAACAAAGTTCTACAAAAAGTAGAAAAGGAACGGAAATTATAGTAACGAATTTATTTTATAATACGCCTGCTCGATTGAAATATTTAAAAACGATTCATACGGAATTAGGAAATATAACCGACGTGATGAACCGATTGGCATTAGCACACCCAGCGATTTCCTTTAAATTGCTTCACAATGACAAAGAGCTATTGCATACAAGTGGAAATGGAGACCAACTTCAAGTCATTGCTGCCATTTATGGAAGAATAACAGCAAAACAAATGGGGAGAATTTCAGGTGAGTCATTGGATTTCACGATTTCAGGGTATGTCGCTAAACCGGAAGTGACAAGAGCTTCAAGAAACTATATGTCTATCTTTATAAATGGCCGATTTATTAAAAACTATGCCCTTGCACGAGCGATACAAGAAGGGTACCATACATTGTTGCCTATCGGACGATTTCCACTAGTTGTTTTAAATATTACGATGGACCCT
The DNA here is from genome assembly GCF_000621445.1 of Alkalihalobacillus bogoriensis ATCC BAA-922. Lineage (GTDB taxonomy): Bacteria > Bacillota > Bacilli > Bacillales > Bacillaceae_F > Bacillus_AO > Bacillus_AO bogoriense. The sequence continues at coordinate 95,839 of NZ_KK211277.1, read as the reverse complement.
CAATTGATTGATGTCAACGTTCATCCAGCGAAACTAGAAGTTCGATTAAGTAAAGAAGAAGAGTTGATGGGCCTGATAAAAGAAGTGATTCAACAGCATTTTAAAAAAGTTCAACTCATTCCTGAAGTTTCTCGTCCGAAGCAAACGAAACTACCATCAGAACAAATTAGTTTTACTTTTTCACATTCAAATGAAAAAGTGAAAGAGACAGCTCCTATGCCGGAGCAGAAACCACCAGAAGTTTCTGTTCAGACAGTGGAAACAGACGAAAAGACTGAAAAATGGGACGAGGAGATTGAAGCTGTTTACCATGAACAAGATGAAGTAAAGGACATAAATAGGGAACAACAAGAAGACGTAGTTAAAGAAACAACAGAGGATGTTCCTACTTCAATCAGTCAGGCAAGTGAGCGTGTCCCTGTTTTATATCCAATCGGACAAATGCATGGGACTTATATATTAGCCCAAAATGATAATGGTTTATATATTATTGACCAACATGCTGCACAAGAACGAATTAAGTATGAGTATTTTCGTGAAAAAGTAGGGGAGGTTAGTCCGGAAGTTCAGGAATTATTAGTCCCGTATACATTCGAATTCACTCATGCAGAAAAAATGATTATTGAAGAGCATGAAGAAGCCTTAAAAAAAGTGGGGATTTTTCTTGAGTCATTTGGACGTCAAAGCTATATTGTCCGTTCCCACCCGACTTGGTTTCCTAAAGGTGAAGAACATGAAACGATACAAGCTCTTGTTCAAGAAGTGATTACAAAGAAAAAAATAGATATAAAAAAATTCCGAGAAGAAGCTGCCATTTTGATGTCATGTAAAGGCTCCATTAAAGCTAATCGCCATTTGCGACAAGATGAGATGTTTGCACTCCTTGAGTCTCTTCGAACATGTGAAGACCCGTTTACGTGTCCACATGGGCGTCCTATCATAGTAACAATTTCAACATATGAAATGGAGAAAATGTTTAAGCGTGTAATGTAACCAATAGTGTGAGGTTTTTAAACCGCGATATCACCTTGTTCAGACATCTGTTCCGTTATAGAACGAAATTAACGACATAACAAGTCTATTTTCTTACAATAGCGGGACAAATGTCTGATTATGTGCTGTGTTCCTCGGAGAAAATTTTATCATTTGTTTTTATTCTAAAACTATCCTCCTTTCGTAACATTGCACTCGTTGTAAAAAACATCTATAATACAAACATTATGAAAATGTTGGGAGATTTTATGTGATAGTCACTACAGCAATGAAAACAGCGCTGAAATATAAAGAGCGTGCGCAACAAATAGCCAATGAGTTAGGTTGTTGCTATATCGACCGACGCGACCGCTCCATGCAAACATTGTATACGGCATACGGTACGGATGTTCTTATCGTTTCAGACAAACTTTTTTATTACAATACCGAAAGCCAAGAGCCGTTTTTCTTTCATCCTAACTCTGCTATGTACCGTATTAAACGGCTAATGAACGGGGAAACTGACCCTTTTATTGAGGCATCTTCTTTAACGAGTGGGCAAAGTGTACTTGATTGTACACTTGGATTAGGATCTGATAGTATCGTTGCTAGTTATGTTGTTGGGGAGCAAGGACATGTTACAGCGATTGAGGGGAATCCTATGATTGCCTATCTCGTCAAACAAGGTTTACCTTCGTTTGAGGTTGCTCATCCAGGGATAAAAAAAGCAATGGAACGAGTTGATGTTATTCATAGAGATTCACGAGACTTGTTAAAAGAATATCCAGATGATTGTTTTGATGTTGTTTATTTTGATCCGATGTTTGAACAAAGTAATCTTGAATCAGATGGAATTTCAGTTTTGAAATCTATGGCCATACATGATACGCTCAACATAGAAACGATAGAGCAAGCAAAACGAGTAGCCAAAAGGAAAGTTGTGTTAAAAGACCATTGGAAAAGCAATCGTTTTGATCAGTTTGGATTTACGGTTATTAAACGAAAAAGCGCTTCTTATCACTTTGGATATATCATGATAGATTGAATGAGGATAGTCATAATGAAGGAAAACTTAGTAGTTATTGTTGGACCAACAGCAGTAGGGAAAACTAAAATGAGTGTGGATTTAGCGAAACTATTCAATGGTGAAATCATTAGTGGTGATTCCATGCAAGTATACAAAGGGATGGATATAGGAACTGCGAAAATTACAACAGAAGAAATGGGGGATGTTCCACACCATCTTATCGATATTAAACAACCAACAGAGTCTTTTTCTGTCGCTGAGTTCCAACAAACGGTACTCCCATTAGTTACGAGGTTGAATCATGAAGGGAAAGTACCATTTCTAGTTGGTGGGACTGGTCTTTATGTCAAAGCGATTACACATCAATACCAGTTTGCGAATGTTCCATCCGATGAAAAGTATCGGGAGGAACTAGAACATTTTGCTATACAATATGGTAAAGAAGCTTTACATGAAAAATTAAAAAACATTGACAGAAAAAGCTATGAAACACTCCACCCAAACAATCATCGCCGAGTCATTCGGGCATTAGAAGTGTATCGTGTCACAGGGAAAACAATGGAACAGTATAGTCAAGACGAAGCAAAACCGTCTCCGTATCATTTAGCGATGATCGGTTTAACGATGGACCGAAAACAATTATACGAACGAATCGATTTACGTGTGGACAAGATGATTGAAGCAGGATTGATTGAAGAAGCTCAGTTCTTATATAATAAGGGAGTTCGGAATTGCCAGTCTGTCCAAGCGATTGGATATAAGGAAATTTATGATTACATAGAAGGACGTGTTTCAGTAGAGAAAGCGATTATGAACTTAAAGCAAAACTCAAGAAGGTATGCCAAAAGGCAGTTAACGTGGTTTCGGAATAAGGCGGATGTGACATGGTTTGATGTAACTTCTGCTCCGATGAGTGAAAATATTGTAAAAATAAGCAAATTCATAGAAGGAAAGCTAGAAAAAAAAGCGAACTAAACTATAGACAATATGAGGGGGACTGTACCTATGAAGCAATCCGTAAACATTCAAGACCAATTTTTAAACCAATTACGCAAAGAAAATATTCCTGTTACCGTTTTCTTGTTAAATGGTTTTCAATTACGAGGTCTCATTAAAGGGTTTGATAACTTCACTGTTATTTTAGAGAGTGAAGGCAAACAACAACTTGTGTATAAGCATGCGATTTCAACATTTGCTCCGCAACGGAATGTTCAATTAAATGTTGAGTCAGACCAGTCGTAATTCAAATGTTTATGAATAATCATGTGAACTTCGCCCGTAATGAGTTAACTCATTACGGGCGTTCCAAATTCACAAACATCTTATCTTTGTTCTAAAAATAGGAGATACCGTTCTAGTGACTGTACTGTTTTTAATCCCATCTTTTCTTGTAATTCAGAAAGAGAAAGCCCGATTTTTAAAGAATGAATGGCAAACGTGTGGCGAAAGTGTTTCGCTGAAATTCCTTTGCGAAGAGACGCACGTCTCACTTCCTGACGAATCATTTTTTGAACCGCAATATCTGTCAGCGCTTTTGGTCGTTCGATTTCATATGACCACCGATATGTATTGCGTTGAAAGTCAAATGCAACAAAGAAAGGATCATCACTATAGTATCTAGGTCTAACTGGGGTTGGAATTGTCGTATAATAAGTATAAAGAAGTTGTTTATCTTCATGTGAGACAACAAGAGGCCGACTTTGTGTTGTGTCTGTGATGATGTCGAGCGTATTGGTTTCAAAATGCACGTCTTTCATCGTGATGGAGGTTAATTCTTGTAGTGTTAAACCATATAAAAGCATTAAACGGATGATACTGTCATTACGATCATTGAGAAAAGACCTTGCTTTTAATTGATTTTCTGTTAAAAAACGTGGGGAACGAATACTAGCAAAGAGCTTCTTTTGTTCTATTTCGGTTAAAATGTCTGATTCTTTTAATTGATTATCAATTTCTTTGTTATACGTAACCCCGATAAATGGGTTTGTTGTAATAACTCTTGCATCTACCAAATACATATAAAATTGCTTTAAAACGGTACCAAATCGTTTAATCGTTTTTGCATCATATTTCCGTTCTTCTTCTAAATAGGTAAAAAATAATTGCAAGTCGGTAGTCGTTAACGTTGTCAATTTTTCACTTGAAATAGAAAGTGTCGTTTCACACCAACGATAAAAATCTTCTAAGTCATAAAAATAACGTCTTAATGTTGAGGGGCGTCGTCCTTTTTCTTGTAATGAGGTTAAATAACTTTCAAATTCGGGAATGGTTTGACTAAGTAGTTCCACAACATCACACCCTACATATCAGTTTTCTTTATTATACCAATCGTTCCCATTAAAGGGAAAGAAAACATATCTTTTAACACATCAGGAAATCACAGCAATATTCTTACCTTGCCTAAAGAAAAACGAAAAAATTCCTAGGCATTTGTCACAAAACAAGTAAAGCTGCGTATAGTGAGGGTAAGGGGAAAGAAGGAGGGTGAAAGGTGATGAATCCAGCAATGACTCGCAGAAGAAGTCAAATCAACGTTGTGTTAAATCAGAATCGAGGAAAATCATCGCAGGCCAATCAATTTCAATTCCTTAATGAGGAGGAGCGCGACAAGCATTACGTGTTAGAACGGATTGAAAATGAATTAAAAAGCTTAGTCGGGCTTTCGGATATTAAGCAATTTCTAAAAGAAGTATATGCTTGGTTATATATTAATAACTGTCGGAAAGAGCATGGTTTAAAAGCCTCAAAGCAAGCTCTCCATATGATTTTTAAAGGAAATCCTGGCACTGGTAAGACGTCAGTAGCAAGGTTAATCGCTAAGTTCTTTCATGAAATGGAAGTATTATCGAAAGGTCATTTAATTGAAGTCGAAAGAGCCGATTTAGTCGGTGAATACATCGGACATACTGCACAAAAAACGAGAGAAGTGATAAAAAAAGCGAGTGGTGGCATTTTATTTATTGATGAAGCTTATTCTTTATCTCGTGGTGGAGAAAAAGATTTTGGAAAAGAGGCAATCGATACACTTGTAAAAGCGATGGAAGATCAGCAACATGATTTTGTTTTAATTTTAGCAGGATACTCAAAGGAAATGGACTATTTCATGTCTTTAAATCCAGGGTTACCATCCAGATTTCCTTTAACTGTTGATTTTCCAGACTATACAACTGAAGAACTCATGAAAATTACGGAATTAATGTTAGCTGAAAGAGAGTATTTAATTACGAAAGACGGGGAAAGAAAAATAAGAGAGCTTGTGAAAAAAGGAAAAGAAGATAAAACTCAGCCATTTAGCAATGGTCGATTTGTACGAAATATTATCGAGCAAGCGATTCGGAAGCAAGCTGTTCGACTACTTGTTGAAAAAAGTCATGACCGTAACATGCTAGCGACGCTTGATGGCCGTGATTTTGAATTTGAAAAGTCCACTGTTCATCCGTTCTCATAAACGGATGAACGTCTTTTTACTTTATAATTAGAAATGAGGAGGTTTTTCTTTGATTGAAACAAAAGAGCAAGATCGAGAAGTCGCCATTCTTGTTGGCTGCCATACACTAGCGGTAACAGAAGAGGCGTTTTTATATTCGATGGAAGAATTAGCATCATTAACAGGGACGGCAGAGGGAGTTGTCGCTGCGACCGTCACACAAAAAAGGGACAAGCTTGACCCAGCAACCTATATTGGACGAGGAAAAGTAGCAGAAGTAGCACAATTAGTTGAAGTACATGAGGCTGATTTAGTCATTTTTAATGATGAGTTAACGTCAAGTCAAGTTCGCAATTTAAGTGCAGCGTGTGATGCGCGTATTATCGATAGAACACAATTAATTCTTGATATTTTTTCTAGAAGAGCCCAATCCAAAGAAGGAAAATTACAAGTTGAACTCGCACAGTTAAATTATTTATTGCCGCGATTAACAGGGCGTGGCTTAGCACTGTCCCGACTAGGTGGTGGAATTGGAACAAGAGGTCCTGGGGAAACACAATTAGAAACAGATCGCCGGCATATTCGCAGAAGAATGGATGATATCAAAGAACAATTAAAAGCCATTACAACACATCGTTCTAGATATCGTGAACGTCGAAAATTAAATCAAGTGCTACAAGTGACACTTGTCGGGTATACGAATGCAGGAAAGTCTACAATATTAAACCGGCTAACAGAAGCAGAGACATTTGAGGAAAATTTATTATTTGCTACGTTGGATCCAACAACAAAACGGATGAAGTTACCATCGGGTCTTACGGTTCTTTTATCTGACACGGTAGGGTTTATTCAAGACTTGCCAACCGCTTTAATTGCTGCTTTTCGCTCTACATTAGAAGAAGTAGTCGAAGGGGACTTATTATTACATGTTGTAGATGGTTCAAACCCAAACCATACAGACCATGAGAAGACGGTCATGAAGTTGTTAAAAGAGTTAAAAGCAACTCATATTCCGATGTTAACGGTTTACAATAAAGCCGATCAAATAGTAAATGAACAAAATTTACTGCAAACGAAAAACAGTATTCTCATTTCAGCCCTTCAAACAGATGATTTGAAGATGCTAAAACAAGAAGTAGAAAACATGTTAAAAGACCAATTGGAATTTTATCGGGTATTTATTCCAGCAGAGGATGGAAAATTATTAGCAAGATGTAAACAAGAATCTGTACTTGAAGAACAAGTATGGAATGAAGAAAAAGAAGGTTATGAATTGACTGGGTATGTTCATCCGGATGTTTCATTAGCCCCGCTATTAAAGAATTTTAAAAATAGGTAGGAGACCATCATGTACGAGACATTTACACATAAAGAATCGATTGAGCGCATTGCAATGCAAGCAGAGGAGAAAATAAGAAAGTCACATGTTGAGATTGACAAAATGATTGAAAAAAATCAATTGCGTGTTTTAGATGTTTTTCAGCGACATCAAGTTTCTGATTTTCATTTTACCCCATCAACTGGATATGGATATGATGATGTCGGCCGTGATACGTTAGAGCAAATTTATGCAGATGTGTTTGGAGGGGAAGCGGCTTTAGTTCGACCTCAAATCATCTCAGGTACACATGCAATTGCCACTGCCTTATTTGGCATTTTGCGTCCAGGGGATGAGCTAATGTATATAACAGGTGCACCATACGATACGTTAGAAGAAGTCGTAGGTGTTCGTGGAAAAAATAATGGTTCACTCAAAGAATTTGGGATAAGTTACAATGTTATTCCATTACAGGAAGATGGTTCTGTTGATGTTCATTTAGTACAGCAATCGATATCGAAAAAAACAAAAGTCATTGGCATTCAACGCTCGAAAGGGTATGCAAGTCGTCCTTCTTTTTTTATTGAAGAAATAGAAAAGATGATTCAAGCAGTCAAAGCAGTAAAAGAAGATGTCATTGTGTTTGTTGATAATTGTTATGGAGAATTTGTGGAGTCAAAAGAGCCATGTCATGTAGGAGCAGATATTATTGCAGGTTCACTCATTAAAAACCCAGGTGGAGGAATTGTAAAAACTGGTGGCTATTTAGTAGGAAGGAAAGATCTAATTGATTTAGCCTCTTATCGTCTTGCTGCACCAGGAATAGGTGCAGAAGGAGGGGCATCTTTATACAGTTTGCTTGAAATGTATCAAGGATTTTTTCTTGCACCACACATTGTTGGACAATCGTTAAAAGGGGCTTTGTTTACCGCGGCTTGTTTACAATTGCTTGGAATGAAGACAAGTCCAAGTTGGGAAGAGATGCGAACAGATTTAATTCAAGCAGTGGAGTTTTCAAGTGCAGAAAGTATGGTTGCTTTCTGTCAAGCGATTCAAAAAGCATCGCCAATTAACTCACATGTAATTCCAACACCAAGTCCGATGCCGGGATATGAAGATCCTGTCATTATGGCAGCTGGAACGTTTATTCAAGGGGCAAGCATTGAATTAACAGCCGACGGCCCATTACGTCCGCCATATCGGGCATACGTTCAAGGTGGCTTAACATATGCACATGTGAAAATTGCTGTTTTAAAAGCGGTTGACCGTTTAATAGATGAGGGATTTATCGAGCTGTGATGGGAAAGCTAACAAATGAGTCACTTTTTGATGTTAGTTTATCTAACATCTGTTGACACTATTACGTACATCTATTATGCTAGTAGTATCATGAAGGAGGAGGGAACACGATGAATGACCAAATACGTCGAACGATGCCATTGTTTCCAATTGGAATTGTTAAACAATTAACAGAATTATCGGCAAGGCAAATTCGATATTATGAGGAACATGGATTAGTGCACCCTGTCCGGACAAATGGAAATCAACGTCTGTTTTCCTTTCATGATGTAGATAAACTTCTTGAGATTAAAGCGTTAATTGAAAAAGGAGTTAATCTATCAGGGATTAAAGAATTACTAGCAATAAAAGGACAACATATAGAACCTTCAGAAGTGACACAGCCTGAAATTAGTGAAAAAGAGTTACGAAAACATTTGAAAAACGAGTTGCTCATGGCAGGAAGAAATGGAAAAGCGTCCATCATTCAAGGACAATTATCTCGTTTCTTTCATTAAACAATGTTGCAATTCTTTTAATAAAAAGAGTGGAAGGGGATTACATAATGGCAAAGTTTACAAAAGAAGATATTTTACGTATTGCTCAAGAAGAAGGCGTTCGTTTTATTCGTCTTCAGTTTACAGATTTACTAGGTGTTATTAAAAACGTTGAAATTCCTGCTGACCAGTTACCAAAGGCGTTGGACAATCAAATGATGTTTGATGGTTCGTCAATTGAAGGTTTCGTAAGGATTGAAGAATCAGATATGTACTTATATCCTGATCTCAATACATGGGTTATTTTCCCTTGGACTGCAGATAAAGGAAAGGTAGCACGTTTAATTTGTGATGTTTATCAACCAAGTAAGCCAGGTGAGGCACCTACACCATTTGCTGGTGACCCACGCGGTATTTTAAAGCGTGTATTAAAAGAAGCAGAAGAACTAGGATTTACAGCATTTAATGTTGGTCCAGAACCTGAATTTTTCCTTTTCAAAAATGATGAAAAAGGAGAGCCGACACTAGAGTTAAATGATAAAGGTGGTTACTTTGACTTAGCACCAACAGACTTAGGTGAAAATGCTCGTCGTGATATCGTTCTAGAATTAGAAGATATGGGTTTTGAAATTGAAGCTTCTCACCATGAAGTTGCTCCTGGTCAACATGAAATTGATTTTAAATATGCGAATGCAATTAAAGCGTGTGATGATATCCAAACGTTTAAACTTGTTGTAAAAACAATTGCACGTAAACATGGATTACATGCGACGTTTATGCCAAAACCATTATTTGGTGTGAACGGTTCTGGAATGCATTGCAATATGTCATTGTTCCGTGGCAAAGAAAATGCATTTTTTGACCCAAATACAGAAACGCAATTAAGTGAAACAGCAATGCAATTTTTAGCAGGTATTCTTGAACATGCTCCAGCGTTTACAGCGATTACCAATCCAATTGTAAACTCTTATAAGCGATTAGTTCCAGGATATGAAGCACCTGTTTATGTTGCATGGTCATTGCGTAACCGTAGTCCACTTGTACGTATTCCAAACTCACGCGGGTTAAGTACTCGTGTTGAAGTTCGTAGCCCAGACCCATCTGCTAACCCATATTTGGCAATGGCAGTCATGTTAGCAGCAGGATTAGATGGAATTAAGCGTAAGTTAACACCAGCAGCTGCAACAGACCGCAACATTTATATTATGAATAAAGAAGAGCGTGAAGAAGCTGGAATTAGAGATTTACCAGCAACATTAAAAGAAGCGATTGAACAATTAGTTGCTAGTGATGTCCTAGTGAACGCACTTGGTGAACATGCGATTGACCATTTCGTAGAAGCGAAAGAAATCGAATGGGATATGTTCCGCACTCAAGTACATCCATGGGAACGCGACCAATATATGACAATTTATTAATTCAAGCTACCCTTGACACAATTTGTGTTGAGGGTTTTTTATCGCTGTTTTAGAGGGGAGAAGGAGAGGTTCGGACATAGGTTCCGTTATAACCGCAAATTGCCAAGGTTTTCATAGCAGTTCGGACATCAGTTCCATTAAATTAACGTTTGGTGATAGTAATGAAATTGAAATAGAGGGAATAGCGGAGTTGATGTCCGATAGAATCGCAAATATTGCTAATTTCATGAAAATAACGGAACACATGTCCGATGCTCTACTGCTTGAAGCTTACGTATAAGTAAAGAAATAATCTCTCCCGTAAAAATATAGGGTAAAAACCCAAACAAAATATAAATGGATGCATACCGTATATCGTGGAGTAAAAAAACTCCAAATAAAGTTAAAAGGAGCGATTTGCATGAGCGGAGTAGCAGGAGCAGGATATGGTGCAGGTTATGGAGGATTTGCGTTATTAATCGTTTTATTCATTTTATTAGTCATCATTGGTGCTAGTTGGTATGGTGGCTACGGAGCATATTAATTTGGAAAAGGAGCCAAAAGGCTCCTTTTTTCTTTATAAGTGAATTAGAATTATAGTCTATTGTTCTATACATTGGAAAAAATATGAAAAAAGAAAGGTGATATTTATCAATTTCATAAAAGTTATAAATATTCTGTTGATGGAACTGCTATCTCCTTTTACAATTACATTGTAGTACATAATATGATAACTATACCAATTTGTATAGTTGTCTTTATGTATTGTTGACCTTAAATAATAAAGGAGGTAGGATTTATGAAGATAGTTGGAAAAACGTTTTGCTTTATAACAGTTTTTTTGACGAGTTTGGTTATTCTAATGGCATTTGCCGCTAGTGTATCAGCTCATGGTTATGTAAGCAGTCCAGAAAGTCGTGGGCTCCTTTGTGCACAAGGTGTAAATGAAGATTGTGGTGGTGTTATGTACGAGCCACAAAGTTTAGAAGGACCTGGTAATTTTCCAGTTGGGGGGCCAGCAGATGGTGAAATTGCTGGGGCAAATGTCTTTCCAAAACTAAATGAACAAACAGAACACCGTTGGACAAAAGTGCCTATGGAAAGTGGTGCTTATACGTTTGAATGGACATTAACAGCAGCACATGCGTCTGATAATTGGGATTACTACATTACGAGGGAAACATGGAACCCCAATGCACCATTAACAAGAGCGGATTTAGAATTATTTTGTTCATATGATGACAATGGCGCAAGACCACCTTTTACAGTAACACATCATTGTGTAATTCCAGAGCGTTCTGGATACCATATTATATTAGCATATTGGGAAGTTGCTGATACACCAATGGGTTTTTATAATGTAATAGATGTTAATTTTAGTGGTGGTCATGTGGAGCCAGACCCTAACGAACCAGTAGACCCACCTGGAGATGGTGGAGAAGATGGTGACATACAGCAATGGCAGTCAAATGCTGTTTATGTAAACGGAGATTTAGTGCGTTATGAAGGTGTAATTTATATTGCTAGATGGTGGACTCAAAATGACATTCCAGGTCAATCAGCCGTTTGGAGTGTTTATTCCACAGAAGATGATAAGGACGAACCGGATGATTATCCAATTTGGGATCCAAATCACATATATGTAAGTGGGGATCGTGTGCTTCACAATACTTCTGTCTATGAAGCATTGTGGTGGACATTAGGTGAAGAACCTGGTAATAGTAGTGTATGGATTCGTATCGAGTAAATTAAGAGATTAAAAGAAAACACCTCTTACAAATGTTTGAGGTGTTTTCATCGTTCATCGTTTATAAATATTAGTGTATTGTGCGGAATACGCCAATAACTTTTCCTAAAACAGTACAATTTTGAAGGATAATAGGTTCCATTGATGAATTTTCTGGTTGTAATCGAATATGGTCTTTTTCCTTAAAGAAACGTTTTACTGTTGCTTCATCATCTTCTGTCATAGCAACAATAATATCTCCATTTGAAGCGGTTTGTTGTTGTCGGACGATGACCATGTCTCCGTCAAAAATTCCAGCTTCTATCATACTTTCACCATCGATAACGAGAACAAAAACATTTTCACCAGATAAAAAATGTTGTGGTAATGGAATATACTCTTCCACATTTTCAATCGCAGTAATAGGGTTACCAGCTGTTACTTTACCAATTACAGGAGCATAAATCGTTGGGTTTTCTGCAATATGGTTCGAGTTAGGAGGTATTGTTTGACTGTCATCAGTGATGACTTCAATCGCACGAGGCTTCGTAGGGTCCCTTCGAATCAGCCCTTTTTTTTCAAGGCGTGATAAATGTCCATGGACAGTGGAGCTAGAGGCTAGTCCAACAGCTTCGCCGATTTCACGAACAGATGGTGGATATCCTTTTGCTTGAACTTGAGATTTAATAAAGTCTAAGATTTCTTGTTGCCGCTTTGTTAGTTTTGACATGTTAGCCACCTCGCAATTACTCTTTATGTTACAGCAAGTATAGCATGGTAAAAATTGAGATGCAAACATAAGTTCCGTTTTTTCTCTTGACTAGAATATACGTTCGTGTTTTAATATAAATAAATACGAACATACATTCTATGAGGTGAATAGATTATGAAACAATTAACAAAACAAGAAATTGGTATTGTACTAGCATTTATTATGTCTTTATTTTTTATGTGTCTAATGAACATATATTCAATTGACCGTGCACAGTCAACGGAAACAAAAGAGTTACATCTCCCACTAGAAGAAGTATATGTTAGTAGTTTTCAAGGGATAGAGAATGATAAGTGAGAGTCATACTTTATGCTCGTGTAAGCACGGAAAAACAAGAACAACAGCGGTCGTTAGATCGTCAAATAGAAGAGCTAATTCAACTAGCAAAAGCATGTCAATACAACATTATAGACACCATTTCAGAACAGAAAAGTGGTTATGATTTTGAGCGGGAAGGCATGTTACAGGTTCTTGATTTATTGAAACGTGACGAGGCAGATGCCGTTTTGATTCAAGACGATACAAGACTTGGAAGAGGAAATATGAAGATTGCCGTTCTTCATCAAATATTAAAAATGGAGAAAAAGGTCATTACATTAAATCATCAATTAGAGTTCATCCCCAATGATATCGATGCGATGTTGTTAGAGATTGTAAGCATAGTAGAAGAACATCAACGAAAATTACATAATATGAAAATTAAAAGAGGAATGAAAAAGGCGATTCGTGAAGGATTTCGACCGGAAAACAATCTTCCCCAATACAATGGAAGTGGGGGAAGAGACAAAAAAGAGGTACCGCTTGAAGAAATTATAAAACTACGAGAAAAAAACTTAACATTTGCAGAAATTACTTCTGTTTTAAAAGGGTTAGGTTATAACGTATCAAAAGCAACTGTAAATCGGAGATATTTGGAATATATCGAAACAAAAGAGCAAGACAGTTGAAACTATAGGTTTGTTCGTGTACATTAAGGATGACATTTTGAAGGAGGACCAATGATGTTATCCAAAGAAAAAATTGCACGAATTAATGAATTATCCCAAAAGTCAAAAACTGTGGGGTTATCTTCAGAAGAAGCCCAAGAGCAAACAGCGCTTCGCCAAGAATATATTCAGTCTTTCCGAAGTTCTTTTGAAAATCAATTACACTCGGTTAAAGTTGTTGATGAAAAGGGGAAAGATGTAACACCAGCAAAATTAAAAGCAAGTAAGCAATCAAAAGGTCGTTTGAAACATTAAGCTGGATAATCTTCTTTTCATTGGAAAAACTTTACCTAAGCTTCTTGTACTAATGAAAAAAGAAGTATATGATTATTAGATGAGAATATTCATTTTTCGAGAAGGAGTGACAATTGATGACGACAAAAAATGAACAAATTGCAATAAATACAATTCGGACATTATCAATTGACAGTATTGAAAAAGCAAACTCTGGACACCCAGGAATGCCGATGGGAGCAGCTCCAATGGCGTTTGCACTATGGACAAAGTATATGAACCATAACCCAGCTAACCCAGACTGGTTTAATCGAGACCGCTTTGTTTTATCAGCAGGTCACGGCTCTATGTTATTATATAGCCTTCTTCATTTAACAGGATATGATTTATCTTTAGAAGATTTACAAAGCTTTAGACAATGGGGAAGTAAGACACCTGGACATCCTGAGTTTGGACATACTCCTGGAGTTGAAGCAACAACAGGTCCACTTGGACAAGGAGTAGCAATGGCAGTTGGAATGGCGATGGCAGAACGTCATTTAGCTAGTACATACAACAAAGAAAATTACAATGTGGTTGACCACTTTACATATAGTATTTGTGGTGACGGTGACTTAATGGAAGGTGTATCTCAAGAGGCAGCTTCTTTAGCAGGGCATTTACAATTAGGTCGTTTAATCGTGTTATATGATTCAAATGATATTTCATTAGACGGCGATTTAAATATGTCGTTTTCTGAAAATGTTGAACAACGGTATAAAGCGTATGGCTGGCAAGTCATTCGTGTTGAAAACGGAAATGATGTAGCTGAAATTTCAAGTGCGATTGAAGCCGCAAAAGCGGATGAAAGACCAACTTTAATTGAAGTGAAAACGACAATTGGTTATGGTTCGCCTAATAAGGGTGGAAAGTCAGCATCTCATGGTGCGCCATTAGGCTCTGATGAAGTAAAATTAACTAAAGAAGCTTATGAATGGTCGTATGATGGTGAATTCCATATTCCTCAGGAAGCAGCAGACATTTTTGCAACTGTTCAAGAAAATGGACAACAAGAAGAAGAGAAATGGAATGCCATGTTCGCTGAGTATAAAGAAAAATATCCTGAGCTAGCTTCGCAGTTTAATTTAGCGATAAAAGGTGAATTACCTGAAGGCTGGGATAAAGAAGCGCCTGTTTATGAAACTGGAAAAGGTGTCGCAACACGTTCAGCTTCGGGTGATGCGATTAATGCTTTTGCTTCCCATGTCCCACAATTATTCGGTGGATCTGCTGATTTAGCTTCATCTAACAAAACACTTATGAAAGACAAAGGGAATTTTACAAGAGAAGATTACAGTGGTAGAAACATTTGGTTTGGTGTTCGTGAGTTTGCGATGGGTGCAGCAGTGAACGGGATGGCTCTTCATGGAGGAGTAAAAGCGTTCGGAGCAACATTCTTCGTATTTTCCGATTACTTACGCCCTGCCATTCGTCTTTCTGCTTTAATGCAAATCCCTGTCATTTATGTGTTTACACATGATAGTGTTGCAGTCGGAGAAGATGGACCGACACATGAGCCTGTCGAACAACTTGCGTCTTTACGTGCGATGCCAGGACTTTCCATTATTCGCCCAGGAGATGGGAATGAAACAGTAGCTGCTTGGAAGTTAGCGCTTGAAAGTAAAGACCAACCAACTGCATTAGTGCTAACGAGACAAAACTTAACAACGATTGCAGGAACGGCTGAACATGCATATGAAGGTGTGAAAAAAGGAGCATACGTTGTATCAAAAGCAAATGGAAATGTGGATGTCCTATTATTAGCATCAGGGTCTGAAGTGCCATTGGCAGTAGAAGCACAAAGTGTTCTTGAAAAAGACGGAATTTATGCAAATGTTG
The DNA here is from genome assembly GCF_000621445.1 of Alkalihalobacillus bogoriensis ATCC BAA-922. Lineage (GTDB taxonomy): Bacteria > Bacillota > Bacilli > Bacillales > Bacillaceae_F > Bacillus_AO > Bacillus_AO bogoriense. Next base: position 80,327 of record NZ_KK211277.1, on the reverse strand, counting down.
TTTCCATGCCTAGCTGGGACCGTTTTGAAAAACAATCAACAGAATATAAAGAATCTGTAATTCCGCCATCTGTTAAAGCACGATTAGGAATTGAAATGGGTTCTTCACTCGGATGGAGCAAATATGTAGGTGATCATGGACAAGTTTTAGCGATTGATACATTCGGAGCATCAGCACCAGGAGAAAAAATTATTGAAGAGTTTGGATTTACAGTTGAAAATGTCGTTGCAAAAGTAAAAGCATTATTGCAAAAATAATGAGGAAAGGCTGTCGTGTACGTGTCGACAGCTTTTTCTATTGTAGCCAGTTTTCATCGTAACGGACATCTGTTCCGCTCTTTGATGGAAAAACAAGCTTCATGTTATCTGTTCGGAACATCCGTTCCGTTATTTGTTCAAAACAATCCTATTCCCACGCTTTTTTAAGGGTAGCAGAACAGATGTCCGTTAATAGTTCTTAAACACGCTTTCTTTTGAAATAGACGAATACATGTCCGTTTGAAAAAACAGGCGATAGAAAACACATAGAATGGATGCTAAACTAGCGTTTCTTTAGATGACGTGAATCTTTTTCAATCAATGTTCCTACGTCTTTTGTTTGATTTCATCGAAAAGAATTTGAGTGAAGTTGGTCATTTTGACAATAACCGACTAAACTAGATGGTTCTTGCTCCATTAAGAGACAATCATTTTTCAAAGTATGTACTATACTTTTGTTAAAATGATTGTCATGGGGGATGAAGAGAAAAATGAGACATTATGACATTTATTTAATGGAAAAGGATGTAGCAAGACATTATTTTGGACAAGAATCGAAATTGTTTCACCTTTTTTTAGAACAAAAAAAAGCAACAGCTGAGTTTAAAGCCATATATGAAAAACAAATAGAGTTTATTACTCGCCCCATTTCGACGTTGCAGCTTCAACAATTAGTTGGACAAGCATTTAAACATAGCCAACATTACGAACAATTTAAAAATACACATTATCTCAGTATTTCTCATCCATTTAGTCAGGCTGAGTTGACATTGAATCCAACGATGATAACTGTAACAAGTGATGGAGGATATGAGGCTGAAACGATTTTCTTTGAAGTTCTTCGTAAATATGATGCTTGTTTCTTTGCAATGGACATAAATGACTTTCGCTTTGGTTGGTTAAATCCAATCAAACAAGTCAAACTAATATAAGCTTCTTTTGGACACACTTCTTGAAGAAAATTGTATTGGGACTTTTATTACGGTTATGATTACGATATAATAAGTTGAATTGTATGGAAAGTGCAATTTTTTAGGAAGTGAAGGAGGAAATTAGTCAATGTTTTGGATTTATATTTTAGTGGGCGTATTATCATTATTAGCAGGTATTGCACTTGGATTTTTCATTGCCCGCAAAACAATGATGAATTATTTAAAGAAAAACCCGCCCATTAATGAACAAATGTTACGCATGATGATGATGCAAATGGGGCAAAATCCATCGCAAAAGAAAATTAACCAAATGATGAAAGCGATGCAAAAGCAACAGTCGAAATAATGAAGGACAAGCACCTCTAGTACAGGGGTGTTTTTATTTTTTTTAAAAGAAAAAGGTAGGTCTAAAATCTTGTAGCCAGATGAGGAGAGAGTTGTTACAATATATACTATTCGGGTAACGAAATTATTTATACAGATGGGTTAGGAGAACTGAAATGAAAGTATTTCTGGACTTATGGTGGTATTTTAAATTAGAAAAGAAAAAATATTTATTTGGAATTGTAACCTTACTTGCCGTTTCTATATTATCGTTAATCCCTCCATATGTCGTTGGGGTTATTGTCGATCATATTGAACAAGGAACATTAACACAGGACATTATTCTTCAATGGATGTTGATCTTGTTTGGGATTGGGGTTGTTGTTTACGTATTACGTTATGTATGGCGGATTATGATATTTGGTGCCTCAATTCGCTTAGCACGGCTTTTACGCAATCAACTTTATGAACATTTTACGAAAATGTCGTCACGTTTTTATCAAAAACGACGTACAGGCGATTTGATGGCACATTCAACGAATGATATAAAGGCGATCGAGCAAACCGCAGGGGCGGGTGTCCTCACCTTAGTGGATTCGGTTACAATGGGCGGGTTTGTTGTCATCACAATGGCGCTCACGATTAGTTGGGAGTTAACATTAATTAGTCTTCTGCCGATGCCAATCATGGCAATCGCAACAAGCTATTATGGTTCGATGCTTCATAAACGCTTTGGTTTTGCACAAGCAGCATTTTCAGAATTAAATGACAAAGTACAAGAAAGTATGACCGGCATGCGTGTAACAAAAGCATTTGGTCAAGAAGAAGCTGAAATCAAAGCTTTTCGGAAAAAGTCCGATGAAGTTGTAAACAAAAATATAGCGGTTGCCAAAGTGGATGCGCTATTTGATCCAACAATTTCTCTTATCGTTGGGATCTCCTATTTTTTAGCTATCTTTTTTGGTGCGCGATATGTGATAGCAGATGAGCTCACGATTGGGCAATTAACGAGCTTTACGATTTATTTAGGTTTACTTATATGGCCAATGCTTGCCTTTGGTTATTTATTTAATATTGTCGAGCGTGGTCGGGCTTCATATGATCGTGTTTCGCGTTTATTACAAGTACAACAAGAAATTACAGAAGAAAACGCAAAGTATACTCATATTCCTTCAGGTACGATAGAATACAATATACAATCATTTTCTTATGATGAAATTCAAACAACCTTACAAAATATTAAGGTTTTCGTGAAACAGGGAGAAACATTAGGTATTGTCGGTAAAACAGGTAGTGGGAAAACGACGCTATTAAAATTATTACTTAGGCAATTTGATGTAGTCAATGGATCAATATTATTAGATAATCAACCGATTGAGCAATACTCATTTGATGCATTACGAAAAGGAATGGGATATGTTCCACAGGATCATTTTTTATTTTCCGCAACGATTGCTGATAATATTGCATTTGGAAGACCAGAAGCAACGATGAGTGAAATTATCGCTGTGAGTAAATTAGCTGCGATTCATGACGATATTATTCGCTTTCCAGAAGGGTATGAAACTGTTGTAGGAGAACGTGGTGTCACATTATCGGGCGGACAAAAACAACGAATTTCCATTGCTCGTGCGCTACTAGTGAATCCAAATCTATTAATGCTAGACGATTCACTTTCTGCTGTTGATGCCAAGACAGAGGAACAAATTTTAATGTCACTTCGTCAAAATCGTCAACATAAAACAACGTTTATTACAGCTCACCGTTTAAGTGCAATTAAACATGCCGATTTGATCGTCGTTTTAGATGAAGGACATATTATTGAACGTGGAACACATGAAGAACTCATGAATCAAAGAGGTTGGTATCGGAAAATGTATGACCATCAGCAGCTTGAATCGATCGTAGAAATGGGAGGTGATAACCGTGCAACATAAGGATAAAGTGTTAACAGCAAAAGACCAAAAAAAAGTGTTTCGCCGGTTATTATCTTATACTAAAAAACATAAGGGCCTTCTCATTATCGCTTTTTTGTTACTATTACTAGGTACGAGTGCTGAAATTATGGGTCCGATTTTAATTAAAATATTTATTGATGATTACCTTACACCAAGAATTTTTGATACGACTGCCATCATTACATTAACAATCGTATATCTAGGATTACATGTAGGTTCTGTCATCTGTAATTATGTGCAACTCTTTCTTTTTCATAAAGTCGCGTTGTCAATTATTAGAGAAATTCGTATGGATGTGTTCTCGAAAGTGCAACGGTTAGGTTTATCTTTTTTTGACAGAACACCTGCAGGAGGACTCGTTTCTAGAATTACGAATGACACAGAAGCGGTAAAAGAATTATATGTCACGGTGTTAGCCACTTTTGTGCAAAATTTTATATTCTTAATTGGGATTTTTGTTGCGATGTTTTATCTAAATCCTCAGTTAGCGTTTTTCTGCTTATTTTTATTACCTCTTATTTATATCGTCATGAAAACTTATAGAAAATATAGTTCTCGTTTTTATGCAGATATGAGTGAGCGGTTAAGTCAACTAAATGGAAAGCTAAACGAGTCCATTCAAGGAATGACTATCATTCAAATTTTTAGGCAAGAAAAAAGAATGAGAACAGAATTTGAAGACATCAATGACCAACATCAGCAAGCATGGTTAAAAAATATGAAATTAGATGGATTACTTCTCAGGCCAGCCGTTGATTTTATTGCTATTGTGGCACTGATGATTGTTCTTAGTTATTTTTCCATTATCTCATTAAATAGCCCTGTTGAAATTGGGGTATTATATGCGTTTGTCAATTATTTAGATCGCTTTTTTGAACCAGTGAACCAGTTGATGATGCGGTTGTCTTTATTCCAGCAAGCGATTGTTTCAGCAGGAAGAGTGTTCACATTAGTTGACCATGATGAATTAGCACCTGAAAAAATCGGTTCTGCTCATCCGAAAATGAAAGAAGGAGAAGTAGAATTTCATAATGTTAGTTTTTCCTACGATGGGAAAACAGAAGTATTGAAAGACATTTCTTTTACCGTTAAAAAAGGTCAAACGTTAGCGCTAGTTGGGCATACTGGAAGTGGGAAAAGCTCGATTGTTAATGTGTTGATGAGGTTTTATCCATTACAAAAAGGAGAAGTATATATTGATGGGCAACGATTAGAGGCATATTCTAACGAAGAACTAAGGCAAAATGTAGGTCTAGTTCTACAAGACCCATTTATGTATACTGGTGATATCGCTTCGAATATCCGTTTACACAATGAAATGATTACTGACGAAGAAGTGGTAGAAGCGGCTCGATTTGTTCATGCAGATTCTTTTATTCAACAATTACAAGGGGGGTATCATGCCCCTGTTGCGGAAAGAGGGTCGACTTTGTCAAGCGGCCAACGACAACTTTTGTCTTTTGCTAGAACGATGGCATTAAAACCTAAAATTCTTGTGTTAGATGAAGCAACGGCAAGTGTAGATACGGAAACAGAGGAATCGATTCAAGATGCCTTATATCGAATGCGAGAAGGGCGAACGACGATTGCTATTGCCCATCGCTTGTCGACGATTAAAGATGCAGATGAAATTCTAGTACTGCATCAAGGGGAAATCGTTGAAAGGGGAAACCATCAACAATTGCTTGAAAAAGAAGGATTATATCATAAAATGTATTTGCTACAACAAGGTGGAGCAGAGGTAATTCCGTTATAAAATTATTCGTTTAACCAGAATGGAATGACATAAAGAAGAGCGTATTCAATGAATACGCTCTTTCTCGTGTATCGATATATTATACGTTCATCTTCCTATTTTTATTGTGAGGATGAAGGTAAGATTCGTTGTAACGATTTAATAGTTTGTCTAATTCTTGACTTAGTTTAAGAGCCAATGATGAGTCGAGTCCATGTCGCAATCCAATTTCTATTAATTCTGTGCGCTTTTCTTCAATAGCAACTAGTAATTTATTATCCACGAGTAATGGCTCCCTCTTCTCTAACATCTATTAAAAATTATACAAAAAAATGGATATAAGAACAATAGAGAACAGAAATAAAATATAAAAACTTTTTTCTTGACTTACTATACCATACGGGGGTATAGTAAATGTAATAGGAGGTGCTTACAATGCGTGATGATTTACATATTGATTTACAGCCGGAACGACAAGGAAGTTTAGGAAAATCTAAAGAACAAAAAGACCAATTAATAAAACGGCTAAAAAGAATTGAAGGTCAAGTAAGAGGGATTCAAAAAATGGTGGAGGACGATCGGTACTGTGTTGATGTTCTCGTACAATTATCCGCTGTAAGTGCAGCATTAAAAAAAGTTGGATATACAATGCTTGAACAACACACGCGTGGTTGTGTTTCAAATGCAGTAAAATCGAATCAAGGTGACGAGGCGATTGAGGAATTATTGAAAGTGATTCAACAATTTTCTAAATCGTAGGAGGTGAAATGCCGTGTCAGGTAAACAAATTCAAATTCCAATAAAAGGGATGACATGTGCAGCATGCTCTAATCGAATTGAAAAAGTGTTAAATAAAACAGATGGCGTTTCTGCTAGCGTCAATTTACCGTTAGAACAGGCTGCGATTACAATTGAAGACAATCGTATACAAATTACTGATGTTATCGAAAAAATTGAAAATGCAGGATTTCAAGTTCCACTACGGAAAGAAGAATTTCAAATTAAAGGAATGACATGTGCTGCGTGTTCAAGTCGAATTGAAAAGGTTGTTGGCAAGATGGAAGGTGTTGAATCCATTCAAGTCAATCTGCCATTAGAGCGAGGTGCTGTTACTTACTATGATGGTGTTGTAACAAAAGAAACTATTTTTGAAAAAATTGATAATATTGGTTTTCAGGCTGTCACTGAGAAAGAAAAAAGCGAGACTAACGAGAAAAAGACAGATGAACTTTCTGCACAACGGATAAAGTTTTTTATTGCCTTGTTTTTTTCCATTCCTTTGTTTATTACGATGATTGATCATTTTGTGACAAGTCGCATGGTACTTCCACATTGGCTTATGAACGGATATTTACAATGGGCGCTTGCAACACCGGTTCAATTTTATGCAGGGTGGCAATTTTATCGAGGCGCTTATCATGCCCTTAAGAACAAAGGAGCTAATATGGATGTTCTCGTTGCAATGGGAACATCAGCAGCGTATTTTTATTCGGTATGGCTCGTTTTACAAGGTGAAATTTATTTGTTTTTTGAAACGAGCGCAATCATCATCACTTTAATATTACTTGGGAAATTACTAGAAGCAAGAGCAAAAGGGAAAACGTCTGAAGCCATTCGCTCTTTAATTCAACTTCAAGCGAAAAAAGCAACCATTATTGTCGATGGAACGGAACAAGAAGTAGATGTTGAGGACGTTAACATCGGGGATGTGTTACTTGTTAAGCCGGGGGAAAAAGTACCTGTGGATGGCAGTATCATTTCTGGATATTCTTCGATTGATGAATCAATGGTCACAGGTGAAAGTATTCCTGTAGATCGAGTTGTTGGTGATAACGTCATTGGTGCCACGATTAATAAGCATGGTAGCTTTAAAATGAAAGCGACAAGAGTAGGAAAAGATTCAACACTCGCTCAAATTATAAAAATTGTTGAGCAAGCTCAAACATCAAAAGCACCAATTCAACGTTTAGTTGATAAAATTTCAGGCTATTTTGTCCCGATTGCAGTCTCGATTGCCGTACTATCGTTTGTTATATGGTATTTCTTTTTAGGAGCGACATTCCAAGAAGCGTTAATTAACTTTACAGCTGTTCTTGTTATTGCTTGCCCTTGTGCGCTTGGATTAGCTACGCCAACATCGATTATGGTTGGAACGGGGAGAGGAGCTAACCAAGGAATATTGTACAAAGGCGGGGAGCAGCTTGAAACGGCGCATAAAGCTAATACGATTTTGTTTGATAAAACGGGAACATTAACAAAAGGGAAGCCTGAATTAACAAATATCGTCGCTACGGGGACAATGGATGAAAATCAAATCCTTATCTTTGCAGCAGCACTTGAAAAACAATCGGAACACCCGCTAGGTCAAGCAATTGTGAAAGCATCAGAAAAACTAGAACTACCTGAAGTCCAGCAGTTTGAAGCAGTACCTGGGAGGGGTATTAAAGGGAAGGTTGAAGATAAACTTGTTCTAATTGGAACACGACGTTTCTTAACCGAAAATCACGTAGATGTAACAAAAGTGGAACCTATCGCTCTTCAATTGGAAGAAGAAGGGAAAACAGCAATGCTTATTTCCGTTGAGCAACAAGTTGTCGGTGTCATTGCTGTTGCTGATAAAATAAAAGATACAGCGAAACAAGCGGTGACGTTATTAGTTGAACAAGGATTTGAGCTATACTTAATTACTGGCGATAACACTCGAACGGCAAAAGCAATTGGCGCTGAAGTTGGGATTACAAATGTATTTGCGGAAGTTCTTCCTGAAGAAAAAGCGAGTAAAGTCGAACAGTTAAAAGCTGAGGGGAAACGTGTTATTATGGTAGGAGATGGGATAAATGATGCCCCAGCGCTTGCTCTTGCAGATGTCGGAATAGCGATTGGGTCAGGAACCGACGTCGCGATAGAAGCTGCTGATATTACATTAATGAGCGAAGATTTACGTTCTGTCGCAGAGGCTGTGCGGCTTAGTAAGCTAACAATGAGAAATATAAAGCAAAATTTGTTTTGGGCGTTTCTTTATAATTCCATAGGATTGCCCATTGCTGCAGCCGGATTGTTAGCGCCTTGGATTGCAGGAGCAGCAATGGCGTTTAGCTCAGTTTCTGTTGTGAGTAACGCCCTTAGATTAAAACGGATGAAATAATAAAAGGAGATGATGTACATGTCAAAAGCGGTTATTAAAGTAGAGGGAATGAGTTGCGGTCATTGTGTAGCAACAGTCGAAGGTGGATTAGCCAAAATAAATGGGATAGAACGAGCATTAGTCAATCTTGAGAATAAAGAAGTGACAGTGGAGTTTGATGAATCAAAAGTGAAGATTCCTGATATTGAATCAAATATTGAAGAACTAGGATATGACGTCATCAAATAAATAGCATTGTAACGAGCGGAAGAACGGAATGATATTCTCGGTTTGTGATGACGAGAATCGTTCCGTTCTTCTTTTTGCTCGTCATCAAGATTGCCTAGCTTGTCCAGAAGTGGTATCGTATAATTATCGCAAAAAGGATATGACAAAAAGGAGGGATTCAATTCGAATGACGGACTCATTACTTCTTCTGTTAACAACAATCGGTGCTTTGTTTATGGGGACGATGGCTATGATTATTCGGTTGAAGGCAACGAAAAAGCCGGCAACTGTAAAAAAAATCATCTTACCTCCATTGTTTATGTCTACCGGGTTCTTAATGTTTTTATATGAACCAACTATCCCTACAACAATTGAAGTCGTCTTTGCATTATTAGTTGGATTTGGATTTTCTTTTCTTTTAATTCGAACTTCAAAGTTTGAAATAAAAGAAAATCAAATATATTTAAAGAGATCAAAAGCATTTATCTTTATTTTAACAGGCTTACTTCTCCTTCGAGTTGCATTTAAAATGATCATTGGTGACTCGGTCAGTGTTGAAGAACTTGGCGGGATGTTTTTTTTACTAGCTTATGCCATGATTATTCCTTGGAGAGTCATGATGTATCGTCAGTTTAAAGAAGTGGAAGCGCAGTTGAAAAAACAAGCCAAAAATCCTATTGTTCCAGTCGAAACATAAAGGTATACTTGTAAAAAAATTAAAGTAAGCAATGATGAAAAAGAGTAGATTATTGGAACACTTAAGAGAGCTGATGGATGGTGTGAATCAGTGTGGGGCAATAATTGAATGGGTTTCTGAGCTTCCAAGCTGAACCGTTAGTAGGCGTGGCGGATGTCTTACCGTTACAAAAGACAGCGTATCGAACTCTAATTCTATTTGTTCCGTACGTTTAAAGTGCGCTTTTTAAAAGCGAATTAAGGTGGCACCACGGGTTTCTCGTCCTTTTTATAAGGATAAGAAGCCCTTTTTGTTTTGTATAAAAATAAAAGGAGGATGACAAATGGTGAAACAAACTGTGCTTACAGGCATTAAAGCAACGGGGGAATTACATTTAGGCAATTATATCGGCGCAATTAAACCCGCGTTGCAAATTGCAAAACATGAAAATGTGAACCCGATGTATTTCATTGCTGACTATCATGCGTTGACAAAAGTGCATGAACAACAAACATTACAAGAATACTCTTACGGGATTGCAGCGGCATGGCTTGCGTTAGGATTAAATCCGAAACGCTGTCTCTTTTATCGTCAATCAGATATTCCAGAGATTTTTGAACTCGTGTGGATCTTATCGTGTTTTTCCTCTAAAGGATTAATGAATCGAGCCCATGCGTATAAAGCGATAAAAGAACAAAATATAGATCAAGGCTATGACAAAGATGATGGAGTTAATATGGGGATTTTTTCATATCCGATCTTAATGGCGGCTGATATTTTATTGTTTCAAGCGAAAGAAGTTCCGGTTGGACGTGATCAAATCCAGCATATTGAAATTGCGAGAGATATAGCAACATCGTTTAATTCCCAATACGGCAATGTGTTCACATTGCCACAATCGCGAGTGAGCGAACAAGCGGTACTACCAGGACTAGACGGAAGGAAAATGAGCAAAAGCTATGGAAATACGATCCCTTTATTTGCACAAAAAGATATTATGAAAAAGTTAATCAACAAAATCATGACAGATTCTAGTAAACCTAATGAACGAAAAGATCCTGATCAATCAACGATTTTTACGATTTATAAAGAATTTGCTACTAATGAACAAACAGAGAAAATGAGACAGCAATTTTATGATGGCATTAGTTGGGGAGAGGCTAAGCAGGAATTGTTTTCGATTGTAAGTGAGACACTAGAAGAACCACGAGTCATCTACAATGAATTCATGACTGATAAAGCACAACTAGATAGGATTTTACAAGAAGGTGCAGAAAGGGCCCGTGACATAGCCGTTCCATTTTTAAAAGAAGTTAAAAAAACGATTGGATTATAGTATGTCATGTTTGTCCTGCTCATCTTACGGACATTTCTTCCGTTATTTTCATCAAATCTAACATTTTTAGAAAGCTATCGGACATTGGTTCCATTAAATAAGAGAATCAGCATTGTTTTACCGAGCTTTAAGTCCATAAGCGGAACTGATGTCCTTTAGCTATAAAAAAAAGCTTGTTTGGCATGAAATAACGGAATAGATGTCCGATACGATGGGGCAGGGGCTATATCCGACTAAAATAAATGTTGATATGGCGTAATATCGATTTGTTTTTCTTTTAATTTTTTTAATAGAAATTTATGGTCCCGTTTAGGAGTGGCAATAATATAACCTCGAACAATTAAATCTTCCGTAATCGCCGAAGCATTTTCCTCAACAGCGAGCTCGCCTATTTTCCCTGCAATTTTCTCTTTTGCGACATCACGGAATAAACTTGGGACAGGTTCAACAAGCTCTTCTAAAAGACGTTTCTTTTCATCCGACCATAAATGGATCGTTTCTTGGATATAATGATCTTGCCAATCTAGAATGGACTTGCCATCCTCTTTTGGAAGACGTTTTAAAAATTTTCGAAACATAAAATAACCACCGATGAACATAACTGTGATTAAAAAGATAGACCATAATACTATAAACCAACTAAACCAAGTTGACACTTCTACCACCTCGAATATGACTGCTTATCCTAATAAATCTTATCATATGAGGACATAAGAGGAAAAGATATTTATCTTAGAGTCTGATTTTGTTATAGTAAAGAACAGTGAGGTGAAATGACATGCTTAGTTTTATTATTAGTTATGCGGTGCACTTACTAGCGGCACTCGTATTTTTTCTGTTACTTCCGTTTCCAATGCTCATTCGGGGGACAGAACCAGAAGGACCAGAAAAATTAGCTAAATTGTTTTCCATTTATAAGGTTATATTTATGGTTGCTCATGGTGCGTTAGTAGCTGCATTCATAACGGGAATTGTGTTACATTTTTCAGTATCGCTATGGATGATTGCCGTTGTCATTGTATGGATTGCAATTGGGGCGTATTTAGGATTAACAGCAAAGTTTTTAAGACTTACACTTGAGGCAATTCGCTCTAAGCAGTCGTATGAGGAGCCATTGAAAAAATTAAAAACCTGTAGTATGTTTTTAATGCTTGGCATTATTGCGATGTTTATGACCAAATATTTACCTTATTTGTTTTCGTAAACACCAAAAAGGTAAGGAGCAAAACCCCTTACCTAGTGTAATTTTGTTATTTTACATATGCTGATCCTACAATGACAAGTAGGATAAATAACACGACGATTAATGCAAAACCTCCGCCGTGATGACCTGCAGCATGTGGTGCGCCATAGTTCATCATTTCAAGTAACCCTCCTTTGGAGAAGCTATACTATACCTTATGTCGATAAGAGAAAAGTGATTAGGCTTCTATCATGATGAGGGGGAAAATAGGCGAGTGTGCGATATTGTAGAGGAAAGGACCGAAAGAGAGAGCGCTTTGTTATCTCTTTCGGTCCTTTTTCTGTTAAAGATTAGTTGATGGGCAGACTGATTGGTAACTCTTACGGACATAGGTTCCGCTATTTTAAGAAAAAATAGCGTTTGTTATATGCTATCGGACATACGTTCCGTTATATGAACAGAAACGAGAGTATTCGTTGCTGTTTTTAGTCAACTAACGGAACATATGTCCGATAAAGTGGAGAAAAGCTTGATTTTTGATGAAATAACGGGACGTATGTCCGTTACATGAAGTGCGGAAAGATAAATACATGTGGACACTTTTTTTTAAGATTCCGTTGTTTTGTTTTTTTTCATTCGGCGAATACAAAACAAAATGTTAGCGATCATTAACACGGATACGAGAGAAGCGACAACAGGACTAGTTTGTTCAATGACACGTAAATAAATGGTCATGAGCAAAACAATGACACTCATAATAATTAAAATTTTATTCATGTTTGTTCCTCCATAGTTGGTTTGTTACGAAAAGTATAACATTGATTCGTAACGATGTGGACAGAAAATGAAACGGGAGAGTAAATTTCAATTGTCATTTATTTGTAGTTTAATCAATCTAAAGGTAAGGGAACATTGCTTAATTTATAAAAAAACTAAGTCTCATGGTATAGGTAAAAAAGATTATTTCTGTTCTCGTGTTGTTTTTGAAAGAATTTTTAACATTTTTCCTATTACGTAATTTTTGATTGTTTTTATACTAAAACATAGTAACGAAACTGTAAGCGCTTTATTTTATAGGAAGGAAAGAAAGGGGGACAAGCATTTTTTTTGCTTTCGTTGCGAAAAAGAAGAATTGGGGGATAAAGATGGGAAAAAGATTTTCAATGTTTTTAATTTTCGTTATGCTTCTTTCGTTATTTTCGCCCACTAGTCTAATAGGAAAAAATGTGCATGCTAGTCAGGAGGGGACCGTGTTTGGTTTAGTTGTAGAAAACGTCACAGAGTCTTCAGTTGTTTTACAATGGGATGAAGTTACTGAGGCTGAACAATATGTCATTTATTGGGCCAATAAAAATACGGAACAGATGCAATTTGCTAAAGTTGGGACAACATCGTCAACAACATTTACATTTGAACGTTCCACACATGTTCCGCACTATTTTAAAGTAGCAGCGGTTATCAACGGGGAAGAACAATCTTTATCTGAAGTGGTGAAATCAGAAACAGGGAAACAGTTTCAAGTTCAACTTGAGAATTTAGATCGTGGTTTAGTTGCTGTAACAACTTCAGAAGGAATTTTCTTGAGCTGGAGATTATTATCAGATGAAGTGACTGCTTATTCTGATTATGGCCAAAGAGGAACGGATTTTAATGTGTATCGTGATGAAGAAAAGATAGCGACTGTTACAACAAGTACGAATTTCTTAGATAAAGATGGGGACATTACTTCTGAATATTATGTAAGCGCTGTTATAGATGGGGAAGAAGTCGGAAATAAAAGTGATGTTGTAACACCGTGGGGAGATTCTTACTATGACCTTCCTTTGCAAAAACCAGCTGATGGTGTAACACCAGCTGGTGAAACATATACGTATTCAGCTAATGATATGAGTGTTGGAGATGTAACAGGTGATGGAAACTATGAATTTATCGTGAAATGGGATCCATCTAATTCAAAAGATGTGTCTCAAGTCGGTTATACAGGTAATACGTATATTGATACGTATACATTTGATGGCAAGCTGTTATATCGAATTGATTTAGGTGTCAATATCCGCTCTGGAGCTCACTACACTCAATTTATTGTGTATGATTTTGATGGGAACGGAAAAGCCGAAATGATTATGAAAACAGCGCCTGGGACAAAAGTACTTCATTTTGATGAAAATGGCGAGGTTGTTTCAGAGCAATATATAACTCTACCAGAAGAAGATATTGCAAAAGGATACCTTAATGATGATGACTATCGAATGAGTGCTGAAGATTATTATGAGCATGTTGTCAATATGTTTATGACTTGGCATGAGCATGAAGAAGTACAAGCAGGCAACTGGCCACAAACATTAGAAGAAAGCTTTGGTATTGACGTGCAATATGAATATCCGTTGTCACGTGAAGATGCGGAACGTTTAGTTGATTATTTTATGGACGAGTATGCCCCTAGTCGAAGTGCAAGAAATAATCTTCGTGCCTTTGAAGGCTTTATCGTTGATGGACCAGAATATTTAACGGTTTTCCATGGAGAAACAGGAAATGAGTTAGAGACGATTCATTATGAACCTGAACGTGGTGATGATGGTTTAATGTGGGGAGATTATGCTTATCCAAGAATTGAACCGGGAAATCGTGTTGACCGTTTAAATATGGGGGTCGCTTACTTTAACGGAGAAACACCTTCGTTTTTTGTGAATCGTGGCTATTATGCAAGAGCGGTATTTGTTTCTTATAACTGGAACGGAACAAACCTAGAGCGTTTATGGGTTGCTGATAGTGGACACGTTCCAATGGATAATCCATTTAACAGTTATCCACATGGAGGAAAAGGGACAAATGGAGAGCTAGGGCGTTTAGCATCACAAGGAAACCATGCGATAAGTGTTGCAGACGTTGACGGGGATGGCAAACATGAAATCATTCATGGAGGTGCCACTCTTGACCATGATGGAACATTGCTATATAGCTCAATGGAACCTTTACCAGAAGGAAGTGCTGCACCTGGTGAAGTCGTTGTTCTTGGTCATGGAGATGCATTACATGTCGCTGATATTAATCCTGACCGTCCTGGACTTGAAATTTACTCGGTGTTTGAAGCAGGCGCTTGGGCTCCGTATGGCTTTGCTCTTCGTGAAGGGGCAACGGGTGACATTATTTACGGTGGCTACACAGGTACAGATACGGGACGAGGAATGGTTGGTGATGTTGTCCGCGGACAACGTGGTTTAGAAACATGGGCTGTTGATTTACGTACAGCTGATGGAAAGGTTCTTGGTACAAATCGTCCTGGAACAAATATGAATATAAAATGGGCCGCTGATATGTCGACACAAATTGTGAATGGCTCTGGTAATAACACACCAACGATCGATGACTGGGAAACTGGAAGAGTGTTAACGGCAACAGGAACAAGAACGAATAATGGAACAAAAGGAAACCCAGCCCTTGTTGCCGATATATTTGGTGATTGGCGTGAAGAATTGCTAGTCCGAACAGCTGACAGTTCAGCGATTCGTATTTACTTAAATACTGAAGTAACGGATAGAAAGCTTTATACATTAATGCATGATATTCAATATCGTACTGGTATTGCATGGCAAAATGTTGGGTACAACCAGCCGTCTTATCCGAGCTTTTACTTTGCTACTGATATAGATTGGAAGTATGTTCCGGTTCCGAACTTTAATGGTGAACTTGATTATGTTGAGGAAGAGCGGGAAATTGATGTTTCTGCGTTAGAAGAGTTAATTGCAACAGCCAAAGCGATTTCAAATGAGACAGGTATTTATACCGAGCAGTCCTTTTCAGTGTTACAAGAAGCAATTACAGAAGCCGAAGCTGCACTAGAACAGATTCGTTTTGACTTTCAATTGTTTGCGACAATTGATGCATTACAACGAGCGATTGATGGATTAGAAGAAATTGTCGATTTAGGACCAGGGTATCGTTTTGATTTTGGAACAGCACAAAGCCCAGTGGCTAATGGGTATGAAAAAGTGACAGATGCAACGATATATACGGAAGAAACAGGATATGGGTTTTCACAACAAGCAGATGGAACGAGAGACGAAGGAAGTCCAGATGATTTAAGGCGAGATTTTGTGTTAGCAAACAATAGTGAATTTAAACTCGACCTTCCAAATGGAGAATATGATGTAAAAATCATTACCGGTGCACAAAATGATAGTAATGATACAACATTTACGCTAGAAGGAGGAGAACAACAAGGGGGGACGCGAACACAAGCAGGTGAATTTGCCGAATACGAAGCGACAGTAATGGTATTAGATGGCCAATTAAATATCGGCTTTATTGGTTCATGGGCCCGTGTGAATGCACTTGAAGTCCGAGCCGTCGATGATTTTAATGTGAAGTTTGACTTTGGCTCACAAACAAGCCCTGTTGCTTACGGTTATAAGCAAGTGTCGAATCAAATGCTTTATTCAGAAGAACGAGGGTATGGTCTAAATAAAACAGTAGCGGAGCGGGACCGTGGTGAACCCGATGATGTTCGTCGTGACTTTATTATTGATAGTCAATATGAATTTATGGTCGATGTTCGAAATGGGACGTATAAAGTGCATATTATTGCCGGAGACCACATTGCTTCAAATAACTCCAGTTTTATCATTGAAGGTGTAGATGTAGGACGAATTTCATCTCCTGCTGGAGAATTTGCAACCATAACGGAAACCGTTACTGTAACAGACGGACAATTAACGATTCAAGTTGGAGGAAATGGCAGAATCAATGGGCTTGAGCTTTATTATGTTCCTGAAGAAAAAATCGATTTAACTGAGCTTATCAACTTAATCGAAACAGCCAAAGCGATTTCAAATGAAGAGGGTATATATACTGAAGAGTCTTTTGAAGCTTTACAAGAAGCAATTGTAGTGGCAGAAGCCGCCCTTGATATCATTCAAACCGAAGAAATGCTAGCGGTAGAAGTAGCAGCACTTCAAGAGGCGATTGACCGTTTAGAACTGAAACAAGAAGAACGCGAACATCCAGGAAAAGGTCATAAAGATAATCCAGGCAAGGGTCCAATTGATAATCCGGGAAAAGGTCCGAACGACAACCCAGGTAAAGGACCCATTGACAATCCTGGAAAGGGTAAAGGAAAAGGAAAGTCATAATACAACAAACCGGGGAGATGGACTCTCCTCGGTTTGTTTCTTATCGGACATATTTTCCGCTATTATATAAAAAAAGGGTGTTTTCTCAACCATAACGGACATGTGTTCCGTTATTAGTTAAAAAACGAATCAAATTTGAGCTGAAATGAAGAAATAGCGGAACAGATGTCCGTAACGATATTAGTTTTGATAATATTCTTTAATATAGCGGAATAAATGTCCGAACCTCTAGCTCATTAACGTAAAACGTAAGTAGCTAAGACGGATTGTAGCTCATAGATGTTTAAACTTTTGTTAAACTGCTTTTGAATCGGTGTCGCACTTCCTGATAGCCAAATTTTCAACTCTGCATCTAAGTCGAAATTTCCCGCTGTTTCAATACTGAAATGAGTAATGTTTTTGTATGGAATCGAGTGAAACTCCACTTTTTTCCCCGTTAACCCTTGTTTATCGACAAGAATGAGACGCTTGTCCGTAAATAAAAACAAATCACGAATCAATTTATATGCCTTTTCTATTTGCTCATTTGGAGCAAGAATTCTTGCAAATTCATTTTGAATGTCATTTACATTCACCTCAGACGCATTTCCCATTAATCCATCAAAAAAACCCATTTTCCATCCTCCTCTAATCTTGTTATAATTAGTATAATGTGAAACAATTAAAATTGTATATAATAAAACGTTAAAAAGGTCGAAACCCTTCTGTACGATACGCATTATAAATATCAATAGAATGAGCCATAATCGCACCAGCATGAGGGAAATGTTTGCGAAATTCGGTACACCCACTCACACGATAATCGTTCAGGTGCGTAATGACAGGATCGTATGGGACAAGAACATCAGCTAACACAGAAAGTCGCGTATATTGTTCTTGATGAATCGAATCAAAACCTGTTGATTTTATCGTAACAGCAGTTATTTTCACTGTTTTTCGGATATAGCTTGATAGAAAAGTGATATATTTTTCTCTTTCTTCTTCATGAGTTTCTTTACTTGAATACACATACAAACTCGCTTCACAATAAACAATTCCTTTGAACATAATACAAACCTCTTTTTTTACATGGTCTTCTTTATTATAAAGGAAATCAGATAGAAAGAGTATAGTAGGAAGCATTAATAACGTAAATTGAAATACCCAGGAAATAACGGTTTACATTGTGAATTGATTCACATAAAATAGAAATAGACAAAGAATGACCTAGGGGGAAAACAAGATGAAGAACAAAGTAATGATAGCGACATTAGTAACTCTATTAGTAGTTGGGGTTGGGGTTTATCTATTCGCACTAGCCGTGATGCCAGAATCAGAAATAGAATCAGAAACAGACGTAACCAAAGTCGAAGAAACAGACAATATGAAACAGATGGTGAATGATTATAGTGTTGGTACCCTTGTGGCGCATAATGCTTCTATTACTTCACATGAACTAATTGTAACGGAAACAGAAGATGCAGAAACTCAACTCGTATACGCGTTACCTGATGATGAGTTTTTTGTTTCGATAGCCCCATATATCGAAAACACACATCCATGTGCGATTCATAGCTTAACAGGATGCCAAGGAGAGCTTGTGACTGAGGACTTTCATGTACACATTGAAGATACAGATGGGAATGTTATTTTAAGCGATGATATCCAGTCATTGCCTAACGGGTTTATTGATTTATGGGTTCCACGCGATAGACATTTTACGATTACAATTTCCCATGACGGAAAGACAGCAGAAGGTGAGTTTTCTTCATTTGAAGGAGACAATACGTGTATTACGACAATTCAATTATAACTTAACATTAGTTGGGTTCCATACAAGTAAACACAAGAACGCACAGATTTGTAAATATAAATCTGTGCGTTTCTGCTCATTTCCCCTTATTCTACTTCAAACTTTGTAAGCTATGATTTCTCTTATATCTCGATTATTATAGCTCCTACTAGTGAGAAACCGAAAATAATAGAGAGTAAAATGATGGTTACAATATCATAAATGGCATCAAAAGCGTGAGTTTTATAGGGGATAAAATATAATTTAATGCAGAAGAAAATGATACCCACTCCAGTTGCAATGGCAGGAATATATTTTATCATCCTACTCGATACCCTTTTCCCAATGAAATATGTGATTCATAAAAATACAAAAAAAAGACGTCCAATTGGACGTCTTTTTCTACGTATATTGCGGCGAAGAAACAGCACTCCACATTGTGCATTGCCTATCGGCGTGTCAACTTCGTCTTATGCAATTAGCTCATCGCTAGACTAGTATACTACAGTTTCCAACAAAAAAGAAGTAGTAATCATTGTAAAAAAGTGATTCCATAAGAACGCTCATTAGAAATAGGGCATACCCTAGAAAATGGATACCACAAATGGTTCATGAAGAGGTGTAAGAAGGTGAGATGATGAAAGAAATCACAGTGATTGATTCAATAAAAAGAAGCGGGAAAATAAGCTGGATCATGCATTATATAAGTAAAGCACCAATGTATGAGAAATTTGTTTATATTGTACAAGATGAAAAAAAGGCAAGTTTGATGTTGAACTCACAAATACGGCATTTCAAGCGTGTTCATGAACAATCATCGTTACAACAACTGAAAAGCTTATTCGCCAATGGTGAAAATATTATCGGAACACATCAACCGTTTCAATGTTTGGACGATGAATGTTATGAGTTGTTAGCGATGCAAAATTATACGTTAATTCTTGATGAAGTCAAAAACACTTTACAGCCAGTTGATATATCCCCGGATGATATTAATCTGTTATTACAAAACAATGTTGTTAGTGTTCGTGACAAAGGAAGTATAAGTTGGGATGCAGCCTTTTATACGGATGGATATTTCACAGACATGAAAACATTAGCGACATCGAACCGTTTGATGTTGTATCAAAATGAACAAGACCACCATGAACTTGTGTATTGGACATTTCCAAAGAAATTCTACGAGTCATTCGATAACTGTTATCTTTTAACGTATATGTTTGACGGACAATTGCAAAAGAGTTTATTCGAGCATTACGAGTTCAAGTATAAAAAGTATTCCATTTCATTTGAGGATAATGAGTATAAATTAGTCGATTATATTTTATCTGAAGAAGAGGACCGTTCATTATATAAAGAATTAATTCATATTTATTATCCAACGTCTAGTGATAAAAACGACTTGAACAAAATAGGGAGCCATCAGAAAGCATTTACGTTCTTTGATTTACAGAAAAAAATGAACAGCATTGAAATCATAAATATGATTCGGGAGAGTTGCTATGACTTTTACCGAAAAAAGTGTAAGGCAGAACCGGATGATGTCATGTGGACAACATATCCCCAAATGAAAGAAAAGCTTACCCCTCGAGGACTGAATCATAGTTTTGTCTCTTTTTACAAAAAAGAGAATGATCTCTTTTCTCATAAAAGCTGTTGTTTATATTTATCCCATCCAGAAGTGAACACAAGTATAAAGCATTTCTTTGAAAACAAAGGTCTCTTTATTAATGAAGATTTGTACTCTTTACATCACCTAATCGAATGGATGTTTCAAAGTCGACTCCAACAAAAACAACCGATAAATATTTTTATTCCCTCAATAAAAATGAGATCGTTATTAGAAAAATATTTGAGTAACGAAATATAAGCAATACATGTCAACAAGTTGAGTCAATGTTATTTGGAAACATTTTTCACTTTCCTTTTGATTTTGTGCCGAAATTTTACAATTGACATACAGTATAGAGAATATGCTTGATACAGAATGGAGAGAGAGACGTTGTCAATTGACTTTTTTTATTTTTTTATATTTGTATTCGCTAGTTTTCGCTTAACACGGTTACTTGTTTTTGACCAAATTACAAAGTGGATTCGTACTCCGTTTCTAGAAGAAAAAGAACATCAACTTGAAGATGGGAGCGTTGAAATTCATGTCATGATAAAAGGCCGCGGACTTAAACGATGGGTCGGTGAACTATTAAGCTGTTATTGGTGTACAGGAGTATGGTGCTCTATCTTCTTGTTAGCGGGCTATGGGCTGTTACCAACTTATTTTATTCCTATTATTCTCGTATTGGCAGTGGCCGCAGGTGCCTCAATCGTGGAAACTGTCGTTCAACGTATATCGAATCATTAAAGTGAAAGTGGGGTGAGTAAGACATGAGAAAAGCTGTCATTCTGGCTGGAGGTACAGGGACGCGCCTTTCTCCTATGACAAAAATTATAAATAAACATTTGCTACCAGTTGGTCGGTACCCAATGATATATTGGTCATTATTTAAACTACAAGAAGCATGTGTTAAAGACATTCTAATTATCACATCACGAGACCATCTTGATTCATTCCAACAGCTATTAGGGGATGGAAAGGAATTCGGTGTTCGTTTGAGCTATGCTGTTCAAGAAGAAGCAAGTGGGATTGCAGCAGCTCTTTCTATAGCAAAAACCTTTGTACAGAACGAAAAGTTCCTTGTGATACTAGGAGATAATTTATTTGATGACAAGTTAACACCCTTTATTGAGGAGTTTAAGCAGCAAGAGGATGGAGCTTATATTTTATTAAAAAAAGTGCAAAATCCAAAAAGATATGGAATTGCATGCATCGATGATAAAACAAATAAAGTGTATGAACTCCTAGAAAAACCAAATATAAAAGGACCTGCCTATTGTGTAACAGGGATTTATATGTATGATCCAACTGTTTTTTCTTTTATTGAACAAGTATCTCCGTCAGCACGTGGAGAATTGGAAATTACAGATGTTAATTTGATTTATGTTAAACGGCAGGCTATGGCGTTTAATTTTCTAAAAGACTGGTGGATTGATGCAGGAACACCTGAGTCACTCTTTGAAGCAAATTATCATTATTTTACTAGAGAAAAAGCGGCAGGAGGTTATGATGACTAAGCAATTACTAGTGACAGGTGGGGCTGGATTTATCGGTTCAAACTTCATCGATTACGTGTTAAGCCACACGCAAACATATGAAGTCACGAATGTCGACGCCCTTACGTATGCAGGTCATATTGACAATACAGCCACGTTTGCTCATGACAAACGTTATCGTTTTTTTTCAGTCGATATTACAAAGAAGGATCAAATAGAAAAAGTATTTGACAGAACATATGATGTCATTGTTCATTTTGCAGCAGAATCCCATGTGGACCGAAGTATTGTTCAACCTAGTTTGTTTTTAAATACGAATATTATGGGAACGAATCACTTGCTACTTGCTTTACTTGAAGGGTATGCAAAAAAACTGGTGTATATTTCAACTGATGAAGTGTATGGGTCATTACAAGCAGAGGAACCTCCGTTTACAGAACAATCTCCTTTGGCGGCAAACAACCCTTATTCGGCAAGTAAAGCGGGAGCTGATTTATTAGTTCGTTCCTATTTTAAAACGTATAATGCACCTGTTATAACAACACGATGTAGTAATAATTACGGTCCGTATCAACATCCCGAAAAGTTCATTCCAAAAATTATCAACTTTGCATTAAAAAACAAAACGATACCGGTTTACGGTGATGGCTCTCATATTCGTGATTGGTTATATGTAAAAGACCATTGTCAAGCGATTTACACGATTATGGAGAAAGGGAAAATTGGTGAAGTGTATAATATTGGTGGTTTAAATGAAAAGACAAATATAGATCTTGTTCAAAGTATTTTATCTTATATGGGTAAAGATAATCACCAGATTCAGTTTGTCGAAGACCGAAAAGGACATGACCGTCGCTATGCCATTGATTCAACAAAAGTAAAAAAAGAACTTGGGTGGGAACCACAAATGTCTTTCACCGAAGGAATAAAACAAACTGTTGACTGGTATGTAAAAAATGAACAATGGGTAAAATCCGTGCTTGGTAGGAATGAGAGATTATGAAAGTTCTTATTACAGGTGGATCAGGTCAACTCGGTAAAGCATTATATAAAAAAATGAAAGAATCTTCTTATGAAGTCTTCTCACTCTCAAAGAAAGAGCTTGATATTACAGGACAACAAATAGAGGATGTGTTTCAACGTATATTGCCAAACTATGTTTTTCATTGTGCTGCGTATACGGCAGTCGATAATTGTGAGGACCATTCGTTGCTTGCTTTTAACACAAATGCAATTGGGACGTTAACGATAGCGCAGGCTTGTAAGAGAGTTGGGGCGACTTTAGTTTATATTAGTTCTGATTATGTATTTGATGGAAAAAAAAGAAGTCCTTACATTGAAACAGACGAACCGAATCCCCTTAATATATATGGGCTAAGTAAGTGGATGGGAGAAGAGCTCGTACAAAAAACATTGCGTGAGCATTATATTGTAAGAACGTCTTGGCTTTACGGGCATGGGGGCAAAAATTTTGTCAATACAATGAGGTCGTTTGCGTTACGGAAAAAACAAGTACCCGTTGTTGATGATCAACTTGGTGCACCGACATATGTTTGTGATTTGGTCGATGTTCTCATAAAGCTTATAGATAAACCTTATGGAATTTATCATGTTAGAAATGAAGGGGAATGCAGTTGGTATCAGTTTGCACAATGTATTTACGAAGAAAGCGGAAGTGATGTAAATCTTGTTGAACCGACTTCATCTATTAAATATAAGTCCAAAGCCCTACGACCGAGCTATTCATTATTAGACATAGCGAAATTAGAAGAAAATAAGATTCCTAAACCCCGTCATTGGAAACTAGCATTAAGAGAGTTTTTAAAGAAGGAGGGAGACGATGATTGAAGGTGTCAAAATAAAGCAAATCAAAAAGCATTGTGATGACCGCGGTTTTTTTACTGAACTTGTCCGTGATGATGAAGCATTATTAGAAAAGTTTGGGCAAGCGTCGTTATCTATGAGTTATCCTGGTGTTATAAAAGCATTTCATTATCATGAAAAACAAGATGATTTATGGTTTTTTCCAGCTGGGAATGCCCAAGTGGTTTTATATGACTTACGACCAAATTCAACAACCACAGGGAAAACCGATGTGTATTATATGGGAGAGGAAAACCAAATTTTGTTGCTTATCCCAAAAGGTGTGGCCCACGGATATCGTGTTCTTGGTGAAAAGCCAGCAACGATTCTTTATTTTACAACTCATTCTTATGATGCAAAACAGCCCGATGAAAAACGGATACCTTGGGACGATCCGGAAATTGGATTTGACTGGACTACAAAATTCCGATAAGAAATTGAAGCCATGGAGAGGAGGTATTCCTCTCCATGGCTTCTCTTTAACGGAGGCGCTTGAACTGTGTGTTATAGGGTTGGGTGCAGAACAAAACCAAAACGAGCGTAAAACTGGAGAGAAGTGTCTAATAGGAAGGTTCTATTAGACAAAACGAGAGCAAAACCGGAGAGAAGTGTCCAATAGAGTGGTTCTATTGGACAAAACAAGAGTAAAACCGGAGAAATTTTTCTACTATAAAAGAAATCGTAAATGGAGCAATTAGTCGTCCAAGCGAAAAAAAGAATTCGGAAGCCTTTTATCATCGTTTTGTATGATGGAATTGGTGGAGTTGTTGTTGTAAGCGTTGTTTAGCAAAGGAATAAAGTTGTTGGTCGAGAGAATTATTGGCATAAATCATGTCGATCGTTTTTTTTCGTATTTTGTGGATCGGAGTTTTTTTCTTTGTTTTATTTAGCTTTGTATATTGTGTTTGCGCCCAGCCGAATCTTTGTTTCATTAAAAATAACGACTCATTAAATTGTTCCGTTAATCCGACAACTGAAAAATGGGATGTGATATTTTTCCTTGCTTGTTGTAAATCTTTTTCAGTTAACGGGGAACCGAGTTGACCTGAAAGAAAACGAGTTTGTATATTCATATGATTTGGCTGACTTTGATATTGTTCAAGTGTCATATTCTTAACTTGGTGATGGAGCCGATGTTTTTTGTTCGTACAGATAAAATAATATTCAGAAATGATTCTTTCTGCTGGTTCACGAAGCATTGTAATATAAACACATGGTGTAGTGAAAAATTCATGTACACCATATGGAAAATGTCCTTGAATGCAAGCTGTAGGTTGGTTTGCAATGGCTTTTAGTTTTTCTGCTCTTTCATGATGGTCTTCATAAATATCAAAGTTCAAATGGGATGGAACATTTTTTTTGATGATATTTTTTAATGTTGTCCCTCCCGTTTTAGGCATATGAAGATGGATGATGATGTCATTCATAGATGATCACTCTTTTCTATTAAATTTGCGGGTTTCATCTGTATCGTATGCTTTCTCAACAAAATGTGCGCTACGTTACATTAGTAGGAATACCTATTGGGCTATATAGCTCTCGGTATTCCTTTTTTAAAAGATAAGAAAGATAAAAATATTGGTGTAGCAGTGAAGCTTTGAAAGAAAAGACGCTCCTGCTTTTTTCTTATAGATTGAGTAAAAGCTCGTATAAACGAATAACTAAATTTAGGAAAATGACGGCATGGCCTATAGCAATAGAGGGTTATGAACATAGTGTAAAAGTAAAGTCATTTTGTTGACACGTTTGAATTTGAAAATAAACGAGGGGTTTTCTATGAAAGTAATGACAATTTTAGGAACTAGACCAGAAATCATTCGATTGAGTCTTGTTATGAAAAAACTCGATGAGCTAGCTGAAAATCATATCGTTGTCCATACAGGGCAAAACTTTACCACTTCATTAAGCGAGGTGTTTTTTAAAGAATTACAAGTTCGAGCACCAGACTATGTCCTAGGACATCAACAGCAAACATTAGGGGAACAATTAGCATCGCTCTTTAAAAAATTAGAGCCGATTCTTTTAAAAGAAAAGCCAGATAAAGTGCTCGTGTTAGGAGATACAAACAGTGGGTTAAGTGCGATATTAGCTGAAAGAATGGGAATTCCTGTTATTCATATGGAAGCCGGAAACCGTTGTTTTGACTTAGAGGTACCAGAAGAAAAAAACCGTCGTGTTATCGATGCGATTTCAACGATTAATTTACCGTATACTCCTCAAAGTAAAGAAAATCTACTCAAAGAGGGCATTCCTTCCAATCGAATTTATATATCAGGTAACCCAATTTACGAAGTGTTACAACATTACAACAAAGAGATAAACGAAAGTGAGATTTTACAAAAGCTGAATTTGCAACGACAAGATTATTTTTTAGTCACGATTCATAGAGCCGAAAATGTTGACCATGAAGACCGTCTACTAGAAATTATGAAAGGAATTCAGCTTGTTGCGAGCCAGTTTCAAAAAAGAGTGATATGCAGTATTCATCCGAGAACAAAATCAAAATTAGAAAAAGCAGATTTCCTCGAAATGGACCCTCTCGTAGAGTTTCATGAACCATTTGGATTTTTTGATTTTATCCAACTTGAAAAAAATGCGTATTGTGTCCTCACAGATAGTGGGACTGTTCAAGAAGAGTGTTGTTTGTTTCATGTTCCAACTGTAACAGTTCGGAAAACAACAGAACGTCCTGAGACCATTGAATGCGGAAGCAATCTTTTATCAGGAATTCAAGCAAAACAAATGGTAACAGCTGTTCGTGTTATGGTTAATCAACCAAAAACATGGGTGTTCCCAAAAGGATATGATGATGCAGATGTATCAGATAAAGTCGTAAAAATCATTTTAGGAGGTAGTGAAGTTGTTTAAAGATAAAATCATTTTAGTGACTGGCGGTACTGGTTCATGGGGATATGAACTTGTTCGTCAGTTGTTAACTCATAACCCTAAGGAAATTCGAATTTTTTCAAGAAATGAAGCAAATCAATTTGATATGAAACAAGAGTTTAATCATGATAAAAAATTAAAATTTATTATAGGTGACATTAAAGAAAAAGATTCTCTTCTCGATGCTTGTCATCAAGTCGACTATATATATCATCTCGCCGCATTAAAGCATGTCCCTGTCTGTGAGGACCAACCAATTGAAGCGTTAAAATCAAACGTCATCGGCACTCAAAATGTTATTGATGTTGCGATGAAATGTAATGTTGATAAAGTTATTTACATTTCTACAGATAAAGCATCCAATCCTTCTAACTTTTACGGGTTAACAAAAGCAATGGGAGAAAAATTAATTATTCATGCGAACACATTAAACACAAAAACCAGGTTTGTCTGTATCCGTGGAGGCAATGTTCTCGGCTCAAATGGAAGTGTTATTCATGTCTTTAAAAAGCAAATTAAAGACACTGGAAAAATTGGCATTACACACATGAATATGACGAGGTTCTTTTTAACATTAGAGGATGCGATAAAACTCGTGTTTAAAGCGACAGTAGAAAGCTACGGCGGGGAAACGTACGTGATGAAAATGCCAGCATGTAAAATTGTTGATTTAGCAAAAGTTATTGCTGAAGCAGCAAATGTGAAAGACGTCGAGTTTGAAATACTTGGTATACGTCCAGGGGAAAAAATTGCGGAGTTGCTTCTTTCCTCATATGAAAGTGATAAAGCGATTCTCTATGATGAGGAGTATTTTGTAATTTTACCGACGGTACCAATTGAAGGGTTAAAGGACAGGTACGCTAACTATGAGCCTGCAAATCTAGAAGATTATAATTCTAGTCAAAATTTAATGACCCAATCTGAGATTAAAGCGATGTTAAAGAAAGGGGGCTTTATTTAAAATGAGGTTGCTCATTCTTGGCGGAAAAGGAATGGCCGGTCATGTGATAACAAAATATTTTCAAGGAAAAGAAGGATATGAAGTATATTATTCTTCGCGTGATCAAACAGACACAAATGGTATCTTCCTAGATGTGACAAATAGTCAAGATGTTGAGAAAGTTATTGAAAATATAAGACCTCATATTACAGTAAACTGCACGGGAATATTAAATCAACATGCTACAGATGATCCCTTTCTTGCTTTTCAAGTGAACAGTATATTGCCACAACAACTCGTGAAGTTAACAGAGCGATATGGTGGAAAACTCGTGCAAATTAGCACGGATTGTGTGTTCTCAGGTAAAAAAGGAGAGTACACTGAGACAGATGACCCTGATGGAACGTCTGTATATTCAGAGTCGAAAAAGCTTGGAGAAATTTTAAGCGATAAACATGTAACGATTCGGACGTCCATTATAGGTCCTGAATTAAAAGACAATGGAATTGGCTTATTTCTATGGTTTATGAAACAAACAGGAGAAGTGAGTGGTTACACAAAGGCGTTATGGAATGGAGTGACAACACTTGAGTTAGCGAAAGCGATTGAAAAGATAATCGAGCACCATGTGACGGGCCTATATCATTTATGTTCAGAAACAAAAATTTCAAAATATGAGTTACTAACGATAATAAAAGAAGTCTTTGAAAAGGAAGACGTCGAAATTTCACCTGATGATAGCAAAGTGATTGACCGAACTTTGAAAAACACGCGGTCTGATTTCCAGTATGATGTGCCTGATTATAAAGAAATGAT
Source organism: Alkalihalobacillus bogoriensis ATCC BAA-922 (assembly GCF_000621445.1). GTDB lineage: Bacteria > Bacillota > Bacilli > Bacillales > Bacillaceae_F > Bacillus_AO > Bacillus_AO bogoriense. The sequence continues at coordinate 52,061 of NZ_KK211277.1, read as the reverse complement.
ACTTGAATTAAAAGACTGGATGAGACAATCATGAAAATCATCATAACAGGTGCAAGTGGATTTACAGGTCAGCATGCATGCCAACATTTTAGTGACGCTCGCTATGAAGTGATTGCGATCACTAGAAAAAGTGAAGTAGAAGCAAAAAACTGTGAAGTTAAATATTGTGATTTAACAAACCAAAAGGCTGTTTTAGAACTAATCAAAGCAACAAAGCCTGATTATGTCCTGCATTTAGCAGGGCAAAATCATGTTGGAGACTCATGGGAGGACCCGGTCTCTTCAATTCAAGCGAATATGATGACGACGATTTATTTGCTTGACGCCGTTAGAAAAGAATGTCCTTCATGCAAAGTCGTCATTGTTGGCTCTGCTTTGCAATTTGATGTTGGAAATATTGCAACTCTCACACACCCTTATAGCTTAAGTAAGACGATGCAAGTATTGATTGCTCAATCATGGAGTCATTTATATGGACTAAACGTCGTAATCGCAAAACCTTCAAATATCGTTGGACCAGGTCGTTCAAACGGTGTTTGCTCGATTTTTGCACGGAAAATCATGAATATGGAACAAGACGAAACGGAACAAAAGCATCTAGAGGTTAGTCATCTCGGTGTTCAACGTGATTTCGTTGATGTTCGCGATGTTGTGAAAGGATATGATGTCTTGTTTCAACACGGAAAACCAGGTGAAATTTACGACATTTCATCAGGAATAAATCATTCATTAGGAGATGTCACCATGCATTTGAAAACTTTCACAGATGTGCATTTTAATGTGAAAAGTAAGCAATATGGAGAAATAAATAACCCTTCTCCAGTCAACCCTGAAAAAATATCAAAATTAGGGTGGAAACCAACGATTCCTTTTTCTGCTTCGATGAAAGATACATTGGACTATTACCGAAACTTGTCTTGAAAACAAAATTGACGATAAAGAGGTGAAGACTTTTGAAAGATGTCGGAGTAGTCATGCCTGTTTATACTCAAGTTCCCGAATATTTAAAGCTGGCATTACAGTCTATGCTTAACCAAAGTTATCAACATTTCCACTTTGTCATTGTTTCTGATGGAGCTTCAGCTAAAACGGTCAAACAAATAAAAGAGATAACACAAGGCGATTCTAGGGTGCACCTCATTGAAAAAGAGAAAAATGAAGGGGTACCTAAAGCATTAAATACAGGGTTTCATTATTTAATGAGTATACGTGAAATTAAATATTTCACATGGGTTTCTAGCGATAATATTTATTACCCAACTTTTTTAGAACAACACAGAAATACGTTAGAACAGGCACCTAAAAATGTTGGTTTATCTTTTAGTAGTTTTCGACATATTGATGCCGACGGGGAGCAATTAAAAGAACCACAATTAAAAGAGTTTTATGATTATCAAAATCAACCGAAGGAAAATTTAATTAATCATTGCTTTATTGGGGTTTCGTTTATGTATAAAAAGCGGTATGCCGCTATGATCGAAGGATATAAACTTGCCCCTGTAGAGGATTATGAATATTGGCTCCGTATTACAGAAGTTTGTGACATTCAATTTATACCTGAAGTGTTAATGGAATATCGTACTGAATCACCACTAAGCGTATCAGCTCAAGTAAAACATTCGAAAGACGGTCATCGTAAATGGAGATATGCTTTTAATCTGGCAAGATATGAAGCAAGACAACGGAGGCATATAGCTCCATTTTTAACAATTATATTCCCAGTAGATGACCAAATGAGTAATGTTGAAACTAAATTCGAGGATTTGTTAGAACAAACGTATAGTAATTTTAACTTTATTATTATCGACTGCAGTAGGAATCATAGTGTAACAGACGCACTTCAACCAATTAATGATCCACGACTAACCTTTTTACAGCTACCTAGTGGAACAAAAGAAGAAGCTGTTCAACTCGGACTTGAACGAGCAAACACACCATTAACAATGGTTTATGGAAAAGGAGCCTTTCCATCTTCGCCATGGGATTTAAACAACTTAATTATTCAGTTTCAGCAAGATAAATATAAAAGCTTAAGTCCGGTCACTAGTTATGAACAGATTATTTTTGAAAAGTTGTATTTTACGACACAACTATCCAAAGTAAAGGAGGGATTACAATTATAGATTCAATAAAAACTCCGAAAATATTTGTGAATTCTGTTCCAAAAAGTGGAACAAATTTACTGCTGCAAATTATTGAAGGCATTCCGAATATACAACGAATGCAAGAAGATGAACTATTTCAATTACAAAAAGGGGCTTATGTTACGAGCCATTTACCTTATGAAAAATCGTTAGCTAGGAAATTGCAAGAAAACGAAATCAAACATCTTTTAATTTATCGAGACCTACGTGATGTCACAGTGTCACTAAGGCATTTTATAAATGATAAATTTCCAGAACATCCGCTTCATAAAGTTTTTCAAGAACGCCTAGTGACAAAAGACGAACAATTGAATGCATTGATTATGGGTATTGACTTAATTGGAGAAGAACAACAGAATAAGTGGGGAATTATGAGGTACCCAGGTGTTTACGATGAGTATCGACTCATTTATGAATGGACAAAAGACCCTTCTGTATGCAGTGTGAGATTTGAAGACTTGATTGAAGATAATAATAAAGATGAAGCGATTTTATCCATTATTGAGTTTTTATTTGATGACTTCACTATACAGGAAAAACAGAAAAATCTTTTATCGGCGTTTACAAACGACTTCAGGAAAAAACAGAAGGTAATAAAAGAGACAAAGCAAACATTGTTACAATTGATGAAAGATAATATTAACCCAAGTCAAGCATGGACATTTCGTAAAGGAAAAAAAGGGGGGTGGAGAGAGGAATTTACTGTCGAACACAAAGAAAAGTTCAAAAAAATAACAGGAGATTTTTTACTTGAATATGGATATGAGAAAAATCAATTATGGTAATGTAAAAGCCAGCTATGGGAGTCTTGTAGCTGGCTTATATTATTTCCTTTTCTTCTTATTGGCTTTGCCGCTTTACTTTTAATTCCTCGATCATGTTAATGAAATGAGTGGCATAGTTTTCAGGAGAAAAATGATTTTCGATATGCTTTACACCAGTATTTCTTATTTTTTCTCTTAATCTGTTGTTTGTCATTAATTCTTTTCCTTGAGAGACCGCTTCAGCGATATTGCCTAATGTAAAAAATTTACCGGTTCGATTATGTTTAATAAAATTTTTTACTCCATCTGAATCGGTTGATAACACAGGACATTTACAAACCATCGCTTCGAGGACAGCATAGCCAAAACCCTCCACTTTTGAAGTTGAACACAGAAACCCTCCGGAATCCCCAATGGTTGAAAAATATGCAGCCATTTTATGGTGTGGCTGATTTTCAAATACTTGCAAACAGTGATGAAGCTGTAATTCCTGTACATTTTGTTTAAACGCGATTCTTTCATCTTTTGTTGACAATGTGCTGTCTTCAAACATCCAAAGCTGTAATGAAGGAAACTCCTTTTTTAGCTGGGCACCAATTTTTAAAAAATCACGCCAGTTTTTATTTTCCTCTAATCGACCGACCCAACCGACAATAGGGTTTGGCTGTTTCGGTTGACGTTTATAATGAAAGGTGTCAAGACTGAAGCTATTGTGAAAACTATATTTAGGAAGATGCGGGAAGTGCTTTTCAAATGCTGTGACGAGATGAGGTGTCCTTGGATAAAGGATGGCATCACAATATTGGTTTAATATTGGTGAAGCATGTTTTTGTAAAAAGTAATCAGCGTATTTCTTATCCGTTCCTAACCCTTGCACTTCATAAATGACAAGCCCGGTATAACCACTTTCCTTCATTTTTTTTTGTAAGAGAAGGTCAGAATTTACAACGATGGCATCAAAGTTTCCCTTCTCAATAATGTCTTTAATTTCTTTATCATTGTTGGTGACATATATCGGGGCATCGATCTTGTTTTGCAATCCTGTTCCTTTTTGTAAATATAAGAAATGGCAATTAATACCGCGTGGTTGTAGTGCATAATAACGTTGTCTGTTTAACGTTTCCACTCCACCGCTCGGAATAAAAAAAGTAAACAATATGTTTATGATACCCACCTCCAATATAAGGTTCATACATAAAATTATATGTAATGTTACTATAATTTGACACGAAAGTTTGGCTGTTTGGTCTCCTTTGTAGCAGGGAAATTTGAGTAATTATCATCTTATTGAATTTTCTGTAATAGGATGGTTGTAAGCTAAGAAATTGTGCTAAGAAAGGAGGAGTTATAGTGGAAAGGTCTGGAGTATTATTTATTTGCCATCCTTGGGGTGGTGGGACGGAAGTTTATGAGAATCAATGTATTGAAGAGTTAAAAGGAATAAGGAACATTTTTCGTTTGCGAATGAACGAAAATCTACTTTCAGTTATCGAAGTGAACAGACAAAAAGTAATACGATATGCAATTCAAACAACTGAACTCAATTGGAGTTCATTTCATAAAATGTTAAAACAGTGTAACATAACGTATATTTATATTAATCATTTAGTGACATTCCCGCTATTTAAACTTATTCATTATATTATTCGGTGTAACATCCCGTATGCTTATTTTATTGCTGATTATTATTGTGTTTGCCCTAGCTTTAACTTACTTAATTATGAAGAAAAATATTGTTTTGCTGAAACAAATATAGCAAAATGCCAAGCGTGTATTCAAACGAACCTTATTACAGAGCAACAAATTAATATGAAAGCCTCCTCGATTCGCATTGCCAAATGGAGACATAAATTTTTTCAGTTGCTCCAGCATGCAGATACTGTAATCGCACCTAGTCACACGACGAAAGAAATTATTCAACGATATTATCCGACTCTTCCTATTCATGTTTCTGCACCAAAAACCCCAGAGCATATTATGTATACATACCAACCACATTTTGCACTGAACCGATTGAATATCGCTTTTATTGGTCATATCGGAAAAAATAAAGGGTTAACAATTTTATATGAGCTAAAAGAAGCCATTAAACAACAAGGTTTACCATTGACAATTAAAGTCATTGGGACGACAGATAAACACCCTACACCTTATAGTGATGAAGCGGGTTACTTCCATGTTGTTGGTCAATATGAGCCGAAACAATTGTCGTATTTATTATCACAACATGAAATTTCCATCGTTGTTATGTCTTCGATTTGTCCAGAAACATATTCTTATACAACAACAGAAGCACTTCTTTCTGGATACCCTGTGATTACCTTTAATTTAGGCGCACCTGTAGAAAGAGTACAGCAATTGAATGGAGGATGGGTTGTCGGTCAATTGGATAGTCAAGCTTTGCTTCAGTTATTACTACAGTTACATGCAAATCGGGAAGAACTTATGAATAAAGTGAATAATTTACGCACATAAACCGAGTAAGGAGGAGAGCAATTGAAGCCTGTCGTATCAATTATTCTTACAAGCTACAACAAACCAAACACAGTAGGAAAATCCATTGAGAGTGTACTCGCACAAACTTTTACACATTGGGAATTGTTTATTATGGATGATGCTTCAAATGAGGAAACGACAACGAAAATCAAATCTTATTTACATGATGAACGAATCCATTACTATAATAGTCAAATTGAAAATAAAAACCGTTACAAAACAACACGTTATGCGACATTAATCAATACGGCCATTCCAAAAACAAAAGGTGAATTCTTAACATACTTAACAGATGATACGATGTATGTACCTAAGCGATTAGAGTTGATGATGCAAGTCTTTAATCACAATTCAGTGATAGAGGCTGTTTATTCAGGACAGAAAGTCATCCATGTCGATGAAAATTTGGATGTATTAACAGAGCGAACCCGGATGACGAAAGGAACCTTACAAGAGGCTGCCAACATCGTTGATCATTGTTCTGTTATGCATACAAGAAAAATAGCCGACCAAGTGTTTCAAACGTATGGTAGCTTTTGGAACGATGACCCTAAGTATTGGCATAATGCAGATGCGGCTTTTTGGAGTCGGGTAAATACATTTACTTCGTTTCATCCAATAGAAGAAATTTTGGATATTAGTTATAAGACTCCGTATTCCTTTCAAAATTTAAATGCCAATCTTCCTGAGCACTTGCCAGAAGGAACAATCGTAAAAGGGCAATCTTCTAACGTGTATGTAATTGAAGAGAGTCGAAGAAGAGAAATTGACCGAGAGTGGTTTCCGGTACTACTCTATCGAAGTCGGGACATTGTTGAAATCCCTGACCCGATTTTATTTAAATATTCGCTAGGACCAAAAATCGATGAAACGGTTTTTTCAAACCCTTCTTTATTTCCGAATGGTCGTCTTGTCAAAGCGAAAGAGTCAACTACAATCTATTATATTGAAAATCATCAAAAAAGATTGATAGATGGCTTTAAAGCTTTTAAAAAATTTAAGTTTCAAAAAAAAAATATCATTCCTTTAACTTACGAGTTTCTTGAAGGGTTTGAGTTAGGTCCTCCTATTCATAGTTCAATTACCGAACATACCATTCTCCCGAGTCAATTATTGTTTAAAGATTTTTCCAGCTATTATTTAAGCAACCAAAACCAGCTTCATCCGATTGAGAAAAATAGTGTCAAGAAATTAAACCTTAAGGAACAACAAGCCATTCGATTATCGAAAAAAGAAAAGAAACTCTTTACGGAAGGTACTCCATTTTGTTGGACGTATTTTCAAAAGTGAAACATGTTATTCGGTATCTTTTTCCATCCATGGTTTTTTGTTTTGTCTCATTTTAGATTGGATTCCTTTAGAGTGAATCCGATGTTCATCTGTGACAATGTGAAGCGGATGAAACTCCCAGTGTTGAACAAGTTTTCTAAAAAAAACAGCATCGGCATGATTCCAATATTGTGGATTGTCATCCCAACCACCAATAATATTGAAACAGCTTCGTCGGTGCATAAAGGAATTATGGTCAACTTTGCCCATAGGATGTTTTGTCACTCCAACTGACGGACGAATAAACTCACGGACTTTTAATCCATTTCTTATATGAACTACTTTTTGCTTTCCATACACAATATGGATGTTCGGATTTTTTTGAAATACTTTCACCATTTGTTTAAAAAGATGCGGATAATAAATATCATCATCTGTTAAATAAGTGACAACATCTCCTGTTATATGAGGAATAGCTAGGTTTATACAAGTTGCATAACGAGTTGTTTTATAGCGGTCTTCATCTTTAACACCGGACTGTATCAGCTTCAAGCGTTCGTCACTAGCGACTAAATGTTGAAGCATTTGTTTTGTTTTTGCATTAGAATTGTCATCGACGATGATAAGTTCCCAGTGAGGATATGTTTGTTTTTTTACACTATTAATCGCTTCTTGTACTCCTCTTGGTCGGTTATAACTTGTGAGAATACAGCTCACTTTTATCATTTTTTCACCACCTTATTAAAACAACTACTATATCTTATGTCAGGCTTTATCGGTTTGAATAGATGAATAACGGACTTTGACAAAAGTTAGGTTAGAAGGTGAATTTGATCGGAAAACACAAATCAGACTTTTTATCGCTCATTAATTATCGAAGTTTTTGTGATGTTCAAGACTTTACGGCTTATGAAAGAGGACATTCGCCAAAAGATACTCTTTATCTTATCCAACAACAAGAAACATTGCCATTAATCCAACCAGATGTTCATGGCACAAAAAAACAGTTTCCAAAGATTTGTACGACAAATGAATTTTATATTGCGAGCATAAACCATGCAGTATGTTTGAAACATCAACCAATTGTTGCTCGTAAGCAATTTTTATTACCTGATAGTTTTAGATTTTATCATTATATGTCCGGACATAAAGCGCTATTGTATCATGCTAATTCCAATCGTTTTGAAACAAAAGAAAAACGAACAAATGTGGAGAAAATCCCAGGGGAAATGATTTTTTTAAGTGGTGAGTTATCAGATTCCTATGGTCATTTTTTACTTGAAGTGCTTTCTAGGTTATGGATTACACAAGTTTTAGATATAAGACAATACCGTTTTATCATGAATCCAACTGATAAACATCGATGGCAGTTGGATATGTTACAAGCGCTAGGTATTAAGCAGAAACAAATTGTATATTTACACAAACCTGTTCAATGTGAACGCCTATTAATTCCTGTTCAAGCTTTTGTGTTACGGAATTACACGTCAACATTAGCTGCACATACATGGAATAAGCTCGGGGATTATTATGATGAAGGGATTGGTCCAGAAAGAATTTATGTTTCTCGGTCAAAACTACAATATAAAAGAAGACGATTGTTGAATGAGAAAGCAGTTGAACGTGTTTTTGCTTCGCATGGTTTTGTTATCATTCACCCACAACAGTTAAACGTCCAACAACAAATTACGTTGTTTCGAAATGCAAAAATCATTGCTGGGCCATCAGGATCTGCTTTATATAACAGTGTATTTCAAAAAGAACAAACAAAAAAATTAATTCTCACAACCGAAAAATTTATAAAAGTAAGCGATGTGTTAATCAATACAACAACAAAAGGCAAGCTTAGTTATTTTCTAGGGAAAACAATGGAAGACAAGCGACCGATTGAGGCGGACTGGATGATTCGTATTGAGGAACTAAAAGCTTACTTACAGCATTATCTATAACAATAAAGCTAAAGTGAGGAGTTTTCCATTGAACTTAAAAAAAGTAATTGGTACGGGAGCATTCGACTTGCATATTCACACAACAGCCTCAGATGGCGAGTATTCCCCGACTGATATAGTTAAAAAAGCCAAAGAAGCAGGGATAGAAACGATTGCAATTACAGATCATGATACATTGGCTGGAATTAAGGAAGCAGAAATAGCGGGAAGCAAACTTGGTGTTCATATCATTCCTGCGATCGAACTAAGCACGAAGTATAAAGGGAAAAGTGTAGATATATTAGGCTACAATATTAAAACTGAAGCAGAGCTTACAAAAACATTACGACAGATGCGACAAGAAAGAGAAGGGAGAGCGAATCGAATCATTGAAAAGTTTAATGAAATAGGTTTTGCAATTACATTGGATGATATCAAACAATATAGCCAAGGAGGAGTCATTGCGCGACCTCATATTGCAAAAGCAATTGTAAAGAAAGGATATGTTTCTGATTATCAAACGGTGTTTGATGATTATTTAGCGGATGGAAAACCGTGTGCCATAGAAAAAATGATTCTATCTCCGCAAGAGGGAATAGCGCTTATACAAAAAGCTGGTGGAAAAGCTGTGTTAGCCCATCCTGTTTATATTGGAGATGACGAGCTTGTCCGTGAACTAATCACACTTGGTTTTGATGGAATTGAGGTGTGGCATAGAAGTCATTTGAAAGAACATCGTGAGGTTTATAAAGCAATGGCCAAAGAATATGATTTGCTAATGACCGGGGGCTCAGACTTTCATCATGATGAGCATCAATTAGGACAATTTGGATTCGAAAAGGAAGATGGTAAGTAAGCGGCCATGAAAACCGTTATCTGTGAACATGGCTAGCGTTTTGGAACGTTGGAGGACACAGGGGCAGTTAATCATAATATATCGCTAGGAATAGAGTGGCTTTTGCGTGAATAAGCGCTCCTGTGGCCGCAAAAAAACGGAAACCCGTATCATGTTCACAAATAACGGCTGCTCTGACCGCAAAAATGAGACATGGGATGTGTTGATTGTTTATCATACACTTCGCTTGAAAGAAAAAACGCTCCGCGTTTTTCTTTATGAGATAAGAAAGTAAAAAATTTTGGTCTAGCAGCGAAGCATTGAAAGCTTATTCAAGAAGAGCGAAGGCTACGCACCTGCGCGTTTCACCCCAAGAAGAGCACTTGGGGTTCACTGTCAAAAGCGGGCAGGGCTCCGCACTTCGCTTGAAAGAAAAAACGCTCCGCGTTTTTCTTGCCATATGATTTCTACAAACGAATTGTTACATCTTATTTTGCTATTTGTTCCATGACCGTTTGGAGCAGTTTTGTGATTCGATGGTAAAAGGTATGGGATTGTAGCACCCGTTTATGAGCGTTTTCTCCGATTTCTTGTCTTTTCTTCTCTGCGTTCATATAATAATCGATTTTTTCAACTGCGTCTTCTTCTGAATGAAAAGAGACGATTTCGTTGTGAAGTGCAAAATGTGTAGATATATCCTCTTTTTCTTCTATTAGTTGAAATGCAGCACAAGCGGCAATATCAAATGTCCGATTGTTAATACTATGATTTACAACCCCGAAGCGATTTTTATTCATCGCTTCTTGATAGGAACGGTGAGTATTTAAACAAATTTTTGCATTTGAATAATAATAGCTCACTTTTTGAGGAGATAACCATCCTTTTATGATTTTCAATTGTTTGGACTCAGTAAAGTAGTTTTTCCAATGACTTGATACGATGATGCGGTAAGGTGTTTCTTTTAATAATTTGGTGATTAAGGAAACTCTATTTTCATAGGGATACCCGATTAAACAAAGATCACTCGCGAATTTATCATTAGTAGGTTTCGGCGAAAAAGTTTCGGGATCAGTTCCTAAAGGTAAATGATAAACATGATCAAAGCCTTGCATTTGATAAAAGCGTAATGCTGATATATCAATTGTAAAAACAAAATCATAGTAGGAGATATAAGAAACGGTATGGTCAATATAATAAGGATCTTCGGTTAGCCAAAGTGCTAATGGAATGTCTTTTCTTTTTAGCCAATCTAGTACATCGTTAGGAAGTTTATCACCTATTAAAGTGATGACAAGGTCAGGCTGAAATGAACGACAGATTGTTTTGAAATAAGAGAGTTCTTTTGTAGGGTGAATACTGCGAACTTGACCATTTGTCATTTCCTTTAATTGTTTTATAATCCATTGGTCAAAATACGTATAGATTTTCCCGTAGCCGGATGGTATATATATGATTTTCATCAGTTTTACCTCTTGTTAAAAGAACGTTAATAGTTTAGTACGATTTGATTTAATGCAGATCGTCCTTTTTGTATCTCTTGTGAATACACAAACCCTTTCATAATAATAGAGTGGCTATCTTTTATAGGTGTAAGTAGTAGTGAAAAATTAGAGAAGAATAATTGTTCTCCAGGCTCTATGACGGTTTGATGTATGGGGCGTAACCAATGCTCGCCGCTTGCTTTCATTTTCTCTTGCCAATTTGGATGAACATATGTCCATTCTTCTGTTGCTGTTTCATCAAGAATAATCCCTTCATCTTGATCAGTAGCACGAGTATGATATTTTATTTTTCCGCTTAGAACACATGCGTCGGCTGGAAGAGTTTGCAAACAAATAATCGGTGTCGTTAACGGTTGGTTTCCCGTGTTTTCTATAATAAAGTTTCCAAGGATCATCGTATCTTCATCTTTAGAATTAGACAGAATGGTTGAATAGCTGAAGTAGGCTTGACAATCGATTCGTGGTTCCTCTGTTTTTTCTTCAATGTGAACTTGTGTTTGCTCTTTCGCTTCGCTTGCTTGTAATCTTTTTTCATAATCTTCAAGTTGTTGCTTATACCGTGACACTTCTGAGCGATAATGGATGATTTTTTGTTTTAATTGAATAATCGAATCTTGTGATGCAGATGGTTGCTTTTTAGGTTGCATAAAGCTTTCCCTCCTCGATTATAAAAGGTAAATAAGAAAAGGGAGAGTGGGCCCTCTCCCTCAACTAAATCTAATGATTTACGTAAGTTTACGCTTTACAGGTCCTGGAAAAACCTCTGGGCATTGTGGTGGGAAAATATCAACAGGGCATAATACATCTTCTACGGGTAATTCTTGTCTAGGCTTGCAAATCGCAGCGTCAACCTCTAGTTTAACTAATGCTTCCATTTGTACATCAAGACAAATTAAAATTGATACGTCAAGTTGTTGGAAGTTATTATCACAAATGACATCTGCATCACATTGGAAGTATGTTACATGGCAAACGACTTCCGTTCCTTCTGGTGCACATAAGAAAAATGTTTGAGCAGTTGCAAATTGGATTGGCTCTGTGCGGCAAATGATTTGTTCATTTACGTCACGGATAACAACTTGAACTAACCCTTTAACAAGTACTTTCACTTTTTCAAGAGTTACTGTTTCGCCTGAAGGAAGTGTTACATTTACAGATTGTCTTCCGTTATGCTGACGAATTTCTTGACATAGGATAGAGTTTTCAATTAATTCACAATGAACGGTATACCCAGGATATTGCTCTAACAACTCACATAAATTGTCTGGTGGTGTAAATCCGTTAACGACACACTCAAAAATATTGTCTAACTCATCACCGTTAAAACTCATTAATGGTAAATCGATTTGACGTGTTACCCAGTCGTATACTTTGGGAACTCGAATACAAACCTTATGCTTATTATGGCTCATTTTGTTTCCTCCTTAGAATTTTTACCCTAAAAATTTGTGTGTTCAATTACATCGGGTAATGAACTAATGTATCCTATGAATATCAGGGGTAAGTGTGCAAGTTTTACTTTCAATTTTTTACTATTAGGCATATATATAGAAATAAGCCAAGAATTGACATCATATGTTTATAGAAAATGGATTGAGCGGAGGGGTAAGGATGAATAAAGAGGAAAACCAACGGAAAAGCCTGAATGACCCAGTTTTACTTAAACAAAAGTTGATTTACGTGCAATCTGAATTAGCCCTTTATAAAGCGAAAGTAGAAGAATATGAAAATAACTACCGTTATCAGCAATTAAAAAGTGTGAAAGACGAAAACGACATGCTCCGGACAGAGGTAACAGAAAAGGAAAGGAGGCTAAATGAAGTAATCGAAACGCTTGAAAATGTAAGTCAACAACAAATAGAAGGTAAAAACCATATAGCGGAATTAACAGGGCAACTTGAACGTGTAACCAATGAATGGGAAAAACAAAACCAAGCCGTGAAGGATATAACAGAGGAAAAAGAAAAGTTAATCGAAACAATAGACGAATATAAGAAACGATTAAATGACGAAAAAGAAGCAAACAAAGAGTTGCAGCAGCAAAACCAAGCTGTGAAGGAGCTAACAGAGGAAAAAGAAAAGTTAAACGAAACAATAGCTGAATATAAGAAACGATTAAATGACGAAAAAGAAGTAAACAAAGAGTTGCAACAGCAAATTCAATCGGTGAGTGAAATAACAGAAGAAAAAGAAAAGCTAAACGAAACAATAGTGAAATATGAAGAGAAGCTTCGTGAGGAGAAACTAAAAAACATGAACTTTCTCCAACAAGTCACCAATATGAGTGAAGAAATGGAAGAAGTGAACGACATTCTTGAACAAAAGAAGCAAGAAAGTAAAAAGCTTTCTGAACTTATTACAAAGTTACAGGAAGACATCGCGGAGCAAAAAGTGGAATTTGAATTACAAAAGAATGAACTTACTTGTGTAAAATCACAACTAAAGGAAAAAGAAGAACAGCTTAAAAATAATGAGCATGTCGAGGATACAGAACCAGATGCATGGTTTTTAAGAAATGTAAAGGAAGTAGCCAAAAAAGGAGAGGCACCTATCAGTAAACAAGCTCAACTAGACGATTATTCTATTTTTTTAACAGAAAGAAAAGGAGAGCGACCTAGAAAAGAGAACGATAAAGAATAGAATCTAGTCTATTACCTATTTTTCAGCCTATTATTTTGCAAAACCGTCTAATTTGTACACCTTGTATTAAAGGACATCATAAATTAATAGTAACTTTAATAATAAAGGTGGATTGCGCATGAGACACAAAAAGTTCATAGGAACGGCTTCACCAGTATATAAAACAAGGCCAGCTGTTAATAAAACAAAAAAATCTACATCAGCGGTTCATAGCTATAGTAGTAGTTCAACAAGAACGGTTGCAAAAGGTTGTAACTGTGGAAAGAAAATCGTAAAAAAATAAAAGACAAAAACTCAGGTTAGTCACAACTATAGCCTGAGTTTTTTTTGAAAGATAAGAAAGAAAATTTTTGGTCTAGCAGCGAAGCTTTGAAAGCTTATTCAAGAAGAGCGAAGGCTGCGCACCTGCGCGTTTTACCCCAAGAAGAGCACTTGTGGTTCACTGTCAAAAGCGGGCAGGGCTCCGCACTTCGCTTGAATCGAAAAGACGCTCCGCGTTTTTCTTAAATGATTTGAAATTAATAACAGATTAATGGAGTGAAAATGGTATGATAAGTAAGAACAGTTCTGTTTGACTTTTCTGACAACGTTCTTCAAAGGTATTTATTTAATTATATCTTGAAAGGGGTTACATAAATGAAAAAGCTCTTTATCGTTTATGCGATTTTATTAGGGGCGTATTTAGTTTATGTGTATGTTGACCATGTTAGGGAAACGACTACAGCCTCATGGGAAGCACAAGGGTTACGAGGAGAAATGGATGAAACTTATGTAATGGTTACTTTTCAGTCAGGCATGGATTATTGGAAAAGTAGTTTAAAAGGCTTTGAAGATGCAGCAAAAGCCCTAAATGTAAGTGTCGAATATCGGGGAGCGGCACAGTACGATATTGAAGAACAAATCACCGTATTAGAACAAGTCATCGCGAAAAAACCAGCAGGTATTGCACTGTCCGCCATTGATCCTTATGAACTAACAGATACGATTAATAAGGCCATTCAAGCTGGAATCCCTGTTGTTTTGTTTGATTCAGGAGCACCTGAGAGTAAAGCCTATTCTTTTTTAGGAACAAATAATTATAATGCGGGTGCCACAGCGGCACATGAATTGGCAGGGTTATTGGATGGAAGTGGCGAGGTTGCCATCATTACGAATGAGAACCAACTAAACCACCAAGAAAGAACAAATGGATTTATCGAAACGCTAGGAGCAGAATACCCAAGTATCCATGTTGTTTCGATTCGCGATGGAAAAGGGGACAGGCTTGTGTCAAGGCAAATGACATTAGAATTAATAAAAGAGTATCCACAATTAAAGGGAGTGTTTGCGACAGAAGCAAACGGTGGTGTCGGTGTTGGTGAAGCAATAAAAGTCGAGCAAAAAATAGGAGACATTCAAATTATTAGTTTTGATACGGATAAAGGGACTCTTGATATGGTAGAGGATGGAGTGATATCGGCAACATTAGCTCAAGGAACTTGGAATATGGGATATTGGTCACTTCAATTTTTATTTCACCTTCATCATGAACTGACAGAACCTCAAGTTTTAAAATCGAGAGAACTTGCCCCCCTACCATTATATCTTGATACAGGTATTACCATTGTAACAAAAGAAAATGTGGAGAGTTATTTTGCACACTAGGTGGTGCCGTAATGAATGTAAAAGAGATTAAATTTAGTAACTTATCGATTAAAAACAAACTAATTATGACCTTTTTACTAATTGGGATTGTCCCTGCCATTTTGCTCGCTATTTTAGTAGGGTGGACAGTGGATAGAATCATTGAAAAGCAAGTACATGATAATACGGTGCAACTTATTGAAAAGGTAAATGATTCGGTTGAATCTCATATTGAAAATGTACAAAATATGACTTATTTTATTTCATTTAATCCAACGGTGGATGAATTTTTTTCAGGGGACGTTCAATTAGAAACGATGAATGCTGATGAAAAGTATGAGCTTACAAAGTTTTTACAAAGCTTTACGACTCTTCACCCGGAAATTGCGGGAATTTTAATCGTAAATGAGGAGGGGCAATATGTTAGTAATGAATTGTATTCTAGAACGACGTTTTCCCTTAAATCTGAATCATGGTACCGTGAAGCGGTCGAAAATCAAGGCATTGCCAAAGTTTTAGGGCGAACGAAAGGAAGAAAGATTGCGTCGCATGTAAATTATAGGGAAGATGAAATTGTTTCTGTTGTTCGTGCGATTATCGATCCAATTTCACAGGAAGTCAAAGGTGTTATTTTAATTGACTTAAAGCTTCGCGTTATTGCGGAAACAATAAAAGATGTTCGTTTGGGCAAAACTGGATATTTAATGGTACTTGATGCTAATGGAGAAAAAATCTATTCTCCCACTCACTCCATTCTTCAAAATATATCAATAATAGAAGAAATACAGTTCAATAATGGGACGTTTTCAAAGAAAGTAAATGGAGAATCTTTGCAATTTATTTATCGCACATCGACATTTACGAACTGGACAATGGTTGGGGTCTTTCCCTCAAATGATACGATACCAGAAGTTCAACAAATTCAGTTTTTTGTCGTCAGTTTTTTATTTTTTGTATGTTTATTTGGAATTACGGCCTCTTATTTTTTATCACATTCAATTTCTAAACCAATACATGAATTAATGATGGCAATGGAAAAAGCAGAATCTGGTGATTTATCGATTCGATATAAAGGAGTTAGAAAAGATGAAGTAGGTAAGCTTGGGAGAAGCTTCAATAGCATGCTTCATCAAATCGATAAACTAATTAAACTAACCGAGCAGCAAGAACGGAAAAAACGAGAAGCAGAGTTTCGTAGTTTACAAGCAAATATAAAACCGCATTTTCTCTATAACACACTCGATACGATTCAGTGGATGGCAAGGAAAAAAAATGCACCGGACGTAGCTGAAATGGTAGGTTCTTTATCAAAACTATTCAAAATAGGATTAAGTAAAGGCAAGACTATCATCCCAGTAAGGGAGGAAGTTGAACATATCAAGAGTTACTTGAAAATTCAATCGGTGCGATATCAAAAGAAACTAAACTACACAATTACAGTTTCACCAAAACTCGAACAGGTTACTATTTTAAAAATGGTGTTACAACCGATTGTTGAAAACGCGATTTACCATGGCATTAAAGAAAGACGTTCCGAAGGGTTAATAACAATTGAATTGATGGAGAAGGAAGAGAATCTCTTCATTACGATTCGTGATAACGGAAAAGGAATGAATCATGAAAAACTCCAACAGTTACGATATAGTCTAGCTTCTTTTGTAACAACTCCTCCATTAAAAGGAGATGTTGAAGAAACAACGGGATACGGACTTGCAAATGTTCATGCAAGGTTAAAGCTAACCTTTGGCGAGGAGTACGGTGTGAGTATTGAAAGTAAAGAGAATAAAGGAACAACAGTGATTATTATTCATCCTTTATTATTAGAAGATGAAAAAAGATGGTGAGGTGATTTAAAGTGGAGCAGTGGAAAGTGTTAATTGCCGATGATGAAATCATTATTCGAGAAGGAATAAGAGAAGTTGTTAGTTGGGAATCTATCAATTTAAAAGTCGTAGACGAGGCAGAAGATGGAGAGGAAGCTCTTGAACTCGCGGTACAACATGATATTGATATTTTACTAGCTGATTTAAATATGCCGATTATGAATGGACTAACTTTAATTAAAGCGATTCGAAAACAATTACCAAACTGTAAAATTATTATCATTACTGGCCATGATGAATTTCGCTATGCACAAGAAGCTGTTCGTTTAAATGTTACCGATTATATTATGAAACCCGTTGATCCCCTTCAATTAACAGCAGTATTAGAAAAGGTATCGCTTCAGCTAGAAAAGGAACAAAAACAAAGAAAACAAATGGATTTGGCGTCCAAACATATTGAAAAAAACATCCCACTATTCAGAGAACATTTTTTCATGGATTGGATCGAAGGAAGGATAACTCAAGAGAATATCGGTGCTCAGCTTGAATTTTTACACTTGCCGAATGAACTTCCAAAACAATTAGGGATGATTCGCTGGGCAGATATGGAAAAAAATGCTTCACTAGTAACGGAAAAGGAACGAGATGAAATTTTATGTAAAGTAGAAAACATCATTCGTGAGCAACTTCTCACCTATACACATGTTATATTCCGACAAGAAAGGGATATGGTTGTCACAATATTATGGGAAGAAGTAGAAGAACAAAAACTTCTGAATATAGAAAAACAAATCCAAATGGATGTAAAAATCGTAACGAACCAACATTTTGAAATGCTGAATGAAGACATTCATATGATAACAGCCTATAATCGCTGTAAACAGTTCGTTTGTTCCAACATGGAAGTTTCCTATATTGTTAGACGTGCAAAACAATATATAAGTGAACATTATTCTGATTCAAATCTTAGTTTAGAGTCTGTTGCCGATTCTCTACGTGTATCCTCAGTTTATTTAAGTCGAATGATTAAACAAGAGTTAGGGATTTCGTTTATCCGATTGCTTACGAAATTAAGAATTAAAAAAGCAATAGAACTATTAAACACAACAAATATGCCGATTCATGAAGTATCAGAACAAGTTGGCTATGAGACTCAGCACTATTTTAGCACTGCATTTAAAAAAGTGATGGGAGTTTCACCAAAGCAATATCGGCAGGGAAGTGCATTTAAAAAAGTATAATGTTCAACTACACCAATATGGTGTAGTTTTTTTGATTAATTGCTAATGGTGTCCGTTCCCTTCTTTCCCGCAGGAGTCGAGTGGCTGGTACTCTATTTTTTATTCGATTTAATGATGAGTTAGGAAAGAAAGTTCAAATTTTATAAAAAACATTAAAAAATTGCAAAGAATATTAAAGCGCTTTCAAATACAATTAAAGCGTAATCACAAATAAATAATAGGGGGTTTTTCTATTGAAAAAAGCATTTATTCTTTTGGTCACGATGGCTTTGGCATTTGTTCTTGCTGCGTGCGGAGATTCTAGTGAATCGGGTACTATCGGAATTTCAATGCCGACACAATCTTCTGAAAGATGGATAGCGGATGGGAATAACATGGTTGAACAGTTTGAAGAGCTTGGATATGAAACAAATCTTCAATATGCCGAAGATGTCATTGAAAACCAAATTGACCAAATCGAAAACATGATTACGAGAGGTGTCGACGCGCTTGTTATTGCAGCGATTGATGGAGAAGCATTAACGGAAGTGCTTGACTTAGCAGCTTCTATGGACATTCCTGTAATCGCTTACGACCGCTTAATTCGAGGGTCTGAACATGTGAGTTATTATGCCACATTTGATAACTTCCAAGTCGGTGTTTTAAAAGGGGAATATATTGAAAAGTCATTAGGTTTAGCAGAAGGAAATGGACCTTTTAATATTGAGTTGTTCGCTGGTTCTCCAGATGATAATAATGCTTATTTCTTTTTTGATGGTTCGATGTCTGTTTTACAACCGTATATCGATAACGGTCAGCTCGTTGTTCAAAGTGGGCAAACCGATTTCCAACAAATTGCAACACTAAGATGGGACGGTTCAGCAGCACAGGAAAGAATGGATAATTTACTAAGTGGATTTTACACAGATAAAACATTAGACGCCGTTTTGTCCCCGTATGACGGAATTAGTATTGGGATTATTTCATCATTAAAAGGTGTTGGATATGGCTCAGCTGATTTACCGATGCCGGTAGTGACAGGTCAAGATGCGGAACGTCCATCGATTGTCTCCATTATTGCTGGTGAGCAAACTCAAACGATTTTTAAAGATACGAGAGAGTTAGCAGCTAAAGCGGTAGATATGGTTGATTCGATTCTAAAAGGTGAGGAAGCTGAAGTCAATGATACTGAAACATATGATAACGGTGTAAAAGTTGTCCCATCTTATTTATTGGCTCCTACTTCTGTTGATATTACAAACTACAAAGAAGTACTAGTCGGTAGTGGCTATTATGATGAAAGCGATTTCGAAGAATAGTAGAGATGAAAAAAAGTAAAAGACGATTTAGTGGTAGTATCACTAAATCGTTCTTTACATCTTAGGGAGTAGGTGAGTTTAGATGGATTCGATTTTATTAGAAATGAAAAATATAACGAAAGAATTTCCAGGTGTAAAAGCACTTGACCATGTCAATTTTAAAGTGCATCAAGGGGAGATTCATGCTTTAGTAGGCGAAAATGGCGCTGGAAAATCAACCTTGATGAAAGTCCTAAGTGGTGTTTATCCTTATGGATCCTATGAGGGGGATATTCTTTTTGAAGGAAACGTATGCGAGTTTAAAGATATTAACGATAGTGAGAAAAAGGGGATTGTTATTATCCATCAAGAGTTAGCGTTAATTCCTGAACTATCAATTGCCGAAAACATTTTTCTTGGTAATGAACGAGCGGTAAAAGGCATTATCAATTGGAACCGTACAATCACAGAATCAACAAAACTACTAGAAAAAGTCGGGTTAACGGTGGAACCACGTACATTAGCGATGGATATTGGTGTTGGTAAGCAACAGTTAGTTGAAATTGCAAAGGCCCTCTCAAAAAAAGTGAAACTATTAATTCTTGATGAACCGACTGCGGCGTTAAATGAAGAGGATAGTGAAAACTTATTAAAGTTATTATTAGAGTTTAAAAAACAAGGAATGACGTCGATTATTATTTCTCATAAATTAAATGAAGTGGCTTTCGTTGCGGATAATCTCACTATTTTACGAGATGGTAAATCAATTGAAAGTTTGTCGTTAACAAACGGTGAAGTGACAGAAGACCGAATTATTAAAGGCATGGTCGGTAGAGATTTAGAGAACCGTTTCCCACCAAGGGATCCAAAGATCGGTGAAACGATTTTTGAAGTGAAAAATTGGAATGTCGATGACCCTTTACATGCGGATAGAAAACTATTACAAGATGTAAATCTTTACTTGAAAAAAGGGGAAATTGTAGGAATCGCCGGATTAATGGGTGCTGGAAGAACAGAGTTAGCGATGAGTATTTTTGGGAAATCTTACGGGAAAAACATCAACGGTCAGTTGTTTATGAATGGGAAAGAAATAAAGTTGAATTCAATTCGTGATGCAATTGATGAAGGGTTAGCTTATGTAACAGAAGACAGAAAAACATATGGCTTAATTTTAATTGATGATATAAAACGAAACATTTCATTAACAAGCTTAGACAAAATAGCGAAGCATGGCATCATTAACAAACATGAAGAAGCAAACAAAGCCGAGGAATTTCGTCGGAAAATGAATATTCGAACACCTAGCATTCTTCAGAAAACAGGGAACTTAAGTGGTGGAAATCAACAAAAGGTTGTGTTAAGTAAATGGATTATGTCTCGCCCGAATCTATTAATTTTAGATGAACCGACAAGAGGAATTGATGTTGGGGCGAAATATGAAATTTACAATGTCATCCAAGCTTTGGCTGCAGAAGGAAAAGCGGTTCTTGTGATTTCCTCAGAGCTTCCAGAATTACTAGGGTTATGTGATCGAATTTACGCGTTATGTGAAGGGCGAATCACTGGTGAAGTTTCAAGAGAAGAAGCAAATCAAGAATTATTAATGAAATATATGACGCGAACAGGAGGAAATCGCCATGAAACTAACTGAACTATTAAAAACTAATATGCGTTCGTATGGAATGATTGTAGCACTGATGTTTATCGTCCTTCTTTTTAGTATTTTATCAGACGGTATTTTGCTAAGGCCGTTAAATGTAACGAATATTATTTTGCAAAACAGTTATATTTTAGTATTAGCGATTGGAATGGTTATGGTTATTATTGCCGGTCATATTGATTTATCGGTCGGGTCTGTTTGTGCATTCATTGGTGCGATTGCAGCGATTTTAATGATTGATATGCAATGGCCAACATGGATATCCGTTATTTTATGTTTGTTATTAGGAGCGATTATTGGCGCATGGAATGGATTTTTTATCGCGTATTGTAAGATGCCCTCCTTTATTGTGACGTTAGCGGGAATGCTTTTATTTCGTGGGCTAACAATGGTTGTGTTAGGAGGACAATCGAAATCGCCATATCCCCCTGAATTCCGTTTAATTAGTTCTGGATTTATTCCTGATTTATCGTTTCTCGGCATTAGCTCTTACCACGTATTGACGCTGTTAATCGGGATTGTTCTGTCTGTTTTCGTCATTTTTAGTGAAATGAAAGAGCGACGTGCTCAAACAAAACATGGATTTACGATTTTACCAAATAGCTTTTTCATTGCCAAACTAGTCGGAATGGTAGCTGTCATTAATATTTTCACATTTGTCCTTGCTTCATACCGCGGAATTCCTAATATTCTTGTGATTTTATTTGTTCTTATTGTCGTCTTTACGTTTGTAATGAACAAAACAGTCATGGGCCGTCATATTTATGCAACAGGTGGGAATCAAAAAGCAGCAGAACTATCAGGAGTTAAAACAAAACGAGTGTCGTTTTGGGTGTTTGTGAACATGGGCTTTTTATCCGCGATGGCTGGTTTAATTTATGCCGCACGATTAAACGCAGCTACACCAAGAGCAGGAACGATGTTTGAATTAGACGCCATCGCAGCAGCTTTTATTGGTGGTGCATCGATGGCTGGTGGTGTCGGAACGATTCCGGGCGCGGTCGTTGGAGCCCTTGTTATGGGGATTATGAATAACGGAATGTCTCTCATCGGTGTGAGTATTGATTGGCAACAAGCGATAAAAGGATTAGTTCTGCTTGGGGCAGTTGGGTTTGATATTTATAACCGAAATAAATCGAAATAAGAGGGTTGGTTGGATTTGAAGGAGTTCAATTCGGAATGGGTTGGGCTCTTTTTTATTGTTGTTGGAGGGGGGATAGAGGTGAGGTGGGGTGAAAGATTTGCGAGAAGTTTATATTATAGTGATGAAGGACAAAACTCGAGGGAAAAGAGTGGGAAGTGTCCTTCATAAGAGAGATGAAGGACAAAACTCGAGGGAAAAGAGAGAAAAGTGTCCTTCATAAGAGAGATGAAGGACAAAACTCGAGGGAAAAGAGAGAGAAGTGTCCTTCATAAGAGAGATGAAGGACAAAACTCGAGGGAAAAGAGAGAGAAGTGTACTTCATAAGAGAGATGAAGGACAAAACTCGGTGAAAAAGAGAGAGAAGTGTCCTTCATAAGAGAGATGAAGGACAAAACTCGAGGAAAAAGAGTGGGAAGTGTCTTTCATAAGAGAGATGAAGGACAAAACTCAGTGGAAAAGAGGGAGAAGTGTCCTTCATAAGAGAGATGAAGGACAAAACTCAGTGAAAAAGAGAGAGAAGTGTCCAATAGAAGTGCTCTATTAGACAAAACAAGAGCAAAAACAATGAAAAGTGTCCAATAGAAAATAAAAAGCTAAATTAATGTAAGGCCATGAAAAAATTGTACGTTGCTTCAACATACACAAGGTGTTTTTTTATTAAGTCGATAGTTTTCCTCCATATGAACAGTTTAAGCTGATACTCCGCTTCAATTCTAAGGCAAATACTCAAAGTAATCAAAATCAGCGTAATTGTCACTCTGTTTGCCATTGCTGCTAGTAAATAGGCCAATATAAGCACCAGAAAATCCCTTGACTTTTTCCATACTTAAAATAGTACCATCTGCCTTTTCATAAAGTGGGATCCATTGTTCGGCTTTTGACGCAAAGTAGAAGCTGTATTGTTGACCACTTGCCTCCACTTTTATAAATAGTCGATCGTTTGTTTTGGAGTCTGGGAGAATATGTTCAGCTAACACCTGTTCTACCCCATCTATTCGTGCAATAACGGTAACGAGTTTGTTCATATGCTTTAACGAGTATTCAACCCGATATTGAAAATCATGATTTTGGAAAAGAACAAGCCCCGCTTTTTCATATTCGTTATTTGGCGTAAATTCCATCACCGTTCGTACAGCAAAATCTTTATGTTGTTGCCGTCTTCCAATAAAGCTAGGATTGCTTACTTCAGTAATCTTATCTGGTTTTAGCTTTAATCGTAAAAATCCAGGACGGTCAGTTAATGATAAGAAAGATTGTCTCGGTGTTCGTAAATAATTCCAATAATAAGCTAACGTGTCCGTGTCGAAATGATCACAAGCACGTTCGGTAGGCCATGGATGAATAGAAAGAGAAGGACAAGGCAGTTTCAATTCAACTTTTCCGATTCCCGGATTCACTACGGGCCAATCTTCTTCCCAAATGAATGGAACTAAAAAAGTTTCTCGACCTAAATTACTGAACCCACCATACGGTCGTGAACCTAAACAAACCATCCACCATTCACCATCTTCAGTTTGAATGATATCGGCATGACCGATATTTGTAATCGGATGGCTTCTGCCTAAGTGGCAGTGCGTCAATATTGGGTTTGACTTGCATCCTTCATAAGGTCCTGTAATCGATTGACTTCTTGCTACGGTGACCGAATGAGTGAAACCTGTGCCACCTTCTGCGATAAACAAATAATAGTATCCGTTTAGTTTGTATAGATGTGGGGCTTCTTGAGCATGGATCCACTTTTGTGCTCCTTCCCAAAGACTATATTTTGGTCCGAGAAGCCGACCTTGGTTCACATCGAGCTCTTGCATCCAAATTTCCATATGTTTTGGGTAAAGTTGACCCGATGGTGGTTTTCGATTGGCGAGGATATAACATTTCCCATCATCATCAAAAAACAAAGATGAATCAATGCCTGGTGCCTCTGGAAGCCAAATCGGATCAGACCAAGGGCCGAAAGCAGATGTGGCTGTTACGTAAAAATTTCTTCTTGCTCCTGTTGCACTTTCCACAAAGGTTGATGAAACATAAAACAGGCCATCATGATAACGAATCGTAGGTGCATAAATCCCTTTAGAACAAGGTGTGCCATCAAGATTTAATTGGGAGGGGCGGTCAAGGACATGCCCAATTTGTCGCCAATGAACTAAATCTCTGCTATGAAAAACCGGAATACCAGGATAATACTCAAATGATGACGTCACTAGATAAAAGTCTTTGCCTACGCGACAAATAGATGGATCGGCATAACTACCAGGGAGAATCGGGTTCGTAAAGAGCCTATTCAATTGGATCATCCTTTCTACAAAAATGGTATAGAATCAGTCTAGAACAAAAAAGCATGATTTTGTTTTGAATTCATCGCTTCTTTTGCTTTATAATTTATAAAAATTGTCTTTTTTAGAAAGGGGAGAGTGTGTTGAAAGAAATGATAGGAACGAAATATTCGATTAACGATGAAGAATTTGCGATTCAATATGTGCATCAATCTGGTTTTGTTTCCATGCCAACAGCACATGCTCATCCGTCATACGAGCTCTACTATGTAGTAAATGGAGGACGTGTTTTTTTTATAAATGGAAAAATATACACTGCCGAAAAAGGAGACATGATTATCATTTTTCCGAACGATATCCATCGAAGTACAAGTTCTGAAAAGTTGAAATGTGAACGAATTCTCATAAACTTTCACGATGATTTTATCTCAAATGACATGAGAAACTTTGTATTCGATCGCCTCTCAAAAACGTCATTACTACACATTCCAATAAATAAGCAAGCGCAAATAGAAGAACTACTTGAAAACATGTTGCGAGAAAGCGAAGAAAAACAAGCGGGATATGAACATTATGTCCGCGCTTTATTAATGGAAGTTTTAATCGAATTGTATCGACATGTTACAAAAGAAACGAAAAGAAAAACAGAGTCTAGCCATCCGATGCACCAAAAAATCATTGAAATTGCAGCTTATGTGACAGAACATCTTCATGAAAAAGTGACATTAGAAGATGCAGCCAGTCGTTTTTACATTAGTCCCTCTTATTTAAGTCGTATTTTCAAAACTGTTACAGGTTTTCATTTTAAAGAATATGTTCAAATCGTTCGATTAAAGGAGGCGAAGCGTTTGTTAAGGGAAACGAACTGGAAAATTTCCTATATCGCCGAACAAACTGGATACGAGCATCATGCCAATTTTATTGTCGCCTTTAAAAGAGGCGAAGGGATGACACCTCGTCAATATCGAAACATAAATAGAAGAACGAAGGAGAATAGCTGAAAAGTGTTTGGAAAATCTACCTTGACCAAATAGGAACAAGTGTTCTATTATAGGTGTGGAGGTGTAAAGTTTGAGACCTAGTTTATCGAAGGATATAAACGTAGACAAGTTCAAAGAGTTTTATTGGTTAAAAGAAGAATTGCAATCGTTCTGTCGAGTACACGGAATAAGTGCGTCTGGTTCTAAAATGGAGATTTCTGATAGAGTTGAAGTCTTTCTACGTACAGGCGAAATAAAAAAAGCAACGAGAAAAACGAAAACAAATAAACATCCAGAACAAAAAGGTGAGCTAAGCCTTGATACGGTCATTACAGAACATCATCGTTGTAGTCAAAAGGTAAGAGCATTTTTTAAAAACGTAATCCCAAAGTTTCATTTCTCTACCTATATTCAAAACTATTTTAAAAATAATATTGGGAAAACATATCGAGATGTAGTAGAAGCATGGCATGAGGAAGAAAAACGAAAAAAAGACCCTACATATAAGAAAAACATCGGACCTCAATTTGAATACAATCAATTTATTCATGATTTTTTTGCTGACCCGAAAAACAAAGGAAAAAGTCGGAAGGAAGCCATTGATACATGGAATAACATCAAAAAGCTTCCTGGAAGTAATAAATATACGCCTAATCATTAGGGAAGCACAGTCCGAAGAATATTCGGACTGACTTACGTTGAAAGGAATACAAATTTATTGTTGTAATGAAAGTTGATATAGTTTATCGTCATTCTCCGCTGGATTCCCTCTACCATCTGTGTTGTTTGAGATGAAATATAAAGTATTACCTTCTATCTTTATATCCCGTATTCTTCCTAGGCCAGTGACGATTTCTTGATGCTCGCCTGTTTCAAGATTAAGTTCAATAATAGCGGATCCTCTTAATGCAGCAACATAAAGGCGATTATTGTAGTAATCCATCCCGGATGGTGCCCAAGTAGAGTCATTTCCGGATGTGAATAACGGACTAACCATGCCTTCTCTTTCTTCGTCCCCTTGGATAATGGGCCAACCGTAATTAAGTCCTGATTCAATTTCATTGATTTCATCATTAGCGCTACTTCCATGTTCACTTGAATAAAAGGAGCCGTCTGTTGCCCATGTTAACCCTTGGGGATTTCGATGACCAAAACTATAAATATAGGAATTTGTAAAAGGATTATCCTCAGGAATTGTTCCATCTAATTCCATTCTAATAATTTTCCCTCCTAAAGAGTCAATGTCTTGTGCAATCTCGGGAACGGATGCATCACCCGTTGTAGCATAAAGATATCCGTCTGGTCCAATCTTTAATCGTCCTCCATGATGATAGGTGCCACTTGGGATGTTATCAAGTAGAATATCTTCCTCTTGCCATTGGTCATTTTCATAGCGAAGCGTAACAATCCGATTATAAGGGTCGTCACTTTTTTCATATGTATAGTATGCATAAGCAAGGTTAGTATTAGGGAAGTCGGGGTCTAGCACAAACCCTAGTAAACCGGCTTCTGGCATAGAAGAAAGCTCTTGTTCAAGGTGAACGGTATGCCGTTCTGTTACCCCATTTTCTACTTTAACAATATGTCCGCCTCTTTCTGTTATATAAAAGATGTCCCCTGCTTTTTCAATAGACCATGGGATATCAAGGTTGTCGGCTATGACAATGGGTTCTTCGTTGAATTCTAATTCTTCTTGTGTTTCTTCTATATTGTCTGTGCTTTCTTCTGTTTGCTGTTGTTCGGGTTCAGCGCATCCTGTAACAAAAAAGGTGAGTAAAAATACGAACAGTATTTTTTTCATTTCCTTCCTCCTTTATGGTTTCTTGATAACAGGTTAACAGTTGTTTTGCATTGGATGCAATTAATAAGAGTTTAGTTGTTTCATCTGTTCATTACCTAAATCGAACAGAAAAAATTCGTCGGACATCTGTTCTTCAATTTGCCTGTTTTTTATAGCTGTAGCCTTAAAATTCTAGAAATAGCGTATGTCCGTAATGAAAAGAGGACGGCAGATAGTGGACTAATAACCTCCTCAATTAGAGGGAGTATGCTTGGTAAGTAGAACATTGTAATCCTTTCTAACCACCTTTTTAACTAATGACGATGTCTATGTTTAAAGATGGTGATAACATCTTGAAGAATTCAATGTGCTAATACTTACCATGTGATAGTTTAATTCTTAACCTTCAAAGAAAAAAAGAAACTATTGAAACTTTTTTGTTATTTTTATTAATAAAGGTTGTATTCATATTAAACAAATGAATAAATGAAACATCGTGAAAAGACAGGCGTTCAGCAATAATCCCGAATGATTATTTAGAAAAACTTCAAGATTATAGTGGGAAAATCCATCGTTAGCTATTATAATGGTGGTAGAAAATATATTAGCGTTTACATTATTTAATAAATATTTATATTAATATTAGTACCAAAGGAGAGTATTCATGGCACAGAAAAAACGATTTCAAGACCAGATTATTGCTCATTATCATTTTAACGACCCGAATGAAATTGGAAAGGATTCCTCAGGCAGGGGGAATAATGCCACTGCTGAGGGAACAAGTAAACCAACGATTGAAAAGGTCGGAGAAAGAACGGCTGTATCATTTTTCGGTGGAACAAACGGTAGCTCGTATATAAAACTACCAGAACATTTACTAAACTCTATCAACGATCATACCGGTCTTACTGTTAGTACTTGGGTCTACTTTAAAAAAGGGACAAATGTATGGGAGAGAATTTTTGATTTTGGGAAGGGGGCAACTGGTCCGTATTTATTTTTATCACGTAATTTAAGAGGGGTTTGTTTTTCAGAATCAGACATTGTGGCTGATGCAGGAAGGACGTATTCTTCAGGGGAATGGATTCATGTTGCGATGTCTGTTACAGGAACAAAGGGTGGTACGTTAAGCAGCGCCGGTCCGATTATTTATGTAAATGGGGAAGTAATCGCAGATGGGTCAATTAGTCAAACATCAAGTGGGATGTATAAAAGACTTCGTCAGTGGTTTGACACTTTCTCTGAACCTGAAGGCTATTGTAATAATTATATTGGCCGATCGCAGCATGAAGTTGACCCTGATTTCAACGGCTCTTTGACGGACTTTCGAGTGTATAACGTTGGCCTAACCGAAGATGAAGTTATTGAAGTAATGTGTGAGTCTCTAACAGATAAAGAAATTACAAAGCTTGCGAAAGATAAATACTTATCATTTCCATTAGCGGTCGTCAAAAAGGATGTTTCATTACCGATGTCTCTTATGGGAGGAAAGGTTACGGTTTCATGGGAATCTAGTGACCAGTCATCATTATCGAATGATGGAAAAGTAGGGGAGGTCGACTCTCCAAAAGCCGTAACGTTAACGGCAAAACTTCGTAAAGGGGAAGATGTTGCCGAAAAGCAGTTTTCTGTTACTGTTCTACCAAAAGGTCTTCCATCACATACGTTAACGATTGATGGAAAAAAAGAACTTGTAGATGTTAGTGACACATTCTATGGCCTTTTTTATGAAGACATTAACAATGCGGCAGACGGTGGGATTTATGCAGAGCTTGTGCAAAATCGCTCGTTTGAATCGTTCGCTTTTGATACGTATTCCCATCAGTCTGGGGAGTGTGGTTGTTCTACAGGAAGAAATCATGAGCCACTCCATGCATGGTTTGGGGACATTGACAATGTAACCGTTTGTCATTCAGGAGGATTAAACGAGCTTTTTGGCATAACGGATAAAGAGGTGAACTCTCACTATATTACGGTTAGAGCGGGTAGTATGCTCGTTAACAAAGGATTTACCGATTCCAATCACCACTGTGCGATGTCGATTACGCAAGGGGATGCCTATGACTTTACGATTTGGGCAAAAGCAGAGCATGCTAGTCACATTCACGTACAGCTTCAAAATGAGAATGGTATCGCCATAAGTGATACGATTACGATTGACATTGAAGGTGGGGGAACGTGGAAAAAATATGGAGTTGACGGAAACATTGTTTTAACGGGTACAAAAACAGGACTTGGTCAACTAGCTTTAACATTTGATGGTGAAATTTCAATTGATATGGTTTCTTTAATCCCACAAGATGTGTGGGGAGCTAGTGAAGAAGAAGTATCGAAAACAGCTCACTCGAATTACAAGGGAAATCCTAACTATCGCCTACGAAAAGATTTAGTCCAAGCGTTAGTTGATTTACATCCGACGTTCCTTCGTTTTCCAGGAGGTTGTATATCAGAAGGCTCATATATTTGGGATAATGTCTATGAGTGGAAAGATTCTGTCGGTGCAATTGAGCTCCGAAAAGAAAACTTTAATGTATGGGGTTACATGATGACGATGGGGCTTGGCTATATGGAATACTTCCAATTAGCTGAAGATCTTAATGCGACACCGTTACCAGTCATGGCTTGTGGTGTCCTTTGTCAGGCACGATCAGATTATGTCCATCCTGCAGGTGGAGAGCTTCGAGATTATTATGTAAAAAGTTTTACAGATTTAATTGACTTTGCGATAAGTACAGATGTTGAAACGAATGAATGGGCTCGATTACGGAAAGAAATGGGACATGAAGCACCGTTTCCGTTACATTATCTTGGGATTGGAAATGAAAACTGGGGAACAGAATTTTTTGCTAACTTTGAATACTTTAAAGCGAAAATTGATGCTTATATGGAAAAGAATTATCCTGGCTATGAATTACACATTATTTCAACAGTCGGGGCCCAGGCTGATGACGATGCGTATCAGGAAGGCTGGAAGTTTTTAAGTGGTAATGTAACAGGAACAGCCACAGTGAACTTCACAGATGGGAAAACGGTAACTGAGGAAACGGTCTCATGGTATGAAAAGCAACCGAATTATATGGATACGATTGCCGATGAACATTATTATCGTTCAAATGAGTATTTATTAAACAATGCGGATCGATATAACTATTATTACCGGGCATATCAAGCCGATGGAAGTTTGGATGAAAGGGAAACATCTAAGGTGTTCGTAGGGGAGTATGCATCCACTGATAAAAATACGTTAGCAGGGGCGATTGCAGAAGCTGCAATCATGACGGGCTTTGAAAAAAATGCTGATGTTGTCAGGTTAACGGCGTATGCCCCATTATTTAATAAAGTACTAACGGATGGAACATATCGTTGGACACCTGATTTGATTTGGTTTGATGATGAAACAGTATGGTTTACACCGAATTATTACGTGCAGCATCTGTTTGCTAAGTATATTGGAAGCAAGGTATTAGATACTTCTTTCTCAACTTATCGCAATGGAGAACTTACCGAATTGACTCCACGTGGAGGCATTGAAATTGCAGCTGGAAATGCGGAGCTCCATGTTAAAGAAGTGAACGTGATTGATAATGTTACAGGGAAGCTTTTATTCAACCAGGATTTCACGAAGGAATTGCATTCAGGTTGGCAAGTGATCCCTGGTTCAAAAGGCTACAAGTTAGATGCTGAAAAAGGGTTAGTCCTTGAAGCACAAAGCGGAGGCTTAAATGGGCTATATCTTTTAAATCCGGCTTGGAGTAATTATAAAGTCGAAGTAACGGCAACGAAAGTATCAGGCGATGATGGTTTCTACATTGGTGTTGGATTAACGGATATTTCAGCAGAGAAAAAGGATGTCATCGAGTATGCTGTCGGATATAACGGTACCGCTACAGGTGTGAAAGTGTATAAAGACGGAGTTCAAGGGTATATGTTAGGTGACTATTCTTCTAGTACAGCCGCAGGGAATTTGCGCTCAAGTTGTTTGGAAGAAGTAGTTGAGGGTACGCCTTATACGATTTCTGTGAATTATGGTGGAAATGCTGGTGATCGACTAATTTGTTTCTACACAGATGGCGAGTTCTCGAGTAAAGTTTTAGATTATAAGTTGGAAGCGTATAACAGCGACATATATAACTCTGTTACAAGTGATGACGACGCTATTTATGCAAAACTTGTCAATGCTGATCCTTTTGAAAAAACGGTAAAGCTTTCCTTGAAGGAAGTTGAAGTCGCTAAAAAGGCAAAAATGGTTGTAGTAACAGGTGATGATTCTCTTGTTCATGCTCCAAATGTGAATAAAAAAAATGCCGAGCAGGTAGTGCCTGTTGAGACTGAAATCCAATTTGAAGATAACAGTGCTACAATCACATTGGCAGCGAATTCGGTTACTATCATTGTAGTGAATAAAGAGAGTTGATTTGTAGTTATTGTTTTAGAAATTGAAGTGGAAATGAAAGAGAGGGTGTCCAAAAAGTTTGACTTTTTGGACACCCTCTTTATTTAACATATTAGAAAGCATAAAAATTTAGGTATAGCAGTGATTCCCTGAAAAAACAGTTGTTAAATTATACCAATTCACTTATAATTAGTTACGATAATTTCAATTTAATAATAGGGAAGTTCGGATGGGAGTAGATGTTATGTTAAAAAGATTTTTCATGGTTTTGTTTTGTTTATGTTTAGCTATTGTTTCGTTATTAATAGCTGCTACACATCCAACAGGTCCTAACACAGTTTCATTCAATGAACCTGTAACTTTGTTGTTAAATGTAGGAATCCTTGTTTTACTATTTTTACTACCTTTAATGCTAGCTTTTACTAATAATTTTGTGCTAAGAATTATTTCTGCTGTTTATCAAGGATTTATCGTATTAGGTTTTTTACCTCTTATTTTAGTTGGGTTTATTATCCCTAATATATGGGTAATTATTGTAGCGATTTTAGGTGTCATTGTTAGTGTTTGTAGTATTGTAGCTACAATTATAGAGGGTCCGAAAAAGGAGAGTTTGGTTGCTAGTTAAGAAGTGCTGTGAATGAAAGTACTAAAAGTCGATTAGTTTTAGTTGCGATAGTTAGTTTAGCAACGAGCATAGTCCTCAATTGTTAATCCCTATTTATATCATTCATCTTTAATAACGTTCAACTTTTTCATTTTGTTGAAACAATGTTTTCATTCTAAATAATACAAAATCTGTCTTTATACTAAAAAAAACTACACTCAGCTATTCTGAGTGTAGTATTTTAAATAATATCTATTCTTGTTGAAAAATCAATTACTTTACTATTTTTATCTTCACTTCTTTTGTAGATTCCTCAGAAGGTATAATCAGTTGTTCTTTCGCCATTTGCTTTGCAATTTTTGGTGTACTCCAAAGTGGTGGAAGCAACAAGATAGAAACAGGAACTGCCGTAACTACAATAAAGTTTTGTAATGCTTGTATGCTACCTTCCCCAATCGTTAGAAGGACGATAGATAATATACCAAATAGAATCGCCCAAAAGACTCTCATCCATTTTTGCGGATGATCCGTTCCCTGTAAGGTGACAGATACTGTATAGGAAATGGAATCAACAGTCGTCGATACAAACACAATACTAACAAGTAAGAATCCAATAGCCAACCATAATCCCATCGGTAGTTGGTCCATAATGGCCATGACAGATGCAGGCATTCCACCGTCAGCTAATGCCATTGAGATGGAACCTGGATTGATGAGTTCAAGAGATAATCCTGTACCCCCAACAACTGTAAACCAGAAATTACTAACTAACGGAGCAATGATGGATACGGCTACGATAAGCTCTCTAATCGTGCGACCACGCGAAATTTTACTAATAAAAATCGCCATCATTGGTGCATACCCGAGGAACCAGCCCCAGAAAAATATCGTCCAATATCCAAGCCAAGCTTGATCAGCGCGATATAAATTCATTTCTAAAAAATGATGGAACTGAAAAACTTGAGCGCTAATAAAAGAGTCTATTAAAAACATTGTTGGTCCAATGATGAGGATGATTGCTGTTAATGCAACAACAAAAATCACATTTAAACGACTTAAGAATTGGATACCTTTATCAACCCCGCTCGCTACAGAGAAAGCAGCAATAAGGATGAGGGCTCCGATAACGAAAATATTCGTCGCTAACGTATTGGGAATATCAAATAAAAAATGAAGGCCGTATCCAATTTGCAGACCTAAAAATCCGATTGGCCCCATTGTGCCTGCAGCAATTGCAATAATGGAAACGATATCGGCAGTAGAACCAATAATGCTTTTATTAAAAACTTTTTTTCCGAGGATAGGATATAAGATTGCACGTGGTTTAAGAGGATATCCTTTATGATAGTGAACATACATGAGGACAATCGCTGTTAATGTACCTAAACACGCCCAAGCTAGGAAGCCCCAGTGAACAAAGCTTTGCGATAAAGCCGGTATGACCGCTTCTTGTGGCGTCATCCCATCATTTGCAAACAACGGTGGAGTTGTTACAAAATGATAGATTGGCTCTGATGCAGCCCAAAACACACCACCACTAGCTAGTAGAGTACAGAGAATCATGGAAATCCAACGGAAATAACCATTCTCCGGTTTCTCCATTTTTCCTAATTTCACATTTCCATACTTTGAAAAAGCTAATATAATGCCAATCACAAAATTCCCCAATAATAATAATTGCCAATAAGCACCGAAAAATGTGACTGACCAATTGAAGGAGTTTGTTACCCAACCTTCAACCATTTCAATGTTAATTAGCGATAAAATGACAAAGAGAAATAAAAATCCTCCACTAACAGCAAATGTCGTCCAATCCGTTTTCATATTCTTTATTGTTTTCATTCTTTTCCTCCTATTTAACGAAGCGAGTTCGTTATTTTCCTTTTTTATTGTATTTCTTGATGTCTGGAGGAAAAGGTTACGGAACAGAAGTGCCACTTGCTCTCTTTCTAAAACGTATACGCCTATAATCGTCGTCTAGGATAATTTCACCTACCATTCTAAACAATTATTTAATTTGAAATATCTTTTTATCCGAATGCAACAGCTTTATATTATATTGATAAAATTTAGTGGAGTCAAACAACTCATCTTATGAGGGGGATTTTTGATGTTGGAACTATATTTGGAGAACTTTTTTGTGATGAAGATGTTGTAATGGAATTGTCTTATAATGAGAGAAAGGAGTATGGCGATACGATTTTAAATATGATGGAACGGGCTAATGAACAATCAAGTTTTTATCTTCTGGGGGCATTTTTTTTACAAAGCAAATCAATGTAAAAAGGAGATTGATGAAATGTTAAAGGTGAAAAAAATGAGTAAATCTGCTATGGCCGTATCCTTTGTTGCTGTATTGGTGCTCGGAAGTCTGGGAGTAGGAGGAGTTATATTCGCTCAACAATATACGCCATCAATCGGTCAAGAAGAAAATGTTGTTACAATATTAGACGCATCAAGTGAAGAGCCAATCGAGGCAGATGGAGGTTTTTATGAGTTAATATCAGTTAAATTGTCAGATGAAACAATGTTTCCAAAAGAAGATTGGGAAAGAATCCTTAGAAAAATTGAAAATGGTGAAATTATTGTAGAGGACGAATAAAGAGGGACAAATTTTTTGGTGATGTCTTCATTCTGAATTATTGGCTTAACCCTGTTTGTGTACAGGTTATGTAACAATCTTTCCACCGTTGCAGGATAGTTCCGGTTTTGATAAAACTTTTGATGAATAAAGAAATCGGTACCCATTGGGCACCGATTTTTTTATTCTTTGTAATGAGGATGTTGAAAGTATTCCTACTCAGCTCAAGAGTTTTGGAAAAGAAAAAGTGTTAGAAATAGCGTTCATAATTCACTATATTTTTTACTGAAATATTCTTAAATAATGCTTCCCTTTGTTGTTTACAATATCGGCAATAGCATTTAATTAAAACTTGCTTATTGGGAATACAACATTACTCCGATGTTTCCAATGCTGCCTGGACAGCTGGACTAATTTCCGTGTGAGGATAATTAATTCGTTCGTCAAATTCGACCCAATCAAGATTTGCCATCATCAGTAGGTAGCGTTTACCACTGGCTGGATCACTGATGATGATATGGTCACGACCAGCTGTTTCAACACGTCCTTGATAAACCATTGCATTCCATCTGTTGTTTCCTTGGTAAGTAAAATAGAAAGTCCCAACTTTGCCTTTGTTAAAGCGTAGGATATTTTCGATGAATGATTCTTCCACCCTGCCTGTCGGTAGTTGCTGTCCAGTCCCCATCGGAACTACTGGCACAGAATATGCGGGTCCAGAATGCATATTCATCGGGAAGCCAGTTGGTTGTTGTGTGGCAGGTGCTTGCATCATAGTAGCTGGATAAAAACCAGCGGAATAGTTCATTGGATTATAACTAGAGTTTCCACAAGTCATGATAAGATCATCTCCTTTTTATTAATATCGATAAAATTCTAGGCAATAGCCCGGTACAGCGGTATAGAAGCAATGATTTTTGTGGGCAAAATCGAACTGTGTCATGGGCGATCTTGGCATCGTTGGAGTACAAGGATCACGGAATGCTTGCCCTGGACTTGGATTGAAAAACCACAAATTCATTCGAGCTCGAGGATTCCTATGACCGTTCAACAAATCCCGGGCCATCTGGAGGTCTTCTTCTGTGGGACGCTGTGTATATAAAGCTCCATTTAAAACAGGTTCGAAGTGGGGGATTCCGGTCCCTGGTATCTCATGATAAATAGCATGTCGGATATTACGTAAATTTCTGAAGTCAGGTTCACAATCTGCCTCGACTCGATTGGCCACGACTGTTCCTACCATCTCCATTCCTTCGGCACCTTCACCAATCGCCTCTGCTAGCATAAGCCTTGCTAATGCATCAACGTCATTGGCAGTATGTTTTATTCGCCTACCCATTTTCTCACTCCCTTAAGCTTATACAGTAACTTATTGCTTAAAGCTTGTTTTGGTAGCTTGCCTATCCGCCCAAGTTTGAAATCACATATTTTTGAATAAAAAAACAGCTTATATAATCACTGTAGATTAAATAGGCTGTTAGGATAGTTTATATTTTTCTTATATGAGAAAATTTTAATAAGTGACGAATGGGATTAGCGAAGTTCCACAAGTATATGAGATTGGAGATTACAGACTTGGTTCCATTTCAGTTAAAATCTACTAGAGGAGATTGTTTTTAAAACTAAACGTGGCTTTTTTCATAAAGCTAGTGAAAATCGTGAATTGATGTAGGGAGTGATTTTAAGTAACAAAACTCTCAAAACCATTAATATGTAAGGTTTGGCGGGACTGTGTGGGAATCGAACCCACCGGAGACGGCACGCGCCTCCCGAGAGGTTTTGAAGACCTTGGGGGACACCAGCACCCCAGCCAGCCCCATTTTCAATGACATTTATTAATGATAATACAAAAAGAGACAAGAATCAATGTAAAAACATGCTAATAGCACTTCGTATCGGACATATGATCCGTTATTTAGGTGAAAATGGTGATTTTTGAAAAGTTAACGGACATCCGTTCCGTTATATGCCTCTTAAGAAGGCAGCTCTCCTGAAAAAACAAGAAATAGCGGAACGTATGTCCGAACGGAACGTGAAACCAGTGAATTTGGGGGTAATAACGGAATAGGTGTCCGATACGCCAAACTTGCAAGAAAACTCACTTCGTATCGGACATATGATCCGTTATTTAGGTGAAAATGGTGATTTTTGAAAAGTTAACGGACATCCGTTCCGTTATATGCCTCTTAAGAAAGCAGATATTCTGAAAAAACAAGAAATAGCGGAACGTATGTCCGAACGGAACGTGAAACCAGTGAATTTGGCGGTAATAACGGAACAGATGTCCGTTACGAACAAATTGCAAGAAGCCTCGCATAGAAAACTGGATTTAGTGGACAATATCGGTAGAGGTGAACGCGATGAACAAAGAAATTATGACCGCCATTACATCGATTGGGATTGCACAATTTTTAAAAGTACCTTTAAGTGAAAGAAGAAATGGCAAGCTCCACTGGGGTTCTTTTTTTGAATCAGGGGGGATGCCGAGTTCTCATTCGGCTGGAGTGACATCGTTAGCAACGTATATTGCGCATAAAAAAGGAGTAAAGACTGTTGATTTTGCACTGGCAGCGGTATTTGGGCTCATTGTGATGTATGATGCACAAGGAATCCGACGACAAGCAGGAGAGCTTACGTTAAAGGTTAATGATTTAGATGAAGAAGTGGAAGAGTTAGCAGGGAAAAATCCGGGATCGTATCATGAAAAAAATGAAAAACGTCTAAAAGAAATGCTTGGACATCAACCAGAAGAAGTATTGGCTGGTGCGTTACTTGGGGTGGCAACGGGCAGTATTAGTTACTGGTTAACAGGAAGAAACTAGTCCATTACGAGTGGACTAGTTTCTTTTCAGTTTCTTGCTGGATAAGAGGGAGGCGTACATTGACGGTTGTGCCGAGATTGACTTCGCTTTCGATGTCAATCGTACCGTTGTGGGCTTCAATGATTTTAAATGTAACGGTCATGCCAAGACCTGTCCCTTTTTCTTTCATCGTGAAAAAGGGTTCGCCTAGTTTGTCGAGACGTTGTTTCGGAATGCCGCAGCCTTCGTCTTTAATAGAGAGAAGGACGGTATTTTCCTCTGTTTTAATGGAGACAGTAATCGTTGTCTTTTCTTTGGACGCTTCGATTGCATTTTTTATGATATTAATTAATACTTGTTTAATTTGGCATTCTTCACAGCGTACCGCTGGTGTTGTTTCATCGCATTTTAGGACGATAGTGATGCCGGCCTCTTTTGCTTCAGGCTCCATTAATTCGACTACACTGTCTACAATCTCATGTAAGTAATATTGTTGAAATGGTATTTTTGTCGGTTTGGCAATGAGTAACAGTTCATCGACGATTTTATTAATTCGTTCTAATTCGGTATGCATAATCGATAAATAATTATCGATGTCCCCGTCTTCTTTTCTACATAAATCAACAAACCCTTTTAATGATGTTAATGGATTGCGAATTTCATGAGCAATTCCTGCGGCGAGTTGTCCGACAACAGAAAGCTTTTCATTTTTTATTAACGATTCCTCTGCTTGGCGAAGTTCCGTAATATCACGACCGATTGCAAATAATCCTTTTCGACTGCCATCTTCATGTTCAAGTGGAACTTTTAACACATCAAACAAACGCTCTTCTTCTTTTACAATTAATGTTTCTTCTACACGAGTCGGGTTGTGTCTTGACCATGTTAACTCATCTGTTTCATAGCAGTAGCGAAAATACTTTTCATATTGTGGATACGCTTTCGCCAATTGTAAGTCTGTTTTTCCAATTACAACTTCTGGCTCTAAATTATATAGTTTTAATCCGAAATCGTTTACACTTATCCAACGGCCTTCTTCATCTTTAAAAACAATGAAATCAGACATGGAGTTTACAAGTACAGATAATGTTTCTCTTTCAACAGTTAAACGTTCATATCGCTTATGAAGTCGTAACGCGAAGAGGAGAAAAGCAATTGAAAAAAGAAAGAACACTGACATGCCGAGTAAAGGCATGAGTTCTATCCTTTGTGTGATAGAAAGAAAAGTAAGAAGGACAGTTGCTAGTATGATGTATAGACTTGCGATGTAGGTAAAAGTTTTATTTTTCATTTGTACATCTCCATTGCTTGTTTTACTAAAACTAAAGTATATTATATCACTGATAAGATGGTTAAATATAGTAAAAAAATGTGGACATTACATGCGGAGTTCGTATTACTTGTGATGCGAAATAAAAACCGCAATAATAAAAAAGGAGGAAAGGAGCGGACATGACATGGCGGTTTCTCATTTTACTGTAGGGATGGCAGGACATATTGATCATGGAAAAACATCGTTAACGAAAGCATTAACGAATATTGATACAGACCGATTAAAGGAAGAAAAAGAACGAAATATCTCAATCGAACCGGGTTATGCCCCATTGATGTTAACGGAGGATATGACAGTTTCAATTGTTGATGTGCCTGGTCATGAGCGGTTTATTCGGCAAATGATTGCTGGGGTTGCTGGAATTGATGTTGTTGTGTTAGTGATTGCTGCAGATGAAGGGGTTATGCCTCAAACGAGAGAACATCTTGATATTTTATCGTTATTACATATCCAAAAGGGACTTATTGCTTTAACGAAAATCACAAAAGTGGATGAGGAGTTCCTTGCTTTAGTGAAAGAGGATGTCCAAGAGCAAGTGAAAGGCACGTTTCTTGAGAATGCCCCTGTTGTCGGTGTGGATAGTCTAACAAAGGAAGGGCTTGACGATTTAAAACGTGAAATGATTGCCCTTTTATCTGAAGTTGAACAACGTGACACATCAGGTCCATTTCGATTACCGATAGATCAAGTGTTCACTGTTCATGGACAAGGCACGGTTGTACGTGGAACCGTTTATGAAGGTGAAGTGAAAGAAGGGGACTCGTTACTTTTATTACCTCAACAAGTAAAGGTCAAGGCAAGACAAATTCAAACCCATCACCAAGCTGTCCATGTAGGACAGGCAGGTGAACGGATTGCCATTAATATTGGAGGCTTGACGAAAGAAAAAATTAGTCGTGGAGATGTGCTTGTATCTTCAGAATCGTATTATACATCGAAAACGATTGATGTATCTTTGCAAATTCCTTCTAAACTTCAATATGAAGTAAAACAGCGTTCTCCGGTCAGAGTTCATCTTGGTACGGCTGAAGTCGACGGGAAAATCGTCTTTTTTGACCGAAATGAACTCGGAGGTGCGAAAGACATTGTTTGCCAACTTCGCTTAGATGAGCCGGTTGTTGTCAAACGAGGGGACCGGTTTATTATCCGAAGACCGTCTCCTGTTGAGACAATAGGTGGGGGAGCGGTTATTGAACCGGTCGGGGAAAAGTATCGTTTTGGCAAAGAAACAACAGAAATGTTAGAGCGGAAACGAAAAGGAACGCCAAAAGAACGGGCCATTGACGTGTTAACATCGACGATAGCTATCTCTGATAAAGAATTGTTCACCCTTATCGGATTAGAACAATCGGAAGGGGAACAATTGATAGAAGAAGCTATCGAAGAAGGAAAGTTCGTTCGTATAGGCAAGTTTCTCACCTTAACAAAAACAGTTACAACCATATTAGAGGAACTAGCAGAAGAACTGCACGACTACCACAAGCAATTTCCGATGCGAGAAGGAAAACAAAAGGCAGAGCTCGTCCAAATGTTTTCGAAACATTTGCCTAAAGAATTTATAGAACAAGTGTTACAGCGAGGGGAACAAATGCTTATTGTGAAGAAAAAAGGACCATATTACGCGCTAGAAGATTTTGACCCCCACCTTCCAAAAAGTTGGGAGAAGCGAGTCGAGTCTGTTGTTGCGAATATAAAAAAACAAGGAGTTCAAGTTGACCCGTTTCTAGACGAATTAAGAAATGCTCAAATCCCTGAAGAACTATATGAAGATATTCTCCATTTTTATACACGTTCATCGGTTCTTGTGAAACTTGATTCATCCTATTATATCCACCAGCATACTTTGGACACCGTTATTACATCTTTATCAACAGCGTATCCAGAATTCTTTACAATACAAAATGCAAAAGAAGTGTTACAAGTATCACGAAAATATTTAGTTCCTATACTAGAGATGCTCGATAATCATCAATGGACTGACCGGAATGAAGGTGTTCGAACGTGGAAGAAGTCACTAAATCGATAAAACATGTCTTTTTTTTCACGCCGTATTGGACTGAAAAAAGAGGTAACGCGACAACGGCCAAACGAATAACGACAGGGTTAAAAGAAAAGGGAATCTATGTTCATGTGTTTGCATATGCCGAAGAGACATGGACAACAGCTCATGCAAGTAAATTACAACAATGTGATCTCGTACATATTCTCCACTTTAGTCGCTTTCTTCGATGGAATAAAACGGTGAAACTTGTGATTGAACAGCCGTTGATTGTAACATCTGGTGGAACAGATGTGAATGAGCATCTTGATGTTAACCATACTGAAACGATTGCGTTTTTGCAGCAAGCCGATGCTGTCACAGTTTTTACTGAAGATGCTAAACAAAAACTAGAGGCCTATTCAAAACGGAAGGTGTCGGTTATTCCACAAAGTGTTTGGTTGCCTTATTGTGAGATGAAACGAGTGGGACAAGAAGGGGCTCCGCATTTTTTGTTACCGGCGGGATTACGACAAGTAAAAGATGTTTTCTTTGCGCTTTCTAGTTTGAGAAAACTTCACTCTTTGTATCCATCCCTTATGTTTACGATTATCGGGGAACCACTTGATGCTGTTATTGTCGACAAAGTAAAAGAAATAGAAGCAACGAATCCATGGGTGACGTATAAAAAACCAGTGCCATTAGAAAGAATGGCTGCGCTATATGAACAAGCAACCGTCGTATTAAATACCTCAATTTCTGAAGGGCAAACTTCGGTATTATTAGAAGCGATGTATATGGGGGTTCCTGTGATTGCGCGGAAGATTCCAGGGAATGAAAGTATCGTAACCCATCATCAAAATGGCTGGCTTTTTCAGACAGAAGAAGAACTATATCATTGTATGTTAGAGGCACTTAGAAAACCAGAGTTTTACAAAAAAATGCAAGTAGCCGGTAGCGAATATATTAAAAAAAATCATGCGCTCGAACAAGAGATTTTCGCGTATTTGACAATTTATAAGCAAACAGAAAGGTAGGAAGAAAATGAAACGAATATTTACGATTTGCCTTTTATTTATTTTAGCCCTTGTCGGGTGTGGAGAAGCACAGGAAGATCCATTTACTGTTGCTGTTATCCCGGCTCAATCGATTGGTGAAATGGAGCAAGGATTACAAAATTTAGAAGCTGAATTAACGGTAAAATTAGGTCGAGAAGTAAAGGTAGAACAATATAACAATTATAATGGGGTTGTGGAAGCATTAAACTATAAAAGTGTGGATTTAGCTTTTTTAGGACCGGTGACGTATTTAATTGCGCATGAACAAAGTGGAGCGAAAGCGATTGTGACGCAATTGATTGATGGAGAGCCCTATTATTATTCATATATCATTACCCATGTCGACAATGACTGGGATTCGCTTGAAGAATTGCTAGAACAAAAAGACGAGGTCAATATGGCGTTTGGTTCGCATGCTTCAACATCAGGACATTTAATTCCGGGAGTGGAGCTTGCAAGAAAAGGCGTTTATACAGATGAAGATACACATGAGTTTGCGTCTGTTCGATTTACAGGGTCCCATGATATTACAGCGCAGCAAGTCGAAGCGAATATGGTGAGTGCTGGTGCAATTGATAGTGCGATTTATCATGAATTAGTTGAAGAAGGAGTCATTGACGAAAGTCAAATAAAAATCATTTGGCAATCAGAACAGCTTTATCAATATCCTTGGACGGTACATGGTGAAACGGATGAGGAGACCATTCAGTTATTGCAAGAGGCGTTTATAAGCATTGATGACCCTGAAATATTACGAATATTTGGCGGTGCTTCAGCGTTTGTTGAAGCCGATGATAGGTTATATGAAAATGTGTATGAGGCAGCATTAGAATTCGGAATGTTAGAAGAGAAAGAGTAGAAACGGAGAGAATCTCGATGT
The DNA here is from genome assembly GCF_000621445.1 of Alkalihalobacillus bogoriensis ATCC BAA-922. GTDB lineage: Bacteria > Bacillota > Bacilli > Bacillales > Bacillaceae_F > Bacillus_AO > Bacillus_AO bogoriense. Next base: position 9,054 of record NZ_KK211277.1, on the reverse strand, counting down.
TTTGGTTTAAACGACGATATCTCGTGTACGGGGTATTTCTATTGCTATTTATTTATTGGAGTATGTCGATAACTGAATTTGATTTGCGCCGTTTTGCTCAATTTCCTAATGCGGTCGATTTAGTGGTCAATCGTTTTTTTCCTGTCGATTGGTCGATTTTCCCCAGACTGCTACAAGCGAGTTTAGTGACGTTAGCGATGGCTTTTTTAGGAACTTTTTTTGCCTTGATTATAGCGTTGCCTCTTTCATTTATGGCGGCTCGAAATACGAGTCGCCATCCCCTTTTTTTTGTTACAATGAGATGGTCATTAAGTGGCTTACGTTCCGTTCCAGAAATCGTTTTTGGGCTAATCTTAGTTGCGGCGCTTGGTCTAGGTCCTTTTGCAGCTGTGATTGCAATTATTTTACATAATATTGGCGTATTAGGAAAGCTCATCTCTGAGTTAATTGAAGCAGCAGACGAAGGACCACAAGAAGCGATGAAAGCGGTTGGTTCAACGAGATGGGTTCGTGTGTTATTCTCCATCCTCCCACAAATATGGCCAAACATTTTGTCCCATTATTTTTATCGGTTTGAAGTGGCGATTCGAACATCGTTAATTCTTGGGTTTATCGGTGGTGGAGGATTAGGGCAACAGCTATTTAATCATTTTAATAGTTTGCAATATCAAAAAGTCGCTTTAGACATCATCATGATAATGGCACTCGTCATTGTTGTTGATTTTATAGGGGGGAAAGTTCGTGAACGAGTTATTTAAAGGAGATAACTTAACTTCGATTACTCTGAATAACATCACAGTTTCCTTTCCGAACACGAACACGAAAGCGGTTGATGATGTATCGTTAACTTTTACGCAAGGAGAGTTCATTTGTATTCTTGGGAAAAGTGGTGCTGGGAAATCAACATTAATTCGCTGTATAAACGGGTTGCAACGACCGACGAATGGAGAAGTCATCATTAACGATGTCCAAATCAACGCTTTGTCAGAGGAACACTTACGGTTTGTTCGTAAACATATTGGGATGATTTTTCAACATTTCCATTTATTGCCACGGTTATCTGTATTAACAAATGTGTTAACAGGGGCATTTGGGCGTAGACCTGCGTGGAAAAACTTGCTCGGTGTATTTCAACAAGACGAGTTAAAAGCAGCGAAGGATGCCATCGATTCGGTGGAGCTAACGCCACAGACAAACAATAGAGTGGACCGGTTAAGCGGTGGACAAAAGCAAAGAGTAGGGATAGCAAGAGCCCTTCTGCAACAACCAAAAATTTTCCTTGGCGATGAGCCTGTTGCGAGTTTAGACCCAAGTACATCAAATGTAATTTTTACCTTACTAAAGCAAATCCATGAGCGTGAGCATCTCATTACAGTTATTAATGTTCATGATGTCACATTGGCAAAACGATATGCAACGCGGATCATCGGTTTGCGAGAAGGAAAGGTCGTATTTGATGGGAAGCCAGAGCAGTTTACAGAACAGACGTTTGAAACGATATACGGGAAACAAGGGGGAAGCATTAATGAATAAAGAACAAGTGCTTGTAAATACAGAACAATATGTAAAGGCGATTCATGAGAAAGACTCAAGCGGACATGATTGGTTCCACATTCAAAGGGTAACTTCTTTAGCGGAAACGATAGGAAAGCTTGAAGGAGCTGATTTATTTATATGTAAAATGGCAGCGTATCTTCATGATGTAGCCGATGAAAAGCTATGTGAAAACGTGGAAGAACAAAAAAAGGAAATTGAAAACTGGTTACATACTCAAAATGTACCAAATGAAGAAAAAGAACAAATTTTATTTATTATTCATAATCTCTCCTATAAAGGTGGAAATGGGATAAAACTTGAAAGTATTGAGGGACAAGTTGTTCAAGATGCTGACAGGTTAGATGCACTCGGTGCTATTGGTATTGCAAGAACATTTATGTATGCTGGGCACCATGGAGACCTAATGTATGACCCGAATATCCCTGTGCGTGAGAAGATGTCTGAAAAAGAATACCGTCAAGGGAAAAGTACAGCGATTAACCATTTTTATGAAAAATTATTAAAGCTGAAAACGACATTGAATACACAGTCAGGAAAGCGGCTAGCAGCAGAGCGTCATGACTTCATGGAACAGTTTTTAAGCCAATTTCACAATGAATGGAATGGCAAAATATAAGAGAAAAAACAGCGGGTCTAGACACAAAAGTCTTTTCCCGCTGTTTTTTATCTTACTAATATGGATGCTTCTTGCTTTTCAATGACTTCACCAATAATCGCAGTTTCTGTGACACCAACTTGATGCATTGTTTGAACATATTGTTTTGCTTTTTCACGTGGGAGGCTAATGAGCAATCCACCTGATGTAATTGCATCACATAATATACTTTTCATCACATCTCGTAGTGTTGGATCATAGTCAATCACGGATTGAAGCCATTTTTCATTTGCTTTTGAACCGCCAGGAATGATACCTTTCTCTGCTAAAGAGAGCGTTCCTTCAAGCATAGGGACATCTTGATGGTGAATGACAAAACTTACATGACTCCCTTTTGCCATTTCATAGGCGTGTCCTAATAAGCCAAATCCAGTCACATCTGTTACTGCATGAGGGTCAAAAGGAGCTAATTGTTCAGCCGCTACTTTGTTTAATTGAGCCATTGTTTTTGTTACAGCACTTTCTTGCTCTTTTGTTACAGCATTTCGCTTAATGCCGGTAGTAAGAATCCCTACACCAATAGGCTTTGTTAAAACAAGAACATCGCCAATTTTTGCGCCGACATTTTTATAAATACGGTCAGGGTGAGCAAAACCAGTAACAGAAAGTCCAAATTTTGGTTCTTGGTCGTCGATGGAATGTCCACCGACAATGGTAGCCCCTGCTTCTTTGACTTTATCAGCCGCCCCAATTAAAATTTGAGCTAACATCTGCTCAGGTAATTTTTTGATCGGGAAACCGACAATATTAAGCACAGTTTTCGGTTGGCCACCCATCGCATAAACATCACTTAAAGCATTAGCCGCAGCGATTTGGCCAAACATATAAGGGTCGTCCACAACAGGCGTAAAGTAATCGACTGTTTGGATTAATGCTAGCTCATCTGATATTTTATATGCTCCGGCATCGTCGGACGTATCAAGACCAACAAGAACATTTTTGTCATGTGTTTGATCAGGTAAATGACACAAAACTTGTGCCAGGTCTTCAGGACCAATTTTGCAGCCTCAACCAGCTTTTGTTGACATCGCAGTTAACCGAATCGGTTGTTCATTATTCATGTTTTTCGCCTCCAAATTAAAGATACTACCGACATCATAACAGAAAAGAATGGTAGATGCATGTGTGTTGCACCGAAGGAAAACATGCATTACAATAATAGTATCATCAGTTAAAGGAGATGTTACTTATGAAATATCATGTGTCTGTTGAGTTTTGCATGCAGTGAAACTATGCACCAAAAGCCGCAAGTTTTGCGGAAGAGCTATTTACTCATTTTCGAGGAAATATTACGGAGTTCTCGCTAATCCCTGGTTCGGGTGGCGTATTTGAGGTTACAGTTAATGGAACAAACGTTTATTCTAAGCGAGAAACGGGACAATTTCCTGAAACTAAAGCTGTAATCGAAACAATGGAATCTATGACAGAATAATCCAATGCACCTTTCATTTTAGGTGCATTTTTTAATAATAATGAAAAATGTGACAAGATGAGGTGCAATTGTGAAAACGTTATTAAGGTCCTTACCTGCTATCCACGAAATTCAACAAGACAAGAGATTTCTCATTTTTATCCATTCAAGTGGTGTTTCAAAAGATGCAGCAACAAATTGGATAAAAGAAATGATTGATGCGATTCGAAATGAAATTATAGAAGGAAAAAGGCAGTCGGTTGATGGACTGTTAAATGAGATTTTTTCTTTACTAAAAGCAAAAGCGAAAGAAGATAAAAAGCCAACATTAACAAAGGTAATCAATGCAACAGGTACGATATTACATACAAATTTAGGACGAGCAAAATTAAGTGAAGAGGCAGTTAACCAAGTCCAGGCGGTCGCCATGCATTATTCAAATCTTGAATATCAATTACAAACAGGAACACGAGGCTCAAGGCATGATATCATCGAATCCATTATCCAAGAAGTCACAGGTGCAGAAGCGGCGATGGTTGTCAATAATAATGCTGCTGCCGTTTACTTTATTTTAAAAGCATTTGCAAAAGGTAAAGAAGTGATCGTTTCACGTGGACAACTCGTTGAAATAGGGGGATCGTTTCGGGTATCTTCAATTATGGAAGAAAGTGGAGCTTCGCTTGTAGAAGTGGGAACGACAAATAAAACCCATCCGGTTGACTATGAAAAAGCGATTACTGAAAATACAGCGATGATGATGAAAGTACATACAAGTAATTTTAAAACCATTGGGTTTACAAAATCAGTGTCGATTGAAGAGCTAGTTGAGATAAAAAAAGACCATAAAATCCTATTGTATGAAGACTTAGGTAGTGGTGCGATTTATGACTTCAGGACACATGGTATCGGAGATGAGCCGACCGTAAAAGAAACATTAGAAAAAGGAGTGGACATTGTTTCCTTTAGTGGGGATAAGTTATTAGGAGGTCCACAAGCTGGAATTATTGCAGGCAAAAAAGAACTGATTTCGATGTTAAAAAAGCATCAGCTCGCACGTGTTTTAAGAGTTGATAAGATGACATTAGCTGCATTAGAAGCTACGTTAAAAGCGTATAGACATTCGTTTCATAAAGTGCAGGACATTCCAACAGTCCATGCCATTTTAACGACAGTTGAAGAAGTGGAACAAAAAGCACGTCGTTTTGTCCAAGCTCTTTCTACATTTCATTTCACTTTTCAATTTGAGAAAGGAACATCACAAATTGGTGGAGGAACGATGCCGGGAGTGGATATTCCAACAATGCTTGTGTATGTATCTCATCCACATTTTTCAGCACAAGAACTATTTGAACAATTTCTAAAGCTAGACATCCCGATTGTTTGTCGGCGTAAGGACAACCATCTTGTTTTTGATTTTCGCACAATAGAAGAGCAAGAAGTAAACATCGTCATTGAACAACTTAAACGATGGTTAGAGCAAACCCAGTCCCATGAATAAATGGAACTGGGTTTCTTTTGAAAAGAAAAGATAAACATTTGGGTGTAGCTTAGAAAGCTTATTCTTGAAGAGCGAAGGCTGCTCACCTGCGCGTTTCACCCAAGAACAGCACTAGGGGTTCACTGTTAAAAGCGGCAGGGCTCCGCACTTCGCTTGAAAGAAAAACGCTATCGTTTTTCTTATTCGCCATGGGCTTGATTTACGTGATTTCGTTGTTTTACTTTTTTAGATCCTTTCATTGGAGCGGGCTGACCAGGGTTATCCCCTTTAGGAGCATTTTTTCGAATGTCTTTTGATGTATTATGTTCAACCATTTCGTTTTCCCTCCTTTTTAATCATAGTATTTGTTGGTTTGAGCGAAATATCCACATCAGTATGTATAATCGTATAACAGAAAATAGAAACTAACGGTGAAAAAAAGGAGGGGTAAAGTTATGCCATATCATAAAGATAAGCAACAAGCATTTCAAGCTGCGCAACAAGCTGTTGTTCAAGCCGAAGAAGCAACAGCTGTCATTGATGATTCTCCAAATGATATAGGGCACCATACAAAAACGGCGATGCAAGAAATTGACGAAGCAGAGCAGCAAGTGTTAAAAGCGTTAACCGTTGCTTCTGAACATCAAAAAGAGCAATTGCATCAATATCAACAGCAACTTGAACAATTAAAAAACAAAGTGCAACAATAACAAAGAATGAAAGGAGTCCCAAAAGGTGTTTTCCTTTTGGGACTCCTTGTTCACATAAGATTATTGGCGTTTTTTCGTTTTCTTATTAAATTGCCTTTGTTCCGCTGTTAACGGTTCATTTGCCATTTCATTGTCAAATTGAGAATTCAATCCGACGTCTTTACCTTGTCCTTTCGCTGCATTAGCTCCAGGAATGATGTGATTTGATTTTTTTCTTGTCAAAAGAATCACCTCCACTTCATTAGTTTTTTCAAAAGAAACGGTTTTAATTTACACAGAATTCAAAAAATCCATTTATTCTTTAAGAAAGTTTTGCTATTCTATAAAAGGAGTTCACAGAATCGTAACGGTTACATTCTGTAGCTATTATTTTTACAATTTTGAGAAACTGTTATATTATAGTTAATAAGGAGGGAGTACATATGACAAAAGATAGCTTTAACTCTCGCTCATCGTTTGAGGTGAACGGGAAAACGTACAATTTTTATCGTTTACAAGCACTACAAGAAGCTGGTGTTGGAAACGTATCATCTTTACCGTATTCTGTAAAGGTTCTTTTAGAATCTGTATTACGCCAAGAAGATGGATTTGTCATTAAAAAAGAGCATGTTGAAAATCTTGCAAAATGGGGCACGTCGGAGCTAAAAGAAATCGATGTTCCGTTTAAACCATCCCGTGTTATTTTACAGGATTTCACAGGTGTACCGGCAGTCGTTGACTTAGCTTCATTACGTAAAGCAATGGCCGATTTAGGGGGAGACCCACAAAACATCAACCCTGAAATTCCTGTTGATCTTGTAATTGACCACTCTGTTCAAGTTGATAAAGCAGGAACAGAGGATTCTTTAGATTTTAATATGAACTTAGAGTTCCGTCGAAATGAAGAGCGTTACCAATTTTTAAACTGGGCACAAAAAGCATTTGATAACTATCGTGCTGTGCCACCAGCAACAGGTATCGTCCACCAAGTAAACCTTGAGTTTTTAGCAAATGTCGTTCATGGTGTTGAAAAAGACGGTGAACTTACTGCATATCCAGATTCATTAGTTGGAACAGACTCTCATACAACAATGATTAATGGTATTGGTGTATTAGGTTGGGGTGTTGGTGGTATCGAAGCGGAAGCTGGGATGCTTGGACAACCTTCTTATTTCCCTGTACCTGATGTTATTGGGGTTAAATTCACTGGTTCTCTTCCAAGTGGAACGACGGCAACAGACGTGGCATTAAAAGTAACTCAAGTGTTACGTGAGAAAAAAGTTGTAGGGAAATTCGTTGAGTTCTACGGTCCTGGTTTAAGTGAAATGCCACTGGCTGACCGTGCTACAATTTCAAACATGGCACCAGAGTATGGAGCAACATGTGGATTTTTCCCAGTTGACGAGGAAGCATTAAACTACTTGCGGTTAACAGGACGTTCAGAAGAGCAAATTAAGCTTGTTGAACAATACAGCAAAGCAAATGATTTATTCTATGTTCCTGGTGAAACTCCAGACCCTACGTACACTGATGTTGTTGAAATTGATTTATCTGAAATTGAAGCGAATCTTTCAGGTCCAAAACGTCCGCAAGATTTAGTACCGCTTTCTAAAATGCAAGAGGAGTTCAAAAAAGCAGTTGTCGCTCCTTCAGGTACACAAGGTCTAGGGCTTTCTGAGGATGAGTTTAATAAAAAGGTGACAGTCAAACTTGCGAATGGAAACGAAACGACAATGACGACAGGATCAATTGCGATCGCTGCCATTACAAGCTGTACAAATACGTCAAACCCTTACGTACTTATTGGAGCAGGCTTAGTTGCGAAAAAAGCAGCAGAAAAAGGAATGCAAGTTCCTGAATACGTAAAAACATCGTTAGCTCCAGGTTCAAAAGTTGTTACGGGGTATTTAGTAGACTCAGGATTACTTCCATACTTAGAGCAACTTGGCTTTAACATTGTTGGTTATGGCTGTACAACATGTATCGGTAACTCTGGTCCACTTGCTGATGAAATTGAAGCAGCAATTGCAGAAAATGACTTAACTGTCACATCTGTTCTTTCTGGTAACCGTAACTTTGAAGGACGTATTCATCCATTAGTGAAAGCAAACTATCTTGCTTCTCCGCCGCTTGTTGTTGCATATGCACTAGCGGGAACAGTGGATATTGACCTTCAAAAAGACTCAATCGGAAAAGACAAAGATGGAAACGATGTGTTCTTTAATGACATTTGGCCAACAGCAGAAGAAATTGCCAAAGTTGTTCATGAAACAGTTACACCGGAATTGTTTAAACGTGAGTATGAAAATGTTTTCCAAAGCAATGAGCGTTGGAATGAAATTGAAACAACTGATGATGCGTTGTATAAATGGGATGAGGATTCAACTTATATTGCAAACCCGCCATTCTTTGAAGGATTGTCTAAAGATCCACAAGATATCGAGCCGCTTTCTGGTTTGAAAGTAATCGGTAAATTTGGTGACACTGTAACAACAGACCATATTTCTCCAGCAGGTGCGTTTGGAAAAGATACACCAGCAGGGAAATACTTGCTTTCTAAAGGTGTAGAACAACGCGACTTCAACTCTTATGGTTCTCGTCGTGGTAACCATGAAGTGATGATGCGTGGTACGTTTGCCAATATTCGTATCCGTAACCAAGTTGCTCCTGGAACAGAAGGTGGATTTACAACATACTGGCCAACTGGCGAAGTAATGCCTATCTATGATGCTGCCATGAAATATAAAGAGCAAGGTACAGGTCTTGCGATTTTAGCAGGAAAAGATTACGGTATGGGTAGTTCACGTGACTGGGCTGCAAAAGGTACAAACCTATTAGGAATTAAAACGGTTATCGCTGAAAGTTATGAGCGTATTCACCGTAGTAACTTAGTTTTAATGGGTGTATTACCACTTCAATTTAAAGAAGGCGAATCTGCTGAAACTTTAGGCCTATCTGGAAAAGAGTCATTTGAAGTTCATATTACAAATGAAGTCAAACCTCGTGATATGGTGAAAGTGACAGCTACTGATGAAGAAGGAAATAAAACAGAATTTGAAGTACTTGTTCGTTTCGATAGTGAAGTTGAAATCGAATACTACCGCCACGGTGGAATATTACAAATGGTTCTACGTGGTCGTATTGCTGAAGCTAACGCTTAATTCTTTAAAAAAAGAGGCTGGGACAAAACAGTAAATAAAAAATGAGTGGCACTCACCCTGATGAGTTGGGGTGAGTGCCACTCTTTATTTTACATTTTTAGATT